>CAWGXZ010000001.1:0-436026 GCA_963826695.1 uncultured beta proteobacterium
CCGCTGACGCGGTAGTTGCGCCCGATCATGTACGGCTGGCGCGTCAGGTTGCCGGCGAACAGCAGGCGCGTGCCGATCTTGTTCTGGTCGAGGTAGGTCAGCAGGTCGACGCGCTTGACGCCGCGCCTCGGGCTTGAGCATCATCGGGAAGCCGAACCACGACGGGTCGGAGTTCGGCGTCGCCTCCGGCAGGACCAGGAACTCGGCGCAGCGTCTGCAGCCGCTCGTGCAGGTAGGCGAAGTTGGCGCGGCGCGCGGCGATGAAGCCGTCGAGCCGGTCCAGCTGCGCCAGCCCGCAGGCGGCCTGCATGTCGGTGATCTTCAGGTTGTAGCCGAGGTGGCTGTAGATGTACTTGTGGTCGTAGCCGTCCGGCAGCTCGCCGAGCTGCCAGCCGAAGCGCTTGCCGCAGGTGTTGTCCTTGCCCGGGCGCGCACTAGCAGTCGCGGCCCCAGTCGCGGAACGACTCGGCGATCAGCTTCAGCTCGGCGTTGTTGGTGAAGACCGCGCCGCCTTCGCCCATCGTGATGTGGTGCGCCGGGTAGAAGCTCAGCGTCGCGATGTCGCCGAAGGTGCCGACCAGCTGGCCGTCGTAGGTCGCGCCCAGCGCGTCGCAGCAGTCCTCGACCAGCCACAGGTCGTGCTTCTTGCACAGCGCGATCACCACGTCGAGGTTGAACGGGTTGCCCAGCGTGTGGGCCAGCATGATCGCCTTGGTCTTCGGCGTGATCGCCGCCTCGATCAGGCTGGCGTCGATGTTGTAGCGTGGCCAGGTCGACGTCGACGAACACCGGCACCGCGCCGAACTGGATGATCGGGTTGACCGTGGTCGGGAAGCCGGCGGCCACGCTGATGACCTCGTCGCCCGGCTTGATGGCGCGGTCGCCGAGGCGCGGCGAGGTCAGCGCGGAGAACGCCACCAGGTTGGCCGACGAGCCCGAGTTGACGGTGATCAGGTGCTTGACGCCGAGGTACTTCGCCAGCCGCGCCTCGAACGCGGCGTTGAAGCGGCCGGTGGTCAGCCAGCCGTCGAGCGACGCCTCGACCATCAGCTTGCATCTCCGCGCGCGCCGAACACCTTGCCGGACGGCGGCACCAGCGTCTCGCCGGGCACGAACGGCTTCGGCGCGAGTGCGTCAGCTCGGCGTACTGCTGCGACCAGGTGCGGCGATCTGCTGCGCAGCGCAGCGGTCTGCAGTTTGGTGCGCATGCGGTGTCATGTGCGAGACGATGCGTTCATGGCAGCGCGGTCTGCGGTGTAGTCGGTCGATCTGCTGCAGGCAGCGCTGCGCATGTCGTCGCCGGCGCAGCCAGGCGCGGTGCCAGTCGACGATGCGGTCCAGCGCCTCGTCCAGGCTCCAGCGCGGCTGCCAGCCGCAGGCGCTGCGCGGGCCTTGGAGATGTCGAGCTTGAGGTAGCTGCGCCTCGTGCGGCTGCTCGCCGGCGTCGAGCTGCCAGCGCGGCGCCGTCGCCCCAGCGCGCGCACAGGCGCTCGACGATCCACTGCACCGGCCGGGCGTCCTCGTCGCGCGGGCCGAAGTTCCAGCCGTCGGCGCAGCCCTGGCCGTCGCGCACAGGCGCTCGGCCAGCATGCAGATAGCCCGCCAGCGGCTCGAGCACGTGCTGCCACGGGCGGATCGCGTGCGGGTTGCGGATGACGCACCGGCTCGCCGCGCTCGAAGGCGCGCAGGATGTCGGGGACCAGCCGGTCGGCGGCCCAGTCGCCGCCGCCGATCACGTTGCCGGCGCGCGCCGAGGCGACGCGCCATGCGCCGTCCGCTCGCGCGAAGAACGAGCGGCGGTAGGCCGCGGTGACGAGCTCGGCGCAGCCCTTGCTGCTGCTGTAGGGATCGTGGCCGCCCATCGGCTCGTTCTCGCGGTAGCCCCAGGCCCACTCGCGGTTCTCGTAGCACTTGTCGGTGGTGACGATCGACGACCGCGCGCACGCTGGCCGTGCGCGCGCACGGCCTCGAGCACGTGCACCGTGCCCATGACGTTGGTGGCATAGGTGTCCGACCGGCTCGGCGTAGGACAGCCGCACCAGCGGCTGCGCCGCCAGGTGGAAGACGATCTCGGGCTCGGCGCGCGCGCATGCGCGTCGCGCAGCGCCGCGGCATCGCGGACGTCGCCGATGCGTCGACTGCCATGCCTGCGCCGACGCCGGCGATCGTCGAACAGGCTCGGCGTCGGTCGGCGGCGCCAGCGCGAAGCCGTGCACCTCGGCGCCCAGCGCGCTGCAGCCACAGCGCCAGCCAGCCGCCCTTGAAGCCGGTGTGGCCGGTGAGGAAGACGCGCCGGCCGCGCCAGAAGCCGTCGGCGTCGCATCTCAGCTCACCAGACCTTCCACGGCGCCGTGCCGCTCGGCCCACAGCTCTTCGAGATGGATGCTTGTCGCGCAGCGTGTCCATCGGCTGCCAGAAGCCGTCGTGCTGCGAACGCCATCAGCTGGCCGTCGCGCGGCCAGGCGCTCCAGCGGCTCCTGCTCCCAGATCGTGTCGTCGCCGTCGATGTAGTCGAGCACCTCGGGCGACAGCACGAAGAAGCCGCCGTTGATCCAGCCGCCGTCGCCCTGCGGCTTCTCCTGGAAGCTGCGCGACGCGGTGCCGTCCGATGTCGAGCGCGCCGAAGCGGCCCGGCGGCTGACCGCGGTGACCGTCGCGAGCCTTGCCATGCGCGCGGTGGAACGCGATCAGCGCGGCCGATGTCGACGTCGGCGACGCCGTCGCCGTAGGTGAAGCAGAAGGCTCCTCGTCGCGCACGATAGTCGGCGCACGCGCTTGAGGCGGCCGCCGGTCATCGTGCTCTCGCCGGTGTCGACCAGCGTGACGCGCCACGGCTCGGCGCTGCTGCTGGTGCACCTCGCATGCGGTTCTGCGCGCAGGTCGAACGTGACGTCGGACATGTGCAGGAAGTAGTTGGCGAAGTACTCCTTGATCACGTAGCCCTTGTAGCCGCAGCAGATGACGAAGTCGTTGATGCCGTGGTGCGCAGTAGATCTTCATGATGTGCCAGAGGATCGGCTTGCCGCCGATCTCGACCATCGGCTTGGGCCGCAGCGCGGTCTCTTCGCTGAGGCGGGTGCCGAGGCCGCCGGCCAGGATGACTGCTTTCATGCGGCGTTTCCGTGTTCGAGCGTCAGTTCGAGCTGACGAAGGCATCGGAGAGGAAGCGCCGCGGCGGCCAGGCCCGCTGCCGTCAGTGCCGCGCGCGCGTCGTCGATCATCGCGGGCGAGCCGCAGGCGTAGACCGCGTCGCTGGCTCCAGGCGGGCGGTCGGCGAGCAGCGCGTCCTGGACGTGGCCGCGAAGCCGGCCCAGGTCTGGCATCGGCTCGCGACAGCACCGGGAACGAAGCGCAGTGCGCCGGCAACTCGCTGGCAGGAGGCCAGTACAGATCTTCGGCATGGCGGCCGCCCCAGTAGAGAGCAACCGAGCGCGGCTGCTCCTCGAGGGGGCGGCCTGGCCAGCTGCGACAGCATCGCCTTGACTGGCGCGACGCCGGTACCGGTGGCGAGGAACACCAGGTCGAGGCCGGTGGTGTCGCGCAGAAAGAACGTGCCGAGCGGGCCTTCCAGACGCAGCAGGTCGCCAACACGGGCCTCGTCGAAGAGGCGCGCGCTCATTACGCCGTTGTCGACGCGCCGGACGTGCAGTTCGAGCTTGCCGTCGGCGCCAGCGACGTTGGCGATCGAGTAGCTGCGGCGCAGCCCGGCCTTGCCGATCAGGTCGAGGTATTGGCCGGCCACATAGCGAAAGCTCGCCTTCGGTGGCAGCCGCAGCACGATGCGTAGGACATCGGGCGCCAGACGCTCGAGGCTGTCGATGCGGCACGGCAGCGTCTTGGTTTCAATGTCGGCCGGCAGACCGAGATCGTCTGATGTCGATCTCGACGTCGTCGAGCGCAGCAGTGGTGCAGGTCAGCACCCAACCTTCGGCCTTCTCGGCCGAGTTGCAGCGCCAGGTCACTTTTCAGCCCCGCGGTGCGCCCGCTCAGAACCTTGGCCTTGCAGGTGCCGCAGCGGCCGGTCCGGCAACTGTGTTCGAGTACCAGCCCGGCATGGCGGGCGGCGTCGAGCATCGTCGACGCGGCGGGCGAGTCGAAGAAGCGGCCGTTGGCCAGCGTCACTGTCGGCATGGCGGCCGGCGCGTCGGCGCCGAAGTCCGAGTGGGCGAGTGCCGCATCACTCGTGGTAGTCGTACGCTTGGAAGCCGGCCAGCTTGACCAGGCTGTCGCGCCGGGCCGCAGTGTAGTCGGCCTCGACCATTTCCTTCACCAGCTCGGGCAGGGTGATCTTCGGCACCCAGCCGAGCTTTTCCTTGGCCTTGGTCGGGTCGCCCAGCAGGGTCTCGACTTCGGTCGGGCGGTAGTAGCGCGGGTCGACGCGGACGATCACGTCGCCGGGCTTGCACTTGGCCTTCACCTGACCCTCAATCGCGTCAACCCGCTCGACGGTGCCGACTTCCTGCTCGCCTTCGCCGCTGAAGGCCAGCGTGATGCCGAGCTCCTTGGCGGCGACATCTCGACGAACTGGCGCACGCTGTACTGCACGCCGGTGGCGATGACGAAGTCCTCCGGCTGCTCCTGCTGCAGCATCAGCCACTGCATCTCGACGTAGTCCTTGGCATGGCCCCAGTCGCGCAGCGCGCTCAGGTTGCCGAGGTACAGGCAGTCCTGCAGGCCGAGCGCGATGCGCGCCATCGCGCGCGTGATCTTGCGCGTGACGAAGGTCTCGCCGCGCAGCGGGCTCTCGTGGTTGAAGAGGATGCCGTTGCAGGCGTAGAGGCCGTAGGCCTCGCGGTAGTTGACCGTGATCCAGTAGGCGTACAGCTTGGCCACCGCGTACGGGCTGCGCGGGTAGAAGGGCGTGGTCTCCTTCTGCGGCGTTTCCTGCACCAGGCCGTACAGCTCGGAGGTGCTCGCCTGGTAGAAGCGCGTCTTCTTCTCCAGGCCGAGGATGCGGATCGCCTCCAGGATGCGCAGCGTGCCGATGCCGTCGGCATTGGCCGTGTACTCGGGCGTCTCGAAGCTCACCGCCACATGGCTCATCGCCGCCAGGTTGTAGATCTCGTCGGGCTGCACCTGCTGGATGATGCGGATCAGGTTGGTCGAGTCGGTCAGGTCGCCGTAGTGCAGCTTGAAGCTGCGGCGACTTCGTCGTGCGGGTCCTGGTACAGGTGGTCGATGCGGTCGGTGTTGAACAGCGACGCGCGGCGCTTGATGCCGTGGACCTCGTAGCCCTTGTCGAGCAGCAGTTCGCGAGGTAGGCGCCGTCCTGGCCGGTGACGCCGGTGATGAGGGCGACTTTGCTTGTGGTCATTGCTGGGCTCGAGTCAGCTGGCGCTGTCGGTTTGTGCGTGAAGGGCGCGGCCGTCGTACGCCAGGCGAATGCCGTCCGCAGCGTGGTGCTTGGCGCGCCAGCCGAGGTCGGCGAGCCGGCTGACGTCGAGCAGCTTGCGCGGCGTGCCGTCGGGCTTGCTGCGCGTCGAAGACGATGCGGCCGTCGAAGCCGACGACTTCCATCACCGTCTCGGCGAGCTCGCGGATCGTCACGTCCTCGCCGGTGCCGATGTTGACGAGCGGGCCGTCGTAGCCGCTTTCCATCAGGTGCACGCAGGCATCGGCGAGGTCGTCGACATAGAGGAACTCGCGCCGCGGCGTGCCGCTGCCCCAGACGACGTATTCGGCGTCGCCGCGCAGCTTGGCCTCGTGCGCCTTGCGCATCAGCGCCGGCAGCACATGGCTGTTGGCGAGGTCGTAGTTGTCGTTCGGGCCGTACAGGTTGGTCGGCATCGCGCTGACGTACTGCCGCCCGTACTGGCGGTTGTAGCTGTCGCACAGCTTGATGCCGGCGATCTTGGCGATCGCGTACGGGCTCGTTGGTCGGCTCGAGCGGGCCGGTGAGGAGGTATTCCTCCTTGATCGGCTGCGGGCAGTCGCGCGGGTAGATGCAGCTCGAGCCCAGGAACATCAGCCGCTGAACGCCTGCCAGGTGCGCACCGTGGATCAGGTTGGCCTCGATCATCAGGTTCTGGTAGATGAAGTCGGCGCGGTAGATGTTGTTGGCGTGGATGCCGCCGACCTTGGCTGCGGCGATGAAGAGGTAGTCGGGCTTGTGCTCGGCCAGGAAGGCGTGGACCGCGCGCTGGTCGAGCAGGTCGAGCTCGGCATGGGTGCGGGTCAGCACGTTGCGGTAGCCGGCTGCCTGCAGCCGGCGCACGATGGCCGAGCCGACCATGCCGCGGTGGCCGCTGACGTAGATGGTGGCGTCGCGGTTCACGGCTTCACTTTCGGCCATAGGTGTCGTCGAAGCGCACGATGTCGTCCTCGCCCAGGTAGGAGCCCGACTGCACCTCGATGAGCTCGAGCGGCAGCTTGCCGGGGTTGGCCAGGCGGTGCGTCTGGCCGAGCGGGATGTAGGTGCTCTGGTTCTCGCTCAGGATGGTGACCTTGTCGCCGACGGTCACTTCGGCCGTGCCCGAGACGACGATCCAGTGCTCGGCGCGGTGGTGGTGCATCTGCAGGCTGAGCGTGGCACCCGGGTTGACGACGATGCGCTTGACCTGGAAGCGCGGGCCCGCGTCGATGCTGTCGTACGTGCCCCAGGGGCGGTGCACGCGGCGGTGCAGGCTGCCTTCGCTGCGGCCGGCCTTCTGCAGGCTGGCGACGATCTTCTTGACCTGCTGGCTTTGCGACTGGTCGGCGACGAGCACGGCGTCGGGGGTTTCGACGATGACGATGTTGTCGAGGCCGATCGCGCCGACGAGGCGGCTGGTGGCGTGCACGAGGGTGTTGCGGCTGCCCTCGAAGAGCACGTCGCCGTGCGCGGCGTTGCCGCTGGCGTCGAGCTCGCTGACCTGCCAGACGGCGTCCCAGGCGCCGAGGTCGCTCCAGCCGGCGTCGAGCGGAACCATCTTCAGCTCCCAGCCGGAGCCGGGCGCGGTGCAGGGCTCCATCACGGCGTAGTCGATGCTTTCGCTGGGGATGGCTTCGAAGGCGGCCTTGTCGGGGCGCACGAACAGCGCGCCGGTCTTGCTGTCGGTGCTGCGGGCGGCCCAGGCGGCGCGGCAGGCGGCATCGATGTCGGGGCGGAACTGGGCGAGTGCCTTCAGCCAGCTGCTGGCGCGCAGCACGAACATGCCGCTGTTCCAGTAGTAGCCGCCTTCGCGCAGGTAGCGCTCGGCGGTGGCGAGGTCGGGCTTTTCGACGAAGGCGGCGACGTCGAGCGCCTCGGCTTCGCTGCCGTCGACGCGGGCGGGCGTGGATGTAGCCGAAGCCGGTTTCGGGCTTGTCCGGGGTGATGCCGAGGGTGACGATGCTGCCGTCGGCGGCCGCAGCCACGGCGCGGCGCATGGCGGCGGTGAAGGCTTCGGGGCGGGCGACGGCGTGGTCGGCCGGGGCGACGACGAGGATGGGGTCGGCGCCTTCGGCAGCGGCTTCGCAGGCGTGCAGCGCGGCGAGCGTCAGCGCGGGGGCGGTGTTGCGGCCGGTCGGCTCGAGGAGGATGGCGCCGGGGCTGCAGTCGATTTCGCGCAGCTGGTCGAGCACCATGAAGCGGTGCTCCTCGTTGCCGACGATGCAGGGGGCGGCGACTTCGACTTCATCGCCGGCCAGGGCGAGCAGGCGGCGGGTGGACTGCTGGAACAGCGTGCCGTCGCCGGCAAGCGCCAGGAACTGCTTGGGGTACAGCGCCCGGCTCAGCGGCCACAGGCGCGTGCCGCTGCCGCCGGCCATGATGACGGGGAGGACGGTGTGGCGGGTGGAAGTGCTCATCGAGTGCAGTGGGGCCTCGCGAGCGGAGCCTCCGGAAGGTGCGGCGCCCTGTGCGCGGGCTGGTTCTGCGGGTGCGGGCAAGCCGTCGCCGGAACGGGCGCAGTGCGGGTCGGACGGGCGCGAGACATCGTTGCGGGGGTGGAGTTGGCTAAAGGGCTATCGGCGCCGCTTGCCAGAAGTAAAGCCCCTTTCTGGTGCGCCGATCGGGCATTAAGGGCCGAAGGGGCGCCGGAGTTTAGCTGTGGGCCAATCGCTGTATGCGCGCAGCGGCGGCTGCGGCCCGGGGAAGCGTAAGCATTTCACGGGCCATCGTCGGAATTGGAAGCCGGCCGCTTCGCGAGCCTGTCCTCCTTGACTTAGCCAAGATAGCCCTACTGAGGAGCATGCATGCGCACCGTCAATATGCACGAGGCAATGACGCAGCTTTCGAAGCTGATCGAAGCCGTTGCAGCCTTGGCGAGGAAGTCGTCGCGCGGGCTGCCCCGTTGCCAGCTGTCGGGGTCAGCTGGCGGCCGCGCCGCCTGGGCACACTGGCAGGCAAATGCGCTTGACGATGATGCGCCGCTTCCGGAGGACGTGCTCCGCGCGTTCGAGGGTGTGGGAAATTGCCATCAAGTCGAGTCAGGGTCGGACCGACTTCATCGCTGATCCGAAGCTCGTCTCGGACGAAGCCTCCGGGTCGGTTTTGCAGAACTGCCGGTCTTCGCACGCCACACCATTCGCCTTGCGAGACATGCCGCCGCACCATCGGGACCCTTTCGACCGCTTGCTGCTTGCTCAAGCGCTGACGGAGCCGGCTTGGCTGGTCACGGCGGACGCGCAGCTGGCCCGCTACGCCGGCCCTGTGCACCCCATCGGGGCCAACAGAACGTAAGCACGGCCGAAGGGCATCATCCTTCTGCTCGGCGTCGGCGCTTGTTCTTGGCATCGGAGGAAGCCCATCACGCCTTGGCCAGCAGTCGAGCGCCGCTGACTTTGGCGGCGGCTTTGTCGAATGTCCACAGCGGCTGCTCACCGGCCTGGGTGGTCAGCGCGACGTGAAGGCAGTCGGCGAAGTCGGCCGAGCCCTTGCGAAACAACTGCAGCGCGACCTCGAGCGCGCGCTCCGACTCGAAGGTCAGCTCGGCTGCCGAGAAGAGGCTGGCCAGGATCATCAGCACGTCGTCCTTGCCGAACTCGAAGCGGGACCGCAGCACCCACTCGAGTTCCAGAACGACGGTAACGGGCACGAACAGTGTCGAGCCCTGGGCGACGCAGCGGCTGATGAGGTGCTTGGCCGCGGCGAGCTGCGCTGGATCGTCCTGGACGATATAGCGCACCAGGACGTTGGTGTCGAGCGCCGGCATGCTTGCGCCGAAGTCAGCGCCAGGGGTTCATGTCGTCGACGCTGACGTGCTTGCCCTTGGGCGCCTCGAGCATGCCGGCCATGTCGAGGATGGACTTGGTCTTGGCCCTGACGATGATGGTGCCGTCGGGCATCGCCGACCAGACCAGGCGCGTGCCCGGCTTGGCATCCACGAGAGCGCGGATGTCGGCCGGCACGGTGGTCTGCCCCTTGGCAGTGATGGTCGACTCAGCCATGGCGTCTTTCCTTACAATTTATCGCATGGTAATGCACCTTGTTGCTGCGGACCTTGCCCCGCGTGCGGGCGCTTGTCTTCGGCTCGCCCGTTACGAACAATAGAGGCGCTTCCCCAAACCCCACAGCCGGAGCGCGCACCATGAACGTCAGCTTTACGCACCACGGCGCCGTGAATGGCGTCACCGGCTCGTGCCACCGCCTGACGCTGCCCGACGGGCAGGCCGTCCTCGTCGACTGCGGCTTGTTCCAGGGGGCGGAGACCTCGCCGGACGGCGCCGGGCCCGAGCGGCTGGAGATCGAGTTTCCGCTCGACAAGGTGCGGGCGCTGGTGGTCACGCACGTGCATATCGACCACGTCGGGCGCGTGCCGTACCTGCTGGCTGCGGGCTTCAAGGGGCCGATCTATTGCAGCGAGGCTTCGGCGCTGCTGTTGCCGCTGGTGCTGGAAGACGCGCTGAAGGTCGGGTTCACGCGCAACGAGGCGCTGATTTCGCGCTTTCTGGCTTTCCTGCGGCAGCAGGTGGTGCCCCTGCCCTACAAGCACTGGCAGACGGTGATCGCCGGCACGCCCGGCCTGCGCGTGCGGCTGCAGCCGGCGGGGCACATCCTGGGGTCGGCGTACGTCGAATTCGAGGCCGTGCAGGGTTCGAGCACGCAGCGGGTGGTGTTTTCGGGCGACCTGGGCGCGCCGTACACGCCCTTGCTGCCGGCGCCGCAGTCGCCGATCGCCGCCGACGTGGTGGTGATGGAAAGCACCTACGGCGACCGCACGCACGAAAGCCGCAAGACCCGCCGCGAGCGGCTGCAGGCGCTGTGCGAGCACGCCTTCGGCAACGGCGGCACCTTGCTGGTGCCGGCTTTCAGCATCGGGCGCACGCAGGAGCTGCTGTACGAGCTGGAGGACATCATCCACCGCAACCGGGCGCGGCCTGCGGCGGCGGGCATTGCCTGGGGCGAGCTGGACATCATCGTCGACTCGCCCCTGGCGGCGGACTTCACCGCCGGCTACGTGCGGCTGAAGCCGCACTGGGACGCCGAGGCGCGCCGCAAGTGAAACCGCCGGCCGGCATCCGCTTTCGTTCGAGCAGCTCACCACCATCGGCGACCATGCGACGCACCTGCGCACGGTCGAGAAGCTGGCGCGCGGCGGCCGGCCGGCGATCGTCATCGCCGCCAGCGGCATGTGCAGCGGCGGGCGCATCGTCAACTACCTGAAGGCGATGCTCGGCGACCGGCGGCACGACGTGCTGTTCTGCGGCTACCAGGCTGCCGGAACGCCAGGCCGCGCCATCCAGACCTACGGGCCGCGCGGCGGCTATGTCGAGCTCGACGGCCAGCGCATCGACATCCGCGCCGGCATCCACACGCTGGGCGGCTATTCGGCGCACGCCGACCAGAAGGATTTGCTCAACTTCGTCGGCCGCATGCGCACCCCGCCGAAGCAGGTGCGGCTGGTGCATGGCGACGAGGTGGCGAAACGCACGCTGGCCGGGCTGCTGAGGCAGCGGCATCCGGGGATGGAGGTGGTGGTGCCGTAGTTACGTGCGTGGCCGAGGTCTTAGCATCAGCTAACTTGTGAGGATCTTCCATGCAATCCGTGAACATGCTCGAGGCGAAGTCTTCCCTTTCGCGACTGGTGGACGCCATCGAGAGGGGCGTGGAAACCGAGGTAATCATCGCTCGCAATGGCCGGCCCGCCGCGCGGCTGGTGCCTTTGGCGAGCCCGCGTGCCGGCAAGCGCCTGGGCGTGGCTGCGGGGCGGTTCGTCGTGCCCGACAGCATTGACCTTTCAAATCCGCTCGTGGAACAGCTATTCAACGCCCGCTGACGTGCGCTTGCTGCTCGATACGCACGTGGCGCTTTGGGCGATCGCCGACGACCGGCGCTTGAGCGCGCTCGGCCGGGAGTTGATCGAAGCGCCCGAGAATGTCGTGACGGTCAGCGCCGTCAGCGTCTGGGAAATTGCGATCAAGTACGCCTTGCGGAAAGGCGACATGCCTCTGTCCGCAGCCCAGGCCTCGAGGTATTTCGCAGAGGCCGGCTACGAGATGCTGAACGTGACGGCCGCCCATGCGGTCGCTGTAGAAGGCCTGCCGCCGATCCATTCGGACCCATTCGACAGGCTGCTCGTTGCCCAGGCGCTCGCCGAACCGCTGCGGCTGCTGACGCACGACGCGACCGTCGCGCGCTATAGCGATTCGATCATCGCGGTGTGAACCGGCGTTCGTGGTGGCCTTGCTGGTGCCGGCTTTCAGCATCGGGCGCACGCAGGAGCTGCTGTACGAGCTGGAGGACATCATCCACCGCAACCGGGCGCGGCCCGCGGCGGCGGGCATTGCCTGGGGCGAGCTGGACATCATCGTCGACTCGCCCCTGGCGGCGGACTTCACCGCCGGCTACGTGCGTCTGAAGCCGCATTGGGACGCCGAGGCGCGCCGCAAGGAAAGTGCTGGCCGGCATCCGCTTTCGTTCGAGTAGCTCACCACCATCGGCGACCATGCAACGCACCTGCGCACGGTCGAGAAACTGGCGAGTGGCGGCCGGCCGGCGATCGTCATCGCCGCCAGCGGCATGTGCAGCGGCGGGCGCGTCGTCAACTACCTGAAGGCGATGCTCGGCGACCGGCGGCACGACGTGCTGTTCTGCGGCTACCAGGCGGCGGGGACGCCCGGTCGCGCCATCCAGAGCTACGGGCCGCGCGGCGAACTCATGGATCCTAAAATGACATCGACATTGTCAAGGGGGATGTCATGTCTCGAACCATTACCGTTGACATCGCCGGGCGCATCGTGCTCCCGGTCGACATCAGGCGCAGGCTGAATCTGAGTACCGGTTCGCGCTTGACGCTAGATGTGGTGGCTGAACGCATTGAACTGACACCCGAGCCCGAGGCTGGCGAGGGCCTCCAGTCGGTGCCAGGCCAGCGCACGGTATTGAAACCCACCGGCCAGCCGTTCGACGCAGCGTCGGCCGTACGCGTCGAACGCGATTCGCAGGTGCGACGGGGTGCGGGAAGAGCGGGGCGAAAGTGAGGCGGGCTCTCGATACGTCGGTGCTGTTGGCTTCTCTCGACCCTGACGAGCCCCGCCATCAGGCATGCGACCGCCTGATGGCAGCCGGAGGACACTGGGTCTACGTCCATGCACTCGCCGAGACGTTTTCCGTGCTGACCGGTGGCCGACAGGGGCGGCGGCTGGCACCCTCGGTGGCTGTGAGGCTGATCGAAGAAAGTGTGCTGCCGTATGTGCAAGTGCAAGCGCTGTCGGGGGAGGACGTGATGGGGGCGCTTGCGGTGGTGCCGTGAATCTGCTCGTCACGCGTTGAACGCCGCCCCCCGCCCGACAGGTTCATGTCGCGGCATAAGCACGCGTTTGATGGCGGCCCTCGTCACTTCCTCGTGCAGGCCAGAGGCGATCACGCCTCGGCGAGCAGTCGAGCGCCGCTGACTTTGGCGGCGGCTTTGTCGAATGTCCACAGGGGCTGCTCACCGGCCTGGGTGGTCAGCGCGGCATGAACACAGTCCGTGAAGTCGGCCCTTCCCTGGCGGAACAACTGCAGCGCGACCTCGAGCGCGCGGTATCCCAGAGCCGATGATCCTGCTCGACACCAACATCTGCATCTACATCATCAACGCCCGGCCGCCAGCGGTGCTGGCGCGCTTTCAGCAATACCGGCTGGGCGACATCGGCCTGTGCAGCGTGGTGGCGGCTGAACTGGCCTACGGCGTGACGATCACGTCGCGGGCTTGCACGGCGCCTTGACCTGGCTGCTCGCCTGCGAAGACGACTCTGCAAGAGGTCTGCCCTTCCGGCCTCGAGGCACGGCAGATGTGTCGTTTTTCGCGCCGGAGGCCAAAGAACGGGCTGCAAACGTCGGCTTGCAGTCACACCGGGACGGTCGCTGCCCCGGGCGAGGGAAACTTTGGCTAAGCTCCGCGGCAGGCTTTCTATGAGGATTCGCATGCCACGTTACGAGGTCGCCCGCCGCCAGTTGCACGCCATGGGTTGCGGTGCCTGCATCGCTGTTTCGGCGACCGGCGCGGCATGGGCCCAGGACAGGTCCTACGGCTACGGCGCCAACCAGACGTTCACGCAGGAGTCGAATCTCTATCGCACCCCGAAGGGGCAGCCCGCGACCCGCGACGTGTGGTCGAGCACGGGGGTGCATGGCGACGTGGCCATGCCGCTCGGCAGGCAACGTTTCTATGTCGACGGCGACATCCGCGAGAACCGCTATCGCGACAACACCGTGCTCGACAACCGAAGCCACGAGATCGACGTCGGCATGGACTGGGCGACCGCCCAGCGGCTGTCCGGAAAGGTGAACTACGCGGCAGGCGAGCACCTGGCACCGTTCAGCCTGGATGGGCGCGCGCGCACCACGCGGAAGAACATTCTGAAAAACCGTGAATTGAACGCCCTCGCTCGCATGGGCCTGGTGACCCGGCTTTCGGTTGAGGCTTCGGGGCAACGGCGGCAGATCGATTACTCCGCGCCGGAATACGCAACCTTGAACTACGAACAGGACCAGGGCACCTTGGGGCTGCGTTACAGCCCCGACGCGTCGTTGACGCTGGGCGTGGGGGTTCGACGTGCCAAGGGCCGCTACCCCCGGTACCGGCTGACCGGCCCGGGAACCTACCTGAGCGACCGCTACACCCGCAACGACGCCGATTTGCTGGCGACCTGGAAGCCCACGGGGCGCAGCACTTTCGAGGGCAGGCTGAGCTACGGCCGGCAACGAAATCGCGAGGCGACCCAACGCGACTTTTCCGCGGCGACGGGGTCGCTGAGCTGGTCCTATCAGCCGACCGGGAAGCTGAACCTCACCACCCGCTTCATCCGCGATACCGGCGCAGAGACCCGCTTCGCGGAGTCGATCAACAGCGCTGCCCTGGCCGCCGGCAACGACATCAGCCGGCTGAGCACGGGAATCCAGTTGGCGGCAAGCTACGACGCCACCGCGAAGGTGCGGCTGAACGCCGCCTTCAACCGCACCCAGCGGACGCTGATCGACACGCTGGCGGCAAGCGGCGCTACCGGCACGGCCGGCCGGGACAACACGACGGCTGCCTCGCTGGGGGCACGCTATGCCCCCAACCGCAATTGGAGCCTGGGCTGCAGTGTCGCCAGGGAATCGCGCAGCAGCGAATCGACGTTTTCGTATGCCTACCGGTCGAACATCGTGCAGTGTTCGGCCGAGTTTCTGGTCTTCTGACGTGCGCTGCGTGACGCGCAAACGCAGGTCTGCGCAGTTGTGGGCGCAGTGAGTACTTCTGCGACCCTGCGCGGCATGCGCCGCTCGATCGCAGGGCTGGTGGTGGCTGCCCTGCTCACCGGCGGCGCGAACGGCGTGCAGGCGCAGCTGATCAGTGCCGAAGCCGTTGCCATGGCGGGCATGACCGAGCCGCTTGCAAACGAACGCGAACGGCTGCTCGGTGCGGTCGAGCGAGTGGAGGTGGCGGCGGCTCTGGCGGCGCGAGGCGTCGACCCGGAACAGGCGCGGCAGCGATTGATGGCGTTGACCGACGCCGAAGCCGCCGAGCTGGCTGAACAGATGGACGCCGCACCGGCGGGGGCATATTGGTTATCGCCCTTTTTCGTCGCGTCGCTCGTGGTCGCTTTGCTGTACGTGGTCAGCCGACTGGATCTGATCGACCGCCTGTGGGAAGCCTGGTTTCTCAAGCGCTAGCCGGTGCGGGCCGGTATTAGTTCACGCCCCGGCCGATTCGTTTTAGGCAACTGCCCCCCCAAGACTGGGCCCGACTGGGATGGGGACGGGGGCAAAAGCAGGCCTTTTAGCCCGGTGGAGAGATGCTGGCGCTCCCGAATATGTGCGCCCTGCCCGAATTGCATCTGTCGTAGGGTTTTGTTACTGTTGCAGCCGCTTTCTTTTTTAACCACCCGAGGAAATCCCAATGAACATTCAATCACTCGCCGCAGCCCTTGCGCTTGGGGTCGCCATGGGCCTCGCAGCGCCCAGCAGCAGCTTTGCGGCCGAATTCGAGGCGGCGGCAAAGCCCAAGCCAGAGAGCTGCGAAAAGAAGAAGAAGGCCTGCAAAGGCGACCATCCGTCGAGAGAGCTGAAGCAGCAGTGCGAAGCCCAGTTCAAGCGGTGCAAGCTCGACGAACATTGCGTCAAGCACCCGCGAGAGAAGAAGTGCCGGCCGGTCAGCAATTGATTGCGAAAGCTGCGGCAGCCTGTGTTCAGCCGAACAGGCTGCAGTAGCTTCGATGCGGGGTTGCCCTGACACTCCGCTCTGAAGGCCGCTCGATCCACCGGGCGCTCTTCCTCGCTTTGCTGGCGCTCGTCGTCTGTGCGCCGCTACCTCTCGGGGGCAGAAATGCCTGGTCGCTCGCTGTGCTTGCCATGGCGACATGGGGCCTGCTGGTACTGGCCGCCGTCTACCGTGCACTGCACCAGCGCGATCTCGCGCGTGGGCTCGCCGCCGCCGGATGGCCGATAGCCTGTCTGGCAGCGTTTTGCGGCTGGGTCGGCGTTCAGTTGCTGCAGCTGGAGCCCGCGTTTCGCAGCTGGTTCACCGGCACCGCATCGACGGCAGGGCCGATCTCGGTCGATCCCACGTCGACGCGCGTTTTTCTGCTGACTGCGCTCACCCATCTGGGCGGCTTTCTCGCCACGCTGCTGCTCGTGCAGGGGCGACGACGCCTGCTGGCACTTGCGGCCGCGCTGGTCGTGAGTGGGCTGTTCCAGTCGACGGTCGCTGTGGGTCTGCTCGCCTACGGCCAGGAGTACGTCTACCTCGGCGAAGCCTTCGTGCCGGACCGCGCGTTGGGCACCTTTACCAACACGGATCACCTGGCGAACTATCTGGCGCTGTGCCTGTCGGTCGGGCTGGGTTTGTTGATTGCGCGCTTCGAGCCGCAAACGCCGGCGCGCAACCGCACCGAGCAATGGCTTCGGCTGCTGAAGTTCGTGATGTCGACCAAGATGCTGTTGCGGCTGATGCTGATCGTGATGGTGATTGCGCTGGTGCTGACGCGCTCGCGGATGGGCAATCTCGCCTTCTTCACGTCGCTGCTGCTGGTGGGCGCCCTGCTCGCCTGGCGCTCACCGCAGTTGCGGCGCCCGGCCATGTGGCTGGTGGGGAGCCTGATCGTCGTCGACGTGGTCGTGGTCGGGCAATGGGTCGGGCTCGACCGGGTGGTGCAGCGCCTGGAGAACACGGCGATCACCGACGAGGGCAGGCCGGCTTCGCGCGGCGAGGAAACATTCGAACAGCGCCAGGCCGGCGCCCGCGACGCGCTCGCCATGATTCGCCAAAGGCCGCTTGCGGGCTTCGGCGGTGGCACTTTCTATGCAGTATTCCCCGCTTTCAAGGGCCCGGCCGCCTACGGCGGCAGCTACGATCACACCCACAACGATTACGTGGAAATCGCTGCAGACACGGGTCTGGTCGGGCTTGCCTTGCTGATGGCCGTGGTGGCACTTTCCGCACGGCGGATCGCAAGGCTGATGGACGACGGTGAGCCCCGGCATCACCGCGGTTTGGCAACCGGCCTGGCCATGGCGGTGTGCGTGATGGTCATGCATTCGTTGGTCGATTTCTCTTTGCAAGTTCCAGCGAATGCGCTGACTTTCACCGTGCTGCTGGCGGCGGCCTGGAGCATGAAGCCCCGGCGCCGCCGCGCTGTCTCCCGCCGATCGCCGGCCGACCGACCTGCCGAGCTTCACCTGGCAACCTGATGAGCGACCTACCTTCCCTATCCATCCGACAGGCCGCTGTGACCCCACAGCTGCTGCCGTTCAGTGCGCTCGGTGTCGGGCTCTCGGAGGAGTCGAAGCTCGAACTGGTCGAGTACTGGCGCAGCATCCACCGGCATCGGTGGGCGATCCTGGCGCTCGGCATGGCGGTGGCGCTGCTGGCGACGGTGGTTGCCTTTTCGCTGCGGCCGGTCTACCGCTCGACGGCAACGGTGCTCGTCGAGGCCGGCAGGCCGAAGATCGTTTCGATCGAAGAGGTGTACGGCGGTGTCGGCCAGACGCGGGAGCACTTCCAGACACAGGTCGAGCTGTTGAAGTCGCGTGAGGTCGCGCTGCGCGCCGTCAAGGCGACCAAGCTGTGGAACGAGCCCGAATTCGACCCGCGTGCGCGCGGCGAGGGGATCGGCGAGCGCATCAAGAACCTGCTTTCGATGTCGCGCCAGGAAGAACGCGACTGGACCAACGAGGACGTGCTCGCCGAAGCGACGGTCGGCGCATTCCGTGAAGCGCTCGCGGTCGAGCCGGTGCGCCTGAGCCAACTGGTGAAGGTGAGTTTCGAGGCGTACAGCCCGCAACTCGCGGCGCGCATGGCCAACGCGACGGCGAATGCCTACATCGCCGGCGACCGCGACTCGCGGCTCGAGCTGACGCGCAAGGTGAACACCGATCTGCTCGACCGGGCAGCGGAGCTGCGCTCCAAGCTCACCGAGTCGGAGGCGGCGTTGCAGGCGTATCGCGACGCGAAGGGAATCGTCAGTCTCAACGGCTCGGCACAGGCCGGCGTGGCGCTGCAGGTGAACGAATTCACCGAGCGGCTGGCAACAGCCCGGGCGCACCGCACCGAGCTGGCAAGCGCATACCAGCAGATCAGAAGCTTCGAAGGCGACCGCAGCGGGATCCCGGCGGTGGTGGCCAATGCGGGGGCGAACGAAGCCAGAAGCCGTGTGGCCGAGGCAACCGCCAAGCTCGAGGAACTCGGCAGTCAGTACGGTGAGAACCACCCGAAGATGATGGACGCCCGCGCCGTGTTGAAGTCGGCGCGCAGCCAGTTGCGGCGGCAAGTGAAGTCGGTGGTCGACGGCGTGAAGAACGAGTATCTGGCCGCCCTGAACACCGAGCGGGCGCTCGAGGCCACCCTGGCAAGGGCCAGCGGGTCGGTCGGCAATGTGAACCGCGAGGAGTTCCAGCTCGGGGTGCTCGAACGCGAAGTGCAAGCCAACAAGCAGCTCTACGAAGTGTTCATGAGCCGCGCCAAGGAGACCGACGTCGGCAGCGACCTGCAGGCACCGGTGGCGCGGGTTGCCGACAGCGCCACGGCCAGCAGGACGGCGGTGCATCCGAAGAAGGCGCAGATCGTCTCGATCAGCCTGCTGCTCGGCCTGCTGGCAGGCGCACTGGCTTCGCTGCTGATCGACCGGCTCGACACGACGATCAAAAGCTCCGACGACGCCGAGCTGCACCTGCGACAGCCCGTGCTGGCGGCGCTGCCGGCATTGACCGAAGCGCAGCGCCCGAATTCGCGCGCCTGTTCATCGACGAACCGCAGTCGGCGCATGCGGAAGCGATCCGCACCGCGCGGACCGGCGTTCTGCTCTCGAACCTGGACCTGCCGCACAAGGTGCTGCTCATCACCTCGAGCGTGCCAGGCGAGGGCAAGACCACGATCTCGACCAACCTGGCCCTGGCGCACGCGCAGACCAAGCGGACGATCCTTATCGACGCCGACATGCGCCGCCCGCAGGTGGGGATGCGCATGGGTCTGGCGCCGAACGCCAAGGGGTTGTCGAACCTGGTTTCGGGTGCGGCGTCGGTCGAGGAATGCCTGCACGAAATCGCCGGTTCGGGGCTGCTCGTGATGCCGGCCGGGGACGTGCCGCCGAATCCGCTGGAACTGCTGCTTTCGCAGCGCTTTCGCGAGGTGTTCAAGTCGCTGACCGAAATCGCAGACATCGTGATCGTCGATTCGCCGCCGGTCGAGCTGGTGAGCGATGCGTTGGCGATTGCACCGCTGACGACCGGCACGATCTACGTGGTGAAGGCGATGGACACGCGCTACCCGCTGGCGCGCAAGGGAATCAACCGGCTGGTGCGCGGCGGCGCGCATATCCTGGGTGTGGTGCTGAACCAGCTCGACTTCGAGAAGGCGCACCAGTACTACGGCGAAACCACCGCCCATTACGGTTATGGCGCGTACGGCGCTTACGGCGCCGGCTATGGCGCCGGCCCGCAGGCGATCAGGGCCGCCGACGGCGCGCCTGCGAAGGCGGCGTAGGCCCGCGGGAGGTTTGCGCAAGTGGTCGATATCCATAGCCATCTGTTGCCAGGCGTCGACGACGGCGCCCGGACCATGGTCGAAGCGCTCGCGCTCGCGAGAGCCTGTGTCGACGACGGCATTCGCCACCTCGTGGTGACGCCGCACATCTACCCCGGCCTTTACGACAACGAGCGCGTGAACATCGCCGCCGCCTGCGCCGAGTTCGCCCAGGCTGTCGGTGAGGCAGGCATCGGCCTGGGCATTTCGTTTGCGGGCGAGGTGCGGCTGTCTCCGGAAGTGATGCCGATGATCGAGGAGGGCCGGGTGCCGTTTCTCGGCGAGGTCGACGGCTACCGAACCATGCTGCTCGAACTGCCGGACGGGCAGATTCCCGTCGGCGCACCGACGTTCGTCGCCTGGCTGCTCGCTCGACGGATCCGGCCGATCGTCGTCCACCCGGAGCGCAACAAGGCGGTCATGGAGCACCCGGAGAAGATGCGCAGCTTCGTCGAGGCGGGCTGCGAGCTGCAGCTGACGGCAGGCTCGATCGTCGGCCAGTTCGGCAGCCGGGCGCAGGCGGCGGCCGAAGCGCTGCTCGACAAGGGCTGGGTCCATGCCGTGGCGAGTGACAGCCACAACCTGCGGTCGCGGCCGCCGATGATGCGCGCCGCGCGCAACGCGCTGCTGCGCCGCTACGGCCGCGAGACCGCGCTGCGGCTGACGCAGTGGGGGCCGGCGCGGCTGTGCCAGGTGGAGCCCGGCAGCGACAGCGGCTGGCAAGCCACTTGATCGAGCGTGTGCGGGCCGAAGCGGCCAGACGCGAACGCGGGTTCCCCGGCGTGAGTGGATCGCGCGAGGGGCGTCGAACGGGCGCTGCCGCGGCTGGCCGCGGTTGCCCGCGAAGCGACCGACGCCTCGGAGCCGGTACCCAGGGCGGTGCAGGCGGCCTCGGTGCTGGCGCTGGCAGTGATCCTGGCGGTTGCGGGCTGGGTCTTCAGCGAGGCGCTTGCGACCTTTCGCGTCGACATGACCTCGATGCAGGCACGGCGCGAGGCGGCCTTCTGGCTGATGGACCCGAAGCTCGCCACCGCGCCGGCGTGGGAGCGGGCGCTGCGCGAGGCGCACGAGGCGCTGCAGATGGCGCCGCGCAATCCGATGCTGCACGACCTGATCAGCAACTTGTACCAGGCGCGCAGCGCGGCGCTGCCGACCGCAGAAACCACGCAACGCCGCGAACTGCTCGAGCAGGCGCTGAGCTACCAGCAGAAGTCGCTGGCGCTGCTGCCCGAAAACGCAGACGGCTGGGCCGATGCGGCGGCACTGCGTGAGATGCTCGAACAGAGCAGTCAGGCGGTCGCCGCCGACTGGAACAAGGCGCTCGCCTACGGCCCCCACGAGACCGCGGTGCAGTACCGGCTGATGGTCATTGCCTTGTCGATGTGGGAGCGTGCATCGGCAGAGATGAAGGCCTGGATCATGGCGCGCTACGAGCGCGGCACGGCGGCCGAACGGGCCGAACTGAAGGAACTGGCCGAAGAGTTCGAGGTGAGCCTCGACGGCGCAGCCCTGGCCGAGTGAGGCGGGTTGTGGGGATCGGGCGAGCGGTGGCGGCGGCGTTCGGGCCGGGAAGCCTTGCCGTTGCGACGCTTCCCGGCTCGACGCGCAGCCTCAGATCAGGCTCTCGCGTACGTAGACGACGTCGCCTTCACGCAGCGGATCGTCGAGCGCCGGCTGGATGATCTGCACCTTGCCGTCGGGGCCGGCGCGGTGCACACGCATCCTGCGCTCGGTACCGCGTTGGGTCAGGCCGCCGCCGGTGGCGAGCGCCTGCATGACCGTCATGCCGCGCTCGAGCCGGTAGGCGCCGGGCTTCTGCACCTCGCCGTAGATGTAGATCTGGGCGAGCGCTCGACATAGACGATGTCGCCGTTGCGAATAAGGACGTCGTCGCCGCGCCGGCCGGCCTGAAACAGCGTTGGAAGATCGATCTCGATCCGGTAGGGCCTGCCCTGGCGTTCGCCGACCAAAACGACGACGTCGGCACCGCTCGTCGCAATGCCGCCGGCGGTGGCGATCAGGTCGGTCAGCCGCATATCGGCGGTCTCGATGGGGTAGCGCCCGGCCTTGCCAACCTGGCCCAGAACGCTCGCCTGGTTGCCGCGGACCTGCGTCACGAGGATGCTGACCTGCGGTTGCTTGATGACGTCGCGCTGGCGCAGGCCGTCAGTGATCAGTTGCTCGGCTTGCGTCGTCGTCGTTCCGCCGAGCCTGACCATGCCGAGCAGCGGGTAGGAGATGTAGCCGTTCTCGGTGATGCGCGCCTCGATCGAAAGGTCGGGATTCTGGAAGACGGTGATCTTGATCAGGTCGCCGGCGGTGAGGCGGTATTCGAGCGGCGGGGATGGTGCCCCGGCGAAGGACGGCGATGCGGCAGCCGGTGACTGCGCAGCAGAGGGCGTCGCGGCCTGGTTGCGCGCGTAAGGCCGCACGGCGCTGGGCTGCGCCAGCACCTGGGCGCCGATCGCCGCGGCGAAAAAGAACGTGCACGTTTTCGACGCTCGCGACATGGTTTGGAATCCTTGCTCAGGCTAAAAAGCGGGGTTGCGGTGGACGCTCAAAGTATCGCCGACCGAGTGGGGGCGCTGCCGCCGATAATCGGGCGTGGCACCGAATCGCACCTTCCTGCCGGGGCAAGCACCTCCGCAGAGGATGACACCGAGCGAGTTTCTGGCGTGGGAGGCCACGCAAACTGAGCGCTACGAGTTCATCGACGGCACGGTGGTCGAGCGCAACACGGCCCCATTTCCGACGGAGGCTCTGATGGGCGAAGCTGCACCCCGGGTCGCGATGACCGAGAGCGAATTCTTGCTTTGGGAAGCACAGCAGACCGAGCGGCACGAGTTCGTCGACGGGCAGGTGTATGCGATGGCCGGGGCCGAGGATCGGCACGTGACGGTGGCTTTGAAACTGCCTTTGCGCTGCGGCAGCACCTGCGCGGCACACCGTGTCGGACGTACATGAGCGACATGAAGCTGCAGGTGGCCGCCATCGGCAGCTACTTCTATCCTGACGTGCTGGTAACTTGCAGCGCTGGCGACCACGCCAGTCCGATGGTCAAGCACGAAGCGAAGCTGGTGATCGAAGTGCTGTCGCCGACCACCGCGGCGTATGACCGCGGCGGAAAGTTCGCGCGCTACCGGCTGATTCCGAGCCTGCAAGAGCTTGCGCTGATCGACATCGACGCCCGGCAGACCGACGTCTACCGCAAGGGCGCGGACGGGCTGTGGGTGCTGCATCCCTTCGGCGTGGGGCAGACGGTGGAACTGGCAAGCGTCGAGTTGCGAATCGACGGCTGACGAGCTGTTTGCTGAGGTCGAGCGGCCGCCGGTAACGGATACCGGGACGGGTGAAAGTGGCTCGTAGTCGAGGCTCACGCAGTGGATGACTCGTCGGCCAACCGACCGCTCGACCTCGGCAGTTTGCGTGCGGCGGTGCAGGCGCTCGGCAACGCGGTGGACGTCGTCTCGTCGCCCGAGTTCGCAGTGGCCGACCCGCGCTGGCGCGACACGCTGGTGGCCGGCGTGGTGCAGCATTTCGAGTTCACGTTCGAGCTGTGCTGGAAGATGCTGAAGCGCCAGCTCGAGCGCGAAGTACCCAGCCCCTCGGAAATGGACAGCGTGAGTTATCGCGAGTTGTTCAGGGCGGGACACCAGCGTGGTTTGGTGGGCGCCGTCGAGCCGTGGTTCGCCTTTCGCGAGCTGCGCAACATCACAGCGCATACATATGCACGGGAGAAGGCTCAGCGAGTTGCGGCAAGCGCGCCGTTACTCCTTGCCGAAGCATGTGCGCTTTTGAGCGCGCTCGAACTGCGAAACCATGGCTGAGGTGCGCATCACTCCAGCGCAGGCGGAGTGCGTTCGCCGAATTCTTCGGACGCACCTACCCGAGGAGGCGAGGGTCACGGTGTTCGGCTCGCGGGCGACTGGTCGCGGATTGAAGCCGCATTCCGATCTCGACTTGCTGATCGAGAGCCCGGAGGCGGTGCCGCTTGCGGTTATGGCCGATCTCCGCGACGCACTGACCGAATCGGACTTGCCGTTTTCGGTCGACTTGGTCGAGCGCAGGGATGCGAGCGACGAGTTTCTTGCAAGCATCGCCCGGTCGGGACTGGTCGAGTTTCAACTGCTGCCCAGCTCGGTACGTTCGGGCTAACCGGCTTCGACCGGCTTAGACCGAAGGTCGCGCGTGTGGCGGCTGGCCGGAGGCCACTTCGTCGAAGAGCGCCTCGACGCGTCGCTGCACCGCCTCGTCCATCTCGATCGGCCTGCCCCACTCCCGGCTGCTCTCGCCGGGCCACTTGTTGGTGGCATCCAGGCCCATCTTGCCGCCCAGGCCGCTGGTCGGCGAGGCGAAGTCGAGGTAGTCGATGGGCGTGTGGTCGACCAGGGTGGTGTCGCGCACCGGGTCCATGCGGGTGGTGATGGCCCAGATGACTTCGCGCCAGTCGCGGATGTCGACGTCGTCGTCGGTGACGACGATGAACTTGGTGTACATGAACTGGCGCAGGAAGCTCCAGATGCCGAACATCAGCCGCTTGGCGTGGCCGGCGTAGCTCTTGCGGATGCTGACGATCGCCATCCGGTAGCTGCAGCCTTCGGGCGGCAGGTAGAAGTCGACGATCTCGGGAAACTGCTTCTGCAGGATCGGCACGAAGACTTCGTTCAGCGCCACGCCGAGCACCGCCGGCTCGTCGGGCGGCTTGCCGGTGTAGGTGCTGTGGTAGATCGGGCCCGCGCGGTGCGTCAGGCGGCTGATCTCGAAGACCGGAAACCAGTCCTGCTCGTTGTAGTAGCCGGTGTGGTCGCCGAACGGGCCTTCCAGCGCGTGCAGGTAGCCGCCCTTCTCCTTCAGCGGGATGCCGAGTTCGCTGGCGCCGGTGAAGCCGGGCGCGGCGGGCGGAATGTGGCCTTCGAGGACGAACTCGGCGCTGGCCGGCACTTGCAGGCGGGTGCTGCCATCGGCGGTGTCCTCGCCCACGGCGGTGTCGACGACCTCGGTGCGGCTGCCGCGCAGCAGGCCTGCGAACTGGTATTCGGAGAGGCTGTCGGGGACGGGCGTCACCGCGCCGAGGATGGTCGCCGGGTCGGCGCCGAGTGCGACGGCGATCGGGAACGGCTGGCCGGGGTTGGCGATGGCGAAATCGCGGAAGTCGAGCGCGCCGCCGCGGTGGGCGAGCCAGCGCATGATGACCTGGTTGCGGCCGATCACCTGCTGGCGGTAGATGCCCAGGTTCTGCCGCCGCCGCGGGTTGGGGATGCCCTGCGGGCCGCGGGTGACGACGAGGCCCCAGGTGATCAGCGGGCCGGCATCGCCGGGCCAGCAGTGCTGAACAGGCAGCTTCGACAGGTCGACCTCGGCAGCGTCGAGCGTCTCGGCCTGGCACGGCGCCTGGCGCAGCGTGGCGGGCTTCATGTCCCAGAGCGACTTGGCCATCTGCAGCAGCCGGCCGGCGTCCTTCAGGCCGCGCGGCGGCTCGGGCTCCTTCAGGCTGGCGAGCATCCGGCCGACGTCGCGCAGTTCGCCGACCTCGGCGGCGCCCATCGCCAGCGCCACCCGGCGCGGCGTGCCGAAGAGGTTGGTCAGCACGGGGGTGGTGTGACCGGTGGGCTGCTCGAACAGCAGCGCCGGACCCGCTGCGCGCAGCACGCGGTCGGACAGTGCGGTCATTTCGAGATGCGGCGACACCGGCGCGGCCACGCGGCGAAGTTCGCCAATGGCCTCCAGACCGCCCATGAACTCACGCAGGTCGCGGTACTTCATACCAAAATGTTATTGAACACTAATGCCTTAAGCTTGACAGGTTATAGGACGCTTCCTACACTCGCGCCCATCCTTGAGACAGCTTCCGGGATGGCCGTGCAGAAAAGCACTGGCTGAAAGAAGCTGGCGCAGTGACCGCTTGATTGCCCGGTGCCGCGCAGGACGTTCCCGACACGCCGGCGCAGCCATTATGGTTGCGCCCTCTGCCCCGAACGGCACCTCGAGACGCCGCATTGACCAGCCTGCAGCGTCCGACAAGGAGACTCATGACTTCACTACGCCACCTGCTGACGCAAACCCGTCGCGGCCAGAACGCACTGACCGAATCGACCCGAGTTTTCGTCGGCGATGTCGCAAGAGGTTTCTTCGAAGTGGGTCACAGCACCCTCGCCCTCGTGGGCTTCGTTCTTCTGATCGCCGGCGTCTTCGCCGCCAGCCGCGACGACGTGCGCCGCGACGCCGAGGTTTTTGCCTTCGGCTGGCTGCAGTCGCGGCATGAGCTGCGGCAGGAGCCGCTGCCCCAAGTGGCGGCGGCGTCGGTTCTGCCCGCCGATATCCCGGCGCTGCTGCCGAGCCAGCGTGACGCCGCCGGGCGCGCCACCGCGGCCGACATCAAGGACCTGACGCGGCAACAGGCGAACGTCGCCCAGTGGCTGTCGCGTCGCTACAAGGTGGCGCCGGAGCCGGTCAGCCGACTGGTCAAGGAAGCCTGGTATGCCGGTGGCCGGATGAACGTCGACCCGACGCTGATCCTCGCCGTGATGGCGATCGAGTCGAACTTCAACCCGTTCGCACAAAGCCCGGTCGGTGCGCAAGGGTTGATGCAGGTGATGACGACGATCCACAACGACAAGTACCAGCCGTTCGGCGGCCGGCATGCGGCGTTCGATCCGGTGACCAACCTGCGCGTCGGCATCCAGGTGCTGAAGGAGTGCATTACCCGCGGCGGTAGCGTCGAGGCGGGGCTTCGCAACTACGTCGGTGCGGCCAACCTGCCGCTCGACGGCGGCTACGCCAACAAGGTGCTGTCCGAGCGTGCCCACCTCCTTCAGGTGGCAAGCGGCCGCAACGTGCCACTGAACGCGCCCCTGAATACCAAGCCCAGCGGCAACGCCAAGCCGGTCGGCAAGGATCCGATGGTCGTCGACCCGCAGGATTCGGAGAAGGCGCCGGAGCAGGTTGCATTCACGAAGCGCTCGAAGTCAGCCTGATGGATCCCGGCCGGCTACACTCGCCGGCCGTGCAACTGGCGATGGGGTTCGTTCGAACCCGAGGTGGTGAACCACCGGGAAGCACGGTCGGGCCGGCGTGCTGCCGGCTGCGATTCAGCCGTTCGCCTGGGCAGCCCGCGTTGCAAGCGCCGCATGACGAGCCGATGGTTCGTTGACGGCCGGTAGCGGCTGACGCCGCCCGAGCACGCCGCGGGTCTTCTTTCGAAGAGGACTGCCATGTTTGACCGCACCCAATCCACCATCGCCAGCGTCGACCCGGACCTCTGGTCGGCGATCGAGCTGGAAAACCAGCGCCAGGAAGACCACATCGAGCTGATCGCGTCGGAAAACTACGCGTCGCCGGCGGTGATGGCCGCCCAGGGCAGCCAGCTGACCAACAAGTACGCCGAGGGCTACCCCGGCAAGCGCTACTACGGCGGCTGCGAATACGTCGACCTGGTCGAGCAGCTGGCGATCGACCGTGCCAAGCAGCTGTTCGGCGCGCCGCACGCCAACGTGCAGGCCAATTCGGGCTCGCAGGCGAACCAGGCGGTGTTCTTCGGGCTGCTGCAGCCGGGCGACACGATCATGGGCATGAGCCTCGCCGAAGGCGGCCACCTGACGCACGGCATGCCGCTCAACATGAGCGGCAAGTGGTTCAAGGTGGTGAGCTACGGGCTCGACGCCGACGAGGCGATCGACTACGACGCGATGGAGCGGCTGGCGCACGAGCATCGCCCCAAGCTGATCATCGCCGGCGCATCCGCATACAGCCTGCGCATCGACTTCGAGCGCTTCGCCGCAGTGGCCAAGGCGGTCGGCGCCTATTTCATGGTCGACATGGCGCATTACGCCGGGCTGGTGGCGGCAGGCGTCTATCCGAACCCGATGCCGTTTGCCGACGTCGTGACCTCGACGACGCACAAGAGCCTGCGCGGGCCGCGCGGCGGCATCGTGCTGATGCACGACCATGTCGCCAAGCAGATCAACAGCGCGATCTTTCCGGGCATCCAGGGCGGGCCGCTGATGCATGTGATCGCCGCCAAGGCGGTGGCCTTCAAGGAGGCGCTGGCGCCGGAGTTCAAGGTCTACCAGCAGCAGGTGGTTGCCAACGCGCGGGCGATGGCCGAGACGCTGGCCGAGCGCGGACTGCGCATCGTCAGCGGCCGCACCGAAAGCCACGTGATGCTGGTCGACCTGCGGCCGAAGGGCCTGACCGGCAAGCAGGCCGAGGCGCTGCTCGGCGATGCGCACATCACCTGCAACAAGAACGGCATTCCGAACGACCCGCAGAAGCCGATGGTGACCAGCGGCATTCGCCTCGGCTCGCCGGCGATGACGACGCGCGGCTTCCGCGAGGCCGAGGCGCGGACCACGGCGCACCTGATCGCCGACGTGCTCGACCGGCCCGAGGACGGCGTGAACATCGCCGCCGTGCGCGAACGCGTGGCCGGGTTGGCGCGCGAATTTCCGGTCTATCGCTGAGCCGCTGACGCGGACCCGCGCGCAGCCGACCGAGCGGAAGCAGGCCGACGATGCGCTGCCCTTTCTGTAGCCACCCGGAAACGCAGGTCGTCGAGACCCGCGACTCGGACGAGGGCGATGTGATCCGCCGGCGCCGCCGCTGCCAGGGCTGCGAGAAGCGTTTCACCACCTACGAGCGGCCCGAGATCGCATTGCCGTCGGTGGTGAAGCGCGACGGCACCCGGGCGGAATTCGACCCCGCCAAGCTGCGGGCGTCGATGGCGCTGGCGTTGCGCAAGCGGCCGGTGAGCACCGGCCAGATCGACAGCGCCATCGACCGCATCCAGGAGACGGTGCTGGCCGGCGGCGAGCGCGAAGTGCCCTCGACCCGCCTGGGCGAGCTGGTGATGCGCGAACTGGAAGGCATCGACAAGGTGGCCTACGTCCGTTTTGCGTCGGTCTACCGCAGCTTCGCCGACGTGGACGCCTTCCGGCAGCTGATCAAGGATATCTAGCCCAATCCGGGCTCGCTGCGCGCCTCCACCGCCTCATCTGCTAGGGGGATGCGTTCCCGCTGCCGGCTGCCTACATTGGCTGCGGCAACAAGGGCGCGGGGAGGCTCAGATGCGCAGATCGTTCTCGACTCGGCCAGGCGGCGTCACCCTGGTCGAGCTGTGCGTCGCCATGGCGGTGATGCTGGTCGTTGCCAGCACGGCCATACCGTCCCTGCTGGCTTTCATCGATCGGCAGCGCCTCGAAGGCGCCGCAGCCGAACTGGCGGGCGACCTGCTGTTCATTCGTACCGAGGCGCTGGCGCGCAATCAGGCGCTGCGCTTCAGCGTCTACAGCGACAGCGGCAGCAGCTGCTATGTCATCCACAGCGGCGAACGCAGCGACTGCAGTTGCGAAAGCAGCGGCCGCGCGAGTTGCAGTGGCGCTGCCGAACCCCTGAAGACGGTGCGCTGGTCGGCGGGCGATCGGCTGGTGCTGAGCGCCAACGTGAACTCGATGCGCTTCGAACCGGCGCAGGGCACCACCTCGCCCGCGGGCAGCCTGCGCATCAGCGACATGCACGAGCGCACGATCAGCGTGATCGTCAACATCCTCGGCCGGGTCCGGGCGTGCACGCCGCCGGGCAGCAGCGTGCCGGGCTATCGCACCTGCTGAGGCGAGGCTCGCTTGGCTGCGCCTGCACGACGCGTTCGGGCCACGTATGCGGCCCGGCCGGGGACCGGCTTCTCGCTGGTCGAGTTGCTGGTCGGCATGGCGCTCGGCCTGTTCGTCGTTGCCGCGGCGATCGGGGTGCTGACCAGCCACCTGCAGGAGAACCGGGCCCTGGTGATCGAAGCCCGCGTGATGAACGAGCTGCGCCACGCCGCCGACCGCATCACCCGCGAGCTGCGCCGCGCCGGCTATTGGGGCGAGGCCGGCGCGGCGCTCTGGCAGGGTGACACGGCACCCCGCGCCAATCCGTACCTGGCGCTCGGGCTGGTTGGCGAGGCGGCAAGCAGTGTCAATTTCGGGTACTCGCGCGACAGCCGCGAAAACCACACGCTCGACAGCAACGAGCAATTCGGCTTTCGCCTGCGCAGCGGCAATCTGGAGGTGCGGCTCGGGTCGGCCTGGCAAACGCTGACCGATCCGGCCACGCTGGTCGTCACCGCCTTCAGCGTGACGCCGCAGGTGCTGGAGCAGACGCTCGAATCGCTCTGCAGGCAGCCTTGCCCGACCGACCCGGCGGTGGCCGACTGTCCGCCGCGGCTGCAGGTGCGCCGGCTCGATCTGCAGATCAGCGGCCGCGCCGCAGCCGATGCGCGCGTGGTGCGCAGCCTGCAGAGCAGCGTGCGGCTGCGCAACGACACGCTGACCGGCGCATGCGTCGAATGAGCGCGCCGCGCCGCCGCACTTCGGCTGCGCAACCGCAGCGCGGCGGTGTCGCGCTGGCAACGACGCTGCTGCTGTTCTTCGCCGTCGCGTTGGCGGCTGCCTATGCCAACCGCAACCTGCTCGTCGAGCAGCGCGCCTCGGCCAGCAGCGTGCGCTCGACCGTCGCGTTCGAGGCCGCGGAAGCCGGGCTCGAATGGACCATCGCGATGCTCAACAGCGACCAGCCGCTCGATGCCGCGTGCCGGCCGAGCAGCACCGCCGGCGCGGCACCGCTGCGCGAGCGGCTGCTGCGCTACGACGCAGCGGCCGGCCAGCACCTCCCGCGCACCTGGACGGCAGGCGCCACTGCCGAGCCGCTGGTGCTTCGCGCCGCCTGCCAGCGGCCGGACGAAGCCGACGCCTGGCGTTGCAGCTGCCCCGCCTCGGGGAGCCCGACACTGGCGGCGAGCGACGGGCCGGCGTTCGTCATCGAGCTGGGCGCGCTGCGGCCGGGGCTGGTGCAGCTGACGAGCGATGGCTGCAGCGGCAGCGGCACGCCGTGCGCGGCGGACGCCGACCGGCGCGCCGACGCGCTGGCCCGGATGCAGGTCACGCTGGCGCTGGTCGGTGCGCTGCGCAGCCGGCCGCTGGCGCCGCTGACCGCAGGCGGCAACGTCGACGCCGGCGCGGCAGCGATCGGCCTGCTCAACGCCGACGCGCGCAGCGCCGGCTGGCTGGTGCATGCCGGCGGCCATGCGGCGCTGTCTGCGGCCAGGCTGCAGACAGCGGGCGGAGGCTCGGCGCCGCTGGCGCTCGCCGACGGCGACCGCACGCTGGCGACACTCGGCGCCGAGCGCCTCTTCAGCCGCTATTTCGGTCTCGACAAGGCGAGCTGGCGCGAACAGTCGGCAGTGCGGACGCTGCGCTGCCGCGACGACTGCACAGCGGCGTTCACCGAGGCCGCCCGCTCGGCACCGCAGTTGATCTGGGTCGAAGGCGATCTGCAGCTTGCCGGGCCGCTGGCGCTCGGTACGCCGGAGCGGCCGGTGGTGCTGGCGAGCAGCGGCTCCATTCGCTTCGAAGGCGCCGTGCGCATCCACGGCGTGCTCTACGGCCGCAGCTTGCGCTGGGACGACGCCGACGCCGCAAGCGCCGGCGTGCAGGGTGCGGTGATCGTCGAGACCGACTACACCGGCAATGCCGCGCCCGATCTGGTCTACGACGCCGCGGTGCTTGCCCGGCTGCAGCACGCCAGCGGCAGCTTCGTGCGGCTGCCGGGCAGTTGGCGCGACTTCCAGCCATGAGCCGGGGCTGCACCCACCCGCCACGCCAGCCTGCGGTGCCGCCGCGCCGGGCGCAGCGCGGCGGCTCGATCCTCGACGCGCTGCTCGGGTTCGCCGTGGTGGTCGCCGGGATGGTCGGCAGCGCACGGCTGCAGGTCGACCTGCGGCTCGGCGCCGACCAGGCGCGGCAGCGCGCCGAAGCAGCGCGGCTGGCGCAGCAGCAGATCGAGCAGCTGCGCAGCTTCATCGCCCTCGTCGGTGGCAGCGCGAGTTACGCGGCGCAGGGTTCCGCACGCAGCGAGACCGCCGACTCGATCGACCGCAATACACGCTACACGATCGAGCGCGATCTCGGCGAGGGCGAGGCGGCACCGCTGCGTTCCGCAACCGTGCGGGTCGCCTGGGCCGACCGTCGCGGTGCGGCGCAGGCGCTGCGCCTCGATTCGCTGCTGGCGCGCAGCGCACCGGCGCTCGGCGCGGCGCTGGCCACGGCACCTGCCGGCAGGCCCGTGGCGCCGCTCCACGGCCGCCACATCGGCATCCCTGCCGAGGCGGCCGACCTCGGCGATGGCCGCAGCGCGTTCAAACCCGCGCTCGGCGGCAGCGTCGCCTGGGTGCTCGACAACCGCAGCGGCCGCGTCACCGCACGCTGCAGCGGCGTGGCGGCGGCACGCCTGAACCGCGATCTGCGCGCAGCCGACCTCGAGGCGTGCGACGCCGTCGACGGCATGCTGCTGAGTGGCCGAATCCGCTTTGCCGGGGTCGGGTCGCCGCCGGGCACCACCGTGTCGCTTCCCGCAGTCGGCAGCGCGCCGGCCGACTGCGTCAGCGAATCGGTCAAGGTCGTCGCCTACCGCGTCGGCGACGAAGCCCGCCGCGAGGCGTTGCCGGCCGCCGCCACGGCAGCCGACCATGCGGCGAGCGCCTGGACCGAACTCGGCGACGCCCACCTGCGCTACCACTGCCTGGTCGTGCCGGGCACGGGGGACTCCGGGCGGCGCTGGTCGGGCCACTCGCTGCTGGTGCCCGACGGCTGGCGCATCGGGCTGGCGAGCGGTGAGCGGCGCGTCTGCCGCTTCGCAACCGCTGCCGCGGGCCTGGCGAGCGACGCCAATGCACACCACCCGGAGCACTATGCCGACGTCGAACAGGCGCTGGTCGAGCAGAACTTCCTCGTCGTCGATGCGGCCGATGCATGCCCGGTTGCGGGCTCGGCGATGAACCTGGCGACGGTGCAGCACCAGCCCTGAGCGGGTGTGCATCGACGCGTTGCGCGACGCGTCCGCCCGCCCTTGCGCGGCTTGCCGTGCCGCAAGCGGTAAATCAGGACCTGCGATCGGCCTCAGGCCGGGGAGCCCCACCCCGCAGGTGCGCTGCCCGCGCGTCCGGTCGTTCGTTGGCGATACTCGTCGGGTGAGTGCCTCTTTCGACCCCGATCACGCCATGCGCGAGGCGCTGGTGCTCGCCGCCCAGGCGATCGGCCTCAGCGACCCGAATCCGCGCGTCGGCTGCGTGCTCCTGGCTGCCGACGGGCGGGTGATCGGCCGCGGCCATACCCAGGCTGCCGGGGGACCGCATGCGGAGGTGATGGCGCTGCGTGACGCCCATGTCCGCGGCGACGCGACGGCCGGCTGCACCGCCGTCGTCACGCTCGAACCCTGCGCCCACCACGGCCGCACGCCGCCGTGCTGCGACGCGCTGATCGCGGCAGGCATTGCGCGCTGCATCGTTGCCGTCGTCGACCCGTTCGAGCGTGTTGCCGGTGAAGGCATCGCCCGGATGCGCGCGGCCGGCATCGAGGTGCAGGTACTGCCGGCCGGCGAACTGAGCGACGCGGCGCGCGAGCTGAACATCGGCTTCTTCTCACGCGTGACACGCGGCCGGCCATGGGTGCGGCTGAAGGCTGCCGTCTCGCTCGACGGCCGCAGCGCGCTCGACGACGGCAGCAGCCGCTGGATCACCGGCGAGGCGGCGCGCCGCGACGGCCACGTATGGCGCAAGCGTGCCGGCGCGGTGCTCACCGGCATCGGCACGCTGCTCGGCGACGACCCGCGGCTCGACGTGCGCTTTGCCGAAACCGCCCGGCAGCCGCTGCGGGTGGTGCTCGACTCGTCGTTGCGCACGCCACCGACGGCGCGGCTGCTCGATCCGCCCGGCGCGGTGCTGATTTGCGCCGCCGACGCCGATCTTGCCGGCGGGGCTGCGCACGCCGCATTGCGCGAACGCGGCGCCGAGGTGGCCTTCGTCGCGGCACGCGACGGACGGGTGGACCTGCCGGCGCTGCTCCTCGAGCTCGGGGCACGGGGCGTCAACGAGCTGCATGTCGAGGCCGGCAGCCGACTCAACGGCGCCTGGGTGCGCGAGCGGCTGGTCGACGAATACTTGATCTACATGGCTCCGAAGCTGATCGGCACCGGCCGCGGGCTGGCCGATTTCGGGCCCCTGGCGAGCCTGGGCGACGCCCAGACGCTGCGCCTGCTGAGCGTCGACCCGGTCGGCGGCGACCTGCGAATCGTTGCCCGGCCGACCGGTCCGGCGGCGACGTAGCGTTTCGCCTGGCTTCGCTGCCGGGCGGCTGAGACAATCCGCCGATGTTCACAGGCATCGTCAGCGGCATCGGCCGCATCGTTTCCACCGCGCCGCTGGGCGCTGCACCGGCACACGGCGTCCGGCTGACAGTCGAGGCGCCGACCGGGTTTCTCGACGACGTGCGGCCAGGCGACAGCATCGCCATCAACGGCGCCTGCATGACGGCGACAGCGCTGCAGGCGGCACAGTTCGCAGTCGACGTCTCGGCCGAAAGCCTGGCGCGGACCGCGGGGCTCGACGCGACCGGCCCGGTCAACCTCGAAAAGGCGATGCGGCCGCTCGACCGCCTCGGCGGCCATCTCGTCAGCGGCCATGTCGACGGCATCGGCCGCGTCGCGCAGATGCGGCCGGTCGGCGAGTCGACCGAGCTGTGCATCACCGCACCCGCCGACCTCGCACGCTTCCTGGCCGTGAAGGGCTCGATCACCGTCGACGGCGTCAGCCTGACGGTGAACCGGGTGCGAGACGGCGCGGGGGGTTGCGAGATCAGCATCAACCTCATTCCGCACACGCTCGCCAACACCACGCTGGGGCGCCTGCAGGCCGGCTCGCGGGTCAATCTCGAAATCGACCTGATCGCCCGCTACGTCGAGCGGATGCTGGCGGCCGGAAACGGCTGAGCGGCCGGGGCGCCGAGACCCCTACCCCACTCCCTACAATTGCGCCATGCCGATTTCCCCGATACCGGAGCTGGTTGCCGAACTTGCGGCCGGGCGGATGCTGATCCTCGTCGACGAGGAAGATCGCGAGAACGAGGGCGATCTGCTGATGGCGGCCGAGCATGTGACGCCCGAGGCGATCAACTTCATGGCGCGTTACGGCCGTGGCCTGATCTGCCTGACGCTGACCCGCGAGCGCTGCGAGCGACTCCGCCTGACGCCGATGACGGCCAGCAACGGCACGCGCCACGGGACCGCGTTCACGGTGTCGATCGAGGCAGCGAGCGGCGTGACCACCGGCATTTCCGCGGCCGACCGCGCGCGCACCGTGCAGGCCGCGGTGGCCCGCGACGCGGCGCCGGCCCACCTGGTGCAGCCCGGCCACATCTTCCCGCTGCAGGCGCAGGACGGCGGCGTCCTGATGCGCGCCGGCCATACCGAGGCCGGCTGCGACCTGGCCCGCATGGCGGGGCTGACACCGGCGGCGGTGATCTGCGAAATCATGAACGACGACGGCACGATGGCGCGGCTGCCGGACCTGGAAATCTTCGCGCGCGAGCACCGGCTGAAGATCGGCACGATTGCCGACCTGATCGAGCACCGCAGCCGCCACGAGACGCTGATCGAGCGCATCGGCCGCCGCACGCTCGCCACCTCGCAAGGCGACTTCGAATGCAGCTCCTTCCGCGACCGCACCGGCGGGCTGCACCTGGCGCTGGCACACGGCCGCTGGACGCCGCACGACGAAGTGCTGGTGCGGGTGCACGAGCCGCTGACCGTGCTCGACCTGCTCGACGCGTCGGCCGCCGGCCACTCGTGGGCCCTGCCGAAGGCGCTGGCGGCCATCCAGGCGGCGCCGTGCGGCGCGGCGCTGCTGCTCAACTGCAGCGACAGCGGCGCCGTGCTGGCGGACCAGCTGCAGACGACCGTCGGCGACGGCCGCAACCCGCCGCCGGCGCAGATCGACCTGCGGACCTACGGCGTCGGCGCGCAGATCCTGCGCGAGCTCGGCATCAGCCGGATGAAGCTGCTCGGCAGCCCGCGCCGCATGCCGAGCATGGCCGGCTACGGACTCGAGGTGACCGGCTTCGTCGCCCCGCCATGAGGCAGGCCGCCGCCTGCCGAACCCTGACCCGGAGATTTCATGCAACACGCCGATAAGGGCGACGACGGCCTGCTCGACGGCCGCGGCCTGCGCATCGGCATCGTGCAGGCCAGCTTCAACGCCGCACTCACCGACCGGCTGGCGCAGAGCTGTCTGGCCGAATTGCAGGCCATCGGCGTGCATCCCGGGCAGGTTCGGCATGTGCGCGTGCCGGGTGCGCTGGAAATTCCGATCGCGCTGCTGGCGATGGCGCGCAGCCAGGGCTACGACGCGCTGGTGGCGCTCGGCTGCATCGTGCGCGGCGAGACGTACCACTTCGAACTCGTCGCCAACGAAAGCGGCGCGGGCGTCAGCCGGGTGTCGCTCGACCACGCCGTGCCGATCGCCAACGCCATCCTGACCGTCGAGGACGAGGCCCAGGCCTGGGCGCGGGTCGACGAGAAAGGCCGCGATGCCGGCCGGGTGGCGGTGCAGATGGCGCTTCTGATGAAAGCATTGACATGAACGATCCGGGTGAGAAGACGCCCAGGCCGGCGCGACCACGGCGGCCATTCCGGCAGCCTTCGGCCGAAAAGCTGGCCATGCGCACCGGCCGCAGGCGTTCGCGCGAAGTGGCGCTGCAGGGCCTGTACGAATGGCTGGTCTCGGGCAGCGACGCCGGCGTCATCGACGCGCACCTGCGCGAGGACGAAGGCTTTGCCGAATGCGATTCGGCGCATTTCGACGCCCTGCTGCACGGCTGCATCGCCGAGGCGGCCGCGCTCGACGCGGCGCTGACGCGGCATGTCGACCGCAAGACGACCGAGCTGTCGCCGGTCGAACACGGCGTGCTGCTGATCGGTGCCTACGAGTTGAAGCACTGCATCGACATTCCGTACAAGGTGGTGATCAACGAGGCGGTCGAGCTGGCCAAGAGCTTCGGCGGCACCGACGGCCACAAGTACGTCAACGGCGTGCTCGACAAGACCGCCGCCGACCTGCGGCCGGTCGAGGTCGAGGCGGTGCGCGCCGCGCGGCGCTGAGCCGCGCCCGGCTGCATCCAGCGACGCGCAGAGGCGAGGTGCTGCACGGGTGAGGGCCGCGTTCCGATTCGCGTTGCGCGTCTACTGGGAAGACACCGACGCCGGCGGCGTGGTCTTCTACGCCAACTACCTGAAGTTCTTCGAGCGCGCGCGCACCGAATGGCTGCGCGCCGCCGGCTATTCGCAGGAGCGGCTGCGCGTCGAGTCCGGGCTGATGTTCGTCGTCGGCGAGACGGCGGTGCGCTTCCTGCGGCCGGCGCGGCTCGACGACCTGCTCGATGTCACCGTCGGTGCGGTCGACGCCGGCCGGGCCTCGATCACCGTGGCGCAGCAGGCCTGGCGGCGCGGCGGTGATGGGCAGGCGGGCAGCGACGCCGCCCCGCCGCTGTTGCTGGCCGAAGGCAGCATCCGCATCGGCTGCGTCGACGCCGGAACCTTCCGACCCCGCCGCATTCCCATCGACCTTCTCCAGGCTCTCGAATGAACCAAGACCTTTCGATCATTTCGCTCGTGCTGCACGCAAGCTTCGTCGTGCAGCTGGTGATGGCGGGGCTGCTCGTCACCTCGCTGGTCAGCTGGAGCGTGATCTTCGGCAAGACCTTCGGCCTGCGCAAGGTGCGCGCCGCCAACGACCAGTTCGAGCGCAGCTTCTGGGCCGGGCGGAGCCTCAACGATCTCTACGGCGATGCGCTGGCGCGGCCGGGTGGCTCGCCGATGGAGCGCATCTTCGCCTCGGGGATGCGCGAATTCATCAAGCTGCGCGAGCGCCGCGTCGACGACATGGTGGCGCTGCTCGACGGCGCCCGGCGGGCGATGCGCGCCAGCTACCAGCGCGAACTCGACACCATCGAGGCCCAGCTGTCGTTCCTGGCTTCCGTGGGCTCGGTCAGCCCGTACGTGGGCCTGTTCGGCACCGTCTGGGGAATCATGCATGCCTTCGTCGGGCTGGCGAACCTGCAGCAGGTTTCGCTGGCGACCGTCGCGCCGGGGATTGCCGAGGCGCTGGTGGCAACCGCCATCGGCCTGTTCGCGGCAATTCCCGCGGTGATCGCCTACAACCGCTTTTCGCGCGACATCGACCGCATCGCCATCCAGCTCGAGACCTTCATGGAGGAGTTCTCGAACATCCTGCACCGCAGCGCCGGGCAGGCGCCGGCCGCGGCGCCAGCGGCGGTCGTCGTCGGAGGCCGCTGAGATGCCGTCGGTAGCGGGGCGCGGCCGGGGCCGGCGGCGCACGATGAGCGAGATCAACATGGTGCCGTTCATCGACGTCATGCTGGTGCTGCTGATCATCTTCATGGTCAGCGCGCCGCTGATCACCACCGGCCTCGTCGACCTGCCGAGCGTCGGCAAGAGCAGCCAGCGGCCGGCGCATGTGGTCGAGGTGATCGTCGCCGGCGACGAGACGCTGCGCCTGCGACTCGACGGCGGCGAGCCCGAATCGCTGCCGCTGCGGGCGCTGGCCGACCGGGTGCGCACGCTGCAGGGCGGCGACGCCAGCACGCCGGTGGTCATCTCGGCCGACAAGGCGGTGCGCTACGAGGCGGTGGTGCGGGCGATGGACACGCTGCAGCGCGCCGGCGTGCAGCGCGTCGGCCTGTCGGTGAAGTCGGGCAGCTGAGTGTCGGGGATGCGCCACCGCGGCGACGATCCGCTGCTGCCGCGTTCGCCGGGTGGCATGCGCACCGGCATCGCGCTGGCGGTGCTGGTCCATCTGCTGCTCATCGGCGCGCTGGCGATCGGGCTGAACTGGAAGGTGAGCGAGCCGGAAGGCGTCGACGCGGAGCTTTGGGCTGCCGTGCCGCAGGTCGCGGCACCACGCGCCGCGCGCGCCGGCGCCGACCGCCGAAACGCGGCCCGCGCCCGAGCCGACCGCGCCACCGCGCGAGCCAGTGGCCAAGGCGGCACCGCGGGAGCCCGACCCCCCGCCAAAACCCGTCGTCAAGCCGCGCGTCGAGCCCAAGCCGGAGCCCAAGCAGCCCGCCAGGCCCGAGCCGAAGCCGGAGCCGAAACCCGTTGTCAGGCCTGATCCGAAGCCTGAACCCAAGCCGGTTGCCAAGCCGCCCGAGCCGAAGCCCAAGCCGGAGCCGAAGCGCGCCGAGGTCGATGCCCAGATCGCGGTCGAGAAGGCCAGGCGCGCCGAGGCGCTGCAGCGGCGCAAGGAGCAGGAAGAGCGCGAAGCGAGGGCCGAGCAGCTCGCTGCCGAGCGGCTGGCCAGGGAGAAGGCCGAGGTGCAGCGCCGCGCCGAGGCCGAGAAGAAGGAAAAGGCCGTGCGCGAGGCCGCCGCCCGAGAGGCCGCTGCGCGCGAAGCCGCGGTGCGCGAGGCCCGCGAGGCCGCCGCTCGCGAGGCCGCGGAGAAGCGCCGCATTGCCGAGGCCGAGCAGCGCAGGAAGGGCGAGGCCGATGCGGCGCGCCAGGAGGCGCAGCGCAACGAGCGGCTCAAGCGGATCATGCGCGAGGCCGGGGGCGGCGCCGGCAGCGAGAGCGCAACGGGCGGTGCCGCGCAGACCGCGGGGCCATCGGCGGGCTATGCCGGCCGGGTCAAGGCACGCATCAAGCCGAACATCGTCTATGCCGAGACACCGGCCGGCAATCCGACCGCCGAGGTCGAAGTCCGCCTTGCGCCGGACGGCCGCATCATCAGCCAGCGTCTGCTGCGCAGCAGCGGCCAGAAGGACTGGGACGACGCCGTGCTGCGCGCGGTGGACCGCACCGAAATCCTGCCGCGCGACATCGACGGCCGGGTACCGACGCCGATCGTCATCAGCTTCCGGCCGCGCGATTGAGGCTGTTCGCCAGCGTGGGCTGGCGTGCGGACGGGGCTCCAGCACTTCAGTCCAACGGGCCCAGCCGGGTGACTCTTCCCTTGCCCTTCGCCCTTCGTCCCTCGGCGCTCGGCAGCGAATGCGCCAGAAGGTGTGAGAGAAACCGTAGCGAGCGGTCCGAGGTCGCATTGAGGAGCGCAGCCGGACATGGCGTCCGGCGAGCACCGGAGATGCGAGATCGGACCGCGCAGTAGGTTTATCCACACCTTCTCACTCGAGCTCGATGTCGGCCACGTGCCCCATGCTGCGGGTCTTGGTGTTGTCGGAGTCGGCGCCGATGGCAATGCCGATCAGCGGCGGCACCTCGGCGCTCTCGCTGCCGAAGAGCAGCTTGAAATCGGCGGCGACGTCGCGCTGCTCGCGCATCCACTGCGGGGCGGCTCCGGTGCCACTGCGCAGCACGATGTAGCGCACGCGCCGGGTGAACGCGCTGTCGATTCGGGTGCCGACCGGCAGATTCGCGTCCCAGACGTAGCAGACGTTCGCGCCCGGCACCGGCTGCGCGCTGCCCGACCGCGCGGCACGCAACAACTGCCGCTCGATGAAGGGCACCTTGTCGAGCGGCAGGTCGAACAGCGCACACACCTTCAACGTGGTGTCGTCACCCTCGCGGCGCCGCAGGTCGGCGCTGCTGTTGAGCTGGTCGGCACGCCAGCGCCAGCTCAGCTTGCGGGCGCTGGTCTCGGGCGCCAGCGGATGCACCAGGTTGCCGTACGACAGGTCGGCCTCGACCTTCAGCGCGCGCTTGCCGTCGACGTCGACCATGCTGAAGCGGGTGAAGGGCTTGGTCTGCCCCGGCAGACCGACAACACCCCAGGGGCTCGGCGGCGTCGCGCCGGACCCTGCCAGCGGCTGCAGCACCGGCTCGGCGAGCGCCGGAACGGCCACGGCGGCGCATCCGGCGGCGATGACGACCATGCCGACAAGGCGCAACGCCTGGCGCGGCACGCCTGGCGTCGAGAAGGGACGATTCAAGGCAAATCGGTTCATGTTCGTCTCCGGTTCATGCAGGTTTGGTTGAACGGGCGCAGGCTCAGGCGCTCCGGCTGTTGATTGCGCGCTTCCACCCACCGGCAGCGACCTTGTTGGTTCCGGCCCGGGTCGGGTAGGGGTGGATCGTGCCAAGGATCCGGTTCAGCCCGAGGCCATGTTTCATCGCCAGCACGAATTCGGCTAGCACGTCGCCGGCCCGCACCCTGACCCGCAGCCTGCGGCACACCCGCAACGGACCCACGCCTTCGCCGTTGCACGGGAAAATCGCCGCCCGTGCCGGGCCTGAATCACGGAGTTGACGCCCGAGCGGGCCATTCTTCGAGCGATCGTCTCGAGGCAATGCTGCGATGATCAGGGTGCCATCGGCGCCGGCTGGCGATGCCCGCTGGCGGCCGCTCTGAACGCCGACCGATGACCTTGTCGCCCCACCCATGAACGATCCATACACCGCAACGCAATGGGGCACCACGTCCCAGATGGGGTTGGCACATGAAGCCGGGCCCGAGCTGTGGCCGGCGCCACCCTTCGCCTGCTATGCCGCCACCGACGACGGTGTCGAAGGCCAGCCGTGCGAGATCGAAGGCCCGAACGGCAGCCGCACGGTGGGCCGTCTCACGCGTTTCGTGCCGAAGGATCGGCTGGCGATGGTCGAAGTGCCACCGGCACGCGCGGCGCTGCCGCTGCGTTTCAGCCAGTTCCGCAGCCTGCTGCTGACCACCCCGGTCGAGCTGGTCGACGTTTCTTCCTCCGACCCGCACGCCGAGATGCTGCGGCACCGGGCGGTCACCAGCTACCGGATCATCAAGAGCAACGGCGCCGAATTGCACGGCGAAACGGTGGGCTACGTCGAGACCGCCGAGGGCCTGTTCCTCTTTCCGGTCGCCGACGCCAGCGGCCGGGTGCAGCGCCTGTTCGTGCCGCGCAAGGCCTTCAACGCCTTCGAGGTCGGGCCGCGGATCGGCGAGCTGCTGGTCGAGCAGAAGGTGGTCTCGGCCGAGCAGGTCGAGGAGGCGGTCGACCTGCAGCAGCAGCTGCGCAGCCAGAAGATCGGCGACATCCTGCTGGCGCGCAAGGTGGTGGCGCCGGAACAGCTGCTCGAAGCGATCGAGCGCCAGGCGCGCATGCCGATCGTGCGCATCGGCGCCGCGCTGACCTCGCTCGGACTGATCACCGAAGCGCAGCTCGCCGACGCGCTGGCCCAGCAGCAGAACGACCGCAGCGCGCCGCTGGGCGAACTGCTGGTGCGCATGGGCGTCGTCTCGCGCGAGGACCTGCAGGTGGCGCTGGCGCGCAAGATGGGCTATCCGCTGGTCGACCTGGACGAGTTCCCGCCAGAGGTCGGCGCGCTGCGCGCACTCGGCTACAACGTGGCGATGCGGCTGCAGATGCTGCCGCTGCTGCTGCGCGAGGGCCGGCTGATCGTCGCCCTGGACGACCCGGCGCGGCGCCGCAGCGCGGTCGACGAGGCCGAGTTCGTCGCCCAGATGAAGATCGTGCCGGTGCTGGCGCAGTGCGCCTCGATCGAGGAGACGATCACCCGCGCCTACGAGCGGATCGGCGCCACCGCCCCACCCCCGAGAGGCGAGCGTCCGCAGCGCCATGCCGATGCCGGCGAGTCGAGCGATACCGACCGGCTGGTCGAGACGCTGGAGAAGGAGGGGCGCGATCCGTCGGAGGAAGACAACCCGATCGAGCAATCGGACAACTCGCTGGTGCGGCTGATCAACAACATGATCATCGAGGCGCACCGCGACGGCGTGTCGGACATCCACATCGAGAGCTACCCGGGCAAGCAGAAGATCCGCATCCGCTTCCGCAAGGACGGCACGCTGCGCACCTATCTCGAGCTGTCGCCGAACTACCGCAACGCGCTGGTCGCCCGGCTGAAGATCATGTGCGACCTCGACATCTCCGAGCGGCGCAAGCCGCAGGACGGCAAGATCAACTTCGCCCGTTTTTCACCGCAGCACAAGATCGAACTGCGGGTGGCGACGATTCCGACGACCGGCAACCTCGAAGACCTGGTGATGCGGATCCTGGCCTCGGCCAAGCCGCTGCCGGTGACCAGCCTCGGCCTCTCGGCCTGGAACCTGGAGCAGCTGAAGCTGGCGGTCGAGCGGCCGTACGGCATGGTGCTGTGCGTCGGCCCGACCGGGTCGGGCAAGACGACGACGCTGCATTCGGTGCTCAGCGAGATCAACCTGCCCGACCGGAAGATCTGGACCGCCGAGGACCCGATCGAGATCACCCAGGCGGGCCTGCGCCAGGTCCAGGTCAACCCGAAGATCGACTGGACCTTCGCCAAGGCGCTGCGCGCCTTCCTGCGCGCCGACCCGGACGTCATCATGGTCGGCGAGATGCGCGACAAGGAAACCGCGCAGACGGCGATCGAGGCCTCGCTGACCGGCCACCTGGTGCTGTCGACGCTGCATACCAACAGCGCGCCGGAAACCGTCACCCGGCTGCTCGACATGGGCATGGACCCGTTCAATTTCGCCGATTCGCTGCTCGCGGTGCTGGCGCAGCGGCTGGTGCGGCGGCTGTGCCCCCAGTGCCGCGTCAGCGAGCCGGCAGGCGACGCGCAGGTCGCCGAATGGTTGGGCGACTACCAGCACGCCTTCGGCGCGGCCACCCCGCCGACCGACCACAAGGCACTGCTTGCCGGGTGGATCGGTCGCCACGGCAAGAACGGCCGGCTTCAGCGCCACCACAGCCCCGGCTGCAAGCAGTGCGACAACAGCGGCTTCAAGGGTCGTGCCGGGCTGCACGAGCTGATGGTGACCTCGCGCGCACTGCGCCATCTGGTGCAGACCGGGGCCCGCAGCGAAGCCCTGCAGGCGCAGGCGATGAGCGAAGGCATGCGCACGCTGCGCCAGGACGGGATCGAGAAAGTGCTGGCGGGCGCGACGACGATCGAGGAAGTGCGGGCAACGACCAACGCCTGAGAGTGCCGGCGGAACGGGCGCTCAGCGGCGCGACCGGCTCAACGCCGAAGCAGTGGCGGACGCGGTCGGCTGAGCCTTTTCAGCGCTCGATACGGGCATACGCCGAATGCGCATGGATCGACTCGAAATTCTCGACATCGACCCGGTAGCGGCCGATCCGCGCATCGGCGTTCAGGCGCAACGCCACGTCGCGGACCAGGTCCTCGACGAACTTCGGGTTCTCGTAGGCGCGTTCGGTGACCCACTTCTCGTCGGCGCGCTTGAGCATCGGCCAGATCTCGCTCGAGGCGCTGTCCTCGGCAAAGCGCACCAGCTCGGGCCAGCCGATGGCGTCCTTCAGCTCGGCGCGGATGGTCACGTGCGAGCGCTGGTTGTGCGCGCCGTAGTCGGAGATTTCCTTCGAGCACGGGCACAGGCTCTTCACCGGCACCGTCGCCTCGATCCAGATCGAGGTGGCGCCGCCCTGCGTCTCGGCGATCCAGCGACCCTGGTATTCGAGCAGGCTCTCGACGCCTGAGACCGGCGCACGCTTGCGCAGGAAGAATGGAAAACGCGCTTCGATCCGGCCGCAATCGGCATGCAGCCGGTCGAGCATCGCCGCCATCTCGCGGCGCAGCACGTCGGCGTCGAGCGGCTCGGCCAGGCCGTCGAGCCAGGCCACGAAGCGCGACATGTGCGTGCCCTTCTGCTCGGCCGGAAGCATCACGTCGAGGTCCCACTGCGCAACCGTGGCGAGCACGGCGCTGCCGATGCGCAGCTGCAGCGGATAGCGCACGTCCTTGATGCCGACACGCTGGATCGCGAGGCGGCGCAAGTCGGGCTCGCTCTGGGTATCGGGAATGTGCAGCGCGTCTTTGAGGTTGCTCATGGGCTCGATCGGCAAGGGCGCCACGTCAGGCGAGAAAGGCGGCGAGGATGCCAGCAATGCGCCCACCGCGCAGCGCCGGGGTCATGGTTCGGCAGCGCGCGGCGCGGCAGTTCAGGCCGGGCCGCGGGCGCACGCTCAGTCGTTGGCGGCCGAACGCAGGCCCAGCGGCTGGGGTTCGAAACGCGCGGTAATCGCATGCTCGATGCCAGCGGCGTCGAGCCCACAGGCGGCGAGCAGCTTGGCGGGGTCGCCGTGCTCGATGAAGTTGTCGGGCAGGCCGAGCGCCAGCAGCGGCTTCTCGATGCCGGCCGCGGCCAGGGCTTCGAGCACTGCGCTGCCGGCGCCGCCCATCAGGCAGCCCTCTTCCACGGTGACCAGTGCGTCGTGGCTGTCCGCCAGCCGCGCGACCAGCGCCACGTCGAGCGGCTTGATGAAGCGCATGTTGGCCACGCTGGCGTCGATGCGCTCGGCGGCGGCAAGCGCCGGATAAAGCAGCGTACCGAAGGCCAGGATGGCGATCCGCGGCGCCCCGCGCCCGGCAACGCGGCCCGACTCGCGACGAATTTCGCCCTCGCCGAACGGCAGTGCCGTGAGCGCCGGCTGCGGGCGCACGCCGGCGCCGCTGCCGCGTGGATAGCGCACGGCAACCGGATGATCCTGCTCGAAGGCGGTGGTCAGCAGCTGGCGGCATTCGTTCTCGTCGGCCGGCGCGAGCACGCTGAGGTTCGGAATGCAGCGCAGGAAAGCGATGTCGTAGGCGCCGGCATGGGTCGCGCCGTCGGCGCCGACGATGCCGGCCCGATCGAGCGCAAACACCACCGGCAGCTTCTGGATCGCCACGTCGTGGATCAGCTGGTCGTAGGCGCGCTGCAGGAAGGTCGAGTAGATCGCCACCACCGGCTTGAGCCCCTCGCACGCCAGGCCGGCGGCGAAGGTCACCGCATGCTGCTCGGCGATGCCGACGTCGTGGTAGCGGTCGGGAAAGCGCCGCTCGAACTCGACCATGCCCGAGCCTTCGCGCATCGCCGGGGTGATGCCGACCAGCCGCTCGTCGCGCGCTGCCATGTCGCACAGCCAGTCGCCGAAGACCTGGGTGAAGGTCTGCTTGCCCGGCGACGTCGGCGCCTTCAGCCCTTCGGCGGGGTTGAACTTGCCCGGGCCGTGGTAGGCCACCGGATCGGCCTCGGCGAGCTTGTAGCCGTTGCCCTTGCGGGTGACGACGTGCAGGAACTGCGGACCCCTGGCATGGCGCAGGTTCTGCAGTGTCGGGATCAGCGAATCGAGGTCGTGGCCATCGATCGGGCCGACATAGTTGAAGCCGAATTCCTCGAAGATGGTGCACGGCACGACCATGCCCTTGGCATGCTCCTCGAGCCGGCGCGCCAGTTCCAGCAGCGGCGGCGCATTCTTCAGCACCGACTTCGCCGTGTCGCGCGCAGCGCCGTAGAACTTGCCGCTCATCAGCCGCGCCAGATAGCTGTTCAGCGCACCGACCGGCGGCGAGATCGACATGTCGTTGTCGTTGAGCACGACCAGCATGTCGGGCGGGCCGCCCGGATGCGCGGTGCCGACGTTGTTCATCGCCTCGAACGCCATGCCGGCGGTCATCGCACCGTCGCCGATGATCGCCACCGTTCGCCGGTTCTCGCGCTTCAGGCGCGCGGCGATCGCCATGCCGAGCGCGGCGGAGATGGAGGTCGACGAATGCGCCGTGCCGAAGGCGTCGTACTCGCTTTCATCGCGGCGCGGAAAGCCGCTGATGCCGCCGAGCTGGCGCAGCGTCGCCATCCGTTCGCGCCGCCCGGTCAGGATCTTGTGCGGATAGGTCTGGTGGCCGACATCCCAGACCAGCCGGTCGCGCGGCGTGTCGAAGACGTAGTGCAACGCGATCGTCAGCTCGACCGTGCCCAGGTTCGAAGACAGGTGGCCGCCGGTGGTCGAAACGCTGTGCAGCACGAAGTCGCGCAACTCGATCGCCAGGCGGTCGAGTTCGTCGCGGCCGAGCGCACGGAGGTCGGCCGGGCTGGCGATCGTTTCGAGCAGAGGATGGTTCATCAGGAATCTCGCTCGACGATGCGATCGGCCAGGACGTGCAGCGCGTCGTCATCGGCGAAGCCCGCGCCGGCCAGCGCCGCGTGCGCGGCGTCGCGCAACTGGCGCGCCTGCGACATGGCGCCGTCGGCACCGTAGAAGCTGACATAGGTCGGCTTGTTGGCGCCCTCGTCCTTGCCGGCAGTCTTGCCGAGCGTTTCGGACGCCTGGGTGACGTCGAGCACGTCGTCGACGATCTGGAAGGCCAGGCCGACCGACTCGCCGTACGAGTTCAACGCATTCCATTGCGCCGGGCTCGGCTCGCCGCAGACCGCGCCCATCAGCACGCTGGCCTGCAGCAACGCGCCGGTCTTGCGCTGGTGCATGTCGCGCAGCGACGACTCGTCGAGTGCCTTGCCGACGCTGCTCAGGTCGATCGCCTGGCCGCCAGCCATGCCGGCCGCGCCCGACGCCTTGGCCAGCAAGGCACAGAGACGCGCCTGTCGTGGCAGTGCCACGCCGCTGTCAGGCGTCAGCACCTCGAAGGCCAGCGCCTGCATCGCGTCGCCGGCCAGCATCGCCTGGGCCTCGCCGAAGCGGACGTGCACCGTCGGGCGACCGCGGCGCAGCACGTCGTTGTCCATGCACGGCAGGTCGTCATGGACCAGCGAATAGGCATGGATCAGTTCGACCGCGCATGCCGAACGCAGGCTCGCCTCGCGCTCGCCATCGACCGCGCGGGCGGCGGCAAGCACCAGCAGGGGTCGCAGCCGCTTGCCGCCATCGAGTACCGCGTAGCGCATGACCGTGCCGAGGCCCGCCGGCGCATCGGCCGGAACCCAGCAAGAGAGCGCCTCCTCGACCGCGGAGAGTTCCGCCTGCGCCCAACCATCGAAGTCCGTCAGCTTGCTGTCCACGGCTTGAGTTGCCCTTCTTCGAGCGTGCGCACCTGGTGCTCGACGGCCTCGAGCCGCGTGCGGCAGACGCCGAGCAGTTCAGCGCCGCGTCGATACGCGTCGAGCAGACCATCGAGTGCCAGCTGCCCACCCTCCATGGACACCACCAGCCGTTCCAGCTCGGTAAGCGCCTCTTCGTAGGAAAGCGAGGATGCGTCGCGCAAAGCGGACGCAGCGGCGATGGATGCGCTGGCCATGGGTGCAGGTAAACGGCGATTGTAGTTCTGGCGCTTGTTTCGAACCCGTTGGCGGGCCGGCATCCCGCCGCGCCCGGGCCTGGGTAGAATCGGCGCCCCGTCGGCAGGCCGCCGGCGCTTCGTCCCGCGGCCGGCGTACCGGCACCGGGTGTGGCCGGCTGCCGGGACGGCGCGGCGGCTGGAAAATGGATTGGAGACCCGGCGATCATGTCGGACCTGAGCATCGCGCTGGACGCTCTCGAGCGCAGCCGCTCGCAACTGTCGGTCAACAACTACTTCGACGCCGGGCACTTCGAGCGTGAACGGCGGCTGATCTTCCAGCCCGCTGCGCGTTACATCGGCCACGAGCTGGCGGTGCCGGAGCGTGGCGACTTCCATGCGCTGCTCCAGGAGGGCGAAGGCCGTGCGCTGGTGCGGACTGCCGCCGGCGTGGAGCTGGTCTCCAACGTCTGCCGGCACCGGCAGGCGCTGATGCTCAAGGGGCACGGCAACACCGGGGGGCATATCGTCTGTCCGCTGCACCGCTGGACCTACAACCTGCAGGGCGAGCTGATCGGTGCGCCGCACTTCGCAACCGACCCGTGCCTGAACCTGAAGAACTATCCGCTCGAATCGTGGAACGGCTTGCTGTTCGAACGCGGCGGCGGTGATTTCCACGTGGCATCGGACCTGGCCGCACTCGGCGCCGAGTCCGACCTCGATTTCAGCGGCTATGTCTTCCACAGCGCCCATGTCCATGCGTGCGAGTACAACTGGAAGACCTTCCTCGAGGTCTACCTCGAGGATTACCACGTCGCGCCGTTCCATCCGGGCCTCGGCCAGTTCGTCACCTGCGAGGACCTGCGCTGGCAATTCGGCCTGAACTACTCGGTGCAGACGGTCGGCGCCAACAATGCACTGGCCAAGGCCGGCTCGCCGACCTACCGGCGCTGGCATGAGGCGCTGCTGAAGTTCCGGGGCGACGTGCCACCCGAACACGGTGCGATCTGGCTGACCTACTACCCGAACGTGATGGTCGAGTGGTATCCGCACGTGCTGGTGGTCTCGACGCTCTATCCGCAAGGCCCGCGCAAGACGCTCAACCTGGTCGAATTCTTCTATCCCGAGGAGATTGCCGCCTTCGAGCCGGATTTCATCGAGGCCGAGCAGGCCGCGTACTGGGAGACCTGCGTCGAGGACGACGAGATCGCCCTGCGCATGGACGCGGGCCGCCAGGCCTTGCTGGCACGCGGCGACGACGAGGCGGGGCCCTACCAGAGCCCGATGGAAGACGGCATGCAGCACTTCCACGAGTGGTACCGGCGGGCGATGCAGCGCGGCGGCTGAGCGCAGCGACGGAACGAGCGGGCGGCGGAGCACTCCAACCCGCAACAGCCGGAGGTCCACCATGTTCAGCCGCATCCTCGTTCCCACCGACGGTTCCGAGATCACCGCCAAGGCGGTCAGCACCGCCATCGGACTGGCCCGCGCAGTCGGCGCGTCGATCTGCGTGGTCAGCGTCAAGGAGCCCTTCCCCTACAGCTCGTTGTCGGAAGCGCAGCCCGCACCCTCGCAGGAGTTCTTCGACTACCAGCAGCAACTGGCCAGCCAGCGCGTCGAGGCGGTGCGCGAAGCCTGCCGGGCGGCGGGCGTGGCGTGCGAGGCCTACACCGTCGAGGCCCTGCACGCGTGGGAAGCGATCATCGAGCAGGCCGAAAAGAGCGGCTGTGACCTGGTGGTGATGGCTTCGCACGGGCGCCGGGGCATGTCGGCGCTGCTGCTCGGCAGCGAGACGCAGAAGGTGCTGACCCACTCGACGCTGCCGGTGCTGGTCGTGCGCTAAGAAGGTGTGAATAAACCTACTGCGCGCCCGATCTCGCATCTCCGGTGCTCGCCGGACGCCATGTCCGGCTGCGCTCCTCAATGCGACCTCGGGCCTTTGCTCCGGCGCTTGCAAGCGCCGGAGCCTGCGCCAGGCGCGGCACCGTCCGCAGGGACGGCCCCGCGTCCGGGCACAGTGCATACGGTTTCTGGCACACCTTCTGTGCCGCTCAGCGCTCGCGCTCGGCCGATCAGCCCGCCAACAGCGTCTGAACGTCGGCCTTGAGGTGCGCCGGGTCGCCACCGTAGCGCACGAAAAGCCTCGCCTGCCCCGATTTGTCGAAGATGAAGGCGCCGGCGGTGTGGTCGATGGTGTAGCCCGGGCCTTTGGCCGCCGGCACCTTGGCGTAGTAGAGCTTGAAGTTCTTGGCTGCGGCAGCGGTTTGCTCGAGGCTGCCGCGAAGCGCGACGAAGCTCGGATCGAAGCTCGCCATGTAGCGCTTCAGTATTTCGGCGCTGTCGCGCTCCGGATCGACGGTGACGAAGACCACCTGCAACTTCTCGCCTGCAGCGCCGAGCGCCTGTCTCAGCTGCGCCAGCTCGAGCATCGTCGTGGGGCAGACATCGGGACACTGCGTGTAGCCGAAGAAGACCACCACCACCCGGCCGCTGAAGTCGGCCAGGCTGCGCAGGCGCCCCTCGAGGTCGGGCAAGGCAAGCTGGCTGGCGACGCCGGTGCCGGTGATGTCGACGCCATGAAAGCTCGGCGCCCCTTTGGCTTTGCCGCCGAGGGGATCGCAGCCGGCGACGAGCGGAACGCCGGCGGCAAGCGCAAGCAGCGAGCGGCGTTGCAAGGTCATAGCAGCGGCGCCAGGTAGTGGTCGACCAGCAATGCCGCGAAAAGCAGTGCGAGATAAAGGATCGAGAAGCGGAAGGTCTGCCGCGCCAGTGCGTCGGAGTATTCGCGCCAGAGTCGCCACGCATAGGCGGTGAACATGCCGCCGAGCAGCACCGCCGCCGCCAGGTAGAAAACACCGCTCATGCCGGACACGAAAGGCAGCAGGGTGGCGGCGAACAGCACCAGCGTGTAGAGCAGCACATGGAGCCGGGTGAATTCGCTGCCGTGGGTGATCGGCAGCATCGGCAGCCCCGCACGCCGGTAATCTTCCGCGCGGTACAGCGCCAGCGCCCAGAAATGCGGCGGCGTCCACAGGAAGATGATCAGGCAGAGGATCAGCGACTCGGCGCTGACTTCACCGCGCATCGCAGCCCAGCCCAGCACCGGCGGCATCGCTCCCGACGCCCCGCCGATGACGATGTTCTGCGGCGTCGCCGGCTTGAGCAGCAGCGTGTAGACGACCGCGTAGCCGACGAAGGTGGCGAAGGTCAGCCCCATCGTCAGGGGGTTCACGAAGCGGTAGAGGATGGCGCTGCCGACGCTGCACAGCACGGCCGAGAAAAGCAGCGTTGCGCCGCTGCTCAGCTCTCCCTTGGCGGTCGGTCGCCACGCGGTCCGCGACATGCGCGAATCGATGCGCTGCTCGACGAGGCAGTTGAACGCCGCCGCAGCCGCAGCAACCAGCCAGATGCCGAGCGTGGCGGCAAGCACCCGCTGCAGGTCGGGCAGGCCCGGCACGGCCAGCAGCATGCCGATCACCGCGCAGAAGACGATCAGCTGCACGACGCGCGGCTTGGTCAGCGCGTAATACTGGCGCATTCGCGAGGCGGGGGATGCGACGCGGGCCGCAGTGATGAGCGTGTTGGCCATCGGCGACGATTTTACGAGGCGACCTGGCGTGCCGGCGCATGGCCCACCGCGCCGTCGTGCTCCGCCGTGCGCCGCTTCGGCAGCGCCCGCAGCGACGCCCACAAGGCGGCGAGGCCCGCGACCAGCAGCGCAGCCCCGGCGGAGTGCGCCAGCGCGGCAGCGATCGGCCAGCCGAGCACCACGTTGGCCAGACCGCTCACCAGTTGCCAGGCGAGTACAGCCGCCATCGCGAGCGCCCAGCGGCGCAAGCCCGGGTCGGGGTTGCGCCGCATCACGAAAGCCAGTGCACCGACGGCGGTGAAAACCACCATGGCGCCGATCCGGTGTGCGAGGTGGATGGCCGTCAGCGCCGCAAACGGCAGGAAGTCGCCGTCGGCGCCCCTGCCGAGCGGCCTGAGCACGGTGAAGCCGCCGGTGAAGTCGGCCGGCGGCCACCAGCGGCCCTGGCAGGTCGGGAAGTCGCCGCAGGCGAGAACCGCGTAGTTGGCGCTGACCCAGCCACCGAGCGCCACCTGCACCAGCACCAGCAGCAGCGCGCCACCGACCGGCCCGAGCAGTGCACGCGAGTCCGGGTCGAACCGCGGCCCGTCCAGCAGCCGGGCTTGCATCGCCAGCAGGGCGAGCAGCCCGACGCCGCCGAGCAGATGCAGCGTGACGATGGCCGGATACAGCTTCAGCGTCACCGTCCAGGCGCCGAAGGCGCCTTGCGCACAGACCCAGAGCAGCGTGGCCGTCGCCCACCACGGCGAGACGCTCGTGCCGGCGCGTGGCGCGCGCCAGCTCTGCACCGCCAGGACGACGATCAGCAGGCCGACCGCGGCAGCCAGGTAGCGGTGGATCATCTCGATCCAGGCCTTCAGGTGCGTGACTGCGCCGCTCGGAACGGCCGCCTCCTCGGCCGCAATGGCACCGCTTGCGCCGACCGGGCTCGCATGGCCGTAGCAGCCCGGCCAGTCCGGGCAGCCCAGGCCCGAGTCGGTCAGCCGGGTAAAGGCGCCGAAGACGATCAGGTCGAAGGTCAGGAAGAGCGCCAGCAGCGTCAGCCCGCGCAGCCGGGCCGGCGCGGATGCACCCCGCTGCCGCAGCCAAAGCCACCCGAGCGGCACGCAAGCCAGCAGCGCCACGACCAGCGCCATGCGCAGCACCGGCGACAGGTCGAAGCCCGCGGCGGCCTGCATGCTCAGCGGCCCGGCCGGTCCCACGAGGCCGATGCGCGCAGCAGCCGGTCGAGGTCCCGCTTGAGGCGCGCCGGCTGCGGATCGGTCGGCGTGCGCATCATCCACTGGCCATGCGGATCGACGAGGTAGAGGTGATCTTCGAGTTCGCGCCCCGGCTCGGCCTCGAGCCAGGTCGCCAGTTCGTGGCGCGGCAGACGCAAGACGGTGCCGTCCGAACCTTGCACCGCGTCGACCGCGGCACGCCCGAGCGGCCCGTCGCCGACCACGAGCCAGAGCTTGTCCAGCCGGTCCTTCTCGCGGCCGAGCATCTCGCGCAGTTGCCGCTGCAGCAGCAGCCGGTTCTCGCAGCGCGCATCGCAGGCGGTTGCGCTGACCACCACCAGCAGCCACTGTCCGCGCAGGCTGGCAGGCGCGAACGGGCGACCAGCGGCGTCGGTCAGCGACAAGGCCGTGGGCATGGGGCGCGGTGGGCTGATCAGCTCGCTGTAGTTGCTGCGGGCACCCGGTCGGATCACGTAGTAGCTGAGATACGAGGCAATCACCGGCGTGGCGCAGACCGCCAGCAGCAACAGCATCTTCAATCGTCCGTAGCGGGTGCGCCGTCGCACGTCGAGTGTCTCGACCGGTAGCGAATGCACGGTCATGGCGAGCGGCGAGGCATCCCCCGGCGGGTCAGCGGCTTCGGCCGAGGCGGGGGCGGACAAGCTGGAACCAGACATAGAGACCCGCCATGAGGGCGCTGAGCGCGAACCATTGAAAGGCATAGCCGTGGTGGCGGTGGACGTCGACGGCGGGACGGGGCCAGGTACGCAGCAGCCCGTCGGGCCTGGCGCCCGCCGAGTCGAGCTGGATGACCGACAGCGGCCGCAATTGCAGCCGGACTTCCTGCGCAAAGCCGACCGGGTCGAGATTCTGACGGATCGGACCCCGGTCGTCGCCACCGAAGTCATAAAGCCGACCCGGCCACGGGCCGATGCGGCCCACCAGTTCAACCGTCCCAGCGGGTGTATCCAGCGGCGCAAGCCGCGTGCGGTCGAGCGGATCGCGCGGTAACCAGCCCCGCTGCACCAGGATCGCTTCGCCTGCCGCGGCGTGCTCGGGCAACAGCGGGGTGACGACATAGAAGCCCGGCCGACCGTTCATTTGACGGTTGTCGAGGTAGCGTGTCGCGTCGACCACCCAGCGGCCACGCAAGCGGACGGTGCGGTCGAGCTGGGGCGGCAGGTTGTCGGCGGTCGTGGCGAGCTCGGCCCAGGAAAGCGTCGGCAGGTCCTTGCGCGCGTCGACAGACGCCTGCAGGGCCTGCTTGCGCGCGGCACGGTCGAGCTGCCAGGCACCCAGCCGGGCGGTCAGTGCCACGCCGACGAGCGTCGCCAGCAGCACGATGCGTCGCCGCCAGACCAGCGTCATGCCGCGCTGTCGCGCCGCCGCGGATAATCCGAGCCGATGAAGATCCTTGTCGCCGTGGCATTCGTGGCCATTCTCGGAGCCCTCTTCACCGCAGGCGTGACGATGCTGCGCAGCGGCCGCCAGGTGGGCGAGGGCCAGCCGAAGTCGAAGGCCATGGCACGTGCACTGGCCTGGCGCGTTGGAATTTCGGTGACGCTGTTCATCGCGCTGCTGGTTGCCTATCTGGCGGGATGGATCGAACCGACCGGGATTCCGCTGCGCTGACGTCGCACCGAAGTGCGAAAAGGCCGCTCGAAGCGGCCTTTCTCAAGTTCGGGCGGCGATTGCCGCCAATCACCGCTTCAGAGCCAGTAGACGACGACGTACAGGCCGAGCCAGACGACGTCGACGAAGTGCCAGTACCAGGCCGCCCCCTCGAAGCCGAAATGCCGCTGCGGCGTGAAGTGCCCCTTCTGCAGGCGCAGCGTGATGAACAGCAGCATCAGCATGCCGACGAAGACATGGAAGCCGTGGAAGCCGGTCAGCATGAAGAACGTCGAGCCGAAGATGCCCGAGCTCAGCTTCAGGTTCAGGTCGCTGTAGGCGTGCGCATATTCGTAGCCCTGGACGAACAGGAAGGTGGTGCCGAGGGCGACGGTGACCCACATCCAGGTAATCGTCTTGACGCGCTGCCCGGCCAGCAGGGCGTGGTGGGCAATGGTCAGGGTCACGCCCGAGGTCAGCAGCAGCGCCGTGTTGATCGTCGGCAACGGCCATGGGCCCATCGTCCTGAACGGCTCGATGGTGCCTGCCGGCGACGCGGTTGCGCCCGCCTGGATGCTGGGCCAGATCGCCTTGAAATCGGGCCACAGGATGGCATTCTCGAGGCTGCCGAGGCTCGGTACCGAATACAGCCGGGCCCAGAACAGGGCGCCGAAGAAGGCGCCGAAGAACATCACCTCGGAGAAGATGAACCAGCTCATGCTCCAGCGATAGGAGATGTCGATCCGGTCGCTGTAGAGACCGTTCTCGCTTTCGTTGATCGACGTGCGGAACCATCCCTGCAGGACGAAGGCCCAGACCACCAGCCCCGCCAGCGTCACCCACGGCGCCCAGCCGGCGCCGTTGACCCACTGCGAGGCGCCGAAAATAACCAGGAAAAGCCCCGCCGACAGCATCACCGGGAAGCGTGAGGGTTCGGGGATGAAGTAGTGGGGTGCGCTTCCTGCGTGTGTCGCTGCCGACATGGGGGCTCCTGGGCGAAAACGAAAAAATAACGTGTTGCGGGGGCTTCAGCTCTTGGCCACGCCGCTGGAAAGGACCCAGCTGACAAGCGCAATCAGGATCAGTACGAAGCCGAGTGCCGCGATGAGCGCGGCGATGATGACATGCCGTGGATTCAGCTCGGCGACGTCGCGCTCGTAGTCGACCGACCTGCGCACGCCGAAGAACGACCAGGCCACCGCGCGCAGGCTGCGCAGAAAACCGAGCGGCCGCCTCGTCGATGTGGCGCGCGTGCTCAAAGTCGCACCTCCGGTCTGGCGGGGGCGACGGCCACCGCCTCCGGCGCCGCGGGCACCTTGCCGCCGACCTCGAAGAAGGTATAGGACAGCGTGATCGTGGTCACGTCACGCGGCAACTTCGGGTCGATGACGAACACCACCGGCCAGCGGCGGCTCTCACCCGGCCTGAGCACGTATTCGTTGAAGCAGAAGCACTCCAGCTTGTTGAAGTGCGGCCCGGCCTGCCGCGGGGCGTAGCTCGGAATCGCCTGCGCCGCCATGGTGCGCGGCTGGCGATTGCGGAATTCGTACATCACCGTCGCAATCTCGCCGGGATGAACCTGCAGACTGGCGAGCGCCGGCTTGAAGTCCCATGGCCCGCGCGCGTTGGCGTCGAACTCGACGGTGATTCGGCGACTGCGATCGATCTGGGTGTTCTCGGCCCGGCCGGCCTGCATGCCCGGCAGCTTGCGCTCGGCGATGGCCAGCACGTTGATGCCGAGCGCCGCACAGACGGCGCGGTACATCGGCACCAACCCGTATCCGAAGCCGAACATCAGCGCCGCGATGACCACCAGCTTGGCCACCATCCGCAGGTTGTCGGCGTCGAGCGCGGCATCGGACCCGCCGCGACCGAAAGGCACTTTCATCCGGCGCCACCGAAGAGCCACGCGCGGGCGAAGAAGCCAACGAAAAAGACCGCTGCGACCGACGCCAGGATCAAGGCCAGGCGCCGGTTCCGACGGCGCAGCTCGACATCCGGCGTCATGGCCACCTCAGGCGCGCTCAACCAGCACCTGCGTGCCTGCGGCATTCAGGCGTGGCGGTGTCTCGAAGGTGTGGAAGGGCGCCGGCGACGGCACGTCCCACTCGAGACCCTCGGCACCTTCCCAGGGACGCTGCGCGGCCTTTTCGCCTTTGCCGCGCATGCACGGCAGCACGACGAAGAAGAAGAAATAGACCTGCGCGAAGCCGAATCCGAAAGCGCCGATCGACGCGATCATGTTGAAGTCGGCGAACTGCATCGGGTAGTCGGCGTAGCGCCGCGGCATCCCGGCGAGCCCCAGGAAGTGCATCGGGAAGAACGTCACGTTGAAAAAGATCAGCGAAGCCCAGAAATGGATCTGCCCGCGCAGTTCGCTGTACATCACCCCGGTCCACTTCGGCACCCAGTAGTAGAAACCGGAGAACATCGCAAACAGCGACCCGGCAACCAGCACGTAGTGGAAGTGCGCAACGACGTAGTAGGTGTCCTGCAGCTGGATGTCGATCGGCGCCACCGACAGGATCACCCCCGTCAGACCGCCGATCGTGAACACCCAGATGAAGCCGATCGCGAACAGCATCGGCGTCTCGAAGGTCATCGAGCCGCGCCACATGGTGGCGATCCAGTTGAACACCTTCACGCCGGTCGGCACCGCGATCAGCATCGTCGCGTACATGAAGAACAGCTGCCCGGTCACCGGCATGCCGGTGGTGAACATGTGGTGCGCCCAGACGATGAACGACAGGATAGCGATCGACGAGGTCGCGTAGACCATCGAGGTGTAGCCGAACAGCCGCTTGCGCGAGAACGCCGGGATCACCGCGCTGATGATGCCGAACGCCGGCAGGATCATGATGTAGACCTCGGGATGCCCGAAGAACCAGAAGATGTGCTGGTACATGATCGGGTCGCCGCCACCCGCCGGATTGAAGAAGCTGGTGCCGAAATGGCGGTCGGTCAGCGTCATCGTGATCGCGCCAGCGAGCACCGGCATGACGGCGATCAGCAGGTAGGCGGTGATCAGCCAGGTCCAGCAGAAGAGCGGCATCTTCATCAGCGTCATGCCGGGCGCGCGCATGTTGAGCACGGTGACGATGATGTTGATCGAGCCCATGATCGAACTGGCGCCCATGATGTGCATGGCAAAGATGCCGGCGTCCATCGACGGACCCATCTGCAGCGTCAGCGGGGCGTAGAGCGTCCAGCCGGCGGCCGGCGCTCCGCCGGGCATGAAGAACGACAGCACGAGCATGGTCGCTGCCGGGATCAGCAGCCAGAAGCTGAGGTTGTTCATCCGCGCGAACGCCATGTCGGCGGCGCCGATCTGCAGCGGGATCATCCAGTTGGCGAAGCCGACGAAGGCCGGCATGATCGCGCCGAAGACCATGATCAGACCGTGCATGGTCGTGAACTGGTTGAACAGCTGCGGATTGACGAATTGCAATCCGGGTTGAAACAGCTCGGCGCGAATGAGCAGCGCGAGCACGCCGCCGATCATCAGCATGGTGAACGAGAACAGCAGGTACATCGTGCCGATGTCCTTGTGGTTCGTCGCGTAAAGCCAGCGCCGCCAGCCGTGCGGCTGGTGGTGGTCGTGGTCATGGTCGTGGCCGTCGTGGGCGTGACCGTGCGGGTCGAGTACTGCACTCATCGCGATTCCTTGTTGCTTTCGGTCAGGACTTGCTCGCCCGCAGCGGCGCTACTTCCGCCGGCTGGACGATCTGCCCCGTCTGGTTCGACCACTGGTTCTTGGTATAGGTGATGACGGCGGCAATGTCGGTGTCGCTGAGCTGCTTCCAAGACGGCATCGCGCCGCGGCCGTGCAACAGGACGTTGACCTGCCTGGACTTGTCGGCATCGAGAACCAGCGCCGAGGCGTCGAGCGGGAGAATGCCGGGGCCGCCCTTGCCGCTCGCCTGGTGGCAGGCGACGCAGTTGGCGCCGTAGACCTTGGAGCCGCGATCGACCAGTTCGGCCAGCGCCCAGACCTTGTTCGGGTCGTCGGCACGCGCGGCCATTTCCTTCTGTTTCTCTCCCACCCACTGGGTGTACTGCGCCTGGCTCACCACCTTGACATGGATCGGCATGTACGCGTGCTCCTTGCCGCAGAGCTCCATGCACTGGCCGTAGAAATCGCCGATCTGCTCGGCACGGAACCAGGTGTCGCGGACGAAGCCCGGAACCGCGTCCTGCTTGACACCGAGCGAGGGCACGGCGAACGCGTGGATCACGTCGCTGGCGGTGGTGATGATGCGCACCTTCTTGTGCACCGGCACGACCAGCGGGTGGTCGACCTTCAGCAGGTAATCGTCGCCCGCGGGCTTGCCGGTATCGGAGAGGTGCCGCTGGGTCGGGTCGAGCGTGGACAGGAAGCCGATGCCGGCACCCTCGCCGCCCAGATAGTCGTAGCCCCATTTCCACTGGATGCCGGTGGCCTTGATGGTCAGGTCCGCGCCGCTGGTGTCCTTCATTGCGACCACCGCCTTGGTCGCCGGCAGTGCCATCAGGATGACGATGACGAACGGCACGATCGTCCAGGCAATCTCGACCGCGGTGCTTTCGTGGAAGTTGGCCGACTTGGCGCCTTTCGACTTGCGGTGCTTCAGGATCGAATAGAACATCACCGCGAAGACGGCGATGAAGATCACCGTGCAGACGATCAGCATGAAGTTGTGCAGCCACTGCTGCTCGACCGCGATCCGTGACGCCGGCTGGGGCAGGTCGATCTGCCGGTTCGCAGGGCCACCGGGCAGGTCGCGGACCTCGGCGGCGACACAGGGCAGCGCCGTTGCCACCCACAGGCCAGCCTGAAGGGCCATACGGCTCGTTGCCTGGCAAAGTGCTCTCATCGTCTTCGTCTCGGTCATGGCTATGTTGATTTCAGCGCGCTGCTACCGTCTCGCCGATTCGCCAGCAGCGCAGCGCATGGCGCAATTCTTCCGCAAGCTGGCTGCGCAGCTCCGGCCGCAGGAAGCGGCCGATGGCGATCCGCTGCCCGCGCCCGGATAGCTCGATCAATGAACGATCGTTCGACGAGGGCTCGATACGGACCCAGGCCAGGTCGAAGTCGGCCCGGTCGAGCCTGCTGCCGCAGTGGTGCTCGACATGCAGGCAGCGGTCATCCATGGCAATGACTTCCCGATCGCGCGCATGGCGTGCATGGACCAGCATGGCAATGCCGACCGCCAGCATTTCGAGACCCGCAAAAGGAACGATCAAGGCCACCCCCTGCATCCAGAAAAACACCGCGACGCAAAACGACAGGGCGCACAAAAGCAGATAGCCACGCATCAGCTCGCCAGGCGTCAGCGAGCAGTTGCGCGAAAAGCGCCATTCGACGCCACCGGCGGACCCGCAATCCACGCCGAGCCTGCGGCGTCGGCTCGGCAGGGTGTCGCAGGCAGACGCTGAAGACGTGGTGGCCGGCATGCTCAACGGGACAATTCGATCCAGGGGCGGCGCAAGGTCGGAAGGACCGGAGGCAACTGCAGCGAAGGCACGCCGCAGCAGGGTGTCATTCTACCGGCACATTGCCTGCTCAGCTGCCGCTTCGCGGGGCTTTGACCAGCGTGCGCATGGTATCGAGCGAGACCGTCGTGCTGGTCGCGCGTGGCGGCTTCGGCGGCGCCTTGAATGCATGGCCGTAGGCGATCTCGAACTGCAGCGCGAGCCGGCCATCGGCGCCGCGCAGCGCTTCCAGCCGTTGCTGCAGTTCGGCTTTCCAGCGCGGCGTTCGCAGGCCGGCCGGTCGATGCGGCGAGACGTTGCCGCCGAGGCCGCGCAGCTCTTCCAGCAGCGCCGCGGCCGTGGGCCAGGTGAGGGTGAGCGTTTCCTGATCCATCACCGGATCGGCGAAGCCAGCCTGGACGAGCATGTCGCCGAAGTCATGCATGTCGACGAACTCGATACCCGGCGCCGGCCAGCCGGCGAGGCGGTAGACCTCGCGCAGCCCGCGCAGCGAACCCGGCCCGAGACTGGAAAACATGACGAAACCATCGACGCCGAGCGACTGCTGCCAGCGCTCGATCAGCGCCGGCGGATCGGCGACGGCGTGCAACACCATGTTGGCCCAGATCAGGCCCAGCCCCGCGGGCAGCGGCTGGCTGTCGAGCAGCACCTCGACCGGCGGTGCGCGCCAGCGGCTCGCCTGCCACCAGGCGCCCTGCTCGGCACGCCGGCTGTGCTCGACCAGCCGTGCCGAGGGTTCGACGATCCAGCGGAGCGCGCGTGGATAGCGTTCGCCGAGCAACTGCGACCCACCGCCGAGCGCACCCGACCAGACGGCGACGCGCTCGGGCTGCGCGCGAATGATCGCCAGTCGCTCGGCCATGCGGCGGCCAATTTCCGCATGCAGCCACGGCGTCAGCGCGGCACCGGCGGGGGCACGGCGCGCGAGGCGGGCAATCCGTGCCTGCACGGCCGTCGGGTCGAACAGGCGGGTCGACATGCCTTTCAGTATATTGAGCGATGCGTTCGTTGGCCTTGCGCCCGCTGGAATGGCTGCAGCAGTTGCCGAGCCTTTGCGCCATCTGCCATGGGTGGAGCGCGCAGCGCATCTGCCCCGACTGCTGCACCCGCTTTGCGCCGCGGCTGCCGCGCTGCAGGCGCTGCGCGTTGCAAGTGCCGCGCGGCGTGACCGACTGCGGCCGGTGCCTGCGCCGGCCGCCGCCCTTCGATTCGGCGTTTGCAGCCGTCGATTACGCGCATCCCTGGGCCGCGCTGATCGCGCGTCTCAAGTTCGGCGAGGCACTCGACCTGGCCCCCGCGCTCGGCTCGCTGCTCTGCAGCGCAGTTGCCGCGGCGCAACCGCCTGCTGCGCCCAACCTGCTGCTGCCGGTGCCGCTCGCGCCCGCTCGACTGCGTCAACGCGGCTACAACCAGTCGTGGGAAGTCGCCAGGCATCTTGCGCGGCATTTCGGCACGACTGCCGATGCGCGGCTGCTGCTGCGGGTGCGCGAGACCCCGCCACAGCAGGGGCTTGCCATGGATCAGCGGGCTGCGAATATTCGCGGCGCCTTTGCCGTGGAACCCGTGCGCCGCGCCGAACTGCAGGGACGCGCGGTGACCCTGGTCGACGATGTCATGACCACCGGCGAGACCGCCGGTGAACTGGCCCGCATGCTGAAGGCCGCAGGCGCCTCGACGGTCGCGGTCTGGGTCGTCGCACGGACACCGCCGCCGGGCGAGCCGGCATAGCCATTCGCCCGCGGCCGGCGTTCAGCGCGCAGGGTGCTGTGCGGTCGAGCCGCCGGGCACGATCAGCCGCGGATCGACTTCGCGGATGCGCGGGTCGATGTAGTAGCCACCGTACTCGGTGTAGCGCAGGAAGGCCCGGGCGCAGCGCCGGCATTGCCAGACCTCGGCGCGGTTGTACGGAAAGCAGTCGAGCGCAATCGGCGCGTCGGCCGACCAGTAGTTCGTGCCCTGCGGATGGAACTCGTCGAGCGTCGGCTCGGCATCGCCGCCATCCACGAGTGTTCCCGTCTGCTGCAGCAAGGCGTCTTCGAAACCCGCCGGCAGCGACTCCCAGCCCGGACAGCGCAGGCCGCTGCAGGCACACGAGCCCTGCTCGGCGGCGGGGCTCGCGCCTGCGACACGGCCTAGGGCCTCCGCGTCGAGCCGCGGCAGCGGCAGCGTCTGGTCGTTCATCGGCGGGCCCGCACCACGCTCACTCGGCCGTCGCGCCCGAGGTCTTCACCACCTGGGTCCACTTCTCCAGGTCCTTGGCAGCAAACGCCTCGAATTCGGCGCTCGACATCAGCATCGGCTCGGCGCCAAGCGCAAACAGCCGTGCCTTGATCTCCGTCTGGTTGAGGATTTCACGAACCGCGACATTGAGCTTGCGCTTGATTTCCGGATCGAGGTTGGCGGGCGCGAGCAGGCCGTACCAGGGCTTGGCATCGAAGCCGCTCAGGCCGAGTTCGGCCACCGTCGGGATATCGGGGAAGGCAGCCGAGCGCTTGGCGGCCGTGATCGCCAGCACCTTGATCTTGCCGGCCTTGACGTGCGGCATTGCCGGCAGCGGGTTCTCGAACGAGACCGGCACCTCGCCGCTGAGCAGGGCGGTCATCGCCGGGCCCGAGCCGCGGTAGGGAATGTGCTGCAGCTTGGTTCCCGCCCGCAGGTTGAACATCTCACCGATGATGTGCTGCGGCGTGCCGGAGCCCGCCGAGGCGTAGTTCACCTTGTTGCCGGCCTGGCCGCGGGCGATCAGGTCCTTGAGGGTGTTGATGCCGGAGTCCGACTGCGTCAGGACGACGAAGGAGGCGCTGGCGAGCGGCGAGACGAAGCTCAGAATCCTTCATCGGCGAATACGGCAGCTTCGGATACAGCGAAGGCGCGATGACGATCGGTCCGCTCGCCGCCAGCAACAGCGAGTAGCCGTCGGGCAATGCCTTGGCGATGGCGTCGGTGCCGATGTTTCCGCCCGCGCCGGCGCGGTTCTCGACGATGACCGTCTGGCCCAGCTTCTCCTGCAGCTTGGCACCGATCATGCGAGCCAGCACGTCGGTGGTGCCGCCGGGGGCATACGGCGAAAGGATCTTGATGGCCTGCTTGCCAGGCCAGGCCTGTGCGGCCGCATCGAGCGGCATCCCAAAGGCAGCCAGTGCGAGCAGCGAGGCGCTGCCAACAGCGGTCAATCGGCGTCTTGAAATCATGGTGGGGTTCTGCTGGGTGCGTCCGCTGAGGTCATGGACGACATCGACGGTCCATGGGCATCTCAGGTTAACACCGCGGCGTGGTGCTCGCCGGCAGGCCGCTATTGCAGCGGCACTGAACCCGAATCCTCGTAGCGGCCCTTGCCATAGCCCTTGGCGCGGTACATGGCCTGGTCGGCACTGCGGATCAGTGCCGCCGCGTCGGCCGCATGATCCGGGTAGACGCTGACGCCGACGCTCGCGCTCGGCTGGACCCGCTCGCCTCCGATCGCAATTTCCTTGTCAACCATCTCGACGATCCGCTGTGCCACCAGCGTGGCCTCGGTCAGCGAGCAATCCTCCATGATGACGGTGAACTCGTCGCCGCCAAGGCGACAGACGGTATCCGAGCCCCGGGCGCAGAGGCTCAGCCGAGTCGCCACCTCGCGCAACACACGGTCGCCCGCCTCGTGACCATGGCGATCGTTGACCGACTTGAAATCGTCCAGGTCGACCAGCAGCAGGGCGAAGCTGTTGCGCCGCCGCCTGGCCCGCTCGAGCGCGTGCTCGAGTCGGTCGAGAAAGACGCGCCGGTTGTACAGCCCGGTCAGCGGGTCGAGGTTGGCAACGCGTTCGAGCTCGGAATAGGCCTGCGCCAGCACCGCCATGTCGCGGCGCGCCTTTTCCGCCACCTCGCCGGCATTGCGGTAGGTCGCCAGTTCGGCTTCGAGCAGCGCCACGCGCTGCTGCAAGCCGGCGATCGTTCGACGCAGGCTATGCGGATCGGCCGCGGCCTTGATCGACAACCCGCACGGCACCACCAGCGAATGCACCCTGCACAAGGCCTCGACGGCATCGGGCGACCAGGCCGCGCCGAGCCGATGCATCGAGTAGAGGCAATGCAACTGCAGCGCGTGCTGCTTGGCGAAGCCGCACCAGATTTGCTCGAGGACCTGGACGGACTTCGCATCGCCGATGCCCCCGAGCATCGCCCCGAGTTCCGACACGAGGCGCACCCGCCGCGGGCTCGCACCACGCACTTGCGCCACCAGACCACCAACCACGGCATCGAAGCGATCGGGATCGGGAATGCCCGAGACGAGGATCTGGGCCAGCACTTCCTCGGCGTCGGCAGTGAGCAGCGCCCCTTCGGAATCCGCGCCCGCTGGAAGGCCACCATGGACGCGGGACGACAGCTCCTGCAGATTTGCGGCCGCGGCGATCACCAGCACCGACTCGCCTGCATTGCGCGAGCAGACGACGAGTTGCGCCGTGGCATCGACGACCGACCTGTCGTCGCTGCAAAACTGAACCACATGGGCGTTCATCGAAACCGCGAATTGCTGCTTTTCGATGGCCCGCGCACGCCCAGGAAAACGCCAGGGGTGCAGGAGATCGGGGCTGCCAAGGGGGACGCCCAAGTTCCTGAAACTGGGGACGGCCACAGATTACATCGCATGTTGCGGAATGTAACCAGTCGCCCGACGGGCCGGTGCGATGCGTCGACATGAAGCCACACACCGAATGGTGGCCAAGGGCGGAATCGAACCACCGACACGCGGATTTTCAATCCGCTGCTCTACCGACTGAGCTACTTGGCCAACAGGGGAAAATTATAGCCGCCGCGTTCGCCGCCGCCTGCGCCGAGCAGGTCGACCCTCAGGCCCGTGTCGTCAGGCCAGGCCGCGCTTGCCGCGGCTGAGATCGACGCCCAGCTGCTTCAGCTTGCGATAAAGATGCGTGCGTTCCAGCCCCGTCTTTTCCGCAACGCGGGTCATGCTGCCGTTTTCCTGCACCAGATGAAACTCGAAGTAGCTCTTCTCGAAGGCGTCGCGCGCTTCGCGCAGGGGCCGATCGAGATCGAAGGTCTGCTCGGCACTCAACCCCGGCGCCGTGGCAGGCGGCATGGCAGCCGAATGGTTGTTCGAAAAGTCGGTGCGCTGCCCGAATGCCGTCCGCGAACCCGGCGTGGAACTCGCCACCGAGCGCGGTGCCGGCTTGGCCAGCCCCTGCTCGACCGAGCGCAGCAGCTTCTGCAAGGTGATCGGCTTCTCCAGAAAAGCCATCGCCCCATGACGCGTCGCCTCGACGGCGGTGTCGATCGTGCCATGGCCGCTCATCATGATGACCGGCATCGACAGCTTGCCCGCAGCGCCCCACTCCTTGAGCAACGAGATGCCGTCGACATCGGGCATCCAGATGTCGAGCAGCACCAGGTCCGGACGTTCACGCTCGCGGTAGGCACGCGCCTGCGCTGCGTTCTCGGCCAGTTCGACGCTGTGACCTTCGTCGCTCAGGATCTCCGACAGCAACGCGCGGATGCCGAGTTCGTCGTCAACTACAAGTATCGTGGCCATGAACCCTCAATGCGACGCCGCGTCGCTCGGCGCCGCCGGGTCCGGCGCCAGTTTGGAAAATGATAGCGAAACTTGCGCGCCGGCAATTCCAGGCTCGCCTGCGTCGCCTGCCGCAGCCGACGGCAGGTTGGCGATGCGCACCCTCGCACCGTGCTCGTCGGCAATCTTCTTGACCACGGCCAGGCCCAGCCCGGTGCCCTTGGTCTTGGTGGTGACATAGGGTTCGAAGGCGCGCTTGAGCACCTTGTCCGGAAAGCCGCCGCCGTTGTCCTGCACGATCAGCCGCACCGCCCGCACCACGCCGGTGTCGTCGTTGCCGCTTTCGGTCACCAAGCGCACCCGGCCGTCGGCCAGATCGGCAACCGCGTCGAGCGCGTTCTGCAGCAGGTTGTGAATGACCTGCCGTAGCTGTGTCGGATCACCGAGCATCTGCGGCAGCCCGGGCTGCAGTACCGCGACGAGCACGCCCGCCTCGAGGGGCTGCGCGTAGAGCGCCAGCACCTCCCCGGCCAGCGCGTTGAGGTCGAGCGGCGTCAATTTGGCCGCAGGCAGCCGCGCATAGTCGCGAAATTCGTCGACCAGCCGCTTCATCGCCTGCACCTGGTTGACGATCGTCGCCACCGAGCGCACCAGCATCGCCCGGTCAGGGCCTTCCAGCCGCGCCTCGAGCTTGTGCTGCAGCCGCTCGGCCGATAGCTGGATGGGGGTCAGCGGATTCTTGATTTCATGCGCCAACCGCCGTGCGACCTCGCTCCACGCCTCGCTGCGCTGCGCAGAAACCACCTCGGTGATGTCGTCGAAGACCAGCAGCCGGGCGCCTTGCGGCAGCGCTGCGCCGCGCACCAGCAGCGTCTGGCCGTCGCGCTCGCGCCCGGCAAGCGACTGCGTCCGCAGTTCAAAGGAGTCCTGCCATTGGTCGCGCTCGCCGGCCTCGGGGCTGCTCGCATGGACATCGAAGCGCTGGGCGAGCGCCGCAGCGAAGTCGGCCAGGCCCGGCACATCGCCCAGCCGCCGCCCCTGATAGACCGATACCGGCAGGCGCAGGATGCGGGTGGCGCCGGGATTGACCGTATCGATCGCGCCGTCGCGGTCGAAGACGATGACGCCGGCCGTCAGGTTGTCGAGGATCGTCTGCAGATTGGTGCGCGCCGATTCCACCTGCGTCACGCTGCGCTGGACCAGCTCGCGGGCGTCGGCGAGCTGGGCGGTCATCGCGGCAAACGTTCGCGTCAGGCCGCCGAGTTCGTCGCGCGACGAAAACACCTTCTTGGCGCTCAGATCCCCCTGGGCGACCTCCTGCATGCCCTGCGCCAGCAGCAGCAGCGGTCGCGCCAGCTGGTTCGACAACGCCACCGCCAGCAGCAAGGCGCCGAAGACTGCCAGGATCAGCGCCAGCGTCAGCGTGCCGATGTACATCTCGCGCAATCCCCGGCGCGCCAGGGCGCGCTGCTGGTATTCGCGGTAGGCCGATTGCACCGAGAGTGCATTCGCCGCCAGCCTGGTCGGCAGCATCTCGGTGACATAGAGGAAGTGCTCCGGCTGCGACAGGTCGAAGCTGGCATCCGGAATCCAGGCCAGCGCACGCACCCGTGCCGCCACCGCCGGCTGCGAACTGCCCGACAGATCGTCGTCGAGCCCTTCGAGCGCTGCGGCAACCCGCATCTGCCGCGCCTGCCGCAACATCGCCGGCGCGGGCCGGTCGGCGGTGAAGCTGGCGCTCGGGCCGCCGGCACTCATCTGCACCTGCCCGGTCCCGCTGACGATCGCAAGCTGCTGCGCCGAAAGCTGCTCGCGCAGCCGTTCCAGCGCCAATGGCTGCACATCGGCGCGCGTCTCGCCGAGCCGCTCGGCAGCCAGCCGGGTCTTGGTCGAAAGATCGGCGACCTTCGCATCGAGCGTGTCCCGCCCCAGGTTGAGGCCGGCATCGAGCGCGCCTTCGACCTTGACGTCGAACCAGCTCTCGATGCTGCGCGAGACGAACTGGTAGCTGACGGTGTAGACCAGCACGCCCGGCACCACGCCGACCAGGGCAAAGATCGCCGCCAGCTTGAGCAGCAGCCGGCTGCCGTACTTGCCCTGGGCCACGCGCACCAGCAGCCGCACCGCGGCAATGCAGATGACGAGCACGAGCACAGCCGCGACCACGCCGTTGACCCAGAACAACCACGAATACTGCTGTTCGTAGAAACGCCGGTTGTCCGTGGCCAGCGTCAGCATGAAGGTCAGCACCAGACCGGCGCCGGTCATCGCCACCAGCGACACGAACCAGGCCCAGCGCGTTCCCTTGGTCATCACGCGGCGGCGCTCATTCGAGGCGGTGGCTGCGCTCCAGTCGCAGGCTCCAGTCGGGCTGGCCACCGATGCCGATCTGCAGCGGGCGCGGCAGCAAGCTGGTGTCGAGGCGGTAGCTGAACTGCAGATAGTGCGCGACGCCGGCTTCGATCTGGCCGGGCTCGGCAACCTTCCAGTCGGTGATTCGGCGCGTCGACGCCAGGGCCTCGCCGAGCAGGTCGAAGTTCTGGTTCAGGCCCCCGAAGCTGACCCGGTACTTGCGCGTCAGCGGCTGGAAGGCAAGCCGCCAGACGCGCTCGGCCACCGCCACCCGCCGGTCGCGCCAGTACCAGCGGCTGTGCCAGAGTTCGGCGCGGGCCACGAAGTACAGCGGCACGCCCTTGAGCAGCGCGTCCTCGACGCTGCGCGGCAATTCGTAGGCGATGGCGAAACTCAGCGTCACGCCCTCCTCGCCGCGCTGCACGTCGAACTGGCGCAGTTCGGCCTCCTGGGCGTGCAGCGGTGCCACCAGCCACAGAGCGGCGGCGCTGCCGCAAAGCCGCCGGCGCGACAGTCGCACGTCAACCTGGTGTGGCGGCCGTGCGGGCGGCGGGTTCGGGCGCAGGGTCACGATTTATGCAGCAGGGCGTAGTAGAAGCCGTCGGGCGCCGGCGCGCACGGGCTGCCGAGCAGCGGATTGTCGACGAGCGGCAGCAGGTGACCGGGCGCCAGGTCGCTCCGATGGCAGGCGTCGTCATGGCGCTGCAGAAACGCCTCGATCTGCTCGACCCCTTCGGCCTTGAACACCGAGCAAGTCGCATAGAGCAGCCGGCCGCCGCGCTGCAGCAGGGGCCACAACGCATCGAGCAACCGCGCCTGCGTCGCCGCGAGCGCCTCGATGTCGGCGGGACGGCGCAGCCAGCGGATATCGGGATGGCGCCGGACGATGCCCGAGGCACTGCACGGCGCGTCGAGCAGGATCCGGTCGAACGCCACGCCGTCCCACCAGTCGCAAGGAATGGCGGCGTCCGCGACGCGGGTCTGCGCCTGCAACCCGAGCCGCGCCAGCGTTTCGTCGACCCGCGCCAGCCGCGCCGCGTCGCGATCGATCGCCGTCACCTGCACGTCGGCCGCTTCGAGCAGGTGCGCCGTCTTGCCGCCGGGCGCGGCGCAGGCATCGAGAACGCGGGCGCCGGGCCGGGCGTCCTGCAGCAGCAGCGGCGCCGCCCACTGCGCAGCCAGGTCCTGCACCGAAACCACCCCGTCGTCGAAGCCGGGCAGCGCCGACACCGGCAGGGGCTCGGTCAGCAGCAGCGCACAGCGCCCCACGCCGGTTGCCGTGGCGAGCGGCGCCGCGCCAATACCCGCTGCAGCCAGCCGCGCCAGGTACGCCTCGACGCTGCTGCGCCGTGCATTGACGCGCAGCACCATCGGCGGATGGCGCTCGGCAGCCTGCACGATGGCCGGCCATTCCTGCGGCCAGTCGCTGCACAGCCGTTCGATCCACCACGTCGGATGGTTGTGGCGGTAGAGCGGGTCCGCCTGCAGCTGCGCATCGAGCGCCTGGCGCTCGCGCAGAAAGCGGCGCAGCACCGCATTGACAAAGCCTGCGCTGGCCGGCTTGCGCTGGCGCGCGGCGCCCACGGCCTGGTCGACCAGCGTGTGCTCGCTGTATGCGGCGCCCTCGGCGGGGCCGCCGAGCAACAAGGCGAGCGCGGTCAGCAGCAAGGCGTCGACGGCCGGGGCCGGCCGGCGTGGCACCAGCAGCGCCCGGACGGCCTGCGCCGATCCGAGCCGGCGCAGCGCCGCGAAAGCCAGCGCCTGCGTGCCCGGGCGCGCCGCGGGCGGGCAGCGGGCAATCGCCGTCGTCAGCGACTCGCCGGCACGTACCGCCTCGACGGCTTCGGCGGCGTGGCTCAGGAGTCGCGCCAGCGGCAGCGAGCGGTGGGCCGTGCGGCCATCGGAAACGTTCACCGCGGCAAGTCTAGGCGCAGCCAGCCGACGGCCTCGGTTACGCTCGGGCGGTGAATGAATCGCCCCTGACCGACGGCGCGCCGTCGCCACCCTCCCGCGACGACGACGAGACGCAGTTGCCTGCGTCCGAGCGCATCCGCTTGCGCCTGGTGCACGCCGGCTGCCGTTACCACGCCAACGACAACATCGCCGCCTTCGTGCGCGAGGGCGAGCTCGACGCGATCCAGGCCGAGGTGCAGGCCCGAATGCACGAGGTGCTGGCAGCGCTGGTGATCGACACCGACAGCGACCACAACACGCAGGACACCGCGCGGCGCGTGGCCAAGATGTTCGTCACCGAGGTGTTCCGCGGCCGCTACCAGCCGATGCCGCCGGTGACCGAGTTCCCGAACGTCTCGCGACTCAACGAGCTGATGATCGTCGGCCCGATCACCGTGCGCAGCGCCTGCTCGCACCACCTGTGCCCGATCATGGGCAAGGTCTGGATCGGCATCCTGCCCAACGAGTATTCGAACCTGATCGGCCTGTCGAAATACGCGCGCATCTGCGACTGGATCATGAGCCGACCGCAGATCCAGGAGGAAGCCGTGACGATGCTTGCCAACGAGCTGCAGGAGCGCGTCAAGCCCGACGGCCTGGCCGTCGTCATGGAGGCCGACCACTTCTGCATGCAGTGGCGCGGCGTCAAGGACGAGAACGCGATGATGACCAACAGCGTGATGCACGGCGCGTTCCTCAAGGACGCCAGCCTGCGCCGCGAATTTCTTTCGCTGCTCGGGCGCAAACCTTCCTGAACGGCCGGGAGCCTGCAGATGCTGGTGCGATTGATGTATGCAAGCCGTGCTGCCGAGTCGGTGGCGCAGGACGAGTTGCTGGCCGTGCTGAAGACATCGCGCGCCAGGAACCCGGTGATCGGCGTCACCGGGGTGCTGTGCCTCTCGGCGGGCACCTTCCTGCAGGTTCTCGAAGGCGGCCGCAGCGCCGTCAGTGCGCTCTACAACCGCATTGCCGCCGATCCGCGGCACCGCGAGGTGACGCTGCTCAGCTTCGAGGAGATCGGCGAACGCCGTTTTGCCGGCTGGTCGATGGGGCAGGTCAACCTGAACCGGCTCAATCCGGCGATCGTCATGAAGTACTCGGAAACCGGCGTGCTCGACCCGTTCGGCATTCCGGGCGCGGTCTCGATGTCGATGTTCAACGAGCTGGTCACTTCGGCGTCGATCACGGCGCAGGCTTGAGGCGTGCGCCGGGGCTTGGCCCCGCGCCGGCGGGTGCTCAGGGCGCCACGCCACGCAGCCGGGCCACCGCCTCCTGCTCGCTTTCGTAGATGTGCGGCGCCAGTTTGCGCCGGCCGAGCGCCTCGCCGAGCTTGGCGCGCATGAACGAGCTGGTCGTGAAGCGGGTGATGCGCAGGTAGTAGCGATCGACGACCTCGCTGACCATTTCGGTGTAGGCATCCTCGACCTCCCGGTCGAGAACGAAGCCCTCGTAGTTGGCGATGGCGTCGACCTTGCGGCCGAGCGGCTCGCAGATTTCCTGCACCTTGCGCCGGATCGCCTCGACCGTTGCGGCGTCCTTGACTTCGAGCTTTTCGAAGTTGACGAACAGGATGCCCTGCCGGGCATCGAAATTGAAGCGGGCATCGAACGGCATGCGCAGCATCTCGGCACGCAGCCCCATCGGCTCGTCGCCGAAGATGCGCGCGTCCATCGGCTTCGGCTCGCCCACGATCGGCTCGAATTCCATGTGCGCGAGGATGTCGCGCGCGAGGTCGATACCCGGGGCCACTTCGATCAGTTCGAGCCCGGCTGCCGTCAGCTGAAAGACGCAGCGCTCGGTGACGTAAAGCACCTGCTGGCCGGTCGCGAAGGCATGCTGGCCGCCGAAGGTCCGGTGCTCGACTTCGTAAACGAACTTTCTCACCCGCCCTTCGCGGTCGATGCGCAGCCGCCCGGCAGCCACCCCCAACTGCAGGCCGCCAGCGGTGAAGGTGCCGACGAAGACCACTTTCTTGGCGTTCTGGCTGATGTTGATGAAACCACCGGCACCCGCCAGGCGCGGGCCGAAGCGCGACACATTGAGGTTGCCCTGGCGATCGGCCTGTGCAAGGCCGAGGAAGGCGACGTCGAGCCCGCCGCCGTCGTAGAAATCGAACTGGTAGGGTTGATCGACGATGGCGGCCGCATTGCTCGCGGCGCCGAAATCGAGCCCGCCGGCCGGGATGCCGCCGATCACCCCCGGCTCGGCAGTCAGCGTCAGCAGATCGAGGATCTTCTCCTCGTTGGCGACGATCGCAACGCCTTCGGGCATGCCGATGCCGAGGTTGACGATGCTGTTCGGCCGCAGCTCCATCGCCGCCCGTCGCGCAATGATCTTGCGCTCGCTCATGGTCATCGGCGCGATCGAGCCGACCGGCACGCGCATTTCCGACGCGTAGGCCGCGCTGTACGGCGTGGCGAAGGTCTGCTGGTGGTTCTCGGGCTTGGCGACGACGACGCAGTCGACGAAGATGCCCGGAATCTTCACCAGCTTGGGATTGAGCGAGCCGCGCTCGGCGATCCGCTCGACCTGCGCGATCACCAGCCCGCCCGAGTTGTGCGCTGCCATCGCGATGGCGAGCATTTCGAGCGTCAGTGCCTCGCGCTCCATGGTGATGTTGCCGTCCGGGTCGGCGGTGGTGCCGCGAACGATGCCGATGTCGATCGGGAACGCCTTGTAGAACAGGAACTCCTCGCCGCCGACCGTCATCAGCTCGACCAGGTCTTCGGTGGTTCGCTCGTTGAGCTTGCCGCCACCATGGCGCGGGTCGACGAAGGTGCCGAGCCCGACGCGCGACAACTGCCCCGGCCGGCGCGCGGCAATGTCGCGAAAGAGGTGCGTGATCACGCCCTGCGGCAGGTTGTAGGCCTCGATCTGGTTGCCGACCGCCAGCTGCTGCAGCTTCGGCAACAGCCCCCAGTGGCCGCCGACAACGCGCTTGAGCAGGCCCGGCAGCGCCAGGTGGTTGAGCCCACGCGACTTGCCATCGCCCTGGCCGCCAGCGTAGACCAGCGTCAGATTGCGTGGCTTGCCGAGGTTGGGAGGCTCATTTTCGCTCGACAGATAAAGCGCCTCGATGGCGATCGCGATCTCCTCCGCAAAGCCGATGCCGACGAAACCACCGGTTGCCACGGTATCGCCGTCGCGGATCAGCCGCACCGCTTCGTCGGCGCTGACGACCTTGCCGCCCTCGCGCGAGGGCTCCGACACGAAGTTCGACTTGCTCATCGACGGCCTCCTTTCAGTGCCCGCGGCGGCGGTTCCCGCGCCGACATTTCAGGTGCCGAGCAGCTCGCCGATCGGCTTCAGGCTGTCGATGCGGTCGCACACCGCCTTGACCGCCATCAGGATCGGAATGCCGAGCAGCAGGCCCCAGATGCCCCACAGCCAGCCCCACGCCAGCACGCCGACGAAGACCACGATCGGGCTCATGCGGCTGGTGCGGCTGGTCAGCCACGGCGTCAGCAGGTATCCCGAGACGGCGTGGATGCTGAAGGAGGCGCCGCTGACTGCCAGCGCGCCTTCGATCGTGCCGAACTGCAGGAATGCGACCAGCGCCGCCGCGGCAGCGGTGGCGATCGATCCAACGTACGGGATCAGGTTCAGCAATGCCCCCGCAACGCCCCAGACCACCGGGTGCTCGAGACCCATCAGCATGAAGACCACCCCGGTTGCGATGCCGACGAGCACGCTGGTGAACACCTGCACCAGAAGGTAGCGCTCCACCTGCTCGGCAATCTCGTCGAGCATTTCGAGGGTGATCTTCTTCTGGCTCAAACGCGGCCCGGCCAGCTTGACCATCTTGCGCCGGAAGGTGTCGCCCGAAGCGAGCAGGAAGAACGCAATGAAGAAGACGGCGAGCGCCTGGCCGAGGAACGAGATCAGCCCCATGCCACCTGTCCAGAGGTAGTCCTGGATGTTGAACTTGGGGCGCTCGATCTGCACCCGCATGACGCCGCGCGGCGCCCGTATTTCGGTTCCCTCGTGTGCCGCCTGTTCCAGCTCGGCGGCCGCCTTCTGCACCGTCTCGATCGCACTGTTTCGCTGGCCACGCTCCGGACGCAAGGCATTGCGCAGCTTCTGAGCCGCCTCGGGCAAGGTGGCGATCAGGGTCGACGCGTCGTCGCTGAGCGAATAGAACGTGCCGCCGAGACCGCCGACCAAACCGCTGACCAGCAATGCAGAAGCCAGCACGCGCGGGATGCGCCAGCGCACCAGCCGGCCGACCAAGGGCGACAGGGCATAGCTGAACATCACGCCGAGCATCACCGGAATGAAGACGGCGCTCGCCCAGCGCAGCGTGAACACCGTGCCGATGACCGCGATCACTGCCAGCGAGGCGCTGCGCACGTCGACCGGCATGTGCAGAACGACGGTACCCGAGCGGTCGCGCGTGACGCCGAGTGTCGGCATCCCTTCGGGCTTCGGGACCTCGACCGGCGGAGCCGGTGCGACCGGCACGTCCGGCGTGGTCACAGTTCGGCCCCTGCGCGAAAACCGAACATGCCGGTGATCAGCACCGTCGGAAACTGCATCAGCGCGCTGTTGTAGGCCAGCACCCGGCGATTGAATTCCTCGCGCGCAAAAGCCACTGCGGTATCGCAGCTCTCGAGCTCGGCACTCACCTGCACCACGGCCGCACCGAGACCCGCGCCGAGCGCGCTCAGGTGATGCGCATCGAAATGCAGTTCGGCAGCCAGAGCCGAGCGCGCCGTCGCAACCGCCTCGTCCGCACCCCGCAGGTCGTCGACCAGCGCCGCGACATGCGGCCTCGGCCGTGCCCGATCGAGCGCACGGCGCAGCCGATCGCAGGCGGCAGGCAAGTCACCCTCGGGACCCGGATCGTGCTCGAGGAAACCTCGGCCCGCCTGCTCCCAGCGAAGCAGCAGGGCGTCGCGCTGCAGCAGTTGAGCGGCCAGTGCGCCGAAGGCACGGCCGACCTCGGCACGCAAGCGGATCAGCCGGTTGTAGGCACCGATGGCCCAGCACAGCAGCACCGCGACCAACACGACAAGGCCGATCTCCTGGGCGCTCATGAGATGCCTCGTCGAAGGTCGAGCGGATTCAGCGGCGTACCTCGCCCTGGCCGAGCACGACCCACTTCAACGAGGTCAGGCCCTCGAGCCCGACCGGGCCGCGGGCATGGAACTTGTCGGTACTGATGCCGATTTCGGCGCCGAGGCCGTACTCGAAGCCGTCGGCGAAACGCGTCGACGCATTGACCATCACGCTCGACGAGTCGACCTCGCGCAGAAAACGCATCGCGTTCGGGTGGTTTTCGGTCAGGATCGCGTCGGTGTGGTGCGAGCCGTAGCGGTTGATGTGGGCGATCGCCTCGTCCAGGCTTTCGACCAGCTTGACGCTGATCACCGGCGCCAGGTATTCCTCGCTCCAGTCCTGCTCGGTCGCTTCGACCAGCCGGGCGTCGGCCACACCCTGCAACCACTCGCGCGAAGCGCCGTCGACACGCATCTCGACGCCCTTGGCCGCGAAGACGCGGCCGATCTCGGGCAGGAAGCGCGGCGCGATCTCGCGGTGCACGAGCAGCGATTCGGCGGCATTGCAGGGGCTGTATTTCTGTGTCTTGGCGTTGTCGGTGACACGCAGCGCCAGCGACAGATCGGCACTGGCATCGACAAACACGTGGCAGTTGCCGTCGAGGTGCTTGATCACCGGCACCCGGGCTTCGCGGCTGATCCGCTCGATCAACCCCTTGCCGCCGCGCGGAATGATCACGTCGACCGCCTCGGGCGATGCGATCAGGAAGCCGACGGCGGCGCGGTCGGTGGTCTGCACCAGCTGCACCGCGTCGGCCGGCAGGCCGGCGTCGACGAGGGCCGCCTGCACCAGCCGCCACAGCGCCAGGTTCGAGACGATCGCCTCCGAGCCGCCGCGCAGGATGCAGGCGTTGCCGCTCTTGATCGCCAGCGACGCCGCCTCGATCGTGACGTTCGGCCGGCTCTCGTAGATCATGCCGAAAACGCCGAGCGGCACCCGCATGCGGCCGACGCCGATGCCGCTCGGCCGGCGCTGCAGACCGATGATTTCGCCGACCGGGTCGGGCATGGCGGCGAGCTGCTCGCAGCCTTCGGCGACGGTCTCGATCGCGGCGGCGCCGAGCTTCAGCCGGTCGACCAGCGGCTCGGCCAGGCCGGCGGCGCGGGCCGCGTCGAGGTCCTTGGCATTGGCCGCCTGCAGCGCCTGCGATTCGCTGCGCAAGCGCTGCGCAAGCGCGAGCAAGGCGGCGTTGCGCGCTGCGGTCGAAGACGCCGCCATCGGCGCACTGGCGGCGCGCGCCGCTGCGCCCATGGCGGCGATGGTCGCCTGAAGGTCCGGAGCATTCATGCGGTCATTGTCCCAAAAGCGGGACAGTGCCCGGCAACGTTGCCCCTAGACTCGACTGCCGATCGAATCACGCCCGGGAAGGCTCCGCCCTTGAACGACCTCGTCCACTTCGGCGCCGCGCTCGCGCTGGCTTCTGCCGCAGCCGCGCAGGCCGCCGGCAACCTGACCGTCTGCACCGAATCGTCGCCCGACGGCTTCGACATCGTCCAGTACGAATCGGCGGTGACCAACGACGCTGCCGGGCTGACGATCTACGACCAGCTGCTGCGCTTCAAGCCTGGAACCACCGAGCTGGTGCCCGGGCTGGCGGAAAGCTGGAGCGTCAGCGCCGATGGCCGCATCTACACGCTGAAGCTGCGCCGCGGTGTCCGGTTCCACACCACACCCTGGTTCAGGCCGAGCCGCGACTTCAATGCCGACGACGTGCTGTGGTCGATCCAGCGCCTCAACGACAAGGCGCATCCCGCGCATGCGGTTGCCCGCGGCGGCTACATCTACTGGCAGGGCATGGGCATGCCGGCGCTGCTGCAGGCGGTCGAGAAAGTCGACGACCACACGGTCCGCATCACGCTGCAGCGGCCCGAGGCGGCCTTCCTTGCCAACCTGGCGATGGCGGCGATCGGCTCGGTCTACCCGGCCGAATACGGCCGGCAGCTGCTCAAGGCCGGCCGGCTCGACCAGCTCAACAGCCAGCCGGTCGGCAGCGGCCCCTTCGTCTTCAAGAGCTACCAGAAGGACGCGGTGATCCGCTATACCGCCAACCCTGCCTACTGGGACGGGCAACCGCTGGTCGACAACCTGATCTTCGCCATCACCAGCGATCCGAACGTCCGGGTGCAGCGGCTGAAGGCCGGCGAATGCCTGGTCGGCGTCAACATGAAGCCCGACCATGCCAGCGCCTTCGATGCCGGCAGCGCCGTCAGGATGGTCCGCAGCACGCCGCTGATCACCTCGTACATCGCGCTCAACACGCGCCACCCGCCGCTCGACGACCGGCGCTTTCGCGAAGCGCTGGCGCTGGCCTTCGATCGCCGCAGCTACATCGCCTCGGTCTACGCCGGCCATGCGACCCCGGCCGGCAGCTTCCTGCCGCCGGGAATCTGGAGCCACGATGCCACGCTGACGCGACGCTTCGATCCCGACCGTGCGCGCGAACTCGTCAAGGCCAGCGGCTACGACGGCCGCGAGCTGACGCTCTACACGCGCATCGGCGGCAGCATCGACGGCCGGCGTGCGGCCGAGCTGATGCAAAGCGACTGGGCGCGCATCGGCGTCAGGATCAAGGTGCAGATGATCGAATGGGGCGAAATGCTCAAGCGCACGGCCGCCGGCGAGCACGACGTCACGTTTCTCAGCTGGGCCGGCGACAACGGCGATCCCGACAACTTCATGACGCCGAACCTCAGCTGCGGCGCGGTTGCCGCCGGCGGCAACAAGAGCCAGTGGTGCAACCCCGCCTTCGACAAGCTGATCGACGAAGCCCGGCGCACCACCGACCCCGCACGCCGCACCACGCTGTACAAGCAGGCGCAGCGGCTGGTCCACGACGAGGTCGGCGTCATCACCACCGTTTATCCGGTGATGATGACCGCGCTCAGCCAGCGCGTGCAGGGCTTCGTGCCGAGCCCGTTCGCGGGGAACGATTTCCGTCGTTCTACTTTGAAGTGAACGCGTTCGTTCGTGTTTTTGGAGCGGGCCGCGGCCAGCGGGTAGGCAGCTCCGTTCATGTCCCCCGAACTTGCCCGGCGGGCAAGTTCTCCTCCTTTACTTCACTGCGCCACCCACCCACTGCCCGCGGCCGGGCACCGCTCGTGGTTTGGGGCGAAGTACATGGGCGCGGCTGGATCGGGCCGAGTGGGTGTTGTGCAGAGCGAGGTAAAGGAGGAGAGGCGGGCGGAGCCCGGCTCGGGGGACACGAGCGTCGCACAGCACCCGCTCGGCACGATCCCGCACTGCGCTCTGCACGTGCTTGCGGCTCACGGCGCACGGCGCACGCGAAGCGTGGCAAACCCACTGACCGACGAAGCCCGGCGCACCGCCGACCCCGCACGCCGCACCACGCTGTACAGGCAGGCGCAGCGGCTGGTCCACGACGAGGTGGGCGTCATCACCACCGTTTATCCGGTGATGATGACCGTGCTCAGCCATTTCCGGCGGGTCGGCTTGAAGTGGACTTAATCGTTCCCATTGTCCGAGCGGGCCGCGGCCAGCGGGTAGGCAGCTCCGTTCATGTCCCCCGAACTTGCCCGGCGGGCAAGTTCTCCTCCTTTACTTCACTGCGCCACCCACCCACTGCCCGCGGCCAGGCACCGCTCGTTGCCTGCGTCCGCCTGCCTGTGCGAGTCCGGATCGGGTCGAGTGGGTGTTGTGCAGAGCGAGGTAAAGGAGGAGAGGCGGGCGGAGCCCGGCTCGGGGGACACGAGCGTCGCACAGCACCCGCTCGGCACGATCCCGCGCTGCGCTCTGCACGTGCTCGCGGCTCACGGCTCGTGCGAAGCGTCGGAAGCCCACTGACGTGAGCGCCCGCGCCGAAGCGCCATGCGATCGAGCGTGCGGCACGACCGGGACGGGTTGTCGGCTTCGTCCGGCTCGCGATCCCCGCATCTGATGCTTTCCCGCCTGCTGCGCCGCCTCGCGCTTGCCGTTCCGACCTTCATCGGCATCACGCTGCTGGCCTTTGCGCTGATCCGGCTGGTGCCGGGCGATCCGGTGCAGCTGATGGCCGGCGAGCGACGGCTCGATCCGGCAGCGCATGCCGAAATGCGGCATCAGCTCGGGCTCGACCGGCCGCTGGCCGAGCAGTACGCCAGCTACCTGAAGAACGCGGTGCAGCTCGACCTCGGGCGCTCGCTGGTCAGCAGCGAGCCGGTGTGGGACGAGTTCGCGGCGCGCTTTCCGGCGACGCTCGAGCTTGCGACCTGTGCGCTGCTGGTTGCGGGCACGCTCGGCGTGCTTGCCGGCATTGCGGCGGCAGTGCGCCGTGGCAGTTGGCTCGACCGCGGCGTGATGGCGGCGTCGATCACCGGCTTCTCGATGCCGATCTTCTGGTGGGGGCTGCTGCTGATCATGTTCTTCTCGGTTCGTATGCGCGAGCTGGCACCGGCGCTGGCGCTGCCGGTGTCGGGGCGCATCGGCCTCGAATACGACATTGCACCGCGCACCGGCTGGCTGCTGGTCGATAGCTGGCTCTCGGGCGAGCCCGGCGCGTGGCGCTCGGCGCTGGCGCATCTGGTGCTGCCGACGGCGGTGCTTGCCACGGTGCCGCTGGCGGTGATCGCCCGGATGACGCGCTCGGCCCTGCTCGAGGTGCTGGGCCAGGACTTCGTCCGTGCCGCGCGCGCCCGCGGCCTGTCGCCGGCGCGGGTGATCGTCGTCCATGCGCTGCGCAATGCGCTGCTGCCGGTGACCACCGTGCTCGGGCTGCAGGTCGGCGCGCTGCTCGGCGGTGCGGTGCTGACCGAGACGATCTTTTCCTGGCCGGGCATCGGCAAATGGCTGATCGACGCCATCGGACGGCGCGACTATCCGGTCGTGCAGGGCGGCATCCTGATCAGCGCGACGCTGGTGATCGCGGTCAATCTGGCGGTCGACCTGCTGTACCTGGCGATCGACCCGCGAATGCGCCGTGGCGGCTGAGGCCTCGCCCGCTGCGATGAAGGCCGCCGATTCGGCCGAATCGCCCACTGCGGCGCTTTGGCGCAGCTTCGCTGCCGACCGGGCGGCGCTGGTCGGGCTGGTCGTGTTTTTGCTGATCGTCGCCGCCGCGTTGGCGGCCGGTGTGCTGGCGCCGCACGACCCGGTGCAGCAGCAGCGCGACGCCCTGCTCGCGCCGCCGCTCTGGCTCGGCGGAACGGGCGCCCATCCGCTCGGCACCGACGAGCTCGGCCGCGACCTGCTGTCGCGGCTGCTGCACGGCGCCCGGCTGTCGCTCGGCATCGGCGCGCTGTCGGTGCTGCTCGCGTTGCTGCCCGGCGTGGCACTCGGCCTCGCGGCCGCCTTCTTCCCGCGCAGCGTCGGCGCGCCGCTGCTGCGGGCGATGGACGTGCTGCTGGCGCTGCCGAGCCTGCTGCTGGCCATTGCCATCGTCGCGGTGCTCGGGCCGGGGCTCTTCAACACCATGCTGGCGATCGCGCTGACCTCGCTGCCGGCGTATGTGCGGCTGGTGCGCGCCTCGGCGATGGCCGAGCTCGGCAAGGACTACGTCACCGCATCGCGCATGGCGGGCGCCGGCACCGTGCGGCTGATGTTCGACAGCGTGCTGCCGAATTGCCGGGCGCCGGTGATCGTCACCGCGACACTGGGGTTTTCCGATGCCATCCTGGCGGCTGCCGCGCTCGGCTTCCTCGGCCTCGGCGCGCAGCCGCCGACGCCCGAGTGGGGAACGATGCTGGCATCGGCGCGCGACCATCTGGAAAGCGCCAGCTGGATCGTCACCCTGCCCGGGCTGGCGATCCTGGTCACCGTGCTGGCGGTGAACCTGGTCGGCGACGGCCTGCGCGACGCGCTCGACCCGCGGCTGCAGGCGCTGCGATGAGCCTGCTGAAAGTCCGCAACCTGCGCGTCGAGTTCGGACCTGCCGGCGACCCGCTGCGGCCGGTGCGCGGCGTCGATCTCGACCTCGATGCCGGCGAGCTGCTCGGCATCGCCGGCGAATCGGGCTCGGGCAAGAGCCTCAGCCTGCTGGCGCTGATGGGGCTGGTCGACGCGCCGGGGCGCGTCTTCGCCGATGTGCTGCGCTTCGACGGCATCGACCTGCTGACGCTTTCGCCGCGCGAGCGACGCCGGCGCATCGGCGGGAAAATGGCGATGATCTTCCAGGACCCGGTGGCCAGCCTCGATCCGAGCTGGTCGATCGGCGACCAGTTGATCGAGACGCTGCGCACGCACCGTCGCTGCGAGCCGCGCCGCGCTGCGCGGCCGTGCCGTCGAACTGCTGCGTTCGGTCGAGATTGCCGAGCCCGAGGCGCGGCTCGGCGCCTATCCGCACCAGCTCTCGGGCGGCTTGTGCCAGCGGGTGATGATCGCGCTGGCGCTGGCCTGCGAACCGCGGCTGCTGCTCGCCGACGAGCCGACGACCGCGCTCGACGTCACGGTCCAGGCGCAGGTGCTCGAGCTCTTGAGGCGGCTGCAGCGCGAGCACGGCATGGCGATGCTGCTGGTGACGCACGACCTGTCGCTGCTCGCCGGCCATGCCGATCGCGTGGCCGTGATTTATGCCGGCGAGGTGGTCGAAGCGCAGCCGCTGCCGGCGCTGTTCGAGCGGCCGCGCCATCCATACAGCGCAGCGCTGCTCGCCGCGCTGCCCGAGCGCAGCCGCGGCGCGGCGCGGCTGCCGGCGCTCACCGGCCAGGTGCCCGGCCCGCGCGAGCGGCTGCCGGGCTGCCGCTTTGCGCCGCGCTGCCCGCGTGCGGTCGACGCCTGCCGGGCCGCGCATCCGCCGCTGGTCGCCGGCCCGCCGGCCGTCGCGCTGCGCTGCATCCGGCCGCTCGGCGGGGGCGAGGCGTCGCCGTGAGCGAATCGCCCCTGCTCGAAGCGCTCGGCCTGCGACGCACCTACCGCCTGCAGGGTGGCGGGTGGTGGCGCCCGAAGCGCGAGTTGCAGGCGGTCGCCGGGGTCGACCTGACCATCGCCGCCGGCGAAACGCTCGCCCTGGTCGGCGAGTCGGGCAGCGGCAAGTCGACGCTCGCCCGGCTGTTGACGCGCGTCGAGCCGCCCGACGCCGGCCGCTTGCGCATCGCCGGCATCGATAGCGCCGCGCCGACGGCGGCCGAGCGCCGGCTGCTGCGCCAGCAGGTGCAGTTGGTGTTCCAGAACCCCGGCGCCTCGCTCAACCCGCGCAAGCGCATCGAACACAGTGTCGGCGAGCCGCTTCGGCTGAACACCGACCTGGGTGCGGCCGAGCGCCGCGAACGCATCGTCGCGATGCTGCAGCAGGTGGGGCTGCGCGCAGAGCATGCGCAGCGCTGGCCGCATCAGTTTTCCGGCGGCGAACGCCAGCGCATCGCGATTGCCCGGGCCATGGTGCTGCCACCGCGGCTGCTGGTCGCCGACGAGCCGACCTCGGCGCTCGATGTCTCGGTGCAGGCGCAGATCCTGAACCTGCTGATGGACCTGCAGCAGGCCGGCGGCTTCGGCTGGCTGCTGATCTCGCACAACCTGGCGGTGGTCGAGCATGCCGCCTCGCGGGTCATGGTCATGCTGCAGGGACGGATCGTCGAATCGGCGCCGAAGCCGCTGCTATTCGGCGCGCCAAGGCACCCCTACACCCGGGCACTGCTCGCCGCCACGCCGCGCATCGATGGGCGGCGCCGTCCCGCCGGGCCGCCGCTTGCGGGCGGCGGGGCAGCATCGGCGCCGGGCGAGCCCGCCGGCTGCGTCTACCGCGCCCGCTGCCCGCAGGCGAGTGCCCGCTGCCGCGTCGAAGCGCCGCTGCTGCGCCGCGTCGGCGCCGTCGAAGTCGCCTGCCACAACGCCGACTGAGCACGCCCTGCCGTGCAACCGCACTTGCCGGCTGAAGGCGGGTCCGGTCAGCGCAGCGCGATCGGAGTCGCCCGATCGACGGGCACCGCGCTGACCGAGTTCTTCGGCGAGCCTTCGATCAGGCGGTCCGAATAGCTCAGGTAGACCAGCGTGTTGCGCCGCTTGTCGACCATCCGCACCACGCGCAGCCGCTTGAACAGGATGCTCAGCCGTTCGCTGAAGACCTCCTCCTGCAGCGGCAGCGGCCCCGGCAGGCTGATCGGGCCGACCTGGCGGCAGGCGATCGACGCCTCGGCGCGGTCCTCGGCCAGGCCGACGGCGCCCTTGATGCCGCCGGTCTTCGACCTGGAGACGTAGCAGGTGACGCCACCGACCTTCGGATCGTCATAGGCGTCGACCACCACCTTGTGGTCGGGCCCGATCAGCTTGAAGACGGTGTCGACCTCGCCGACCTGCTCGGCGGCAGCGCTCGAGCCGGCAAGCACGGCGGCGGCAAGGAGTGCGCTCCGAAGCTGAAGTTTCATCTGGCAACCCTCCGGCAAAAGGCTGCGAGCCTACCGCAGGGCCTCAGCGCCGGCCGTACATCATTTGCCGCGCCAGCAGCGACCGCGCGGGGCCGACCGCCTGCAGCGCTGCCAGGCCCAGGCCACGCAGCGTGGCGGCGCCGGGCAGCTGCCAGGTGAAGCTGCGCGCCAAGAAATCGGTGGCCGCGATCATCGTCCACCGATCCGGGCCGCGCTGCCATTCCAGGCGCTTCAGCACGGCGTCGATGTCGCCGCCCGACGCCAGACCGCGGACCAGCTCGACGGCATCGCGCAGGCCGAGATTGAGCCCCTGCCCGGCGACCGGATGCAGTGTCTGCGCCGCATTGCCGATGCGCACCATGCGTCCCTCGGTCAGCGTGCGCTGGGCAACCAGACCGAGCGGGAAACGCTTCAGCGGCGTCAGGCCGACCAGCCGCCCTGCCTCCTCCGGAAAGATGCTGTTGAGCACCACCAGACGTTGCGCGTCGTCGAGCTCGGCGACCGGATCGTCGTCGCTCGGCACGCACCAGACAAGCGACGCCTGCCCGCCTGGCAGCGGCAGCAGCGCGGCCGGGCCATGGCGGGTAAAGCGCTCGAACGCCAGCCCGGGCCGGGCACCCGCCAGCGTCGCCGTGCCGACCCAGGCGGTCTGCCGGTAGTCGTGCTCGATCCGCGGCGCGGCGCCCCGCTGCAGCGCCCCGGCAGGGGCTGCGTAGACGCCGCCTTCGGCGACGACCGCCAGGTTGCAGTGCTCGGCGATCCCGGCGTCGACCTCGACGCCGCCGGTCACCGGCTTCAGCGCCGCCACCGGCATGCCGAAACGGCTGACCAGACGTTGCGGCGCCTGCGCGCAGGCGGCCAGCCAGCGCGCCTGCAGCGGTGCGACCAGCGCACCGTAGCGCAGCACGGCGCCGAGCTGTTCGACGCCGACCTCCGAGGCGCGCAGCCGCACCTCGGCGAGGCGGCCGAGCGAAGGCGGCTGCTGCGACACATGGACCTCGGTGATCGGCTGCGCTGCCGCGGCGTCCCAGGCGCCCAGGCGCTGCAGCAGCTGCACGCTGCCGAGCGAAAGCGCGAGCGTGCGCGCGTCGGCGGCAATGTCGCGGTCGAGCGGCCGGGCGTCGTAGACGGTGATGCGCCAGTCGGGAAGCCGCCGCGCCGCAAGCAGCGCCAGCGCCAGCCCCACCGGGCCCGCACCCACCACCGCGAGACTGCGCTCGCCACCCGTCGTCAATGCCTGCGGTTCCATCGTGGTGCCTTTGCACGGTCTCGATCGCCCGACGGATTGTGCGCGGCACCGTGCGGAACGCGGGCAAGCCCATTGCCGCGGCGGCTCTGCATGACTGGCTCCCGAACCTTCCTCGCCGCGGCGCTGCTGGCCCTTGCCTGGGCTGGCGAAGCGGCAGCCGCAGGCGCCGCCGCCAACCCAGGCGGACCCGCCGCCTCCCGCGGGGCGATGGCGCGCAGCACGGCCGCGGTGGACCGCATCGCCCAGCGTGTCGCTGCCTGCACCGGCTGCCATGGGGCGCAGGGGCAGGCGACGGCGCATGGCTACTTTCCCCGAATTGCCGGCAAGCCGGCAGGCTATCTGCACAACCAGCTGATCAACTTTCGCGAGGGCCGGCGCCAGCAGGCGCTGATGACCGCTCTGGTCGAGCACCTCGGCGACGACTACCTGCGCGAGATGGCCGGCCACTTCGCTTCACTGGATCTGCCGTATCCACCGCCGCAGGCCCAGCCGATGACCGAGCCCATGCGCCGCCGCGGCGAGCAACTGGTGCGCGAGGGCGATGCAGCACGGCGCATCCCTGCCTGCGCCGGCTGCCACGGTGCGGCGCTGACCGGCGTCGCACCGGCCATCCCGGGCTTGCTCGGACTGCCACGCGACTACCTGGCCGGCCAGTTCGGCGCCTGGAAAACCGGCCAGCGGCGCGCCACGGCGCCCGACTGCATGGCGCAGATCTCGACCGCCTTGACGGCCGACGACGTGGCGGCGGTGAGCACCTGGCTGGCGGCGCAGCCGGTGCCGCAGCCCGCCAAGCCGGCCGCGACCCTGCCCGCCCGGCTTGCGCTGCCCTGTGGCAGTGTGCCGCCATGAACCGCGCTGCAGACGCTCGCCGACGCGCTGCGGCGGTCGGGGCAAGCCACCCGACGGTGGCCCGACGATGAGCGCCAGACAAAAAAAGGTCCGCAGTCTGCTGCTCGCCGTGCTGCTGCTCGGCGGCGTACTCGCCGCCACGGTCTACTTCCTGAATCGCCGTGGCGAAGCACCGCTTCCTGCTACGCCGACGCCGCTGGCTGTCACGCCGGCACTGATCGAGCGCGGTGCCTACCTGGCGCGCGCCGGCAACTGCGCGTCGTGTCACACCGCGCGGGGCGGCGCCGCCTTTGCGGGCGGGCGCGGCATCGACACGCCCTTCGGCACCGTTTATGCCTCGAACCTGACGCCCGACAAGCGCACCGGCATCGGCAGCTGGTCGCCGGACCATTTCTGGCGCGCGATGCACAACGGCCGATCGAAAGACGGGCGCTTGCTGTCGCCGGCATTTCCCTATCCGAACTTCACCCAGGTGGTGCGCCCGGATTCGGACGCGATCTACGCCTATTTGCAGAGCCTGCCGCCGGTCGAGCAGCCGAATCGGGCCGATGCGCTGCGCTTCCCGTACGACAGCCAGCTGGCGCTGGCGGTCTGGCGAGCGCTGTTCTTCGAGCCCGCCACCTTCGTTGCCGAGCCGCGGCACTCGGCCGAATGGAACCGCGGCGCCTACCTGGTGCGCGGCCTCGGCCACTGCGGTGCCTGCCACGCCAGCCGCAACGCCCTCGGCGCGACGCACGAGAAGCTCGAGCTCAGCGGCGGCCTGATCCCGGTGCAGAACTGGTACGCACCGTCGCTGAGCAGCGCGCGCGAAGCCGGCGTGGCCGACTGGCCGCCCGAGCGCACCGTCGAGCTGCTGAAGACCGGCCGCACCGAAGGCGGGTCGGTGATCGGGCCGATGGCCGAAGTGGTGTACCGCAGCACCCAGCATCTCGCCGACGCCGACCTGCACGCCATCGCAGTCTTCCTGCGCGAGCTGCCGCAGGCCGTGGCAGCGGCGCCAGTGGCAAGGACCGGCGCGCCCGTCGAACAGCTCGAGGCCGGTGGTCGTCTCTACGCCAAACATTGCGCCGAGTGCCACGGCAAGGCCGGCGAAGGCACCGCCGGCGCCTATCCGCCGCTGGCAGGCAACCGTGCGGTGACGATGGATTCGCCAGTCAACCTGATCCGCATCGTGCAGAACGGCGGATTCCTGCCGGCCACCGCCGGCAACCCGCGGCCCTACGGCATGCCGCCCTTTTCCCACCTGTTCGACGACGCCCAAACTGCTGCCGTTGTCAGCTACATCCGCACCGCGTGGGGTCACCAGGCACCGGCCGTGACGCAGCTGGAGGTGCTGCAGTCGAAGTAGACGCGGCAAGAACGAGCATCGGCATCCACAGCCCCCGGCAGAACGGAAAGATCATGGAGCAACCCCTTTTGGCTGCGACGGCCGCACCGACCGTGCTGAATGCACCCGCGCCGGCGTCTCACCGGCACGACCTCTCTCGCTGGCAGCACAGCCATGTCTTCGACAGCGGCAATCGCCGCGGCGAGGCGTCGACCCGCTGGGTGCTGGCGCTGACGCTGGCGATGATGCTGGGCGAGATCGGTGCCGGCTGGTGGAGCGGCTCGATGGCGCTGCTGGCCGACGGCTGGCACATGGGCACGCATGCGCTGGCGCTGGCCGTCGCCGCAGGCGCGTATGCGCTGGCGCGGCGGCAGCGCCACGACGCGCGCTATGCCTTCGGCACCTGGAAGATCGAGGTGCTCGGCAGCTTCGCCAGCGCGATGGTGCTGGGGGTGGTTGCCATCGGCATCGCCGTCGAGTCGCTGCAGCATTGGTGGCGCGGCGACCCGATCGATGCGCGGTCCGCGTTGGCGGTGGCCGTTATCGGGCTGGTCGTCAATCTGGTTTCGGCGTGGCTGCTGCACCGGGCTGAGGGACACGGGGGCAGCTCAGCGCACGGGCATGCACATGGACACGGGCACGCGCATGGGCATGGGCATGGGCATGGACATGGGCACGGCCGTTCGCGGCACCACGACTCCGTCCCTGCACACCACCAGGCCGCCGACAGCCAGGCCTCGCATTCCCATTCACACGCCGAACTGCCCGCCGGCGCGTCCGGCGGCTTCCCGGCGCAGCCCGGCGTCGATCTCAACCTGCGCGCCGCCTATGTGCATGTGCTGACCGACGCACTGACCTCGGTGCTGGCGATCGCTGCGCTGGCCGGGGCGATGTGGCTCGGCTGGTGGTGGCTCGACCCCCTGGTGGGCGTCGTCGGCGCCGTGGTGATCGCGATCTGGGCGATCGGGCTGCTGCGGCAGTCGGCGGAGGTGTTGCTCGACCGCGAAATGGACCATCCCCTCGCCGCGACGATCCGCGACTCGATCGAAGCCGACGGCGACGCCCAGGTGGCCGACCTGCATCTGTGGCGGGTCGGCCGCAGCCAGTTCGCCGCGGTTGCGACGGTCGTCGCCGACATGCCGCTGAGCCCGTCGACCTATCGCGCGCGGCTGGCCGCCCAAGTCGAGCTGGTGCACCTGTCGGTCGAAGTCAACCGCTGCCCGGACGCCGCACCGCAGCCTTGACGCTGCCGGGTGGCGCCAGGTCGGCAGCCGATCGTGCCCCGGCTGCGAAACGCGGCGCCACTCAAGGCGCCAAGCGACTTCCGCTCAAGGCTTGTCGAGCGGCACCTGTGCGTCGCTCGACGGCGTCGGCTCTGCCGCCTCGGTCGGCTCCTGCTGCACGAGGTGCGGCTTTTTTCCCGGCTGGGGCGCATGGGCGGTGTCGGCGCCGATGTCTTCGCCCTTGTGCTTCTTTTCTTGAAGAACCTTCTTGTCGTGGGCCACGTTGCGCGGGTCGGTCATGGGGTACTCCGGTAAGGGGGGGTCGGGATGAAATGAAGGTCGGCTCGAGCGGCCGGGCCTTGTTGGAGGGAGTCGCCGAACAGCGACGGGTCCGGCAGGCCTTCGGGCGCCAGCCGAGGCCACGGACATCGAGCACCCTCAACACGGCATTCGGCAGGCCGGCTGCCGGCCGCGGCGGAAGGTCGACGGGCCCACGCCCGGGAGTCGGGCTGCAGGACCCGGCACCGACTGCCGCGCCGGCAGGCTTCAGTCGTGGCTGATCAGATCGCCGAAGACGGTCGTCTCGCCCTCGATGCGGCCGGGGCCCGGCGTGTCGTAGAGCACCATCCAGCGCGGCGTCGGACCGGCCAGTTCCGGCGGCAGGTCGCAGAGCGCCTCGGCGCGGTCGCTGCCGCGGCCGTGCGGCAGTTCAGCCGACTCGACCAATGCGTCCTCGAAGCGCACCGGCTCGCGGTTGGCTGCCAGCAGCGAACGCCCACCCGGCCAGCGGTAGATCGCAATGTCGCCGTCGGGCCGACGGCGCAAAATGCGTCGATGAAAGCACCCGAACGCCTGCAATCGCTGATTGCCGAAGGCCTGATCGACAGCGTGGTGCGCCAGCTGATGAGCGGCAAGGAAGCCACCGTCTACGTCGTGCGCTGCGGCGACGAGACGCGCTGCGCCAAGGTCTACAAGGAAGCCGACCAGCGCAGCTTCCGCCAGGCCGTCGACTACACCGAGAACCGCAAGGTCAAGAACAGCCGCCAGGCGCGGGCCATGGCCAAGGGCACCCGCTTCGGCCGCGAGGCCCGCGAAGCCGCGTGGCAAAGCGCCGAGGTCGACGCGCTCTACCGGCTGGCCGCCGCCGGCGTTCGCGTGCCGAAGCCGTACAACTTCCACGACGGCGTGCTGCTGATGGAGCTGGTGACCGACGCCGAGGGCGCCGCGGCGCCGCGCCTCAACGACGTGCTGTTCAGCGCCGAGGAAGCCCGGCAGCACCATGCCAGCCTGCTGGTCGAGGTGGTGCGGATGCTCGGCGCCGGCGTCGTCCACGGCGACCTGTCCGAATTCAACATCCTGCTGGCGGCCGACGGGCCGGTGATCATCGACCTGCCGCAGGCGGTCGATGCGGCCGGCAACAACCACGCCGAGCGCATGCTGCTGCGCGATGTCGCCAATCTCGGCAACTTCTTCGGCGGCTTTGCGCCCGAACTGCTCGGGACCGCGTACGGCGCCGAGATCTGGGACCGCTACCGCCGCGGCGTGCTCGATCCGGCGACGCCGCTGACCGGCCGCTTCGAGCGCAAGCGCGGCGCGGTCGATCTCGGCGGCGTGCTGCGCGAGATCGACGACGCGAAGTCGGAAGAGGCCGCGCGGCGGTTGCGGATGCAGACCGCCGGCTGATGCACAGCGGCTTGGCAGTTAGAGGGTGTGAAGGAAACCGTAGCGAGCGGTTTGAGCTTGCGTTGAGGAGCGCAGCCGACCATGGCGGTCGGCGAGCACCGGAGACGCGAGATCGGACCGCGCAGCAGGTTTATCCACACCTTAATCGATCGTCGCGCCCGAACTCTTGACGATGCGCGCCCAGCGCACGATGTCGTCCTGCAGCATCGCGGTGAACTGCGCCGGCGTCGCCGTGGCGAGTTCGACGCCCTGCGCGGTCAGGCTGGCCCGCGTGTCGGCTGCCGTGAGCACCTTGCTCATCGCAGCCTGAAGCCGGCTTTCCACGTCGGCCGGCACGCCGCGCGGCGCGAACAGCCCGACCCACAGCGTGCCCGCATAGCCCGGCACCCGTTCGGCGATCGCCGGCACGTCGGGCAGCGACGGCGAGCGTTGCGGCGAGCTCACCGCCAGTGCGACCAGCCGGCCCGACTTGATGTAGCCGAGCGACGACGGCAGGCTGGCGAAGGCCATCGGCACCTGGCCGCCGATGACGTCGGTCATCGCCGGCGCAACGCCCTTGTACGGGATGTGCTGCAGGTCGACGCCGGCCATCGAATTGAGCATCTCGCCGAGCAGGTGGTTCAGCGTGCCGTTGCCCGCCGAGGCGTACTGGTAGCCGCCGGGCTTGGCCTTGACCACCTTGAGGAACTCGTCGAGCGACTTGGCCGGAAAGGCCGGGTTGACGACCAGCACGTTCGGCACCGAGCCGACCAGCGCGATCGGCGAGAAGTCCTTCACCGGATCGAAGCCGGGCGACTTGTAGACCGCCGGGTTGATCGCCTGCGCGCTGCTGATCGTCATCAGCAGCGTGTGGCCGTCCTTCGGCGCCTTCGCTGCCACGGCGGTGCCGATGTTGCCGCCGGCGCCGACCCGGTTCTCGACCACCACGCTCTGGCCGAGCGCCTCGCCGAGCTTCTGGCCGACGATGCGGGCGACGATGTCGTTGGTGCCGCCGGCGCTCTGCGGCACGATCAGGGTGATGGGGCGGGTGGGGTAATCGGCGGCGCCGGCGGCGGACGGGAGAACGAGCGCCAACAGCGCGGCGCCGAGGGATTTCGTCAGGCTTCGGGTCACGGCAGTCCCCTGGATGTTGTTCGAGCGGCGATTCTCGGCTGCGAAGGCCTCCGGCCGTACATTCCGCTGTCGCCGCAGCGGCTGCGTCGGACCACGGCGGCACCCAGACTTCGAGATGCGGGCCTTGCATCGAATGCCAGGCGCACGCTTTTGATCCGTTGACTGCGGCCATCGGGGTGTCCACCACGGACGTGAACGTTCTTTCAACTTTCTAGAGGAAGCAAGACATGGCAAGCAGAGCCGAAGAGCTGTTGACCGACAACGTCCGGTTGCGCACGACCACCACGACGAGCCAGGTCCAGAACCTGGTCGCGAGGGCACGCGCGGCGCAGGCGGTGTACGAATCGTTCTCGCAGGAGCAGGTCGACGCCATCGTCAAGGCGATCGGCAAGTACGTCTACGACAACGCCGAGATGCTGGCGCGAATGGCCGTCGACGAGTCCGGCATCGGTGTCTACGAGCACAAGGTGCTGAAGAACCAGGGCAAGGCCCGCGTCATCTGGAACAACCTCAAGGGCAAGAAGTCGCGCGGCATCATCAAGGAAATGCCCGAATCGAACATGCTGCTCGTCGCCAAGTCGATGGGCGTCGTCGGCGCGGTGACGCCGGTGACCAACCCCATCGTCACGCCGATGTGCAACGCCATGTTCGCGCTCAAGGCGGGCAACGCGGTGATCTTCGCGCCGCATCCGAAGGCCGAGGGGTGTGCCCAGCACCTGACCGAAGCCTTCATGCGCGAGGTCAAGGCCCTCGGCGGCCCCGACGACCTGATCCAGCTGATCAGCAACGGGTCGGTCGAGACGACGCGCGAGCTGATGAAGGCCGTCGACGTGGTCGTCGCCACCGGCGGCGGCGCGATGGTCAAGTCGGCCTACTCGTCGGGCAAGCCGTCGTACGGCGTCGGCGCCGGCAACGTGCCGGTCGTCATCGACCGCGGCGTCGACATTGCCGATGCGGCCGGCAAGATCGTCATCGGCGCGGCTTTCGACAACGGCATCATCTGCTCGCACGAGCAGTTCGTGCTGACGCCCGAGGAGCACTACGACGAGACCGTCGCCGCCTTCATCGCGACCGGCAAGGTCTGGTTCACCGACGACCCGGAGCAGATCCAGCTGATCCGCGACCTGGTCTTTCCGGGCGGTCACATGAACAAGGATGTCGTCGGCCGGTCGGCTCCCGAGATCGCCGCGATGTTCGGACTCGACATTCCCAAGTCAGCGCAGATCATCCTGCTGCCCGCCGAGGGTGCGGGAAGCGACGACGTGCTCGCCAGGGAAAAGCTGTTTCCGGTGGTCGCCATCCTGCCGTACACGACCTTCGAGGACGCCGTCGACAAGGCCAAGGCCAACCTGCTGGTCGAGGGCGCGGGCCATACCGCAGCCCTGCACTCGCACGACGAGGCGCACATCCGCCACATGGGGCTCGAGCTGCCGATCAGCCGGCTGGTCGTCAACCAGACCAGCGCCACCGGCGCCGGCGGATCGCTGACCAACGGCTTCGCCCCGACGACGACGCTCGGCTGCGGCTCGTGGGGCGGCAACTCGATCTCGGAGAACCTCGACTACAAGCACCTGATGAACGTCTCGCGCATCGGCAAGGTGATCACCGGCAAGCCGGTCCCGACGGACGAGGAAATCTGGGGCTGAGGGGTTGTTCGGCGCGCCGGTCAGCTGCGCTGACCGGCGTGCCGAATGGGACGAGCATTCGGGTGATTCCGGCGCTCGTGCGGCAACCGCACCAGCCGACGTGAAGCAACGCTCGGAAGCTGAAGCGGGGAACGTGAACGGACCCGATCGTGCGGACAGCAGTCACTCGCCCTCGAAGTAGTCCGCGTCGATCTTCTTGATTTCGTAGAAGCCGACCGGCGACACGCCGACGTTGTGATCGACCATCAGGCGTGCCAGCTGCGCGCCGTCGACCAGGATCAGCCGGGTCGAGATGAGGTTCACATACTCGAGCGCCTCGCGCGAGTAGTTCGACGTGGTGATGAAGACGCCCTTTCCGGCGCGCTGACCCTGCAGGGCGCCCGCGAATCTTTGAATGTCCGGCCGGCCCACGGTCGCGTCCCACCGCTTGGCCTGAAGGTAGATGACATCGAGCCCGAGCTTGTCTTCCTTGATGATGCCGTCGATGCCACCGTCGCCGCTGCGGCCGATCGCCCGTCCGGCGTCCTGGCGCGAGCCGCCATAGCCCATGGCGACCAGCAGATCGACGACGAGCTGCTCGAAGAACGCGGGCGACGCAGCCTTGACTTGCTCGAGCAACTCGACTTCGAGGTTCCGCCGGACGCGCTGGTAGGCCGCACCCATCGCGTCCTCGGGGGTCTGCTCGGTGAGGGCCTCGACGGCCGGCGTCTTGGCCTCGTCCTCACCTTGTTCCCGGCTCCGCAATCGAAATGCACGAAAGGCCTCGTACTGGTGAGCAGCGTGTTGTCGATCCGTGGGGGATCGAGCAACAGCAGCTCGTGCCCCTGCCGGGTGATCTGGAAAATGCCTCGCTTCGGCGAGCTCAGCAGCCCGGCCTGTTTCAGGTAGGTGCGCGCCCAGCCGACACGGCTGCTGAACACCGGCGCGGCCCCGCTCGGCAGCAGTTCCGAACGCTCGTCGTCGCTGATCGACAGTTCCTCGGCCAGCCGGTCGATCGCCTCGCGCAAGCGGTGTTCGGCACCGTCGGCTGCGAGGCGCAGGAGCGGCAGCATCAGCGTCTGGTAGTCCGGCAGTGGCATACAGCAACCCGTCGGTCGATGAAGTTCCGCGTCGATCAGCCCTGCGCGGGCGTCGACTGCACGCGATTCAGGGCCGCAAGGTCCGGCGGCGTTCCCACGTTCGCCCAGCGCCCGCTGTAGATCTCGGCGCCGATGCGCTGCTCTCGCATGCCCGCATAAAGCAGCGGCCCGAGCGGCGCGCGGCTGCCGGCCGGTACCTCGGCGCAAAGCTCCGCCCGGCAGAGGGCGATGTTGGCGTAGGTCCAGCGCCGGCCATCGGGCCCGGGCCGGTCGGCGAGCCCCAGGCCGTCGGCCGACAGACCGAAGTCGCCGTTCGGGTGGTACGGCGGATTGGCGACCAGCCAGAGGTGGGCCAGCCGGCGCTGGTCGGCGAAGCGTGCCGCGGCCGCGGCATCGAAGCCGAAATCCGGCGCGTGGATGTCGCCGGACACCACCCAGAACACGTCCTCCGGCCGATCGACCAGCAGCGGCAGGGCCTTGGCAATGCCGCCTGCGGTTTCCAGCGCGCCGCCGTGGTCGCGGCCTTCCATCGAGTAGTGGATCGTCAGGCCGAAGCGCGAGCCGTCGCCGAGCGCGGCGACGATCTGCTCCTCGAGCCAGGCGGTGTTGACGACGACCTCGCGAACGCCGGCGCGCGCCAGCGCTTCGAGATGCCACTCGATCAGCGGCTTGCCGAGCACCTTCAGCAGCGGCTTGGGCGTGGTGTCGCTCAGCGGGCGCATGCGCTCGCCGCGGCCGGCTGCAAGGATGATCGCCCTGGGCGGGCGCGCGGCAGCAGGTCGGGCGGGAGGCATCGGGCGATTATCGAGGGGCCGGGTGTCGCCCTAAAATGCGCCGCTTCCGCCCGCCGCCGGGCCTGCCGCGGCGCCATCGCCGAACCCTGCATGACGCTTTCCGCTTCCCCGACCGACTCGATGCTGGACGCGGCTGCCGCGACGATGCCGGATGCAACGCTGATGGCCAGCGCCGTACGCGCCCTGGCGATGGACGCGGTGCAGCATGCCAACTCGGGCCACCCGGGCGCGCCGATGGGCATGGCCGACATTGCCGTCGCGCTCTGGCGCCGGCATCTGCGCCACAACCCGGCAAACCCGGCCTGGTTCGGCCGCGACCGCTTCGTGCTCAGCAACGGCCATGCGTCGATGCTGCTCTACGCGGTGCTGCACCTCACCGGCTACGACCTGCCGACCCGCGAGCTGCGCAACTTCCGCCAGTTGCACAGCAAGACGCCGGGCCATCCCGAGGTCGACGTCACGCCCGGTGTCGAGACGACCACCGGGCCGCTCGGCCAGGGGCTGGCGAATGCCGTCGGCTTCGCGCTCGCCGAAAAGCTGCTGGCGGCCGAATTCAACCGGCCCGGGCACCAGGTCGTCGACCACCGCACCTTCGTGGCAGCCGGCGACGGCTGCCTGATGGAAGGCATCAGCCACGAGGCCTGTGCGCTGGCCGGCGCCTGGAAGCTGGCCAAGCTGGTGCTGATCTACGACGACAACGGCATCTCGATCGACGGTGAAGTCGCGCCCTGGTTCGTCGACGACACGCCGAAGCGCTTTGCCGCCTACGGCTGGAACGTCATCGACGGCGTCGACGGCCACGATGTCGACGCCGTCGACCGGGCGCTCGGCCGCGCCAGGCACGCCGACCGGCCGACGCTCATCGTCTGCAAGACGCAGATCGGCAAGGGCTCGCCGAACCGCGCCGGCACCGCCAAGGCGCACGGCGAGGCGCTCGGCCTCGATGAAATCCGGCTGACCCGCGAAGCGCTGGCGTGGACGCACGAGCCGTTTGCCCTGCCCGAAGCCGCCTTTGCGCTCTGGGATTGCCGCGCCGAAGGCGCAGCCGCCGAGGCCGAATGGACGCAGCGCTTCGCGGCCTACCGGGCCGAGTTTCCCGAGCTGGCTGCCGAGTTCGAGCGACGCACCCGGGGCGAGCTGCCGGCGAACTGGACGCAGACCGCGCTCGATGCCGCCCTCGCTGCGCACGCCAAGGCCGAAACCGTGGCCAGCCGCAAGGCCAGCCAACTGGCGCTCGAAGCCTTCACCGCCGCCCTGCCCGAGCTGCTCGGCGGCAGCGCCGACCTGACCGGTTCGAACCTGACCAACACCCGCAGCACGCCGCCGCTGCGCTTCGACGCCTTCACCGGCGCGCCCAACGGCGGCCGGCACATCAACTACGGCGTGCGCGAATTCGGCATGGCGGCCGTCGCCAACGGCGTGGCGCTGCACGGCGGCTTCATTCCGTACATCGGCACCTTCCTGACCTTCAGCGACTACAGCCGCAACGCGATCCGCATGGCGGCGCTGATGAAGCAGCGGGTGATCCACGTCTTCACCCACGACAGCATCGGCCTCGGCGAGGACGGGCCGACGCACCAGTCGATCGAGCACGCGGCGTCGCTGCGGCTGATTCCGGGGCTCGACGTCTGGCGGCCGTGCGACACCGCCGAGACGGCGGTCGCCTGGGCCGCCGCGATCGAAAGCCGCGACCGGCCGAGCGCGCTGCTGCTTTCGCGGCAGAACCTGCCGTATGCGCCGAAGCCGCCGTCGTCGCTCGACGAGATCGCCCGCGGCGCCTACGTGCTGGCCGAGCCGGGCGAGGTCGGCCTGGCGAAGGCGGCGCAGGCGGTGATCATCGCCACCGGCTCCGAAGTGCAGCTGGCGCTGCATGCGCAGCAGCTGCTCGCGGTGCAGCGGATCGCGGTGCGCGTGGTCTCGATGCCGTCGACGACCGTCTTCGACCGCCAGAGCGTCGCCTACAAGCGCGCCGTGCTGCCCGACGGCCTGCCGCGCATCGCCGTCGAGATGGGCGCCACCGACGGCTGGTGGAAGTACGGCTGCGCGGCGGTGGTCGGCATCGACACGCTTCGGCGAGTCGGCCCCTGCCGGCGTGCTGTTCGAGCTTTTCGGCTTCACCGCGGCCAATGTCGCCGCGACGGTGCAGAAGGCGCTCGGCCGCTGAGCGCAGCGCGAATCCCTTTCCTTCCCTGACTCCGCAAAGGTACCCATGACCATCAAAGTCGCCATCAACGGCTACGGCCGCATCGGCCGCAACATGCTCCGCGCCCACTACGAAGGCGGCAAGAAGCACGACATCGAGATCGTCGCCATCAACGACCTCGGCAACCCGGAAACCAACGCCCACCTGACCCAGTACGACACCGCGCACGGGCCGTTCCCCGGCCAGGTGGCGGTCGAAGGCGATTCGATGGTCGTCAACGGCGACAAGGATCCGCGTGCTCGCCAACCGCAACCCGGCCGAGCTGCCGTGGGGCGAGCTGGGCGTCGACGTGGTCCTGGAATGCACCGGCTTCTTCACCAGCAAGGAAAAGGCGTCGGCGCACCTCCGGGGCGGCGCGAAGAAGGTCATCATCTCGGCGCCGGGCGGCAAGGACGTCGACGCGACCATCGTCTACGGCGTCAACCATGGCGTGCTCAAGGCCAGCGACACGGTGATCAGCAATGCCAGCTGCACCACCAACTGCCTGGCGCCGCTGGTGCAGCCGCTGCACGCCGCCATCGGCCTGGAGACCGGGCTGATGACGACGATCCATTCGTACACCAACGACCAGGTGCTGACCGACGTCTACCACGAGGACCTGCGCCGCGCCCGCAGCGCCACGACCAGCATGATCCCGACGAAGACCGGCGCCGCCACCGCCGTCGGCCTGGTGCTGCCCGAGCTGAACGGCCGCCTCGACGGCTACGCGATGCGCGTGCCGACGATCAATGTCTCGATCGTCGACCTGAGCTTCATCGCCTCGCGCGACACGACGGTGGAAGAAGTCAACGGATCATGAAGCAGGCCGCCGAGTCGGGCCCGCTCGCCGGCGTGCTCGACTACACCGACGGCACCGCTGGTCAGCGTCGACTTCAACCACAACCCGGCGTCGAGCACCTTCGACGCGACGCTGACCAAGGTTTCGGGCCGGCTGGTCAAGGTCAGCAGCTGGTACGACAACGAGTGGGGCTTCTCGAACCGCATGCTCGACACCACGGTGGCGCTGATGGCGGCGCATTAGGCAATGCCCCTTCGGGGAATTCGGCTCGACCAGGCGCCCTCCGGGCGCCTTTTTCTTGGTCGCAAGCCTCCAAGGAAAAGTCGAGCGCTGGCTGGCGCGCGTGCTGGGTGCAGCGTGCACCGTTTGGGCGTTGAGTGCCTGCGCCGGCCAGGCCACCGGCACAGGCACAGTCACAGGCACTCACGGGTCGGACATGCGCATCCTCGCAACCCTGCCGCAGCCTTCGGCCGATGGTTCAGCCGTTGCCCGTGCCGCACAGCGAGCCGCCGGCGTGCCGGTACGCCACCTGGCGGCGCTGAGTCCGCTGCAGCATGCGCTCGCACTGTCGTGCCACACGACGGCGGAATGCGAAGCGGCACTGCAGCGTCTGCGCGCGCAAAGCGGGCAGTTTGTCGCGGTTGCCCTGGACGGACGCAAAGTCCGTCACTGAACCGCCCGACGCGGCACGCCTGCTGCCAGGGAGCTCGCGCAGAATCCGCGCGCCCGCGTCGACTGGAGTTTTCATGCGTTCACCCTTTGCCGCCACCCTGGCCCTCGCCGGGCTTTCGCTGCTGACGGCCCCGGCCGGTTTCGCCCAGCCGGCGGCCCCGGCCGCCGCTGCACCGCCGCCCAGCGCGCGTGTCATCGTGCAGTTCAAGGCCGATTCACCGTTGTTGCGCCAGCAGGTGCAGTCGGCCGCGGCGCAGCACGGCTCGCGTGCGGCGGCTCTCGGCCAGCGGCTCGGCATGTCGCTGCGCAGCGGCGGCGGCTTCGCCGAGCGGATGCAGGTGCTGCAGGCCGACGGCATGGGCTCCGCCGCGCTGGCGGCGAAGCTGCGCACGCAGGCCGACGTCGAGTTCGCCGTGCCCGACGAGCGCAAGCGCCTGCATGCGGCGCCGAACGATCCGCGCTATCTGCGCGTTTTGCAGCCGCCCGGCCCGAACGTCGGCCAGTGGTACCTGCGCGCGCCCGACGCCACGATGCGCTCGTCGATCGATGTCGAGCCGGCCTGGGACGTGACCCGCGGCAGCAGCCAGGTCGTCGTGGCGGTCCTCGATACCGGTGCGCGCTACGACCATGCCGACCTGCCCGGCCTGCTGCCGGGCTACGACATGATCAGCGACATCGCCACCGCCAACGACGGCGATGGCCGCGACGGCGACGCGACCGACCCGGGCGACTTCGTCAGCAACTCCGAGAACCTGCAGAGCGGCAGCTCGTTCCGCGGCTGCGGCGCGAGCGACAGCTCATGGCACGGCACGCACATGGCGGGGCTGATTGCCGCGGCCACCGACAACGGCATCGGCATGGCGAGCGTCGGCCGCGGGGTGCGGCTGCTGCCGGTGCGCGTGCTCGGCAAATGCGGCGGCTTCGACTCCGACATCATCGCCGGGATGCGCTGGGCGGCGGGCCTGCCGGTGCCCGGCATTCCCGCCAACCCGAATCCGGCCAAGGTGCTCAACCTGAGCCTCGGCAGCGCCGGCACCTGCTCCGCGGCGTACCGTTCGGCGATCGACGAGATTCGCGCCATCGGCGCGGTGATCGTTTCGTCCGCCGGCAACTCCGCCGGCCATGCGGTCAGCACGCCGGCCAACTGCCCGGGCGTGATCGCCGTCGGCGCGCTGCGACACGCCGGGACCAAGGTCGGCTTCTCCGACCTGGGCCCGGAGATCGCGCTGAGCGCGCCGGGTGGCAACTGCGTTGACATCGAGCCCAGTGCGCCCTGCCGCTATCCGATTCTCACCACCACCAATGCCGGTCGCACCGCAGCCATTGCCGGCAGCTCGGTCTATACCGACAGCAGCAACATCACGGTCGGCACCAGCTACGCGGCCCCGCTGGTCGCGGGCACGGCCGGGCTGATGCTGTCGGCGCAGCCGGGACTTCTGCCCGACGAGATTGCCCGGCGGATGCAGCAGACGGCGCGGCCGTTCCCGACCAGCGGCGCCGAAGCCAGCGGCGATCCGGCACCGATCGGTGCGTGCCGCGCGCCGCAGTTCGACAGCAGCGGGCGGCCGGTCGACCAGCTGCAGTGCTACTGCACCATGGCCACTTGCGGCGCCGGCATGCTCGACGCCGGCGCGGCGCTGCGCGCTGCGCTGCTGCCGCAGGCGGCGCTCGCGGTCAACCCGACCTTCCCGATCGCGGGACAGCCGTTGACGTTGAGCGCGGTTGCGTCGACCGCTGCAGCGGGCCGTTCGGTGCAGCGCACCAGCCTGCAGGTGGTCGACAGTGGCGGCATCGTCGCCAACGGCGCTGCCGGGGCAGCAACGCTGAGCCTCACACCGGCCGCGCCGGGCCGCTTCGTCGTGGCCCAGCAAGTGACCGACAGCGCGGGTGCAACGTCGAGCAGCACACGGACGATCGAGGTCTACGCACCCGGCGCGACACCGCAAATCAGTTCCGGATCGGACGGTGGCGGCGGGGCACTCGGGGCCGGATGGCTTGCCGGATTGCTGCTGGGAGTCGTCGCCCTGCAGCGTTCGCGGCGCGTATCGCGCCGGTGAAGCTCAGCAGCTGCGGAAGCTGCGTGCCGCGGTCCCCAGCCTGAGCGATGCCAGCCGGGCAGCGACGGGTGGTTCGACCGCGCCGACCCGCAGGTGGTGCACAACCACCGGAGCGCGGACCATCACCACCCGCGCGGTGCGGATACCCTGGCTGACGCTGCGCGCCAGGGCGGCATCGGCGGCAGGCCGGCTGTCGAAGCGCCCGAGCGACAGCCCGGATTCGAAGCCGGGCAGGTCGTCGACCGGGTTGAAGGCGACGCGAATGCCGGCCACCTCGTCCTTCTTCTTCTGCAGCATCTCCGGGTCGGCGTAGGGGCCCATGTAGATCATCCACAGGCCGGGCGTTTCCTGGCGGCGCTCGCTCCAGCGACCTGCCGGTACGGTGCCGGCGAGCGTCGTGCGGACCGACGCCAGCTCGCCCGGGCCGAAGGGCCCGGCCTCGAGGCAGGCGACCCCCGCGGACGCGCCGGCCGACGCAGCCGGCTCGGGCGGCAGCGCCGATGGCGCCCGCGGCGCAGCCGGCGCACTGGCCGGTGCCGCGGCGGGGCGTGCAACGGCAGCTGTGCTTGCCGCGGCCGAAGCTGCACGCGCTGCGGCGGCCGAAGCCGCCCGCAGTGCTGCGGGCGCGCTGGCCGCTGCGGATGCGGATGCGGATGCGGGGAGAGATACACCAGCGGCACTTGCCGCGGTTGCTGGCGACCGCGACGCGGCCGAAGCGGCAACGGGCAGCGGAGCCGAAGCGCGCACCACGGGCGCCGATGCAGCGGCCGGCCGGCTGGCAGCTGCCGAAGCGGGCACCGCCGAGGCGGGACGGCTCGCAGCCCTGCCCGCTGGAGCCACTTCCGCGTCGGACAGCAGCCGAATCGCCTGCGGCTCGATCTGCTGCGCGATGCGCTCGGGTTCACGGTCGCCCTGTGCCGGCATGCCGACCAGGGCATCGAGGCGGCCACCGCTCCAGGCCCAGAACAGCAGATTGGCAACCAGCAGCGAAACGACCACCCAGCGCAACATCATGGCAAATTCTCCGCAGCGACGCGCTGCTGCAGCCGCACGCTGACCTCACCGCTGCTGATCTGCGCCGGCCCGGTCGCGGTGTCGATCCGCAAGGCGCCGTCGCAAGCGATGCCCCGGGCGACTCCCGTCACCGCTTCGCCCCCGGTGACGCCGACGGTCCGTCCCGCGAGGAGGTCGCGGGCGGCAAAACGCTTCACGAAAGGGGCCAGCCCCTGCTGCTCGAAAAGCTGCACCGCTTCGACCAGCGGCCGCGCGATCCGCGCCAGCGCCTGCGGCGCATCGGCCTGCGGCCAGATCTCCTGCAGCGCGGCGTAACCGCTGCTGAGTTCATGCGCCTCGTGGCCGGCGAGCGGCAGGATGTTGATGCCGATGCCGATGACCGCGCGGCGCCCGGCCGGCGACGCGAGCGTCTCGACCAGGATGCCGCCCAGCTTGCGCCCGACGCCGTTCGGCGCGTCGACGTCGACGCACCAGAGGTCGTTCGGCCACTTCAGCCCGATCCGCGGGCCGCTGCCGGTGTGCTCGACCGAGGGGTCGAGCGCCTCCGCAAGGGCAACGCCGACCGCCAGCGACAGGCCCGACCAGGCGTCGGTGGCCAGTGGCAAGGCCAGCGTGAAGGTCAGCGACGCCACCGGCGCCGACCGCCAGCTGCGGCCGCGCCGGCCGCGGCCCGCGGTCTGGTGTTCGGCGATCAGCAAATAGGGTTGTGCATCGATGGCACGGCGGCCGAACGGCGCCGGCGGCTGGCTGCCGGCAAAGGCATTGCGTTCGTTCTCGCGCGGCAAGGTCCGGGTGCGCTCGAGCAGCGCGCCGTTGGTCGACGCAATGCTCGGAACCACCTCCACGCCGAGGCCCGGCAGCAGCGGCGACAGCGTCTGCCACAGCGCCTGCACGCCCCAGGAAAGTCCGGCTTCGCTCACCCCAGCTCCCCGTGCGATCACCGCCGCTTGCCCCGGCCTCGCGGCGCGAGCATGGTGCCGCGGCAGCCCGGCGCGCCGCAGCGGCATTCGAACTGCTTCTTCAGCTTGGGCGTGTAGCGTTCGTCGATCACCAGCGCATAGTCGAAGAACAGCTCGCTGCCCGGTTTGATGCGGCGCAGCGCCTTGATGAAGATGCGGCCGTCGACCTCCTCGGCCTCGCAGTTCGGCTCGCAGGCGTGATTGATCCAGCGCGAGGAGTTGCCGCCGACGTTACCGTCGATCACGTGGTCTTCGCCGACGTGGAAATAGAAGGTGTGGTCGGGCTGACTCGGATCGTGCGGATGGCGGCGCAGCGCCTCGGGCCAGTCGATGACCTCGCCCTTGTATTCGATGATCCGTTCGCCCTTGGCGATCGCGACGGTGGCGAAGACGCCCCTGCCGTGGATGCTGCTGCGCCGCACCTGGAGGCGCCGAGGCCGCCGTGCAGCGGCGGGCAAGGTGGCAGCGGAATCGCTCGCTGCGGGCGTCATCAGTTTGTTGGGTACATTGAATTGGTGGGCGTGCGCGTGTACGTGCGCGCGAGAGGGGCGGATTGTAGGGACCGCCTGCCGCGAAGGGGGCAGGCGCGAGACCGCAGCAGATGCTGCAGAAGGCAACATGAGCAAGACACTGGTTATCGCGGAAAAACCGAGCGTGGCGCAGGACATCGTCCGCGCACTGACGCCGACCGCGGGCAAGTTCGACAAGCACGACGACTACTTCGAAGGCGACCACTACATCGTGACCAGCGCCGTCGGCCACCTGGTCGAGATCAAGGCGCCGGAGGAATACGACGTCAAGCGCGGCAAGTGGAGCTTCGCCCACCTGCCGGTGATCCCGCCGCATTTCGACCTGGCGCCGATCGACAAGGCCAAGTCGCGGCTGAACGCGGTCGTCAAGCTGGTCAAGCGCAAGGACGTCACCGGGCTGATCAATGCCTGCGACGCCGGCCGCGAGGGCGAACTGATCTTCCGCCTGATCGTGCAGTACGCCGGCAGCGACAAGAAGCCGATCGACAAGCCGATCCGGCGCCTCTGGCTGCAGAGCATGACGCCCCAGGCGATCCGCGACGGCTTCGGCGAACTGCGCAGCGACGAGGAGCTGCGCGGCCTGTCGGATGCGGCACGCAGCCGAAGCGAGGCCGACTGGCTGGTCGGCATCAACGGCACGCGGGCAATGACGGCGTTCAACTCGCGCGACGGCGGCTTCTTCCTGACCACCGTCGGGCGGGTGCAGACACCAACGCTCTCGGTCGTCGTCGAACGCGAGGAAAAGATCCGCAAGCACGTTTCGCGCGACTACTGGGAAATCAGGGCGAGCTTCGCCGCACAGGCGGGCGAGTACGACGGCAAGTGGTTCGATCCGAAGTGGAAGAAGAACCCCGACGACCCCGAGCTGCGCGCCGACCGCCTGTGGAACGCCGCCGACGCCGAAGCCATCGCCCAGGCGGTGCGCGGCCAGCCGGCCGTCGTCACCGAAGAAGCCAAGCCGAGCACGCAGAGCTCGCCCGGCCTCTACGACCTGACGACGCTGCAGCGCGAGGCCAATTCGCGCTTCGGCTTCTCGGCCAAGACGACGCTCGGCCTGGCGCAGGCGCTGTACGAGAAGCACAAGGTGCTGACCTATCCGCGAACCGACAGCCGGGCGCTGCCCGAGGACTATGTGGCGGTCGTGAAAAGCACGATGGAGATGATCGCCAGCGAGGACATGCCCGGCCCGCTGCGCGCGCTGGCGCCCCATGCGCGCAAGGCGCTCGACGCCGGCTACGTCAAGCCGAACAAGCGCATCTTCGACAACGCCAAGGTCTCGGACCACTTCGCGATCATCCCGACGATGCAGGCGCCGAAGAGCCTGTCGGAAATCGAGGCCAAGCTCTACGACATGGTGGTCAAGCGCTTCCTGGCGGTGTTCTATCCGCCGGCCGAGTTCATGGTGACGACGCGCATCTCGACCGTGACGGTCGAGCGCGGCACCACCCGCCAGGAGCACCGCTTCCAGACCAACGGCAAGGTGATGGTCAAGCCGGGCTGGCTGGCGGTCTACGGCCGCGAAGTGCAGGAGGACGACGCCAACCTGGTCGCCGTCGCGCCGGGCGAGTTGGTGCGCACCGAGCAGGCGAGCGTTGCCGCGCTGAAGACCAAGCCGCCGCCGCGCTACACCGAAGCCACGCTGCTCTCGGCGATGGAAGGCGCCGGCAAGCTGATCGACGACGACGAGCTGCGCGCCGCCATGGCCGAAAAGGGCCTCGGCACGCCGGCGACGCGGGCGCAGACGATCGAAGGGCTGATCTACGAGAAATACATGCTGCGCGAAGGCCGTGAACTGGTGCCGACGGCCAAGGCCTTCCAGCTGATGACCTTGCTGCGCGGGCTGCAGGTCGAGGAGCTGACCCGGCCCGAGCTGACCGGCAACTGGGAGTACCAGTTGTCGCAGATGGAAAAGGGCCAGCTCAGCCGCGCCGCCTTCATGGCCGAGATCGCGCAGATGACGCAGCGCGTGGTCGCCAAGGCCAAGGAGTACGACCGCGACACCATTCCCGGTGACTATGCGACGCTGAAGACGCCGTGCCCGAACTGCGGCGGCGTGATTCGCGAGAACTACCGCCGCTTCAGCTGCATCGGCGACCCGACGGCAACGGCGGGTGCCAGCAGCGTCGCCAGCGAGACGGCCGGCTGCGGATTCTCGATGAGCAAGATTCCCGGCGCGCGCAGCTTCGAGCTGCACGAGGCCGAGGAGCTGCTGGCGAAGAAGAAGATCGGTCCGCTCGAAGGTTTCCGCTCGAAGGCGGGTTGGCCGTTCACCGCCGAGATCAAGCTGGTGCACGACGCGGAACTCGCCAACTGGAAGCTGGAATTCGACTTCGGCGAGGAAGCACGGGCTGCCGAAGCCGCCGAAGCGGTCGACTTTTCCGAGCAGACACCGCTCGGCCCCTGCCCCAAGTGCCAGGCGCCGGTGTACGAGCACGGCAGCAACTACGCCTGCGAGCGGGCCACCGGCCCGAATGTCACCTGCGACTTCAAGAGCGGCAAGATCATCCTGCAGCAGCCGGTGTCGCGCGAGGAAATGGCCAAGCTGCTGCACGGCGGCAAGACCGGGCTGCTGGAAAACTTCGTCTCCAACAAGACGCGGCGCAAGTTCAAGGCGTTCCTTGCCTTCGACAAGAAGGAAGGCAAGGTGATGTTCGAGTTCGAACCACGCGCCGCCAAGCCACCGGCGAAGAAGGTGGCGGCCAAGACCCGCTGAGGACGCGTGCGCAGGAAGCCAGTGCGTTCAGAAGGTGTGAAAGAAACCGTGGCGAGCGGTTCGAGGTCGCATTGAGGAGCGCAGCCGGACATGGCGTCCGGCGAGCACCGGAGATGCGAGATCGGCCCGCTCAGCAGGTTTATTCACACCTTCAGACGTCGAGCGTGTAGACCTCGGCCTGCTGTCGCTCGCGGGGGCTGTGGCCGGTGAGCGCCGCGCGCCACTCGGGCGTGTCGGCGCTGTGCTCGGGCGTCAGGCCGTGCGTCATGACCGCGACCTCGGACGAACTGGCGTCGAATTCCTCGACCTGGCGGCGGTCGGCGTCGAACATCCGCGCGACGGTTTCGCCGCCGGCTTCGATCACGATCAGATAGCGGGCAGGCGGCTGCATCAGGCCTCCTCTGCAGCGTTCGCGTCGACGGGCTCGGCCGGCTCCGGAGCCTCGGCCGCGCGGACGATCATCACCGGCACCGGCGAGGCCTGCAGCAGCGCCCGGGGGACCGAACCGACCAATGCGGCGCTCAGCGCACCCGCGCCGCTCGACGCGATCACCACGGCGTCGCAGCCGAAGCGCTCGATGACGTCGACCAGGCCGTGCACCGCGTCACCGCTGGTGATCTCGCATTCGAACTCGATTCCTGCCGCGCGCAACTGCTCGGCGCCTGCCTGCAGTGCATGGGCGCCAGCCGAGGTGCGGACCTGTTCCAGCGCCTCCGAGTCGTGCGCCACGACGACCTCGTAAAGCGTGTTCGGTGCCTGCACGTTGGCGAGCACCGCATCGGCACGAAGGCCGTCGCGCGTCAGCCGAACCAGCATGCGAACCGCCTCGAGCGCGAGCGCCGAGCCGTCGAGCGGGATGAGTATCTTCATGGCGTCGAGCTTGAGGGCAGCCGCGCCGCCCGTCAAGCGATGGCGTCGCGGCGCCTGTGCCCCGGCGTCGGAAAGCCACGTCGCCGGGCTCTGCACGGGCGGCAGCTTGCTGCGCAACGGTCGCGCGCCGACGCATAAAATGCTGCCCAACTGCATCCTGGCTCATTCATGAAACTCATCGGCTCACTGACCAGCCCGTATGTCCGCAAGGTGCGCATCGTGCTGGCCGAAAAGCGCCTCGACTTCCAGCTCGAGCTGGAAAACGTCTGGAAAAGCGACCGCATCCTGGCGTCCAACCCGCTCGGCAAGGTGCCCTGCCTGGTGATGGAAGGCGGCGAGGCGGTCTACGACTCGCGCGTCATCGTCGAGTACGTCGACACGCTGTCGCCGGTCGGCAAGCTGATTCCGGCGAACTCCCGGGAGCGCGCGCTGGTGCGCACCCTCGAAGCCCTGGCCGACGGCCTGCTCGACGCGTCGATACTCGCCCGCCTCGAAAAGACCTGGGACGGCCGCAGCGACGAGCAGCGCAGCACCGCCTGGGTCGACCGGCAGATGTCCCGCGTCACGTCGTCGCTGCGCGGCCTCGGGCGGGCGCTCGGCGAGCGGCCCTACTTCATGGGCACCCAGCTGACGCTGGCCGACATTGCCTGCGGCTGCGCACTGGGCTACCTCGACTTCCGTTTCCCGCAGATCGACTGGCGCGAGAAGCATCCCAACCTCGAACGGCTCGCCGAGAAGCTCAATGCCCGGCAGAGTTTCCTCGACACGGCGCCGCCGGTGAGTTGAGCAAGCGGGCGGACTACCGGTCCGCCGTGGGGCTGCCCCAGTCGGCGCGCGCCAGCAGCCAGATCGTCCAGGCCAGCGGCAGCGCCAGCGCCGCGTAGGCCACACCGAAGCTGCCGGCGAGTTCGCCCACGAGGCCGAAGACCGGCGGGCCGATGACGACGCCAAGGTAGGTGAAGAACAGCGAGCCGGCCGTTGCCATGGCCGCTTGATGGACCGGAACCACCCGCGCCACCGTGCCGAGGTAGACGCCGTTCCAGCCGACCGCCGTGGCGCCGTAGATGCCGGCCAGGATGAAGATCCACAGCGCCGGTGTCGCCGGCGACAGCAGGCTCATCGTCACGCTGGCCAGCGCCATGGCAACGCCGAGCGCCAGCAACGTGCCACGCGGGTCGCCGCGCCGGTCGGCGACAACGCCCCACAGCACCCGACCCCCGACGCCGCCGAACTGCGCGGCGGAGACCGCGGCGCCGGCGGCCACCAGCGTCCAGCCCAGATCGGCATTGAGGAAGCTGACCAGGTAGGCCGTCAGGCAGACCTGCACCGTCGAGAAGACCAGCGACGAGATCGCCAGCCGGCGCAGCACCGGATGCGCGAGCACGAAGCGGATCGGCCCGGTCATCGAACTCAGCATCGGCAGCGGGCTGGCGGCGTCGCGCAGCCGGTCGAGGTCGCGACGCAACACCTGGCCGAGCGCCGTGCCTCCCAGGCAGAGCAGCGCGACCGCCCCGAGCGCCGCCTGGTGCCCGGCGAAGTTCAGCACGCTCGGCACCAGCAGGCCGGCCACTGCGCCGCCGGCGGGCACGCCGGTCTGCTTGATCGAGAAGATCAGTGCGTATTGGTGTGGCGGCGTGGTACGGGCGAGCATTTCCGAGCTCGCCGGCGTGATCGGGCCGTAGCCGGCGCCGATCAGCAGGGCGCCGGCGACCGCCGCCGGAATGCTCGGCAGGCTGACGAGAAGGAGGCCCGCGGTGCAGAGCAGCAGCGCGAGCTGGCTGGTGCGGATCGGTCCCCAGCGCTTGATCAGCGCGGCACTCCACTGGCTCGAAAGCGTCGCGCCGAAGTAGACGATGGCGACATAGAGGCCCACCGCCACCGGCGTGAGCCCGAGATGGGCCAGCAACCGCGGCGCGGCGACAGTGGGCCCCAGCAGTGCCGCCGAGGCGGCAATCTGCACCAGCAGCGTGATCGGCAGGGTGCTGCGGTTGGTGCGCACCCCGGCAGCGGGTCGGGAATCGGGCTTCATGGTCGGAGCGGCGCAGCGCGGGTGCCGGGGGCCGGCCCATGCCGACTGCCCCGACACGCGGGCTGGCTCGCGGTCTGCAATGATTATTGACGCCGCCGGCATGCGGACGCTGCGACGCCACCCCGGCGGCGGCTTCGAACACAAGGAACCCCATGGACTACACCGACATCGTCTACAGCGAGCACGACGCGATCGCCACGATCGCCATCGACCGGCCGGCGGTGATGAACGCCTTCCGCGGCCGCACCGTCGAGGAGCTGCTGCACGCCTTCAGCCGCGCCGGCTGGGACAAGCGCATTGCCGCGATCGTGCTCACCGGGACCGGCGACCGCGCCTTCTGCACCGGTGGCGACCAGTCGGCGCACGCCGGACAGTACGACGGCCGCGGCACGATCGGCATACCGCTCGAGGAGCTGCACAGTGCCATCCGCGACGTGCCGAAGCCGGTGATCGCCCGGGTTCAGGGCTATGCGATCGGCGGTGGCAACGTGCTGGCAACGCTCTGCGACCTGACCATCGCGTCCGAGCGCGCCGTCTTCGGCCAGGTCGGGCCGAAGGTCGGCTCGGTCGATCCGGGCTGGGGCACGGCCTACCTGGCGCATGTGGTCGGCGAAAAGAAGGCGCGCGAGATTCTGGTTTCTCTGCCGGCGCTACAGCGCGCAGGAGGCGCTGGCGATGGGCCTGTGCAACACCGTCGTGGCCCACGAAAAGCTCGACGACGAGGTGACGCAGTGGGGCCGCGAGATCGCCGAGAAGAGCCCCACTGCGCTGGCCATTGCCAAGCGCTCTTTCAACGCCTCGACCGAGCACATCCGCGGCATCGGCAGCCTGGGCATGCAGGCGCTGAGCCTCTACTACGACACCGACGAGTCGAAGGAAGGGGTGCGTGCCTTCCTCGAAAAGCGCAAGCCGGAGTTCCGCAAGTGAGGCGCGGCTGGAGGGCCGCCGTCGACGCTGCAGGGACCCACGGCTTGCGCAGCGTGCTGCTGGCTGTGCTGCTGACCGGGGCGGCCGCTGCGGCGGAGCTCGGCTCGGCGCCGGCATCCCCTGCAACGCCGCGCGAGCGGCATGCCGCGCAGTGCGTCGCGGCGCTCGAGTCGCATGCCGAGCTGCTCGCAGCACGGGCAAAGGCGGGTGATGCGGCGGTATTGCCGCTGCTGCAGAGCCGGGTCGAATCGGCAGCCGCGTTCATCGGCGACAACTACCTGCACGGTGAGGTCGACGACGACCATTCCCGGGCCCTGCTCGACGCCGCACGCGGCGAACAGAAGACCCTGGACCCGGCAGAGCGCACCGCGCGCCAGACCCGCTGCGCCGACGAGGGCGCCCAGCTCCTGGCAGCGGCCAGCGGGCTGCAGCGCATCGTCCTGAAACGCTTTGCCAAGCGGCGCACCGACCGCCTGCTCGGCAGCTGAGTGCGGCGGGCTGCGCCGATCCGCGGCGCTTGCAAGGCGTTTGCCGCGCGCTGCCTATTTGCGAGGCAGCACGAATTTCTCCTTTCCAATCAAACACTTGCGATCAAACCCGAGCTCCTGTTCACATGGTTGCCCACAGTTGAGGGGGAGAACTCGGCGGCATGATTCCACCCGCAGGGGACGGTCCCCGGGTATGCCGGTCAGCGCTCGGCGCCGCAGCACGCGTCGCCGCCCGGCGCGTGGAACGATCGGTGGCCGGTCCACTCTGCCTGACAGCGGTTCGGTACGATGCGCACCGGGTGCCGGCGTTGCCCGGGGCGGGCTTCCCGCCCCGACGCCGGGCGCCGACGGCGCGGGATCGACCCGAAAGGGAAAAAATGACGACATGCGACTGCTGCGGCAAGGAACTCGACGACGGCGAGCTGTGCATTGCCTGCTGCACCGATTCCCCGTCCGCCCAGCGCCTGGTGCCCGATCCCACCTGGGAGGGCGATGCGCATCGGAACGACCAGGTCCTGGTCGCCGTCGACGCCTACCGGAACCTCTGTCGCAGCTGCTGTGCGTGCTTCGTCCTGATGCGTTGAAGGTACCGGGCGGGTGCGAAGGTGACAGCCTTGCGTCGTCATCCTGCGCCGTTGTCCTGAACCGGCAGCCGCTGGCGAAGCGGTGCGCGGACTCGGCAGCGAGCCCGCTGCGCTCGCTGGCTACTTGGTCAGGATCAGCTTGCCTGCGCGGGTTTGCTGCAGGCGATAGATGGCACCGTTGTGACAGATGTCGACGCTGCCGTTGCCGCGCAGCAGATCGCCGCTGAAGAGGCAGCCAGCGGCGATGCGCTCGCTGCGCGGCTCGGCCGGTGCGGCCGCATGCGACGGCGCCGACGCCCCGTCATGCCGGGAAGGCTCGGACTCGGCCGAGGCGCGGTTCATGGCACCGCCGGATCGGTGACGAAGCCGATCTTGCGCAGCCCGGCCTGTTGCGCGGCGGCCATCGCCTGGGCGACGCGCTCGTAGCGGACGTTGCGGTCGCCGCGAATGTGCAGCTCGGGCTGCGGCTCCTTCGCGGCTTCGGCGTGCAGCGCCGACGGCAGATCGCCATCGCCGATCGCCGCCTCGTTCCAGAAGTAGCGTCCGCCGGCGTCGACCGAAAGCCGAACCGTCGGCGGCCGGTCGGCCTCGGGCCGGCTGGCGGCGCGCGGCAGCTCGATGTCGACCGTGTGCTTCAGCACCGGCACGGTGATCATGAAGACGATCAGCAACACCAGCATGACGTCGACCAGCGGCGTCATGTTGATCTCGTTCATGACGTCGTCGGCGTCGTCCTGGATGCCGAAGGCCACCTCAGCCCCCCTGCCGGGCCGGCATCGTCTTCGAGCCACCCGCCGCGACGCGCGCGCCGGTCAGGAAATAGGCGTGCAGGTCGTGGGCGAAACGATTCAGCTTGCCGACGACTGCCTTGTTGCCGCGGACCAGCGCGTTGTAGCCGAGCACCGCCGGGACCGCGACCACGAGGCCGAGCGCGGTCATGATCAGCGCCTCGCCGATCGGGCCGGCGACCTTGTCGATCGTCGCCGCGCCGGCCGAGCCGATGGCGAGCAGCGCGTGATAGATGCCCCACACCGTGCCGAACAAGCCGACGAACGGCGCCGTCGAGCCGACCGACGCCAGGACCGCCAGGCCAGCCTGCAGCCGCGCCGTCGATTCGTCGATCGAATTGCGCAGCGACCGCGTCAGCCAGTCGCTCAGGTCGAGCGTGTCGTGCAGCTGCGGCTGGGCCTCGCGGTGCGCCGTGGCGTCGCGACCTTCGAGCGCCAGCGCGCCGAAGGGGCTGGCCGCACCGAGCCGGCCGAGCGCCTCGGTGAAGTCGGCGGCGTGCCAGAAGCCCTCGGCGCGGCGGGCGTGCGCCGCGGTGCGCCGCAGGTCGAGCGCCTTGACGACGATCACCGCCCACGACGCCAGCGACATCGCGAGCAGCAGGAGTGCGGTGCCGCGGGTGACGCCATCACCCGCGCTCCACAGATTGAGAAGGCCTGACTGCGAATCCATGCTTGACTACTCCAGAACAAAGTGGATGGGAACGTTGAACCACATCGTCTCGGCGGCACCGCCGCGCCGGCCGGGCACATAGCGCCACTTCAGGACGGTCGACAGCGCCGTCTGGTCGAGGCGGTCGAAGCCGCTCGATTGCCGGACTTCGGCACGCTGTGCCGCGCCGTCGGCGCCGATCAGCACCCGCAGCACCACCGTGCCCTGCTCGCCGAGCCGCTTGCTGAGGGGCGGGTAGACGGGCTTGGGGTTCTGCAGGTAGTCGGCATCGCTCGAAGGCAGTTCGAGCCTCGGCGCAGGCGCAGGTGCAACGGGCGGACTCGCGGGTGCCACCGGCGCTGCGGCGACCACCGCGGCAGGCGCAGCCGCCTCGGCAACCGCCGCAGCCGGGGCGGTGATCGCGGGCGCAGGCAGTTGCGGCTCGACGCTGCGGGGCGCTGCCGGCGGTGCCGGCGCGGAATCGGTGTCTGCTGCTGGCCGCGGTGGAGGCGCCCGATCGACCTTTCGCACCGCCGCAGGCTCGACCGGCGGGGGTCTCGGCTGCGGCGGGGCCGGCGCGGCCCGCGGCGCTGGTGGAAGCCACTCGCTCATCATGGCGACCGGCACCACGGGAACCACGAGCTCGGCCGGCCGGCGCACCAGCCCGCCCTGCAGCGCCCAGAGCGCCGCGACGTGGAACGCGATCACACCGGCGACAACGGCAAGGTTCCGGCTGGCGCGCGGAAGATCGCGTGGAGTGCCGGGCATCGGCCGGATCGCGCTCCGTTCGTGTGTCCGACCGCCCAGGGTCGGTGTCTCGATGGCGGGCTTCAATTCGTGCCGGCCGTGGTGACGCGCCCGATGCCCTGGGTCGACCGCCCGCAGCTTGCGCAGCCGCTTCCGAGCACCAGCCCCGGCGGGATCCGGTCGAGTGTCGCAATGCCGCAGAGCGCCATTGCAATCTCGAGTTCGTCGCGCAGCAGCCGCAGCACGTGGGCGACGCCGACCGCGCCGGCGTTCGCAAGCCCCCAGACGACAGGCCGGCCGATGAGGACGGCACGCGCGCCCAGCGCCAGCGCCTTCAGAACGTCGGTGCCGCGGCGGATTGCGCCGTCGACGAGCAGCGGCAGGTCGCTGCCGATCGCATCGGCAATGCGCGGCAGCGCGTCCGCGGTACTCGCCACGGTGTCGAGCGTTCGGCCGCCGTGGTTGGAGACGACCACCGCCTCGGCGCCGAGCGCCACCGCCTGTCGCGCGTCGTCGGGATGGAGCACACCTTTCAGGACGAGCGGCAGCCGGGTGATCGAGCGCAGCCATTCGACGTCCGCCCAGGTGGGCGCGCTTGCCAGCAAGCCATCGAACAACGAGCCAGCCACCGGTGCGCCCGTGGCAGCGGCGGCCGGCAGGTTGACCGCCGCGATGCCCGGCGGCAGCCGGAAGCCGGCGCGCCGCTCGGCGTCGCGCGCACCGTTCACTGGGGCATCGACGGTGAGCACCAGCGCTTCGAAGCCGGCGTCTTCGGCACGCCGCACCAGCTCGCGCGTGACGCCGCGATCCGGCTGCAGGTAGAGCTGGAACCAGAGCGGGCCACGCTGCAGATCGCCTCGCACCGCGCTCGCCACCGCCTCGAGCCGCGTGCTCGCCTGCGTGCTCAGGATCATCCCGGCACCCTGCGCAGCCGCGGCCAGCGCGGTTGCAATCTCGCCGTCGGGATGCGCCAGTCGCTGGTAGGCGACCGGTGCGACCAGCAGCGGATGCGCCAGCGTGCGGCCGAGCAGCTGCACGCGCGTGTGGCCGCCGGCGAGCGGCTGCAGCACGCGCGGCTGGAGCACGAGTGCGTCCCATGCCGCGCGGTTGGCGCGCATCGTGATGCCGTCGGCAGCCGCACCGGCGACGTAGGCCCAGGCGTTGTCGTCGAGCACCGATTGCGCATGTGCCTCGTGGTCGGCCAGGCTGGCGAGGCCGGCAGGCAGCGCGTGAAGGCCTGGAACGCGGCTCATGTATCGGCCCACATGCGAATCAGGTTGTGGTACGTGCCCGTGAGCGCAACGGTTTCGGCACTTTCGCCCGCGTTTTCGCGCAGTGCCGTCAGGGCAAGGTCCATCTCGTGCAGCAGGCGGCGCTGTTCGTCGCTGCGGACCATGCTTTCGATCCAGAAGAACGCCCCCAGCCGTTCGCCGCGCGTCACCGGCAGCACCTCGTGAACGCAGGTCCCGGGATAGAGCACCGCGTCGCCGGCGGCGAGCTTCGCCTGCTGGCTGGAGCCGTCCGTGTGCACCACCAGTTCGCCGCCGTCGTAATCGGCGGGACCCGACAGGAACAGCGTGCACGAGAGATCGGTGCGCACGCGCGCGCCGCCGGTTGTGAAGCGCACGGCGTTGTCGACGTGCCGGCCGTACGAATTCGTCGCGGCGGCGTAGCGGTTGAAGCGCGGCGGGAACAGCTTCTTCGGCAGCGCGGCAGCGAGGAACGCCGGCGAGCGCTCCACCGCCCGCAGCACGAGCGCCGACAACTCGCGTGCCGCGTCGCTTTCGGGCGGCAGCTGCTGGTTGTTCTTCGCCTTGGCGGCCTGTGCGCCGGCGCTCGCCGCACCGTCTTCCCACGGCGCATGGGCCAGCAGCTCGCGCGCGCTGCGGATCTCGTCCGCTTCGAGCAGTCGGCGAAGGTGGAGCATGGCGGCGGCTCGGCCCGGAGATGCGTCAGAACCGCGCCGTCAGGGCGACCTGCAGCGTCCGGCCTGCGCCGGGAACGTAGTGGCCCCGGTACAGCGACTCGCCGTAGAGCCTGTCGCCGAGGTTCAACAGGTTGGCCTTGACGGCGAAGCGCGGATCGATCCGGTACTCCGCCAGCAGGTCGGCAGTGACGAAGCCGGGCGCCTGCCATGGCGGCGCCGTGACGTCGGCCGGCGACTGGGCGCTGCGCAGGTTGATGCCGCCGCCGAGACGCCACTTCGGCGTCATCTGGTAGGTTGTCCAAACCGTGCCGCTGTGCCTGGGACTCAGCCCGGGCCGGTCGCCGACGCGGTTGCCGACGGTGCTTGCGGTCGAAGCCGCTTCGTCGACGCGGGCGATCGGCAGCCACTGGTACGAGCCGTAGACCTCCCACTTCGGCGCCGGATGGCCGACGAAATCGACCTCCACACCGGTCGCATGGCGCTTTCCCGACAGCAGCAGGCGGGTGGCCGCGGTGTCGGGATCGGTGTTGCGCTCGTTCTTCTTCGCCGAGCGGAAGACCGCGAATCGCGTTGAGAAGCGGCCATTCGCCGAGTCGATCTTGGCGCCGGCTTCGAGGTTCTCGCTCTGCTCGGGCGGCGTGTTGGCGCTCTGCGCGTTGTACGAGTACGCATCGCCCGAGGTATTGAACGAGGTGCCGTACGAAAAATGGAACGAGTGCCGGGGCGTCGGCTGGTACAGCAAGCCGGCACGCTGGCTGACTTCGGAAATCTTCTGCTGGAAGCGGGTCGCGGTGACCGGCCCCGGCGCGGCCGCGGGAATCGCGAAGTTGTCGTAGTTGCCGTCGAGGCTGTCGTAGCGCAGGCCGCCGAGCAGCTTCCAGTGCGGCGTGACCTGCACCAGGTCCTGAACGTAGGCACCCCACGACCTGGCGACGAACTGGTTGGCCGTTCGCAGCACGCGGGAACCCTCGTCGATCCACGCGCCGTCGTTCGGCGTCCCTGCCAGGGTCGGCGGCTTCACGAGGTCGACGCCGCCCTGCGCCGCGTTGCGCGCGGCGTAGACCGTCTTTTCCTCGCGCGCGATGTCGACGCCGGTCTGCAGCTCGTGCCTGACGCCGATCGCCTCGAAACGACTGCTCAGGTCGCTTTGCACATGCAGCGTGTCGAGGTCCTGGATCTTGAGCTGGGTGCCGCGGGTGAACACCGTTCCCGGCCCGAAGTTGCCGAGATCGGTCCCGGCCGCGAACCGGATCGTGCTGGCGCGCTGGTCGCGGTCGAAGCGGCCCTTGCGCAGCTGCGTCTTCAGCTCGGTGCCGACGTTGAAGCGGTGGATGTGGCTGAAGCTCGCGAACTTCGCCGACCCGGCGCTGTAGTCGCTCGCCATGCCGTAGTAAGCCGAGGGGCCGAGGCTCGAAATCAGCGTGTTCGCGGCGCTCGTATAGGCGCTCAGCGGCCGGATCCAGGGGAGACCGTAGTTGATTCCGTTGTCGTTCTCGAGGACGTAGAAGCTGGCGCGGAACTCGTCGCGGGTGCCGATCCCGAAGTGGTAGGCCCCGGCCAGGCCGCGCTTGTCGATGCGGCTGCCGGCGCCGTTGTTGTCGGCTTTGGTGGCCATTGCATTCAGCCGCAGCCCGGCGCTTTCGCCGGTGGCGACGTTGAAGTCGCCGGTGATGCGCCGGTAGTTGCGACTGCCGACGGTGGTCGTGACCTCGTGCTCGGTGATCGGACGCGGCACCTTGCTCACCTGGTTGACCGCGCCCCCGGTCGAGCCGCGGCCGAACAGCATCGACGCCGACCCGCGCAGCACCTCGATGCGATCGTTGTTGAAGGTGTCTCGGTCGTAGAACGCCGGGTCCCGCATGCCGTCGAGGAAGATGTCGCCGGTGCCGGCGAGTGAGAAGCCGCGCAGCCGGATGTCCTCCTCGCCGCCTTCGGCGGCGAGAAACGAGATGCCGCCGGTATTGCGCAGCACGTCGCGGACGGTGTCGAGGTTGCGGTCGTGGATCAGCTTTTCGGTGACGACGGTGATCGACTGCGGAACGTCGCGAATCGCCTGATTGCCCTTGCCGATGGTCGTCGTCGTCGTGCGCAACGCGTCCTTGCCTTCCGGAGCCTCGGCCTTCTCGCGCACGGTGACCGGCGCGAGGCTGCGGCTGTCGCCTGCGGTCTGCGCCCAACCCAGCGAGCAAGCCGCCAGCATCAATGCGCCGAGGGGGACCGCATGGTCCGATAGGCAGTGAACGGGGTGTTGCGCCAACATGGCCTCCGGTGAACGGCCGCAATGGTGGCCGGATTCAACAAAAAGCGGCTGGCTGGGCGCGTTCCGCGAAACGCCCGTTGGCTTGCCGAGACCGGAATGTTACTCGAATGCGAATCAGTCGCATTACGAACAACCCCGGCTCGAGTGTTGGACATCGTCCAGCTGAGTAGCCGCGCGCCTACGCAGCTGTGTTGAGCTTTCCCGAGACGGCCGCTACATCTACGGCGGTGCCCGTCTTCCCTGCCACGCAGCATGGCGGGCACACACCGGCGGCGGGAGCAGCCGATGAGGCAATTGCAACCCTTCGCCCGAGCCGCAAATCGTGCGGCCCGCTCGCCGGTGTCACCAGAGCTCGACCAGCCAGAGGGTGGTGTTGAAGAACGCGTGCAACACGACGCAGTCGAGCGTTCGCTGACGCCAGCACCAGGTTGCTGCCAACGCGGCACCGGGTGCGAGCCAGGGGAGGCAATCGCGAAGTCCTGCCCAGCTCCAGCCCGGCAGGTGCACCAGGGCGAAAACGGCCGTCGCCACCGAGGCCGCGCCGGCCATCGCCGTGCACGCCGGCAGCCCTCGCCGCGACAGCGACTCGGCCAGGCCGCGCTGCAGGAGCGGCCGCATGACCCACTCTTCGACCAGCGGCGCGACGAGTAGGGCCACCAGCAGGCCCGGCCCGCTGCGCTTTCCCATGCCAAGGCCCATGGGACCTGCGACAAAAAGGGCCACCGGCGGTGTCAGCAACACCGCCGCGGCCACGACCCATGCCAGTGCGGGGACCGGCCTGAGCTCAGTCGCGCATGCCATCGCGGCGCCCGCGGCGCAGCCACATCCCCAGCAGCGCTGCGCTTAGCAGCAGCAACAGGCCCGCATCGCGCTGGCCGTCGATGCTGGTACAGCCCCCGCCACCGATGTCGCCACCGACCGTGCCCGCTCCGGCACTCGCTGCCTTGACGCCGGGCGCGCCGGCCTGAAGGGTGGTGTCGAACTCATCGACCCGGGTCAGACCGGCGCCGACCGGAACCGGGGCCACCTCCGCCCCCCTGGCGAAGATCTGGTTCGGCTGGAACACCGATTCGGCCGTCGTCACCGCGCGCACGGCGATCGTGTACTCGCCGGCTTCGAGACGCCCGCTCAGGCTGAGCGCATAGCGGCCATCGTTGGCCCGCGCATCGACGCCTTGTCCGTCGTCGGCAAGCAGCAGGTCGCTGAGCACCGGCAGGCCGCTTTCGGCGTTGTAGACCGTTGCCGTCACGCGGGCCTTGGCAATTGGCGACTTGCCTGTGAGCTGCACCCGGATCACCGGCGCACGGGTGTCGGCCAGCGTACCGCCTTCCAGGTCGACGAGCATCTCGATTTCGCTCTCGGCCTGCACGTCCAGCCCGACCGCATTGGGCACGTCGGCCCGGGCAACGGTGACCGCACGGGCGGTGCCGTTGTGCTGTCCGAGGCTGTTGTCGACCTCGATCAGGGCGAATCCGTCGTCCAGATCGGAAGCGGGTGAGAGCGTCGAAAAGGTACCTGCCGGCGTCACCAGCTGGAAGCCGATCTTCGCCTTGTCGGCGGGATCGAAGTACCAATGCGCCGAGACCACCTTGTCGTGTACCGTGACGGCGAACTCCTCGGCCCGTGTACCCGTCGACAGCGATTCATAGGCCGTCGTGGTCAGCAGGCCGAACACCTCACCCGACGCCTTCCGTTCGGCACGCAGCGCTTCCTTGACGGCCTGCTCGGCATTGCGTGCATTGCTCGCCCGTCCGCCGCTGGCGCTGGCCAGCGTGTCGAGCGTGATGCCGCCGCCGACCGTGCTTGCGGTGCTGCCGGCCGGCAGCAAAAGGCCGATCGAATTGACCGCCGTGCGCGCCTGACGCAGGCTCGTCCCCAGAGCCCGCGGCACGGTGGTGCCCTGCGCCGTGACCAGCGAGATGCTGGCGGGGTCGGTGTCACTGCGGCCCTTGGCAACCTCGGCCTGCGCCTGTGCGAAGGCGGCAGCCGCGTCGAAGCTGCCGTCGGTGCGGGTCAGCGCCTGCACGGCGGCAACCAGCCTGGCGCGATCGGTATCGATCGGGCTTGCCGGCACCAGCGCACCCGTGCCGGTCCCAGGAGAGACCACGATCGACCAGCGCGAACCGGGCGCTGCCAGTTCGATCAGTGCCTCGGCCGCCTGCTTGGCTTGCTCGAACGCCTTCGCGGGCAGGCTGCGATCGATGATCAGGGCCTGCCTGCTGATGTTGGTCGAACCGCTGACAGCGTGCGGCGTGACACCGAGGCGGGTCTTCATGCCAGGGCGCGCGGCCGCAGCAGCCCGCATCTCCAGACTATCCGGCGCAGCCGAGTCGACGAACAACACCTTGAAGTTCTCGAAGGCGCCACCCGGCTGGCCGTCGGCTGCGTCGGCCCCACCCGCGCCGCCGGATTTCTCGAACAAGCGCGCGTCATAGCTGGCCCGATTCGAGACGCGGTCGGCTTCCGGCACCGACTGGTCGCGGCTGGTGTCGCCCGTTCCGCACGCGGCAGAAACCACCCCCGGTTCGCAGAAAACGCCGAAGTAGCGCGTCAGGTCGGCAAGCCTCGACGGCGGCGTGATGTTCTTGAAGGCATCGAACCAGGTGCGGTTGCCCTCGTGAGCCTTCTTGGCCTCTTCCGGATCGGTGGCGGGATCACGGACCAGCATCTCCCACTGGCTGCCGCCGCGCAGGTTGGCACGGTCGGTCGAATAGACCCGGGCCTGTGCCGTGTTGTTGGTCGACGCGCTTGCCGCAGCGTAGTCTTCTGCCACCGACAGCCGCGTGAACGTCTCATGGTCCTGCATGATCGTTGCACGGGTGAAGTCGTTGCCTGCCGGAGCGCCTGGGTCGTTGGGATCCTGGGCCTTGCCACTCTCGCGGTATTCGTCCGCGAAGCCATAGACATAGTGGCCCAGCTCGTGCGCGACGACGCGTGCGTAGTTCCGCAGGTTTTCGGCCTTGCCGTCCATCGCCAGGAAATTGGTCGTGGTTCCCTCCGGGTTCTGCCACTTGGCAAGGCTCGCGTTCGATCGCCCGCCGGAATTGCTGATCTGGATGTCCACGCCCTTGCCGAAGCGGCCGTTCTTGTAGACATAGACCGTGCCCACCCGATGACGGCCTTCGGTCATCAGGAAGACGCTGCGCGCGGTCTCGCGCAGGATCCGGTTGCGCAACACGTCCTTGGTGATCGGAATGCCACCCGTGCCGGCCTGGGTCGGCGCCACCGCGTCGTAGTCCCAGTCGACGTTGGCAGTGAGTTCGATCACGTTGACGTTCGCCATCCGCGAATTCGGATGATTGGCGGCCATCAGTGGCTGAACGGGCTGCAAGCAAATGGTCACCGCCATCAGGCTGGCGATCAGGGGCCTGAAATGAAAGCTCATGAAATATTCAAGTTAGTAGTTGGAGCGCAAAGCAGGCACCCGCACTTGGAGGTACCGGCCGAACGGGGTGCAGGAGGTGCACAACGTATTTTGGCCGCCAGTCGTAGGATATTGACTACGAGCAGCGCGGCTTCTTCCTTACTTTTCCACCGATGGCACTGAATCGTGCACAAGACCATGCCATTGGAAACTCGGCGGCAGATGGATGCCTTCGGGCCGTGCTGAAAAGCAAAAAGCCCAGGTCCGTGAAGACCTGGGCTTTTCTGGTTCGGTGGTTGCGGGGGCAGGATTTGAACCTACGACCTTTGGGTTATGAGCCCAACGAGCTACCAGACTGCTCCACCCCGCGACTGAAGCCGAGAGTTTAACACAGCATCCCCAAGGTCACAGGCCGACCGCCTCGAGCGTCCTGACGAAGCGGTTCGCATCCTGGTAGCCGATGACGCGAGCGGTCGCGACTTCCCGGCCACTCGCATCGAAGAACAAGGTTCCCGGCGGACCGAACAGGCCGAAGCGGCGCAGCAGCTCGCGGTCGGCCGCGTTGTTCGCCGTGACGTCGGCTTTCAGCAGCACGGCGTTCGACAGCCGCGTCTGAACCGAGCGTGCATTGAAGGTGCGCTCCTCCATCTCCTTGCACGAGACGCACCAGTCGGCATAGAAGTCGAGCATGACCGGCTTGCCAGCCGCAGCGATCGCCGCATCCAGTTCGGCGCTGCTGCGAATCGGGGTGAACGTCAGCACGGGCGAGCTTTCGGCGGAGCTGACGCCGGCAAGTCGCGAAAAGGCGTCCAGCGGATCGGTCACGCCGTGGATCGATCCGTACACCTGCACGCCGGCGACGAGAGCGAGCGAGGCCGCCGCGCCGCCATACAGCGCTCGCCGTCGAGCGCCGGCTGCATGAAAGGCGGCGCGCGCCACCCGCATCGCGGCGACGAGCGCCAGCAGGGCCCACAGGAGCAGCGTGGCCGCGGCAGGCAGCACCGGGCGAAGCGTCCAGATTGCCAGGCCGAGCAGCATGAACGCGAAGAACTGCTTGACGTCCTGCATCCACGGCCCCGCCTTCGGCAGCAGCGCACCCGCAGACGCTCCCAGAACGAGCAGTGGAATGCTCATGCCCCATGCCATGGCGAAGAGCGCTGCGCCGCCTGTCGCCACGTCGCGGCTCTGGCTGAGATAGACCAGTGCGCCCGCCAGGGGCGCCGCCACGCAGGGGCTGACGATCAGCGCAGAGACGCCCCCCATCAGGAAGACGCCGGCGAAGCGGCCGGCGGCATTGCGCTGCACCGAACGGGCGAGTGTCTCGGCAATGCGTGAGGGGAGCTTGAGCTGAAAGACATCGAGCGCCGACAGCGCCAGTGCGACAAGCAACGCCGCGAAGACGCCGAGCACCCAGGGGTTCTGCAGCCGTGCAGCCAGCCCCTCGCCGAGAAGGCCGGCAGCGACACCGAAGGCGGTGTAGACGACGGACACCCCGAACGAATAGCTGGCGGCCAGTGCCAGCCCACGAACCCGCGACACGCGCCGGCCCTCGCCCGCAATCAGCGAAGAGAGTATCGGCAGCATGGGCAAAACGCATGGCGTCAACGACATCAGCAGGCCTGCTGCGAAGAAGGCGCCCAACACCAGCAGAAGATTGCCGCTGCGCAGCGCCGAGCCGATGCCACTGTCGCTCGCGTCCCCGGCGGTCTCGTCGGCTGCGCCGGACGTTGGAGGCAGCGGCATGTCCCGCCCGGGAAGCACGCGCACCCGGCGCAGCTCGCCACTGGCCGCATCCGCGGTGATATCGGCACGCATCTGCATGGGCGGGTAGCAGAGCCCCTTCTCGGCGCAGCCCTGGTACGTCACGAGCAGCCGGAACGACTCCGGGGTGTCGACCCGCTCGACCGGCAAGACGATGCGCAGCTCGCCACGGTGCGTCTGCAGGGTCTTGCCGAAGGTCTCGTCGTACACCGCCGCACCGGGGGGCACGACGGCAGTTCCCAAGGCCGCACCGCGGGCCTCGAAGCGAAACTGCTCCTCGTAGAGGTAGTAGCCCGGGGCAATGCCGAAACGCAGTTCCAGCGTGCGGCCGTCGAGTGCGCGTATAGTCGCTGCGAAACGCCGCCTCCGGCGACAGGAAGGTCTCGGCCGCGTGACCCGGCCCGATGACCAGCAACCCGAGCAGCAGGCTGCGCAGAATGGCCATCAACCAACGCACTGTCGCGCGGGGCGCGGGCGAGGCAGGCGGTGAGGATCGGCTCGGGTTGGTCATGGCAGGAGAATTGTGCGTTCGGTTGGCCGCGGGCGTCGGGATCGTGCGCCAAGCCCCCGTCCAGGCACCGACCAACCCGGAGAACCCGGCATGCTTCACAGCCGGAGTCGCCGGCCAGGACCGCTGTAAAAAGCGACGCGCAAAAGAAAAGGGCGGCCCAAGCCGCCCCTTCCTCTTCACGACACACGGCGCACCGAGGCGCCGCCTGGCTTCAGCCTTGGTCGACGCTCTCGTCGCCCTCGGCGGCAGCAACGTCGGGGCGATCGACGAGTTCGACGAAGGCCATCGGCGCGTTGTCGCCAGCGCGGAATCCCATCTTCAGGATTCGGGTGTAGCCGCCCGGGCGCGCCTGGTAGCGCGGGCCGAGTTCGTTGAACAGCTTGCTGACGATCTCGCGGTCGCGGGTCCGGTCGAATGCCAGCCGGCGGTTGGCAAGCGTCGGTTCCTTGCCGAGCGTGATCAGGGGCTCGACAACACGGCGCAATTCCTTGGCCTTGGGAACGGTCGTCTTGATCGCCTCGTGGCGAAGCAGCGAGTTGCACATGTTGCGCAGCATCGCGAGCCGGTGCTCGGATGTGCGGTTGAGTTTGCGGAGTCCGTGACGGTGGCGCATGGTGCTTTTCCTTTCTTTCTAATGATCGCCGGTGGCCGTATCAGGTACCCCCGGGTGCACCGGGCCGCGAATGCGGCCCCGGTTCGTCGCTGCTCAGCGCTTGTCGAGACCCTGCGGCGGCCAGTTCTCCAGCCGGCCGCCGAGCGTGAGACCACGCGAAGCGAGCACTTCCTTGATTTCGTTGAGCGACTTGCGGCCCAGGTTCGGCGTCTTGAGCAGCTCGGTCTCGGTGCGCTGGATCAGGTCGCCGATGTAGTAGATGTTCTCGGCCTTCAGGCAGTTGGCCGAGCGGACGGTCAGCTCGAGCTCGTCGACCGGGCGCAACAGGATCGGGTCGAACTGCGCATTGCGCTGCTGCGGCTCGGTGAAGGCGCTGATCTCGCTGCCTTCGAGCTGCGCGAATACCGCCAGTTGCTCGACCAGGATCTTCGCCGAAGCGCGGATCGCCTCTTCCGGCGAGATCGCGCCGTTGGTGTTGATCTCCATCACCAGCTTGTCGAGGTCGGTGCGCTGTTCGACGCGGGCACTGTCGACCGTGTAGCTGACGCGTGCGACCGGCGAGAACGAAGCGTCGAGCACGATGCGACCGATCGACTTGCTCGATTCCTCACCGTAGCGGCGGATGTTGCCCGGCACATAGCCGCGGCCCTTCTCGACCTTGATCTGCATGTCGAGCTTGCCACCGTGCGACAGGTTGGCGATGACATGCGAAGGATTGATGATCTCGATGTCGTGCGGCGTCTGGATGTCGCCTGCAGTCACCGGACCTTCTCCCTCCTTGCGCAACACCAGCGTCACTTCGTCGCGGTTGTGCAGCTTGAAAACGACGCCCTTGAGGTTCAGCATGATGTGAACCACGTCTTCCTGCACGCCGTCGACGGTGGAGTACTCGTGCAGGACGCCAGCGATCGTCACCTCGGTCGGCGCATAGCCGACCATCGACGACAGCAGCACCCGGCGCAGGGCGTTGCCAAGCGTGTGACCGTAGCCACGTTCGAACGGTTCGAGCGTGACCTTGGCGCGGTTGAGTCCGAGCGACTCGACCTGGATAGCTTTGGGTTTGAGCAGATTCGTTTGCATGAGGCCTTTGAGGTCAATACCCTCGGCTCGTTACACCGATAAGGCTGAGGGACCGGCCGGCGAACCGGCGAAATAGGGGGGCCGTGGAGGCACGGCGGCCTGCCGGGCAGGCGCGCCGACGGCGTGCTTAGCGCGAATAGAGCTCGACGATCAGCGCTTCCTTGATATCCGCGCCGAATTCATCACGGTCGGGTGCCTTCTTGAACACGCCTTCGAGCTTCGACATGTCGACCTGCACCCAGGCCGGCAGTCCGATCGAGTCGGCGAGCTTCAGCGCATCGGTGATCCGCAGCTGCTTCTTCGACTTCTCGCGCACCGCGACGGTGTCGCCCGCCTTGACCAGGTACGACGCGATGTTGACCACCGCGCCGTTGACCGTGATCGACTTGTGCGAGACCATCTGGCGGGCCTCGGCGCGGGTCGAGCCGAAGCCCATGCGGTAGACCACGTTGTCGAGACGCGACTCGAGCAGCGTCAGCAAGTTGGCGCCGGTGTTGCCCTTGCGACGACCCGCTTCGGCAAAGTAGCGGCGGAACTGGCGCTCCAGCACGCCGTACATCCGCTTGACTTTCTGCTTCTCGCGCAGCTGCAGGCCGTAGTCGGAGGTGCGCGACCCGGAGGTCCGGCCGTGTTGACCGGGTTTGCTGTCGAACTTCGCCTTGTCGCCGATCGGCCGGCGGGCGCTCTTCAGGAAAAGATCGGTGCCTTCACGGCGGGCCAGTTTGGCCTTGGGTCCTAGATAACGTGCCACTTTGATTCCTTGTTCAAGCTGACGCGATCAGTCGAATCGCGCAAGTCCGGCGTGTGTTGTTCGGTCGCTCGGACGGTGGGCTTCAGTCAGGTCGGCAATGCGCGATCGCCGACCGGAACGAAAATGTCGGTGCGACCCGCTGGGCCGCACCGACACGGAGAGACGCAACTGCCCGCAGGCAGTCGGCTCAGATACGGCGACGCTTTTGCGGCCGGCAGCCGTTGTGCGGCACCGGCGTGACGTCGGAAATCAGATTGATGCGGATGCCGAGCGCGGCCAATGCGCGCACCGACGACTCTCGACCCGGGCCGGGGCCCTTGATGCGCACGTCCAGGTTCTTGATTCCCTGCTCCTGCGCCGCACGGCCTGCCATTTCGGCGGCCACCTGCGCAGCGAAGGGCGTGCTCTTGCGAGAACCCTTGAAGCCCTGACCGCCACTCGAAGCCCAGGACAGCGCACCGCCCTGACGATCGGTGATGGTGATGATCGTGTTGTTGAACGAGGCGTGCACATGGGCAATGCCGTCGGCGATGTTCTTGCGGGCCTTCTTGCGAACGCGCTGCGCAGCGGTATTGGGTGCTTTTGCCATGATGACCTTCGATGACTGCGTGCAGGCTTACTTCTTGACCAGGGCGCCGGACTTGCGCGGACCCTTGCGGGTGCGGGCATTCGTCTTGGTGCGCTGCCCGCGGACCGGCAGCCCGCGGCGATGGCGAAAACCGCGGTAGCAACCCAGGTCCATCAGCCGCTTGATGTTGATCGACATCTCGCGGCGCAGGTCGCCTTCGATCGTCAGCCGGCCGATCTCCTCCCGGATACGCTCCAGGTCGGTGTCGGTCAGGTCCTTGATCTTGCGATCCAGCGGGACGCCGCTGCGCAGGCAGATCTGCTGCGCCGTGGGCCGACCGATGCCATAGATCGACGTGAGGCCGATCTCTGCATGCTTGTGCGGCGGAATGTTGATACCAGCAATACGTGCCATGAAATCCTCTGTCTGTTCTGGCGGGTCTTCAGCCCTGGCGCTGCTTGTGACGCGGGTCCGTGCAGATCACGCGCACGACGCCCTTGCGGCGAATGACCTTGCAATTGCGACACATCTTCTTTACTGAAGCGGCAACTTTCATATCGTTCTCCTTGTTCTGCGGGGGTCGGCTCGAATTGGCGACGCCTACTTGGCGCGAAACACAATACGGGCGCGACTTAGATCGTAGGGCGTCAGTTCGACCGTGACCTTGTCACCCGGAAGAATTCGGATGTAGTGCATCCGCATCTTCCCGGAGATGTGACCCAGGACCACGTGCCCGTTTTCCAGCTTTACTCGAAAGGTTGCATTCGGAAGATTCTCGAGAATCTCGCCCTGCATCTGAATGACATCGTCTTTCGCCATGCCTACCGTTTCGAATTCTTCACGGACTACCCTTCTTACGACTGGCGAGCCTCTCAGCCCGCCTTGAAATTGGCCTTCTTCAGCAGCGACTCGTACTGCTGGCTCATGACATAACTCTGGACCTGCGCCCAGAAGTCCATCGTCACCACGACGATGATCAACAAGGACGTGCCGCCGAAATAGAACGGAACGTTGTACTTGAGGACAAGAAACTCCGGCAGCAGACACACCGCCGTGATGTAGATCGCACCTGCAAGCGTCAGGCGCGAGAGGATCTTGTCGATGTGCCTGGCGGTCTGATCGCCCGGGCGAATGCCTGGAATGAACGCACCGCTTTTCTTCAGGTTGTCGGCCGTCTCGCGGCTGTTGAAGACCAGCGCCGTGTAGAAGAAGCAGAAGAAGACGATTGCAGCGGCATACAGCAGTACATAGATCGGCTGTCCCGGCGACAACAGTGCCGCAATGTCGCGCAACCAGCGAAAGCCATCACCCGTTGCGAACCAGCCAACAACCGTCGCCGGCAGCAGGATGATCGACGATGCAAATATCGGCGGAATCACGCCCGACATGTTGAGCTTCAACGGGAGGTGCGATGACTGGCCACCGTAGACCTTGTTGCCCACTTGCCGCTTGGCATAGTTGACCAGGATCTTGCGCTGACCGCGCTCGACGAAGACGACGACGAATGTCACCAGGACGACGAGCGCCAGGATGAACAAGGCCACGATGATGCTCATCGCACCCGTGCGGATCAGCTCAAACAAGCCACCCATTGCGCTCGGCAGTCCCGCCGCGATGCCGGCGAAGATCAGTATCGAAATGCCGTTGCCCAGGCCGCGCTCGGTGATCTGCTCACCCAGCCACATCAGGAACATCGTTCCGGCAACCAGACTGACCACTGCCGTCATGCGGAAGCTGAAGCCCGGCGAGATCACCAGCCCCTGTGAACCTTCGAGTGCCAGCGCGATTCCCAGCGCCTGGAATATGGCCAATCCCAGCGTGCCGTAGCGCGTGTACTGCGTGATCTTGCGTCGACCCGCTTCGCCTTCCTTCTTCAACGCTTCGAGCGTCGGAATGACATAGGTCATCAACTGCATGATGATCGACGCCGAGATGTACGGCATGATCCCCAGCGCGAAGATGGTGAAGCGGGACAGCGCACCGCCCGAGAACATGTTGAACAGGCTGAGGATGCCGCCGCTCTGGCCCTTGAAAAGCTCAGCAAGCTGGTCCGGGTTGATCCCCGGGACGGGGATGTGCGCCCCGGTGCGGTAGACGACGAGCGCAAGCAGCAGAAAGACCAGCCGGCGACGCAGGTCGCCGAACTTGCCGCTCTTCGCCAGCTGGTTCGCGTTGGTTGCCACTAGACGCCCTTTTTCCGTCGGCCGCTCAGCCGATCGACCCGCCAGCAGCCTCGATCACTGCGCGAGCGCCCGCTGTGGCGCCGATGCCCTTCAGGTTCACCGCGCGCGTGATTTCGCCGCTCTTGATCACCTTGATCACCTTGGCCAGCTCGCCGACCAGGCCAGCCTGCTTCAGCGCGAGAACGTCCACCTCGTCGACACCGAGACGCTCCAGCGCCGTCAGCGTGATCTCGGCGTTGTACTTGAGCAGAGCCGACTTGAAGCCGCGTTTCGGCAGTCGCCGCTGCAGCGGCATCTGGCCACCTTCGAAGCCCACCTTGTGGTAGCCGCCTGCCCGCGACTTCTGGCCTTTGTGACCCCGGCCGGACGTCTTGCCGAGGCCCGAACCGATGCCGCGACCGACGCGCCGCTTGGCGTGGCGTGCGCCTTCCGCCGACTTGATGCTGTTGAGTTCCATGCTTGCCTTCAGAACGGCGCTCAGAGCACCTGAATCAGGTAGGAGACCTTGTTGATCATGCCGCGGACCGCGGGCGTGTCTTCGAGTGTCGATTCGCTTCCCACCTTGCGCAGCCCGAGGCCGCGGATGGTCGCCCGATGCGACTCTCGCGTGCCGGCGACGCTGCGCACCAGCTTCAACTTGACGCGGGGCTTGGCATCGATGATGTCGTTCATATGCTTCTCCTGGAGCCTGCTCAGCTGAACAGCTCTTCGACCGTGCGCCCGCGCTTGGCAGCGATCTCTGCCGGCGTGCTGGTGTGCTTCAGTGCGTTGAGCGTGGCGCGCACGAGGTTGTACGGGTTCGTCGAGCCGAGGCTCTTGGCGACGATGTCGGTCACGCCCATGACTTCGAACACGGCGCGCATCGGCCCGCCGGCAATGATTCCGGCACCCGCCGGCGCCGGCGCCATCAGCACACGCGAAGCACCGTGCTCACCCACCACCTTGTGATGGATCGAGCCATTCTTCAGCGACACCTTGATCATGTTGCGACGGGCGTCCTGCATGGCCTTGGTCACTGCAACAGGCACTTCCTTCGACTTGCCCTTGCCCATGCCGATGCGGCCGTCGCCGTCACCCACCACCGTCAGCGCGGCGAAGCCGAGAATCCGCCCGCCCTTGACGACCTTGGTGACGCGATTCACCGCGATCATCTTTTCCTTGAGGCCGTCTTCGCTGCCTTCGGATGGGCCGCGGGGTTGAAACTTTGCCATTGTCAGAATCCTTGGAGGCTAATGCGCTGCGCGCTCAGAACTGCAGGCCGGCTTCACGAGCCGCCTCGGCCAGTGCTTTCACCCGGCCGTGGTAGGCAAAGCCTGCGCGATCGAACGCGACTTTCTCGACGCCGGCGGCACGCGCCTTCTCGGCGATGCGCTTGCCGATGATCGCGGCCGCGGAAACGTTGCCGCCCTTGCCACCGGCCTTGCCGTCGCCGGCAAGCTCCTTGCGAACCTCGGCTTCCAACGTCGAGGCGCTCGCCAGGACGCGTGCGCCATCGTCGGAAATCACACTCGCGTAGATGTGCAGGTTGGTGCGGAAGATCGTCAGCCGAACCGCGCGCTGCGTCGCAATACGGGTGCGGGTCTGACGCGAACGACGCAGGCGCTGATCCTTTTTGTTCAACATGGGATCGGTCCTTACTTCTTCTTGGTTTCTTTGAGGGTGATCTTCTCGTCCGCGTAGCGGATACCCTTGCCCTTGTAGGGCTCCGGCGGACGAATGGCCCGGACCTCGGCAGCGATCTGACCCACGGCCTGCCGGTCGGCGCCACGGATGACGATCTCGGTCTGCGTGGGGCATGCGACCTGTACGCCTTCCGGCATGTCCTTGGCGACCGGATGCGAGAAGCCGACCTGAAGGTTCAGCTTGCTTCCAGCGGCCTGAGCGCGAAAGCCCACGCCCACCAGCGTCAGCTTCTTCTCGAAGCCCTTGCTGACCCCGTTGACCATATTCGACACCAGCGCCCGCATCGTTCCGGACATCGCGTCGGCAGCCACCGACTCGTTCGCCGGCAGGAAAGACAGCGTGTCGCCTTCCCGCTGAATCGATACCAACGGATGAATCGGCCGAGCCAGCGTGCCAAGGGTGCCTTTGACGCTGATCGATTCGGCGCCGACGACCACGTCGATGCCCTGGGGCACCGCAATCGGCATTTTTCCTACGCGAGACATCGAATCGACTCCTTAAGCGACGTAGCAGAGAACTTCGCCGCCGATTCCAGCCTGGCGTGCCTTGCGATCGGTCATCACGCCTTTGGGCGTCGTCACGATCGCCACACCCAGGCCGTTCATCACGTTGGGGATGTCCTGGCAGCCCTTGTAGACGCGCAGGCCAGGCCGGCTGACACGCTCGATACGCTCGATGACCGGCTTGCCGGCGTAGTACTTCAGCGAAATCTCGAGTTGCGGCTTCGTCGGCTCGCCGACGACGGCGAAGCTGTCGATATAGCCCTCGTCCTGCAGCACCTGGGCAATGGCCACCTTCAGCTTCGACGACGGCATCACCGTGCGTGTCTTCTCGACCATTTGGGCATTGCGGATACGCGTCAGCATATCGGCGATGGGGTCACTCATGCTCATTCGGTTACCTCCTGATCGTGCGCGAGGCGCGCGCTCACCAGCTCGCCTTGACGACGCCCGGGATGTCACCCTTGAACGCCAACTCGCGAATCTTGTTGCGGCCGAGGCCAAACTGGCGGAACGTCCCGCGCGGCCGACCCGTCAACCCGCAGCGATTGCGCTGCCGGGTCGGATACGCATTGCGCGGCAATTGCTGCAGTTGCAGACGCGCCGCATAACGCTCTTCGTCGGACTTCTGGGCATCGTTCGCCGCCGTCTTCAGTTCCGCATACTTCGTCGCGTACTTCGCTACCAGACGGGCGCGCTTGACTTCGCGCTGAATGAGTGAGAGTTTCGCCACGAGGGACCTCAGTTCTTGAACGGAAACTTGAATGCGGCGAGCAGTGCCTTGCATTCGTCATCGGTCTTCGCGGTGGTCGTGATACTGATGTTCAGTCCACGAATCGCGTCAACCTTGTCGTAATCCACTTCCGGGAAAATGATCTGCTCCTTGACGCCGACGTTGTAATTGCCACGGCCATCGAAAGAGCGACCCGAAATGCCACGGAAGTCGCGCACCCGCGGCAGGGCAATCGTCACGAAGCGGTCGAGGAACTCGTACATCTGCACGCCACGAAGCGTCACCATGCAGCCGATGGGTACGTTCTCGCGAATCTTGAAGCCTGCGATCGGCTTCTTCGACTTCGTGACCACCGGCTTCTGCCCGGCAATCTTGGTCATGTCGCTGACCGCGTGTTCCATGACCTTCTTGTCGGAAACCGCCTCGCTCACACCCATGTTGAGGGTGATCTTGGAAAGGCGCGGCACCTGCATCGGTGACTTGTAGCCGAACTTCTCGACCAGTTCCGGGACGATCTTTTCGCGGTACACGGCCTGCAGACGGGCACTTTGTTGTTGAGTCATGGTGCCCCCTTAAGCCTTGATCGGATCGCCGCTGGAGCGGAACACGCGAATCTTCGCGCCGTCGTCCTGCAACTTGAAGCCGACACGGTCGGCCTTGCCCGAAGCCCCGTTGAAGATGGCCACGTTCGACTGATGGATGGGCATCGTCTTGTCGACGATGCCGCCCGTCGCACCCTTCATGGGGTTCGGCTTGACATGCTTCTTGACAACGTTGATGCCGTCCACGAGGAGGCGGTCTTCACCCACCCGCTCGCTGACCGTTCCACGCTTGCCCTTGTCGCGACCGGTCAACACGATGACCTGATCGCCCTTGCGAATCTTGTTCATAAGCGGCCCTTCAAATCCGGCTCAGAGAACTTCCGGTGCCAGCGAGACGATCTTCATGAAGCGCTCGGTACGCAGTTCGCGCGTGACCGGGCCGAAGATACGCGTGCCGATCGGCTCGAGTTTGGCGTTCAGCAGCACCGCGGCGTTGCCGTCGAACTTGACGAGCGAACCGTCCTGGCGACGCACGCCCTTGGCGGTACGCACGACCACCGCGCTGTAGACCTCGCCCTTCTTGACGCGGGCACGCGGTGCGGCTTCCTTGACGCTCACCTTGATGACGTCGCCGATGCCGGCGTAGCGGCGCTTCGAGCCGCCGAGCACCTTGATGCACATGACGGACTTGGCGCCGGTGTTGTCAGCGACATCCAGCCGCGACTGCATTTGAATCATTTGTCGTGTCCCAACTTGTATCGTGAGTCGCACCAGCGGGCTGGCACGAAGCGGCGATCAGTCTTGGTCCCGTCGTTGCGTTCGGTCCCTGTGGATCGCACGCGTCGTTTGGGCGGTGCCGGATGCAAGGTTGCGGAGTCCGCGAATGCATCCGAAGCGAAGCCGGCGATTATGACCCGGCGCAAAGCGCAGTGTCAAGACTGCCAGTAAATTTATGTGGTGCGTGAGATCTCACGCGCCTGTTGCAGCAAGGTCCCGGCATCACTCACCGCGAACTTGCCCACTTCTTCGAGGTTGAGCGTGCGGACAACGCCATCGACAACCAGCATCGAATAACGGCGCGAACGCACACCCATTCCGCGGGCGCTCAGGTCGAGCGACAAGCCACAGGCGCGCGAGAAGTCGCCGTTGCCGTCGGCCATCATCCGAACCTTGCCCGACGCACCCTGTTCGCGCCCCCAGGCGCCCATGACGAAGGCGTCGTTCACGGCGATGCACCAGATCTCGTCGACGCCCGCCGCCTTGAAGTCCTCGGCCTGGGCGAGAAAGCCAGGCACGTGCTGCGCAGAGCAGGTCGGCGTGTATGCGCCGGGCAGGCCGAAGACCGCCACCGTTTTCCCCGCGGCCGCTTTGTCGACCTCGAATGCATTGGGGCCGAGCGAGCAGCCTTCGGTGGCCACGTCCTGAAACTCGTACAGGGTGCCGGATGGCAGTTTGTCGCCGATGTTCAACATGTTTGCCTCCCCGGCACCCGCGCGGCCGAACCTCAGACCACGCGCGCCTTTTCGACCAGCCGCGTCACGACCCAGGACTTCGTCTTGGAAATCGGCCGACCTTCGGAGATCTCGACGACGTCGCCCATCTTGTACTCGCCGTTTTCATCGTGCGCGTGGTACTTGCTCGAGCGCGCGACGATCTTGCCGTAGAGCTCATGCTTGGTACGGCGCTCGACGAGCACGGTGATCGTCTTGGCGCGCTTGTCGCTCACGACCTTGCCGACCAGCGTGCGCGTGTTCTTCACCGGCGTCTGCAGGGTTTCAGCATTCATTTCGCTGCACCTTCGGTTTTCTTCTGCGCCAGGATGGTCTTGGCGCGCGCAATGTCACGGCGGGTCTTGCCGAGCTGCGAATGGTTGGTCAGCTGCTGTGTCGCGCGCTGCATGCGCAGGCCGAAGTGCGCCTTGAGGAGCTCGGAGACCTCCTTTTCGATGCCGGCTTCGTCCTTGGCGCGTAGCTCAGATGCTTTCATGATGTTTCCTTCGCTGCGGCGTTCAAGTGCCGACCTGACGAGCCACGAAGGTCGTCCGAAGCGGCAACTTGGCAGACGCCAGCTGAAACGCTTCGCGGGCCAGTTCCTCGGGAACGCCGTTGATCTCGTAGAGCACCTTGCCAGGCTGAATCTCGGCAACGTAGTACTCGGGGTTTCCCTTGCCATTGCCCATGCGGACTTCAGCAGGCTTCTGCGAAATCGGCTTGTCGGGGAAGATGCGGATCCAGATACGTCCACCGCGCTTCACATGACGGGAAATCGCCCGGCGCGCAGCTTCGATCTGACGCGCGGTGATGCGGCCGCGCTCGGTCGCCTTCAAGCCGAAGTCGCCGAAGGACACATGCGTGCCCCGGGTGGCGATGCCGGTGTTGCGACCTTTCTGTTCCTTGCGGAATTTCCTGCGTGCTGGTTGCAGCATTCTTATTCTCCCTTGCCTTCAGCCGGCGTCGGCGCGACCGCCTTGCGGACCCGCTTCACAGCCGGCGTGCGCACGCCATCGGCAGAAACCTCGGCAGGCTTTTCGGCACCGTCCTGCGGCGAGGAGCCGACCTGTGCGACTGCGCCACCCTGACGTGGACCGCGATCCCCGCCGGCGCCGCCACCACCTGCACCACCGTAGCCACCCGGCCGTCCGCGTCCACCCGGTGCGCCCGGCCCGCCCGGACGCGAGTTCCGACGTGGACGGCGATCGTCCTCGGCTCCCGGCGGCGTCACGATGCCTGGCGATTCACCATTGGCCAAACGGTCGCCCCGATAGACCCAGCACTTGACACCGATGACGCCATAGGTCGTCTTGGCTTCGGAAAAGCCGTAGTCGATGTCGGCCTTCAGCGTGTGCAGCGGCACGCGACCTTCGCGGTACCACTCGCAGCGTGCGATCTCGATGCCGTTGAGCCGCCCCGACGACATCAGCTTGATGCCCTGCGCACCCAACCGCATCGCGTTCTGCATCGCGCGCTTCATCGCACGGCGGAACATGATCCGCTTCTCGAGCTGCTGCGTGATGCTGTCGGCGATCAACTGCGCATCGACCTCGGGCTTGCGCACCTCTTCGATGTTGACGGCGACCGGCACCCCGAGGCGACGCGTCAGCTCCGCCTTCAGGTTCTCGATGTCCTCGCCCTTCTTGCCGATGACCACGCCCGGGCGCGCTGAATAGATCGTGATGCGGGCATTCTTCGCCGGCCGCTCGATCAGGATGCGCGAGACGGCAGCGCTCTTCAGGCGGACCTTCAGGTATTCGCGAACCTTCAGATCTTCGGCGAGCATCGTCGCGAAGTTCTTGTTCGACGCGTACCAGCGCGAAGTCCAGTTGCGCGTGACCGGCAGACGAAATCCGGTCGGGTGAATTTTTTGTCCCATGGATGTCCTTAGCCTGCTGCTCAGTTGCCGACGGTCAGGTAGATGTGGCAGGTCGGCTTGCTGATGCGGTTGCCGCGGCCCTTGGCCCGAGCCGAGAAGCGCTTCAACGTCGCGCCCTGCTCGATGAAGATCGACTTCACCTGCAACTCGTCGATATCGGCGCCGTCGTTGTGCTCGGCATTGGCGATGGCCGACTCGAGCGCCTTCTTGACGATGCCGGCGGCCTTCTTGGGCGTGAACTCCAGGATGTTGAGTGCCTGGGCGACCGAACGGCCGCGAACCAGGTCGGCGACGAGCCGGCCCTTGTCGACCGAGAGTCGCACGCCGCGAACGATTGAACGGGTTTCCATCGTCGTGGCTCCTTATTTCTTCCCGGCCTTCTTGTCGGCCGGGTGCCCCTTGAAGGTGCGCGTCAGCGCAAACTCTCCGAGCTTGTGGCCGACCATCTGGTCGGTGACGTAGACCGGCACGTGCTGCTTGCCGTTGTGGACGGCGATCGTCACGCCGATGAAGTCGGGCAGGATCGTCGAGCGGCGCGACCAGGTCTTGATCGGCTTCTTGTCCTTGATCGCAACCGCCTTCTCGACCTTGGCCAGCAGATGGCTGTCGACGAACGGGCCCTTTTTTAGTGAACGGCTCATGGGCTGTTCCCTTCCGGTTACTTCTTGCGCCGCGAGACGATCATCGTCTGCGTGCGCTTGTTGTTGCGGGTGCGATAGCCCTTGGTCATCGTGTTCCACGGCGAAACCGGCACCTGGCCCTCGCCGGTGCGGCCTTCGCCGCCGCCGTGCGGATGGTCGACCGGGTTCATCGCCACACCGCGCACGGTCGGACGAATACCCTGCCAGCGACGCGCGCCGGCCTTGCCGTACTGCCGCAGGTTGTGCTCTTCGTTCGACACTTCGCCGATGGTCGCGCGGCAGTCGATGTGGATGCGCCGCACTTCACCCGAGCGCAACCGCAGCTGCGCGTAGGTGCCCTCGCGCGCCAGCAGCGTCACCGCGGTGCCGGCCGAACGCGCGATCTGCGCGCCCTTGCCAGGCAGCATCTCGACGCAGTGAATGGTCGAGCCGACGGGGATGTTGCGGATCGGCAGCGTGTTGCCGGCCTTGATCGGCGCCTCGGCGCCACTCAGCAACGTTGCGCCGACCTCCAGCCCACGCGGCGCGATGACATAGCGACGCTCGCCGTCGGCATAGACCACCAGCGCGATGTGCGCAGTGCGGTTCGGGTCGTACTCGATGCGCTCGACCTTCGCCGGAATGCCGTCCTTGTTGCGCACGAAGTCGACCACGCGGTAGTGGTGCTTGTGACCACCGCCCTTGTGGCGAATGGTGATGTGGCCGTTGTTGTTGCGGCCGGCGTTCTGCATCTGCGGCTCGAGCAGCGACGCTTCCGGCTTGCCCTTGTGCAGATGCGGATGCACGACCTTGACCACCCCCCGGCGACCGGGCGATGTCGGCTTGACCTTGATAACCGGCATTACGCGCCCTCCCCGCTGAAGTTCAATTCCTGCCCCGGCTTCAACGAGACGTAGGCCTTCTTGATGTGGTCGCGACGGCCGATCGAGCGGCCGAACTTCTTGACCTTGCCCTTTTGGCGGACCGTCTGCACCGACGCGACTTCGACCTTGAAAAGCAGCTCGACCGCCGCCTTGATCTCGGGCTTGGTCGCATCGCGCAGCACCTTGAACAGCACCTGGTTGTGCTTGTCGGCAACGTAGGTGCCCTTTTCCGAGACGATCGGAGCCACCAGCACCTGCGAAAGGCGGTTCTCCGCGTACTTCACGCCCGTGGTATTGAACGAGCTCATGCCAGCATCTCCCTGAGTTGCTCGATCGCGCCCTTCGTCACCAGCACCTTCTTGAAGTGCACCAGCGAGAGCGGGTCGGCGTAACGCGGCTCGACGACGAGCACGTTGGTGAGATTTCGCGACGCGAGCAACAGGTTTTCGTCGATCTCGTGCGAAATGACGAGCACCGAACTGAGCCCCATCGCCTTGAACTTGTCGGCGAGCAACTTGGTTTTGGGCGCGTCCACCGAAAGCGTCTCGACGACGGCGAGCCGGCCTTCACGCGCCAGCTGCGAGAAGATCGACGCCATGCCGGCGCGGTACATCTTCTTGTTGACCTTCTGGGTGAAGTTCTCGTCGGGGCTGTTCGGGAAAATCCGGCCGCCTCCGCGCCACAGCGGCGACGAGGTCATGCCGGCCCGTGCGCGGCCGGTGCCCTTCTGGCGCCACGGCTTCTTGGTCGAGTGCTTGACCTCGGCGCGGTCGAGCTGCGCCCGTGTGCCCTGGCGTGCATTGGCCTGGAAGGCAACGACGATCTGGTGGATCAGCGCTTCGTTGTAGTCACGCGCGAAGACGGTGTCGGGCGCGTCGACCTTCGAAGTCGCCTGACCTTGTGCGTCGAGGAGTTCGAGCTGCATCAGTTCGCTCCCTTCTTGGCCTTGGCCTTGATGGCCGGGCTGACCACGACGTGGCCGTTCTTCGCGCCGGGCACGGCACCGCGAACCAGCAGCAGCTGGCGCGCTTCGTCGATGCGAACGATGTCGAGGTTCTGCGTCGTCTTGGTGACATCGCCGCGATGGCCCGACATCTTCTTGCCGGGGAACACGCGACCGGGGTCCTGCGCCATCGAGATCGAGCCGGGCACGTTGTGCGAGCGGCTGTTGCCGTGCGAAGCGCGCTGCGACTTGAAGTTGTGCCGCTTGATCGTTCCGGTGAAGCCCTTGCCGATCGACCTGGCCTGGACGTCGACCCGCTCGCCGACGGCAAAGATGCCGATCGGCAAGGTGGCGCCCGGCGCGTAGCTGGCTGCGACGTCGGCCGGAACCCGGAACTCTTTCAGGATCTCGCCGGCTTCGACCCCTGCCTTGGCAAGGTGGCCTGCCTCGGGCTTGCTGACACGCGACGCCTTGCGGCTGCCGAATGCCACCTGGAGCGCGGTGTAGCCGTCGGTCTCTGCGGTCTTGACCTGGGTCACGCGGTTGTTGGACACGTCGAGCACGGTCACGGGAATGGCGTCGCCATCGTCCGTGAACACGCGCATCATGCCCACCTTGCGTCCCAGCAATCCCAGGCGCTCGCCTGGATTCGTGGTCGTCATGAATGTTCTCCGATTCCCTTGCGGAAACCTTTGTTGCACACGCCCGACATCGATTGGCCGGGCTGGATAATTCGGGAGCCGGGCACTTGCCCGGTCTCTCGCGAAAAGCCGGCGAGTATAGCAGCGCCGGCCCTTGCTGACTTACTGCAGCTTGATTTCCACGTCGACGCCCGCGGGGAGGTCGAGCTTCATCAGCGCGTCGACCGTCTTGTCGGTCGGGTCGATGATGTCCATCAGACGCTGGTGCGTGCGAATCTCGAACTGGTCACGCGAGGTCTTGTTGACGTGCGGAGACCGAAGAATGTCGAAGCGCTGCATGCGCGTCGGCAGCGGAACCGGGCCCTTGACGATGGCGCCGGTGCGCTTGGCGGTGTCGACGATCTCGAGCGCCGACTGGTCGATCAACTTGTAGTCGAACGCCTTCAGGCGAATTCGAATCTTTTGCTTTTGCATGACGGTTCCTTAAAGAGCAATGCGCCCGATCGGGCGTGCAACGGGTCGGCGTGCAAGCCGACCCTGGCTGGCCTCAGGCCATGATCTTCGCGACCACGCCGGCGCCGACGGTCCTGCCGCCTTCGCGGATGGCGAAGCGCAGACCTTCTTCCATGGCGATCGGGTTGATCAGCTTGACGGTGATCGAGACGTTGTCGCCCGGCATCACCATCTCCTTGTCCGCCGGCAGCTCGACCGCGCCCGTCACGTCGGTGGTGCGGAAGTAGAACTGCGGCCGGTAGTTGTTGAAGAACGGCGTGTGGCGCCCGCCCTCTTCCTTGCTCAGCACGTAGATCTCGGCCGTGAAGTGGGTGTGCGGCTTGACGCTGCCCGGCTTGCACAGCACCTGCCCGCGCTGCACGTCTTCGCGCTTGGTGCCGCGCAGCAGAATGCCGACGTTGTCGCCCGCCTGGCCCTGGTCGAGCAGCTTGCGGAACATCTCCACACCGGTGCAGGTGGTCTTCTGCGTGTTGGTGATGCCGACGATCTCGATTTCTTCGCCGACCTTGACGATGCCGCGCTCGACCCGGCCGGTAACCACCGTGCCGCGACCCGAGATCGAGAACACGTCCTCGACCGGCATCAGGAAGGCGCCGTCGACGGCGCGCTCGGGCGTCGGGATGTAGCTGTCGAGTGCGTCGGCCAGCTTCATGATCGCGGCCTCGCCGAGCTCGCCCTTGTCGCCTTCCATGGCGAGCTTGGCGCTGCCGTGGATGATCGGCGTGTCGTCACCCGGGAAGTCGTACTTGTCGAGGAGTTCGCGAACTTCCATCTCGACGAGCTCGAGCAGCTCGGCGTCGTCGACCATGTCGCACTTGTTCAGGAACACGATGATGTACGGCACGCCAACCTGGCGGGCGAGCAGGATGTGCTCGCGCGTTTGCGGCATCGGGCCGTCGGCAGCCGAGCAGACCAGGATCGCGCCGTCCATCTGGGCAGCACCGGTGATCATGTTCTTGACGTAGTCGGCGTGGCCCGGGCAGTCGACGTGGGCGTAGTGACGCGCCTTGGTCTCGTACTCGACGTGGGCGGTGTTGATGGTGATGCCGCGCGCCTTTTCCTCGGGCGCCGCGTCGATCTGGTCGTAGGCCTTGGCCTCGCCGCCGAACTTGGCCGACAGCACGGTCGTGATCGCCGCCGTCAGCGTCGTCTTGCCATGGTCCACGTGACCGATCGTGCCCACGTTGACGTGCGGCTTGGTGCGCTCGAATTTACCTTTTGCCATTTTTCCAGCTCCGGATCAAAGAACAGTTTCCAGTGACGGGTTTAAGGTTTCCGAAGTCAGGTGGAGTCGGCTGCCACTGGCAGCAGCCGCCCTGAAATCGAAGACCGGTGGGCGCTCGCGGCCGAGCGCCCGATTACTTGCCGCGCGAGGTGATGATCGCGTCGGCGACGTTGCGGGGAGCCTCGCTGTAGTGCTTGAACTCCATCGTGTACGTCGCGCGTCCCTGCGACATCGAGCGCAGCGTCGTCGAGTAGCCGAACATCTCCGACAGCGGCACTTCCGCCTTGATGACCTTGCCGCCGCCGGCCATGTCGTCCATGCCCTGGACCATGCCCCGGCGCGACGACAGGTCGCCCATCACGCTGCCGGCGTAGTCTTCCGGCGTCTCGACCTCGACCGCCATCATCGGCTCGAGGATGACCGGCGACGCCTTGCGGCAGCCGTCCTTGAAGCCGAACGACGCCGCCATCTTGAAGGCGTTCTCGTTCGAGTCGACCTCGTGGTACGAGCCGAAGATCAGCGTCACCTTGACGTCGACCACCGGATAGCCGGCGAGCACGCCGTTCGGCAGCGAGTCTTCCACGCCCTTCCTGACCGCCGGGATGAATTCACGCGGCACCACGCCGCCCTTGATCGCGTCGACGAACTCGAAGCCCTTGCCGGGCTCCTGTGGCTCGAGCGAAAGCACGACGTGGCCGTACTGGCCCTTGCCGCCCGACTGACGCACGAACTTGCCTTCGATGTCACTGACCGACTTGCGGATCGTCTCGCGGTAGGCCACCTGCGGCTTGCCGACGTTGGCCTCGACACCGAACTCGCGCTTCATCCGGTCGACGATGATTTCCAGATGCAGTTCGCCCATGCCGGAAATGATCGTCTGGCCCGACTCTTCGTCGGTCTTCATGCGGAACGACGGGTCTTCCTGCGCCAGACGTCCCAGCGCGATGCCCATCTTTTCCTGGTCGGCCTTGGTTTTCGGCTCGACCGCCTGCGAGATCACCGGCTCCGGGAAAATCATCTTTTCCAGGGTGACGATCGAGCCCGGATCGCAAAGCGTCTCGCCGGTGGTGACTTCGCGCAGACCGACGCAGGCAGCAATGTCACCGGCCAGGATTTCCTTGATTTCCTCGCGCTGGTTGGCGTGCATCTGCAGGATCCGGCCGATGCGCTCCTTCTTGCCGCGGATCGGGTTGTAGACCGAATCGCCCGACTTCAGCACGCCGGAATAGACGCGGACGAAGGTCAGCTGGCCGACATACGGGTCGGTCATCAGCTTGAACGCGAGCGCCGAGAACTTCTCGTTGTCGTCCGCACGACGAACGACTTCCTTGTCGTTCTCGTCGTGACCCGGCACCGGCGGCACGTCGATCGGCGACGGCATGAAGTCGATCACCGCGTCGAGCATGCGCTGCACACCCTTGTTCTTGAAGGCGCTGCCGCAAAGCATCGGCTGGATTTCGCCAGCGATCGTGCGCGTGCGGATGCCCTGGATGATCTCGGCCTCGCTCAGGTCGCCCGAGTCGAGATAGGTGTTCATCAGCTCTTCGCTGGCTTCGGCGGCCACTTCGAGCATCTGCTCGCGCCACTTGTCCGCCTCGGCCTGCAGTTCGGCCGGGATGTCCTGGTAGGTGAACTTCATGCCCTGCGAGGCGTCGTCCCAGTAGATCGCCTTCATCTTGATCAGGTCGATCACGCCCTTGAACTGGTCCTCGGCGCCGATCGGCAGGACGATGGGCACGGGGTTGGCTTTCAGCCGGTCGACCATCATCTGGCGCACGCGCAGAAAGTCCGCGCCGACGCGGTCCATCTTGTTGACGAAGGCCAGCCGTGGCACCTTGTACTTGTTGGCCTGACGCCAGACCGTTTCGGATTGCGGCTGCACGCCACCGACCGAGTCATAGACCATGACCGCACCATCGAGCACGCGCATCGAGCGCTCGACTTCGATCGTGAAGTCGACGTGCCCGGGGGTGTCGATGATGTTGATGCGGTGCTCGGGGAAGTTGAGCTCCATGCCCTTCCAGAAGCAGGTGGTCGCCGCCGAGGTGATGGTGATGCCGCGCTCCTGCTCCTGCTCCATCCAGTCCATCGTCGCCGCGCCGTCGTGCACCTCTCCGATCTTGTGATTCACGCCGGTGTAGAACAGGATGCGCTCGGTCGTCGTCGTCTTGCCGGCGTCGATGTGCGCCGAGATGCCGATGTTTCGGTAGCGCTCGATGGGGGTCTTGCGGGACATGGTTCACTCCAAAAACAGGGCCGCTCGCGGGTCGGTCAGACCCGAAGAGCGGCCGGAAACGGGTCGAGTTAGAAGCGGAAGTGCGAGAACGCCTTGTTGGCTTCGGCCATGCGGTGCACTTCGTCGCGCTTCTTCATCGCGCCACCACGGCCTTCGACCGCTTCCAGCAGCTCGTTGGCAAGACGCTGCGCCATCGACTTCTCGCCACGCTTGCGTGCCGATTCCTTGAGCCAGCGCATCGCCAGCGCGACACGGCGCACCGGGCGAACTTCGACTGGCACCTGGTAGTTGGCGCCGCCGACCCGACGCGACTTCACCTCGACCATCGGCTTGATGTTGTTCAGGGCGACCATGAAGATCTCGAGCGGATCCTTGCCCGACTTGGTTTCGACCTGTTCGAGCGCTCCGTAGATGATCCGCTCGGCGACCGCCTTCTTGCCGGACTCCATGATCACGTTCATGAACTTCGAGAGATCGACCGATCCATACTTGGGATCGGGAAGAATGTCCCGTTTGGGGACTTCGCGACGACGTGGCATTGCACTTCCTTTGATTCAGTTGGCTGCAACCGGACGGCTGCAGCCGGGACGCCCGACACGGACGCCCACTTACTCGACCGGGTTACCGGTCGATGCGGCCGGCTCGATGCGCCGGCCGAGGTTCGGCCTCAGGCCTTCTTCGGACGCTTCGCGCCGTACTTCGAACGCGATTGCTTGCGGTCCTTCACACCCTGGAGGTCGAGCGAACCGCGCACGATGTGGTAGCGCACGCCCGGCAAGTCCTTGACACGGCCGCCGCGCACCAGCACGACGCTGTGCTCCTGCAGGTTGTGGCCTTCGCCGCCGATGTAGGAAATGATCTCGAAACCGTTGGTCAGGCGCACCTTGGCGACCTTGCGCAACGCCGAGTTCGGCTTCTTCGGCGTCGTCGTGTACACGCGGGTGCAAACTCCGCGGCGCTGCGGTCCGCCCTGCAGCGCAGGCGACTTCGAGTTCACGACCTCGGTTTCGCGGCCGTGGCGCACGAGTTGGTTGATGGTTGGCATTTGTTGACTGTTCCCGTTGTGGGTCACACCGTGGTGGACGCCGGAATTCGACCCGCAACGCGGTGAACGAAAAGCCGACGATTATATGTTCAGACGCATCGACGCGGCCGGGCCGCAGTGCTCGGCACGACCAGGCGTCGCGCCGAGCCCCGCCTTCCTGGACCTTATTCGCCGGCGTCGGCTCCCTCTGCCGGAACCGCCTCGACCGCTGCCATTTCCTCGGCTTCCTGGAAAGCGATCGCGCGGCGCTCGGCATCGTCCATTTCCTCGCGGGCCTTGCGGGCCTGGTGGAAGGCCATGCCGGTGCCGGCGGGAATCAGCCGGCCGACGATGACGTTTTCCTTCAGACCGCGCAGCTCGTCGCGCTTGCCCATGATGGCCGCCTCGGTGAGGACCCGGGTGGTCTCCTGGAACGACGCTGCCGAGATGAAGCTGTCGGTCGACAGCGACGCCTTGGTGATACCGAGCAGCACATCGTTGTGCGTCGCCGGCAGCTTGCCCTCGGCGACCATCCGGTCGTTGGTATCGAGCAACTCGGAACGTTCGACCTGCTCGCCGGCGATGTAGGCGGTGCCGCCCGGGTCGGCGATCGCCACGCGACGCAGCATCTGGCGAACGATCACCTCGATGTGCTTGTCGTTGATCTTCACGCCCTGCAGCCGGTAGACGTCCTGCACTTCGTCGACGATGTAGCGTGCCAGTTCCTCGATGCCGAGCAGGCGCAGGATGTCCTGCGGGTCGGCCGGGCCGTCGACCACCGATTCGCCCTTGTTGACCACCTGGCCTTCGTGGACGACGATGTTCTTCTCCTTCGGCACCAGCTCTTCGTAGACCTTGCCTTCCGGATCGGTGATCTGCAGGCGCACCTTGCCCTTGGTTTCCTTGCCGAACGACACGGTGCCGGTCATTTCCGCCAGCGTGCCCTTGTCCTTCGGACTGCGCGCCTCGAACAACTCGGCCACACGCGGCAGACCGCCGGTGATGTCACGCGTCTTCTGGCCTTCGACCGGAATCCGTGCCAGCACCTCGCCCGGCATCAGGTCCTGACCGTCGCGGATCTGGATCAGCGATCCGACCGGGAAGCCGATCGTCACCGAGTGGTCGGTACCCGGAATCTTCACCTCGCTGCCGGCCACGTCGAGCAGCTTGACCTGCGGGCGGATCACCTTGGCAGCGCCGCGCCGCTTCGGGTCGATCACGACCAGCGTCGACAGGCCTGTCACCTCGTCGACCTGCTTGGCGACGGTCGCGCCTTCCTCGACGTTCTCGAATTTCGCCTTGCCGGCGAATTCCGTGATGATCGGTCGGGTCAGCGGGTCCCAGTTGGCAAGCACGGTTCCGGCCTTGACCTGCTGGTCGGGCTTGATCGCCAGCATGGCGCCGTACGGCACCTTGTGGCGCTCGCGCTCGCGGCCATGCGGGTCGGTAATGAGGATCTCGCCCGAACGCGAAATCACCACCAGTTCGCCCTTGCCGTTGGTGACGTAGCGCATCGTCGCGTTGAAGCCGACGATGCCGTCCGACTTGGCGTCGACGCTCGACGCCACGGCAGCGCGCGACGCCGCACCGCCGATGTGGAAGGTGCGCATGGTCAGCTGCGTGCCCGGCTCGCCGATCGACTGCGCGGCGATGACGCCGATGGCCTCGCCCTGGTTGACCAGGCCGCCCCGGCCGAGATCGCGCCCGTAGCACTTGGCGCAAATGCCGAAACGCGTGCTGCAGGTGAGCGCGGTGCGCACCTTGACCTCGTCGACGCCCGCCGCTTCCAGCGTGTCGAGCGCGTCCTCGTCGAGCATCGAACCGTCGCCGAGCAGCATCTGCTGCGTTTCGGGGTGATTCACCTCGATCGCGGTCACACGGCCGAGCACCCGGTCGCGCAGCGACTCGATGACCTCGCCGCCTTCGACCAGCGCGCGCATGTTCATTCCGTCGAAGGTGCCGCAGTCGTCCTGCGTCACCACCAGGTCCTGGGTCACGTCGACGAGTCGCCGTGTCAGGTAGCCCGAGTTGGCGGTCTTCAGCGCCGTGTCGGCCAGACCCTTGCGGGCGCCGTGCGTCGAGATGAAGTACTGCAGGACGTTCAGGCCTTCACGGAAATTCGCCGTGATCGGGGTCTCGATGATCGAGCCGTCCGGCTTGGCCATCAGCCCGCGCATACCTGCCAACTGGCGGATTTGCGCCGCCGAGCCGCGCGCGCCCGAGTCGGCCATCATGTAGATCGAGTTGAACGACTCCTGGTCGACGGTGTTGCCGTGACGGTCGGTCGTCTTCTCCTTCGAGAGCTGCGACATCATGACCTTGCCGACTTCGTCGCCGGTCTTGCCCCAGATGTCGACCACCTTGTTGTAGCGCTCGCCGGCGGTCACCAGGCCCGAGACGTACTGCTGCTCGATCTCCTTGACTTCCTTCTCGGCACGCTCGATCAGGCCGGGCTTTTCCTTCGGCACCAGCATGTCGTCGATGGCGATCGAGATACCGGCGCGGGTGGCGAGCCGGAAACCGCTTTGCAGCAGCTTGTCGGCGAAGACCACCGTCTCCTTCAGGCCGCACTTGCGGAAGGAGGTGTTGATCAGCCGCGAGATTTCCTTCTTCTTCAGCGCCTTGTTGAGGTTCGAGAACGGCAACCCCTTGGGCAGGATCTCGGACAGCAACGCCCGGCCGACGGTGGTCGAAACCAGGTTGGTCTGCGGCGTGAACTCGCCGGTCTCGGCGTCCTTCGTGTACTCGGTCAGCCGGACACTGATCTTGGCAGTGGTCTCGACCTGGTCGTTGTCGAGCGCACGCTGGACTTCCCCGATGTCGGAGAAGATGATGCCTTCGCCCTTGCCGTTGACCCGCTCGCGCGTCGCGTAGTACAGACCCAGCACCACGTCCTGGCTCGGCACGATCGACGGCTCGCCGTTGGCCGGGAACAGGATGTTGTTCGACGCCAGCATCAGCGTGCGGGCTTCCATCTGCGCCTCGATCGACAGCGGCACGTGAACCGCCATCTGGTCGCCGTCGAAGTCGGCGTTGAACGCCGAGCAGACCAGCGGATGCAGCTGGATCGCCTTGCCTTCGATCAGCACCGGCTCGAACGCCTGGATGCCCAGGCGGTGCAGCGTCGGTGCCCGGTTGAGCATCACCGGATGCTCCTTGATCACCTCTTCCAGGATGTCCCAGACGACCGGCGTTCCCGACTCGACTTCCTTCTTCGCCGCCTTGATGGTGGTGGCGATGCCCATCGCCTCGAGGCGCGAGAAGATGAACGGCTTGAACAGCTCGAGCGCCATCAGCTTCGGCAGGCCGCACTGGTGCAGCTTCAAGGTCGGCCCGACGACGATCACCGAGCGGCCCGAATAGTCGACGCGCTTGCCCAGCAGGTTCTGCCGGAAGCGGCCGCTCTTGCCCTTGATCATGTCGGCCAGCGACTTCAGGGCGCGCTTGTTGGCGCCGGTCATCGCCTTGCCGCGGCGGCCGTTGTCGAGCAGCGAGTCGACGGCTTCCTGCAGCATCCGCTTCTCGTTGCGGACGATGATCTCGGGCGCCTTCAGCTCCAGCAGCCGCGCCAGGCGGTTGTTGCGGTTGATGACACGCCGGTACAGGTCGTTCAGGTCGGAGGTCGCGAAGCGGCCGCCGTCCAGCGGCACCAGCGGACGCAGATCCGGTGGCAGCACCGGCAGCACGTCCATCACCATCCACTGCGGCTTGATACCCGACTTCTTGAAGGCTTCCATCACCTTCAGGCGCTTGGAATTCTTCTTGATCTTCAGCTCGGAGCCGGTCATGTCGCCGCGCAGCTTCTCGATCTCGACGTCGAGATCGATCTCCTCGAGCAGCTTCTTGACGCCCTCCGCCCCCATCAGCGCGATGAACTCGTCACCGAACTCGGTCGTCTTCGCGTCGAAATCGTCCTCGGTCATGATGCTGAACTTCTTCAGCGGCGTCATGCCCGGATCGACGACGACGTAGGCTTCGAAATACAGCACGCGCTCGATGTCGCGCAGCGTCATGTCGAGCACGAGGCCCAGGCGCGAAGGCAGCGACTTCAGGAACCAGATGTGCGCGCACGGCGCCGCCAGGTCGATGTGACCCATGCGGTCGCGACGAACCTTGGTCTGCGTGACCTCGACGCCGCACTTCTCGCAGATCACCCCGCGATGCTTCAGCCGCTTGTACTTGCCGCACAGGCACTCGTAGTCCTTGATCGGCCCGAAGATCTTGGCGCAGAACAGGCCGTCGCGTTCCGGCTTGAAAGTCCGGTAGTTGATCGTCTCGGGCTTCTTGACTTCGCCGAACGACCAGCTGCGGATCTTTTCCGGCGAAGCGAGGCCGATCCGAATCGCATCGAAATGCTCATCGGGCGTGAATTGCTTGAATAGATCGAGTAAACCCTTCATGCATCTTCTCCTTAGTTGCGCTCGAGTTCGATGTCGATACCGAGCGAACGGATTTCCTTCACCAGCACGTTGAACGACTCGGGCATCCCGGCTTCGATCGCGTGCTCGCCCTTGACGATGCTCTCGTAGACCTTGGTCCGGCCGTTGACGTCGTCCGACTTGACCGTCAGCATTTCCTGCAGGACGTAGGAGGCGCCATAGGCTTCCAGCGCCCACACCTCCATCTCGCCGAAGCGCTGGCCGCCGAACTGCGCCTTGCCGCCGAGCGGCTGCTGGGTGACCAGCGAGTACGGTCCCGTCGAGCGCGCGTGCATCTTGTCGTCGACCAGGTGATGCAGCTTCAGCACGTGCATGTAGCCGATCGTCACCGGACGCTCGAAGGCATCGCCGGTACGACCGTCGTGCAGCGTCGCCTGGGTCCGGGTCGCGGTCAGGCCTTTGGCCTTCGCGATGTCTTCGGGGTAAGCCAGCCGGAGCATGCCGCGGATTTCCTCTTCCGCCGCGCCGTCGAACACCGGCGTCGCGAACGGCACGCCCTTGGCGAGGTTGGCCGACATCTCGAGGATCTCGTCGTCGCTCAGGTGGTCGAGCCGCTCGGTCCGGCCGCCCGACTCGTTGTAGAGCTGGTCGAGGAACTGGCGCAGCTCGGCCACCTTGCTCTGCTGCTGCAGCATGTCGCCGATGCGCTGGCCGATGCCCTTGCCCGCCCAGCCGAGGTGCACTTCGAGCACCTGGCCGACGTTCATCCGCGAGGGCACGCCGAGCGGATTGAGGACGATGTCGCACGGCGTGCCGTCGGCCATGTAGGGCATGTCTTCGACGGGGACGACCTTCGAGACGACGCCCTTGTTGCCGTGCCGGCCGGCCATCTTGTCGCCCGGCTGCAGGCGCCGCTTGACGGCCAGGTAGACCTTGACCATCTTCAGCACGCCCGCGGGCAGCTCGTCGCCCTGCGTCAGCTTCTTGCGCTTTTCCTCGAAGGCGAGATCGAAGCTGTGGCGTGTCTGCTCGAGCGAGTTCTTGATGCTCTCGAGCTGGTTGGCGACGTCGTCCTCCGCCGGCCGGATGTCGAACCAGTGGAACTTCTCGACGCTGTCGAGGTAGGCCTTGTCGATCGACGTGCCCTTGGCGATCTTCTGCGGGCCGCCATTGACGGTCTTGCCCACGAGCAGCTTCTCGATCCGGGCAAAGGCATCGGCCTCGACGATGCGCAGCTGGTCGTTGAGGTCGAGCCGGTAGCGCTTCAGCTCGTCGTCGATGATCTGCTGCGCGCGCTTGTCGCGCACGATGCCTTCCCGCGTGAACACCTGCACGTCGATGACCGTGCCGCTGGTGCCCTGGTCGACACGCAGCGAGGTGTCCTTCACGTCGCTGGCTTTCTCGCCGAAGATCGCGCGAAGCAGCTTTTCTTCAGGCGTCAGCGTCGTCTCGCCCTTCGGCGTCACCTTGCCGACCAGCGTGTCGCCGGCGTTGACTTCGGCGCCGACGTAGACGATGCCCGACTCGTCGAGCCGCGCCAGCTGCTGTTCCGACAGATTCGGGATGTCGCGGGTGATTTCCTCGGAACCCAGCTTGGTGTCGCGCGCCATCACCACCAACTCCTCGATGTGGATCGAGGTGTAGCGGTCTTCGGCGATGACCCGTTCGCTGATCAGGATCGAGTCTTCGAAGTTGTAGCCGTTCCACGGCATGAACGCGACCAGCATGTTCTGCCCGAGTGCCAGTTCACCGATGTCCGTCGAGGCACCGTCGGCAATGATGTCGTCGGCCGCAACGGCGTCACCGCGCTTGACGATCGGGCGCTGGTGGATGTTGGTGTTCTGGTTGCTGCGCTGGTACTTGATCAGGTTGTAGATGTCGACGCCGACTTCGCCTGCAACCGTCTCGCTGTCGTTGACGCGGATCACGATCCGGTTGGTGTCGACATAGTCGACGACCCCGCCGCGGCGCGCGGCAACGACCGTTCCCGAGTCCTTCGCCGCGACCCGCTCGACGCCCGTGCCGACGAAGGCTTTCTCCGGCCGCAAGGTCGGCACCGCCTGCCGCTGCATGTTGGCGCCCATCAGCGCACGGTTCGCGTCGTCGTGCTCGAGGAACGGCACCAGCGACGCTGCCACTGAAACGATCTGCGTCGGCGCCACGTCCATGTACTGGATGCGCTCGGGCGAGGTCAGCACCGACTCGCCGTTGTCGCGCGCGCTCACCAGCTCGTCGACGAGCTGGCCTTCGGCGTCGAGCGACGCGTTGGCCTGGGCGATGACGTACTTGCCTTCCTCGATCGCCGACAGGTAGTCGATGTCCATCGACACCTTGCCGCCGGCAACCCGCCGGTACGGCGTCTCGAGGAAGCCGTACTCGTTCAACTGCGCATACAGCGCGAGCGAATTGATCAGGCCGATGTTCGGGCCTTCCGGCGTCTCGATCGGGCAGACCCGGCCGTAGTGCGTCGGATGCACGTCGCGGACTTCGAATCCCGCCCGCTCGCGCGTCAGGCCACCCGGGCCGAGGGCCGACACGCGCCGCTTGTGCGTGATCTCCGACAGCGGATTGGTCTGGTCCATGAACTGGCTCAACTGCGATGCGCCGAAGAATTCCTTCAGCGCTGCCGAGATCGGCTTCGAGTTGATCAGGTCGTGCGGCATCAGCGCCTCGGTCTCGGCCTGGCCGAGCCGCTCCTTGACCGCTTTCTCGATCCGCGCCAGACCCGAGCGGTACTGGTTCTCGGCCAGCTCGCCCACGCAGCGCACCCGGCGGTTGCCGAGGTGGTCGATGTCGTCGACTTCGCCGCGGCCGTTGCGCAGCTCGACGAGAATCTTGACGACGTCCAGGAGGTCGTCGTTGGACAGCGTCATCAGGCCTTCCGGCACGTCGCGGCCGACGCGGGCGTTGAACTTCATCCGGCCGACGCGCGAAAGGTCGTAGGTGTCGGCGTTGTAGAAGAGCCGGTTGAACAGCGCCTCGACCGCATCCTCGGTCGGCGGCTCGCCGGGCCGCATCATCCGGTAGATGGCGACGCGTGCGGCAAGCTGGTCGGCGGTTTCGTCGGCGGCGAGCGTCTGCGAGATGTAGGCGCCCTCGTCGAGCTCGTTGGTGTAGAGCGCCTGGAATTCCTTGACGCCGGCGACGCGCAGCTTCTTCAGCAGCACCTCGGTCAGTTCGTCGTTCGCCTTGGCGAGGATTTCACCGGTGTCGGCGTCGACGACGTTCTTCGCCAGCATCCGGCCCACGAGGTAGTCCTCGGGAACGCTGATGAACGGCGTGTTCGACTGCTCGATCGTCCGCGTGTGGCGCGCCGTGATCCGCTTGTCCTTCTCGACCACGACGTTGCCGTCCTTGTCGGTGATGTCGAAGCGGGCGATCTCGCCGCGCAGCCGGTCGGCGACGAATTCGAGCTGGGCGCCGCTCTCCATCAACCGGAAGGTGTCGAAGACGAAGAAGTGGGCCAGGATCGATTCGGGATTCAGGCCGATCGCCTTCAGCAGGATCGTCACCGGCATCTTGCGGCGGCGGTCGACGCGGAAATAGAGGATGTCCTTCGGGTCGAATTCGAAATCGAGCCACGAGCCGCGGTACGGAATGATCCGCGCGGAGAACAGCAGCTTGCCCGAGCTGTGCGTCTTGCCCTTGTCGTGCTCGAAGAAGACGCCGGGCGAGCGGTGCAGCTGCGAGACGATGACGCGCTCGGTGCCGTTGACGATGAACGAGCCGTAGTCGGTCATGAGCGGCACTTCGCCCATGTAGACCTCCTGCTCCTTGATCTCCTTGACCGTCTTCGCCTGCGGCGACTCGCGGTCGTAGATGATCATCTGCAGCTTGGCCCGCACGGCGGCGGCGTAGGTCAACCCGCGCTGGCGGCACTCGCGCGTATCGAAGGCCGGCTTGGCCATGTTGAACTCGAGAAACTTCATCTCGACGAAGCCGTTGTGCGAGACGATCGGGAACGCCGAAAGGAATGCGGCCTGCAAGCCTTCGGGCTTGCGCTTCTGCGGCGGCGTTTCCTTTTGCAGGAAGGCGACGTACGACTCCTTCTGCATGGTCAGCAGATAGGGAATGTCGAGTACGCTTTCACGCTTGCCGAAGCTCTTGCGGATGCGCTTGCGTTCGGTGAAGCTGTAGGGGGTCGGTTGCTGCGCCATGGGTCTCACTCCGTCTTCAGGGAAACGCACCAGGGCTCGGCGCGAATTCCCATCGGCGACTGTCGTTCAGCCCGCAAGGCGGCCGCGAAGCTCCACGCTCCGTTGCCGGCGCAATCCCTGCACATGCAGGGCTGCAACGCCGGCGGGGCCTTGCGAATGAAGCTTGGTGGCTGGCCACTACCAGCCGCTGGCGGACAACCCTGGCGTTGCACCAGGGTCCGACCAAACACGTTCTCTGCAGTCGGATCAGAGAACACTTGAAAGCGTTCCGCTGAGCGCTTTCAAGTGTTCCCGTGGGGCCACCGAGGTGGCGCCCAAGAGGGCAGAAAAGGCTGGGCACCGGTCGGCGCCCAGCCTTTGCCGCAAGTCGACTTACTTGAGTTCGGCCTTGGCGCCGGCGTCCTCGAGCTTCTTCTTGGCGGCCTCGGCATCGGCCTTCGGAATCGCTTCCTTGACCGGCTTCGGTGCGCCGTCGACGAGGTCCTTGGCTTCCTTGAGGCCCAGGCCGGTCAGTTCGCGAACCGCCTTGATGACCGAGACCTTGTTGGCGCCGATTTCGGTCAGCATGACGGTGAACTCCGTCTTCTCCTCGACCACGGCAGCCGCAGCGCCGCCGCCTGCGCCCGCCGGTGCCGACATCGCGGCAGCCGACACGCCGAACTTCTCTTCGATGGCCTTGACCAGTTCGTTGAGTTCCATCACCGACATGCTGTCGAGTGCCGACAGGAATGCGTCTTTATCGAATGCCATTTTGGTTTCCTAACAGTTCAGATGTTTGCAAGTAGCGGATCGTCAGGCGGCCGCAGCCGCCTCGGCGCCTTCGGGCGCATCAGCCACGGCCGGACTCTCTTCCTCGGCAGGGCCGCCGCGCTGCTCGGCGATGGCAGCCAGTACCCGCGCGATGCGCGAGACAGGCGACTGCATCAGGCCCAGCAGTTGCGCAAGCAGCACTTCCTTCGTCGGGATGGAAGCCAGTGACTTCAAACCCTCGGCGTCGAGCGCTTTGCCGGCATAGGCACCCGCCTTCAGGACCAGCTTGTCGTTGCCTTTGGAAAAGTCCGCGAGGACCTTGGCCGCTGCGACAGCGTCTTCCGAAAACCCGTAGATCAGCGGGCCGACCATGCTGGCCGAAGCCACCTCGAACGGGGTTCCGGCGACGGCCCGACGCGCGAGGGAGTTCTTCAGCACATGAAGGTACACCCCCTTGTCACGGGCCTGACGACGCAGCGCGTTCAGGTGTTCCACGGTCAAGCCACGGTACTCGGCCAGCGCGAGCGTCTGCGAACGGGCCACCTGGGCCGCCACATCGCTCACCACGGTCTGTTTCTCGTTGCGATTGAGACTCAAAGGTCTGCTCCTCTCATTCGGCAGCCCTGGCGACCGATCGCCGATCGGTCACTTCGGGCACGCCTGGGTTCAGCGACCATCCGAACAGGGCTTCGGCAAACGAAATCGCTTCGCTCACGTGACAACCTTTTCGGCGGGACCGCCATCTGCGCTGGCTTGTTGCAAGCCGACCGAAATCGGCTGCCGTCCATTAAGCGGCCACGAGGGCCGCACCAGCGGTCTTGGATGACCTGAATGCCCGAACCGGCACACCCAGCCCACCAATCTGTTGCCCGGCGCACGCGCCGGGCTGTCGAAGTCAGGTCGCCGCTGACGTCGCAGCGATCGAAGCCACATCGATGCGGGCTCCGATTCCCATCGTCGACGAAACCGCGACCTTGCGCAGGTAGATGCCCTTGCTGGTCGCCGGCTTGGCCTTGTTCAGCGCCTCGATCAGCGCGCGCAGGTTGCCGACGAGCTTGTCGTCTTCGAACGACCGGCGGCCGATGGTTGCGTGAACGATGCCCGCCTTGTCGACGCGGAACTGCACCTGGCCGGCCTTGGCATTGCGCACCGCCTGCGCCACGTCGGGCGTCACGGTGCCGACCTTCGGGTTCGGCATCAGCCCGCGCGGGCCGAGGATTTGACCCAGCGTACCGACCACGCGCATCGTGTCCGGCGACGCGATCACCACGTCGAAATTCAGGTTTCCGGCCTTGACCTGCTCGGCCAGGTCTTCCATGCCGACGATGTCGGCACCGGCAGCGCGCGCTTCCTCGGCCTTCGCGCCCTGCGCGAACACCGCAACCCGCTTGGTCTTGCCGGTGCCGTTGGGCATCACGACCGCGCCGCGAACCACCTGGTCGGACTTCTTGGCGTCGATGCCGAGTTGCACCGCCACGTCGATCGACTCGTCGAACTTGGCCGTGGCGCATTCCTTGACGATTTGCAGCGCGCCATCGAGCGGATAGAGCTTGGTGCTGTCGACCTTGCCCGCGGTCGCCTTCTGGCGTTTGGTCAGCTTTGCCATGTCAGACCCCCTCCACCGTAACGCCCATCGAACGGGCCGAGCCTGCAATCGTCCGCACCGCCGCATCGAGGTCGGACGCAGTCAGGTCCTTCATCTTGGTCTTGGCGATCTCCTCGATCTGTGCACGCGTCAGCTTGCCGACCTTGGCCTTGTTCGGCGTTGCCGAACCCTTGTCGAGCTTCAGCGCCTTCTTGATCAGCACGCCGGCTGGCGGCGTCTTGATGATGAAGGTGAACGACTTGTCGCCGAACGCGGTGATCACGACCGGCAGCATCAGCCCCGGCTCGACGCCCTGCGTCTGGGCATTGAATGCCTTGCAGAACTCCATGATGTTGAGACCGCGCTGACCGAGTGCCGGACCGATCGGCGGCGAAGGGTTCGCCTTGCCTGCCGGGATCTGCAGCTTGATGAAGCCGATAATTTTCTTGGCCATGATTTCCTTGTGAGTGCAATCGCCTGGGGCTGGTTACCCAGGCTCCTCGAGCCGGCATCTCGTTGCCGGCAAAAACGGAAGCGGTTCGCACCGGCGCGAGCCGGGTCCGGCCCACTCCGGCCGTTGGATTCCTGCCTTCGGTTGCCCGATCAAACCTTTTCGACCTGCCCGAAGTCGAGCTCGACCGGCGTCGCCCGGCCGAAGATCGTCACCGAGACACGCACCTTCGACTTGTCGTAGTTGACATCCTCGACCGCGCCGTTGAAGTCGGTGAAAGGCCCTTCCTTGACGCGCACCAGCTCGCCAACCGACCACTCGACCTTCGGCCGGGGCTTCTCGATGCCTTCCTGCATCTGGTTGACGATCTTCATCACCTCGGCCTCGGAAATCGGCGAGGGGCGATTCTTTGCGCCGCCGACGAAGCCCGTCACCTTGTTGGTGTGCTTGACCAGGTGCCAGGTGTCGTCGGCCATGTCCATCTCGACGAGGACATAGCCCGGAAAGAAGCGCCGTTCGCTGACCGCCTTCTTGCCGTTCTTCAGCTCGACCACTTCTTCCATCGGCACCAGGATCCGGCCGAACTTCTCCTGCATGCCGGCGCGATCGATGCGCTCGCGCAGGTTGCGCTCGACCGCCTTCTCCATTCCCGAATAGGCGTGAACGACATACCAGCGCTTGGTCGAAGGCGCCGCGACTGGCGCGTCAGTGGCCTCGACGGGCATTGCGGACTGCTCGGTGGTTTCGCTCATAGCTTGATCCTCAACGCTTCCAACCCAGAACCAGGTCGTACAGCAACCACTCCAGCGTCTTGTCGGTCAGCCACAAGAACAGCGCCATGACGGCGACGAAGGCGAACACATAGCCGGTCATCTGCATCGCCTCCTTGCGGCTCGGCCAGACCACCTTGCGGACCTCGCGTGCCGAGTCGCGGCCGTAGGCAATCAGCTGTTTGCCGGGCTCGGAGGTGAAGAACACGGCGACGCCCGCGGCTGCGATCAGCAGCAACGCACCCACGCGCAGCCACAAATCCTGCCGGGCGAGCACATAGAAGACGACCACCGCGGCAACGACGAGCGCGGCCGCGGCAGCGAGCTTTGCTTTGTCGGCACCCGTGGATACCGTCTCGATGGTGGGGCTGGACATGGCTTGAACGGATTGGCGCGGCGCGATGGCGCCGCCTCAGTAGACGAGCCCGCGGGCAGCGGTGCGCGCGGGCTTCAGTTTCAGAACTCGATCGCGGCGGCCTGGAACGCCGCCGTTACTACAACCGCACTTCGATCCAACAGCTGGCAGGGGCGGAGGGCATCGAACCCCCAACCTCTGGTTTTGGAGACCAGCGCTCTGCCAATTGAGCTACGCCCCTGCTGTCGAAATCGTCGAACGGCAGCCGCCGTTCTCAGGCCATGATCTTCGCGACCACGCCGGCGCCGACGGTCCTGCCGCCTTCGCGGATGGCGAAGCGCAGACCTTCTTCCATGGCGATCGGGTTGATCAGCTTGACGGTGATCGAGACGTTGTCGCCCGGCATCACCATCTCCTTGTCCGCCGGCAGCTCGACCGCGCCGGTCACGTCGGTGGTGCGGAAGTAGAACTGCGGCCGGTAGTTGTTGAAGAACGGCGTGTGGCGCCCGCCCTCTTCCTTGCTCAGCACGTAGATCTCGGCCGTGAAGTGGGTGTGCGGCTTGACGCTGCCCGGCTTGCACAACACCTGCCCGCGCTGCACGTCTTCGCGCTTGGTGCCGCGCAGCAGAATGCCGACGTTGTCGCCCGCCTGGCCCTGGTCGAGCAGCTTGCGGAACATCTCCACACCGGTGCAGGTGGTCTTCTGCGTGTTGGTGATGCCGACGATCTCGATTTCTTCGCCGACCTTGACGATGCCGCGCTCGACCCGGCCGGTAACCACCGTGCCGCGACCCGAGATCGAGAACACGTCCTCGACCGGCATCAGGAAGGCGCCGTCGACGGCGCGCTCGGGCGTCGGGATGTAGCTGTCGAGTGCGTCGGCCAGCTTCATGATCGCGGCCTCGCCGAGCTCGCCCTTGTCGCCTTCCATGGCGAGCTTGGCGCTGCCGTGGATGATCGGCGTGTCGTCACCCGGGAAGTCGTACTTGTCGAGGAGTTCGCGAACTTCCATCTCGACGAGCTCGAGCAGCTCGGCGTCGTCGACCATGTCGCACTTGTTCAGGAAAACAATGATGTACGGCACGCCGACCTGGCGGGCGAGCAGGATGTGCTCGCGCGTTTGCGGCATCGGGCCGTCGGCAGCCGAGCAGACCAGGATCGCGCCGTCCATCTGGGCGGCACCGGTGATCATGTTCTTGACGTAGTCGGCGTGGCCCGGGCAGTCGACGTGGGCGTAGTGACGCGCCTTGGTCTCGTACTCGACGTGGGCGGTGTTGATGGTGATGCCGCGCGCCTTTTCCTCGGGCGCCGCGTCGATCTGGTCGTAGGCCTTGGCCTCGCCGCCGAACTTGGCCGACAGCACGGTCGTGATCGCCGCCGTCAGCGTCGTCTTGCCATGGTCCACGTGACCGATCGTGCCCACGTTGACGTGCGGCTTGGTGCGCTCGAATTTACCTTTTGCCATTTTTCGCTCCTCGGGGTCGAATCCGAAATCTCGATATCAAAAACTTGGTGCCCATGGCGCGGATCGAACGCGCGACCTCTCCCTTACCAAGGGAGTGCTCTACCACTGAGCCACATGGGCCGAACCTGCAAATCGGCGCAGGCTTGGACTCGTCTGTCGAACCCAAGCCTGCGCCGACATCTGTGTGCGATGGAGCGGGAGACGGGAATCGAACCCGCGTCATTAGCTTGGAAGGCTAGGGTTCTACCATTGAACTACTCCCGCCCGGGAGCGCTTCCCGGCGGTTGCGCCACCCGCCGGATCGACACTGACCACAACAACTTCACTTCTAACGGCTCGCCTGGTGGAGGAGGCTGGATTCGAACCAGCGTAGGCGTAAGCCAACAGATTTACAGTCTGCCCCCTTTAGCCACTCGGGCACCCCTCCGCGGCGAACCCGGGATGATACCGGTATTTCGACTCGATGCAAGCCGGATCACGGCAAGGAAGGTAGAACTTCCCGGATCTCAGGGCGGCGACTGCACCGACAACGAAGCGCCGAGAAACGCCTGCGCCCGGCGAAAATGGTCGCTGCCGAGGAACGGGGTCGCGCCGCGGCTCGCCGCAAGCGGCGAGGGATGGTTGCAGCACAGCAGCAGATGCCCGGCGCTGCCGGCCTGGACGAGCGGCACTTTCGACTGCGCCGGGTTGCCCCAGAGCATGAAGACCTTGGGCACGGCGTCGTTTGCCGCCGCTGCGATGAGGCGGTCGGTCAGCGCCTCCCAGCCGCGTTTGGCATGACTGCCGGGTGCACCGTCCTCGACCGTCAGGCAGGTGTTCAGAAGCAGCGCACCGGCGCGGGCCCAACTTCCGAGATGTCCGTCGTGCGGCTCGGGCAGCAGCCCGCCACCCGCGCGTTGCCGCTCCTTGAGGATGTTGCGCAGGCTCGGTGGCAGCGGCATCCCCGCAGGAACCGAGAACGCCAGGCCTTCCGACTGGCCGGGGCCGTGGTACGGGTCCTGTCCGAGGATCACCATCCTCGTCGCATCGAGCGGCGTCAGTCGCAGGGCCGCGAAGACGTCGCCCGGATAGACCGTCGCGCCCGCGCGCACCCGCGCATCGACGAACTCGACCAGTGCCGTGCCTTCCCGGCTGCGGCGCCATGCATCGACGATCGGCCGCCAGTCGGTCGTCAGGTGGCCGATCAACGCGTCGAGCGATTCACGCAGCCGGTTGTCCGCAACCGGCGCCGCCTCGCGTGGCCGTCGCCGCGTGGCTGCCGACTCAACCAAACAACGCTGCCAGCGCGCCACCCGGGTCGGGCGCGCGCATGAAGGTCTCGCCGACCAGAAAAGCCTCGATGCCCGCGCCCCGCATGCGCTGCACATCGGCGCGCGACGCGATTCCGCTTTCGGTCACCAGCAGCCGGCCGGCGGGCAGGCGCGGCAGCAATTCCAGCGTCGTTTCGAGTGACACCTCGAACGTGCGCAGGTTGCGGTTGTTGACGCCGATCAGCGGTGTGGAGAGACGCAATGCCCGGTCGAACTCGCGCGCGTCGTGAACCTCGACCAGCACCGCCATGCCGAGCGCCCGGGCCTCGGCCTCGAAATCGGCCATCTGCGCATCGTCCAGGCAGGCGGCGATCAGCAGGATGCAGTCCGCGCCCCAGGCCCGGGCCTCGGTCACCTGGTAGGCGTCGACGATGAAGTCCTTGCGCAGCACCGGCAGCGCACACGCCGACCGGGCCGCGTGCAGGTCGGCCGCCGAGCCCTGGAAGAAGCGCGAGTCGGTCAGCACGCTCAGCGCGGCGGCGCCGTGGCGCCCGTAGCTGGCGGCGATCGCTGCCGGATCGAAGTCGGCCCGCAGCAGCCCCTTGCTCGGGCTCGCCTTCTTGACTTCGGCGATGACGCCGCTGCCCGATTCGCCGATGCGGCGCCGAAGGCTGCCGACGAAGTCGCGCTGGCCGCCGAGCGATTCGGCGTCGCGGCGCACGCTCACGAGGCCACGCCGGAGCTTGGCAATTGCCACCTCCTCGCGCTTGACCGCGACGATCTTCTCGAGGATGTCGCTCATGGCTTCGCTCTCACGCCGTTGCCAGCTCGCGCGTGCGGGCGACGAACTGCTGCAGCCGGTCACGCGCGGCACCGCTCGCCAGCACGGCCCGCGCCCGCTCGATCCCGTCGGCGATCGACGACGCCACGTCCGCCGCAACCAGCGCAACGCCGGCGTTGAGCAGCACGATGTCGCGCGCGGCGCCCGGCTGGTTGTCGAGCACGGCTTCGAGCATCGACCGCGATTCGGCTGGCGTTTCGACCCGGAGTGCCCGGCTGCTGGCCATCGCCAGGCCGAAATCCTCGGGGTGGATTTCGTACTCGCGGATGGCGCCGTCCTTCAGCTCGCCGACCAGCGTCGCCGCGCCCAGCGACACCTCGTCCATGCCGTCGCGGCCGTAGACGACCAGCGCATGCGCGGCGCCGAGGCGGTGCAGCGCCCGCACCTGGATGCCGACCAGGTCGGCATGGAAGACACCCATCAGGATGTTCGGCGCGCCGGCGGGGTTGGTCAGCGGACCGAGGATGTTGAAGATCGTGCGCACGCCGAGTTCCTTGCGCACCGGCGCGACGTTCTTCATCGCCGGATGGTGGTTCGGCGCGAACATGAAGCCGATGCCCGTGTCGGCAATGCAGCGCGCGATCTGCCGCCGGCGCCAGGCTGATCGACGCGCCGAGCGCTTCGAGCACGTCGGCGCTGCCCGACTTGCTCGACACGCTGCGCCCGCCGTGCTTGCTGACCCGCGCACCCGCTGCCGCGGCGACGAACATGGCTGCAGGTCGAGATATTGAAGGTGTGCGAGCCGTCGCCGCCGGTGCCGACGATGTCGACCAGGTGGCTGCGGTCCGCGACCTCGACCTTGGTCGCGAACTCGCGCATCACCTGCGCCGCCGCGGTGATCTCGCCGATCGTCTCCTTCTTGACGCGCAGCCCGGTCAGCAGCGCGGCCATCATCAGCGGCGACATCTCGCCGGTCATGATGCGGCGCATCAGCGTCAGCATCTCGTCGTGGAAGATCTCGCGATGCTCGATGACGCGCGTCAGCGCCTCGGCTGTCGGTGATCATCGGGCTCGCCACTCCAGGAAGTTCTTCAGCATCGCATGGCCGTGTTCGCTGAGGATCGATTCGGGGTGGAACTGCACCCCCTCGAGCGGCGTGCGCGTCGCCGCGAGGTCCCGGTGGCGCACGCCCATGACCTCGCCGTCGTCCGTCGCCGAGGTGACTTCCAGCTCGGCGGGCATCGTGTCGCGCTCGATCGCCAGCGAGTGGTAGCGAACGACGCTGAAACGCTCCGGCAGCCCCTGGTAGACCCCGCGCTGGTCGTTGCGGATCAGGCTCGCCTTGCCGTGCATCTGCGTCGGCCGCGCGCACCACCTTGCCGCCCAACGCGGCGCCGATCGCCTGGTGCCCGAGGCAGACGCCGAGAATCGGCAGCCGCCCGGCAAAGTGGCGGATCGCGTCGATGCAGATTCCCGCCTCGGCCGGCGAGCAAGGCCCCGGCGACAGGACCAGCCGGTCCGGGTGCAGCGCCTCGATGCCGGGAAGGTCGATTTCATCGTTGCGCACGACGCGAACCTCCTCGCCCAGTTCGCCGAAGTACTGCACCAGATTGAAGGTGAAGCTGTCGTAGTTGTCGATCATCAGCAGCATCTAAAAACCCTCCTCGACGAGTTCCGCCGCGCGGATCAGCGCCCGGGCCTTGGCCTCGGTTTCCTTCCACTCCAGTTCGGGCACGGAATCGGCAACGATGCCGGCAGCCGCCTGCACGTAGAGCGTCTGGTCCTTGACGATGCCGGTGCGGATGGCGATCGCCACGTCCATGTCGCCGGCAAAGCTGAGGTAGCCGCAGGCACCTCCGTAGATGCCGCGCTTGACCGGTTCGAGCTCGTCGATGATCTCCATCGCGCGGATCTTCGGCGCACCGGTCGAGCGTGCCGGCCGGGAAGGTCGCGCGCAGCACGTCGAGATTGCTCATCCCCTCCAGCAGCAGGCCCTCGACATTGCTCACCAGGTGCATGACGTGCGAATAGCGCTCGACCGCAAAGGCCTCGGTGACCTTGACGCTGCCGGTCCTGGCAATGCGGCCGATGTCGTTGCGCGCCAGGTCGATCAGCATCAGGTGCTCGGCACGCTCCTTCGCGTCGCTGCTCAGTTCCGCCTCGAGCGCCTTGTCCTGTTCGGGCGTTGCGCCGCGCGGCCGGGTGCCGGCCAGCGGGCGGATCGTCACCTTGTCGCCGACGGCGGTGTGTTCATGCCGCACCAGGATCTCGGGCGAGGCGCCGACGATGTGGAAATCGCCCATGTCGTAGAAATACATGTACGGCGACGGGTTCAGCGAACGCAGCGCCCGGTACAGGCTGAGCGGGCTCTCGGTGAAGCGCTTCTTCAGCCGCTGGCCGATCTGCACCTGCATCATGTCGCCGGCGGCGATGTATTCCTTGGCCTCGAACACCGCGGCGAGGTAGGCCTCCTTGCCGAATTCGCGCTCGACGCCGTGCGACTCGCCGCGGCGCACCGCCGGCGCGGTGACGCTGTACTTCAGCCGGTCGCCCAGTTCGGCCAGGCGCCGCTTGGCCTTCGAGAAGGCTTCCGGCTGCCCCGGGTCGGCATAGACGATCAGGTACAGCCGGCCCGACAGGTTGTCGATGACCGCCAGCTCCTCGCACTGCAACAGCAGGATGTCGGGCGTGTCGATGCCGCCGGTCTTCTCGGTGCGCGCCAGCTTCGGCTCGATGTAGCGCACCGCGTCGTAGCCGAAGTAGCCGGCGAGCCCGCCGCAGAACCGCGGCATGCCCGGCCGGAGCGCCACCTTGAAGCGCTGCTGGTAGGTGGCGATGAAGTCGAGCGGGTTGCCGTCGTGCGTCTCGACCACGGCGCCGTCGGTGACGACCTCGGTGCGCAGGCCGCTGGCGCGCAGCAGCGTGCGCGCCGGCAGCCCGATGAACGAATAGCGGCCGAAGCGCTCGCCGCCGACCACCGATTCGAGCAGGAAGCTGTGACGCCCCTGACCGCCGGCGCAGGCCAGCTTGAGGTACAGCGACAGCGGTGTTTCGAGGTCGGCGAACGCCTCGGCGATCAACGGGATGCGGTTGTGGCCTGCAGCAGCGAGGCTCTTGAACTCGAGTTCGGTCATCACGGGAAGGTTCCTGGCGATGCCGTGAGCGGATCACGGCTTGCAAAGCGGACTCGGCGTTGCCGAGTTGTGGCGATGGACGTGCAGCCGCGCCGTCGCGCCGGCTGTCAGCCTTGCGCCCGAAGGCGCGGGATGCCGCGGCGCCATGGCCAGGCTCCCCGGTCGCACGACCCCTTGGTTTGCTTTGCACGCAGGAACATGCGGCAAAGTGTAGCAGCGGGCCCTTCGGCTACAGGGCGTCGAGCCGCTCGATCACCGCGTCGCAATCGACCGATTCGACCGGCTCGCCGTGGTTGTAGCCGTACGAGACCAGCACCACCGGGCAGCCCGCCGCGCGCGCCGCGAGGGCGTCGTTGCTGCTGTCGCCGATGACCAGCGTTGCCGCCGGCGCGACGCCGAGCGCGCGGCAGGTTTCGAGCAGCGGCTGCGGATCGGGCTTCTTGCGCTCGAAGCTGTCGCCGCCGAAGACCTGCTCGAACGAGCCGCGCAAACCCTTGAGTGCCAGCAGCTCCTCGGCAAAGCGCAGCGGCTTGTTGGTGACACACGCCAGCCGCCAGCCGCGCCCGCGAAAACGCGACAGGCCCTCGACCACGCCTGCGTACACCTGCGAATGACGTCCGTTGAACGATTCGTAATGCGCCTGATACCGCTGCCAGGCCTCGTCGAAGCGCGCGGGGTCCCCACCGCAATGGCGCAGCGTCTCGCGCACCAGGTGCTCGGACCCCTTGCCGATGATCCGCGCCAGAAAGCCGGTTTCGGCAGCCGGCAGACGCAGGTCGCCGAGCATCGCGCCGATCGCCGCCTCGAAGTCCCCCAATGTGTCGACCATCGTGCCGTCGAGGTCGACGATGGCCGCTTCGACGAGGTCGAGCCTCGGTGGATTGCGCATTGCACCGCCCTTCGATGTCACTTATAAGCAGGTGCCCGCACCATTCGACGCGCCTGCCAACGGATTGTCGTCTGCCGTGGCGACCCCTCGCGCCGCCCCATCCAAGGAATGCCATGAACGTCAACTCGCCGCCGCTGCCCTGTATCGCGCTCACCGTGCTCGCCCTGGCCCTCGGCGGCTGTGGCGGCGCCGACGACATCGTCGCGCAGCCCGCACCCGCCGCAGACACCGGTTGCGAAGTTGCGAGCAGCAGCGGCAGCGTGGTGGTCGGCTCGGGCGCAGCCGGCGATCCCGCCGCGCCCGAGCCCGCATCGGGATTCCGCCTCGGCAGGACGACGGCTTACGCCCGCAGCTACATGGTCGTCACCGCCAATCCGCTGGCGTCGAAGGCCGGCTGTGAAATCCTCAAGGCCGGCGGCAGCGCTGCCGACGCGGCGGTTGCCGTGCAGGCGGTGCTCGGGCTGGTCGAGCCGCAGTCGAGCGGCCTGGGCGGCGGCGCCTTCCTGCTGCACTACGACGCCAAGAACCGCGTGGTCCAGTCGTACGACGGCCGCGAGACCGCGCCGGCCGCCGCCACCGCCAACTACCTGCGCTGGATCGACGACACCGCCGACCGCACGGCGCCACGGCCGAGTGCCCGCGCCAGCGGTCGCTCGATCGGCACGCCGGGCGCCGTGCGGATGCTCGAGCTGGTGCAGCGCGAACACGGCAAGCTGGCGTGGAAGGACCTGTTCGGTGCCGGCATCCAGCTCGCCGGCAGCGGCTTTGCCGTGGGTGGCCGTCTTGCCGCGGCGATCGAGGGTTCGCGCACCGACCTGCGGCGAGACGCCGACGCCGGCGCCTACTTCCTGAACGCCGACGGCACGGCCAAGCCGCTCGGCACGATCTTGCGCAACCCCGCCTACCAGGCCACGCTGACCCGGCTTGCCGCCGAAGGTGCCGACGCGTTCTATACCGGCCCGATCGCCCAGGCGATCGTTTCCAAGATCGGCGTTGCCGTCGCGGCCGACGGCGTCACGCCGATCACACCGGGCAAGACGACGCTCGCCGACTTGTCCGGCTACCGGGCCAAGAAGCGCGACGCGATCTGCACCACCTACCGCGTCTACTGGGTCTGCGGCATGCCGCCCCCGTCGTCGGGCGGCATCACCGTCGCGTCGACGCTCGGCGTGCTCGAGAACTTCTACCTGGCCGCCTACCCGCCGACAGCCATCGACATTTACGGCGGCAAGCCGAGCGTATTCGGCGTGCACCTCGTCACCGAAGCCGAGCGACTGGCCTATGCCGACCGCGACAAGTACATCGCCGACACCGACTTCGTGCCGCTGCCCGGCGGCAGCCCTAACGCGATGCTCGACAAGACCTACCTGCGCAACCGCGCCGGCCGGATCAACTTCAGCAGCAGCATGGGCACCGCCCCGGCCGGCGACCTTGGCGCGGTGCCGATGGGCGTCGACCGCGCGCCCGAGAGCGGCACCACGCACGTGACCATCGTCGACCGCGACGGCAACGTCGTCGTGCTGACGACGACGGTCGAAAGCACGCTCGGTGCCTTCCACATGACGCAGGGCTTCATCCTCAACAACCAGCTGACCGACTTCTCGGCGTCGCCGACCGACGCCGCCGGCGTGCTGATCGCCAACCGCGTCGCCCCCGGCAAGCGTCCGCGCAGCTCGATGGCGCCGACATTGGTGTTCCGGATGGCAGCGGACGGCAGCCGCGGGGAGTTCCTGATGGGCACCGGCTCGCCGGGTGGCAGCGCCATCATCCAGTACGTCGCCAAGACGCTGGTCGGCGTGCTCGACTGGAACCTCGATGCGCAGCAGGCCACGTCGCTGGTCAACTTCGGCGCGGCCAATTCACCGACGACCAACATCGGCGGCGAGCATCCCAACGTCAATGTCGGCAGCAACAGCGGCGCCGACGATCCGCTGGTCGCCGGCCTGGGGAGGATGGGCCACATCGTGTCGGTCGCGGCACAGTCGAGCGGGGTCGGCACCGTGATCCGCAGCCAGTTCAAGGGCGCGCCAGCCCTGGCGGGTGGTGCCGATCCGCGACGCGAAGGCATCGTGCTCGGCGATCTGCTGGCGCCCTGAGCACCGCCCCGAACACCGCCCTTGCCCGGGCCGGAGGTCCTTCGACGGGGCCCCGGCGAAGGGTGCGAATCGCTAAGCGTGGGCGCTCAGCCGGCCAACTCGGCGCGCATCGCGTCGATCACCGCCCGGTAATCGGGCTGGCCGAAGATCGCGCTGCCGGCGACGAAGGTGTCGGCACCGGCGTCGGCCGCGGCTCGGATGTTCGCCACCTTGATGCCGCCGTCGACCTCGAGGCGGATCTTGCGGCCGCTGGCATCGATGATGCGGCGCGCGCGTTCGATCTTCTTCAGCGCGCTGCCGATGAAGCCCTGGCCGCCGAAGCCCGGGTTGACGCTCATGATCAGCACCAGGTCGACGCGTTCGATGACCCATTCGAGCACGTCGAGCGGTGTCGCCGGGTTGAACACCAGCCCTGCCTTGCAGCCCTCGCCCTGGATCAGCTGCAGCGTTCGGTCGACATGCGTCGACGCGTCGGGGTGGAAAGTGACGATATCGGCGCCGGCCTTGCAGAAAGCCGAAGCCAGGGCGTCGACCGGCTGCGCCATCAGGTGCACGTCGATCGGCACCGGATGCCCCTCGGGCGTCACCGCGTGCGGCCGCAACGCCTCGCAGACCATCGGCCCGATGCTGAGGTTCGGCACGTAATGGTTGTCCATCACGTCGAAGTGGATCCAGTCGGCGCCGGCGGCGATGACCGCCCGCACCTCGTCGCCGAGGCGGGCGAAGTCGGCCGCCAGCAGGCTGGCAGCGATGCGGTGGCGCGGTGCGTCGGCAGTCGGACTCATGGCGCGGATTCTAGGAGTGCCTCGTGCCCTGCCAGCGGCCAGCAAAGACCCTGCTCCTAGAATCCGCACCCATGGCCCGTCCCGAATTCAGCTGCTCCGTCGCCGTGCGACCTCTCCCCGAACAGTCGGACACTGCCGCGCAGCAGTACGCGTTTGCCTACACCGTGACGATCCGCAACAGCGGCGATGTCACGGCGCAGCTGATCGGCCGGCACTGGGTGATCGTCGACGGCAACCAGCAAACCGAGGAAGTCCGCGGCCTGGCGGTCGTCGGTCACCAGCCGCTGCTCAAGCCGGGCGAAAGCTTCGAATACACCAGCTGGACGCGCATCGGCACGCCGCAGGGTTCGATGCGCGGCACGTTCTTCTGCATGACCGAGGACGCACGCCCCTTCGACGCGCCGATTGCCGAGTTCGGCCTGACCGTCGCGTCGGCCCTGCATTGATTCGGCGCCGCCCGGGCGCCGGCGCCGGCACGGCACCGGCCTGGGACCTGAGCGCACTCTTCAACGCCGTCGATCCGGCGGCCGGCTTCGCCGAGCGCCACCTCTGGCTGGTGCGGCTGATCGAATGGCTGCGCCACGACCCCCAGGGCGAGGCGCGCGAGGACGAGCCCACCGCCCTGCGCAAGCCCCTGCCGGTCCGCCGGCTGCAGCGGCTGCTCGACGTGCTCGAACGAAACGACGATCAGCGTGCGCGTGTGGCCGCGTTGCTGGCGCGCTGCTGGAACGAAGTCGACCGGGTGGCGCTGTTTGCCGACTTCGGCTTTTCAACGCGGATGAACCTGCTCGGCGAATTGGGAAACCGCCTGCGCGACAAGCTGCTGCCGCTTTCGCCGGCGACGCACGATCTGGCCGAGTTGTTTCCGCTGCTCTTCAGCCGGCGCGGCGATGCCGCCTGGCTGGCCGCGATCGACGACGAGACGGCCCTGCGCATCGGCCGGCTGATCGCACCCGAGATCGACGCGCAACCCTGGCCGGTGGCGCTCGGTGGCTGGAAACACGACCTGCTCGACGCCATCGTCTTTGTTTCGGCCGCAGTGGGCGCCGCCGGTTTCTCGCCGCCGATTCGCCAGCGCATGAGCCGCGAGCTGCTTGCCGGGGCGCCTTTTCGCCAACTCACCCGGGCTGCCGAACGCGTTCACGAGCATGCCCGCCAGGGTGACCAGGCGGCGCTGCTGCGCGAGGGCCAGTACCTGCGCGCGTTGCTCGACGCCTGCCGCCTGGCCGCAGCGAGTGTCGAGCAGCACTTCGAGGAGCATGGCGTCTCGGTCGACGTGGTCTTCGAGCTCGACCAATTGCGCGAACGCACCCGCCGCATCGAGGAGTTGCTCAACTGCGTGCTCAGCGACCAGCCGCGGCGCGACGTCGTCCGGTTGATTGCCGACCTGGCCGACACCGCCGAGCAGCGGCGCAGCATCCGGGCGCTGTTCGCGCAGCACTACTCGCTGCTGGCGCGCAAGGTTGCCGAGCGCAACGCCGAAACCGGCGAGCACTACATCACCCGCGACCGCAGCGCCTGGCGGCAGATGCTGCAAGCGGCACTGGGCGGCGGCGCGGTCATCGCGGTCACCACCTTTGCCAAGCTGGCGCTCACGGCGGCCGGAATTGCCGGCTTCTGGGGCGGGCTGGTGGTCGGCGTCAACTACGCGCTCAGCTTCGTCGCGGTGCAGCTGCTGCATTGGACCATCGCCACCAAGCAGCCGGCGATGACCGCGCCGGCGATGGCGGCCAAGCTCTCGGGTGTCGTCGGCGATGCCGAGATCGAGGGCTTCGTCGACGAGGTGGCAGCGTTGATCCGTTCGCAGGCCGCCGGCATCCTCGGCAATGTGGTGGCGGTGTTTCCGCTGGTGCTGGTGGTGCAGTTGCTCTGCCAGCATCTCTTCGGCGCGCCGCTGGTTGCCGAGGGCGAGAGCGCGTACCTGCTGAAGAGCCTCAGCCTGCTCGGGCCGACGGCGTTCTACGCGGCGTTCACCGGCGTGCTGCTGTTCACCAGCTCGATGATCGCGGGCTGGGCCGAGAACTGGTTCGTCTGGCACCGGCTCGACAGCGCCATTGCCTGGAACCCGCGCATCGTTGCCCGGCTCGGCGCGGCCCGGGCGCAGCGCTGGGCCCGCTGGTGGCGCGACAACATCTCGGGCGTGGCCTCGAATGTCTCGTTCGGGCTGATGCTCGGCCTGGTGCCGGCACTGGGCGCCTTCTTCGGCCTGCCGGTCGAGGTGCGCCACGTCACGCTGTCGGCCGGCCAGCTGGCCGCGGTGCTGGGCGCCGAGGGCTTCGGGCTGCTGCGCGAAAGCGCCTTCTGGTGGTGCGTCGCCGCGCTGGTGGTCACCGCCGTGCTGAACCTCGGTGTCAGCTTCTACCTGGCGTTCAAGCTGGCGCTGCGCTCGCGCGGCATCCGGCCGTCGGACGTGGCACGCATCTACCGGGCGATTCGACGCCGGGCAGCGCGGCGGCCGGCGAGCTTCGTGGTGGCCCCGGCCTGAGCGGCCGCACCGTGCAGGCACGGGTCATGGGGGTTGTGCCTCGGCACCGGCAGCGCTACCGCGATGGCGGATCCTTGCGCGGCGGCGGCGGAGCGCGCCGCTCGCCCTTCGAGCGGCCGGCGAACATCGTCCACCAGACGATTCCCGCCAGCACCAGCAACGCTCCCAGCGCTTCCAGCAGAATCATCTCCATGACCGTTTTTCCTCTTGCCCGGTGGCTTGCGGCCGTGGCGATTCTAGGTTTGCTGGCTGCCTGCAGCAGCGCGCCGGAGCGCGCTGCCCCGCGGGAGCCACGCGCCGAGCGCACCGAGGCCACGGCACCGGCCGCGGCGGAAGGACGGCGTTCCTCGGCCGCGCTGCCAGCCGCCTTCGGCGAGCCGCTGTTGCGGCCGAAGTCGCGCTGGTGGCCTGTCGAATGGGACGATTTGCCCGACTGGCAGGCCGACCGCACCGCCGAGGCGTGGGCTGCACTGCTGCGCGGCTGCCAGCGGCCCGCCGCAGGCTGGGCCGAGCTTTGCAACGCCGCGCGCAGTGCCCCGCTGGCGGGAGATGCCGAGGTGCGCCGCTGGCTCGAGCAGCGGCTGCAACCCTACCGCGTCGAGTCGTACGAAGGTTCGGCCGATGGGCTGCTGACCGGCTACTACGAGCCGCTGGTCGTGGCGCAGCGGCTGCCGCGGATGGGCTTCCAGGTGCCGCTTTACAGCGCGCCGCTCGACCGCTTTCGCCGCGTTCCGTACTGGACGCGCCAGCAGATCGACAGCCTGCCCGAGGCCCGGGCCAGCCTGCGCGGGCGCGAGCTGGCCTATGTGGCCGATCCGCTCGACGCGCTGATCCTGCAGATCCAGGGCTCGGGCCGCTTGCAGCTGACCGAGCCCGACGGCACGTTGAAAATGGTGCGCGTCGCCTTCGCCGGGCACAACGACCACGCCTACAAGTCGGTCGGCCGCTGGCTGATCGAGCAGCGCGAAATGCGCGCCGATGAAGCCTCCTGGCCGGCCATCAAGGCCTGGGCACAGCGCAACCCGCAGCGCATCAACGAGATGCTGTGGAGCAATCCGCGCGTGGTCTTCTTCCGTGAAGAGCCATTGCCCGACCCGGCGGCCGGCCCCCGTGGCGCCCAGGGCGTGCCGCTGACGGCAGGGCGCTCGGTCGCCGTCGACCCGCAGAGCATCCCCTACGGCACGCCGCTGTGGATCGACACCACCGAGCCACTCGGCCGCACACCGCTTCGACGCCTCGTCCTGGCGCAGGACACCGGCACGGCCATCACCGGCGCCGTGCGCGGCGATTATTTCTGGGGGACCGGCGCCCAGGCCGAGCAGCAGGCAGGGCGGATGAAGCAGGGGCTGCGGTACTGGGCGCTGTGGCCGAAGCGCTGAACGCGCGGCCGCACCAGAAACTCCGCAACGGCTGCAACGAACGACCTGCCGCGCCCGCGTAGACCGACGCGCCCCGTCCAGTCGTGCCGTCCAGTCAACCTATATCGCCGTGCGCCGGCCCGACGTGTTGTCGCGTTGCCCAACGCCTGATCCTGCTGCGTAACCGGACGACGCATGGTGTTGTCCTGAAAGCAAGGGCTATGACAACTTCCTTCATGCCTGCCAAGGGTTGATCCCCGAAGCGCCGGCCGCCTCGAAGGATTCGATGTCCTGGGTTGCCACTGCCATCGGGTTGGCGACAGCGATCGCTGCGATGCAGCCATCGGCAGCCGCCAGGGCCTGCCCCGACGGCTGCGCTCGGGCGATCAGTTCCTCATAGGCTCGGGTGCAGCCCAGATCGAATGGCAGCACGCGGCCGGCAAACAGCGGCAGCACCTGCGCCTCCAGGCTTTGCTGCAAGCTACCGTGGCGCCTGCCCAGGGGCAACAGCGTGACCCCGGCACGAAGTTCAGCGACGGTGATTGCTGCGAGAACCAGCGTGTCCAGCGCCTGCGCGTCGGTCCACTCCATCACACGCGAAGCGGGAAACAGGCGGTGGGGCTCCGGAACGACGTTCCTATCGAGCAGGATCATTCGAATCTCGCCGGGTGGACCGGCGTCTTGTCGCGCATAGCGCCTCTCTCGTGAGGCCTGCTGCTTTGGCGATATCGGTCATGCCCCGAGCTAAAGCGATGTCACCCAGCGCGGCGGACAGCAGCCCCTTGTCGTTGGCCTGCAGGATGTCAGTCAGGTATGCGGCGATTGCCTCGTCGCTGTCGAGGCAGTGGGCAACATCGAACGCCGGCAGTTCGTCAACTTTGCTTCCTGCCCTCAGGTTCGTCTCCTCTCTCAATCCAGCATGACTGCCAGCGCCTTCGCACGCGGCTGTCGCTCTTTTGTGTGCGCTTGGATCCACCGGCCAGCAGGACAACAAAGTGGCCACCTTGCTGCGTGAATTAGATGCGCCATCCGGCCCCGATTCGGAAGCCCGGGTTGCGGCCTTTAAAGGTCGCATGGGAAAGAGGAACGGACACGGGTTCTGCAAAGCACGAACGTGAACGGCACCTCAAAACCTGATTCGTCATCGAAGAGCGGCCAATGCGGGGCGTGCGCCGGTGTACCCGTCACTTCACGGTGCAAGGAGGAGCGCCGGATCGACTGCAGTCGCATTCAGATAGACGCTGAAATGCAGATGAGCGCCGGTCACGCGACCCGTTGCACCGACGCGGCCGATCTGCACGCCGGCGTCGACGAACTCGCCAACTGCGGTCTCGATCGCGGACAGGTGGCAGTACAGCGTCAGAAAGCCTTGACCGTGGTCAACGATCAAGGTCTTGCCATTGAAGAAATACTCGCCGGTGTCGGTCACAGTGCCGGCAGCAGCGGCAAGAACCGGCGTGCCCGTGGACGCGGCGATATCCATCCCGCTGTGCGGATTGCGCTTCTCGCCATTGAAGATCCGGCGCAGGCCGAACGACGACGAGCGACGCCCGTCGGCCGGACTCGCGAGCTGTAGTGTCTTCGGCTCGCGCGACGCCGTGAAGCGGCTCGACACCTCCGCGAGGTGCACACGCTCTCGCTCGTATCGCGCCAGGTCCTGCGGCGACAGATCGACATGCCGCGGCGCGACGGTCAGTCGCTGCTCGGCGTACCTCTTGGGCTCAAGGCCAAAGGCAATCTCGCGCGCCGGGCCGTCGCCGGCGTAGACGGTCAGCGCCTGCCGCTTATTCGGATCGGCGGCGATCCCGATGCCCACGATGGCTATCCAGAACCCCTCCCGTTGGCGATCCGGTAGCACCATCGCACGGTGGCCGTCAAACGTTGCCGATGGTCGCAGCGCCGCGGCACCGAGCGCGACGATCGCGATGCCTCCTGGCACAGCCGCAGCGCGCGGCAGCGGTGTCGATGAAGCGCGCGCGAGGAACGGCGCAGCGATTCCAGCCGCAAGGGATACGAGGGCGAGGCGACGCTGCACCATGCGGCCTATCGTACCTGTGCGATACGTCGCGAGTACGGTGATTGGTTGGGCAACAGTCGACTCCAGACGAGCAGCCGCCGGCCACCTCCATGCAGTTTCAGAGCGCAGAACTACAAGAATCGGATGCCAGGCAGCGGTCGTTCGCGTGAGCCGGCAATCGACCCATGGCGGTCCTTCAGCCTTCGACGAAGCAGCCGGTCGCGTCTGCCGGCGTCCGTTGCATTTCACCTCGCCACGCACTACAGTCTCTTTTCATGGAGCTGGACAAGTCTGCGAAGGTCGCGTCGATCGCATCGGTACTTGTCGGAGCATTGGTGTCTTTGACTGCTTGGTACACAAACATACGGATCCAGGGCTCGCAAGACAATCTCGCCTCGTTGATCCAGAAGGAAAAGGAGGTCAGTGTCAAGAAGAGCGAGATGGAACTGCGCAAGACCGAGATTATCGAATCGTCGCGTGTCGTTGCTGGCTTCAGCGTCCCAATGGCCCGCAGCTTCGCACTTCAATATGAAGCTTGGCTGTTTGGCAAACCGAAAGGCAAATTCCAGTACGTGGTGCCCGACCGGTTGTCGCCTGAAATCATGGCGATGTGGCCATCTTGGGCTGATCGCAAGGGGCTGATGACCGGCAAGCCCTGCGAAGCGGAAGGGTTGCTCGCTCGCCAAGTGGTGCTGCTCGACCTTCAGAACGAGGGCCGTGGCGATGCCATCGACGTGAGGCTTGAAGCACGCCTGAAGCGATCTCCGTCGGTGTCGCCATCCACGGGCTGGCGCGAAGGGGGCGCACGCGGACCGCTGGCATACAGCGAGCTCGGCACCATCAATTCCGGCTGGGAAGCGGTCGAATTGCGTCTGCCTGACTTGGCGGGGAGCGCGGCTACCGATGCCACACGCATGGGCTACCGCGTCGTGCTGGCCAGCGTGTCGGGGCGCACGGTGCTTTACGGCACCGTCATTGTGCCGGTCAGCGTCTCGTGGCAGGACCGGATGACCCAGCAACGCCACAAGGAGCCGGTACTCGAGCCAAACGCAGCCATCCTGAACGCAGAGCTGACTGGCGCCGAGATCGGTCAGATGCGTGACCTGTGCGCCAAAGCGCGTGCCGGTTAGCCCGGACCGGAGAGGAAGTAGTGATCCGGGGGTATCGTGTCGAACCAGTGGAACTACTACCAAGCCAAGAGCAGCAAGCAGAACTTGGCCGAGCTGGCCGTCGTGCTGGCGCCGGAGGACAAGCGGGCCGGCTACCGCGACGAAGTGGCGCGCTACAAGGTCGAGAAGAACGAAATCAAGACGGCGGCCGAGAAGCTCGAGGCGGAATCGAAATCGTGGGACGAACGCAGCGACAGCCAGATGCACCTGCATCACCGCTGGGCGCAGGCCACCACCGCGCTGCAGATTTCTATTGCCCTGGCGGCGATGGCGCTGCTGACGAAGAAGCGCTGGCTCGAATGGGGCATGTTCGGCGTGGCCGCGCTCGGCGTGGCCGTGGGTGCCGCCGCTGCCTTTCACGTCTGACATTGGGGGCAACGACGACCAGTCATGTCGGCACAGGCGCTGGCGTCGTACACCGCCTACCACCGGGATTGCGCGGTGTGCGCGTGCCTGGTGACGGCTGGGGTGGCGTCGACGAGCCCGGTCAGCGGATGCACCGATCGATGAAGATGCCCGATGGCAGCGGGGCGCCACGAGACTGAACGCGTCCCTCGGAGCTGCTCGCCCATGTGCTGAGCGCCGCGTTGCGGCGCTTGCCCGGTTGCAACGGCTCTTGCGCCGCTCCCTTACCGAAGAGTCTGTTTTGCACCAGCCTTCGCTGCGCGCCCGTGGCTCCGCGCCCGTGCCTTGTGCTTCCTGGCCTTGGCCTTGTGCACGGCCGCTTGCGGCTCCGGAGTGACAGCACCGGCGACGTTTTGACCGCCCTGCTTGACCGTCTCCGAGGTCGCCCTGGCGCTCTCCCGGACGGTGGTGCCCGCTTGGGCGAAGACAGCACTGGAAACCAGCAGGGCTGCAGCAGCAGCGATCAGTTTGTTCATGAAAAGTCTCCCTGGGTTGGATCGAGCGCAGCGCGGAGAGCCCGTCGCTGCTTGATGCGATCAGCCCTGAAACGCCGAAGCCGACAGAACGGTTGACTGAGGCAGACGCACGCGCGTTTTTCTATGCGTGCCTGCGGCATGCCGACGACACGCACGAACTGTGGATTCCTACGCCATCCCCTTGCTGCCGACCGCGATCCAATGCAATGCCGACACGCACGACCGCAGTCCGCCTCGCCCCCTCGGACCAAGTCCAGGCCGCAGGCCCCTGCCTCACCTGTATCGGCATGATGCTGCCCGTCGTCGCCGCGGTGGGCATGGGATTTTCAACCGCCGTCAGCCAGGCTCTGCAGAGGCTCCAGGCCGTGCCCAGCGCGTGTGTCGAGGCCGCCGCCTTCGACACCGCGCGCGTTCAGCTCAGCGCGCCGTAGACGAGATTCTTGTAGAGCATGCGCGTGTGCAGCCGGTTGGAAGGTGCCTGCGCCATCAGCACGCCGACGAGCCGCTCGCGCGGGTCGATCCAGAAGCTCGTGCCCCACGCCCCAGCCCACATCGCGTCGCCGATGCTGCCCGGAGTCCACGCGACCCCTTGGTGGATGCGGACGCCCCAGCCGAGCCCGAAGCCGTAACCCGGGCCCGTGGTCGGCACCGGCGTGCCCGCCGAGCGGCCCGGCAGGTGGTCCGACAGCATGTACTCGACGGTCTTGCGCGAGAGGTAGCGGCGCTGCCCGTCGGTGCCGCCGTCGAGCACCATCTGCGCAAACTTCTGGTAGTCGGTCGACGTTCCGACGAGCCCCGCACCCCCCTTGAGATACGTGCGCGGCGCCGGGTCGGTGTCGTGGCGGTACGCGCGCAGCATCGTTGCCTTCTGCGCATCGCTGTCGAGCGCCTCCGCGAGCCGCGCCTTCTTCGCCGGCGGCACCCACCAGGCGGTGTCGGTCATTCCCAGCGGCTGGATCAACATGCTGTCGACCAGGGCGTCGAGCCGCGTCTGCGTCACGCGTTCGAGCAGCAGTCCCAGTACATCGGTGGCGATCGAATAGAACCACATCGTTCCGGGCTGGTGCAGCAGCGGGATCGTGCCCAGGCGGCGCAGCATCTCGTCTCCGGGAACGTCGACCTCGTTGGCCTCGATTGCGAGATCGGCGTACATCTGCTTGATCCGCGGCGACGGGCTCGCTGCGCCGTACACGAAACCCGCCGTGTGCATCAGCAGATCCTGCACCGTGATCGGCCGCACCAGCGCAACGTCGCCCGTGGGTGTCTCGACCTTCAAGTTGGCCAGTTCGGGCAGCCAGCGGACGATCGGATCTTCGATCTTCAACCGACCCTGCTCGACCAGCATCATCGTTGCCACCGACGTGATCGGCTTGGTCATCGACGCGAGCCGGAAGATGGCATCGCGTGTCATCGGCTGGGTCTTGGCGGCGTCGCGGAAGCCGACCGCCTCGTGGTAGACGATCTCGCCGCGGTGCGCGACGAGCGCGATCGCGCCGGGAAAGACCCCCCGCTCGACTTCACCGCGCAGCGCCGGGGCGACGCGCGCAAGCCGCTCGGGAGACAGCGACGACCTGGGTCCATGCATCATCGCGTGGCGACGGGCCATGGGCGACATCGCGCCGCCAGGACTCGTGCTGCAGCCGGCCAGCAGTCCGCTGCCGAGTGCGCCCAGGGTCAGCTGTCGTCGGGTCATTGCCATCGGTTCATTCCTTCTGTGTTGACGTATCGAACGATTGTTGGATCCGCAGCGAACCGCGGCGACGGTGTAAACCCGCGAGCGCGCCCGATTGCACGCAGCGTGAGAGGTGCGATTCGCATCGATGCCCGAACCGCCGCGCTTGGCGGTCGCCTCCGGCCGAGTGCCGAGATCGTCTGCCGCGAAGCGGTCGTTGGAGAGGGGAGCCGTGGCCGCGGCCGCAACGCCGCCGGTCCGATGCAGGAGCTCCAGCGGCGACATGGCCAGACGGATCGGCCCGTCGCGCAAGGCGGTCTTGAGCTTGAGCACACCTGCCTGGCGGTGTTGCTCTGCTCGGTCGAGCCTATGTGCACCTGTTCACCGCGATGTTGCGCACGCTGCATGACCGCTGGTTCTCACCGTGGCGCGTGTCGCGTTATGGCCCTAGATTCGGAGGACACCGAACACCACCCCGGAGACGACATGCCCGATTTGCCAGCCACGAACCGACGTACTGCCCTGCAATCTGCCGCCTTGATGACGGTCGGCGCCGCCATTGGCACCGTTACCAGCGGTTGCGCCAGCACCGCCGCTGCCGGCAGCACACCGAAGACGCCCTTCAACGTGCCGGACACCCACGTGCCCATCGCCGCCAGCGACATGCAGTTTCCGGTGCGGCGCGTCTATTGCATCGGCCGCAACTACCGTGCTCACGCCATGGAGATGGGCTCCAACCCCGACCGCGAGCCTCCCTTCTTCTTCCAGAAGCCCACGGACGCCATCCAGAACTGCCGGCCCGGCACGGTTGCCGACCATCCCTATCCGAGCCTGACCAAAAACTACCACTACGAGGTGGAGTTGGTGGCAGCACTGAACAAGGGTGGACGCGACATCCCGGTCGGGAAGGCACTCGAGCATGTCTACGCCTACGCGCTGGGCCTGGACATGACACGCCGCGACCTGCAGCGCGCGATGGGCGACGAAAAGAAGCCGTGGGAGATCGGAAAGAGCTTCGACCGCAGCGCGCCCATAGGCCCCTTCCACCTCGCCAGCGCCATCGGCCACTTCACCAAGGGCAGCATCTGGCTGAAGGTCAACGGCGCCATCAAGCAGAACAGCGACCTGGACAAGATGATCTGGAGCGTGGCCGAGCAGATCAGCAAGCTGTCACAGGCCAACGAACTCTTCCCCGGGGACATCATCTACTCGGGCACGCCCGAAAACGTGGGTCCCGTGGTGCGCGGCGACGTCATCGAGTGCCATATCGATGGCCTGCCCAACCTGTCCGTGAAGATCGTCTGACGGCCCCGGCGGCGCGAGCCGCCGGACTCGGCAGACCGCTTCTGGCCGACTGCCGGCCCCCACGAACTTCCGCTGGTCGGTATCCGATTCCTGCTGCTCGGCGCTGCGAAACTGCCTTGAGTTGACGGGGCGGTTCCGAAACCACGCCGCCCAATCCCCCTCGTGACATCGCACTCCGGCAGGTCCCTACACTGACTCGACCTGCCATGCGTCGCCATGTGGAGACGGATCGATGAACGCACCCCTGCCCGACGCCATCCGCCAGGCGCTCGAACGCGTCAGCCTCGACGACAAGTACGCGCTCGAGTCGGGGCGGGCGTTCATGAGCGGCGTTCAGGCGCTGGTCCGCCTGCCGATGCTGCAGCGGCAGCGCGATGCAGCGAACGGGCCTGAACACCGCCGGCTTCATCAGTGGCTATCGCGGCTCGCCGCTCGGCACCTACGACCAGGCGCTGTGGCAGGCGCAGAAGCACCTGGCGGCGCAGAACATCGTCTTTCAGCCGGGCGTCAACGAGGAGCTCGGCGCCACCGCCGTCTGGGGCACGCAGCAGCTCGACCTCTATCCGCAGACGAAGAAGTTCGACGGCGTGTTCGGCATCTGGTACGGCAAGGGTCCGGGCGTCGACCGCTGCTCCGACGTCTTCAAGCACGCCAACATGGCCGGCACCGCGCGCCACGGCGGCGTCATCGCGATTGCCGGCGACGACCACATCGCCAAGAGCAGCACCGCCGCGCACCAGAGCGACCACATCTTCAAGGCGTGCGGCACGCCGCTGTTCTTTCCGGCCAGCGTGCAGGAGATCCTCGACTTCGGCCTGCATGCCTTTGCGCTGAGCCGCTTTGCCGGCGTCTGGTCGGGGATGAAGACGATCCAGGAGATCGTCGAGTCGTCTTCCAGCGTCGAGATCGATGCGCACCGCGTTCGCATCGCCCTGCCTGCTGACTTTCCGATGCCCGCGGGCGGGCTGCAGATCCGCTGGCCCGACCCGCCGCTCGAGCAGGAAGCGCGGCTGATGAACCACAAGTGGTACGCGGCGCTCGCCTATATCCGCGCCAACCGGCTGAACCACGACGTGATTGCCGGGCCGAACGACCGCTTCGGCATCATCGCCAGCGGCAAGGCCTACAACGACACCCGCCAGGCGCTCGCCGACCTGGGTCTCGACGAGGCAGTCTGCCGGCGCCTGGGCATCCGGCTGCACAAGGTCGGCGTCGTCTGGCCGCTCGAGGCATCGACCACGCGCGCCTTTGCCGAAGGGCTGGCGGAGATCCTCGTCGTCGAGGAAAAGCGCCAGGTGATCGAGTACCAGTTGAAGGAGGAGCTGTACAACTGGCGTGCCGATGTGCGGCCGAACGTCCTGGGCAAGTTCGACGAGGCCGAGGGCGACGCCACCGGCGGCGAATGGTCGCGGCCGAACCCGAGCGAGAACTGGCTGCTGCGCGCGCAGGCCGACCTGACACCGGCGATCGTCGCCAAGGCCATTGCCGGACGGCTGAAGAAGCTGGGGCTCGACGCCGACGTGCAGGCGCGCATCGACGCCCGCCTTGCCGTCATCGACGCCAAGGAACGCAGCCTCGCCACGGTGCCGGCGGCCGGCGCCGAACGCCCCGCCTGGTACTGCAGCGGCTGCCCGCACAACACCAGCACCAAGGTGCCCGAAGGCTCGCGCGCGCTCGCCGGCATCGGCTGCCACTACATGGCGCTGTGGATGGACCGCAGCACCAGCACCTTCACGCAGATGGGCGGCGAAGGCGTCAGCTGGGTCGGCCAGGCGCCGTTCACGACCGAGCCGCATGTCTTCGCCAACCTGGGCGACGGCACCTACTTTCACTCGGGGCTGCTGGCGATCCGCCAGGCGGTCGCGGCGAAGGTCGACATCACCTACAAGATCCTCTACAACGACGCGGTGGCGATGACCGGGGGTCAGCCGGTCGAGGGTGGCATGCGGGTACCCGAGATGACGCGCGAGCTCGAGGCCGAGGGGGTCGGGCGCATCGTGGTGGTCAGCGATGAACCCGAGAAGTACCGAACGGTGAAGGCCCGGCTGGCGCCAGGGGTGACGGTCGAGCACCGCGACGAGCTCGACCGCATCCAGCGCGAGCTGCGCGAGGTGCCCGGTACGACGGTGATCGTCTACGACCAGACCTGCGCGACGGAGAAGCGCCGCCGCCGCAAGCGCGGCACGCTCGAAGACCCGAAGCAGCGCGTCGTCATCAACGAGCTGGTCTGCGAAGGCTGCGGCGATTGCTCGGTACAGAGCAACTGCCTGAGCATCGAGCCGGTCGAGACCGAGTTCGGCCGCAAGCGACAGATCAACCAGAACAGCTGCAACAAGGACTATTCCTGCCTGAAGGGCTTCTGCCCGAGTTTCGTCACCGTCGAAGGCGGCGAGCTGCGGCGCGCGAACACGGCGAAGCCGGCGGGGCCCGCGCGGCCGAGCCTCGCCAGCCTGCCGCCGCTGCCCGAGCCCGACCTGCCGGCAGCCGGTGCCGGCTGGGGCATCGTCGTCGCCGGCGTCGGCGGCACCGGTGTCATCACCATCGGCCAGTTGCTCGGCATGGCCGCGCACCTCGAAGGCAAGCCGGTGATCACGCAGGACGCGGCGGGCCTGGCGCAAAAGGGCGGCGCCACCTGGAGCCATGTGCAGATTGCCGACGGCGACGGCGCGCTGCACACCACCAAGGTCGGCACGGCCGAGGCCGATCTGGTGCTCGGCTGCGATGCGATCGTCTGCGCGCACAGGAGCACGCTCGACACGATGCACCCCGGCCGCACGCACGTGGCGCTGAACACCCACGGCGTGCCGACCGCGGCGTTCGTCGCCAACCCCGACTGGCAGTATCCGGCGGCGCATTGCGATGCAGCCATCGTCGACGCGGCCGGCGCGGCGCAGGTCGGCCGCATCGACGCCGTGCGGATGGCGCGCGAACTCGTCGGCGACTCGATCTACGCCAACCCGCTGCTGCTCGGCTACGCCTGGCAGCGCGGCTGGGTGCCGTTGTCGCGTGCGGCGCTGATGCGCGCGGTCGAGCTCAACGGCGAGCAGGTCGAGCGCAACCGCAGCGCCTTCGAATGGGGTCGGCGGGCGGCGCACGACCTGGCGGGCATCCAGGCGCTGCTCGCGCCGGCGCAGGTGATCGAACTGGTGCGGCGTCCGGGCCTCGCCGATCTGGTGAAGCGGCGCAGCGAGTTCCTGGTGGACTATCAGGACGAGGGCTATGCCGCGGCGTACCGCGACTTCGTCGACAAGGTGCGTTCCGCCGAAGCGCCGCTGAAGAGCAGCCGGCTGGCCGAAGCCGTCGCCCGCGGCCTGTTCAAGCTGATGGCCTACAAGGACGAATACGAGGTCGCCCGGCTGCACACCGACCGCGGCTTCCACGAGCGCATCGCCGCGCAGTTCGACGGCGACTACACGCTGAACTACCACCTGGCGCCGCCGCTGCTCGGCAGGAAGAACGCCGTCGGCGAGCCGGTGAAGCAGCGTTTCGGGCCGTGGATGCTGACGGCGTTCCGCGTGCTCGCGCGGATGAAGCGGCTGCGCGGCACGGCGTTCGATGTCTTCGGGCGGACGGCCGAACGGCGTGAGGAACGGGCGCTGATCGAGGAGTACCGGGCCTCGATCGACGAGGTGGTCGCCGGGTTGACGCAGGACCAGCTCGCGCTCGCCGTCGAGATCGCCCGCATCCCCGACGAGATCCGCGGCTTCGGCCATGTCAAGGCACGGCACCTCGCCAAGGCACGGCCGAAATGGGCCGGGCTGATGGCCGAGTTCCGCGGCGTCGCCACCAGCACCGCCGCGCGTCACGCGGCCTGATCGCCCGGGCCCAGCCCGTACCGCAGCCCACCTCGACGGCCGCCGTCGTCGAGCCGCGTCCGGCACCCAGCGGCCTGCCGTCGACCTGGCGAAGCACGCCCGTCGCCGGTCGCCGCGACAAGGTGGGCCCTGCACAGCCAACCCCGCCAGAGAACGACCCAGGCGCTTCATCGCGCACTCCTCGAATCGGTTCCGCGATCGCCGCGGTGCCGGTCTGGCATGCATGCTGCAGCGCTTCGCGGCACCGGGAAAGCACTGCAATCCGGTCGCGTCGCGCGACCGCAGAATGTCGGCCCCGCCGCCAGGAACACCCGCCATGCCCGCTGCACCGCAGCCCTTTCGACTGAACGTTCCCGACGCGGCACTGACCGACCTGCACGAGCGCCTGGCACGCACCCGTTTCCCCGACCAGCCGCCGGGCGCGGCGTGGGCCACCGGCACCGATGTCGACTACCTGCGAGCGTTGCTCGACCACTGGCGCAACGGCTTCGACTGGCGCGCCCATGAAGCGCGGCTCAACGCCTGGCCGCAGTTCAAGGTGCCGCTGCGCGGCATCGACCTGCACTTCCTGCATGTCGAGGGTCGCGGGCCGCGGCCGTTGCCGCTGCTGCTGTCGCACGGCTGGCCGGGCTCGGTGTTCGAGTTCCTCGAGCTGATTCCCCGCCTGACCGACCCGGCGCGCTTCGGCGGCGACCCGGCCGATGCCTTCAGCGTCGTCGTGCCGTCGCTGCCCGGCTACGGCCTGTCGTTCACGCCCGGTCAGCCGCGCTTCGGCATCGAGGCCATCGCCGACTGCATGGCCGAGCTGATGACCGACGTGCTCGGCTATCCGAAATTCGCCGCGCAGGGCGGCGACTGGGGCGCCTTCGTCGCCTCGCGGCTCGGCGCGGTCCACGGCGACAGGCTGCTCGGCATCCACCTCAACTTCCTGGCGGTGCCGCGCGATCCGCTGTGGCTGACCAATCCCACACCCGAGGAACAGACCTTCCTCGACGAGTTGCGCCTGTGGCTCAAGGAGGAGACCGGCTACCAGTGGATCCAGGGCACCCGGCCGCAGACGCTGGCCTATGGCCTGACCGATTCGCCTGCGGGACTCGCCGGCTGGATCGTCGAGAAGTTTCGCAGCTGGTCGGACTGCGGCGGCGACCTGGAGAGCGTCTTCAGCAAGGACACCTTGCTCGCCAACATCGCCCTGTACTGGTTCACCGGCGCCATCGGCTCGTCCTTCTGGCCCTACTACGCCCGGCTGCACGGGCCGTGGCCGATACCCGACGGCGCGGTCAAGGTGCCGATGGGCTACGCCGCCTTCCCACGCGAGATGCTGCGCCCGCCCCGCTCGGTGGCCGCCCGGCTCTACAGCGACATCCGCCGCTGGACGCCGCTCGAGCACGGCGGCCACTTCGCCGCGATGGAACAACCCGAGGCGCTGGCGCGCGAAGTGGTCGAGTTCTTCAGGCCGTTGCGCCAGGCTTAGCACCGCCCCCCGAACGCCGGGGCTGGCGCGCGCAGGCGCCGGCTCGGGCGAGTCGACCGCGCAAGCCTTGCGCGCCCTCCGCCGCGGTTGCAACGACCGCGGGTTTTCGCTGAGTTCGAGGCCCGGCGTCCCGGACGGGCCACGCCCGGGCTATCCGGACTTCCGGCGACCGAGCGCCTGCTGGCGGCATCAATCCCTTTGAAATCAACGCGTTGCGGGCGTCCGGACGCGTCCCTGCGTTGGCACACGGGTTGCGTTCTCCGGCCCCGCCGCATGGTGCAGGCGGGGCAAGACCAAGCAGGAGCAAGCGATGAGCACAACGGGCGATCTCGACCCGACGGAGACAGCCGAATGGACCGATGCACTGCATGCCGTGCAGCTCCATCGCGGCACGGAGCGGAGCAACTACCTGCTCGGCCGCCTGGTCGACCAGGCGCGTCGCGAGGGCATCTACCTGCCGCAGACGCTGACGACGCCCTACATCAACACCATCCCGCCGGAGCGTGAGGAGAAATCGCCCGGCGACCGCGCGATCGAGCACCGGCTGCGCTCGATCATCCGCTGGAACGCGATGGCGATCATCCTGCGCGCCAACAAGGAATCGTCCGAGCTCGGCGGCCACATCGCCAGCTTCCAGTCGGCGGCCACGCTCTACGACATCGGCTTCGGCCACTTCTGGCACGCGCGCGACCGAGCGACCACGGCGGCGACCTGGTCTACTTCCAGGGCCACTGCTCGCCGGGCATCTACGCGCGCGCCTTCATGGAAGGCCGCCTCACCGAAGAGCAGCTGCTCGGCTACCGGCAGGAGACCGGCGGCCAGCGGCATCTCGTCGTATCCGCATCCGTGGCTGATGCCCGACTTCTGGCAGTTCCCGACCGTGTCGATGGGCCTCGGGCCGCTGATGGCGATCTACCAGGCGCGCTTCCTCAAGTACCTGCAGGGCCGCGGCCTCGCCGAGACGGCACCGCGCAAGGTCTGGGCCTTCATGGGCGACGGCGAGATGGACGAGCCCGAGTCGCTCGGCGCGATCTCGCTCGCCGGCCGCGAGCAGCTCGACAACCTGATCTTCGTCATCAACTGCAACCTGCAGCGCCTCGACGGCCCGGTGCGCGGCAACGGCAAGATCATCCAGGAACTCGAAGCGGTGTTCCGCGGCGCCGGCTGGAACGTCATCAAGGTCGTCTGGGGCAGCGGCTGGGACCGGCTGCTCGCCAAGGACAAGAGCGGCCTGCTGCTGCAGCGCATGGAGGAATGCGTCGACGGCGAGTACCAGGACTTCAAGAGCAAGAGCGGCGCCTACGTGCGCGAGCACTTCTTCGGCAAGTACGCGGAACTGAAGGCGCTGGTCGCCGACATGAGCGACGACGAGATCTGGAGCGCTGACGCGCGGCGGCCACGACCCGGTCAAGGTGTTTGCCGCCTACGCCGCCGCCGTCAAGCACACCGGCCAGCCGACGCTGATCCTGCCGAAGACGGTCAAGGGCTACGGCATGGGCGAGTCGGGCGAAGGCCAGATGATCGCGCACCAGGCGAAGAAGATGACGCAGGACGCGCTGCGCAGCTTCCGCGACCGCTTCCAGATTCCGGTCAGCGACGAGCAACTCGCCGAGGTGCCGTTCATCCGGCTGCCCGACGACAGCCCGGAGATGAAGTACCTGCACGAGCGGCGTGCGGCGCTCGGCGGCTACCTGCCGGCAGCGGCGGCGCAAGTCGGCCTCGCTCGAGGTGCCGCCGCTGGCGACCTTCGAGCGCCTGCTCAAGGCCACCGGCGATCGCGAGATCTCGACCACGATGGCCTTCGTGCAGATGCTCGGCACGCTGGTGCGCGACAAGAACATCGGCAAGCACGTGGTGCCGATCGTCCCCGACGAATCGCGCACCTTCGGCATGGAAGGCATGTTCCGCCAGCTCGGCATCTATTCGTCGCTCGGGCCAGCTCTACAAGCCGCAGGACGCCGACCAGCTGATGTACTACCGCGAGTCGAAGGACGGGCAGGTGCTGCAGGAAGGCATCAACGAGGGCGGCGCGATGTCGTCGTGGATCGTCGCCGCGACCTCGTACAGCACGAACAACGTGCCGATGATCCCGTTCTACATCTACTACTCGATGTTCGGGCTGCAGCGCGTCGGCGACCTGGCGTGGCTGGCCGGCGACATCCGCTGCCGCGGCTTCCTGCTCGGCGGCACCGCCGGACGCACCACGCTCAACGGCGAGGGCCTGCAGCACGAGGACGGCCACAGCCACCTGCTGGCGGCGACGATTCCGAACTGCATCGCCTACGACCCGTCCTTCGCGTACGAGGTGGTGACGATCATTCGCGACGGCATGCGCCGCATGTACGAGGACCAGGAAGACGTCTTCTACTACCTCACCCTGATGAACGAGAACTACCCGCACCCCGGCATGCCCGAGGGCAGCGAGGCGGGAATTCTCAAGGGCCTGTACCTGCTGCAGGACGGCGGGCCGCAGCCGACGGGCAAGGCGGCAAAGGGTGCGCTGCGCGTGCAGCTGATGGGCAGCGGCACGATCCTGCGCGAGGTGATCGCCGCAGCCGAACTGCTGAAGCAGGACTTCGGCATCGCCGCCGACGTGTGGAGCGCGACCAGCTTCAACGAGCTGCGCCGCGACGGCATGGCCGCCGAGCGCTGGAACCTGCTGCACCCGACCGAGCCGCGGCGCAAGAGCTACGTCGAGGCGAGCCTCGACGGCCACGACGGCCCGGTGGTGGCGGCGACCGACTACATGCGCAGCTTCCCCGACCAGATCCGCGAGTACGTGGCGCTGGCCGGCAAGCGCTTCGTCGTGCTCGGCACCGACGGCTTCGGCCGCAGCGACTACCGCGCCAAGCTGCGCAGCTTCTTCGAGGTGAATCGCCACTACGTGGCGGTCGCCGCGCTCAAGGCGCTGGCCGACGACGGCAAGGTGCCAGCTGGCGAGGGTCGCCGAGGCGATCGCCAAGTACGGGCTCGACGCCGAGCTGCCCGCGCCCTGGACCGTCTGAGCGAGGACCCTGTGATGAGCCAAGCAATCGAAGTGAAAGTCCCCGACATCGGCGACTTCAAGGACATCCCGGTGATCGAGGTGTTCGTCAAGGTCGGCGATACCGTGAAGGCCGAGGACCCGCTGCTGTCGCTGGAGTCGGACAAGGCGACGATGGACGTGCCGGCGCCGGTCGGCGGCGTGGTCAGGGAGCTGCGCGTCAAGGTCGGCGACCTGCTCAGCGAAGGCAGCCTGATCATGCTGTTCGAAGGCGCCGGCGGCTCCGCGGTGGCAGCGCCGGCGGCGGAGCCCGCCAAGCCGTCGGTGACCCCGCCGCCGGCGCCGGTCAGCGCGCCGGGCGGCAGCGCCGAAGTGCGCGTCCCCGACATCGGCGACTTCAAGGACATGCCGGTGATCGAGATCTTCGTCAAGGTCGGCGACGCGGTGAAGGCCGAGGATCCGCTGCTCTCGCTCGAGTCGGACAAGGCGACGATGGACGTGCCGGCGCCGCTCGGCGGCACGGTCGAGCAGATTCTGGTCAAGCTCGGCGACAAGGTATCGGAGGGCACGCCGATCCTGGTCGCTCGCCACCGGTGCGGCGAGCGGCGCACCGACCGCGGCCGCGTCGATCGCCGCAGCGCCGGCCGGTGTGGTTGCCGCGGCACCCGCGGCACCTGCAGCCGCTGGCAACGCCGCCGCAGCGGCCCCGGCGCCGGCCGCCGGCGGCATCGACGAAGCGGCGTTCGCGCTGGCCTATGCCGGGCCTGGCGTGCGCAAGGTGGCGCGTGAACTCGGTGTCGACCTGGGCAAGGTCGGCGGCACCGGGCAGAACGGCCGGATCGTCAGCGACGACGTCGCGCCTTCGCCAAGGTCGGCGGCGCGGCGAAGCCGGCAGCTGCAGCGCCGGCGGCCAAGCTGCCGCGCAGCCGGCAGGCGGCGGCGGCGGCGGCCTCGACCTGCTGCCGTGGCCGAAGGTCGACTTCGCCAAGTTCGGACCGGTCGAGCGCAAGGATCAGTCGCGCATCAAGAAGATCTCCGCGGCCAACCTGCACCGCAACTGGGTCGTGATTCCGCACGTCACCACCCACGACGAGGCCGACATCACCGACCTCGAGGCCTTCCGCGTGCAGATGAACAAGGAGCTCGAGAAGTCGGGCGTCAAGGTCAGCATGCTGCCGTTCATGATCAAGGCGGCGGTCGCGGCGCTGAAGAAGTTTCCCGAGTTCAACGCCAGCCTCGACGGCGACCAGCTGGTGCTGAAGAACTACTGGCACATCGGCTTCGCCGCCGACACGCCGAACGGCCTGATGGTGCCGGTGATCCGCGATGCCGACCGCAAGACGCATTCCCGAGATCACCCGGGAGATGGGCGAGCTCGCCAAGCTGGCGCGCGACGGCAAGCTCAAGCCCGACCAGATGCAGGGCGGCAGCTTCACCATCAGCTCGCTCGGCGGCATCGGCGGCATCTACTTCACGCCGATCATCAATGCGCCCGAGGTGGCGATCATGGGCGTGTGCAAGTCGTACTGGAAGCAGCACTCGAGCGACGGCAAGTCGTCGAGCTGGCGGCTGACGCTGCCGCTGTCGCTGTCGTGGGACCACCGCGTCATCGACGGCGCCGCCGCCGCGCGCTTCAACGTCTATTTCGCCAGCCTGCTCGCCGACATGCGGCGGCTGATGTTCTGAAGGGCCCGCCACCATGAGTCAATTGATCGAAGTGAAGGTGCCCGACATCGGCGACTTCAAGGATGTCGCGGTGATCGAGCTGCTGGTTGCGCCCGGCGAGACGGTGCGCGTCGAGCAGAGCCTGATCAGCGTCGAATCGGACAAGGCGTCGATGGAGATCCCGTCGTCGGCCGCCGGCGTCGTCAAGGAGTTCAAGGTCAAGCTCGGCGACATCGTCAGCGAGGGTTCGGTGCTGCTGACGCTGGAGGCGGCAGGCGCGGCCGGGGCTGCGCCGGCGCCCGCCGCGGCAGCAACGGCGACGGCAGCGCCCCCGGCCGCGCCTTCGAGCGCGGCACCCGCCGTCGCCCCGGTCGCCGGCAGCTACAGCGGCAACGTCGACCTCGAATGCGAGGTGCTGGTCATCGGCGCCGGCCCTGGCGGCTACTCGGCGGCGTTCCGCAGCGCCGACCTCGGCATGAAGACCGTGCTGGTCGAGCGCTACCCGACGCTCGGCGGCGTCTGCCTGAACGTCGGCTGCATCCCGTCGAAGGCGCTGCTGCACACCGCATCGGTGATGGACGAGGTGACGCACCTGCCCGACCACGGCATCAGCTACGGCCCGCCGCAGATCGACATCGACAAGCTGCGCGCCTTCAAGGACGGCGTCATCAAGAAGCTCACCGGCGGCCTGGCCGGCATGGCGAAGATGCGCAAGGTCGAGGTCGTCACCGGTGTCGGCAGCTTCCTCGACCCGTACCACGTCGAAGTTGCCGGCAGCGACGGCAGCCGCAAGGTCGTCAAGTTCCAGAAGGCGATCATCGCCGCCGGGTCGCAGGCGGTGAAGCTGCCGTTCATGCCGAACGACGACGAACGCGTCGTCGACTCGACCGGCGCGCTGCTGCTGAAGCGCATTCCGAAGCGCATGCTGGTCGTCGGCGGCGGCATCATCGGCCTCGAGATGGCGACGGTCTACTCGACGCTCGGCACGCGCATCGACGTCGTCGAGATGCTCGACGGGCTGATGCAGGGCGCCGACCGCGACCTGGTCAAGGTGTGGGAGAAGTTCAACGCCCGCCGCTTCGACAACGTGATGCTGAAGACCAAGACCGTCGGCGCCAAGGCGACCGACGCCGGCATCGAGGTTTCGTTCGAGGGCGAGAAGGCGCCAGCGGGGCCGCAGGTCTACGACCTGGTGCTGGTCGCCGTCGGCCGCACGCCCAACGGCAGGAAGATCGGCGCCGACAAGGCCGGCGTCGCGGTCACCGACCGCGGCTTCATCGAGGTCGACAAGCAGATGCGCACCAACGTGCCGCACATCTTCGCGATCGGCGACATCGTCGGCCAGCCGATGCTGGCGCACAAGGCGGTGCACGAGGCGCACGTGGCGGCCGAGGTGGCGCATGGCGAGGCGGCGTATCTTCGACGCGCGGCAGATTCCGTCGGTCGCCTACACCGACCCCGAAGTCGCCTGGGCCGGCAAGACCGAGGAGCAGTGCAAGGCCGAAGGCATCAAGTATCGGCAAGGCGGTGTTCCCGTGGGCCGCGTCGGGGCGGGCCATCGCCAACGGCCGCGACGAAGGCTTCACCAAGCTGATCTTCGACGAGGCGACGCACCGGGTGATCGGCGGCGGCATCGTCGGCACGCACGCCGGCGACCTGATCAGCGAGGTCTGCCTGGCGGTCGAGATGGGCTGCGAGCCGACCGACATCGGCAAGACGATCCATCCGCATCCGACGCTGGGCGAATCGATCGGCATGGCCGCCGAGCTGTTCGAGGGCGTCTGCACCGACCTGCCGCCGGCGAAGAAGAAGTAGCCCGCAGGCGGCGCCCGCCGCCCAGCCGACCGGGATCCGGTCGAACCAGAACAACAGGAGACCCCATGAGCGATACGCTGCGCGAAGCCGCCCTCGACTACCACCGCTATCCGACGCCGGGCAAGATCTCGGTCACGCCGACCAAGGCCATGGCCACCGCAGCGCGACCTGTCGCTGGCCTACTCGCCCGGCGTCGCCGACGCCTGCATGGCGATCGCCGACGACCCGCGCGAGGCCGGCAACCTGACCGCGCGCAGCAACCTCGTCGCCGTGATCACCAACGGCACCGCGGTGCTCGGCCTCGGCAACATCGGCCCGCTGGCGTCCAAGCCGGTGATGGAAGGCAAGGGCTGCCTGTTCAAGAAGTTCGCCGGCATCGACGTGTTCGACATCGAGCTCGCCGAGAACGACCCCGACGCGCTGATCGACACCATCGCCCGCATGGAGCCGACCTTCGGCGGCATCAACCTCGAGGACATCAAGGCGCCCGAGTGCTTCTACATCGAGACGCAAGCTGCGCGAGCGGATGAAGATTCCGGTCTTCCACGACGACCAGCACGGCACCGCCATCGTCGCCGCGGCGGCGATCCTCAACGCGCTTGCAGCACGTCGGCAAGGACATCGCCGAGGTCAAGCTGGTGGCCTCGGGCGCCGGCGCCGCCGCGCTGGCCTGCCTCGACCTCGCGGTGAGCCTGGGACTGAAGCTCGAGAACATCCTCGTCACCGACACCAAGGGCGTGGTCTACCTCGGCCGCACCGAGGGCATGGACCCGAACAAGGCGCGCTACGCCCGCGACACCCCGGCGCGCACGCTCGGCGAGGTGATCGCCGGCGCCGACGTCTTCCTCGGCCTCTCGGCGGGCGGCGTGCTCAAGCCCGACATGGTCGCGGCGATGGCACGCGATCCGATCATCCTGGCGATGGCCAACCCGACCCCGGAAATCATGCCCGAGGAGGCGCTGGCGGTCCGGCCCGACGCGGTCATCGGCACCGGCCGCTCGGACTATCCGAACCAGGTCAACAACGTGCTGTGCTTTCCGTTCATCTTCCGCGGCGCGCTCGACACCGGCGCGACGACGATCAACGAGGCGATGAAACTGGCTGCGGTGCGCGCCATCGCCGAGCTGACGCATGCCGAAATTCCGGAGGTGGTGGCCGCCGGCCTACGGCGCGCGCGGCCTGCGCTTCGGCCGCGACTACCTGATTCCGAAGCCGTTCGACCCGCGCCTGATCGAAGTGGTGGCGCCGGCGGTGGCGAAGGCGGCGATGGACAGCGGCGTGGCGACGCGGCCGATCGACGACATGACGGCCTACCGGCAAAAGCTGTCGGAGTTCGTCTACCAGTCCGGCAGCAGCATGCAGCCGCTGTTCGCCGCCGCAAAGAGCGCGCCGCGGCGCGTGGTCTACGCCGAGGGCGAGGACGAGCGCGTGCTGCGTGCGGCGCAGGTCGTGGTCGACGAAGGTCTCGCGCGGCCGATGCTGCTCGGCCGGCCCGAGGTGATCGCCGACCACATCGCCGAATACGGCCTGCGGCTGGCGCCGGGTCAGAACTGCGACGTCGTCGACCTCCAGGACCCGACGGTGTACGGCGACGCGGCGGACGCCTACTTCGAGCTGCGCCGGCGCGACGGCGTTTCACGCAGCGCCGCCCGCGTCGAGATGCGCAGCCGCAGCACCTTGCTTGCCGCGATGCTGGTACGGCAGGGCCAGGCCGACGCGATGCTCTGCGGCACCTTCGGCAACTATGCCGATCACCTGCGCCATGTTCGCGACGTGATCGGGCTTCGCGCCGGCAGCCGGACGTTCGCAGCGATGCAGATGCTGATGCTGCCCGGGCGCCAGCTGTTCATCTGCGATACCCACGTCAACCGCGACCCCACGGCCGAACAGGTGGCCGAGATCGCCTTGATGGCCGCGGAAGAAGTGCGCCGCTTCGGCGTGACGCCGAGCGTGGCGCTGCTGTCGCATTCGAGCTTCGGCGGCTCGGACGCGCCGTCGGCGGTGAAGATGCGCGCAGGCGCTGGCGATCGTCAAGGCAGCCGACCCGCAGCTCGCCGTCGAAGGCGAGATGCGCGGCGACGCGGCGCTGTCGAAGACGATCCTCGACAGCGAGTTTCCCGACTCGGGCCTGAGCGTCGAGGCCAACGTGCTGGTGATGCCCAACGTCGACGCCGCCAACATCTCCTACAACCTGCTGCGCATTGCCGCGGGCAACGGCATCACCGTCGGCGGCATCCTGCTCGGTGCGGCGCAGCCGGTGCATGTCCTGACGCCCTCGGCCACCGTGCGCCGCATCGTCAACATGACGGCGCTGGCGGTCGTCGATGCCGGCTCCGAGCGCGCCGCCTTCGCGCAGGCCGCCGGCTGAGCCGGCGAATGCACACCTTGCGGTGACTCCAGGCCGGCTTCCGCCCGCCCCAATCGACCCCCGAAGGAACCTCCATGGACCAGCAACCCGTCTCCAAGCCGTTCTACAAGTCGCTGTACTTCCAGGTCATCACCGCGATCGTGCTCGGCGTGCTGCTCGGCCACTTCTGGCCCGAGACCGGCGCGGCGATGAAGCCGCTGGGCGATGGCTTCATCAAGCTGATCAAGATGATCATCGCGCCGATCATCTTCTGCACCGTCGTCGTCGGCATCGCCGGCATGGAGGACATGAAGAAGGTCGGCAAGACCGGCGGCCTGGCGCTGCTGTACTTCGAGATCGTCAGCAGCGTCGCGCTGATCGTCGGCCTGCTGATCATCAACATCGTCAAGCCGGGCGTCGGCATGAACATCGACGCCAGCACGCTCGACACCAAGGGCATCGCCGCCTACACCAAGCCGGGGCAGATGGCCAGCACGACCGACTTCCTGCTCAACGTCATTCCGAGCACGGTGGTCGATGCGTTCGCCAAGGGCGAGATCCTGCAGGTGCTGCTGTTCGCGGTGCTGTTCGGCTTCGCGCTGCACAAGTTCGGCGGCCGCGGCACGCTGGTGTTCGACTTCATCGAGAAGTTCTCGCACGTGCTGTTCGTCATCGTCGGCTACATCATGAAGGTGGCGCCGATCGGTGCCTTCGGCGCCATGGCCTTCACCATCGGCAAGTACGGCGTGGCCTCGCTGCTGCAGCTCGGCGCGCTGATGGCCACCTTCTACGCCACCTGCCTGTTCTTCATCTTCGTCGTTCTCGGCAGCATCGCCCGCGTGCACGGCTTCTCGATCTGGAAGTTCATCAAGTACATCAAGGAGGAACTGCTGATCGTGCTCGGCACGTCGTCGTCCGAATCGGTGCTGCCGCGGATGATGGCCAAGCTGGAGAACCTGGGCGCGCGCAAATCGGTGGTCGGCCTGGTGATCCCGACCGGCTACTCGTTCAACCTCGACGGCACCTCGATCTACCTGACGATGGCCGCGGTTTTCATCGCCCAGGCGACGAACACGCCGATGACGCTGACCCAGCAGCTGACGCTGCTGCTGGTGCTGCTGCTGACGTCGAAGGGTGCGGCCGGCGTCACCGGCAGCGGCTTCATCGTGCTGGCGGCGACGCTCTCGGCGGTCGGCAACGTGCCGGTTGCGGGGCTGGCGCTGATCCTCGGCATCGACCGCTTCATGTCCGAGGCGCGCGCGCTGACCAACCTGATCGGCAACGGCGTGGCGACGGTGGTGGTCGCCAAGTGGACCGGCGACCTCGACACCGAACGCATGCACCGCCGCCTGAACAACGAGACCGACAGGGAAGCCGACGAACCCGAGGAGGTGCTCGACGCCACCCAAGCGCACATGCCGGTGCAGCCCGCGCGTTGAGCGGCGTCGGATGACGAACCGCATGCGCATGCCGGGGTCGCTGCACCGGATCGTCGTCGTCGGCGGCGGCGCGGGGGGCCTGGAACTCGCCACCCGCCTGGGCGACACGCTGGGCAGGCGCGGCCGTGCCCACGTGACCCTGATCGACAAGAACCGCACCCACATCTGGAAGCCGAAGCTGCACGAGATCGCCTCGGGCAGCATGGACCTGGGTGCCCACGAGGTGGATTACCTGGCGCAGGCGCACTGGCACCACTTCCAGTTCCGCATCGGCGAAATGAAGGCGCTCGACCGCGAGCGGCGCGAGATCCGCCTGGCGCCGTATGTCGACCGCGAAGGCCGCGAGGTCACGCCGGACCGCGTGTTCGGCTACGACACGCTGGTGCTGGCGCTCGGCAGCCTGAGCAACGACTTCGGCACGCCCGGCGTGGCCGAGCATGCGCTCAAGCTCGAGTCGAAGGACGATGCGCAGCGCTTTCATTCGCGGCTGGTGAATTCCTTCATCCGGGCGCATGCGCAAGCCGGCGCCCTGCGACCCGACCAGTTGCACGTGGCGATCATCGGCGCCGGCGCCACCGGCGTCGAACTGGCGGCCGAGCTGCACCACACGGCGCGCCAGGTGGTGGCCTTCGGCCTCGACCGGATCGACGCCGAAAAGGACATCCAGATCAGCCTGATCGAGGCCGCCGACCGGGTTCTGCCCGCGCTTCCGCCGAGGATGTCGCAGGCGGTCCTCGACCTGCTGCGCAGGCTCGGCGTCGATGTGCACACCTCGTCGAAGGTGGCGGCGGTGCAGGCCGACGGCGTGCGGCTCGCCGACGGCCGCCTGCTGCCGTCCGAGCTGGTGGTGTGGGCGGCCGGCGTCAAGGCCGCCGATTTCCTGCAGGGGATCGCCGGGCTGGAGAGCAACCGCGCGAACCAGCTGGTGGTCAGGCCGACGCTGCAGACGACACGCGACGACGACATCTTCGCGCTCGGCGACTGCGCCGCCTGTGCCTGGCCCGAAGCCAACGGCGGCAAGGGCGGCTGGGTACCGCCGCGCGCCCAGGCCGCGCACCAGCAGGCCTCGCACGTCGCGGCGCAGATCGGCCGCCGGCTGGCCGCAAAGGCGTTGCGGCCGTACCGCTACCGCGACTTCGGCTCGCTGGTGTCGCTGGGCGAATTCAGCACCGTCGGCAACATGCTGGGCGGCCCGGTCGGTGGCAGCCTGATGATCGAGGGCGCGATTGCGCGACTGATGTACGAGTCGCTCTACAAGATGCACGAGGTGGCGCTGCACGGGGTGGCGAAGACCACCCTCGAAACGCTGGCGCGCCTGATCACCCGGCGTACCGAGCCCCACGTCAAGCTGCACTGACGATGCGGGAACCCGCCGGACGCGTGTCCGGTGACCCAGGCAACGCTCCACATGCGGTGCCGCGCGAGTTGTGCGAACCTCGGGACATGACATTCGCCGAGACCGGGCCCGGTGCGGGCACCAGGCGGTCGGCGCGACGCCGGTGGCATGCGCCGCTTCGCTGGTTCGCCGCCCTGGGCCTGCTTGCCGCTGCCGCCGTGGCCGGCCATGAAGCCGCCCGGCAGACCGGCCTCTCGCGCCTGCGCGAGGCCGCAGGCTACCGCCTCGACATGCTGGTCACCAGCCTGGATGCCGACCTGCTGCGCTTCGACTACCTGCCGGCGCTGCTGGAGATGACGCCGCTGGTGCCGGCGATGCTGGATGCGCCGGACGACGCCGCGCTGCGCGACGGCGTCAATCGCTACCTCGGCGGCGTCAATGCCGCCGCGGGTGCCGAGATGCTCTACGTGCTGGACGCGGCGGGGCGTTCGCTGGCGGCGTCCGACTGGGACCAGCCCGGCACCACCATCGGCCAGGATTATTCGTTCCGGCCCTACACCATCGACGCCATCCAGAGCGGCCGCGGCCGCTTCTACGGCGTCGGCATCACCAGCCACAAGCCGGGCTACTACCTCTCCTATGCGCTGCGCGATGGCGGGCGGCTGCGCGGCGTCGTCACCGCCAAGGTGAACATCGAGAAGGCCGAGCACGAATGGCGCAAGCTGCCCGGCGGCGTCGTCCTGGTCGACGAGCGTGGCGTCGTCATTCTGGCGACGCGCGACGACATGCGCTACCGGCCGCTCGAGCCGCTGAGTGCGAGCGCGCGCGCCGAGACGCTGCGCGGCCGGCCGTACGGCGACGCGCCGCTCGCGCCGCTCGACTGGCAGGTCACGAGCACCCTGGGCGCCGACGCGCAACTGGTGACGCTCGAAGGCCGCGACCGACTCGCGTCGACACGCAACCTGCGGCAGGCGCCATGGCGGGTGGTGGTGCTCGACGACCTCGCCCCCTTGCGCCTGACCGCGCGCTATGCGGCCATGACGGCCAGCCTGGCGATGGCCGTGCTGCTGCTGGTTGCGGTGACGCTGTTGCAGCGCCGGCGCGCGCTGCGCCAGAAGCTGGCGACCCGGGCGGCGTTGCAGGCGGCGCACGACAACCTGGAGTCGACGGTGGTGGCGCGCACCGCCGAGCTGCGCGCCGCCCAGCACGAGCTGGTGCATGCCGGCAAGATGGCGGCACTCGGGCAGATGTCGGCGGTGATGGTGCACGAGCTGAACCAGCCGCTGACGGCGCTGCGAACGCTCTCCGACAGCGCCGCCATCCTGCTGGAGCAGGAGCGGCGCGACGAGGTCCACGACAACCTGCTGCGGATCACCCGCATGGTCGACCGGCTCTCGCGCCTGACCTCGCAGCTGAAGACCTTCGCCCACAAGAGCGAGGCCCCGTCGACCTGCGTTCCACTCGTTCGTTGCGTGGCCGACGCAAGGGTCACGGTCGCTGCCGAGCTGGCGGCCCACGAGATCGCTTTCGAGGTCGACGTGCAGCCGGCGGACCTGAGCGTGGTTGCCGACGAGGCCACCGTGGGCAGCCTGCTCGTCAACCTGCTGCGCAACGCCATCGACGCCATGCACGGTGCGCCGCAGCGGCGCCTTCGGGTCACCGCGCGGTTGCAGCCCGCCGGCGGCGACCGCCGCGTCGTGCTGACGGTCACCGACACCGGCCCGGGCATCCGGGCCGACATCCTGGGGCGGCTGTTCGAGCCGTTCGTCACCAGCAAGCCCGCCGGGGCCGGGCTGGGACTCGGCCTGGTCATCGCGGCGCAGCTGGCCCGCGGTGTCGGTGGCCGCATCCATGCCGACAATCGCCCCGAGGGTGGCGCCTGCTTCACGGTCGAGCTGCCCGCCGCCTACCACAAGGAGTGAGGACGACGTGAGTACACCGCCCCCGGTACGCGTGCTGCTCGTCGAGGACGACGCCGACGTGCGCATGAGCATGTCGCAGGCGCTGAGCCTGGCGGGCTTCGAGGTCGATGCCTTTGCCAGCGCCGAGAGCGCACGTGCGCGCATCGGCTTCGGCGCCGCGGTGGTCGTGGTTTGCGACGTGCGCCTGCCCGGGCTCAGCGGCACCGAGTGGCTGCCGCAGATTCGCGCCGTCGACGCCGACGTGCCGGTGATCCTGGTCACCGGCCACGGCCACATCGCCATGGCGGTTCAGGCGATGCGCGAGGGTGCCTACGACTTCATCGAGAAGCCTTTCAAGTCGGAGCGGCTGGTCGCGGTCGTCCGCCATGCCGTCGAGCGGCGCCAGCTGTCGCTGAAGGTGCAGGCGCTGCGGGACGCCCTGGAGAACTGGCACGGCATCCAGGCGGTGCTGATCGGCCGCTCGGCGGCGATGCAGCAGGTGCGGCGCACGGTCATGTCGCTGGCCGACACCTCGGCCGACGTGCTGATCTACGGCGAAACCGGCACCGGCAAGGAGCTCGTCGCACGCTGTCTGCACGACCACAGCGAGCGCCGGCGCGGGAATTTCGTGCCGCTGAACTGTGGCGGCCTGCCCGAAGCGCTTGCCGAGAGCGAGCTGTTCGGGCACGAGGCGGGCGCCTTCACCAGCGCGAGCCGCACGCGAATCGGCAAGTTCGAATACGCCCACCGCGGCACCCTGTTCCTCGACGAGATCGAGTCGATGCCGCTGGCGGTGCAGATCAAGCTGCTGCGCGCGCTGCAGGAGCGCAGCATCGAACGCATCGGCTCGAACAAGTCGATCGCCTTCGACTGCCGCCTGGTGGCCGCCAGCAAGGACGACCTGAAACTGCTCAGCGACCAGCAGAAGTTCCGGGCCGACCTCTACTACCGCATCGGCGTGGCCTTCATCGAGCTGCCGCCGCTGCGCGAACGCCGCGAGGACATTCCGCTGCTGTTCGAGCATTTCACGCTGCTGGCCGCGACCCGCCACCAGCGCGCCGCGCCGCTGCTCAGCAGCGACCAGCTGGCCGACCTGATGGCCTACGCCTGGCCCGGCAACGTGCGCGAGTTGCGCAACGTGGCCGACCGCTTCGTGCTGGGCCTGCTCGGCGAGCGCCTGACCGACGCGCGGGCCAGCGGCGGCGCGCTGCCGCTGCCGCACGGCCTGCCGCAGCAGGTCGAACACTTCGAACGCACCGTCATCGTCGAGGCGCTGCGCCGGCACCGCGGCGACCAGCCGGCCGCAGCCGGCGCGCTCGGCATCGCCCGCCAAACCCTCTACGACAAGCTGAAACGACTCGGCGTGTCGGCGGACGAGTTCAAGGCCTGACGCCGCGCCGGCACGCTGGCGCGTCGGCGCCGGTTGGTTGCAACGAGCGATCGAGCAGCGCGCGTTTTATGCAGCGATCGCCTGCATGACGTCGTTTACCGCCCTGCCCCGCATCAGCCAGTGACCGCCGTCGACGAAGCGGCCCTCGACGCCATAGCAGTCGTCGTCGATGGTGCCGGTAAGCGGTGGGCGGGACTCAGCGACCGCGAGTGGCTGGTCAGGATCTCGCGGTGCGCGTACTGGATCTCGATGAGGAGTTCCACGGCCGCGGCGGGTCAGTGAGCGCTGCGCGACACGAGGCGCGCAATCCACAGTGCTGCATCGGCGGCCCACGCCGCACCGCGGGGCATCGGTGCAGCGGGGGAGACGAACACCTTGATGGTTTGCTGGCTGGACATGGCTGACTTCCTCTTTGATGAGGGACCGGTAATGGCCCCGATCCCGCATCATAGGGTTTTCCCTAGGTCGTAGTAGGCCGAGCTCTCCAATGGGGGTCTTTGCGAGGCGATCGTGCACGCTCGATCGCCTGCGCCATGAGCTCCTTCGGGCTGCAGCGCGCCGGCCGTGTGTCACGGCAGACAGGGCGTCGCGCCAGGCATGGCTCGGAAAACGGCCCTCGCGACCAGGTCGGTCACATACCGATGGTGACGGCCGCGGGGGCAGCGGTCACACGGCTGCGGTCAGGGCTTCTGCTGGGTTGGTATCTTGCCGCCGCCGCCAATCACCATCGTGCCGGCGCAAAAGCTCTTGCAGTTGTCGCAGTCCGACGCATTACAGCGCTTTCCGCCTGGGCTCTTGCAGCAGAAGGACAGCTTTGCAGCCGGTTTGGACGGCGACGCCAATGCAGAGACGGAGGTCCTGCTCGCCTTCGGGTCGGGAGAGCTCGTCGCCTCCACCGCGCTACCGGCGGTGGAAGCGAAGGCCAGCGACAGCGCCATTGCAAATGCGAAATGTTTCATGAGTGCCCTCTTTGCAAGTTGATAACGGTCCTCGCCGTCCTGCTCATGCCACCCCGACATCGGCGGATCGAATCTGCAGCGCCCCGGCTTGGCCGCAGTGTCACCGGGGGCCTGCGAATGAAGCCCCCCTAGTTCGACCTTGGCGCGGCATGTCGACCCCCGGCGCACAAGCGGCTGGAAAGCCGCATCCTTCGCCTCATAGCTTGTCTATGCCGCCAACGACTTCATCGCTCCTCCTGCGCTTCGAACCGGTCGAACTTGAAGTCCGGCGGCAGGCGGCCCCGGTACTTGCGCAGCTGCGCCAACAGCTCGGGTCCGCTCGGCACCTTCTGCACAGCGAACGACCGCCCGCCGTGAACGTGGATCTCGATCTCGTCGCCCGGCTTCAGATCGAGCGCGTCGACCACCGCGGCGGGAAGGCGGACGGCCAGGCTGTTGCCCCACTTCGCGATTTGCATAGGATCCATGATCGACGTGGCTGGATGTATATCTTGGACCGCCGCTGGCGCCTCTGATATGCGCGCTCCCGGCAGTCGCCCCCAGCCTCGTTACGATCCCGTCCCCGGCGTCGACGCAAGGCCCGGTGAACCCACCGCCACACCGGCACTGCCGCGCGCCGTCGCCCCCGCCCTGCGGCCCCATGAAAAACCCGCTCACCCGTGCGCTGATCGTCTTGCTGCTGGTGCTTGCCGGCTTGCCTACGCACGCCGGCAAGACGAGTGAATTCACACTGGCGGCGCAGGCCTATGCCGGCTCGCGCGAGCGCCAGTACAAGGTCTACGTGCCCGATGGGCTGGCCGCGCCGGCCGCCATGGTGATGGTGCTGCACGGCTGCCGCCAGACACACGACGACGTGCTGCGCGACTGGGGCATGGTGGCGGCGGCCGACCGCCATCGGTTCATCCTGGTGGCGCCGTTCATCACCAGCTACGACGGCTACCGCACGCCCAACTGCTGGGGTTTCTGGTTCGATCACCACCGGCGCCAGGGCAGCGGCGAGCCCGAGGACCTGCACCGTATCGGCCGGGCCGTCGAGGCGCAGTTCCGCATCGACCCGAAACGCCGTTTCGTCGCCGGGCTGTCGTCGGGCGGCGCAATGGCGGTCGTGCTGTCGGTGACGCACAACGAGTACTTCGCGGCCGCCGCCAGCGCGGCGGGGCTGCCCTACGGCGAGGAGCCGGTGGCGGTGTCGACGACACGCTGCCCCGGCGAGGCCCGCTTCCACGCCGCTGCTCGGGTGGCGGCCGACATGCGCCGGGCGCGCGACCATGCCGCGCCGATGCCGCTGCTGGTGCTGCAGAACAATGCCGACTGCACGGTGCTGCCGGCTGCCGGCCTGGTGCTGCGCGATGCCAAATTGCTGCTCGACGGCGACCCGGCACGCAACACGGCGGCGGCGACGCAGGCGCGGCAGCAGGACTGCACCCCGTTCTTCGGCGCGCCGTACCCCTGCCGGCACGTCTTCCACACCGCCGACGGCAAGCCCGGCAGCCGCTCGCTGGTCGAGACGGTGTTCTACGACGGGCCGCGCGAAACGCCCGCGGCAAGCGATACCGACGCCGGGCACTACTGGGTCGGCGGCGAGCACGGCCGCGACGGCCGCTGGTCGATGCAGCACGGCCCGAGCCATCCCGACATCGTCTGGGACTTCTTCTCGCGCCATCCGGCGGTGGCGGCGCCGGCGGGTCCCGGCTCGACGCCGCCCAGCGCACCCCTGTGCAGGCAGGTGAACGCCGCTCCCGGTGCACATGTCGTCGCCGGCCGCGCCGTGGCGGGCGGATTCTTCGGCTCGCGGGCGCTTGCCAGCGGCGACCGCCGCGACCTCGGGCCGGCGTGGGACTTCGTGATGCTGCGGGTGACGCTCTACGAAGGCACGGACGACCGCTGGTTCGCCGATCCGCCGGCCGGTTGCCGCGTTTCCGGCGCGGCAGCGGGGGAAGCGACCCGGTTTGCTGCCGCGGTGCCACGGGTGCCCGGCGCCGGGACGCGCCGCTCGTGACGGTGCCGCTTCCACCCGGCACGACGGCCGCGTCGCCGCGCCCATGCCCGCGCCGCGAGCGGTTCCACGGTCCTTCGGACCTGCCCGGGGAGGCAGCGCACGCGCGGCAACTGCTGCAGCTGCTGCTGGCGCAGGACGGATCGACCACCCGGCTGTGCGAGACGATCGCCGGCGGCGCGGTCGCCTTGCATCTGGCCCGGCAACGCGTCGTCGACTCGCTGCCGCCCGGCAGCGGCGCCACGCTGCCCGGATCGTCGTTCCTCGAACGCATCACCTCGCTGGTGGCGCACGGCCGCGTGATGATGGACAACCTGTCGTACACCGCGCTCGACGGCTTGCCGGCCGACCTGCGGCACGACCTGGAAGGCGGCACGATTCCGATCGGCCATCTGCTGGCCCGGATGTGGGTGCGCCGCGCGTTCACCCTGCCGCCGCCCGCGCTGTGCGATCGGCTGTGGAGCGCCGTCGGCGAGCCGGACCCGGCGGCGACGCGCGCCTACCGCATCGTCACCCCGGAAGGCCCGCGAATGCTGATCGTCGAAACCTTCCGCCGCGGCATGCGGATGGAATCGCCGCAGGCAGCAGGCGTGCAGCCCTGATCACCGTGCCGCCCGCCGGGCGCATCGGCATGGGCCCTACTTCGCCTGCCGCCGCTGCTGCCAGGCCTGCAGTTCGCCGACGATGCCGCGGCGGAAGGCGATGACGCAGAAGACGAAGATCGCGCCGATGATCACCGTCACCCACGAGCCGACGCGGTCGGCGAGGAAGTTCTGCAGGCCGATGATGGTGAAGGCGCCGATCACCGGCCCGGCAAAGGTGCCCAGACCGCCGAGCAGCGTCATCAGCACGACTTCGCCGGAAAGCGACCAGTGCACGTCGGAAAGCGTGGCGAAGCCGAGCGACAGCGTCTTCAGCGAACCCGCCAGGCCGGCGATCGCGGTCGAGAGGACGAAGGCCAGCAGCTTGTAGCGGTCGACGTCGTAGCCGAGCGAGACGGCTCGGGGTTCGTTCTCGCGGATCGCCTTGAGCACCTGGCCGTAGGGCGAATGGACGATGCGCACGATGCCGAGGAACACCGCGGCGAAGACGGCCAGCACGAAGAAGTACATCGCCAGATCGTTCTGCAGCGGAAGCAGCCCCAGCAGCTTGCCCCGCGGCACGCCCTGCATGCCGTCCTCGCCACCGGTGAAAGGCGCCTGCAGGCAGACGAAGTAGACCATCTGCGCCATGGCCAGCGTGATCATCGCGAAGTAGATGCCCTGCCGGCGGATGGCGATCAGCCCGATCACCAGACCCAGCGCGGCGCCGGTGGCAATGCCTGCCAGCAACCCCAGCTCGGGCGACCAGCCGGCGTCGCGCACCAGCCAGCCGGTGACGTACGCCGCCAGCCCGAGGAATGCCGCATGGCCGAACGACAGCAGCCCGGTGTAGCCGAGCAGCAGGTTGAAGGCGCAGGCGAACATCGCGAAGCACAGCGCCTTCATCAGGAACACCGGATAGACGCCGGCAAAGGGCGCGGCGACGAGCAGCGCCGCGACCACCAGCCAGGCGATCCGGCCCGAGCGCATCGATGGCCCCGACGTTTGCTGAGGGGTCGTCACGTCATTTCTCCTTGCCGAACAGGCCGGCCGGCCGGATCACCAGCACGATGGCCATGATCACGAAGACGACGATGCTCGACGCCTCGGGATAGAAGACCTTGGTCAGCCCCTCGACCAGGCCGAGCATCAGGCCGGTGAGGATCGAGCCGAGGATCGAACCCATGCCGCCGATGACGACGACGGCGAAGACGACGATGATCAGGTTCGAGCCCATCAGCGGCGTCACCTGGATCACCGGTGCCGCGAGCACGCCGGCCAGTGCCGCCAGCGCCGCGCCGCCGGCGTAGGTCAGCGTCACCAGCATCGGCACGTTGATGCCGAACGACTGCACCAGCGCCGGGTTCTCGGTGCCGGCGCGCAGCGTGGCGCCCAGGCGCGTCTTCTCGATCAGGAACCAGGTGCCCAGGCAGACGACGAGCGACGCCACGATGACCCAGGCGCGGTAGTTCGGCAGGATCATGAAGCCGAGGTTGGTGGCACCCTGCAGCAAATCGGGCACGGGATACTGCTGGCCCGAGACGCCGAACTGCTCGCGGAACACGCCTTCGGCGATCAGCGCCAGGCCGAAGGTCAGCAGCAGGCCGTACAGCGGATCGAGCTTGTACAGGTGCTTGAGGAGCAGCTTCTCGATCACCACGCCGAGCGCGCCGACGGCGAGCGGGGCCAGCACCAGCGCGAACCAGTAGTTGAGGCCGAGCTTCTCGAGGCTCAGCCAGGCGACGTAGGCGCCGATCATGTACAGCGCGCCGTGGGCGAAGTTGACGATGCCGAGCAGGCCGAAGATGACCGCGAGGCCCAGGCTCAGCATCGCGTAGAACGACCCGTTGACCAGGCCGAGCAGCAGCTGCCCGGCAAAGGCCTGGATCGGTATGCCGAAGATCTCGCTCATCGATGTTCCTGCTTCTGATGACGTTGCCGGCGCTTGCGGGCTGCAGCCGCACCCCGCTGAACCGGGCCGCAGCAGCCCGTCCGGGGCGTTCGAGGCGCCGGACCGGGGCCGCGAAGGCCCCGGCCGCCGGCATTCAGCGGCGTGTTACTTCCAGAGGGCGCACTTCGACTCGGCCTTGGTCGTAAAGGCCTCGTCGCCCTTGATCGTCTGCACCAGGTTGTAGTAGTCCCACGGCTCCTTCGACTGCTCGGGCGTCTTGACCTGCATCAGGAACATGTCGTGCACCATCCGGCCGTCGGGCCGGATGGTGCCGCCCTTGGCGTACATGTCGTTGATCGGCGTCTTGCGCAGGTGGGCGTTGATCTTGTCGGCGTCGTCGGTGCCGAGCGTCTTGACCGCGTTCAGGTAGTTCATCGCCGCCGAGTAGTCGGCCGCCTGCAGCGACGACGGCATGCGCTTGAACTTGGTGAAGAAGCGGCGCGACCAGGCACGGGCCTCGGGCGTCTGGTTCCAGTACCAGCTGTCGGTCAGGTACATGCCCTGCGTCGCTTTCAGCCCCAGCGAATGCACGTCGTTGATGAACATCAGCAGGCCGGCCAGCTTCATCGTCTTGGTGATGCCGAACTCGTTGGCTGCCTTGATCGAGTTGATGGTGTCGCCGCCGGCGTTGGCCAGGCCCAGGATCTGCGCCTTGCTCGACTGCGCCTGCAGCAGGAACGACGAGAAGTCGCTGGCCGACAGCGGATGGCGCACCGAGCCGACCGAGGTGCCGCCGCTGGCCTTGACCACCCGTTCGGTGTCGTTCTGCAGCGAGGTACCGAAGGCGTAGTCGGCAGTCAGGAAGTACCAGCTCTTGCCGCCGGCCTTGACCACGGCGCTGCCGGTGCCCTTGCCGAGGGCCACCGTGTCGTAGGCGTAGTGGATCGTGTACGGCGTGCACTCTTCGTTCGTCAGTCGGGCCGAGCCGGCGCCGATGGCCATGAACAGCTTCTTTTTCTCGGCCGCGGCCTTGGCCATGGCCAGGCTGGTGCCCGAGTTGGTGCCGCCGATCAGCACGTCCATGCCCTGCTGGTCGAACCATTCGCGCGCCTTGGAGGCAGCGACGTCGGCCTTGTTCTGGTGATCGGCGCTCAGCACCTCGATCTTCTTGCCGGCGATCGCGCCGCCCATGTCCTCGACGGCCATGCGGATCGCCTCGACACCGGCCGGTCCGTCGATGTCGGCGTACAGGCCGCCCAGGTCGGTAATGAACCCGATGCGGATCACGTCGCCCGAGAACTGCGCCTGCGCCGGCAGGCTCGACAGGGTGGTAGCGAAGGCCATGCTGCAGGCAGCGGTCAATTTGTTCAGCTTCATTCGATAGCTCCTGGTGGATTCAAAAAAGGACGGTGGGTCTGGGTCACGCTCGAGGCGGCGTTTGCAGCGGGGACTTTCAGACGCCGAGCATCTGGTGCAGCTGCTCGAGCCGCCCCGGCAGCTCGGCCTGGGTGAACTGTTGATGGATGACGCCGTGCTCCATGACGAAGAAGCGGTCGGCGAGCGGCGCGGCGAAGCGGAAGTTCTGCTCGACCATGACGATCGTGTAGCCCTTCTTGCGCAGCATCACCACCATCTCGGCGAGCTTCTGCACGATCACCGGCGCCAGGCCCTCGGAGATTTCGTCGAGCAGCAGCAGCCGCGCGCCGGTGCGCAGGATGCGCGCCACCGCCAGCATCTGCTGCTCGCCGCCCGAAAGGCGCGTGCCCTGGCTCTGCGCGCGTTCGCGCAGGTTCGGGAACATCGTGTAGATCTCGTCGATGTCCATGCCGCCCTTGGCCAGTTCGGGCGGCAGCATCAGGTTCTCCTCGGCCGAGAGGCTCGAGAAGATGCCGCGCTCCTCGGGGCAGTAGCCGATGCCCAGGCGCGCGATGCGGTGCGTCGGCAGGTTGATCGTCTCGCGGCCGTGCACCTGGATCGAGCCCTTGCGGCTGCCGATCAGGCCCATGATGGCGCGCAAGGTGCTGGTGCGGCCGGCGCCGTTGCGGCCGAGCAGCGTCACCACCTCGCCTTCGTTGACGCTGAAGTCGACGCCGTGAAGCACGTGCGATTCGCCGTACCAGCCCTGCAGCCCGCGAACCTCGAGAAAGGGCTTGGCCATCAGTGCGCTCCCTTCAGCTCGGTGCTGGCGCTGCCCATGTAGGCCTCGATCACTGCCGGGTTCTTCGAGACCACCGCATACGGGCCCTCGGCCAGGGTCGCGCCGCGCTGCAGCACGGTGATGGTGTCGGCGATGCTCGAGACGACGCTCATGTTGTGTTCGACCATCAGCACCGTGCGGTTGGCGGCAACGCGCTTGATCAGCTGCCGGATGCGGTCGACGTCCTCCAGCCCCATGCCCTGCGTCGGCTCGTCGAGCAGCATCAGCGCCGGCTCCATCGCCAGCGTGGTGGCGATCTCCAGGGCGCGTTTGCGGCCGTAGCTCAGGTTGACCGTCTGCACACCGGCGTAGCTTTCCAGGTCGACCTCGCGCAGCAGTTCGATGACGCGGCCGTCGAGCTGCCGCAGGCTGCGCTCGGAACGCCAGAAGTGGAACGAGCTGCCGAGCTTGCGCTGCAGCGCCACGCGCACGTTCTCGAGCACGCTCAGGTGCGGAAACACCGCCGAGATCTGGAACGAGCGGATCACGCCGCGCCGGGCGATCGCCGCCGGCGCCAGCCGGGTGATGTCGTCGCCCTCGTAGAGGATCTGGCCGCTGGTCGGCGTCAGGAACTTGGTCAGCAGGTTGAAGCAGGTCGTCTTGCCGGCGCCGTTGGGCCCGATCAGCGCGTGGATCGTGCCGCGGCGCACCTTCAGGTCGACGTTGTCGACGGCGACGAAGCCCTTGAATTCCTTGCGCAGCTGGCGCGTTTCGAGGATGTGCTCTGTGCTCATGCGGCGCTCGTTGGGTTCGTTCGGGTCGGCTGCGCATCGGCGGCCGACCGCATCCGGCCGCCGAGCCGCTGGGTGAGTCGCTGCGCCACGCGCATCACCGAGGCGCAATGCAGCCGGCGGGTGGCGGCGTCGATCGCCGCGCGCTGCACGCAGACGGCGACGCCGGCAACGACGCTGCCGCTGGCGTCGAACACCGGCGCGCCGAAACCGTGCACCCCGGCGCAGACACCCTCGGAGTCGATGCTGCAGCCATCGACGCGCACGCGTGCCAGCTCGGCTTCGAAGGCCTCCCGGCTGGGGACCGGGCGGCGGCGCCCGAGCGGCTCGGGCAGGCCATCCGCGTAAAGCCGCTGCCGCACATCCGGCGGCAACCAGGCGAGCATTGCCTTGCCCGAGGCGGCAAGGCTGGCGGGCAACCGCATGCCGACGCGAAAAGCCAGGCCGAGCGGCTCGGCGCCGTGGTGGGCGGCCAGGTAGACGACGTCGTGTTCGTCGAGCAGCGACAGCACCGTGGTCTCGTGCGGCGACGGATCGGCGTCGTCCCACAGCGCCAGGAACTCGGTCGCCACCTGCGTGCCGGCGACGAAGGCGTCGGCCAGTGGCATGACGCGCGGCCCGATATAGAAGCTGCCGTCGACCTGCCGGCGCAGGTAGCCGTGCGCCAGCAAGGTGCCGCAGAGGGCATGCACGCTGCTCTTGGGCAGCTGCAGGCCACTGGCCAGCCGCGCCAGGCTCATCGGCGTGCGCTCATGCGCCAGACAATCGAGCAGCGCCACGGCACGGGCGACGGCGGGCACCTCGGACGGCACGGCGCGCGGTGCCGGCGACGCGGCTGCGGATGAAGAGGCGGAAGCGCTCAAGGGGGGTCGTGGCGTCGGATCGGCGTTCGAGATTCGGAATCACGTTCAGCATGCTGGACGGGCTGCAGTGTAGGGCGCGGCCTTGTCCTACAGGGCGGCGACTAGGGAAACTCCGAAGAGGGATATCCCGTTCGGCCGTGCCCGGCCGCGCTGCGTTCGCGCCCGTCGCGCGGACAGGCGCCCGGAGCACGCCGGCATCGGGGGCCTCGGGCGCACAATGGCAGTTCTCTCCAGCCTGCCCGTCACCATGTCGTTTGCGCCCTCCAACCCGATTCCATCCGCCAAGGCGCCGTCGCCCGATCTCAGCGACGCCGAGTTCGCCGAACTCGACGCCCTGCTCGAGCTGACCCCCGAGCCGCTCGAGCCGCTCGACGCGGTGATGCTCGACGGCTTTCTCTGCGGCATCCTGGTGCAGCCGGTGCTGCGCGAGCCGGCCGAGTGGCTGCCCTACGTCTACGACTTCGACGGAACCCCGTTGCCCGACGACGCCGACGCTGCCTGGCGCAGCCGGTGCGAAACGCTGATCCTGCGCCGCCATCAGGCGCTGAACCGGGCCCTGGTCGAGGACGGCTGGTTCGATCCGCTGATCCTCGAGCCCGACGACGGGGGGGACGAGGAGGCTGCCGACGAGGCCGACGAGGCCGGCGGATCCAGCGAGCCGCAGGCCGGCGACGAGTCGACCGAGACCTCCGAGGCGCTGCAGCTTGCCGACCCGGTGGAAAGCTCGCCGATCGCCCAGGCGCTGATGCCGTGGGCGGCCGGCTTCCTGCAGGCCAATCTCGCCTTTCCCGAACTTGCCGAGCACGAGGACGAAGCGGTGGCCATGGCGCTGGCACGCGTCTACCGGCATTTGCCGGCCGAGAGCGCCGAAGAGCTCGAAGTGGTTGCGATGCTCGAGCGCGAGGCGCCGCTGGCCACGCTCGAGGATGCGATCGAGGAGCTGGTCGCTGCGGTGGCCGACATCGACGAGCTGACCCGCGACGCCCGCTACAAGGTCGAGACGGTGCGCCGCGACACACCCAAGCCGGGGCGCAACGATCCCTGCCCGTGCGGCAGCGGCAAGAAATTCAAGCAGTGCCACGGCGCGGGCTGAAGCCCGCGTCATCCGGGCGCTGACGCGCCGTGCGCATCCAGCTGCTGTCGGACCTGCACCTCGAAAGCGAGCACTTCTCGGCGCAGCCCGCCGAGGGTGCCGAGCTGCTGGTGCTGGCGGGCGACATCGACCGCAGCGGCGCGGCGCTGGCGCAGTTTCGCGACTGGCCGCAGCCGGTGGTGATGGTCGCCGGCAACCATGAATTCGACGGCTGCGAGCTGAGCACCGCCTGGCCGGTGCTGCGCGAGCGCTGTGCCGCCAACAACATCCGGCTGCTCGAATGCGAGAGCCTGCTGATGACCGACCGCACCGGCCGGCGCATCGAGCTGCTCGGCACCATCCGCTGGTCGGATTTCGACCTTGGCGGCGCCGGCCAGCGCAACCGGGCGATGCGCGCCGCCGCGTATTACCTGCGGATCATGAGGGCCACCCGCAACGGCGCACCGCTCGATCCGCCGCGCCTGCGCGACGAGGCGCTGGCCTGCCGCGACTGGCTGGCCGGCGCGCTGGCGGCACCGCGCCGCTGCGACGCCCGTGTCGTCATCACACACTACGCGCCGAGCCTGCGCAGCGCCGACCCCCGCTACGGCATGCAGCCGGGCACGGCCAGCTTCTGCAATGCCGACGACGACCTGCTGGCGGGCGCCGACCTGTGGCTGCACGGCCACCTGCACTGTCGCCACGATTACGCCGTGCCGCATGCCGGCGGGGTGACGCGGGTGGTGGCCAATCCGCGCGGGCTGCAGGCCAAGGGCGAGCCCGACGGTTTCGACGGGCTGCTGACGATCGATGTCTGAGGCTGCCGTGCGGGGCGCGGCAGGCCTGGGCCGATCCCACCTGCCCGGCCCTCAGGCCAACTGCACGCCGGGCCGCGCCCGTTCGATCACCACACGCGCCTGGCTGTGCAGCGGCGCGCCTTCGATCACCGGATGCGCGGTGGCGCGGAACTCGCAATGCGTCTCGTCGCGGCCGACGCGGATCAGCGCGTAGCCGCGCTCGTCGCCGCGACCGTGGACGATGTCCGGATTGCTCGAGCGCATCAGCGACATCAGCGCCGATGCGGTGCCGCGCGAGGTGACCGAGCTGGTGACCAGCTCGCTGGCGAGGACCGGCGAGCGCTCGTCGTTGGCGCGCACGCGCAGCTGCGCAGCGACATGGCGGTGCACATCGCCGCCGAGGCAGACGGTGGCGCCGCCGGGCGCCGCAGCCACGGCGCCGAGCAGCCGTTCGCGCGCCTGCGGATAGCCTTCCCAGCCGTCGCTGTAGAAATGGCGCCCGGCTGGCGACTCGATGCCCGAGCCGCTGATCTGCGTGCCCTGGGCGAGCAGCCGCCAGGCGCGGTCGCTTCGCGCCAGGCCTTCGGCGAGCCACGATTCCTGCGCCGTGCCGAACACGGTGCGCGCGCCATCGGCCAGGTCGGCGCACGAGGCATCGAGCACCCGGCCGCCGGCGCGCCCGGCCGTGCTGCAGGCCTGCGGGCTGCGGAACTGGCGGTTGTCGAGCAGCCACAGGTCGGCCAGCCGGCCCCAGGCGAAACGGTCGTGCAGCGCCAGCGAGGCACCGCTCGGCCGGCGGGTCGGCGAAAGCGGCATGTGCTCGAAATAGGCCCGGTAGGCCGCGGTGCGCCGCCGCAGGAAGGTGGCGGGGTCGACGCTGCTGGCCGAGCGGTCGTCGGCATAGTCGTTCTCGACTTCGTGATCGTCCCAGGTGACGAGCCATGGATGCGCGGCATGGGCGGCCTGGAGGTCGGCATCCAACTTGTAGGTGGCGTGGCGGGCACGGTAGCCGTCGAGCGTGAACGCGGTGCCCGCCTCGTGCGCACGCACCCGGTGCCGCGCTGCGGTGCTGCCCTCGTAGATGTAGTCGCCGACGAACAGCACGAGATCGAGATCACGCCCGGCAATCTCCCGGTGCACGGCAAACGCGCCCTGCTCGTAGTGCTGACACGACGCCAGCGCGATGCGCAGCGCGGAAACGTCGGCATCCGCCGCCGGCGCGGTGCGGGTGCGGCCGGTGCGACTGCCGTGCTCGCCGGCAATGAAGCGGTAGAAGAAGCCGGTGGCCGGCGGCAGGCCGTTCAGCTCGACATGCACGCTGTGCGCATGCGCCGGGTCGGCCACGGCGTCGCCGCTGCGCACGATCAGCGCAAAGCGCTCGTCGGCGGCGAGCTCCCAGCGCAGCGCAATCGGCAGCGGTGGCAGGCCGCCGCCGGGCTCCTCGGGCCGGCGCAGCAGCCGCGTCCAGAGCACCAGGCCATCCGGCCGCGGCATGCCGCTGGCGACGCCGAGGCGGAACGGGTCATCGCCCGGCGGCAGGCCGATCGGTGCTCGATCGCTGCCCACCGCGGGCTGGCGAAAGCCCGCCAGTGCCAGCGCAGCGGCCAGCCGACTCAGGCCGTTGACGAAGCTGCGGCGATGCATGGGATGGCAGTCTAGGCGGCGGTGCACTAGATTGCCCGCCTATTCAGCGCCGAGCCGGCGCAGCTCTCCCCTCTCCCGGAGTCTTTCATGCGCCTTTCAACCCTTCAGATGCTGACCTGGCTGACCGTCGCCGCGTCCATCCTCGGTGCCCTGACACTGGCGGCCCTCGGCTGAACCCTGCCACCGCGGCGCAGCCCGCCTCAACGGCGCCTGCGCGTTGCGGGCGGCGCCGATGGGCGACGCGCGGCGAGCGGGCGCGAAATGTCGGCAAGCAGCAGCGTCGCCCGGACCAGTTCCTCGACGGCCACACCCACGTCCGCGGGCGGCTCCAGCTCGGCAATGGCCACGAGGAGTTCGTCGGCGTCCTCGAGGTCATCGGGCTCGAGGTGGCGGTAAAGCAGCACCAGCGCGGGTTGCAGCGCCGCCGGGTCGCCCTGCAACAGCGCCGGAAAGGCTTCCATCGCGGTGACGAATCCCGCCACCCAGGGGTAGACGGCTGCCGCGGCGAGCGATCCGTCGTCATCGGCCACTGCGGAATCCTCGATTTCGAAGACCCACGGATCGAACCAGCGCCGGGCCTCGATGGCCATGTCGAGTTCACGGTGGCGCCGCCGGACCAGGGCATGCAGGCGGGACACGTCGACGCCTTTCGGCAGCCCCCGGCCTTCGACGTCGGTGATGAAGCGCAGCCATACGGCCTCCCGAGGTCGCTGCGGCTGCACCAGCACGCCGCAGAGAAAACCGTCGAGCATGCACGCGTCGAGCGGCTCGAGTGGCGCCGGCATGGCCGCCAGCCCCGCCTCGATCTCGGCGATCTCGGCGTCGCCGAGGAGCGACGCGGCGTCGCCCTCCAGCCGCGCTACCACAGCACCATCTGCGTACAGCGGAACAGCGCGATGGCCTTGCCCGACGGCGCGAAGACCGTCGCCGACCAGACCTGCGTGTTGCGGCCGAGATGCTCCGCAACGGCTTCGCAGCGTGCAGTGCCTTCGGTCATGCTGCCGAGAAAGTTGCACTTCAGCTCGATCGTCGTGAAGCTCCTGGCGCCGTCGGGCAGGTGCGCCATCGTCGCGCTGCCGGCACAGGTGTCGGCGAGCGCCACGACGCTGGCCGCGTGGAGGTAGCCGTTGGGCGCCAGCATCCACGGCTGCACGGCCATCTCGGCCGTGACCCGCCCCTCGGCGAGGCCGGTCACGCCGTAGCCGAACTGGCCCGGCAGCTTGCCCTGCAGCCGCTCGTGCAGGCGTTCAAGCGAGATATCGCTTCTCAGCATCGCGGTCCCTCCCGCTCCATGCGGAGCCTCACTCGCGCAGGTGCTGGCATTGCGCAAACGTTCTGCGTGCTGATCGGCTGCCGCACGAAAGCGGGGCGGTCAGCGAGTCGCGAATGCAGTCGTGCGCTCAGTCGGCTGCCGCGGAAGCAGCCGCAACGACGAGCGCGGCACTGGCGGCGCCCGTCGGCGCGTCTTTGCTTTCGCGAACCGTGGCGGGCACTTCCTGGGCGACCGGCGCGGCGGCGGCATTCGGCCTCGACTCGGCTTCGAATTTGGACGCCGTCTGGAAGGGACGACCGTTGCGCATGGCCTGAAGCTCGGACCCGGTGATCAGTTCGAGCACAACCTTGCCCAGACCCCGCAAGTCGAGCTGCTGCGCAGCGGCGTAACTGAGGTCGATGATGCGACCGCCATGGAACGGCCCGCGGTCGTTGATCCGCACGACAACTTCGCGGTTGTTCTCGGAATTGCGCACCCGCACGTAGCTCGAAAGCGGCAAGGTCGGATGCGCCGCACTCAGGGCGTTCATGTCGAAGCGCTCGCCGCTCGCAGTCGGGCGCCCGTGAAAAGCGCGGCCGTACCAGGAAGCGATACCCTTCTGCACGGACCTGGCGGTGCCGGCAATGATGTCCAGCGGCGCTTGGCGGGATTGGGAATCCGCAGCACTTTCGTTGGCGCGGGTGGGCGAGGTGCTCACGCCGAGGATGGCAAAGCAAAGCGCCGAAGATGCCTTGCGCACCGCCATTCGCCGGCGGCGATGCCGGTGATGCGGGTGGTGGGGATGGGTCGGCTTTTTCATGGGGCGGACCCTAACCCGAAAAGCAACACCTTGGACGGTTAAATACCCGACTGGGAGGTTATTTCGATCCCGGCCTTGACGGAACTCACGGTTTGTGCATACGAAACGGCATCGGCCGAGGCCCTTGCGCGAATCCGAGCAGCGATCCGGGAGCTGCAGGTACCCGACAGCCGTCGCCGACTGGCGTGCGGTCCCGGCAGTTTTCTGCCCTGAAGGCGCACCCGAACCGCGGCCACCCGCGTCGTGGCTTGCGGGCATTGACTGCGGCAGAATGGTCCGACCTTCGAACCATCGGCCGCATCGAGCCGCACCGCGGTGCGGCTCGATGCGGATGGAAGGGGCAACGAGCGGGCGGCGCACGCCGCCTTCGAGAACAAGAAACAAACAGGAGGATCGACATGGGGCTTCGGACGCATTTCACACGTTGGGTGTTCATCGCCGCAGCCATGCTGTTGACGTCCTGCGCGACGCCATTCGGCACGGCGCAGCGACCGAAGAACATCATCGTCCTGTATGCGGACGGTGTCGCCGCCACGCAACTGGAGTTCGCTCGATATTCAAGCCGCGTGCTGCGCGACTCCGGCTACGCGGTGACCGACACCGTGCTCGGTCGAGGCGCGATCGGCTTCCTCACGACCCATTCGCACGAGGCGTTCGCAAACGACTCGGCTTCGACCGCCTCGGCCATGTCGACGGGGGTCAAGACGACCATCGGTGCGATCGGCGTCGGCCCTGACGGCAAGCCCGAGCGCACGGCGGTCGAGGTCGCGAAGGCCCAGGGCAAGCGCATCGGACTGGTGACGACGGCCGAGATCTACGACGCATCGCCAGCCGCCTTCTCCGTGCACACGAAGAACCGCGGCAACCACGCCGACATCGTCGACCAGTATCTCGCGCTCGAGCCGGACGTCATGCTGGGCGGTGGCAGCGACCAGTTCCTGCCGGAAGGTGCGCCGGGCAGCAAGCGCAAGGACAAGCGCGACCTGCTGGCGGCGTTCGTCGGCAAGGGCTACGCCGTGGCTCGCAACGCCGCCGAGCTGCGCGCCGCGAGCGGTGCGCGCCTGCTGGGCCTGTTTGCCGACGACGCGATGGATTTCGAGATCGATCGGGCCGCGACGCAGCAGCCGTCCTATGCCGACATGGTGGGTGCGGCCCTGAAGGCGCTCGAGAAAAGTCCGAACGGCTTCTTCCTGTTTGCCGAAAACGAGAACACCGACACCGCCGGGCACCGCAACGACGCTGCCACACTGATGCGCGACCTGTGGGCCTTCGACCAGGGGGTTCAGGTCGCGCTCGAGTTCCAGAAACGAAATCCCGATACGCTGATCGTCGTCACCGGCGACCACGAGACCGGAGGTCTGAGCATCACGTACGCGCAGCGCGACCTGAAGGACCTGACGTCGCGCAACCGTTTCTACGCCGGCAACGAACATTTGAAGCTGCTGGCCGGCATCACGATCTCGCTCGACAAGGCGTTCGAGTTGCTGGGTGCGACGCCCACCTCGGCCGATCTCGACAAGCTGGTGGCGACGCATTTCCCGGGCTTTCGCCTCGACGATGACCTGCGCGAAGCCATCCTGAAGCGCCAGCTGCTCGAACGCAGCCACAGCTATCCGGTGCGCAACGCGCTCGGGCGCATGGTCGCCCGCCAGACCGGCGTCTATTGGGGCACATCGGGGCACACGACCGAACCGGTGGTCGTCGGTGCAATCGGACCGGGCGCCGAGCGCTTCCGCGGGTACCACGACAACACGGCGTTCGCGCGCATCCTGCGCGAGCTGTTCGGAGCGAAGTAGCGAACCCGCGGGTGCCAGGGGTGGCCGGCGACGCCGGCCGTCCCGGGGCTCGAGCGACAGGGTCGTGCTTCCCTGAAGCCGGCTCAGGGGTATCGCTTCTGGCAGGTCTCGCAATAGAAGCTGCGCCGGTCGAGCTCACCGAGGTGCGCCTTGATCAACGGGATGTCGCACCGCGGACACATCTTCTTGTTGTGCACGCGCCAGTGGTGGCGCAGGGTATCGCCTTGCCAGACGGCGCCGGTGCCCTCTGTATCGGCCTTCTTCCATTCATAGAACTCGAACGTGTACTGCCGCGCCTGCACCACCAGCTCGCGCAGCTTGGCCGCAGGCAACGCGCCGACTCGAGACAAGGGATGCAGCCGGATGCGGAACAGGATCTCGTTCTTGATCACGTTGCCGACGCCGGCGAAGACCGTCTGGTCGAGCAGCGCATCGCAGACCAGGGCCTCGGGCAGCGCCCTCAGCTTCTTGCGAGCGAGCGCCGCGTCCCAGGCGTCGGCCATGACGTCCGCGCGCCAGTCGTACACGGCATCCAGCGGCTCCTCGATGAACCGCGCCGAGCAGCTGTAGAAGTTGATCTCGTCGCCGCTGTGGAACCCCAGGCCGAGGCGGATCGGCTTGTCCTTGCGCTTGTTGATGCAGTAGCTGCCGAGCATCAGCAGGTGCACGCGCAAGGCGAATCCTCCGAGCTCGACCAGGAAGTGCTTGCCGAAACTGCGCACGCCGAGAATGCGCTCGCAAAGAAGGCGCTCTTTCGCGATCGGCGCGTTGCCCTCGACGCGCACGATCTCGCGTCCGACCAGGACCGCGGCCTTTTCCTTCAGGATGACGATCGATGGGCCTTCAGCCATGCCACGCCTCCACGCGCTGCGCGAGCCGCGCTCGGTCGCCCAAGAGCGTCCTGCGAATAGAAGACCTCGAGCGGCTCAGGCCCTGGGCAGCCGCGCCCGGCGCGTCGCCGGCTCGATCCGGCGTGCTCATGTGTCCAGGCGGTTTGCGCATTCGACGCCGGTGCCGTTGAACGGCACCGACGCGGCAAGGCGCCAGGGCCCGCCTTCGTAGTGCCAGACGTCGAGTCCCGTCGCGAGAATCCGCTCCGGCGCGAAGTCGCGCACCCGTTCGTCGTGGAGCGCCCGTGCCACCGTCGACGGCACCTTGTTCTGCACGGTGATGTGCAGCGGACCATGCCAGGCGCGGTCCTGCCGGCTCAGAAGTGCCTCCCACCCCTCGGCCAGGGTGCGCCGGAGCTGCTCCGCATCGGCAGACGCGATTGCATAGGCGACGCCGCCGCCGAGGAACAGCACGCGGTCGACATGCAGGATAAAGGGCGATGTCACCGCGGCCCGTCGGGTGACGTCTTCCAGCACCTGCTGCAAACGCTCACCGGGCAAGGCGTGAAACAGCGTGATGTGCGCGTCCAACCAGTTTCGATGCGCCGGGAAGTGGGCTTGGCGCAGCGCCGTGAATCGCGCCGCGGCCGCGGATTCCATCCGCAGCGTCACGACCAGGGGTGCGGCGATCGGTGTCACGCGATCAGGCCTCGGGTAGAGCCCGCCGCTGCGGACACGACTGCTTCCCGAGTGGCATCGTGCCCCCGGCAACCCTGCAGCAGTGGGTGTACTCGACCATCGCCCGACGTATTCTCCGCCTGCGTCATGGGCTGCAATTCGCTGCACGGCGGCGCGTTGTCACCGGGCGACGCCGCGCGGCACTATTGCGGCGGCTGCCGCAGGTGCCATTCGGTCGCGTCCTGCAGCGCCCAACCGATCCTCAGTGCCAACGCCTCCTCGCCGGCACCGCACACGACCTGCATTGACGTGGGAAGTCCGCCGGAGTCGAAGCCGTTGGGCAGCGCCAGCGCACAGAGGTCCAGGTAGTTGGCGAAGCGCGTGTAGTGGGCCGGCGCCTTCGTCTGGTCCACGTCCTCCAGCGGCAGCGCCGTCGTCATCGTGGTCGGCGTCAGCAGCGCATCGATGCCATCGAGTGCTTGCGCAAACTGCTGTTTCATGACCGTGCGCATCTGCAGCGCCTCGATATATTGCTGTGCCGTCAGGCTGCGGCCGGCGGCGATCCGGGCGCGGACGTGCGGATCGAGCGGTGCCTGCTCGTTGTCGATCAGCTCACGCAAGATCGCGTAGCTCTCGGCAGCCATGATGCGCAGGTTGAACGCCGCCACGTCGGCGAACAGGAAGGGGAGTTCGATGTCCACCAGCTCGGCGCCGAGCCGCTCGAACTCGGCCAGCGAACGGTCGTACGCGGCGAGCACGTCGACCGATGCATGCTGGCGCTCCCCGTGCGGCATGCGGGCAAGGCGCAGCCCGCGAACGCCACGTTTCAGGTTCGGCACCGGATCCGTGTAGGGCAAGCCGCGCGTGAGCGGGTCCAGCGGATCGGCGCCCTGCATCACGGCGTACAGCAGTGCCGTGTCTTCCACATTGCGCGCCATCGGGCCGGGCGTGTCGAGCGTCGTGCTCAGCGGCAGCACGCCATGCGTGCTGATACGCCCGATGGTCGTCTTCAGCCCGGTGATTCCGCACCACGAAGCAGGCAGGCGGACCGAGCCACCGGTGTCGGTCCCGACGGCCCAGGGCGCCAGACCCGCAGCGACCGCGACGCCGGAGCCGCTGCTGGAGCCGCCCGGCGTGCGCTGCCGATGACGGTCCCATGGATTCCAGGGCGTTCCGCGGCGCGAGTTGGTTCCCCACCCGCCCATCGCGAACTCCACCGTATGCGTCTTGCCCAGGATGATCATGCCCTGGCCGATGATCTTCTGTGCCAGCGTCGCGGTGCGCGTCGCCTGGCGATGCAGCCAGGCCTCGCAGCCGCCGGTCACGACCTTGCCCTCGATCTCGATCAGGTCCTTCAGCGCGATGGGAACGCCGTGCAACGGCCCCACCCCCTGACCGGCGCGGATTGCAGCCTCCGCGGCCTGCGCGGCCAGCCTCGCCTCATCGGCGTAAACCTCCACATACGCATGCAGTGTGGGCTCCTGGGCGGCGATGCGGGCCAGGAATGCCTCGGTGAGATCGACCGGCGAGAGCTTGCGGGCGACCAGCTGCTTCGAGAGCTCGTGCACCGGCAATCGGGTGAGATCGGGTTGTGGCATGAGGTCCTTGCGGGGTTCAGTTCAGATTCCGGCATCTGGAAGTCGCTCGAGTCGAGCGTCTCCACCGTGCCGACTGCAATGGGTCTCAAGTGCGAACGCCTTTCGTCCGGCCTCATAGCCTCGCACGCCCGGATGGACCAATCAGCGCCAGGCTGTCTCGCCAACGGGTTCGATCTTGGAGCCGCACAGGCTCAATGCAGTGGCATCTCGGCCTGGGAGGCGTCCAGCCGCCGTTTCGGCAGCAGCAGCGCCATATCGGCGGCCGCCAGGGGCTTGCTGAACAGATAGCCCTGCCCCTCGTAGCAGCCGAGCGAGAGCAGCAATGCCGCCTGGGCCTCGGTTTCCACGCCTTCGGCAACGACCCCGATCTGCAGCGAATGCGCCAGGCTGATGATGGTCGAAACGATCATCGTGCCCTGCTCGTGATCCTGCATCCGGGTGATGAAGGCGCGGTCGATCTTCAGTGCGTCGACCGGTAGATCCGCGAGCTGTCCGAGGCTCGAGTAGCCGGTACCGAAATCGTCCATGTAGATGCGCATGCCGCTTTCACGCAGCCGGCCCAGCTTCTTGATCCCTCCGGCAGGGTCTTCCATGATCAGGCTTTCGGTGATCTCGAGGTCGAGCCCGCGCGGCAGCGGATCGCCGCTTTCGAGCACGTCTCGGGTCGTATCGACGAAGTCGGCCCGACGCAGCTGGAAATTCGACACGTTGACAGCGACCCGCGGCACCTCGAGCCCTTGCTCGTGCCATAGCTGACGGTCGACGACGGCCTGCGAGAGGACCCAGCGGCCGACCTCCAGAATCATTCCGGTCTGCTCGAGCACCGGAATGAAGTCGAGCGGCGAGATCAAACCGCGTTGCGGATCGCTCCAGCGTACGAGCGCCTCCAGGCCGATGATCTCGCGGCTGCGCATGTCGACCTTGGGCTGGTAATGCAGCAGGAACTGCTTGCGTTCGATCGCCAGCCGCAGCCGGCTTTCCAGGTGCAGGTGCGCGGCGACGCGGGCGTTCATCTCCTGCGAATAGAAGACCGCGACGGCGGCGGTGTCCTTGGCCTGCTGCAGCGCGGCCTCGGCATTGCGAAAGAGCGTGTCCGCGTCGCTGCCGTCGGCCGGGTACAGCGCCGCACCGATGCGCACCGCCACGCGAAGTTCGACCGCGTCGATGGTGTACGGATCGAGATGAAGGACCTCGGCCCACCCCTCGACCAGCAGCGCCAGCTCGGTGGCATCGAGGTCGCTGACGGCGACGGCGAACTGGTCGGGGCCGATCCGTGCCAGCGTCGGCTGCGCGCCGAGCGTGCGCCGCAGGCGCTCCGCCAGTTGCTTCAGAAACAGATCGCCGGCCCGCCGGCCGAGGGTGTGGTTGATGTTGCGGAAGCGCTGCGGATCGAGCACCAGCACGGCCAGAACGCTCTGCTCGCTGGCGGCCGTGGCCAGCATCAGCCCCAGCCGGTCGAAGAACAGCCGCCGGTTGGCGAGACCGGTCAAGGTGTCGTAGTAGGCGACGTAGGTGAGCCGCTCTTCCTTGGCGGTGTGTTCGAGCGAGAACGAGATGTCGGCAGCCAGGTTGTCGAGCAGGCGCAGCTCGTCGGCATCGAAGCCCGCCGGCTCCGCGTAGTGGAAGACGAACACCGCGATCGCCTCGCCTTCGACGACCAGCGGAAGGGCCACCACCGAGCGCAAAGCTGCAGGACCTGCGGAACGCAAACGCTGCGGGAGGTCGTTGCCGTGTACATCGTCGATGACCACCACCCGCCGGTCGCGAAGTGCCGACATCGCTGCCGACTGCGACGCGACGCGACTCGCGGCGTCCTCATCGGCGCCCTGTGCCGGAAAGCGCGCGACCCGCACGGGCAGGTCGCCGCTCGACTCGGCCACGCCGATCCAGGCCATCGAGACGTTGCCCTGCTCGACCGCAATCCGGCAGGCCTCCCGAAACAGCTGCTCGCGGTCGTGGAGCCGCAGGACGGCGGCGTTGATGCTGCTCGACACGGCGTGCAGCCGCCCCAGCCGGACGATCTTCGATTGCTGCTGGACCTGCAGGCTGATGTCGTGCATGGCGACCACCGCGCCGAGCTGCTCGCCCGAGGCGGTGACGATCGCCTGGCCGTTGCAGACGAGATGCAACGGTGGCGAACCCGCTGCGGCGACCACCATCTCGGCGTTGCGGACCCGCTCACCACCCAGTGCACGGAACAGCGGTATGTCGGCCTTCTGCATCGGTGTCTTGCCGTCGGACAGGAACAGGCTGTAGTGCCGCGCCCATTCATCGGCCGCCAGCGGCATCGGCGGGAGCGCGTGCAACTCGCGCGCAGCGCGGTTGAACAGCGACAGCGTGCCATGAACATCGCAGGCCACGATGCCTTCGCTGACGTTCTCGAGCAGCGTGGCGAGGAAGTCGCGCTCTCGTTGCAGAGCGGCTTCGGTCTGCAGCCGGACAATGCATTGGGCAACCAGGTTGCCGGTCGCCTCCATCATGGTCTGCTGCGCCGCATCGGGCTCCTGCACCCCTGCGGAGTAGAACTCGAGCACCGCCAGGACCTTGCCGGCGTTCGATGCGGGAAAGCTGAAGGCGCCGTTCAGCCCTTCCGCACGCGCCACTTCGGCCCGCGGGCAGTGCGGCGCATCGCGAAGGTCGGAAAACCAGACCGGAGCCCCGGCTTCCATGACGCAACCGGGAACACCGACACCGGCCGGGTAAGCCATGCATCGGCTCATTTCCTCGAGCCTGGGTACAGGGAAGCTCTCGCGGTGCCAGAAAGCGATGCAGCGCAACGTTTCACCGTTGCCGTCTGCGATCCAGAACCCGCCGACGACCCAGTCGAGTGCCTCGCCGATCGCCTCCAGCAGCTTCGGTGCTGCGTGGACCAGCGTGTCCCCGCTCATCAGTGTCGCGGTCACGCTGATCAGGGCATCCATCCGGCGTCTCGAACGGAATCGCTGACCCGTACCGCGCCGCAGGGTGTGTGCACGTTCCCTGCCGCCCAGTTCGAACAGGCGCAAACTGATCAGCTTGCCAATTCGGGCAAGCGCGTCCGTCGCGTCGAAGGGCTTGGCGAAAAAGGCCCGGGCGCCGGCATCCAGGGCGTGCTGCGCCACCTCGGGCGGGCCGGCCATGGTCACTGGGGCGGTCTTCCCGTCGCCGTCGCCGTCGGCGCGCCGCCTCCACCTTTCCAAGCTGCCGAGGGCGTCCTCGGGAACGGCGAAGTCGAGCACGACCAGGTGGTAGCGCGGGCTGCGGCGCAGCGCATCGATACCGCTGGCGTCACCGAGCACCATCGAGTTGAGATAGCCCGCCGAGTCGAGCAGTCGGCGCAGAGGCTCGACCGAGGTTTCATCGTCGGTGACGATCAGGATCTCGGCAGCCGGGACAACACGTTGCTGAATCGAAGTCTCGATACTCTTCTCCACGCTTCCCGATCGCGGGGACTTGTCAGCTTACCGCGCGCTGCGCACCGAGCTTGGTCGAAAAGGCCCCTGAATACCGTTTATTACCTCTGCGTCGCTTCTGACCGTGCGCCGCTCGAACAAGCCGGGCTTCGCCGGCATTCGCCAGCGCGTCACAAGGCGACGGCATGGCATCGTCGCTCGCGAGACCCTGACTGCTGCGGACCGAAGCCGCTGGTGGGCAGAAATGGAAGGAACCCGGTGGCACCGCCTTGCTGATGACCCGAAGCGAATACCCTTCGACACCCGACGGCCGGTATTTCGTCGTGCGCGGTCGCCTCTGGCGCAAGGCGAACCCGGCACTCGCCGAGGAACGCCGTGACGCGCTCGTCAAGCAGCTCATGGCGGCCCGGCGGGCCCTGCGGGGCAGCCCGTCCGACACCGAGCGGGCAGCGGCACGGCGAAGCGTCGACGAAGCCAAGCGCGCACTGGGCGAGCGAGGGCCGGTCTGGTGGCACGACGGAGCCCCGGACTACAACCGCAGGATGGCGAGGAACACGCCGTACGCTGAGTGGTTCTCGCGTCTGGCGTTCGACACAGGCGTCGACGCCTGATCGGCCAGCCTGGCGCACCAACCCGGAGGCGTTGGGCGACTTCCGCGCGGCCGGGGATCGACTGCCACGACGTCGACTCGCAGCCGGGCGGAAGGGTCGATACCGGCAACCCCTAAGCCCAACCCGCGGCAACAATCGATTTCGCGCCGCTCACTCGTAAAGTGATCTGCCCACCAGCCAGTTCTGCACCCGCTCGGCAATCTGGTCGCTGTTGCGGTCCATCATCAGCATGTGCGAGTTGCCGCGCACGCCTTCGGATGGCAAGTCGAGCACGTCGACCGTTCCGCCGGATTTGCGCATGGTGTCTGCAAAACCCAGCAGACGTGCCTTGAGCGTCGACCAGCGCGCGTCCTGGTTGATGTAGTCGCCATAGACGAGGAGCGTGGGCACGCTACGCAGCTTCTCGACCGAACTCGCTTCGCCCGCATTCGTCGGCTCGACCGCCACCAGCGCGAGCACCTTGTCAGGACGTTCCTGCGCAACGCGGAAACCGAACTGCCCGCCCTGCGAATGCACGACGATGACGCACGGGCAGATTCGATCGACCAACGCCAGATAGGCCGCCAGGGTGGGCGCATCCGTGGTGGTCCAACGCGGGACGTTCTGCCGCATGAAGTCGTCGTAGGCCTGCGTCGGGAACTGGCTTCCCGGTAGCTGCTTGCGCTGGGCCGGATCCTCCGAATACGACCCGGTGCCTGTGCCGATTCGAAACCGCTCCCAGGGATTGGCCTTCGGCAGGAAGACAGGCTCGCCGGGCAGGATGTCCGGGTACATGGCCCAGCCGGACCGGCCCCGCTCGACGGCATCGGAGACGTACACGTCCCAACCGCGCTTGAGGAAGTAGTTGAGCCAGCCTTCACGCCCATCCGGCGTGGACTCGTAGGTCACGCCCGTGAGTCCGCCCCCATGCCAAAGCAGCAGCGGCACCTTGCCGCGCGGCTTGGCAGGCAGGAAGTACTGGGTGTACATACCCTCCACCTGGTAGCTGCCATTGGGGTCCAGCCGAATCGTCGGTGCGCCCGGCGTCGTCACGACCTCCCTGATGGGCTTTCCGGCGATCGTGGCAGTGCGTCCGCCGATGTGGAAGGAACCCATGTCGCGCAACCCGATCGGGGCCTGCGCGGCACAGCCCGCAAGCGCCGCGACAACCAATCCTGTCAATAGAAGCCTTGTCATCGAGTCGCCCACGTTGCAGCCGGAGGAGGCGCGGCGAGCTTAGCGTAGAAGGCCCAACGGAAATCGCCTACCCGCCGCAGCCGCGGCGGTCGCACGGCGCGCCGGGGCGGACGGCTGGTCTACGTCCGGATTGCCCGCGGCGCATCGGGAACCGGGCCCACATAGCGGCCCCGCGGCCGGATCACCTGCTGCACACCGAGTTGCTCCACGCAGTGCGCCAGCAGCCCGACGCTGCGCGCCGTTGCAAACAGGCCGAAGGCCGCATCGGCAGGCAGCCGATGGTGCGCGACCAGCGCTGCCAGGGCGACGTCGATGTTGGGCTGCAGACCGGTCAGATCGGTCACCTTCTCGATGAAGCGTGCGATCACCTCCGGGGGCTCGAACAGCGCCAGCAGCGCGGCCGCGCGCGGATCGCCATCGGGATAGAGGTGGTGGCCGAATCCGGCCAGGGGCAGTCCGGTCGACAGGTAGTGAGCCAGCACCTCGTCATCGCCGAGCCGGACCACGTCGCTGAACAGCGCCTGGACGCGGCCCGACGCATCGCCGTGCAAGGGGCCCGAGAGCGCGGCGAGTCCGGCCAGCAGGCAGGCCGGCAGCGAGGCACCTGCCGAAGCGGCGATGCGCGTGGCGAATGCCGAACTCGTCAGTTCGTGATCGGCCAGCAGCACCATGGCCGTTCGCAGCAGTTCGGCCACCGGGGCCGGCTGCTTCCAGCCTCGCGCGAAGCGTTGATGCAGCGGCTGGCTTCCCGGCTTGGCGCCGAAAGCGTCGGCCAACTGGCCCACCAGGCCCTGCGCCTCGTTGTGCAGCACACGCGTCAGGCGGCCCTGGGTGGAGTGTCCTGCTGCCGCCAGGCTGGCCAGGGCGCTGAACGCGGCGAGCCGCCCGGGCTTGCCCGCCTGCAGCGGCGACGTCGAAGAAAAGTCGACGGCCTGCTCGGCGCCCCAGAGCAGCCGGGCCGCCTCCTCCAGGCTGGCCGACCCGGCCAGGCTCACGGCATCCTGGCCGCGGTAATGGGGGCGCCCGCGAAAGAACGCGCACAGTGCCGTCGGGATGCTCGGCTCCGAGCCGAACAGCGTGTTGGCGGCGAGCGTCTCGTGCTTGCGACCGGCCTGCTTGCGTCTGGCCAGGGCGGCGACGTCGTCGGCGCGGTACAGGCTGCGGCGGGTGTCGGCCGGATCGGGCATGACCTCCAGCTTGCCGCGGCTCACATAGGCATAGACCGTCTGCGGCTTGACGGTCAGCAGTCCGCACACCTCGTCCATCGAAATCCAGGAAGCCATGTCGATCCGCAAAAGTCTCGTTGCAAGGTTTATAAGTTGATTCTAAATGTCAATATTGCTTTGTTAATCAATCATTGATTAACATCCGTTCGTCCTTCAAGAAACCCTCCACCCAGGCGCCGCGCGCCAGGCCCTACCGAACGGATCGACATGACTCCCTGGATCCTGCAGCTGAATCCGATCCTGATCCCCGAGATCAACGACCGGCTCGCTTCGCTCTACACCGTCCACAAGTATTTCGAGCTTGCCGACCAGCAGGCCTGGCTGCGTGAACACGGTGCGTCGGTCGCCGCCGTGATCACCGGCGGCCACACCGGCATCTCGCGGCCGATGCTGGAGCAGATGCCCGGCCTCAAGGTGGTCGCGGTCAACGGCGTCGGCACCGATGCGGTGGACCTGGCGTACTGCCGCAGCCGCGGCCTGCCCGTCACCGCCACCCTCGGCGCCCTGACCGAAGACGTCGCCGACCTGGCCCTCGGCCTGCTGATCGCCGCCTGCCGCAACCTGTGTGCCGGCGACCGCTTCGTGCGCGACGGCCAGTGGGAGCTTCATCCCCAGCCCAGCGCGATCCCGCTCGCCCGCCGCTTCAGCGGCATGCGCGTGGGCATCGTCGGCATGGGACGGGTGGGCCGCGCCGTCGCGGTGCGGGCGGCGGCCTTCGGCTGCCCGATCGGCTACACCGACCTGCGCCGCATGGACGACCTTGCATACCGCTTCGTCCCGGACCTGGTGGCGCTGGCCCGCGAATCCGACGCGCTGGTGCTGTGCGCAGCGGCCGACCAGGCCGAGGGCATCGTCAATGCGGCGGTGCTCGATGCGCTCGGCCCGCGCGGCTTCCTGGTCAACGTCGCCCGGGGTCGCCTGGTCAACGAGGCCGACCTGACGCAGGCACTGGCCGCCGGGCGCATCGCCGGTGCAGGGCTCGACGTGTTCGTCGACGAGCCGCGGGTGCCGCTGGCGCTGCGCCGGTCGGACAGCGTGACCCTGCAGGCGCATCGCGCCAGCGCCACCTGGGAGACCCGCACCGCGATGGGCGAAATGGTGCTGCAGGGCATCGCCGAGGCCCTCGCAGGCGGTCGCCCGACGATGAGTCTGACCACCTGAGCGGCAGGCGACTCGCAACATTCAACGCAATCGACAGCCTTCGACGAACACTGCAGAGACAAGCCCATGCCCACTCCCCGCTTCGCACTCCTTCTGGCCTGTGCCTTCGCCGCGGTCGCCCACGCGCCGAGCTTCGCGCAGGCCTACCCCGCCCGGCCGGTGACCCTGGTGGTTCCTTTTCCGCCGGGTGGCGGCACCGACACCGGCGGACGGATCATCGCCGAGCAGCTGGGCAAGCGCTGGAGCCAGACCGTCGTGGTGGAAAACAAGGGCGGCGCGGCCGGGCAGATCGGCGCCGACTTCGTGGCCAAGGCCAAGCCCGATGGCTACACCCTGCTGCTCGGCAACATCGGCACGCAGGCGATCAATCCGTCGCTGTATGCCAAGCTGCCCTACGACCCCGACAGCGCATTCGCCCCCATCTCGCTGGTGGCCGAACTGCCGCTGGCGATGGTCGTCAACCCGTCGGTTCCGGTCAAGTCTGCGGCCGAGTTCATTGCCCTGGCCAAGACGCGGCCGGGCAAGCTGACCTACAGCAGCGCGGGGGCCGGCGGGGCGCCGCACCTGGCAGCCGAGATGTTCAAGGACCGCACCGGAACCTTCGTCGTGCACGTTCCCTACCGGGGCGGCGGCCCGGCGCTCGCCGACCTGATCGCGGGCCACGTCGACCTGTCGTTCCTGACGGTGCTGGAAGCCTCGGGACACATCAAGACCGGCAAGGTGCATGCGCTGGCCGTGACCGGCGACAAGCGGGTGCCGGCACTGCCCGATCTGCCCACCCTCGCCGAAACCGTGCTGCCCGGGTTCAACGCCATCTCCTGGCTCGGTCTGCTGGCGCCGGCGGGCACGCCGCCGCAGATCGTCGACAAGATCGCAGCCGACGTTCGCGCTGTCCTGGCCGACGAAGCGGTCAAGGCACGCATGGCGGCCTTGGGAGGCGTGCCGCGCGGAACGTCGCCGCAGGAATTCGCCAAGCTGATCGTCGAGGACAAGCTCCGCTACGCGCAGATCATCCGCAGCCGCAAGATCACCGTCGACTGAACGCGGCGCGACCGCCGGCACGACCCTGGCGCGATTCGTCTTCCCCACAGCCGAGCCGGTCACGCTGCCGGTGGCGGGCGAGCCGGCAGTCCTGCCGGTAGGGCGCGTCTACTGCATCGGCCACGGGTCGTCGCCAATGGGCGCGGCGGCCGTGACATCGATCCGGCGCAGGTCGAGCCGCACCCCGTCTGGGGCTGCGCCTCCGGACCCGATCTCACGCGGGCGACGTCGTCTGCGGTGGCGTAGAGGGCATCGACGAGTTCTCCATGGCGGTGCGCAGCGCCATCTCATAGCGCCGGGCGCTTCGTTCTTCAGTACGACATCCGACCGCACCCACGAAGGAATCCCGACATGAATGCAGACACCTCCAGGAGGATCGCGCTGGTCACCGGCGCAGGCAGCGGTATCGGCCGCGCCGCCGCCCTCGGCCTGTTGAAGGACGGCTGGAGCGTCGTGCTCGCAGGCCGTCGTCCCGCGCCGTTGCAGGCCCTGGCCGCCGAGGCCGAGGCGCGCGGCCAGACGGCGCTGGCCGTCCCAACCGACGTGAGCGACCCCGACAGCGTGCAGGCGCTCTTCGCCGCCGTCGAGAGCGCCTTCGGCCGGCTCGATCTGCTGTTTAACAACGCCGGCGTGAACGCCCCGGCGGTGCCGATCGACGAACTGCCGCTGGACAAGTGGTTCAGCGTGCTCGACACCAACGTGACCGGCGTGTTCCTCTGCGCGCGGGCCGCCTTCGGCCTGATGCGCCGCCAGTCGCCGCAGGGCGGGCGCATCGTCAACACCGGCTCTGTCTCGGCGCACACCCCGCGCCCGTTCACCGCACCCTACACCGCCAGCAAGCACGCGGTCTCGGGACTGACCAAGGCGCTGGCGCTCGACGGCCGGGCGTACAACATCGCGGCCAGCCAGATCGACATCGGCAATGCGCTGACCGAGCTGTCCGAGCGGATGACGCGCGGTGTCCTGCAGGCCAACGGCACGGTCGCGCCCGAACCCATGTTGGACGTGAGCCATGTGGCCGACGCGGTATGCCACATCGCGGCGCTGCCGCTCGACACCAACGTGCTGAACATCACCCTGATGGCCAGCGCCATGCCCTTCGTCGGGCGCGGCTGAACTCAACACCGACAACAAAAGGAGACCCCTCATGCGTTTCACGCCCCTCTTCCAGATCCTGACCGTCTCGGCCTGCCTGGCCGTGGTGCCGACCGGGGCATCGGCGCAGGCCTACCCGACCCGAGCCATCAAGATCATCGTGCCGGCACCACCGGGCGGCGCGATCGACACGCTCGCGCGCGTCGTCGGCGAAAGACTCCAGACGTCGATGGGCCAGCCGGTGATCATCGACAACAAGCCCGGCGCCTCCAACAACCTCGGCACCGATGCCCTGGCCAAGTCAGCGCCCGACGGCTACACGATCGGTATCGTCGGCGGCAGCCACAACATCAACAAGTTCCTGTTCAAGAACCTCGGCTGGGACCCTGAGACCAGCTTCGAGCCCATCGTCTACACCCACGAGGTGCCGCTGGTGTTCGCCATCTATCCGCAGATTCCGGCCAGGACGCTGCCCGAGTTCATCGCCTGGATGAAGGCGAATCCCAACGACGCCAAGGTCGCCACCTCGGGCCGCGGCAGCGCCCAGGAAATGGCGGCCGAGATGTTCCGCATGACCAGCGGCACCAAGATGCTGCTGATTCCGTACAAGGGTTCGTCCGCTGCCCAGCCGGACCTGATCGGCGGCCGCACCGCGCTCTACATCGACACGGTCAGCGCCATCCAGTCGCAGGTGAAGGCCGGCACCGTGCGTGCGGTGGCGGTGTCGACACGCAAGCGCACGGCCGCATTGCCCGACGTGCCGACCGCCGACGAGCAGGGGCTTAAGGGCTACGACGCCAACACCAACGGCGGCTTCCTGGCGCCCGCCGGCACGCCACGGGCGATCATCACGAAGCTCAACACCGAGATCAACGCGGCTTTGAAACTGCCGGACGTGCGCGCCAAGCTTGAGGCTGCCGGCATCGAGATCCAGGGCGGCACACCCCAGGACTACGCCGCGGTGATCAAGTCGGACCTGGCCAAGTGGGGCAAGGTCATCAAGGAAGCCGGCATCCCGGCGGAGTAAGGCGTCGTCCGACCCGCGCCGTCCATGGCAGCGGCGGCAGCGGTTGGCTGGAGCGCTCGTCCAGGCGTCGGTGCCGATAGGAGTAATTGCCGCCAGAGCCTGCGCACGGTGGCCGCGATCGTGGAGGCAATTGCGCCCCGGTTCCGGCCGATTTCCGGACGGGCGCCGCCTGTCTGGACGCCGGATTCAACCCCAAGTCGTTGAATTCGTTGGTGCGCCCGGCTGGGATCGAACCAGCAACCCCTGCCTTCGGAGGGCAGTACTCTATCCATTGAGCTACGGACGCAGGGGGCGGATTCTAGCTGCTGCGCAGCGCTCCCCGCGCCTCGGCTGTCGGGGAGGCCGACCCTATAATTCCGCCGACTTGAAGGGGCAACCACGCCGGCTGGTGGGTGTGCTTTGTCCCGGGTCGGGCCCCGGCAGCCGAGGATTTCATGAGCCAAGTTGACAACGACCAGGAACACGACGGCCCGCACGAAGGGCCGATCCGGACACCGAAACAGCTCATCGTTGCCGTCCTGTTTGCCTTCGTCGTGCCGATCATCGTGATTGTGCTGCTCGCGACCTATGTGGTCGCCGATCCGCGTCCAGCTGCCGGCAGCGACGGGCTGAGCCCGGCTGCGATCGGCGAGCGGTTGCGGCCGGTCGGGCTGGTCGAAGTCAAGGACGTGAGCGATCCGGCTTCGATGAAGAGCGGCGAGCAGGTCTTTGCGGCGCAATGCGCCGCCTGCCACGCGACCGGTGCTGCCGGTGCGCCGAAGCTCGGCGACGCCGCGGCGTGGGGTCCGCGCGTCACCACCGGCTACGAATCGTTGCTCAAGTCGGCGCTGCACGGCAAGGGTGCCATGGGGCCGCAGGGTGGCGGCGATTTCAGCGATTTCGAAATCGGTCGCGCCGTGGTCTACATGGCCAATCAGGGCGGTGGCAAGCTGGCGGAGCCGACGTTCACGGCGCCTGTCGCCGGCTCAGCGGTGCAACCCGTGGCCGATCCTGCGGCAACAACCGCCGTCGCGGCCGCCACTGCGGCCATGGCCCAGGTCGCCGCGCCGGCTGCAACCGGTACAGCACCGGCGGCACCGGCCGGAGCCGTTCCTGCGCTGTACAACCCGGCTTGCATTGCCTGCCATGCGACAGGAGTGGCGGGGGCGCCGAAGCTGGGCGACAAGGCGGCGTGGGCACCGCGGATTGCGCAAGGCGCCGATGCGCTGTTGGCGAGCGCGATCAAGGGCAAGGGCGCCATGCCACCGCGCGGCGGCACGCAGGCGAGCGACGCCGAGCTGAAGGCGGTGGTCGACTACATGATCCAGTCGGCCCGCTGAGCGACGTCGCGTTTGCGAACGGCCCGGACTCCGGGCCGTTTTCGTTTCAGCGAGGGACCCCAGCCGGGCTGAGCTGATAGCCGAAGCGCTGCGGCAGATCGTCGAAGCGCACGTCCTCGATCTGCCACTGGCCGCTGTCGATTGCCGTTGCGGCAATCTCGACGTCGAGGCTGTGCACCAGCCCGAGCCCCCGATCCGTTGCCACGAAGACGCGGCCCTGCTCGTCCAGCAGCGCCGCCCGGTAACAGGCGGCAGCGCCGGTGTGGGCGAGTAAATCGGCCCTGCCGGCTTCTTCGGTGGGCTGCAGCCGCCAGATCCAGGGCGCGGCCTCGAGCTCGACGTAAACGCGCTGCGGCCCGTTCTGGAAGTACCACGCACCCTGCTCGTCGCCTGCGTAGTTGCGATCGATGAACTGGCGCGTCGGCTCGTGCTCGATACGGCTGCCCTTGAATTGTGGAAACGCACCGGCCGCCTGGGCTGGCTCGTCCCGCAGGTACCAGGCGCCGCGGGCGTCGAGCCCGAGCCAGCCGCGGCAATGCGGCACCCGGGGCCACTTGGCGATTGCCGCCTTGACGATTTCATCCATCGCTTGGTTCCTCCTCGCCATGCACGCGGGCCTCCAGCCAGGCCATCACCTGCTGCGGCAGCGTCAGCACGTGCCCGGGCAGTGTGCCGCCGGGAAAGCCGACATGGCCACCGTGCGCCGGCTGCCAGAGTGTGACGCAGCGCCCCGCCGTCGCAGCGAGCGGCAGCGAAGCGGCCGGAACGAAGGGATCGTTGCGTGCATTGAGCACCAGCGCGGGCAGGCGGATGCGTTGCAGATGGGGCTTCGAAGAGGCACGCTGCCAGTAGTCGCCGGCACCGGCAAAGCCGTGCAACGGCGCGGTGAAGACGTCGTCGAACTCGTACAGGTCGCGCGCAGCGAGCAGGCGCTCGCGGCTGAAGAGCCCCGGATGCTGCGCCAGCTTGGCCAGGGCCTTGGGCTTCATGCTCGCCAGGAACAGCCGGTTGTAGACCAGTCGATTGAAGCCGCGACCGATCGCCTGGCCACTCGCCGCAAGGTCGAGCGGGGCCGACACTGCCGCCAGCGCACGCACCGCCGTGCGTGCCGAGTCGCCGGCTTCTTCAGCCCAGCGCAGCAGGGCATTGCCGCCGAGCGACACGCCGACGGCGACGATCGGCCCGGGATGTGCAGCGCTGAACCGGTCGATGATCCAGCCGATTTCCTCGTAATCGCCCGAGTGATAGGCCCGCGGCGCCCGGTTCAGCTCGCCCGAGCAGCCGCGAAAGTGCGGCACCGCGAAGCGCCAGCCGCAGGCGGCCGCGCAGCCGGCGAAGGCTTGCGCATAGTGGCTCGATGAAGAACCTTCGAGACCGTGGAACAACACCAGCAGCGGCTGCATGGCCGTGGGCGGCGACTCGGCAGCAGCCTGCCAGTCGACGTCGATGAAGTCGCCATCGGGCGTGGCCCAGCGTTCGCGCCGGTAAACCGGGGCGGTGCCGTCGAAGCGGCGCGACCAGAGCGCCGGCCAGATGGTCTGCAGGTTGCCGCCCAGTCGGCCGCCGCCGAGCAGCCAGCCGGGCGCCTGATAGGCCTGCATCGGATGCGGCTAGTGCAAGGTCGCCGCAGGCTCCGGCGTGCGCTCGATCGCCTGCGCATGCGCCGGGCTCGCATGGTGCGCCACCATCCGCCAGCCCTGCGGCGTCTTCTGGTAGACATTGGTGGCAATCACCCAGGCCGAGCGCGGGCCGCTGCCGGTCTGTACCTGAAGCCGTTCGAGGACGCTGTGCACCGCACTCGAATGCGCGGTCACGCGGCGCACCTGCTCCGCCTGGGCATCGACGCCGCCACGGCCGAGCAGGGCTTCGAAGCTGGCGCGGATCGCCGCCGGGCCGGTGATGCGCGGCCCGGCCGGGTGCACGCAGACGATGTCTTCATCGTCGGCCCAGACCGACATCAGGCGCTCGAGGTCGCCGTGGCGCAGCGCATCGTAGAACTGCTGTTCCATGTCGTCCGGCGAGGCGAGATGGACGACGTGCGGTTTCACGCTGGACATGGCGGCGGTTTCCTGATCGCGGCAGTCACTTGAAGATCACCGTCTTGCGGCCGTTGAGCAGCACCCGGTGCTCGACATGCCAGCGCACGGCGCGCGCCAGCACCACGCTCTCGACGTCGCGACCCACGGCGGTGAAATCTTCGGGACTCAGCGAGTGGTCGACGCGCTCGACGTCCTGTTCGATGATCGGCCCCTCGTCGAGTTCGGCCGTGACGTAGTGCGCGGTCGCGCCGATCAGCTTGACGCCGCGCTCGTGCGCCTGGAAGTACGGCTTGGCGCCCTTGAAGCTCGGCAAGAAGCTGTGATGGATGTTGATCGCACGGCCCTTCAGAAAGGCGCAGAACGCCGGGCTGAGGATCTGCATGTAGCGCGCGAGCACGACCAGGTCGACCTGGTTGTCACTGACCAGCGCCTCGATCTGCCGCTCCTGCGCGCGCTTGACCTCGGCCGTAGCACCGGCCGCCAGTGGCAGGTGGTGGAAGGGCACGCCGTAGCTCTCGGCCAGCGGCGCGAAATCGGGATGGTTGGAGACGATCGCCGTCACATCCACCGCCAGCTGCCCGGAATGGCGGCGAAACAGCAGGTCGTTGAGGCAGTGGCCGTGCTGGCTGACCATCAGCAGCAGCCGCGGCCGGCGCGACAGCGAGTGCAGCTGCAGCGCCATGCCGAAGCGCTGGCGCAGCGGCTCGAACAGCGCGGTCGAGGGCGCGGGCCGCTGCGCAAATCCGCAGGCGCCTGGAAGTGCACGCGCATGAAGAAAAGGCCCGTGGCGTCGCTCGCCTGGACATCGCCGAACTGCTGCGAATCGACGATGTTGCAGCCGGCCTCGAAAAGCACCCCCGAGACTGCATAGACGATGCCGCAGGCGTCTCGGCAGGAGATCGTCAGGACGAATTCAGGAAGGAAAGGCATCGTCGACGATTGTACGAACCGGTGCCTGCCGGCCCTCTTGCCAACCTAGAATGACGGCCCATGCCTGCTCCGATCGCCGACTGGACCGACCGCAGCCGCGAGCTATCCGATCTGCTGGCACGTGCCGGGCTCGGTGAGCGCGCCGCCTTTGCCCGGCTCTACGAGCGCACCAGCGCGCATCTGTTCGCCGTCGTGCTGCGTATCAATCGAGACCGGGCGCAGGCAGAAGACATCCTCCAGGAGGTCTATGTCAACGTCTGGCGCGCAGCGGCCGGCTTCAGTGCTGCACAGAGCCAGCCCATGACCTGGCTGACCAGCATCGCCCGCAACCGCGCAATCGACAGCCTGCGGCGGGCCCAGTCCCGTCCGCAGCTGAGTTCGAGCCACCCGACGGACGACGAGAACCCTGACGTGTACGACACCACCGCCGATTCGGCGCCCGGACCACTGGAACTGCTCACAAGAGCCGCCGATGCCCGGCAGCTCGGCGACTGCATGCAGGCGTTGAGCGCCTCGCAGCGACAAAGCCTGGCGCTGGCCTTCTACGACGGCATGAGCCACGCCGAGGTCGCCGACCATTTGAAGCAGCCGCTCGGCACCGTGAAAAGCTGGGTGCGGCGGGCCCTGTCGAGCTTGCGTCGCTGCCTCGACGACGCCTTGCTGCGCGAGGCCCCGGTTGCGCCGGCCCGTGACTGACGATGGATTACAGCCGCCCTTCCCTGGCTGACCGGCTGGCCGCCGAATACGCCGCCGGAACGCTGCGTGGCCCCGCCCGCCGGCGCTTCGAGACGCTGCTGCCGGCACACGCCGCGCTGCGCAACGCGCTTTCCGAGTGGCATGCCCGGCTCGAGCCGCTGACGCAGGCGATTGCGCCAGTCGAACCGCCGGCTTCGATTTGGCGCCGCATCGAATCACGTCTGTGGGGTGCGCGCGAAGGCGTGCAGAACCCGCCGCAGCGCTGGTGGCAGCAGCTGGTCTTCTGGCGCGGGCTGAGTGCTGTCGCCGGCGTCGCCGCGCTGAGCCTGGCCGTCCTGCTGGCCACGCCCGATCCGGCACGTCCGCCGATCGTCGTGGTGCTGAACGCAGCGGCGCCGGCTGGCAGTGGGGTCGCAACGGGTGTTCAGCCGGCGAGCTTCGTCGCCAGCATCAGCCCCGACGGGCGTGCGATGGTCACCCGGCCGTTGCAGAACGTCGCGCTGCAGCCCGACCGCTCGCTCGAACTCTGGGCGGTACCGTCGAGCGGCGCACCGCGTTCGCTCGGCGTCATCTCGCCGACCGGCCTGACCGTGGTGCGACGCGGCGGGGTGCTCGACAACACCTCGGCGCTGGCCGTCACGCTCGAACCACCGGGCGGATCACCGACCGGACGGGCGACCGGGCCGATCCTCTATCTGGGCCCGCTGGTGCTTTGAGTCGGCGCAGGCGAAGCCAGCGCCTGCTGCAAGGCTGCATCGGCCTGCTCGACGGGCAGATCGACCAGACAACGGTGATGACCGTAGCGACAGCTGCGTTCGAAGCAGGGAATGCAGTCGAGCGGCAGCACATCGCGCATCCAGAGCACCTTGGCGCGGGCGTTCAGCGGCGGCGTGTGCTCGGGACTGGTCGAACCGAACAGGGCGACCTGCGGCCGCCCGAACGCCGCCGCCACGTGCATCAAGCCAGAATCGTTGCTGACGACGCCGCGCGCGCCGGCCACCAGCGCCATCGCCTGATCGAGCGAGGTACGTTCCGGCCAGCACGCGGCAATCGCCACCGGCCGCGGCAGCGATGCCGTCGCAAAGCGCGCGCTCCTTCGCCGAGCCGATCAGCAGGATCGGAAGGGCGTGTTCGCGCTGCAAGCGGCCAGCCAACGCCGCGTAATGTTCGGCTGGCCAGCGTTTCGACGGACCGTATTCGGCGCCCGGCGCAAAAACGAAGTAGCCAGTGCCTTGCAGGCCCAGTGGAGCGAGCACGGCCTCGATTTCATCGCCGGCAATGCGCAAACGCGGCGCGCGAAAGGCCGCCGCATCGCCCGCCAGCGCCAGATAGAAGTCGACCATCGGCGGACGCCCGCTCCGGTTGGCGAGGCGCCGGTTGAGCAGGCCGTAGCGGCTCTCGCCGAGATAGCCGATGCGGCGCGGAATGCGCGCCAGGAAAGGCAGCAACGCCGACTTCAACGAATTCGGCAGCACGTAGGCGGCATCGAAGCGGCCGCGCAGCTGGCTGGCAGCTCGCCAGCGCGCCTTCCAGTCGAGGCGGCCGTGGGCAAATGGCAGTTCGACGATCTCGCCGACACCGTCCACCGCCCGGTAGACCGGCGCCACCCAGGGCAGCGCGGCGACCGTCAGCCGCTCGCCGCGTGCAGCCAACGCCCCGAGAAGCGGCTCGCTCATGACCGCGTCGCCGATCCACTGCGGCGCAATCACGAGAGAGCGCATCACGCCCGCGGCCCTCGAGCCCGGAGGCGTTGCGCGCTCCTCAGTGCCGATGCACCTTCTCGCCGTCCTTCAGCTTGTAGACGGTGCCGCAGTACGGGCACTTGGCATCACCGGTGGTGACGATTCCGAGAAAAACCCGCGGATGCGTGGCCCAGAGCGGCATCTTCGGGTTCGGGCAGAAGATCGTGCCGTGGTCCATCACGTCGGCGGCCTCGACCAGCACGACCGTCGGCAACTCGGGAGGCTTGCTGCTGCTCATCGCGCTCAGACCTCGGTCAGCCAGTTGGCGTAGTTGTCGTCGCGGCCGTTGACGATGTCGAAGAAGGCGCTCTGGATCCGCTCGGTGATCGGTCCGCGCGAACCGCTGCCGATCTCGATTCGGTCGAGCTCGCGGATCGGCGTGACCTCGGCCGCGGTACCCGTGAAGAACGCTTCGTCGGCGATATAGATCTCGTCGCGCGTGATGCGCTTCTCGACCAGCTTCAGACCGAGGTCCTGGCAGATTGCGAACACCGTGCCACGGGTGATGCCGTTCAGCGCACCGGCCGAGAGATCCGGCGTGTAGACCACGCCACCCTTGACGACGAAGATGTTTTCGCCGGCACCTTCGCTGACGAAGCCGGAGGCATCGAGCAGCAGCGCCTCGTCGTAGCCATCGTCGGTGGCTTCGAGGTTGGCCAGGATCGAGTTGCTGTAATTGCTGACCGCCTTGGCCTGCGTCATCGTGATGTTGACATGGTGCCGGGTGAAGCTCGAGGTCTTGACGCGGATGCCGCGCTTGAGCCCTTCGTCGCCGAGGTACGCACCCCACTCCCAGGCGGCGACCATCAGGTGAATCGTGTTGCCCTTCGGCGAAACGCCGAGCTTCTCCGATCCGATCCACGCCAGCGGCCGCAGATAGCAGCTGTCGAGCCGGTTTTCGCGCACCACGCTGCGCTGCGCTTCCAGCACCTCATCGAACGAATAGGGGATCTTCATGCGCAGGATCTTGGCGCTGTTGAAGAGCCGCTCGGTGTGCTCGCGCAGGCGGAAGATCGCCGTGCCCCGGCGCGTGCGATAGGCACGCACGCCTTCGAAGACGCCGCATCCGTAGTGCAGCGTGTGGCTCAAGACGTGAATCTTGGCGTCGCGCCACTCGACCATCTGACCGTCCATCCAGATTTTTCCGTCACGGTCGGCCATCGACATGAAGCGCTCCCAGTCTGCTGATCGAAGCGATTTTAAGGGGCGCTCGGCAGCCCTGCGGCTTCGTCGGCATCGCTCGGACGATCGAGTGTCCAGCGCTGCAGCCGACCGTCGGCGAAATACAGGGTCACGGCCGATCCACCTTCATCCTGCCAGCGCCAGGTGCTGTCGTCGGCGCTGACCTTCGTGCCGAGGCTCCTCGCCTGGGCGACCACGTTGAGCATCGGCATGCCGGTCTTCAGCCCGGCATGCAGCATGACCGCGCTGGGTACCATGCCGACCGGTCGCTCGCCGGCGCGGCGCATCACCCGCAGGGTGCGACTGAGATGCAACAACAGCCAGAAGACGACCAGCGTCACACTGGCCGCGAAGCCCTGCATACCGTACTGCTGCGTCGCCAACGCCACGCAGACAAAAGCCAGCAACCAACCCAGTTTTATGCTCATGGCGGCGGATGGTAGCGACCTGCGGATGTGCGGCACGGCTTCGAGTTGAAGGCGGCGGCTGGCTTGCGAGCATGGGAGCGGGCCGGGGTCGGCGGGTAAGCAGCTTCGTTCATGTCCCCCGGCCTCGGCCTGCGGCCGAGACCTCCCCTCCTTTACTTCACTGCGCCACTCACCCACCACCCCCGGCCGATCACCGCTCGCTGGACGCGTCCGAGTACCGCAAGCGTTCCAATCGGGCCAGTGGGGTTTCGTGCAGAGCGAAGTAAAGGAGGAGAGACGGGCAGAGCCCGTCTCGGGGGACATGAGCGGCGCACGACACCCCGCTGGCACGATCGCGCCAATGCTCGCACTTCGTGCCGGCATTCCTACCGCCGGAGCGGCGCTCAGAGCCCCCGCACGATGTCGATGGCCTGCTCGATGCGCTCGACCGGATGGATTTCGAGGCCCTCGATCGGCTTCTTCGGCGCGTTCGCCTTGGGCACCACGGCGACGCTGAAGCCGAGCTTGGCGGCCTCGCGAAGCCGATCCTGGCCCCGGGGCGCCGGCCGGACCTCGCCGGCCAGGCCGACTTCGCCGAAGGCGATGAAGCCCCGCGGCAATGGCTTGGCGCGCAGGCTGCTCTGGATCGCGAGCATCACCGCCAGGTCGGCGGCCGGCTCGCTGATACGCACGCCGCCGACCGCATTGACGAACACGTCCTGGTCGGAGCAGGCGATCGCCGCGTGGCGGTGCAGCACCGCCAGCATCATCGCAAGGCGGTCGCGATCGAGCCCCACCGAGAGGCGCCTGGGGCTCGGCCCGCCGCTGTCGACCAGCGCCTGGATCTCCACCAGCATCGGCCGGCTGCCCTCGAGCGTGACCAGCACGCACGAGCCTGCGACGGGGTCGCCGTGTGTGGAGAGGAAGATCGCGCTCGGGTTGGCGACCCCCTTGAGGCCGCGCTCGGTCATCGCAAAGACGCCAATCTCGTTGACCGCGCCGAAGCGGTTCTTGATCGCCCGCACGAGCCGGAAGCTGCTGTGTGTGTCGCCCTCGAAATAAAGCACGGTGTCGACGATGTGCTCGAGCACGCGCGGGCCGGCGAGCGCGCCTTCCTTGGTGACGTGGCCGACGAGGACGATCGCGGTGCCGCCGCGCTTGGCAACACGCGTCAGCTGCGCCGCGCATTCGCGCACCTGCGCGACCGAGCCGGGTGCCGAACTCAGCTGGTCGCTGTAGACGGTCTGGATCGAATCGACGACGCAGACTGCCGGCTGCTCGGCGTCGATCGCCGCCTCGATTTTCTCGAGCTGGATTTCGGCCATGACCCGCACCTGGCTCGCGTCGAGGCCGAGCCGGCGCGAACGAAGCGCCACCTGTGCGCCCGACTCCTCGCCGGTGATGTAGAGCGTCTTCATGCGCCGCGACATCGCGTCGAGCGCCTGCAGCAGCAGCGTCGACTTGCCGATTCCCGGGTCGCCACCGATCAGCACCACGCCGCCCGCAACCATGCCGCCGCCGAGCACGCGGTCGAGTTCGTCGACGCCGGTCGGCTGGCGGTCGACGTCCGAGGCCTCGATCTCGCCCAGGGTCGCGACCGCCTGGGTCGGATTCAGCGCGCGCGCACCGCCGCCACCGAACCGGTTCTTCGCCGGCGCCTCGGCGACCGACTCGACCAGGGTGTTCCAGGCGCCGCACTGCGGGCACTTGCCGAGCCAGCGTGGCGAATTCCCGCCGCATTCGCTGCAGACGTAGATCGATTTCTCTTTGGCCATCCGGAATTGTCGGTGCCGGCAGCGCCCCCCGGTGCAGGGCCCGGTCAGACCACCCGCTCGCCGAACTTCTCGAGCGCCGCCGGCGAGAGGCGCAGGCCGAGCCCGGGTTCTTCGTTGAGCCGCATCGTGCCGTTGCGCGTCACATGCGGGTTCTCGAACAGCTCGGCCTGCAGCGGGTCGCGTTCCGGATCGGGGAACGATTCGACGATCAGCCCCGCCGGGCTGCCGGCCACGATGTGGGCATGGATGAAGGCGTCGTGATGCGGCGCCACTTCGACATGGTTCAGCTCGCACAGTGCCGCCAGTTTCCGGCCCTCGGTAAAGCCGCCCATCATCGTCACGTCGAACTGCAGGATGCTGATCGCCCGCTCGTCGATGAAGGCGCGGCAGCCGGTTGCCGTCATCTCGCTCTCGCCGCCGCTGATCGGGATGTGTGTGCGCCGTGCCAGCAGCGTCGTCTCGTGGCGGTCGTCGTTCCAGTGCAGCGGCTCTTCGAGCCAGCGCGGCTTCAGTGGCTCGAGCAGCCGCACCGCCTGCGTCGCCGTGGCGAGATCCCAGGCGCGGTTGACGTCGACCATCATCTCGCGCTCGAAGCCGATCTCCTCGCGCACCGCCTCCAGGCGGGCGATGTCCTCGGCCAGCGACAGCCCGCCGACCTTGGTCTTGAAGCGTGTGTGGCCCTGCGACAGCAGCTTGCGCATCTCGTCGCGCAACTCGGGAATGCCCTTGCCCTCCTGGTAGTAGGTGCAGGTCACGTAATAGGGCACCTCGCTGCGAAAGCCGCCGAACAACCGGTAGAGCGGCAGCCGGGCGAACTTGCCGACGATGTCCCAGCAGGCGATGTCGACTGCCGCCGAGATGCGCACCAGTGCCTCGCGGCTCCAGCCCTTCTCCTGCGCCAGCCGCTGCCAGGTCAATGCGAACAGCTTCTGGTAGATCGTCTCCGGCGCCAGCGGGTCGGCGCCGACGATCAGCTCGCCGATGCCGCTGCGAAAGCAGTGCACGATCGGCTCGGTCGAGGTGTAGCTGGTGGCCAGGCCGAAGCCGTCGATGCCTTCGTCGGTGTAGAGCCGCACCAGGATCTCGTTGGCATGCGGCACCTTGAAATGGCTGACCCAGTGGGCCTTGCCCTCGCCCTTGTCGCGCAGGGTGTGGACTTCGATGCGGGTGATCTTCATTGGTCTCGCCGGTCGGGGTTCAAAGGTCGCCGAGCTTGCCGGCTGCCGAGGCAGCGGGCAAGGCGGCGAACCCTCGCCCGGGGGCGCCACGCCGCCGGTCTACTCGCCGACCCGGCCGCGGCCCGCCTTGGTCTGCGAGCGCTGGCTCTTGCTTTCGAGCCGTCGCTGCTTCGAGCCGTAGGTCGGCCGGGTCGGCCGGCGCAGCCGGGGCGGATGCGCCACGCTGTCGACCAGTTGCTGCAGGCGCAGCAGCGCCTCGGCCCGGTTCATCTCCTGGCTGCGGTGCGCCTGCGCCTTGATGACGACGACGCCCTGGTCGGTGATGCGCGAATCGCTCACCGCCAGCAGCCGCGCCTTGACGTCGCCCGGAAGCGACGAGGCGCCGATGTCGAAGCGCAGATGCACCGCGCTCGACACCTTGTTGACGTTCTGCCCGCCCGCGCCCTGCGCCCGGATGGCGCTGAACTCGACTTCGGCCACGTCGATGCGCAGCGCAGGGCTCATCGAATCGACGGTGCTTCAGCTGCCGAGCGCATCGGCCTTGCGCCGGCCGAGCTCCTGGCGCAGGCCACGACGCAGCTTGGCGGCTTCGAAGCGCCGCTTCTCGTCGGCCGTCACCGGCACGAGCGTCGGCACCGGAACCGGCTTGGCGTCGTCGTCGACCGCCACCATCGTGAAGAAACAGCTGTTCGCATGCCGCACCACCTGGCTGCGGATGTTCTCGGCGACGACCTTGATGCCGATCTCCATCGACGAGGTGCCGGTGTGGTTGACGCTCGCCAGAAAGGTGACCAGTTCGCCGACGTGGATCGGCTGCCTGAACATCACCTGATCGACCGACAACGTCACCACATAGCGCCGTGCGAAGCGGCTGGCGCAGGCAAAGGCCACCTGGTCGAGCAGCTTGAGCACCGTGCCGCCGTGCACGTTGCCCGAAAAGTTCGCCATGTCCGGCGTCATCAGCACCGTCATCGTCAGTTGATGCGCGGGTAGGTCCAAGGGTTTCCTTTCAGGCACGCTGCTTTGGCCGGGGCTCAGCGCTGCAGCTCGGGCGGTGTCTCGAACACCGGCTCGCCGGTGCGCGGCGCCGCAACGCCCGGCGCCTTCAGCTCGAAGGCACGCGGGTCGCGCAGCGTCGTCAGGTCGATCAGGCGCTGCGCGCGGGCCAGCCGGGCACCGCCGTCTCGCGTCAGCGGCGACCAGACGATCGAACCGGTGGCGCTCGTCGACCGCGGCAGCAGCGCGTCGAGCGGGAAGCTCACGTAGACGCCCTTGTCGAAGCTGCCTTCGCCGAACTGCGCCGCCGAGACATTGGTCCGGGTCGCATAGGCGCCGAGCGTGACGCCGTTGTCGAAACGCCGGCTGACGTCGAGCGTGGCGCCGCGGTCACCGGCCAGGTACTGGCCGGCGCTCAGCGCCACCTGCACGCCTTGCCAGCCGGTATTCCAGTAGACCGTCGCATGTCCGGTCGTGGCGCGGTAATCGCGCAGGCCGAACTTCTGCTCGAACTCGCGCTGCCGCACCCGGTTCAGGTCGATGCCGTAAGCCAGTCGGCTGTCCGCCGGCCGCCACAGCCATTCGGCGCCAGCGCCGGCATACATGCTCTCGAGCAAGCCGCCATAGACGCTGTAGAAGTGGTCCTGCGCCCACTGGCCGACATGCGTCAGCTGCAGCACCGGCAGGGTCAGCCGCGATGCGGTCACGTACTCGCGCTGGAAGGTGCGAACCCGCGGCAGGTTGCTCGGGGCGGTGTAGTTGAATCGGTCGTAGTTGTCGAGCAGGCGCAGCGCCGCGGTGCCGTTGATCCAGGTCGAGTCGCCGAGCCGCAGTTCGCCACGCGCGAGAAGGTCGAGGCGGTAGAGCAGAAAGCCGTCGGGGCCACCGACGATCGGCGCCAGATAGGGCGAGACACTGAAACTGGTGCGCGGCCCTGTGCGACGGCCGGTGAGGTCGGTCGCGGGGCCCGACGCCTCGGCTGCGCCGAGCCGCGTCACCGGGGAAGGCGACCGCGGCGGCATCGCTGCATCGTGCAAGGCGATCCAGCGGCTGCGATCGACCGCGTGCGATTGCCGGCCGAGGCCGCGTTCGGCAAGGTGGATGACGAACCGCTGCACGCCCGCCGGCGCGTCCCGGTGCAACACGGCGATGGTCCGCTCGAGGCGCTCCTGCCGGTACGCGCCCGGCGCATCGGCGAAGTCGACCGAGAGTTCGGCGCCGCGCTGCGCAATGGCGGTGACCTGCCAACCCGTCTGCGCTTCGATGTCGGCAGCAGTGCGCTCCAGCGGCGCCGCGTCCGGCGGCATCCGCGGCGTGAAGCGCGGCAGCGGCGGATCGCCGGCCTTCGGCATCTGCAGCTGGCCGAGGTCGGTGGCCAGGCTGAGCCCGAACATGAAACGGTTGCCGCGCTCGATGCCGGCGGAGAAGTCGATTCCCGGCGCGTGGCGGTAGACGAGGCCGACGTTGATCGGCGAGCGCTGCGCCTGGGCATTGGCCAGCGGCTCGTTGCGGTAGTCGTTGCCGTCGACCTCGATCTTCAGCGTCAGCGGATCCCATGGCGTGCGCCATTGCACGCCGCCGAACAGCGCCGCCGGACCGCGGAAGTAGCTCTTGACGTTGGCCGTGCCGCCGTTGGCGGTGGCCGGCAGCGGCCTGCGCTCGAAGCCGCTACCGAGGACCGAGAGCGGATTGCGGATGTCGCCGCGACCGCCGGCATAGCCCCAGCCGAGGCCGAGGCTGGCGTCGAAATCGTTGAAGCGCTTGTTTGCGACCAGGTATTCACCGGAAAACAGGCCGGTGCCGCCGAGGTCGCGCACGCCGAGCGCGATCTGCGGCACGAGCGAGGATTCCTGCGCCAGGCGCAGCTTGAAATCGATGCTCTTGTCCTTGTAGCCCTGCTGCAAGCCGAGTCCGTAGTCGCGGTTGGCGATATCGGTGTAGCGAAACCCGGCCTCGAGCCAGTCGAACGGCTGGAACATCACCGTGCCGCGCGTGTACGGCTCGACCCGGCTGAGGTGGAAGCGAGCGGTGCCAGCCGGCGCCATGCGCGCGGTGGGCGTTTGCAAAAGACCGATCTCACCCCAGTCGCTGGCCGAGAGAATCGGCGCGCGGCGCAACGGCGAACGCAACGGCACGGCGCCGGCAGCAGCTGACCCGCCGCCCGCATCGACCGCCGGGCCCTGGGTGCCCAGGAAGCGGATCAGCGCCTGCGAAAAGTCGGCGTCGTGCCCCGCGCTCCTCGATGGCGCCCAAATCCAGGCGCCGGGTGCCGGCTCGTCCTCCTGGCCCGCATTCCAGGCCGCCAGACCGACGCGGGTGCTGCGACCGTCGGGCTGGGCCAGCCAGGCCCAGTCGCTCTCCCGGGCCGCGTCGCCGCGGCAGGCAGCGAGATAGCCTCGCGCCGTTGCGCCGGATCGATGCGGCACCTGGCAGCGCCGGCCGTCGGCCTCGACCAGGGTGACCGTCGCCGGCCGGGGCCCCGCGCGCACCGCGTCGTCGGCGCCGAGTCGCGGATCCTGCGCCGGATGGGCCTGCAGCCAACGCGGATCGGGCAGCGCGATCGCGACGCGACCGGTGATCGGCAACGACTGCAGCCAGTCGGCGAGCGCGGCAGCGGCGGCGTCGCCTGGAGGACGCCGCCGTAACCGCTCAACGACCGAGTCCCTGAGCGCCTGCTGCGCCGCCCGCTCGCTCGGTGAAAACCATCCGGCGCCGGCGTGGAATGCCGCACCCGGCTGACGCAGCATCCAGTCGCTGAGCCGCTCGCCGGGGACGACGGCTTGCGGATCGGCAGACGTTTCACGCGCAACGGCAGACTCGGCGCAGACGACCAGCGCTGCACCGGCGAGAACGCGTGCAGAAACGTCGCCAACCGCAAACCTCGACGCCTTCCTCACCCGCGCGGCTCCGGGTCGGAACCGTCGGTCGAATCGTCGGCTTCCGGCGGCCAGATTCCGATGCGAAGGCAAAGCCCGCGCGCAAGGCATTGCTCGGAGTAGACGACCCGCGATCCGGCAGCGCCTGCCCGTACGGCGAAGCGCGCCGGCGGGAGCGCCTCGGCCGCCGCGTCGACCGGCCGGCTGCGTTCTTCGAACCAGCGCAGCGACGCGCCAGCGAAGCCGGCGAGGGGCCCCGGGGAAGCGATCGCGTGCACCTGCACGGCGTCGCGGATGGAGAAGCGGTAACCGGGCATGACATCGCGCTCGCGGAGATACGACGATGCGGCAGAGGGATCGGCTGCAGGGGTCGCGTCGAGCGCCTGCCAGTCGGGGGCGCCGGTCTGTCGAACCTCTCGCCAGTCGAGCGGAAGACCGGCCGTGCCGACAAGCCGGCCGCGGCGCAGCTTCAGCACTTCGCCGGTGGCGCTGTAGTAGACCTCGGTCTGACCGTCAGGCCCGGGGTCGGTGTAGCCGAGCACCAGGTAGGCGATCCGCCCGCCGAGTTCGGCGCGCAGGTAGCGCAGCGAGGGGTCGGGTACTGGTGCGGGGGTTTGCGAACTTTGCAAGCCGACCTGTCGTGCCAGCTCGAAGAATCCGGTGGGCGCCGTGCTGCAGGCCGCAACTGCAACCGCACTCAATAAACAGGCCAGGCAACGCGCTCGCGGCAAAACCAACCCTTCGGGTGATCGGGGGACCGCTCTTCGCTGCCCATGCGCAGCGAAGAGCGTCGGCGAACGGTCAGCGCGTTCCGGTACCGGTGCTGCCGCCGCCGCCGTTGCTGGCGGCAGCGAGGCCGCCCGCCGCGATGCCTGCGGCGATGGCGAGACCGGTGTAGCCGCCCAGAGCCCCTGCAGCCCCGGCGCCTGCAGCCCCAGCGCCAGCGCCGCCTGCGCCAGCTCCACCACCCGGCATCCCCGGACGTGCAGGTGTCGCACCGGGGCTTCCCGGCGTCGGATTCGCCGGCGTCGTTCCGCTGGGCGTCGTCTGTTGAGCATTGCTGCGGATGCCGGGCGGGCGTCCCGGATCGTTGTCGCCCGGCTGGGCGGGCTGCGCGATGGCGGTCATCGACGCGAGCGATGCGCCGGCGGCTGCGGCAATAAGGAGGTGACGAAGGTTCATAGGGACTCCTGGCGACATGAGAAATACATCCTAAAGCAGGCAAACCCTGCGCAATTTCGCAGGAACACCTAAAACGATGCAGCGACTCGTCAGCGCAACGCATGCACGTCGTCGGACGGGCTCGCTCCCCGGTTCGCACAGCGCGTTCGGGGTCCCGGCGGCGATCGCAGCGCCCGTCTGTGCCAGGTCCGGGCTCATCGCAACGTTTTCGCTGCTGTAGCATGGTTTCGGCCGTGAATCTTCACCCCACCAAGCTCGGTAAATACGACATCGTCCGGGTCGTCGGGGCCGGCGCGATGGGCGTGGTCTATGAAGGTTTCGACCCGGTCATCGAGCGCACCGTCGCCATCAAGACGATCCGCAAGGATGCACTCGACCCCGAGGATGCCGAGGAGCATTCGCGACGCTTCCTGATCGAAGCGCGCGCAGCGGGCAAGCTGAATCACCCGAACATCGTCGCGGTCTACGACTTCGGCGACGAGCAGGGCCAGTCGTACCTCGTCATGGAGTACGTCGAAGGCAAGGAGCTCAAGTCCTATTTCGACTCGAAACACGCCTTCAGTGCCGCCGAGACGCTGCGGCTGGTGAGCGAGCTGCTCGACGCGCTGGGCTATTCGCACCGGCAGGGTGTGATCCACCGCGACGTCAAGCCGGCGAACCTGTTCGTCACCCAGTCGGGCAGCCTGAAGCTGGGCGACTTCGGCATCGCCCGTATCGACTCGACCCAGAAGACGCACGACGGAACGCTGCTCGGTACCGCGCTCGGCACGCCGAGCTACATGCCGCCGGAGCAGGTGCGCGGCGAAACCGCCGATGCCCGCTCCGACCTCTACTCGGTCGGCGTGATCCTCTACCAGTTCCTGGTCGGCGAGAAGCCGTTCAGCGGGTCGATGGTGGCGGTGATGCAGAAGGTACTTAATGAGCCACCGCCGAAGCCGTCGGCCACCGATCCCCGGCTGAGCCCTGCGGTCGACGCGATCGTCGCCCGGGCGCTGGCCAAGCGGCGCGAGGACCGTTATCAGTCGGCCGAAGCGTTCGGCGAGGCGCTCGAAGAAGCGCTCGGCGAAGGCACGCTGATGATGCCGGCGCGCGTTGCGCGACCGCTGCGGCCGCAGCCGGCCGCGCGCGCAACGACACCGAGCGATGTCACGGCCAGCTCGGCGAGCCACCGTTCGGGCGCCTGGGCCAGCGCCACCTGGGTCGGCACCCAGCCCGGCGATGGCGGCACGGCAACGCAGCGCAGTGGCCTGTCCGAACTGCGCCAGCGGGCCGAGGAGGCGCAGCGCAAGGCGCAGGAGAAGGCCCGGCGCGCCGAACGGGACGCCCAGGTCGCCGAGCAGGCGCGGCAGGAGCGCGAGCAGGCGGCGCAAAGCCGCTTCAAGGTGCTCGGCGAAGCCGCCACCGCGCAACTCGGCCGGGCGACCGAAATCGCCGAGACCGCGCGCTCGCTGCCGGATGGCGGCACCTTGCTCGTCGAGGGCGAAGCCACGCTGCAGCAGTTGCAGGCGGCTATCGATGCGGTCGACGAGCAGGCTTCGGCGATCCGCGAACTTGCCGGCGACCAGGCCTTGCCGGCAACCGCCAAGTCCGAGGCCGAGGCGCTTTGCACCTGGATCCAGGAGGAAACCGAGCGCCTGCTGGCGAGCCAGCGGCAGGTCGGTGTGCAATATGACGACCTTCGGCAGCGCGTCGAGCAGGCGCTCGGCGGGCTCGATGCGCTCGACGCCGAAGCTCGGCAGGCCGAGGACGTGGCGCAGCCGAGGCTGGCCGCGCTGACGGCGGATGCGGACGAGACCGACGTCGCAGCGGTCGAGCGCGCAGCCGAAAAGCTCCGCGCCCTCGTGCCACGGTGCGAGGCAGTGCTGGCCGAACTGGGAAGCATCGGCACGCAGCTGCCGGCCGCCCAGGCGCTGCGATTGCGCATCGGCCAGGCGCTGCCGAATCGACTCGATGCGGCTGCCCGATCGCTTGCCGAAGCGGCAGCCGCAGCGCGGCAAAGCCTCCTCGAACGGCTGCAGACCGCGCGTGCCGAGGCAGAGCGCCGGGCACTCGAGGGCGAACGCGCGCGTGAGCGCGACAAAGCTGCGCGCCGTGCCGAGGCCGAGGCAAAGGCCGAGGCACGGCGGGTCGAGGGCGCAGCGGCTGCGCAGGAGCTCGCACGGCAGCAAGCCGCGTCGGCGCTCGCACCGCCGCTCGTCGACCCTGCTGCTTCGGCTTCAGCGGCGCCGAAAGGCAGCGCCGGCACGGTGCCGCAGACGCCGCCCGACGCCCGGGTCGACGACTCGCCCCCGTCGCAAGGCACGCAACGGCCGCACTCGAAGGCGGCCGAGGCCTTTGCGGCAACGAGCACGCCGGCAGGCGCCCCGACGGCCGGCGTGCCGCCACAGCCAACTCGAAGCGGGGCGCCCGCCAAGTGGCTGGTGAGCGCGGGCGGTGCCGTCCTGGTGGTCGCCGGCACGGCGTGGTATGTCCTCAAACCGTCGACTTCGCCCCCGGCGGTTCCGTCGGAAGTCGTGGTTCCCGGCGCGCCGGTGGTCCGACCGGCGGCGGTGCCGAGCCTGCCTCCGCCGATCGAACTGCCGGCCGACGACGCTGCACGAGCCGCGGCGGTGCGCGCCGGGCAGGAGCGGGCGGCCGAAGCGGCCGCTGCCGCCGAGCGGGCTCGGGCAGCCGCTGCGGAACGCGCGGAACAAGAGCGGTCGGCTGCGACCCGCCGGGCCGACCAGGAGCGGGCGGCAGCTGAGGCGAAGCGCCTGGCGGCCGAGCGCGCGGCCGCTGCCAGGACGGCTGCCGACGCGGCACGCAAGCCGCCCGATGCAGCTGCCACCGCCCGGGCGAATGCCCCGCCGGCAGCCGCCAACTTGCCACCTGCCGCTGCGCCCGCAGCGCCGGTCGCACCGGCGCGCGGTGTCGCCCAGGCACCGGCCGCGTCGCCCAATACGAGCGAGCAGGTCAATGCCTCGCTGCGCCGGGCCGAGATCGCGCTCGAACAGCTGAATTTCGATGCCGCCAGAAGCCATCTCGAGAGTGCCCGTCGCATCGAACCGGCCAATCCGCGTGCGGCGCGCCTGATGCAGCAGCTCGGCGAGCGCGAAATACGCTACCTGAGGGAAGAAACCGTCATCAAATGAGCCGCGCCTGCTCGCCGGGCGCCCCAACCGGCCGGCGGCGCAACACAATGCAGCGGTGAACGTCGCAGCGTCCGAAGGATCGGTCGCTGCCGGTTCCCACAGTTGCTCCACAAGCGTTGCCGCTCAGCGGCGTACGGAGGCTCGCATGCGCTCTCGGTCCATTCCCCACCGCCATTGGGTCCAAGCCACACTGATCGTCTCGGCCGTGGGTGCAGGCAGCGCATCGACGGCCAACGAAGCACCGACGCCGGCCGCGGCGCCCGAGAACCCCTGTTCGACCGAGAAAAGCGCCGTCGTCGGCGGGATGATCGGTGGTGTATTCGGCCGCATCCTCGGCATACCGGGCGGCTCGCGCGCCGGGGTGGTGATCAGCGGCACCGTGGCCGGTCTCGGTTGTTATGAATACAACGTGCGGACCTTGCAAAGCAAGACCGCCGCACAAGCCGACGCCGACTACCAGAAGTCGCACCCTGCACCGGCGCCCGAGCCGGTGGTGGTGTCGTACTCGGCCCAGGCGGAGGCGGCGACCGCGGCCCGCGGTCAGCCGCTCAAGCTCAGCTCGGTGGTCGAGTTGGTCAACGGTGCCCAGCAACCGGTGCGCGAGGTTCGCGAAGAACTGGTGATCTCCAATCCCGATGGCAAACCTTTCGGCACCGCCAGCAAGCCTTTCGTTGCGACGACCGCCGGACGTTTCGAGAACACCTTCGAGATCAAGCTGCCGGAGAAGGCTGCTGTCGGCGTCTACCGGTTGAAGACGGCGCTGTTTGTCAACGGCGCGGCGGCGTCGACACGCGATCTCGATGTGCAACTGGTGTGGAGCGGCCAGGCCGCGACGCTCGTCGCCTCGAGATAGCCTGCGCTGTACCCATCCGGACGCGACGAAGTTGCAACTTCAGACGAGTCGCACCGGCACCCGTGGTGCCAACGCGCACATCAGTTCGTAGCCGATCGTTCCCGCGGCGTGTGCCACCTCGTCGATCGGCAGCAGCGCCTCGCCTCCGTCGGCGCTGCGGTCGATCCCCCACAGCGTCACCCTGCTGCCGGTGCCGGCACCGGGGCACGGCCCGAGATCGACGGCGATCATGTCCATCGACACCCGCCCCACGAGCCGGCTGCGCACGCCGTCGACGAGCACGGGCGTGCCGCTCGGCGCCGAGCGCGGATAGCCATCGGCATAGCCGCAGGCAACGATGCCGATGCGCATCGGCTCGGCAGCCGAAAAGGTGAGCCCGTAGCCGACGCGCTCGCCGATGGCGAGTTGCTGGGTGGCGATCACCGCGGCCCTTAGCGTCATCGCCGGCCGCAGCCCCCAGTGCGCGCTGTCGTGCCGCGGGTAATCGGGCGATCCGCCGTACAAGGCAATGCCCGGGCGCACCCAGTCCGACGGCAGCGCCTCGCGCAGCGTTGCAGCGCTGTTGGCAAGGCTGCGCTCGCCGGGCAGGTCGGCCGTGGCAGCGGCAAACACCGCCAGCTGGCGGCCAATGCCGCGACCGGCTTCGGCCGGGTCGCCGTCGGCATCGGCGAAGTGGGTCGTCAGCGTGACGGCGTCGACCTGCGGCAGCGCCGAGAGCCGAACCCACGCCGCGCGAAACGCGGCCGGCGCAAAGCCGAGCCGGTTCATGCCGCTGTTCAGCTTCAGATAGACCGTATGCGGCCGCTGCGTCTTGTGTGCGGCCAGCCAGTCGATCTGGGCCTCGCAATGCACCGTGTGCCAGAGGTCGAGTTGCGAGCAGCGTTCGAGATCGCGCGGCTCGAAACAGCCTTCGAGCAGCAGGATCGGGCCGCGCCAGCCGAGCGCGCGCAGCCGCTCGGCCTCGGCCAGGTCGAGCAAGGCGAAGCCGTCGGCGCCGCGCAAACCGTCGAAGACCCGCTCGATGCCGTGGCCGTAGGCGTCGGCCTTGATCACCGCCCAGATTTTCGCGTCGGGTACGGCGGTGCGAACCCGGGCCAGATTGGCGGCGACCGCATCGCAGTGGATCAGGGCTTCGATCGGACGTGGCATGGGAAATCGGATGCCGCACTGCAGCACGGGAAAAGGCGCGGATACCGGGCAAAAGCAACGGTTCGGGCTAGGGGGAACTCCCCAACCTGCGTGCTATAAACCCCGGCGAGAGAAACAGACAGACACACCTAGAAAGACTTGCGCAACGACGCCAGCACGACATTCCGGAGCGAATGAAAAAAGGTTTCTACACCATCATGTCGGCGCAGTTCTTCAGCTCGCTGGCCGACAACGCGCTCTTTGTCGCTGCCGTCGAACTGCTTCGCACCTCGGGATCCGGCGAGTGGCAACGCGCGGCGCTGGTGCCGATGTTTGCGCTGTTCTACGTCATCCTGGCGCCGCTGGTCGGCGCCTTCGCCGATGCGGTGCCCAAGGGCAAGGTGATGTTCTATGCCAACCTGATCAAGGTGGCGGGCTGCCTGATGATGCTTTTCGGCAGCCATCCGCTGCTTTCGTACGCAATCGTCGGCCTGGGAGCTGCCGCGTATTCACCGGCGAAGTACGGCATCCTGACCGAGCTGCTGCCGAACTCGCAGCTCGTCAAGGCCAACGGCTGGATCGAGGGCCTGACGATCGGCTCGATCATCCTCGGCGTGCTGCTTGGTGGCCAACTGGTCGGCCGCTATGTTTCGGGCCATCTCCTTGCGATCGACTTCCCGCTGATCGACACCGCAATCGACACCGCGCCGGAGAGCGCGATCGCGTCGATGATTATCTTCTACGTCATTGCGGCGGCCTTCAACCTGCGCATCCCGCGCACCGCCGCACCGCTGCAGCCACTGGCGCGCAACATCACCGAACTCGTCCGCGACTTCACACGCTGCAACTCGCGGCTCTGGCGTGACAAGCTCGGCCAGATATCCCTGTCGACGACGACGCTGTTCTGGGGTGTATCGGGCAACCTGCGCTACATCGTGCTCGCCTGGGCGGCGGCGGCGCTCGGCTACAGCACCACGCAGGCGTCGTCGCTGGTCGGCGTCGTTGCGCTCGGCACCGCCGTCGGCGCGGTCTTCGCGAGCCTGCGCATGCGGCTCGACCAGGCCGTCACCGTGATTCCGATGGGCATCGCCATGGGGCTGCTGGTGATCGCCATGAATTTCATCGACAACGTCTGGGTCGCCGCACCGTTCCTGATCGTGCTCGGTGCCATCGGCGGCTTCATGGTGGTGCCGATGAACGCGCTTCTGCAGCACCGGGGCCACAACCTGATGGGCGCCGGCCGCTCGATCGCGGTGCAGAACTTCAACGAGCAGGCATGCATCCTCGGCCTGGGTGCTTTCTATACCGGGATGACCAAGCTCGGCATGTCGGCCTTCGGCGCGATCACCGTCTTCGGCATCGTCGTCGCGGGCACGATGGTGTTCATCCGCAACTGGCACGCCCGCAACGTGCGGCGCCACCCGGGAGAAGTGGGCCGCCTGCTGGCGCTGGCCCGCAGCGATCGTCATCACTGATCGCGCGGCCGGCTGCGCAGGCGTCGGGGCGCCTGGCGCGGGGGCAGCCGCCCCTGTCCTTCTTCCCGCACTGGCGCTGATCTTCAACGCCCTGGTCTGGGGCGTGTCGTGGTGGCCGTTCCGGCAACTGCAGACAGCGGGCCTGCATCCGCTCTGGTCGACCGTGGTGATCTATCTCGTGGCCGGCAGCGTCATCGCAGCGCTGCGGCCGCGGTCGCTTCGCGAGGTGGCGCGCACACCGAGCTTGTGGGTGCTGGTGCTGGCGGCGGGCAGCACCAATGCCGCCTTCAACTGGGCGGTGTCGATCGGCGATGTCGTCCGGGTCGTGCTGCTGTTCTACCTGATGCCGATCTGGGCCGTGCTGCTGGCACGCTTGCTGTTGAACGAACGCATCACGGCCACGGTCGTGCTGCGTCTGGTGCTGGCGCTCGTCGGCGCGGCGGTCGTGCTGTGGCCGCCGGCGGCCGAAGGCGCGCCCCAACTGCCGTTGCCGGCCTCGCTGGCCGACTGGCTGGGTGTTGCCGGCGGCTTCTTCTTCGCGCTCAACAACGTCATGCTGCGGCGCGAGTCGCACCGCTCGGAAGAAGGCCGCGCCATGGCCATGTTTGCCGGCGGCGTGCTCGTCGCCGGGGGGCTGGCTTCGCTGCTGGCGGCGCAGCATCGCATCGCCTGGCCGCCACCCGCCTCGCCGGGCGGCCTGCTTTTCCTGCTGGCGCTGGGTGGCGCCTTCCTGCTGAGCAACCTGGCACTGCAGTACGGCGCGGCGCGGCTTTCGGCCAACGCAGCCGCGGTGGTGATGCTCAGCGAGGTGCTGTTCGCCGCCGGCTCGGCCGTGCTCTTCGGCGATGCCATGCTGACGCTCCAGGTCATCGTCGGCGGGGCGCTGATCGTTGCCGCCGCCGCCCTGGCAGCGCTTTCGCCAGGCACCTCCGGCGCAGCGGCGCAGCCTGGGGCCGCTGCGAAGCCCAACGGATAATCGTCCGCCGCCATTCGCCTTTGCCGCCATGTTCCAGCACGTCGAGCCCTATGCGGGCGATCCGATCCTGACGCTCAACGAAAACTTCGGCAAGGACCCGCGGCCGCACAAGATCAACCTGTCGATCGGCGTCTATTTCGACGATGCCGGCCGGCTGCCGGTGCTGCAGGCGGTGCGCGCCGCCGAAAGCGCCATGCTGCAGTCGATCGGCGCTCGTCCGTACCTGCCGATGGAGGGGGCGGCGAATTACCGCGCCGCGGTGCAGGCGCTGCTGTTCGGCGCGGACCATGAGGCGGTGCGCAGCGGCCGCGTCGTGACCATCCAGACGGTCGGCGGCTCGGGCGGTCTGAAGGTCGGCGGCGACTTCCTCAAGCGCTGGTTTGCGCAGTCGCAGGTCTGGGTCAGCGACCCGACCTGGGACAACCACCGGGCGATGTTCGAAGGCGCCGGCTTTGCGGTCTCGACCTACCCGTACTACGACGCTGCCAGCGGCGGGCTGCGCTTCGACGAGATGCTCGCCACGCTCGAAACCCTGCCGCCGCAGAGCATCGTGCTGCTGCACGCCTGCTGCCACAACCCGACCGGCGTCGACCTTGCGCCGGCGCAGTGGCAGCAGCTGATTCCGGTCATCCACCGCCGGCGGCTGATTCCGTATGTCGACATCGCCTACCAGGGCTTCGGCGACGGCCTGGTCGAAGATGCATTCGCCGTCCGCGCGCTCGCCGACTACCGCGGCGACGACGGCTCGTCGATCGCCTTCTTCTGCGCCAATTCGTTCTCGAAGAGCTTTTCGCTCTACGGCGAGCGCTGCGGCGGGCTGAGCGTGATCTGCCCGGACGCGGCCGAGGCGGAGCTCGTGCTCGGTCAGCTCAAGGCGACGGTGCGCAAGAACTACAGCAGCCCGCCCATGCACGGCAGCCAGATCGTCGCCCGTGTGCTCGGCGACCCTGCGCTGCGGGCCGACTGGGCCGGCGAGCTCGACGCCATGCGCCGGCGCATCCGCGCCATGCGCATCGAACTGCATGCCGTGCTCAGCGCGCAGCTGCCGGGCCGCGATTTCGACTTCTTCCTCAGCCAGCGCGGCATGTTCAGCTACACCGGGCTGAGCGCCGGGCAGGTCGATCGCTTGCGCGAGGAGCACGCGGTCTATCTGGTGCGCTCGGGGCGGATGTGCGTTGCCGGCCTCAACTCGGCCAACGTCGGCCCGACCGCACGGGCGCTGGCCGCGGTGCTGGCCGGTTGAGGCAGGCCCAACTCGACATCGACACCGGCGAGCCGGCTGCAGCGCCGGGCACCGGCGACGTGCGCGAGGACGCGGCGCTCACGCGCGGGCAGCGTGACGTGCTGGCTGCCTTTGCGCTCGCCTGGTCGGCACGGCCACGCGGCTGGGTCGTCGACTTCCTGCGCGAGTTGCAGTCGAAAGCGTCCGACGCGCCGCGTTATGGAGCCGACGCCGTGCATGACGCGATCCGCACGCTGGCCGCTGCAGGGATGCTGCTCGAGGACCGCTATCAGCGCGGCACCTGGCGGGTCGATCCGGCGCGGCGCAGCCGCTTCTACCTGCAGGCGATCGATGCGCGCGACCCGGCCGTGCTGCGCCAGGCGCTCGGCCGGGCCCTCGGCTTCGACGACGCGGCGCCAGCAGTACGCCAGTTCCCCGACCTCGCCAGCGCCGCGGCGATCGTCCGTCTGGAACTGTTCTCCGGCCGCCATTGGGCCGAAGTCGAACGGCTGCAGAGCGCCTGCAGCTACCGAGTCGAATGGCCCAAGGTGGTCGACGCGGCACTGGTCGAAGGCCTCGACGAGCCGCTTTTCCGCCGTGTCGAGCCCGAGTTGCAACGCCAGTTGCTGATGCTCGACTTTTCGCGGCTGCACGACGACTGGAAGCCGAGCCCGCTGCCGCTGGCTTTGCTGGCCGGCGACTGGCTGGCCGATCGCAACGACGAGGCGTCGTTCGGATTGCGGGTGCAGTTGGCGCTGCAGCGGCTCTGGTCGGGGGATTTCGACGGCGCCGCAGCCCTGGTGCGGCCGCTGCACGGCGGCGGCGGCGCCCTCGCGAGCGCCGAGCCATGGCCGATCGTGGCAAGCGCGGTCGACGCCGCCGGCGAGGCCCTGCGCGGCCGCTTCGAACGGGCCGAAGCCGCTTACGACGCTGCATTTGCGGCGTTTCGCAAGAAGTCCGCCAAGCGCCGCAGCCCGCTGCCGGAAATGCTTGCGCTGCCCTACGTGCTTTCGCTGCTGGCGCAGCAGGGCGCGACGCAGCTCGACAAGGCGCTGAAGTTCTGCCTGGCGGAAAGCGGCCGCAAGCAGCCGGACGCCGGCACCACCTGGGGTGTGATCGCGCTGGCGGTCGAGATGCGCCGTGGCGACCGCCGCAGCGATCCCGAGCTGTTCCGGCCGCTGAGCAGCGCGCAGTACGTTGCCCGGCTCGACTTCTGGCGCTGGTTGATGCGCGCCTGGCTGCACACCGGCGGCGAGCCGCAGCGCCTGGGCGAGCGCGAAATGCAGGCGGCCGAATCGCTGCGCACCAGCTTGAGCCGCCTCGGCATGCCCGTCCTGGTCGCCCAGCTCGATGCGGCGCTGGCGGTGCTGCAGGCGCGACCGGCACCGGCGGACTTCTTCGTGCCGTCGGCGCAGGAAGGCTGGCGGCAGGCGCTGGCGGCGCTGGCGTCGCTCGGCGGCGACGCCACGGGCGATGCCGACGGCGCCTCGCGGCTGCTCTGGGTGGTCTCGCTCGGCCCCGGCGGCAGCGTCGAGGCGATCGTCCCGCACGAGCAAAAGCGCGGGCTGCGTGGCTGGAACAAGCCGCGCGAACTGCCGCTGTCGCGCCTGGCGACGGTGGAGAAGCTGCCGCCGGCCGACGCGCAGGTGGCGCGCGCCGTGCGCAGCGACGCCTACGCCCGGCGGTCGCACCGGCTCGACCTGGCGGTGGCGATCGGCGCGCTGATCGGTCACCCGGCGGTCGAGTTTGCCGACGTGCCGGGAACGCCGGTGGCCTTGAGCGAGGGCCAGCCCGAGCTCGACGTGGTCGACGCCGGCGATGCGCTGCAGGTGCGGTTGGTGCCGGCGCTCGCCGCGTCGGCGGCCGCGCCAGTCGCCAAGTGGCCGCAATCACCGGCCGAGCAGCGCGAGGCCGATGCGTTGCGGCTGATCACCGTGGTTCGCGACGGCGCGCAGCGCGCCCGGGTGATCCGGCTGACGCCGGCGCAGAAGCGCGCCGCACAGCTGATCGGCGAGCATCTGTCGGTGCCGAAGGCCGCCGTCGGCCAGTTGCAGCAGGTGCTGCAAGGCCTGGGCGCGCACTTCCAGGTTCACGCCGACGGCCTGCAGGCGGCGCGCGACATTGCGGCCGACGCGCGGCTGCGTGCGGAACTCGCGCCGCAGGGCGACGGCGTTTCGTTGCGGCTGGTGGCCGCCCCCTTCGGCCTGGCCGGGCCGCGCGTTGCGCCAGGCCGCGGGCGCACGCGGATGATCGCGTCGGTCGGCGGCGAAACGCTGGCGGTGCAGCGCGACCTGGCGCTCGAACGCAGCCATGTGGATGCGGTCATGGACGCCTGCCCGATGCTCGCGCCGCCCAGCGACGCCGGCGGCGAGGCGGAATGGCTGGTTCCGGGTGCCGACGACGCGCTGGCACTGGTCGAGCAGCTGCCGCAGCTCGACGCGATTGCGGCCATCGACTGGCCCAAGGGCCAGCCGATCCGGGTGGAAACCGCGGCCATCGGCCAGCTGCAGGTGCGGCTGCGCAGCCGCAACGACTGGCTCGGGCTGCAGGGCGGCATCGCGCTCGACGAGCAGCTGGTGTTCGGGCTCGAACAACTTCTCGATTGGCAGGGCCGCGGCGCAGGACGCTTCGTGCCGCTCGGCGAGGGCCGCTATCTGGCGTTGACTGCCGAGCTGCGCAACCGCCTGGCCGAGCTGGCGAGCGTGGCCGAGGCGCAGAAGGACGGGCTGCGGGTGGCGCCGGTGGCCGCATCCTGGCTCGCAGCGACGCTTGTCGGCGCCGAACTCGACGCCGACGCGGCGTTCGGCGAACGCGTCGCGCGCCTGGAGGCGGCGCAGTCGCGCGATCCGGGGCTGCCGGCGACGCTGCAGGCCGAGCTGCGCCCCTACCAGCTCGAAGGCTATCGCTGGGCGATGCGGCTCGCCGAGGCTGGCTTCGGCGCCTGCCTGGCCGACGACATGGGTCTGGGCAAAACGCTGCAGGCGCTGGCGGTGCTGCTGGCACGCGCCGCAGGCGGGCCGGCGCTGATCGTCGCGCCGACGTCGCTCGGCGGCAACTGGAGCGCCGAGGCGCGCCGCTTCGCGCCGGCGCTGAACCTGCAGCTGTACCGCGAGGGCGACCGCGCGGCGGCGATCGAGCGCGCTGCGGCGGGCGATGCGGTCGTCGTGTCGTACCAGCTGCTGCAGCTGAACGCCGACGCCTTTGCCGCACGCCGCTGGCACACGCTGGTGCTCGACGAGGCGCAGGCGATCAAGAACGCCGCGGCCAAGCGCTCGCTGGCGGTGCACCGGCTGGATGCCGACTTCCGCATGGCGCTTTCGGGCACGCCGATCGAGAACCGGCTCTCCGAGCTGTGGTCGATCATGCGCGTCTGCAACCCGGGCCTGCTCGGCCCGCTGGCGCGCTTCAACCAGCGCTTCGCCGCGCCGATCGAGCGCGACCGCGACCGACCGGCACAGCGCACCCTGCGGCGGCTGATCGCGCCCTTCGTCATGCGCCGCACCAAGGCGCAGGTGCTCGACGACCTGCCGCCACGCAGCGAGCAGACGATCCTGGTCGAGCCCGGCGAGGCCGAGGCAGCGCACTACGAGGCGCTGCGCCGCCAGGCGCTGGCCAGCGCCGAAGCCAGCCTGGCCGGTGGTGCCGCGGGCGGGGCGCAGTTCGGCATCCTGGCGCAGCTGATGCGGTTGCGCCGCGCTGCCTGCGATCCCCGGCTGGTGAGCCCGCAGCTCGGGCTGGTCGGCGCCAAGGTGCAGGCCTTCGGCGAACTGGCCGCGGAGCTGGTCGCGGGCGGCCACAAGACGCTGGTCTTCAGCCAGTTCGTCGACTTCCTCAGCCTGCTTCGCGAGCCGCTCGACGCCGCCGGCATCGCCTACCAGTACCTCGACGGCGCCACCCCCGCTGCCGAACGGTCGAAGCGCGTCGCGGCATTCCAGGCCGGCGAGGGCGAGCTGTTCCTGATCAGCCTGAAGGCGGGCGGCTTCGGCCTCAACCTGACCGTCGCCGACTACGTCGTCATCGCCGACCCGTGGTGGAACCCGGCGGCCGAGGACCAGGCGAGCGGCCGCGCGCACCGCATCGGCCAGCTGCGCCCGGTGACGGTCTACCGGCTCGTCAACCAGGGCACGCTCGAGGAACGCATCGTCGGCCTGCACCAGCACAAGCGCGACCTTGCCGACAGCGTGCTGGAGGGCGGCGAGACGGGCCTGCTCCTGAAGGCGGAGGAGCTGGTGGAGCTGATCCGGGGTGCCGCCGCTTGAGCGCCGTCGAAAGCCGGTTTCGACCAACTGACCGCCGGCCCGGGCGCTGATGCGCATCGGTGTGATCGCCGACACCCACGGCCTGATGCGCCCGCAGGCGCTGGCGGCGCTCGCGTGCAGCGACCACATCCTGCACGCCGGCGACATCGGCAAGCCCGCCGTGCTCGACGCGCTGCGGGCGATCGCGCCGCTCACGGCCATCCGCGGCAACAACGACACGGCGCCATGGGCGCAGTCGCTGCAGGAGACCGAGACGCTGGACCTCGCGGGCGTGCGGATCCATGTCGTCCACGACCTCGCGCAGCTCGACATCGACCCGCGCGCCGACGGGGTCGCCGTCGTCGTCCATGGCCATTCGCACCGGCCGACAACGGTCGAGCGGGATGGCGTGCTGTACCTGAATCCGGGCAGCGCCGGACCACGCCGTTTCACGCTGCCGCTGTCGGTCGCCTGGCTGGTGGTCGAGGGCGGGCGATGCCGAGCGGAAATCGTGCCGATTGCAACCGCCTGAACGGCCGCCCCATGCCGGGGACGCAGCGCATTTCGACGATCATCGTGGCCCCTGGGAGCCTGTCGGGCTTTGGGTCGGGCTCGCGCTGGGGCGATTCGCAGTGCCAGACGAGGCGCCGGCGAAGCCGTGTGGCGGGCCCACACTGCGAGCCGGCAACGACGGATGGCGCTGCGAATCGCCCCGGCCCTTCGGGTTGGGCCGGAAAAGGGGCTGATCCGTCGTTGCAAATGCTCGCCGGGTGTCCAACCCGGCTGCGCTTTGCGCCTAAGCTGAGCCCCTTTTCCGGCCCAACGCGGGCCCGACCCAAAGCCCGACAGGCTCCTAGACCGTACTGCGACCCTTCCTCCCGGAGTTGTTGATGAAGAAGAACGAACCCAAGCGCTCACCGCTCGACCGCCGCGGCTTTCTCGAGGGCCTTGCCGCCGGTGCCGGCGGTGTGGCGCTCGCAGGCTGCGGCGGTGGCGGCGGAGACGATCCGCTGCCGCCGCCGTTCGAGCCGCCGCTGCCGCCTTCGACCCGCTCCGAACGCAGTGCCCTGCCGCGCGTGCCGCTGCCCGCACCGGCAAGCTCCGGGATCGACCACATCGTTCTGGTGACGATGGAAAACCGCTCCTTCGACCACTTCCTGGGCTGGGTACCGCGGTCCGAAGGGGTGCAGTCGGGCTTGCGCTACTCGGACGCCTTCGGCAGCGTCCACCCGACCTTCGCGCTGGCACCCGATCCGGAATACGGCTTCGAAAGCTGCGGCTGGGCCGACCCGAACCACAGCTACGAAGCGGGTCGCACCAATCTGGGCGCCGACAAGATGAACGGCTGGCTGCTCACCGCCGACACCAACAAGACCCGCGGCGACCGGCTGCCGATCGGCTACTACCGCGCCGACGACCTGCCGTTCTACAAAGCCGCGGCGGCCGAATACACGGTCTGCGACTACTACTTCAGCGGCATCCTGTCGGAGACCTATCCGAACCGGATCTACCTGCACAGCGGCCAAACCGACCGGCTCGGCAATTCGCTGGTCACATCGACGCTGCCGACGATCTGGGACCGGCTCGCTGCCAAGTCGATCAGCCGCAAGTACTACTACAGCGACGTCGCCTTCACTGCGCTGTACGGCACGAAGTACACCGACATCTCGACCAAGATGGACACCTTCTTCGCCGACGCCGCCGCCGGGACGCTGCCCGGATTCGCCATGGTCGACCCGACCTTCGGCGGCGAGAGCTCGGGCAGCTCGAACGACGACCATCCGCATGCCGACGTGCGCAACGGGCAGGCCTTCGTCAGCCAGGTCTACGACGCGTTGCGCAAGAGCCCGAACTGGCCGACGACGCTGATGATCGTCGTCTACGACGAATGGGGCGGCTTCTTCGACCATGTGGTGCCGCCGGTGCGGCCGGTCTCGGGCGAGGAGGCCACACTCGGCAACGACGGCCGGCTCGGCTTTCGTGTGCCGTGCCTCCTGATGGGACCGCGCGTTCCTGGGCCCCGCGTTCCGCAGGCCCAGGTGTCGCGCTATCCGTTCGACCCGAGCTCGATCCACGAGCTGCTGCGCTGGCGCTTCGATCTCGAGCCGCTCGGCGTGCGAGGCCGCGACACGGCGACCGTCAACCTGGCCCATGCGCTCGACTTCTTCTCGGCACCCGGCGAACGCGCCGCGCTGCCGGTGATCGCTGCGCGGGCGGCCCAATGCCCGAGCACGGTGCTGCCGGCGCAGAACACACCGGCCGATCGCAAGGCCGCTCAGGCGAGTGCGGCGGTTTCAGAGGCCGGACTGCCCGGCGGCCGTTTCAACGACCTGTGGCTGAAATCGCAGGCCAACGGCTTTCCGCCCTGATCGCCGGCGGCGCTGAAAAACGCTCGCGCCTCAGCCCTTGCTCTGGCCGCCGCCCTGCTTGCCGCGGCCGGTGATTTCCTGCAGTTCGTCGATTCGCCGTGACGCATCGGCCTTGCTGAGGTTTTCGTCGAACGGCTGCTTGGCTTCCTCGCTGAGCGTCTTGAGATAGGAGCGCTGGGCGCCGGTCATCGGCTCGTCGCCGGTGACCCAGTCGGCCGGGTCCTTTTCCATGTTGCCCTGGTCGGCGGTTTCCTGGGTGTGCTTGTCGGTCATGGTCTGCTCCGATGGATGAGGGGAATGACTGTCGATAAACACAGCAAACCAGGGGCCCAACCATCACGACGCGACCGGCGCCGGCCTGGCGCAGTGCACGGCATTCGACCGCGATAGCCGCAGCGTCTCGGCCATGCATGCCTCGCGGCAGCCCTTCTGCCGGCTGCGCCGAGAATGCGCCATGGCCCTGCACGATCTCTCCGCCACCGAACTCGTCGCCGCCTTCGGCGCCCGCAGTCTGTCACCGGTCGAAGTGCTGCGCGCGGTGCTCGCCCGCATCGAGGCCTGGGAGCCGCAGCTCTGCGCCACCTGGGCACTCGACGCCGACGCGGCGCTCGCTGCAGCGGCCGCATCCGAGGCGCGCTGGCGGCGCGGCGAACCGCTCGGTGCGCTCGACGGCGTGCCGGTGATGATCAAGGAGAACATCGCCACGCGGGGCGTGCCGATGCCGCTGGGAAGTGCTGCCACCCAGCTGCACCCGGCCGAGCGGGACGCGCCACCCGCCGCGCGGCTGCGCGAATCCGGCGCGGTGATCGTCGGCAAAACGACGATGCCCGACCTCGGCATGCTGTCGTCGGGGCTGTCGAGCTTCCACCGGCTGGCGCGCAACCCGTGGGACCTGCGCCTCGGCCCCGGCGGCAGCAGCGCCGGCGCGGCTGCGGGCGTGGCCGCCGGCTACGGCCCGCTGCACCTGGGCACCGACATCGGCGGATCGCTGCGGCTGCCCGCAGGCTGGTGCGGCATCTTCAGCCTGAAGCCGAGCCTCGGACGGGTGCCGATCGACCCGCCCTACGCCGGCCGTGCCGCCGGGCCGATGACGCGAACCATCGCCGACGCGGCGCTGGCGATGCAGGTGCTGAGCCGCCCCGACGTGCGCGATGCCACCGGCCTGCCGTACCAGCCGATCGCCTGGGAGCGGCTCGAGCGTGAACCGCGCGGCCTGAAGCTCGGTCTGTGGCTCGACGCTGGCTGGGGGCTGCCGCTCGACGGCGAGATTCGCGCGGCCGTGCTGGCGGCTGCCGCCGCCTTCGAGCAGGCCGGTGCGGTTGTCGAGCCCGTCAGCCCGTTCATCACCCGGGAAATGGCCGACGGCATGAACGACTTCTGGCGCATGCGCGCCTGGCTCGACATCGCCGCGCTCGGCGACGAGCGACGCTCGCGAATGCTGCCCTTCATCGTCGACTGGGCTCGCGGGGCGTCGGGCTACGGCGGCGAACGCGTCTTCCGCGCCTACAGCCAGATGGCGGCGATCCGCGATGCGACGGTGCGCGCCACGGCCCGCTTCGACTTCGTGCTTTCGCCGACGGCCCCGATGCCGGCTTTCGCGGCCGAGCTGCCGTCGCCGAACAACGACTTCGAGCGGCCGTTCGAGCACATCGCCTTCACCCTGCCGTTCAACATGAGCGAGCAACCCGCCGCCAGCATCGGTTGCGGCACGACCGCAGGCGGTCTGCCGATCGGCCTGCAGATCGCCGCCCGGCGCCATGACGACCTCGGCGTGCTGCAACTCGCCGCCGCCTGGGAGCAAATGCGGCCGGCGCCGCCGGCATGGCCCGAGCCCCCGGAATCGGCTTGAGTGGACAAAGCCGCCGCAGCCGCGCAGCGCTCAGCGCGGCGAGCGGTTGGTACCCGGCGTCACGGTGCGGCGCTCCCGGATCACGCCGCCCTGCTCGACGCTGCCGCTGCTGGTGCCTTCGCCGCGTGCCAGCGCGCGGCAGGCCTCGCGCCCCGACTCGGGTTGTGCATCGCATCGCGCCAGCGCGTTGCGCTGGAAGTCGCCCGTGGTGAGTCCGCCGCGGCGCGACTCCGCAAGGGCGGCAGCCACCTCCTTGAGGCAGGTGGCGCGGTCCTGCTGCGACTGGCCGCTCATGCAGGCGGCGCGCTCGGCGCGGTAGGCCGCCTGGGCGCCGCTGCCGCGTTCGGCGGTCGCAGCCATGGCGCCGGTGCAGCAGAAGCCGAGCACCAGGGTGAGTTGCAACTGCAGCCGGTTCGTTCGAAACGAATGGTTCATGGCAAGTCCTTGAAAAGCCGCCGATGCGGCGGCGCCCGGACACGGGAGCAGTCGGCGCGCCTTCGCGCATCCGGCGCGGCCGCATGGGCGTACACGTGACTGCCGAGTTGCATACTCGCCGTCGATGCCGAACCCACTGCCCACCACACGGACATTCTCCGGTCGCAGCGCCCGCTGCGCGGCCGTGCGCTGGGCGTTCGCCCTGTTGCTGCTGTGCATCGGCTGGCAGGCCGTCCTGCTGCCGGCGCAGCGCACTGCCGGCCAGGCGCATTTCCATCGTGCGAGCCAGATTGCGCTCGACGACACGGCCGAGCACATCGATGACCAGGCTCACGACCACGGCCACGAGGTCGAAGACGATCAGCCGCTGAATGCAGTCACCGGCGCTGAAGGCGATGTATCGACCTTGCAGGTGACGGCGCCTCACCACCACTCGGAGATCGGCCATCACGACCACGCGGACGAAGCACGCGACGTGGTCTACCTCGACGAGGGCCCCGCCGAGCCGGGTTCGACGCTGACGCATGGACTGAAGCGTGTTGCCGGCGATGCCGACGGGCTGTTGTCGGCAGGGCCTTGCCGACTCGGTGATGCACCCGCGTGCGTGGCACCGACTGCACGCTTGCCAAGCGACGCCTCGCACATCGTTTCCCCGATGGAGCGCCCGCCCCGCCGCACGGCGTAGACGGGTCCGAACTGCGCCCGGCCCGGCCGGCGCGGCTTTTCATTCGCCTTGCGCGCGCTGCGACGAGCCGCGCGCACACGCGCACCGCCATCGATTTGCCCGGCCTCCGAGCGGCCGGTTGGGGAAACACCGTGTCCATTCCATTTCCAGCGGCCCTGCGACGCAGGCAGCCCGCCTGTCGGCATTCCGCAACGCTGCGCCCGTGCGCCCTGTTCGTCGCCCTTGCCGCCTCGCATCCCGCCTGGGCCGGCGGCGAGCAGCTGCTCGAACGCGTCGTCGTCACCGGCTCGCGCGCCAATCCGGTCGGCAGTGCCGATTCGGCCAACGCCGGCACCGTGACGCAGAAGCAGCTCGAAGCGCGCACCGCCTACCGCCCGGGCGAACTGCTCGAAGCGGCACCCGGGCTGATCGTCAGCCAGCACAGCGGCGAGGGCAAGGCCAACCAGTTCTACCTGCGCGGCTTCAATCTCGACCACGGCACCGACCTGCGCACCAGCGTCGACGGCATGCTCGTGAACCAGCGCAGCCACAGCCACGGCCAGGGCTGGACCGACCTGAACTTCCTGATCCCGGAGCTGGCAACCGGCCTGCGTTACAAGAAGGGTCCGTACGACGCGAGCGAGGGCGACTTCTCCTCGGCCGGCGTGGCCGATATCCGCTATGCCGACGAACTGCCGCAAGGCATTGCCAAGGTCGGCTTCGGGCAGAACGGCTACCGCCGGGTGTTGCTCGCCAATTCACCGGCTTTCGCTGCGGGCAAGCTGCTCTACGCGCTCGAAGGTCTGCGCAACGACGGACCTTTCACCCGGCCCGACGACTACCGCAAGCTCAACGGCGTGCTGCGCTATTCGCAGGGCGACGCGGCCGACGGCTGGAACGTCACGGCCATGGGCTACCGCGCGCGCTGGAACGCCACCGACCAGATACCGCTGCGCGCGGTGCAGAACGGCCAGCTCGGCCGCTTCGACCTGATCGATCCCACCGATGGCGGCGAAGCCCACCGCTACAGCCTGTCGGGCGGCTGGCGGCGCAGCGGCGAGAACTCGTCGACCGAGGTCAACGCCTATGTGGCGCACTGGAAGCTGAATCTCTTTTCCAACTTCAGCTACTTCCTCGACGACCCCGTGCGGGGCGATCAATTCGCCCAACCCGACCGGCGGACGATGACGGCCGTGAACGCGCGCCACAGCTGGACGGCCAGCGCCTTCGGACGGAAGGTCGAGAACCAGGTCGGCGTGCAGCTGCAGAACGACAACATTCACAACGCCCTGCAAAGTACGCAGGCGCGGTCGGTCGTCTCGACCACGCGAAGCGACCGCATCGTCGAGAGCAGCATCGGCCTCTGGGCCGACAACGCGACTCGATGGACGCCGAGCTTCCGCACCGTGGCCGGCGCCCGTGTCGACAGCTACCGCTTCAATGTGCGGAGCGACCGGCCGGAAAACTCGGGCAAACGCACCGCGAGCATCGTCAGCCCGAAGCTCAACCTGATCTTCGGTCCTTGGGCAGCGACCGAGTTCTACGTCAACATGGGCAGCGGCTTCCACAGCAACGACGCCCGCGGGACGGTGATCACCGTCGACCCGAAGACCGGCGATCCGGCACAACGAGTGACGCCGTTGCCGCGATCGAAGGGCCTCGAGTTCGGCGTGCGAACCTCGCCGCTGCCAGGGCTGCAGACCTCCCTTGCGGTCTACGGCCTCGACCAGGCGTCGGAACTGGTTTTCGTCGGCGATGCCGGCACCACCGAGGCCGGCAGGCCGAGCCGGCGAATGGGCTTCGAGCTGGCCAATTACTACCGACTCGGCGAATGGCTGACGGTCGACGCCGACTTGGCGTTTGCCCGGGCACGCTTTCGCGACACCGCGCCCGAGGGCCAGCGCATTCCGGGTGCCGTCGAAGGCGTGGCCTCGCTGGCTCTCGCGGTCGACGCGATCGGGCCCTGGTCGGGCGCGATGCAGTTGCGCTGGTTCGGGCCGCGGCCGCTGACCGAGGACAACACGGTGCGCTCGAAAGCCACCGCCACGCTGAACGGCCGCCTCGGCTACAAGGTCACGCCCAAGGTGCAGCTGGCGCTCGAAGGCTTCAACCTCACCAACCGCAAGGCGTCGGCAATCGACTATTACTACGCCTCGCGCCTGCCGGGAGAAGCTGCCGCAGGCGTGCCGGACATCCACTTCCACCCGATCGAGTCGCGCTCGTTCCGGCTGTCGATGGCACTCGCTTTCTGAGGCGCAGGGGCCGCGCTGCGCGGGTGTCGGTCCCGACCCGCTTCACGGTCGGGGCAAGGCCACGTCGCTTCGGCAGCCGACCCCAGGGCGTCAGGGCATCATCCGACCCCCGGAACCGCTCGAGCGCCGACCGCCTCACCGGCCAACCACGATGGTCTTCGATCTTGTTCGCCATGCTGCCGAACTCGCGCTGGTCGTCGCTGCCATCTACTTTGCGCTGACGTTGGGTTCACGGCGCTGGCGGCCGGGCTGGTCGACCCCTCTGGCCGAGCGTCGGCTGCTGGTCTGGCTGCTGATCGGGCTTGCCGCCACGGCGGCCCAAGTTGCCGAGGAGGTGCTGGGCAAGCCGGCCGGGCCGCTCGACCAGGCGATCCTGTGGTTCCTGCACCGGCATGCTCCCGCCGAAACCGTCGGCTTTTTCCAGGCAGTGACCAACTGCGGCACGTCGAAGGTGCTGCTGCCGCTGGTCACCCTGGCCGCGGTCGTGCTCGCGGTGGCCGAGCGGCGCCGCGAAGCCTGGCAGCTGGTGCTTTCAGGATATGGCGCCGCGGCGCTGATGGCGACGCTGAAGACAGCCATCGGCCGCCAGCGGCCACAGCTCTGGCAGACCGACTGGTACTGGGGATCGAGCTTCCCCAGCGGCCATACGCTCGTCACCAGTGCGGTGGCGACGGCGGCGGCGCTCTGCATTGGCCGGCTGCAGCCGCGTTGGCGTGTGCCCGCGCGTGCAGCCGCGCTGCTGTGGCTCGCCGTGATGGGCTTGTCGCGGATGGTGCTCGGCGTCCACTGGCCGAGCGACGTGCTCGCGGCGGCGTGCCTGGGCATCCTGCTCTCGCTGGTGATCGACCAGGCGCTCGCGCTGCACGAACGCAAAAGCGCGGCGGCCGCGCTTCAGCGCGGCGGCGGCAAACCGGCCAGGTAGTCGACCAGCAGGTCGATGTCCTGCAGCGACAGCGCCTGCGCTGCCGAGGTCATCACACCGTCCATGTCGGCACGGGTCGACGCCTTGAACTGGCGCAGCTGGTCGCGCAGGTATTCCGGCTGCTGCCCGGCGATGCGCGGAATGTGCTGCTGCCCCATCAGGTTGGCGGCGTGACACGCGGTGCAGTTGTTCTGCGCCGACAGGCGCGGCCCGGCTTCGGCCGCCGCCGGCGGCGCGCTGTGGCCGGTCGCGAGCAACTTCTGCGACGAGAAGTAGGCGGCGAGGTCGTTCAGGTCGGCGTTGCTCAGGCCGGCAGCGATGGGCGTCATGATTTCGTGCTTTCGCTTGCCCTCGCGGAACTGGAAAAGCGACGAAACAATGAACTGCCGGGGCTGCGCAGCAAGCGACGGAAACGCCGGGTTGGTCGAGTTGCCCCCGGCGCCATGGCAGGCAACGCAGACCTCGGCCTTGACCCGGCCCTCCTCGACGCCCGCGACGGCGGGCAGCCCGAACGCCGCCGCCAGCGCGGCAACGGTTGCCGCGAGCGCGGTGCGCGCGAGCCGCTGCTTCACCGGGCGTAGCTCACGCGGTAGATGACGCCGTTGTAGTCGTCGGAGACGAGCAGCGCGCCGTCGGGCATCTGCAATACGTCGGCCGGCCGGCCCCACATCGGCGGGTCGCCCTTCTCGTCGGTCAGGAACCCTTCGAGGAAGGGCTGCGACTTCGGCTTCCCCTTGGCATCGAAGCTGACCCGCACCACGTTGTAGCCCTGCTTGACGCTGCGGTTCCACGAGCCATGCTGGGCGATGAACATGCTTTCGGCGTATTCCTTGGGGAACATCTTGCCGGTGTAGAAGCGCAGGCCCATCGGCGCCACATGGCCGCCGAGCTTCAGCTTCGGCGGGGTGAACTCGGCGCAGTTGCGGTTCTTGCCGAACTGCGGGTCGACGAAGTCGCCCTGATGGCAATACGGGAAGCCGAAATGCTCGCCCTTCTGCGTCAGCACGTTGAGCTCGTCGGCCGGCAGGTCGTCGCCGAGCCAGTCGCGCGCATGGTCGGTGAACCAGAGCTGGCGTGTGCGCGGATGGAACGTCATGCCGACGCTGTTGCGCACCCCGAGGGCGACATTCTCGAGCGTTCCGGACTTCGGATCGACGCGCAGGATGGCCGCTTCCATGGCGGTCGGCATGGTGATGTTCTGCGGCGAGCCGACGTTGAAGTAGAGCTTGCCGTCGGGCCCGGCGACCAGGTATTTCCAGAAGTGGCCCGGCTGCTTCGTCGGGTCGAGATCGTCGATCACGACCTTGGCCTCGGGCGGCTGGTCGAGCCGCTCCTCGATGCCGTCGTAGCGGGTGATGCGGTGGCGCTCGGCCACAAACAGCGTGCCCTTGTCGAAGGCAACACCGTTGGGCGCATTGAGGCCTTTCAGAATCGTCTTGACCTCGCGCTTGCCGCCGCGGTCGACGATCGCATAGACATTGCTGAGGTTGCGGTTGCCGACAAAGACGGTGCCCTTGTCGCCGAGGGTCATCGAGCGCCCTTCGGGCACGCCTTCGGCCCACACTTCGACCTTGAAGCCCGGCGGAACCTTGAGCTTGTCGAGCGGCAGCTCGCTCGCCGGACGACCGGTCAGGTGGGGCGCGAAAGGATGCAGCGGCGACTGCGCGAGCTCGGGCGACATGCCCTGTTTCCACGCCGGCGGGGCGGCTGGCGCGGGCGCAGCGGCCGGGGCAGCAGGCTGTGCCATGGCAGCAGCGGCAAATGTCGAGGCCAGCGCCAGGCTGGCACCGCGAATCATCGTCTTCATTGTTGTCTCCTTAAGGGGCCGGGGTCACGTCGCCCGCGCTGGCCATTGCAGCACCGTCGGCCGGGCGGGGCGAGAAATTACAGCCGCCGAGTATTCACGACCGGGAGACAAGTTGCCAGAGGGCCAACCCAGGGTTCGATCCTCCGCCGGCCTAGAAACTCACCCGCAGGCCCGCCATCAGTGCGCGGGCGGGCAGCGGCGAAAGCTCGCGCACGCTCCGTATCGTCGATGCACTGCGTGCCAGCTTGTCGGTGGCATTGTCGAGCTTGGCGAACCAAAGCGCGTCGGCACCGCCGATCGAGGCCTTGCGCGTCAGCGCCAGGTTGACGATTGCAAAGCCGGCGGTCGGAACGTCGGTCGCCGGCACCCTGCCCTGCCGGGCCGAGGCGTCGACCTCGACGCGGCCGCGCCATGCGCCGTGGGTTGCGTCCGCGCCGAGCGTCAACCGCAGCGGCGCGATCCGCGGCAGCGGCTCGCCGGTGGTGGCGTTCGTCGCGCGGGTGAGGTCGAGCTTGCCGGAGGCGTCGACCGTCGTCGGCCCGTGCAACAGCCGCCAGGCGCCGTCGATCTCGATGCCCTGCAGACGTGCGCGAACGGGCCGGAAGACGTATTCGGGCGCGCTGCCGGCGGTTCCGGCCGCGACCACCGTGCCCGACTGGTCGACCGTGTTGCCGCTCGCCTGCAGTGAGATGAAGCGCGAATAGCGGCTGGCAAAGCCCCCGATGCGCAGCCGGTTCGGCCCGGCCTTCCATTGCAGGCCGAGGTCGAGATTGCGGCCGCGCTCGACCTGCAGCGTCGGCTCGCCGCGCTCGTAGGTCCCGGTTGCGGCATGCATGCCGTTGGCGAACAACTCGAATGCGGCTGGGGCACGTTCGGTGGCGCCGAGCGAGCCGCTCAGCGTCCATTGCGGCGTCAGCGAGAAGGCGTTGCCGAGCGACACGCTGCGCGGTGCGAAACGCCGCCCGGTCGCCACGCCGAACTTCGGTGCTGCGGGATCGCTGTCGCCGGCCGAGCGGATGCGCGCCCGCTCGATGCGCACGCCGCCGGTCAGCGTGCCGCCGGCCCAGCCGAGCTCCTCGACCGCGAAAACGGCCTGGCGCCGGGTTTGGGTGCTCGGCACGAAGGCTTCGGCGCCGAGTGCAGAGAAGTCGACATCCTCGGCCTGCATGCCGATCAACCCCTTCAGCCGGCCGAGCGGCCGGTGTTCGGCCTCGATGCGCGCCTCACCACCGACGGAATCGAAGGTCGTGCCGACGGCGCCGCTGCCATCGACTTCACGGTGCCGGTAGCGCGTGCCGCTCAACTGGCCGCGGACCGTGCTGAACGGTCCGGTGAGCGGCTTGATCGTGCCGGCCGTGGCGATCCGGTCGCGCTTCATCCGGATCCGGGTGTCCGGCTCGGCGACGGTGCCGTAGTCGCTGTCGTAGGTGTCGACCGAAAGGCCGGCAGTGCCGCGGTCGAAGAAGAGCGAGCCACCGAGCGCGCCACCGCGGGTTTCGCTGGACGAATTGCGAACCCGCCTGGCTTCGGCCAGCGGCACGCCATCCTCCACCGGCGTGAAACGCGGCACGTTCAGGTTCGAGGTCTTGCGGCCGAAGGCATCGGCATGTATCGCAAAGCGGCCGTTGCCGGTTTCGGCGATCGCAGCGCCTGCGCGCTCGCCCGCTGCGCCACCGAGCCGCACTTCGGCGCTGCCGGTCGGCGCTTCCAGCCGCTCCTTCGGGATGCGGTTGTCGATGGCGTTGACAGCGCCGCCGATGGCGCTGCCGCCGTACTGCAGCGCACCCGGCCCGCGCAGCACCTCGATGCGCTCGACGATCAGCGGATCGATCGGCACGGCATGGTCGAAGCTGAGGCTCGAGGCGTCGATCGAGCCGCCGGCGTTTTCCAGCATGCGCACCCGCTCGCCGTCCAGGCCGCGGATGACCGGCCGGCTCGAGTTCGGGCCGAAGCGTGTCGACGAGACACCGGGCAAGCCGTCGAGTGTTTCGCCGAGCGTGCTGCCGCGGCGCAGCAGCAGGCCTTCGCCCGAAAGCACGCTGACGGGCGCGGCCATGTCCCGGCTCGCCAGGGGGTTGCCGATGACGACGACCGGAGCGAGGGTGGCGGGCGACGCAGGGCCCGTCTGCGCCAGCGCGCCGGCAGTGAGCGTCGACAGGAATGCAGGCAGCGCGGCGCGCAACGGCGCGCGAGGGAATCGGTCGGTCATGGAGGATGCTCCGTCGCCGTGCACAGGCAGCACACGGCGTTTTTGGTCTGAGTTCGGGGCGCAGGCGCCCGGTCGGTGGCGCGGCCGGGCCGCGCCAGGGTGCTCAGACCGCGAGTGGAGGCCCGCGGGCTTGCGCCGCGGCGCGCCGTAGCGTCGGCGCGGCGCGCTCGACCAGCGGCGCAAAGTGCCGCTGCGGCGCCGGCAGGACCGGCGTGCTGGCGACACATGGAAGCGCCGCACCCACGCTGAGCTGGTCGTAGCGCTCACAGCTGCCGAGGTCGGAATGCGCATCGAAGAGACTGCGCTCGACGCCACGAATCCGCTGCTCACCGCTCGAGGCGCCGAGCAGCCCGAAATTGCCCGCATGGGCGACCCGGTGCACGGTGCCGAGCAGGTTCACCGCCACCAGCACGAACGCCAACCACGCCACCAGCGCGCAGCGCATCGGGCGGGTCGGTTGGCGCAAGGGTTGCAGCGGCATCGTCGGCAGGAAAGGGGCGGAGCTTAGCGCTGGCGCCGTCGCATCGGAAAAATGACAGCGGCGGGCGCTCTATGATCCCGGTCCGCCCCTGCCGAACCTCCCCATGAGAATGCTCCCCGCCTTCACGCTGGCCTTCGCCTGCTTTGCCGCCATGCCTGCTGCCGCCCAGACCAAGCCCGTCGTCAAGTTCATCGCCACTGGCGGCACGATCGCGATGAAGATCGATCCGGTGAAGAAGGCGCCGGTGCCGGCGATTTCGGGCGACGACTTGCTGGCGACCGTCCCGGACGTGGCCAATTTCGCCTCGATCGAGGTCGAGAACGTCTCGAACGTGCCGTCCGACTACATGGACCCGCCGCGCTGGGTCGCGCTGACGAAGACGGTGCAGACTGCGCTCGACCGGCCCGAAGTCGCCGGCGTGATCGTTTCGCACGGCACCGACACGCTCGAGGAAACCGCCTACTGGCTCGACCTCACCGTGCGCTCGGACAAGCCGGTGGTGCTGATCGGTGCGCAGCGCAACGCCTCGTCTTCCGATTTCGACGGCCCGCGCAACCTGCTCAACGCGGTACGGATCGCCGTCGATCCGCAGTCGCGGAGCAAGGGCGCGATGCTGGCGATGAACAACCAGATCAACGCCGCCCGCTACGTCACCAAGACGCACACCGCCAACGTCGAGACCTTCAAGTCGGGCGATGCCGGCTTTCTCGGCGAGGTCTGGCCCGACAAGGTGATCTACGGAAACATTCCGCTGCGGCGCATGCACTTCCCGATCCGCACCGAGAAGATGCCCGAGGTCGAGATCGTCGCCATGTACGGCGGCGCCGATGGCCAGGCGCTGCGCTCGGCGGTCGATCGCGGCGCCAAGGGCATCGTCGTCCAGGCGCTCGGCATGGGCAACATGAACCAGCCGATGTTCGCGGCGGTGAAGTACGCGCTGTCGAAGAACGTGCCGGTGGTCGTCTCGACCCGGGTGCACAACGGCCGGGTGATGGCGAGCTACGGCTTCGAGGGCGGCGGCAAGACCGTGTTCGACGCCGGCGCGGTGATGGCCGACGACCTGAAGCCGCCGAAAGCGCGAATCCTGCTGATGCTGGCGCTGCAGAACGGCATCAGTGGACAGAAGGAGCTGCAGGCGCTGTTCGCGCAGTAGTTCGACGTTGCGGAGAACGCCTCGAGGTCGGGCTCGCCTGGCAATTCAGCCGGGTCGGGCGCCTCGAGCGCGGACCCGGTCTCCCGTCCCGGACGGCCTCACTCGATCTTGACGTTTGCGTCCTTGACGACCGCGCTCCACTTCGGAATCTCCGTGTCGAGCAATTCGGCAAAACGCGCGGGCGTGCTGGCGACCACCTCGACGCCCTGCTCGCGGAACAGCTTCACCGTCTCCGGCTCGCGCAGCATCTTGGCGATCTCGGCGTTGAGCTTCTGAATGATCGGCTGCGGTGTTCCCGCAGGCGCCTGCAGGCCGAACCAGACGTTGACTTCGAAGCCGGGAACGCCGGACTCGGCGACGGTCGGCACGTCGGGCAGCAGCGCCGAGCGGCTCGAACCCGAGACGCCGATCGCCTTCAGCTTGCCGGCCCTGATCTGCTGGATGACATTCGGCACGTTGTCGAACAGCGCATCGATCTCGCCGCTCAGCATCGCCATCACCGCGGGCGCGCTGCCCTTGTAGGGAATGTGCGTCAGCTTGACGTTCGCCATGCGCTGGAACAGCTCCATCGAGAGGTGGTTCGACGAGCCCGACCCGGTCGACCCGTAGTTGAGCTTGCTCGGGTTGGCCCGTGCGTGGTCGAGCAGCTCGCGCACGCTGTTGAACGGCAGATCGTTGCGGACGACGAGCGCGTTCTGCGTGCTGCCGGCCCAGATCACGGGGGTGAAGTCCTTGCGCGCGTCGTAAGGCAGCTTGCCACCATACAGCGCGGGCAGTGCCGAGAACGGCAGCGGCGTGACGAGCAGCGTGTAGCCGTCGGGCGGTGCCTTGGCCACCACCGTGTTGCCGATCACCGTGTTGCCGCCGGCGCGGTTCTCGACCACGACCGATTGCTTCCAGCTCTTGCCGAGATGGTCGGCGACCTTCCGCGCCGAGCGTGTCGTTGAAGCCACCGGGCGGATAGGGCACGACGATGCGGATCGGCTGCGTCGGGTAATCCTGCGCAGCGGCGGTGAGGCTCGCAAACAGGGCGAGAACGGCGGCTGCGCCGCCCAGCCAGCTTCGAATGTTTTTCATGCGGTCTCGGGTTGTTGGAATGAAGGAAATCAGAACTTGACGACGTAACCCGGGCCATCGATGGGCGGGTATTGCTCGAACACCTTTTCGTCGACTTCGATGCCGATGCCCGGCTTATCGGGCGGCTCGACGCAACCGTCTTCGCCGATCTCGAAGGTCCGGCCGAACATGTCGCGCATCGGGTTGAACTTCGACACGTCGGCCTCGAAGTAGCCGGCGTTCTCGGTCGCCGCCAGGAAGTGCAGCGTCGCCGCGTGGTTGAGGCCGGTCGCCGAGCTGTGGGCATTGAGCGGAATCCGCCAGGCCGACGCGATCGCGGCAATCCGCACCGCCTCGGTGATGCCGCCGCTCTTCGACAGGTCGGGCTGCCAGATCTGCACCGCACCGGCCTCGAGCAGCTGGGCGAATTCGAAGCGGCCGAAGTGGTTCTCGCCGGCAGCGATCGGCACCAGCGGCGTGATCGCCGCCGCAGCGCGGTACGAGGCGAAATCGTTGCAGGCGAACGGCTCCTCGAGCCAGCCGGCGCGGATGTCGGCGAGCACCGGCATCACCCGGCGCACGTCGGCGATCGTGTAGGCCGTGTTGGCGTCGGTAAGGATGTCGACGTCGTCGCCGAGCGCCTGGCGAACATGCAGCACCCGCTCGATGTCGGCCTTGGCGCTGTCGCCCAGGCGCAGCTTGACCGCGCGGTAGCCTCGCGAAACATATTCCTGCGCTTCGTCGGCGAGCGACTCCTTCGGCTGGAAGCCGAGCGCGATGCCGCCGGCGTAGGCCGGAATCCGCCGCTTGCTGCCGCCGAGCAGCTTGTAGAGCGGCAGGCCCAGCGCCTTGCCGCGGATGTCCCACAGCGCCATGTCGATGCCCGAGGTCGCAAGCACCGCGCCGGCGCCCAGGCCGTGGCTCGAGAACTGCATGCGGTGAATGCGGTTCCAGGCGCCGACGACGTCGTGCGCATCCATTCCGGCGATCAGCGGCGCCAGCGTGTTGTGGATCAGGCTGACGATCGCACCCGGGCTGCGACCGGGATGCGCCTCGCCATAGCCGGTGATGCCTTCGTCGGTCTCGACGCGCACGACGATCGCGTCGCGCTTGAGGGTGCTGCCGATTCCCATCGTGACGGTCTTGCCCTCGGGCAGCTTGTGCGAGAGCGGGATGGCGGTGATGCGGGTGATCTTCATAAGGAGCCTCGGTTGGCGGTGTAGACCTCGGGGTTGACGACGTTGACGATCCTTTCGCCGCGCAGCAGCGCAAGCGCGCTTGCAACCGCCATCAGACCCATCGCACGCTCGGAATCGGCGGTGATGCCCGCGAGATGCGGCGTCAGGACGACATTCGGGCAGTTGCGCAGCGCGCTCGTTGCCGGCAACGGCTGGGTGGCATGGACGTCGAGCACCGCGCCGCCCAGCTTCCCCGATTGCAGGGCTTCGACGAGATCGGCCTCCACGACGACCGGCCCGCGCGCCACGTTGATCAGCGTCGCGCCCGGCTCGCGCATGCGCGAGGACCCGCGCATCGACCATTCCCCGCGTGGCCGGAGTGAGCGGGCACGCAAGGACGACGAAGTCGCTCGATTCGAACAACGTGTCGAGTGAGCAGTGACGCAACGTCGGGTGGCAGGCTCGACGCGGTGCGCGTGCAGGCGGCGACACGCATGCCCACGGCGCCGCAGAGTTCGGCGACGCGCCGGCCGATCGCGCCGAAGCCGACGATGCCGACGCTGCGGCTGCGCAGATCGAAGGTGCGCCGGCCGGCCTGCAGCCGCACCTGCCAGTCGCCGGCGCGGACGGCGTGGTCGTACTCGGCAAGTCGACGGCTTTGCGCGAGCATCGCGGCAAGCACGTACTCGGCGACCGCGTTGGCATTGACCGAAGGCGTGTTGGCGACCACGATGCCCGCGGCGGTCGCGCGATCGACTGGAATGAAGTCGAGCCCGACGCCGTGGCGCACCACCACGCGAAGCGAATTCGGCTGCTCGAACAGGTCGGCGGGCAACTGCCGGCGAACGATCAGCGCATCGGCGTTGCGGATGGCGCCCGGCAGGTCCTCGGCTCCCGGGTCGCCGAGCAGGGCGACATCGGCTTGCTCGGCAAGCATGGCAGCCGCTTCGGAAGCGATGGCGTCGGTCAGAACGATGCGGGGCCGCGCAGGTTTCATCGCACCACGTCCCCGCCCAGGAAGTCGTCGATTGCCGCGACCAGTTGCTCCCCGAGCCGCTGCCTCGCGAGCGGCGTCCTCCAGGCGACATGCGGCGTCACGACGAGGTTCGGCAGCGACTGCCGCAACAGCGGATGGTCGGCTGCCGGCGGCTCGGCCGCAAGCACGTCGAGCGCAGCGCCACCGATGCGCCGCGCGAGCAAGGCGTCCAGAAGCGCCCCTTCGTCGACGAGGCCGCCGCGCCCGGTGTTGACGAGCAGCGCATCGGGCTTCATCAACGCCAGCGCTTCGGCACCGATCAGCCCGCGCGTCTCCTCGGTCAGCGGGCAGTGCAGCGAAATCACGTCGCTGGTTCGCAGCAGCTCGTCGAACGCGGTGTAGCCGGTGCGCAGGCTCGAAGCGCCACGGCGCTCGCCCCACCGCACGCGCATCCCGAACGCTGCCGCCAGCTCGGCCGTGCGCCGGCCGATCGACCCGGCACCGAAGAGTCCGAGTGTCTGTCCGTGCAGATCAGCGACCGGAAACCAGGCGCCGTAGAACGAGGGCGAGTCGCTCCACCGTCCCGCATGGACCGCTTCGCGATAGGCGAAGAGGTTGCGACGAAGCGCCAGCATCAGCGCGATGGCATGCTCGGCGACGCTCTGCGCCGAATAGTCGGGGCAGTTGCGGACCGCGATTCCGCGCTCGGCGCACGCGGCGAGGTCGACATGGTCCATCCCGGTCGCGCAGACGGCAACCAAGCGCAGCTTCGGCAGTTCTCGAAGCATGCCCGCGGTCAACGGCACCTTGTTGGTGATCAGCACGTCGGCGCTTCGCGCGCGCTCGACGACCTGCTCGGGAGCGGTGTGGGCATGGTCGTGCCAGGCGTGGCGCCCATGGGGTACCGGCAGCGCCTCCGGTAGCGTGGCCCGGTCGAGAAAGACGATCTGCATGGGCATCGAGGCAGTGGGCAATCTCAACCCTCGACGCGCCACTCGTTGATCAGTGGCTGACCGGCGGCGATCCGCTGCAGGTTGCTGCGGAACAGCTCGATCAGGTTGCGCTGGTGGCCGGTCGAATTGCCGGCGCTGTGCGCCGAGATCAGCACGCCCGGCAGCGACCAGAGCGGCGAGCCTTCGGGCAGCGGCTCGGTCGCGAAGACGTCGAGGTACGCGCCGCCGAGCGCACCGGCGCGCAAGGCGTCGACCAGCGCCGGCTCGTCGACGATCTCGCCGCGCGCGACGTTGACCAGCCGCGCGCCGGCCGGCAGGCGGGCCAGGAGGCGGGCATCGACCAGGCCGCGGGTCCGCTCGGTCAGCGGGCAGGCGAGGATCAGCCAGTCGGCGTCGGCGGCGACCGCGTCCAGCTGGTCGAAACCGACCACCCGCTCGAAGCCGGGCGCTGCCGCCGGAGACCGGCGCACGCCGCTCACCCGCAGGCCGAGCACGTCGAGGAAGCGGCCGATGTCCAGGCCGATCGGGCCCATGCCGACGACGACCGCGCGCTGGCCGTCGAGCTGCTGCGGCATCAGCGGTCCGCGCAGCGGCTGCCAGCGCCGCGCGCGCTGGGCGTCGAGCCACTGCGGAACGCCGCGTGCGAGGGCCAGGATGCCGGCCAGCGCGCTTTGCGCCACGGCGCTGGCGTTGGCACCGGCTGCGCTGGTCAGCCGCACGCCGCGGTCGCGAAACTCGGCGTAGAAGGGTCGGTCCATGCCGGCCGAGGGCACCTGCAGCCAGCGCAGCCGTGGGCAGGCACGCAGCGCCTCGAGAAAGCTTTCGAGTTCGGGGCCGTGGACCGACTTGCTCGACAGGCCGATCACGTCGACCGACAGCAGCGCATGCGCGACGCGGTCGAGCGTCGATTGGGGCAGCGGCTCGCCGACCCGCACCACTGCGAGTTCCGCCGGCCCGCCGGCAGCCGCGAGAAGCCGTTCTCCGTCGCTCTGCGCAACGACATCGGAGACGAGCAGGCCGAGCACGGGTCGACGACGACATGCGCTCAGTCGCAGAACGAAGGGGCGCGGCGGTCGTGCCGGCAGTCGACGCGCAGCGCCCAGTCGGCCGCGCCGACCTTTTCGCGGACCACGTCCGCACGGGCGGTGGTGCCGAGCCGCTGCGCCGTCGATTCCCTTGCATTCATGCCTGCTCCCGAAGCAGGCCCTCGGCGACGGCCTGCAGCAGTGATTGTCGAGTGGCAGGCGGCGCCAGGCGGCGGGGAATTACCCCCGCCCCGTCAGGCAATCTGCGGCGTCAGGCTCAGCGGTGCGGTGGCCGCCACCACGCGGTTGCGGCCCTGCGCCTTGGCGCGGTAGACGGCCGCGTCGGCCGCCTGCAGCACGTCGTTGCCATTGGCGCCGTGCTGGGGGTACAGCGCCAGCCCGATCGACGCCGTGACCGGACCGAGGCCCGGCGCGGCGGCGCTGCCCAGGTCGAGGTGCTCGATGGCCTGGCGCAGCGCCTCGGCGCGCTGCTGCACGATCGGCTCGCGGGCATTGGTCATCACCAGCACGAATTCCTCGCCGCCATAGCGGCACGGGATGTCCTCGGTGCGCGCCAGCGACTGGATGCAGTTGGCCACGCTGACCAGCACCGCGTCACCGGCGGCGTGGCCGAAGGTGTCGTTGATGCGCTTGAAATGGTCGAGGTCGATCATCAGCACGCCGATCGGCGCAGCGACGCGCTGGGCGCGGCTGAACTCGCGCTCGAGCGTCTCGGCGAGGTAGCGCCGGTTGTAGAGCCCGGTCAGCGCGTCGCGCATCGCGTCCTCGCTGAGGCGCAGGTTGGCCTGGCGCAGCGCCTCTTCGACCTGGCGCCGCCGGGCGACCTCGCCTTCGAGCTGGGCCTTTGCCGCCTCCAGCTGCAAGGTGCGCTCGATCACGCGCTGCTCGAGATGGCGATTCAGGTCTTCGAGGCTGCGGACATGCTCGTGCAGCTTGTCGGTCACCAGGCGCACATGCCGCTCGGCCAGCTCGGGGCCGGGCGTCGGCAGCGCCTCGAGTGCTTCAGGCTTCTCCTTCAGCACCGCCTCGACCTCGTCGAGCAACAATTGCGGCTCGACCGGCTTGGAGAAGAAGCGGCTGACGCCACACGCCTTGGCGAGCCGGCGAGCCTCTGCGTCGCCGTACTTCGCCGACAGGAAGATCACACGCGTCGAGGCGATTCGCGGCTCGGAGCGCATGGCGCGAACGAACTGGTAGCCGTCCATCCCGGGCATCTGCACATCGGCGATAACCAGGTCCGGCCGCTCGCTGCGCACCACCGCCAGCGCTTCCTGCCCACCCTCGGCCGACAGCAGCCGCCGCCCCGGGGCGCTGAGGATGGCGTCGAGTACCGTGCGGTTTTCCTCGCGGTCGTCGACGATCAATATCGTGGTCATCGTGGTTCTTCCGTGCACAGCGGGCAGCCGGTCGATCGCCAAATGGCGGGCCGGGCCGTCCGACCCGCAGCAAGCCGCTTGCCACGCGCGCCCGGGGGCCGGTTTTGTGCCGGGTCGCAACGCCCCCGGACGTGTGGTTGCCGCTGCTACCGCGTCGGCGCGCTCGGCTGGGCGAGGAAGAAGCGGATCATCTCCGCCGATGCGTCGGGCCCGCTGGCATCGGTAAACGAGCCGCGGGGATTGCCGCCCGACCAGGTGTGACCGGCGCCCCGAATCACCCAGTGCTCGACCACATTGCGGCCGCTGCGCTCGCGGTAGACGGTGCGGCTGAAATGCCGGTCGCGCGATCCGCCCTGCTCGACCACGGCTTCCAGGTCGCGGCCGAGGGTCGCCTGCTCGACGATCTGTTCGCCGTTGCGCACGGCAACCGTCTGGTCGTGATCGCCGTGAAAGACGATCGTCGGCACCGTCAGGGCATTGGAATCATGGCCCGTCGCATCCGGTGCGTGCGGCCACGTGTGCACGGGAGTCGCCGGCAATCCGCTCTGCATGGCCGCAAAGGCCGAGCCCATGTCGTGGGCGGCGGCGTAGGGCAGGCCGGAGTGCGCGCCGACCGCGGCGTAGAGATCGGGATAGGTGACGCCCAGGATCACCGCCATCGAAGCGCCGGCCGAAAGTCCGCCGACGAAGATGCGGCCGGGGTCGACGGCATGCGCCGCGGCCACTTCCCGGGTGATGCCGGCGATCAGCGAGGGCTCGCCGGCGTCGCGCAACTGGTCTTCGGCGCGAAACCAGTTCCAGCAGTGCGAACCGTTGGCGTTTGCCGACTGCTCCGGGTAGACGACCAGAAAACCATGTTCGTCGGCCAGCGCGTCCATCTGCGTTCCGGTGGCGAAATCGTCGGCCGTCTGGGTGCAGCCGTGCAGCATCACGACCAGCGGGACGGGCGCGTGCCGCGATGCGGCCTGGCCTGCGGGAACGTAGAGCCTGTAGCTGCGCGAGCCTGCGTCGTTGCTGAAGGTGTGCGTCGAAAAACGGCCCTGCGGGTTCGCCGATGTCTGCAGCCGCCTGGGCTGCCTGGGGGCTCTGGGGTCCGTGCCGTGGCGCTGGTACCTCGTGGGCTTCCACGTCGACCGTGTCGGCGCTGCGGTCTGCCGGCGTGCCAGCGCCGCCGATGCCGACGGACGCCAGCGCCTGCTCGATCGTTCGGTTGACCTCCTTCAGCGGGCCGGTGGCATCGATGCCTGCCGAGGCAAGCGCGCGGCGGATGGTTTCGGCGACACCGCCGCCGTCGTCGGTCGACGCCGCATTCCGGGCCACCGGATGCAAGCCACCACGCAAGTTCTTGAGGTTCTTCAAAAGGTCGCTTTCGGGAGTGAGAGGAACGGCTCAGCGCACCCGAACAGCAAGCGCCGTGCGGGCGCCCGGTCGAAACTGAAAGACGCCGAGAACACGACCTGTGCAGTGGCGGTCTCAGGTTCCGGCCCATCCGCACGCGCCATCGCAGCACGACGCTCAGCCATTGCCGCTCGGCTCGACCTGCCTGGCCGCTCGCAGGGCGGCTGCGTCGCGCAGTGCCTTGAGCTTTTCGCGCGGGTCGCCGCGCGGGCCGGCTTCGGCGAGCTTCATCTCGGCAATGAAGCGGCTCGGCACGCCGACCACCGTGTCGCGGCCGCGCTTGCGCCGCCGCAAGGTGCTGACGACCAGGCTGCGGCGGGCGCGGGTGATGCCGACGTACATCAGCCGCCGCTCCTCCTCGAGACGCTCGGGCGTCATCTCGTCGTCTTCGCTGCGAAAAGGCAGCAGGCCCTCGTTCACGCCGGCCAGCAGCACATGCGCCCATTCGAGGCCCTTCGCCGCGTGCAGCGTGCTCAGCGTCACCAGGTCCTGCTCGTCGCTGCGCTCGGCCAGGCTGACGATCACCGAAATCGTCTGCGCCACGTCGAGCACACTCTTGCGCTCGGTCACGACGGCGCTGCTGCCGTCGTTTTCGATCGCGCCGCCGCAGCGCCTGGCGATCCAGTCGACGAAGTCGAGCACGTTGGCCCAGCGCGCGGCGGCCAGCTTGGGGCTGTCGTCGCTGTCCAGCAGGTGCTGTTCGTAGCCGATGTCCTTCAGCCAGCCGAGCAGCAGGGCCTTGGCATCCTCGGCGCCGGTGGTGTGGCGCGCGCGGTATTCGAGGTCGTTGACGTAGCGGCCGAACTCGTGCAGCGATCCCAGCGCCCGCGCGCCGAGCAGCGCGCCGAGGCTTTCGGCAAACAGCGCCTCGTAGAGGCTGACCTTCCATTTGCCGGCAAATTCGCCGAGCGTGCCGAGCGTCTGATGGCCGATGCCGCGCTTCGGGCTGGTCACCGCGCGCAGCATGGCCGGATCGTCGTCGTGGTTGACCAGCAGCCGCAGCCAGCTGCACAGGTCCTTGATCTCGGCGCGGTCGAAAAAGCTCTGCCCACCCGAGACCCGGTAGGGAATCTCGGCCTTGCGCAACGCCTTTTCGAAGACCCGCGACTGGTGGTTGGCGCGGTAGAGCACGGCGAAATCGCTGAACTTCACCTCGCCGCCGCGGGCGCGCGCTGCCTGGATGCGGCTCACCGCGCGTTCGGCCTCGTGTTCCTCGCCGTCGCACTCGATCAGTTCGACGGCTTCGCCTTCGCCGAGATCGCTCCAGAGCTTCTTGGCGAACAGCTTCGGATTGTTGCCAATGACCGCGTTCGCCGCCTGGAGGATGCGGCCGGTCGAGCGGTAGTTCTGCTCGAGCGCGATCACCTTCAGCTGCGGATAGTCGTGCGGCAGGCGGCGCAGGTTGTCGACCGTCGCACCGCGCCAGCCATAGATGCTCTGGTCGTCGTCGCCGACGGCGGTGAACGCGGCGCGTTCGCCGACCAGCGACTTCAGCAACTCGTACTGGATGGCGTTGGTGTCCTGGTACTCGTCGACGAGGATGTGGCGCAGCAACGCCTGCCAGCGGCCGCGCACCTCGGCGTCGCGCTCGAGCAGCTTCTTCGGCAGGCTGATCAAATCGTCGAAGTCGACCGCCTGGTACGCGGTGAGCCGTTCCTCGTAGAGGCGCATCACCCGCGCCGCGACGCGCTCGTCGTCGTCCTGCGCAGCCGCATCGGCACCGTCGCTCGACAGGCCCTGGTTCTTCCACAGGCTGATGGTCCACTGCCAGCGACGCGCCTGGGCGATGTCGCTGCTGCCGCCGGCGTCCTTGAGGATCGCCAGCACATCGTCGCTGTCGAGAATGCTGAAGCGCGGCTTGAGCCCGAGGCGCTCGCCCTCCTCGCGCAGGATGCGCACGCCGAGCGAATGGAAGGTACTGATCACGAGCGACTGCGCCGCGCGGCCACCGACCAGCGCCTTGGCGCGTTCGCGCATTTCCTGCGCAGCCTTGTTGGTGAAGGTGATCGCCGCCACCTGCCTGGGGGCGTAGCCGGCCTGCAGCAGGCGGGCGATCTTGTGCACGATGACGCGCGTCTTGCCCGAGCCGGCGCCGGCAAGAACCAGGCACGGGCCTTCGAGGTGGTGCACCGCCTCCATCTGGGCGGTGTTCAGGCAAGCAGGTGCGGAAGACAAGGTCAACCCAGGCGGGCGGGCGATGATAGGGCTGGCTGCAGTCGATGGCCCGGCGCTGCTCCGGCGCTTGCAGCGACTGCATTTACAGCCGATCCCAGGGTAACTACCATCCCCGGCTGAAACCCGTTACAGAACGAGCCGACACCGGCCTCGACCATTCAAATCAACGGAGCGAGCGTATGAAAACCTACCAATGCATCGTCTGCGGCTTCGTCTACGACGAGTCGCTCGGGATGCCCGACGACGGCATCGCCCCGGGTACGAAATGGGCCGACATTCCGGCCGACTGGGAATGCCCCGACTGCGGCGTCGCCAAAAGCGACTTCGAGATGGTCGAAGTCTGAAGAACCGCGTTGCGGCAGTTGGGCAACAGGGCAGAGCGCCGGCGACGGTTCCCTGCCCTGCTTCCTTGAACGACTACGGGTTGCCGCCCGGCTTGGCGGCCAGCGGCGAATCCGGCTCGGAGCTTCGTTCGGCAGCCTGCGGGGCCGAATCGGCGCCACCCTGGCTTTCCGCATGCTCGGCCGCCGAGGGCGAGATCGGATCGCTGGCGGGAAAGGTCTCTTCGAGCGCCTCGTCGAGGTGTCCCTCGTAGCTCAACGGCTGGCCTTCGACTTCGCTGGTGGTGGCGGGCGGATCGTCGTGGAGTGCCTTGGGATCGGTGGGGGTGGTCATGTGTCCTCCGCTGCAAAAGGGCCGAGGTTAGCAGTGCGTGAAACGGTCTCGCGCTGCCGACCCTTCAGACCACGCCGGCGACCAGCCCGCGGTCGAGTGCCTCGGCGGCGGGCAGGTACCAGTTGCCGGCCATGGCATGCGCCATCAGCTCGTCGATCGAGATTCGGCTGCCATCGACGAGCTGCTCGAAGCCTTCCCGCTCGAGCCGCTGGCCGTTCTCGATTTCGGCCAGCAGGTCGCGCGCCAGTGCCGCACTGGCCCGCAGCGGCCCGATGATGTGCATCGGCTTGTCCATGCGCCGCTCGTGGATCAGCAGCACCGCATCGCGGCTGAGGAAGCGCCGCTCGACCGGCAGCCCGGCAAGCACGGTCACCCCGGCCGAGTAGACGATCGTCTTGCCGAGCAGCCAGACATCGTGGCCGCGCTCGAGGCCGAGGCGCAGTTCGAGCGAAATTCGCCGGCCGACGTCGGCATCGCCACCGATGGTCGTGATCTCGACCAGGATCGGCCCGCCGGCGCCCACGGCCGCGGCGTAGTCCTTGAGGAAGCCCTTCAGCATCTCGTCGTCGACATTGCCGGACAGACGCACGTCGGGGTCGAGCTTCGGCAGGCTGGCGTTCGGCATTCGCGGCTCCGGTGATTCGGCGCGGAAAGGCAAGGCGTATTCCACTGCCGGCCGCTGCGTCAGATCGCCAGCGGATCGACGTCGATGGCCCAGCGCAGGATGCGCTGCTCGCCGCTGCGCTGCCGGCGCAGTTCGTGCAGCCCCGGCAGCCAGGCGGCCAGCAACTGCTGCAACGCGCGCCGCGACGGCGACTCGATCAGCATCTGCATGCGCTCGACGTTCGCGACCCGTGCGACCGCCATCGGCACCGGCGGGTAGATCGACACGGCTGGCGCTGCCACGAGCCCTGCGGCCGCTTCCGCCGCGGCCTGCAGGAAGCCCGCGGCCGCAGCGGCGCTGCGTGCTTCGGCGCGCAGCAGTGCCAGGTGGGCGAACGGCGGCAGCCCGGCCATCTCGCGTTCGCGCAGCTGCGTCTCGGCAAAGGCATCGAAGTCGTGCTGGCGCAGCGCGGCATAGAGCGGATGGCGCGGATGCCAGGTCTGCACCCACATCTCGCTGGCGCCGGCGTGTTCGGCGCTGCGTCCGGCACGGCCGGTCGCCTGCATCAGCAGCGCGAACAGCCGCTCGGGCGCCCGGAAGTCGCTGCTGAAGAGCGCGCTGTCCGGATTGACGGCGGCGACCAGCGTGATGCGGCGGAAATCGTGGCCCTTGGTGATCATCTGCGTGCCGACGACGACGTCGACCTCGCCGGCATGGACGGCGAGCAGGCTTTGCTCGAGCGAGCCCTTGGCGCGCGTGCTGTCGGCGTCGATCCGCAGCACCCGCAGGGCGGCGCCGTCGCGGCCGTGCAGCAGCTCGCCGAGTTGCTCCTCCAGCCGCTCGGTGCCACGGCCGATCGGCGCGATGTCGAGGTTGCCGCAGTCCGGGCAGGCGCGTGGCACCCGCTCGGCCGAGCCACAGTGGTGGCAGCGCAGGCTGCGACCCTGCTTGTGGAAGACGCGCCAGGCGCTGCAATGCGGGCAGGCGCTCTTCCAGCCACAGTCGTGGCAATGCAGCACCGGTGCATAGCCGCGCCGGTTGAGGAACAGCAGGCTCTGTTCACCGCGGTCGATGCGCTGCTGGATCGCCTCGACCAGCCGCGGCGCGAGCGGGCTGTCACGGGTTTTCGGCAGCTGGCCCATGTCGACCAGGCGCAGCACCGGTGCTGCGGCACCGCCGATCCGCGAGGGCATCGACAACCCGCGGTAGGCCCCGGACAGCGACCGCTGCCAGCTTTCGAGCGACGGCGTTGCCGAGCCCAGCAGCACCGGCACCGACTCGAGACGGCCGCGGTAGACAGCCAGGTCGCGTGCCGAATAGCGCGCGCCCTCCTGCTGCTTGTACGACGGGTCGTGCTCCTCGTCGACGACGATCAGGCCCAAGCGCGGCATCGAAGCGAAAACCGCCAGCCGGGTGCCGAGCACGAGGTCGGCACTGCCGAGGTGCGCTGAGAGCCAGTGGCGCAGCCGCTGTGCGGGCGTCAGGCCGCTGTGCAGCGAAACGATCGACCGGCCGGCAAAGCGCTCGGCGAAGCGGGCCTCCAGTTGCGGCGTGAGGTTGATCTCCGGCACCAGGATCAGCGCCTGAAGTCCGGCAGCCAGGGCGCGCTCGGCAGCGCGCAGGTAGACCTCGGTCTTGCCGCTGCCGGTGCTGCCGTGCAGCAGGAACGTGGTCGGTTGCGGCGCCGAGTTCAGCGTGTCGAGCACCTCCTGCTGCTCGTCGGTGAGATCGGGCAGCGACGCTGCCTCGACCGGGACGTCAGGGCCCTTGGGTGCGGCGGCTTGCAGGCGCGCAATGCGTTTGGCGATCTGTCCGTTGTCGAGCCCGCGAAGCTCGGGCGGCAGCACGGCCAGGGCGACTTCGCCGATGCCACGCTGGTAATACGACGCGGCAAATTCCACCAGGCGGCGCCAGGACGAATCGAGCGGGCCGAGCGCCGTAATCGCCTGACCGACCGCCTTCAGGGTCGGCGCCGGGCCGTCCTCGGCTGCGCCGGCGGCCGGGCTCCAGGCAATGCCCGCGACCTCCCGGGCACCGAGCGGCACCCGGACCAGGGTTCCCGGCGGCAGCGATCGCTCGTGCAGGTAGCTGAGCAGCGGCGCCAGCCCGCCGTACTGCGGGGTGTCGACGGCGACTTGAACGGTGTGCAAGGCTGCACCGTCGACCGGGATCGACTTGCTCGTCAAAGCTGCAGCGAGACTCACGTTTGTCGCCTAAGCACTTGATTCGGCTGGGCTTTCGCAGCTATCCACCGTTCATGTGGATAACTTTGTGGGTAAGCGCCGAAGAGTGGCGCTAACTGCTTGATTTCCCTGCACCCCGGGGGGACTGCCCGCTTTGCGGGCAAACTTGTCTGCTCCAATGAAATCAACAACTTAGCATAGGTCCGCAGTCCTGGCACAGGCTGCCTCCCAGTCCGTCCGACAGGGCTCGCGATCTGGGGATAAGTGAGATTCCCGCGAGCGCGAATTGCGACTTTCACCATTGACAAAGCCCGAAATCCGGTTCTTGCAGGCGCCGATCAGACGGGTGGCTGCGCGCGCGAATGCCGGTGGACTGCGTCGACAAGCACCGCCACCGAATCCGGCGGTGTGTGCTGGCTGATGCCATGTCCCAGGTTGAAGATGTGTCCGGGCGCCGCACCCGGCGCCGCATCGCCGGCAAACGCGCGCAGGGTGCGCACCACCTCGGCTTCGATCTGCTCGGGTCCGGCAAACAGCACGTTCGGGTCGAGGTTGCCTTGCAGCGCAACCCGCTCGCCGACGCGGCGGCGGGCAGCGCCGAGGTCGACGGTCCAGTCGACGCCGACCACGTCGGGGCCCGCGGCGGCGATTTCCTCGAGCCAGAGCCCGCCGCCCTTGGTGAAAACGATATGCGGAATGCGCGCGCCGTTTTTCTCGCGCTGCAGCTGCTGCAGCACCCGGCGGGTGTAGGCCAGGCTGAACTGCTGGAAGGCGCCGTCGGCGAGCACCCCGCCCCAGCTGTCGAAGACCATCACCGCCTGCGCGCCGGCGTCGATCTGCGCATTCAGGTAGGCGGCCACCGCATCGGCATTGACGGCGAGCATCCGGTGCATCAGGTCCGGGCGGGCGTAGAGCATCGTCTTGACCAGGCGGTAGTCGTCGGAACCGCCGCCTTCGACCATGTAGCAGGCCAGCGTCCACGGGCTGCCGGCAAAGCCGATCAGCGGCACCTTGCCGCCGAGCGCGTGCCGGATCGACGCCACGGCGTCGAAGACATAGCGCAGCTTTTGCATGTCCGGCACTTCGAGGCGGGCCACGGCGGCTTCATCGCGAACCGGGCGCTCGAACTTGGGGCCTTCGCCGAGCGCGAAACTCAGTCCCAGGCCCATCGCATCCGGGATGGTCAGGATGTCCGAAAAGAGGATGGAGGCATCGAGCGGATAGCGTTCGAGCGGCTGCAACGTGACTTCGGTTGCGAAGTCGACATTCGTCGCCAGCCCCATGAAGCTGCCGGCGCGGGCCCGCGTGGCACGGTATTCGGGCAGGTAGCGACCGGCCTGGCGCATCAGCCAGACAGGTGTGTGGTCGGTCGGCTGGCGCAGGCAGGCGCGCAGGAACGTGTCGTTCTGAAGGGCAGCGGGCATGGTCGATTATCCTGCCCGGCTGCGGGCGATCGGCTCGCGCACCCCGACGGAGCACGGCATGCTGGCGAACACGATCCTCGACACCATCGGCAACACACCGCACATTCGCATTCGCCGACTGTTCGGCGATTCGCACACCGTTCACATCAAGAGCGAGCGGGCCAATCCGGGCGGCTCGATCAAGGACCGCATCGCCCTTTCGATGATCGAAGCCGCCGAGGCCTCGGGCGAACTGAAGCCCGGGGCGACGATCATCGAGCCGACCTCGGGCAATACCGGCGTCGGCCTGGCGATGGTCGCCGCGGTGAAAGGCTACAAGCTGGTGCTGGTGATGCCCGACAGCATGAGCGTCGAGCGGCGCCGGCTGATGCTTGCCTACGGCGCGCGCTTCGAGCTGACGCCGCGCGAAAAGGGCATGAACGGCTCGATCGCCCGGGCGACCGAGCTGCTCGCGCAGACGCCCGGCGCGTGGATGCCGCAGCAGTTCGAGAACGCCGCCAACATCGAAGTGCACATGCGCACCACGGCCAGGGAAATCCTTGCCGACTTTCCCGACGGGCTGGATGTGCTGATCACCGGTGTCGGCACCGGCGGCCACATCACCGGCTGCGCGCAGGTCCTGAAAAAGAAATGGCCCGGGTTGAAGGTGTTTGCCGTCGAGCCGGCGGCCAGCCCGGTGATCAGCGGCGGCAAGCCGAGCCCGCATCCGATCCAGGGGATCGGCGCCGGCTTCATCCCGAAGAATCTCGATGTTTCGCTGCTCGACGGAACGATCCAGGTCGACGCCGAAGCGGCGCGCGAAATGGCGCGCCGGGCGGCTCGCGAGGAAGGCATGCTGGTCGGCATTTCGTCGGGCGCGACGCTCGCCGCGATTGCGCAGAAGCTGCCCGAGCTGCCTGCCGGCGCGCGCGTTCTCGGCTTCAACTACGACACCGGCGAGCGCTACCTCTCGATCGAGGGCTTTCTGCCGACCGAGTGATCAGCCGAGGAGCGACGGCGCGAGGCGAATCGCCACGCCGGCCAGCGCGCAGCCCGCCAGCAGCGGCAGCACGCCGAGCCTGAAGCGCAGCAGCGCGACGCTGGCCAGCACGATCAGCACCGCCGAAGCCAGGTCGAAGGGGCCGCCACGGCCCTGCGGCCAGAGCACGTGCCAGGCGAAGAAGAGCGCCAGGTTGACGATCACGCCGACGACTGCGGCGGTGATCGCCGACAGCGGCGCGGTGAACTTCAGCTGGCCGTGGGTCGATTCGACCAACGGCCCGCCAGCCAGGATGAAGACGAACGACGGCAGGAAGGTGAAATAGGTGACGACCGCGGCGGCCCATGCGCCGCCGAGCAGCAGTGCATCCGGGCCGAGCACCTCCTTCGACCAGCCGGCGAGGAAGCCGACGAAGGCCACCACCATGATCAGCGGACCGGGCGTGGTTTCGCCGAGCGCGAGGCCGTCGATCATCTGCGCTGCGGTGAGCCACTGGAACTGCTCGACGGCGCCCTGCCAGACGTAGGGCAGCACCGCATAGGCGCCACCGAAGGTCAGCAGCGCCGCCTTGGTGAAGAACCAGGCGAGCTGTGTCGAGGTGGCGTCGAGGCCGTGGCGGACGGCAAGAAAGGCCATCGGCACCAGCCAGAGGGCGAGCGCGGCACTGCCGAGCAGGGCGAGGCGGCGGCGCGAGAAGCGTGCGTGCGGCGGCGTCGGGGTGGTGTCGTCGATCAGCGCAGCGCCGAAATGCGCCGCGTTCCCGCCGTGGCCGCCGCCCACGGCAAAGCGCTCGGGCGCGATCCGCCCGCCGAGGTGACCCAGCAGTGCGGCGCTGGCGACGATGGCCGGAAAGGGCACGTCGAAAGCGAAGATCGCCACGAAGGCCGCCGCGGCGATCGACCCCATCCAGCGGTTCTTCAGCGCCCGCGAGCCGATGCGATGCGCGGCATGCAGCACGATCGCCGTGACGGCCGGCTTGATGCCGTAGAACACGGCTGCGATCAGCGGCTGCTCACCGTGTACCAGGTAGAGCCACGACAGGCCAATCAGTATCAGCAGCGAAGGCAGCACGAACAGCGCTCCGGCGGCAATGCCACCCCAGGTGCGGTGCATCAGCCAGCCGATGTAGGTGGCGAGCTGTTGCGCCTCGGGACCCGGCAGCACCATGCAGTAGTTCAGCGCGTGCAGGAAGCGGCGCTCGGAGATCCAGCGCCGGCGCTCGACCAGGTCGGTGTGCATGATGGCGATCTGCCCGGCCGGCCCGCCGAAGCTGATGAAGCCCAGGCGCAGCCAGTAGGCGAGTGCCTGGCCGAAGCTCACCGGCGCCGGCGCGGTGCCTTGATCGGCAGACACGGACTGCGCCGGGGCCATGAGCGTCGCCGGGATCAGCCGGCCTGCTGGGCCTTCTTCTCGGCCATGGCGGCGTCGAGGCGCTGCTGCTCGAGCTGCTTCTTCTTCAAGGCCTGCAGTGCCAGCTCCTTCTGGCGGATGGCTTCGATTTCCTCGGCGCTCGGCTCCTCGTGCAGCGAAAGCGCCATGCCGGTGGCGGTTTCCGGCTCGCCGCGGGCACTCTTCAGCTTGATGTTGAGCCGCAGCTCGTTGGCCGAATCGGCATTGCGGATCGCCTCGTCGTAGCCGATGTGGCCCTCGTTGTAGAGCTCGAACAGCGCCCAGTCGAAGGTGCGCATGCCCTGCTCGCGGCCTTTGGTCATCAGCGCCTTGATCTCGTGGAACTCGCCCTTGAAGATCTTTTCGGCAATGGTCGGCGTGTTGATCAGGATCTCGATCGCCGCACGCCGGCCCTTGCCGTCCTCGGTGCGGATCAGCCGCTGCGAAACGATCGCCCGCAGGTTGGCCGACAGGTCGCCGAGCAGCTGGTTGCGCCGCTCCTCGGGGAAGAAGTTGATGATCCGGTCGATGGTGTGGCTGGCGCTGTTGGCGTGCAGCGTGCCCAGGCAGAGGTGACCGGTCTCGGCGAAAGCGATCGCATGCTCCATCGTCTCCTGGTCACGGATCTCGCCGATCAGGATGACGTCGGGCGCCTGGCGCAGCGTGTTCTTCAGCGCGTGATGCCAGGTGTGCGTGTCGACGCCGACCTCGCGGTGCGTGATCAGCGAGCTTTTCGAGACGTGGACGTACTCGACCGGGTCCTCGACGGTGATGATGTGGCCCTTCGAGGTGCGGTTGCGGTGGTCGATCATCGCCGCCAGCGAGGTCGACTTGCCCGAGCCGGTGCCGCCGACGACCAGCACAAGCCCACGCTTGGTCATCACCACGTCCTTGAGGATTTCGGGCAGGCGCAACTTCTCGAAGTTGGGTATTTCCGACGCGATCGTCCGGATCACCATGCCGACGTGCTGCTGCTGCATGAAGACGTTGCAGCGGAAGCGCGACAGGCCCGGGATCGAAACCGCGAAGTTGCATTCGAGTTCCCTGGCGAACTCGTCGCGCTGACGCTCGTTCATCAGCGAATGCGCGAGCACCTTGGTGACCTCGCCGGTCAGCTTCTGCGAAGTCATCGGCTGCATGTCGCCGCTGACCTTCATGCTCGGCGCGAAGTCATTGGCGATGAACAGGTCGGAGCCGCCGCTCTGGCTCATTGCCGCCAGCAGCTTGTGCATGTAGGCGCGGGCTTGCTCTTCGGTGAAGGTCGACATCGGTAGGGTGGGTGATTTCTCTGGGTGCCCGCCGCGTCCAGGGGGTTGCGCCGGCCGGCGGGATTGTGGCAGCGGCGCTCCCGGGGCATCGCCTGAAAAGGGCCAGGATTGCCGCCCGGCGAGTAGCATCGCGGGCTGAGCAACCGGAGCACAGACATGATTCGTACCCCTTGGCTTGCCGCGCTGGCGCTGTCGGCCACGCTCAGCCTGAGTGGTTGCGGCTACAACGACTTCCAGCGGCTCGACGAGGAGGTCAAGGCCGGCTGGTCGGAAGTGCTGAACCAGTACCAGCGCCGGGCCGACCTGATTCCGAACATCGTCGCCACCGTCAAGGGTGAGGCCAACTTCGAGCAGGAGACGCTCACCCGGGTGATCGAGGCGCGCTCGCGTGCGACATCGATCCAGGCCACGCCCGAGCTGATCAACGATCCCGCCGCTTTTGCCCGCTTCCAGCAGGCGCAGGGGCAACTGAGCAGTGCCTTGTCGCGGTTGCTGGTCGTCAGCGAGCAGTATCCGAACCTGAAGGCCAATCGTGCGTTCCAGGACTTGCGGGTGCAGCTCGAAGGCACCGAGAACCGCATTACCGTGGCCCGCAACCGCTACATCAAGAACGTCGCCGACTACAACATCCTGGCGCGCAGCTTTCCCACCAACCTGACGGCGAAGGTCTTCGGCTACGACGTCAAGCCGAGCTTCACCGTGCAGGACGAAGCCCGCATCTCGGCGCCGCCGACGGTCGACTTCGGCAAGCCCGCCGGGAAGTGAAATCGCCCGTGGCGCGCCTGGGCGGCCATAGCCGGGTGCCCGTCGGCCTTCTGCTCGCCGCCTGGTTCTGGCTGCTTTCGGGCTGGGACCAGGTCCACGCCCAGGATGTGCAGCCGGTGCCGGCGCTCTCCGCCCGCGTCCTCGACCAGACCGGCACGCTCGGCGAGCCACAGCGCCAGGCCCTGAGCGAGCGGCTGGCGGCGATCGAGAGCCGCTCCGGCAGCCAGGTGGTGGTGCTGATCGTTGCAAGCACGCTTCCCGAGGACATCGCGGCCTATGCGCAGCGGGTTGCCGACAACTGGAAGATCGGCCGCAAGGAAGTGGGCGACGGCGTGCTGATCGTCGTCGCCAAGAACGACCGCCGGGTGCGCATCGAGGTTGCCAAGGCGCTCGAGGGCGCGATCCCCGATCTGGCGGCGAGCCAGATCATCGAGGCGGAGCTGACGCCGGCGTTTCGTGCAGGTGATTTCGCGGGGGGCCTCGATGCGGCCGTCGAACGCCTCGGCAGCCGCATTGCGGGAGAAGGCTTGCCGGCGCCGAGCCAGGCCCGGCCCGACGCTGCGGGCGGCCTTCAGCTCAATGAGCTGGCGATGTTCTTCTTTGTCGCAGTGCCGGTCGTCGGCAGCCTGCTGACGCGGCTGTTCGGCCGCAAGCTGGGCTCGCTGGTCACGGCTGGCGCGGCAGGCGGCCTGGGCTGGTTGCTGTCGGCAAGCCTGCTCCTGACAGGAGCGGCCGCGCTGGTTGCACTGCTGCTCGTCGGCGTGTTCGGCATTGGCGCAGCGGGCCGGGGACGGTCGCGGATGCCGTTTCCGATCGTCTTCGGTGGCGGCGGTGGGAGCTTCGGCGGCGGTGGCGGCGGCGGCTTCGGCGGCTTCGGTTCCGGCAGAGGCGGAGACTTCGGCGGCGGTGGCGCCTCCGGCGGTTGGTGACACGATGAACAAGTGGCTGCGCATTCTTCGGCATCGCTCACTCGACGAGCGCGACGTCGAGCGCCGCCTCGGCCCGGGTGCAATCGACCGTCTCGAGCACGCCGTCGCCGCGAGCGAGCGGCAACACAGTGGAGAGATACGTCTCTGTATCGAAGCCGGCCTGCCGCTCGACGAATTGCTTGCTGGCAGTTCGGCGCGTCAGCGCGCGGTGGCGCTGTTCGGGCAACTCGGTGTCTGGGACACCGAGGAAAACAACGGCGTGCTGATCTACCTGCTGATTGCCGAGCACGCCATCGAGATCGTCGCCGACCGTGGCCTGAGCCGACGTGTCGACGAGGCGCAAGTGGCAGGCGATCGCAACGGCGATGGCCGGTGCCTTCAAGGCAGGCCGGTTCGAGGACGGACTGCTGCAGGCGATCGACGCCGTCGGGCGGTTGCTCGACCGGCATTTCCCGTTGGCAAGAAGGCGAGGCCAACCCGGACGAGCTGCCGAACCGGGCGGTGTTGCGCTAGCGGGGCGGCGCCCATGCGCCAGAGCCGCCGCGATGCCACGGCGGCGACCGGACAGCTACTTCTTTCGGTACTTGCGAAGCGCCGCGATCTGCGCGGCCATGGCGGCGAATTCGCCCTGGGCCCGGGCGAAGTCGATGCTGCTCCCAGCATTCTTCATCGCCTCTTCGGCCAGCCGCTTGGCTTCGGTGGCCTTGGCCTCGTCGAGGTCGTGGCCGCGGATAGCAGTGTCAGCCAGCACCGTCACGACGCCCGGCTGAACCTCGAGAATGCCGCCGGCGACGAACACGAACTCTTCTTCGCCGTTGTCGGCACGCAGGATGCGCACGGCGCCGGGCTTGATCCGGGTGATCAATGGCGTGTGGCGAGGATAGATGCCGAGTTCACCCATCTCCCCCGGAAGGGCTACGAAACGCGCCTCGCCGGAGAAGATCGATTCCTCGGCCGAGACGACGTCGACATGAAGGGTGGCCATCTGGTGTGCTACCGGTTCGTGGATCGCTTATTGAATCGTCTTGGCCTTGGCGATCGCTTCGTCGATCGTGCCGACCATGTAGAAAGCCTGTTCCGGCAGGCTGTCGCACTCGCCGCCGGCGATCATCTTGAACCCGCGGATCGTCTCCTTGAGCGAGACGTATTTGCCGGGTGAGCCGGTAAAGACCTCGGCGACGTGGAACGGCTGGCTGAGGAAACGCTGGATCTTCCGCGCCCGCGCCACCGCAAGCTTGTCCTCCGGTGCCAGCTCGTCCATGCCGAGGATGGCGATGATGTCGCGCAGTTCCTTGTAGCGCTGCAGGATGCCCTGCACCTGACGGGCCACGGCGTAGTGCTCCTCGCCGACGACGTTCGGATCGAGCTGGCGGCTCGTCGAGTCGAGCGGATCGACCGCCGGATAGATGCCGAGCGAAGCGATGTCGCGCGACAGCACGACGGTCGAGTCGAGGTGGGCGAAGGTCGTGGCGGGTGACGGGTCGGTCAGGTCGTCGGCGGGAACGTAGACCGCCTGGATCGAGGTGATCGAGCCGACCTTGGTCGACGTGATCCGTTCCTGCAGCCGGCCCATCTCCTCGGCCAGCGTCGGCTGGTAGCCCACCGCAGAAGGCATCCGCCCGAGCAGCGCCGAGACCTCGGTACCGGCCAGCGTGTAGCGATAGATGTTGTCGACGAAGAACAGCACGTCGCGGCCTTCGTCGCGGAACGACTCGGCGATCGTCAGGCCCGTCAGCGCAACCCGCAGGCGGTTTCCCGGCGGCTCGTTCATCTGGCCATAGACCATCGCCACCTTCGACTCGCCGAGGTTCTCGAGGTTGACGACGCCCGACTCGGCCATCTCGTGATAGAAGTCGTTGCCCTCGCGGGTGCGCTCGCCGACCCCGGCGAACACCGACAGGCCCGAGTGCGCCTTGGCGATGTTGTTGATCAGCTCCATCATGTTGACGGTCTTGCCAACGCCGGCGCCGCCGAACAGGCCGACCTTGCCGCCCTTGGCGAACGGGCAGATCAGGTCGATGACCTTGATGCCGGTTTCGAGCAAGTCCTGCGACGGGCTCAGTTCGTCGTACGCCGGCGGACGGCGGTGGATCGACGCGGTCAGCTCGTGGCTGACCTCGCCGCGCTCGTCGATCGGCGCGCCGAGCACGTCCATGATCCGGCCGAGAGTGGCACGACCGACCGGCACTGAAATCGACTTGCCGGTGTTCTGCACCATCAGACCGCGTCGCAGGCCGTCGGACGAGCCCATGGCAATCGTGCGGACGACACCGTCGCCGATCTGCTGCTGGACCTCGAGCGTGAGGCTGCTGCCGGCCATCTTCAGCGCGTCGTAGATCTTCGGCATCGCGTTGCGCGGGAATTCAACGTCAACGACAGCGCCGATGCACTGGACAATTTTTCCCTCAGCCATTTTGGTTTCCTCGAAAGATCAATTGCTTCGCTCAGACCGCCGCCGCACCAGCGACGATCTCGGAGAGTTCCTTGGTGATCGCCGCCTGACGGGTCTTGTTGTAGACCAGCTTGAGCTCGCCGATGACACTGCCGGCGTTGTCGGTCGCCGACTTCATCGCCACCATCCGCGCAGACTGTTCGGACGCCATGTTCTCGGCCACGGCCTGGTAGACGAGCGCCTCGCTGTAGCGCACCAGCAGTTCGTCGATCACCGTCGGCGCATCGGGTTCGTAGATGTAGTCCCAGTCGCCACGGCCGTCGGCGGCCGCGTTGACCGCCAGGGTGTCCGCCGCGAGCGGCAGCAACTGCTGGATCACCGGCTCTTGCTTCATGGTGTTGATGAAGCGGGTGTAGCAGAGGTAGACCGCCGCCAGCCGCCCTTCGGTGTAAGCGTCGAGCAGCACCTTGACCGGGCCGATCAACCGGTCGAGGTGGGGCTGGTCGCCCAGCGCGGTCACCTGCGAAACCACCGGCGCGCCGACCCGGTTGAGGAATCCGAGGCCCTTGTTGCCGATGGCCACGGCTTCGGTCTTGACACCGCGGCCTTCGAGTTCCTTCAACTTGCCCGTGACCGCGCGTAGCACGTTGGTGTTCAGGCCGCCGCACAGCCCCTTGTCGGTCGTCACGACAATGAACCCGGCGCTCTTGGCGGCGGTGTTCTCGGTCATGAACGGATGCCGATACTCCGGTGTCGCCCGTGCCAGGTTGGCCGCCAGGCTGCGTACCTTTTCCGTATAGGGCCTTGCACCGCGCATGCGTTCCTGCGCCTTGCGCATCTTCGAGGCGGCGACCATTTCCATGGCCTTGGTGATCTTCTTGGTGTTCTCGACGCTCTTGATCTTGCCGCGTATTTCCTTGCCTGCCGACATGGGGAGTCCTTTCGCTTCAGCGAGCCATCAGCTCAGGCAAAAGACTTCTTGAAAGCGGTCACGGCTGCCGTCAACTCGCCTTCCGCGTCCTTGTCGAGCTGCTTGCTGTCTTCGATCTTCTGCAACAGGGCCGCGTGGCTGGTTTTCAGGAACTGGTGCAAACCCGCCTCGAACGCCAGGACGCGCTTGACATCGACGTCGTCCATGAAACCCTTGTTGACCGCGAACAGGGTTGCCCCCATCAGCGAGATCGGCAACGGCGAGTACTGCGCCTGCTTGAGCAGCTCGGTCACCCGCGCACCCCGGTCGAGCTGCTTGCGGGTCGCTTCGTCGAGGTCGGATGCAAACTGGGCAAACGCGGCCAGTTCACGGTATTGCGCAAGGTCGGTCCGAATGCCACCCGACAAGCCCTTGATGATTTTGGTCTGGGCCGCGCCACCGACTCGCGAGACCGAGATGCCGGCGTTGATCGCCGGCCGAATGCCGGCGTTGAAGAGCGATGTTTCCAGGAAAATCTGGCCGTCGGTGATCGAGATCACGTTGGTTGGCACGAAGGCCGAAACGTCGCCGGCTTGCGTTTCGATGATCGGCAGCGCCGTCAGCGAACCGGTCTTGCCCTTGACCTCACCGTTGGTGAATGCTTCGACATAGTCGGCATTGACCCGTGCCGCGCGCTCGAGCAGCCGGCTGTGCAGATAGAACACGTCGCCTGGGTAAGCTTCGCGGCCTGGCGGGCGGCGCAGCAGCAGCGACACCTGGCGATAGGCCACCGCCTGCTTCGACAGGTCGTCGTAAACGATCAGCGCATCCTCGCCGCGGTCGCGGAAATACTCGCCCATCGTGCAGCCTGAATACGCCGAGACGAACTGCATCGCCGCCGATTCCGCTGCCGATGCGGCGACCACGATCGTGTACTCCATCGCCCCGTGCGCTTCGAGCGCACGAACGATGTTCTTGATCGTCGAGGCCTTCTGACCGATCGCGACGTAGACACAGGTCATGTTCTGACCGCGCTGGTTGATCACCGCATCGATCGCCACCGCCGACTTGCCGGTCTGGCGGTCGCCGATGATCAGTTCGCGCTGGCCGCGCCCGATCGGCACCATCGAGTCGATCGACTTGAGGCCAGTCTGCATCGGCTGGCTGACGCTCTGCCGGGCGATCACGCCCGGGGCGATCTTCTCGATCGGCGCGGTCAGCTTGGCGTTCACCGGACCCTTGCCATCGATCGGCGCGCCGAGTGCATTCACGACGCGGCCCTTCAGCTCCGGGCCAACCGGCACTTCGAGAATGCGGCCGGTGCACTTGACCGTGTCGCCTTCCGAGATGTGCTCGTACTGGCCCAGGATCACCGCGCCGACGGAATCGCGCTCGAGGTTCAGGGCCAGGCCGAAGCTGGCGCTGCCGTCCGGAGCCGGCGGGAATTCGAGCATCTCGCCTTGCATGGCTTCCGAGAGCCCGTGCACACGCACGATGCCGTCGGTGACGGAGACGACCGTGCCCTGGTTGCGGATGTCGGTCGAAGTGCCGAGGCCTTCGATCCGGGACTTGATCAGCTCGGAAATTTCAGCGGGATTGAGTTGCATTGCTTGCTCCGGTCCGCGTCACCCGCGGTAACTTCCTGAGGAACGACGGCGCCCGCATCAAGCGGTCAGCGCCATCTTCATTTTGGCGAGCCGCGCCAGAACGGACGTGTCGAGCACTTCGTCGCCGACGACGACGCGAATGCCGCCGATCAGCTCCGGGGCCAGCTGAACGCTGAGCTGCAGCTTGCGACCGAAACGCCGTTCGAGCACGTCGCCCACGCGTGCCAGCTGGTCTGAATCGATATCGAAGGCGCTGTAGACGACGGCGTGCGAAACGCCGGAGCCGGCGTTGACCCGCGCGTGGAACTGGGCGGCGACTTCTGGCAGCGCCGTCAGCCGGCCGTTCTCGATGATCGCCTTCAGCAGATTGCGGATCGGGTCGGAGAGCGGCAGGCCGGAAACGGCATTGATCACTTCCAGAACCTGCCCGGGCTCCGCCTTGGGGCTGTCGGCAAACTGGCGCAGTTGCGGGTCGGCCGCTACCGCGGCAACGGAGTCGAGTTCGCTCGTGGTACGCGCGAGGTCGCCCGCGCGCGCAACTTCATAAAGCGCGTCGGCATAGGGCCGAGCGATGGTTGCAAGCTCGGCCATGCCTACAGCTCGGTTTTCAGCCGCGATAGCAGATCGACGTGAACCTTCGCGTCGACCTCGCGGCGGAGAATCTGCTCGGCACCCTTGACCGCCAGTGCAGCGACCTGATCCCGCAAGGCTTCCCGCGCCTTGATCGATTGCTGCTCCGCGTCAGCCTGCGCCTGCGCAACGATCTTGGCGCCTTCAGCGCTGGCCCGCGACTTTGCTTCCTCGACGATCGAGTGCGCCAGCCGCTCGGCATCGGCAAGCCGCTGCGTCGTTTGCGTGCGGGCTTCAGCCAGTTGCTCCTCGACCCGCTTGTTTGCCGAACTCAGCTCGGCCTTTGCCTTGTCGGCCGCAGACAGCCCGGTTGCGATCTTCTGCGCCCGGTCGTCGAGTGCGCGCGCGATCGGCGGCCAGACGAATTTCATCGTGAACCAGACCAATATCAGGAACACGATCAACTGCGCGATCAGCGTAGCGTTGATGCTCACGTCGGTGCCTCGTCGTTGATGCCGCAGGATTGCCTTTGCCGCGCCTGCATTTACTTGGGCAGGTTGGCGATCTGGCCGAGGAACGGATTCGCGGTAGCAAACCAGAGCGCAATACCCGTACCGATAATGAACGCCGCATCGATCAGGCCGGCGAGCAGGAACATCTTGGTCTGCAGTTCATTCATCAGTTCAGGCTGTCGCGCTGCCGACTCGAGATACTTGCTGCCCATGATGCCGATCCCGATACAGGCTCCAACGGCACCCAATCCGATGATCAGACCAGCGGCAAGGGCGACAAAGCTGATGACTTCCATAGTGACTCCTTCGAAGGTTTAAGAAAATTTACCGCGGTGAGAAAAACAGATCAGTGAGCGTCGTGCGCTTGGCCGACATAGACAAGCGTCAGCATCATGAAAACAAACGCCTGCAGCGTGATGATCAGAATGTGGAATATGGCCCAGACCGACCCCGCGACGATATGCCCGAGGAACAGCGCGATGCCGGTGCCGGTCAGCGCAAAGGCGCCGCCCATGAGGGCAATCAGCATGAAGATCAGTTCGCCAGCGTACATGTTGCCGAACAACCGCATCCCGTGCGAAACCGTCTTGGCGACGAACTCGATGATCTGCATCGCGAAGTTGATCGGGTAGAGGAACCACTTGTCCCCGAACGGCGCCGAAAACAACTCGTGCACCCAGCCTCCGGCACCCTTGATCTTGACGTTGTAGAACAAGCAGACCAGAAGCACCCCGAGCGACAGGCCCATCGTGATCGAAAGATCGGCCGTCGGGACTATACGCAGGTAGGGCACACCCAGGAAGTGCTCGCCGATCCATGGCAGCAGGTCGACCGGCAGCAAATCCATCGCATTCAGCAGGAATATCCAGACGAACACGGTCAGGGCAAGCGGCGCCACCAAGCGCCGACTGTTGGCGTTGTGGACAATGCCCTTGGCTTGGTTATCGACCAGCTCGACGAGGATTTCGACTGCAGCCTGAAAACGCCCGGGCACACCAGACGTTGCATGCTTCGCTGCACGCCAGAGAACAAAACAGGCAATAAAACCGATCAGACTCGTGAACAGGACCGAGTCGATGTTGATGACGGAGAAATCGACGACGCCGTGTTGAGCCTTGTTCTGAAGGTGGTGCAAATGGTGAATGATGTATTCACCGGCGCTCGGTGCGTGTTCACTGCCTTCTGTCGCCATCTCGTCCTCATCCCTTCTTCGGTCAGGCCCTGCGCCAGAGCAACGCGAGCCAGTTAATTTTTATGCACACCACCATCGTTGCAAGCAAGATCGGCCAGCTGAGCTGCGGCACGACCTTGACTGCCGAAGCGAGCATGGCAACTGCCACGCCCACTTTCAAGCCTTCCCACAACATGAATCCCGCGGCAGAAGCAACTGCGCCACGTGTTCCGCGGGTCATGCCTCGTGCCAGCAGGGCACTTGGCAGAACCACCGCCGCTGCACCATAAAGTGCTGAAAAAGCGGCGCTTGTCGCTCCCACGAACAGCCAGGCGAGGAAGGCGCAGATCAGCCCCGCACCCGCTTGCGCCATGACGACTCGCCAAGGTGAAACCTGGCGAATCCGCCCGCGCAAGACTTCGACCTCGCTACGTGACAGCCGACGCCAGGGCACTTCCTGCTCGTCATCGAACCGCGATGGAGTCCGGGGCAACTGTGATTCTGGCTTTTCGTTCACACCTTCATCTACAGCTGCCCGGGCTCACGTTGGCGCGGCGGGAGTATACGTGATGCACCGTGGCGCCCGAACACCCTTCGAAGGGTTCGTTGCGGTCGCCGAGCAAGCGTGCAACGAAGCCTTCAGAGCACGCCGATGTCCAGGCGCAATGACGCCTCCTGGCTTTCTCCTGGCTGCAGAACCACCAACCCATGCGCCGCGGGTGTGGCCATGTGGATCGCATTGCTGACATGGCTCACCGGCTCAACGCAAAAGAAGTCCTGTTGCTGCGGGGTGTAGACGACCAGCCGCTCGAGCGAAGCTCGCAACTGCAGCGAGAACCGCTCGTCGCGGATGCGTGCCGGACCTCGCCAACCATCGAAGCAGTTGTCGAAATCGAGGTGGGCGACATCGCTGTCGATTCCAGGTTGCGCCGTCCTGCGCACCGGTAGCTGGGAAGGATCGTTGTCCCAACGTTCCGACAGCTCGATGTGCAGGCGACTGCGAAGGCGTTTCGGGAAATACGGGTGCCAGCCGAGTCCGACCGGCTGCGCACGCGGGTCGGTGTTGGTAAGACGCAACTGCAAGCCGAGCGAGTCGGGCGCGAGGTCGAAATGCTGGACCGCTTCGAATGCGAACGGCCAATCGGCATCCGGCTGATGGACATAGTGCAGCGTGGCATCGACCGGGCTGCAAGCACCGAGCTGCCACGCACGCCGCCAGCCGACGCCGTGCAGCGAATGGGGGCTGTCGGGATAGTTCGGTGCGGTCGTGAAGTCCTCGCCGCCAAAACGAAAGCGCCGGTAGCCGAGGCGGTTCGAATAAGGCAAAAGGGCGAAGCAGCCACCCTGACGCGGGTGCTCGAGCTGGGCCGGCTCGACCGAGCGCAGGACCGGGGTGCCGCGGTGCCACAGACCGGTGATCGCCCCCCCGATGTCCGGCCGCAAAGCCAGGCGCAAGGCCCCCGCATGCAGTTCGAAAGGTGCAGATTCAGCTGCTGCGTGGCTCATGGCGACCTTTCCTTCGGACAGGCAAGACGCCTCGGCGCATCGTAACGCTGCCCGCAATGCGCGTACCTCAGGACAGGTCGGCCTTCAGATAATGCGAGCCGGCAATCGGATTGAAGTAGTAAGGCGGAACTTCCTCGAAGCCCAGGGACGTGTAAAGGCTGCGCGCCGCTTCCATGTCATCGAGGGTGTCGAGCAGGACCGATGTGTAGCCGCAGCGTTTCGCCTCGTCGAGCAGCGCCTGCGCCAGCTGGCGGCCCAGCCCGAAGCGGCGAAACGCAGGCCTGACGTACAGCCGCTTCATCTCGCAGGCATTCGGGTAGTCGCATTCGGGCAATGCACGCAAGGCGCCACAGCCGACGACGGCGTCCGCGACCAGCGCCAGCAGCAGCTGACCGGAAGGCGGCGCGTAGTCGCCAGGCAGGCTGGCGAGTTCGGTGTCGAAGTCCTGAAAGGCCAGGTCGATAGCCAGGGCCGACCGGTACTCTGCAATAATCCGGCGCGCCTCGATCAACCGGTCAGGATCGTTCGCATCGAGCGGTTGGATTTCCGGTTCCGGTTCGGGCTGCGCAGATGACACAGCGCGGCAGTCTACCAACTGCGACCCTCTGACCGACCACCCTCGTTGCTTTCGTGCCGGTCGGCCCGGATGGGCCAACTTGACTCGCTACGGGCAGTTCCTCCGCTTGAAGCGTGCAACGCTTCGCTTCGTAGCGCCTACCGCGCCCAAATTTCCTCGCCCCATGCACCTTCGAAATACCTGGATTGCCTTCTGTATTGCCGTCGCCGGCAGCAGTGCCTCGCTGGCGGGAGAGGGCTCGGTCGGTTCGAGCAGCTCGGCTGGTTCACTGGGTTCGATCGGTGCCTCCGGCTTTGCGGGCGCTGCACGAGGAGCGGCCACGCCGGCCACATTGGCCACGCCCTCGAATGCAATGGGCGCACGGCAGGCCGGCGGATCCCGAAACAGCAACGAAGCAGCCCAGAATTCGGCCGCGCGGAACGCGCCCGGCGACGGTGAGGAGAACTCGACGGCGGCCCAGCCGCCGTCACGCACCGGCGGCCAAGCTGCAGCCCCCAGCGAATTTCAAAAGTTCGTCGAACGCACCACCGGGCGTCTGCTGCCAGCCTTCGGCTCGCGGTTCTTCGCTGAAGCGCGCGAGATCGACCGCAGCCTGGCAAACGTGCCGGTGACGGCGGACTATGTGGTTGGCCCTGGCGACGAACTCGTGCTTCGCGCCTGGGGCGGGATCGACATGGACTACCGGGCGACGATCGACCGCAACGGCCAGGTCAACTTGCCACGTGTGGGCACCTTCAATGTCGCCGGTGTCCGAGCCTCGGACCTTGACCGGCATCTGCGCAGCCAAATCGGCCGACTCTTCACGAATTTCGACATGAGCGTCTCGCTTGGACAACTGCGGGCGGTGCAGGTGTTCATCGTCGGCCCCGCGCTGCGCCCCGGCGTCTACACGCTGCCCAGCCAGTCGACGCTCCTCTCCGCCGTGGTGGCGGCGTCGGGGCCCGACGCAAACGGCTCGATGCGTCACATCGAGCTTCGGCGCAACGGCCGCGTTGTCTCGGAACTCGACATCTATGACTTTCTCGTGCAGGGCGACAAGTCGAAGGACCTGCAGCTGGTGGGCGGCGATGTCATCGTGTTCAAGCCGGTCGGGCCGCAGGTTGCGCTGACGGGGACGACGGACTCTCCGGCGATCTATGAGCTGCGAGAAACTCAACAGACGCTCGGCGATTTGCTGCGTTTCGCCGGTGGCACGCCCGTACTGACGACGCCGCGGCAAGCGCAACTCGAACGGATCGACACGTCCCTGCCCGGCGCGGCACGCTTTGTCGAGCAGATCCGGCTCGACAACGAAGGGTTGAAGAAGCCGTTGCGCAACGGCGACATCCTGACGCTGTTCTCGATCTCGCCGCAGTTTGCCAATGCGGTCACGCTGAAGGGTCACGTTGCGCAGGCGTTGCGCTCGCCGTTCAAACCTGGGATGCGCATTCGCGACCTGATACCCGACCCCGAGGCCTTGATCTCCGGCGATTTCTATCAGCGCAAGAACATGTTGGTGCAAATCATCGACGAGCCGACGGAAACCGCGGCGAGCATGCGTAACCAAGCGCGTGCAAGTGATGTGGTTGTCGGGGATCGAAGGCGAACGCCGCAAGCGGTGCTCTTCAACGAAGTGAACTGGGAATTCGCGGTTATCGAGCGATTGAATATGCGCGATCTCACTACCGAGCTCATCAACTTCAACCTCCGACGCGCGGTGCTCGAAGGCGACCCGGCACACAACCTCGAGTTGAAAGCTGGCGATGTCGTCACCATCTACGGGCAAGCGGACCTGCAGGTACCGGTCTCACGGCAGACCCGCATCGTCTCGGTCGAGGGGGAGGTTTCGACACCAGGTGTCTACCAGCTCGCGCCAGGCGAGACGTTGCGGCAACTGCTCAATCGGGTGGGCGGCTTTACGCCCCAGGCGTATGTCTACGGCCTGGAGTTCACGCGTGAGGAAACCCGTCGGCGCCAGCAGGCGAACCTCACTGCCGTGCTTACGCGGCTCGACGCGATGGCCGCGACGCAGGCGGCACGGGATGCGGCCAATCGGCGCGACGAACCCACCGGGGCGGCGACAAGCGTCGCCGTCAGCGCTGCGGCGACGCAGGCACAGCGTGCCCGGATTTCGCGCGTGCAGCCGAATGGCCGTATCGCACTCGAGTTGTCGCCTGACATGCAGTCGGTCGATCAGCTGCCGGACTTGCTGCTCGACAACGCCGACCGTGTTGTCGTTCCGACGCGTCCCGGCTTTGTCACGGTCACTGGCGCTGTGGTGAACGACAACGCTTTCCTCTGGAGGCCGGGACGAACCGCTGGCGACTACATCAAGATTGCCGGGCTCGACGACGTGTCCAATGCCTCGGCGATGTTCATCTTGCGCGCTGACGGAACGGTGAGCCATTCGAACGACCGCAGGGGCCTGTTCGGCTACGGCAGCCTGGCGAGCAGCCCCGCCTACCCGGGGGACACGATCGTGGTTCCAAACCAGCTCGACTTCGAGACCTGGGGCCGTGCGCTCGTGCGCAATTTGAAGGATTTCTCGCAGATCTTCTACCAGTTCGGCCTTGGAGCAGCGGCAATCCGGACACTCAAGAATTGACGGGCTGCCGCATGACGAACGAACACGCAAGGGTCGATGACTACGACGACGAGGAAGAGGGTCCACGGGTCGGCCTGATCGATCTTCTGACCTGGATCGGGGAGAGCAAGCGATTCATCGGGCTCACTGCGCTGGTCGCTGCTCTCGCGGCCATTGCCGTGTCGCTGTTGTTGCCGCCCATCTATACGGCCAGGACGAGCCTGCTGCCTCCAGGTGCCCAGCAGCAAAGCGGATCGGCTGCCGCACTCGCCTCGCTGGGCGCACTCGGCGGCCTAGCCGGTGGCATCGCAGGCAAGTCGCCCGACGAGCTGTATGTGGCGCTGCTGAAAAGCGACAGCGTGATACGCAAGCTCGACGAGCGCTACAAGCTGCGTGACCGGTATGAGCTGAAGAATTTCGAGCAGCTGCGCAAGGTATTTCCCAACTACGTGCGCGTGAGTTCGGACAAGAAGAGCGGCGTCATCAATGTCGAAGTCGACGACCGGGACGCACAGTTTGCCGCGGAACTTGCCAATGCGCATGTGCCGCAGACCAACGAGTTGCTGGATCGGCTGGCGGTCAGCGAAGCGCAGCAGCGGCGCGCATTTTTTACCAAGCAACTCGGCGATACCAAGGAAAACCTGATCAAGGCCGAGCAGCAGCTGCGTCGGGTTCAGGAGCGGTCGGGCGTGATCGTCCTGGACAAACAGGCGGAGGCGCTGATCAGCAGCGTGGCGCAGCTGCGGGCGCAGATCGCCGAGCGCGAGGTGCAGTTGAAGGTTCTGCGCACCTCGGCGACGGCGGCGAATCCCGATGTGATCCGCCTCAATTCCCAACTCGCTGCCATGCGCGGTGAACTGGCTCGGCTCGAGTCGAACAATGGCGGCCGCCCTGGCAGCACGGTCGATCTCGCGGTGGGCAAGCTGCCTGAAGCGGGAATCGAATACGTTCGCGCCCGTCGCGAGCTCAGGATTCAGGAAATGCTGCTCGAATCGATGATCCGTCAACTGGAAGTGGCCAAGCTCGATGAAGCCAAGGAAGGCTCGTCGCTGCAGGCCATCGACGCTGCCCAGCCGCCCGACTACAAATCGAAGCCATCCCGCGCCCTGATCGTGCTGGGCAGCACCTTGCTGGCTTTGCTGGCATCGACCATTTGGGTGATCCTCCGCCGATACAACCGCTTGGTGCGTGAAGTCGATCCGGAAAGCGATGCCAGCTTCCGGTCGCTGGCACAGGCCTGGAAGCTGCGGCGCGCCTGAGCGCGCCGGCCGATGGCGTCAAGCGCGGGTGCCGAGCGCCTCCCAGCGTTCCAGCGCCTGCAGCAGCAGGGTATCGATTTCGCTGCAGCGCGCTTGCGCCTGCGCTGCACGGCCGCCATCGCGCGCATAGGCGTCAGGATCGGCCAGGACGGCGGCTAGCGCTGCCTGCTCGGCTTCCAGTTTCTCGATCCGTCCAGGCAGCTCGTCGAGCTCGCGCTGTTCCTTGTAACTGAGCTTGCGCGGCCGGGCCGCAGCTGCCGTTCCGCTGGCGGCCTGCGCCTGTGGAGCCCGCGCAGCCCCCGCGGGCCGCGCCGACGAAGGCTCGGCGAGCGTCCGCGAGCGCTCGCGCTGCAATTTCCAGTCTTCGTAGCCGCCCTCGTACTCGCGCCAGAAGCCGGGACGGCCGCCATAGGCGGGATCGCCTTCGGAGGCGATGGTGCTGGTCACCACGTTGTCGAGAAAGCGCCGGTCATGGCTGACCAGGAACACCGTCCCGGCGTAGCTCTGCAGCAGTTCCTCCAGCAGTTCCAGGGTGTCGATATCGAGGTCGTTGGTCGGCTCGTCGAGCACCAGCACGTTGGCCGGCAGCGCGAACAGACGCGCCAGCAACAGCCGGTTTCGCTCGCCGCCACTCAGGGTGCGCACCGGTGAATGCGCGCGCTCGGGCGAGAACAGGAAGTCGGTGAGATAGCTCATGACATGCTTGCGCGAACCGGCGAACTCGACCCATTCGCTGCCCGGGCTGATGGTGTCGGCGAGCGTCGCATCGAGGCGCAGCGTGCTGCGCATCTGGTCGAAGTAGGCCACTTCGAGCCGTGTGCCGAGCCGCACCGTTCCAGACGTCGGTTGCAACTCGCCGAGGATCAACTTGAGCAGCGTGGTCTTGCCTGCGCCGTTCGGGCCGATCAGCCCGACCTTGTCGCCGCGCAGAATCGTCGCGCTGAAGCCGTCGACGACGCACTTGCCGCCGGGAGCGTCCCCATCTCCGAAGCGCATCGATACGTCGCGCAGTTCGGCAACGATGCGGCCGCTCGGCACGCCGGAGTCGAGTTCGAGCCGCACCTGGCCCAGGGAATCGCGTCGCGCCTGGCGCTGTGCGCGCAGCTGCTGCAGCCGCTGGATTCGCGCGACGCTGCGCGTGCGCCGTGCTTCGACACCCTTGCGAATCCAGACTTCTTCCTGCGCCAGCAGCTTTTCGGCACGCGCGCTCGCCAGCGCCTCGGCGGCGAGCTGCGACTCCTTGAGCGTCTCGTACGCGCTGAAGTTGCCCGGATAGCTGCGTATCTGTCCGCGGTCGAGTTCGATGATCCGCGTTGCCACCCCATCCAGAAAAGCCCGGTCGTGGGTGATCAGCATGATGCTGCCGCGAAAGCCGCGCAGCAGTTCCTCGAGCCAGGCAATCGAGTCGAGATCGAGGTGGTTGGTCGGCTCGTCGAGCAGCAAGACATCGGGCACGGCAACGAGCGCCTGCGCCAGTGCGACGCGCTTTCGCATGCCACCACTCAGCTCGCCGAGCTTTCGATCGCCATCGAGCTGCAGCTGGGCCAGCGTCGTCGCCACCCGCTGCTCCCAGTTCCACGCGTCGAGCGCCTCGATGCGCGTCTGCAGCGCATCGAGGTCGCTGTCCGCGGCGTGCTCCTCGTACGCCTGACGCACCGCCCTGGCTTCGGCAACGCCTTCGCTCACCGAGTCGAAAACGCTCGCTGCGGTGTCGAGCACCGGCTCCTGGGCGACATAGCGGATGCGCAGGCCCTGCGTCAGCTGCAGCAGGCCGTCGTCGGGTTTCTCGAGCCCGGCGATGATCTTCAGCAGCGACGACTTGCCGGCGCCATTGCGACCGATCAGCCCGAGCCGCTCGCCGGCCTCGAGCGAGAAGGCCGCACCGTCGAGCAGGGCGACATGACCGAACGCCAGGTGGGCGTTCGAAAGCGATAGGACAGCCATAGGGGGCAGGTGACGAAGCGCGCAGCGCGTCGCCGGGGCAAAGCGCGATTATCGGCGCCGGGCTTCAGTGGGCGAGCCGGCGCTCCAGTGCGTCGATATAGGCCTTGGCAACGTCGAATCCGGTCTGGTCGGTGATCTCGCGGAAACACGTCGGGCTGGTGACGTTGATCTCGGTCAGGCAGTCACCGATGACGTCGAGGCCGACCAGCAGCAGGCCACGCCCGGCGAGCGTCGGCCCGAGTGCGGCAGCAATCTCGCGGTCGCGCGCGGAAAGCGGCCGCGCCACGCCCTTGCCGCCTGCAGCGAGATTGCCGCGGATCTCGCTGCCCTGCGGAATGCGCGCCAGCGAAAACGGCACCGGCACGCCGTCGATCAGCAGGATGCGCTTGTCGCCCTCGACGATTTCCGGCAGATAGCGCTGCACCATGAGGGTCTGCCGGCCGTCGCGATTCAGCGTCTCGGTGATGCTGCCGAGGTTCATGCCGTCGGCGCCGACGCGGAAGATTCCCGCGCCGCCCATGCCGTCGAGCGGCTTGAGGATGATGTCGCGGTGCTGTGCATGGAAGCGGCGCACCGCCTGCGGGTCGCGTGTGACCAGCGTGGGTGGTGCAAAGGTGGCGAATTCGAGAATGGCCAGCTTTTCCGGATGGTTGCGCAGTGCCGCGGGCGAATTGAAGACCCGCGCACCATCGCGCTCGGCATGCCCGAGCAGGTGCGTGGCGTAGAAGTACTCGCTGTCGAACGGCGGGTCCTTGCGCATCAGCACCGCGTCGAGCGACGCGAGGTCGCGCTCGACCGCGTCTTCTGCGCGGTACCAGTCGACTTCGTCGCCGGTGAGTTCGACAACCTGCATCCGGGCGCTGACCGATTCACCCGAACGCCAGTCGAGGTGGCGCGGCTCGCAGACCAGAAGCTGGTGGCCGCGGGCAGCGGCCTCGCGCATCATGGTGAAGGTACTGTCCTTGTAGATCGCGAAAGCCGGGCAGCGGGTCGGCAACGAAAAGCAGTTTCATGGCGGAAGGCACCAGTCGAGCGGATACGGGTTCAGATTTCCACCTTCGAGCCCAGCTCGACAACCCGGTTGGTCGGCAGGTTGAGGAAGTCGGCCGCAGCCGATGCATTGCGGTGCATGCTGGCGAACAACTTCTCGCGCCATACCCACATGCCGGCGCCCATGGTCGGGATGACGATGTCTCTCGACAGGAAGTAGCTGGTGTCCATCTCGTCGAGCTGGACGCCACGGCCCGCCAGAAGCTTCAAGGCCTCCGGAACGTCGGGATCGTTCTTGAAACCGAAGTGCAGCGTGATCTGCCAGCAATCATGGCCGAGCGGCTCGATCTCGCTGCGGCTGTCGAAGCGCACCCAGGGCACCTCGTGGTGCTTGACCGAGACGAACAGGTTGGTGTGGTGCAAAACCTTGTTGTGCTTGAGGTTGTGCAGCAAGGCGTTCGGCGCGAAGCCTTGTTCGCTCACCATGAAAACCGCCGTTCCTTCGACGCGTTTCGGTGGACTCAGGAAAACGGCTTCCAGAAAACTTTTCAGGTCGATGGCATCGACCCGCAAGCGGGCGCGCATCAGCCTGCGGCCCTGTTTCCACGTCATCATCAGCATGAACATCACCACGCCGATCGCCACCGGAAACCAGCCGCCCTCGAAGACCTTGATCACGTTGGCGCTGAAGAACGCCAGGTCGACCACGAAGAAGAACCCGGTGGCGCCGATGCACAGCAGCCACGGGTACTTCCAGCCGTAGCGAAGGACGAAAAAGGTCATGACGGTGGTGATCAGCATGTCGATCGTCACCGCGATGCCGTAGGCGCTGGCCAGTGCACTGCTCGAACCGAAGGCGACCACCGCCAGCACGATACAGGCGTAGAGACTCCAGTTGATGAAAGGCACGAAGACCTGGCCGGTCTCCTTGACCGAGGTGTGCAGGATGCGCAGCCGCGGCAGGTAGCCGAGCTGGATCGCCTGCTTCGTCACTGAAAACGCGGCGGTAATCAGCGCTTGCGAAGCAATCACCGTGGCGCACGTGGCCAGGGCAATCAGCGGGTACAGCGCCCATGCCGGCGCCATCTCGAAGAACGGATTCTTCACCTTGTGCGGTTCGAGCAGCAGCATGGCGCCCTGACCGAAGTAGTTCAGCACCAGCGCCGGCATGACCAGGCTGAACCAGGCAAGCCGGATCGGCCGCTTGCCGAAGTGGCCCATGTCGGCATAAAGCGCCTCGGCTCCGGTGACGCAGAGCACCACCGAGCCGAGCGCGATGAAAGCGACTCCCGGGTTGCTCCACATGAAGACGAGCGCGTAGTGCGGGCTCAACGCCCGCAGCACCGCCGGGTTCTGGACCACATGCTGGACGCCGAGCACCGCCAGCGAGATGAACCACAGCACCGTGACCGGCCCGAAGAATCGGCCAACCCGGCTCGTGCCGTGCCGCTGCACCATGAAAAGCCCCGTCAGCACCACCAGCGTGATCGGCACCACGTACTCATGCAACGCCGGTGCCGCGACTTCGAGTCCTTCGACCGCCGAGAGCACCGAAATCGCCGGCGTGATCACCCCATCGCCGAAGAAGATCGCCGTGCCGAAGATGCCCACCAGCAGCAGCCGCTGGCGCAACACCGGACGGTCCTTCACCGCCTGCGACGCCAGCGCAAGCATCGCGATCAGCCCGCCCTCGCCATGGTTGTCGGCGCGCAGGATCAGCACCACGTACTTGAGCGAGACGATCACCGTCATGGTCCAGAAGACCATCGACAGCACGCCGTAGATGTTCTCCGGCGTCAGCTGCACATGCCCGTCGGCGAAGACCTCCTTCAGCGCATACAGGGGACTGGTGCCGATATCCCCATAGACCACGCCCACGGCACCTAAGGTGAGTGCCGCCAGACTCGACGCAGTGGGTGAAGCTTTCAAGATCATGCTGGGCCGGGTAGCCATCGCCGGCCGCTGCTGGAGGGAGGCGATTGTGCGCTCGCCCGGGGTCTTCGACGCGGCTCTGGCGCGACACCTGCACCGCTCGGCGTGTGCACCGGCATGCCGGTTGGTCTACTCGTAGACCTCGGCGTCCGGGTCGGTGGCCTCGAGTTCGTAGCTGGCAGCCACCATGGCCAGACGTGCAACCACGCCGTACATGTAGAAGCGGTTCGGCGCACTGGCGCCCGGCTTCACACCCGGCTTGGGCAGCTGATTGGTCTGCGCAAAGGCCAACGGGACGAAGCTCGCCCCCGGCGAATTCAGGTTCTCGTCGATGCCGCGTTCGGCGTTGACGCGGTAGAAACCGCCGACGACGTAACGGTCGATCATGTAGACCACCGGTTCGGCGACCGCGTCGTTGACCCGCTCGTAGGTCGGCACCCCCTCCTGCAGGATGACCTCGCTGACCTCCTGGCCGTCCTTGATGACGCTCATCTTGTTGCGCGTCTTGCGGTTGATGTCGGCGAGGTCTTTCGGATCACGCACCGTCATGATGCCCATGCCGTAGGTGCCGGCGTCGGCCTTGACGATGATGAACGGCTTTTCCTGGATGCCGTATTCCTTGTACTTGCGCCGGACCTTGGCGAGCAGCGCGTCGGCATTGCTCATCAGGCATTCGGCGCCCGTACCGTCGCTGAAGTTGACTTCGCCACAGCGCGCGAACAGCGGGTTGATCAGCCATGGGTCCATGCCGAGCAGCTTGGCGAACTTCTTGGCGATCTCCTCGTAGGCCTGGAAGTGATTGGTCTTGCGGCGCACCGCCCAGCCGGCGTGCAACGGCGGCAGCAGGTACTGCTCGTGCAGGTTCTCGAGCACCTTCGGCAGGCCCGCCGAGAGGTCGTTGTTGAGCAGCACCGTGCAGGGGTCGAAATCCTTCAGGCCGACCCGGCCGCGGTGGCGTACCAGCGGCTCGACAGTCAGTGAACTGCCGTCGGGAAGCGGAATCTCCGTCGGCGACTTGATCGTTTCGTCGAGCGTGCCGAGGCGCACGTTCAGGCCTGCCTGATGAAAGATCTGCATCAGCCGCGCGACATTCAGCAGGTAGAAGCTGTTGCGCGTGTGCCGCTCGGGAATCAGCAGCAGGTTCTTCGCCTCGGGGCAGATCTTCTCCACCGCCGCCATCGCAGCCTGTACAGCCAGCGGCAGCATCTCGTCGGTGAGGTTGTTGAAACCGCCCGGAAACAAGTTGGTGTCGACCGGCGCCAGCTTGAAGCCGGCGTTGCGCACGTCGACCGACGTATAGAAGGGCGGCGTGTGCTCCATCCACTCGAGGCGGAACCAGCGCTCGATCGCCGGCAGCGACTCGAGAATGCGCTGCTCCAGCTCGTTGATCGGGCCGGTTAAAGCGGTGATGAGGTGTGGAACCATGTGCGGACCCGCTGAGCGCGATAGCGCCCGATTCTAGGGACGGCGCGTCCGGCACGGCTGCCGGCGCGGCAAACGGAAAAAGGGCCGCCTGACGGCGGCCCTCCGGGGTTGCGAGAAAGGCGTCGGCTCAGCCGTGATACGCCGTTTCGCCATGCGAGGTGATGTCGAGGCCTTCGCGCTCGGCTTCCTCCGGCACGCGCAACCCGATGGTCAGGTCGACCAGCTTGAAGGCAACGACCGAGACCACACCCGACCAGACGATGGTCAGCAGCACGGCCTTGAGCTGCACCCAGAACTGGGCGGCAATGGAGTAGGCATCGGGCGCCAGCATGCTGACGGTGACCCAGTCGGCGACTGCGCTCGGCCCGCCGAGGTTCGGCGAATTGAAGATGCCGGTCAGCAAGGCACCGACGATGCCGCCAACGCCGTGGACGCCGAAGACGTCGAGCGAATCGTCGGCACCCAGCATGCGCTTGAGACCGCTGACGCCCCACAGGCAGGCGAAGCCGGCGACAAAGCCGATCACCAGTCCGCCACCGATACCGACGTTGCCGGCGGCTGGGGTGATGGCGACCAGTCCTGCGACCGCACCCGACGCTGCGCCGAGCATCGAGGCCTTGCCCTTGACAAGCGCCTCGCCGATGCACCAGGCGAGCACCGCGGCAGCCGTTGCCGCCAAGGTATTCATGAAGGCCAAGGCGGCAAAGCCGTTGGCTTCGAGTGCCGAGCCGGCATTGAAGCCGAACCAGCCGACCCAGAGCAGTGCGGCACCGACCATGGTCAGCGTCAGCGAATGCGGCGTCATCGATTCACGACCGAAGCCGATGCGCTTGCCGACCATGAAGGCGCCGACCAGCCCGGCCACGGCGGCATTGATGTGCACCACGGTACCGCCGGCAAAGTCGAGCGCGCCCCACTGCCAGATCAGCCCGGCCTTGGCGGTGGTGGCCTCGACCACTGCGGCGTCCGTGTAGGCGTCCGGGCCGGCCCAGAACCAGACCATGTGCGCCATCGGCAGGTAGCTGAAGGTGAACCAGAGCACCATGAAGGCGAGCACCGCGGCGAACTTGATGCGTTCGGCAAAGGCACCGATGATCAGGCAGCAGGTGATGCCGGCAAAGGTCGCCTGGAAGGCCGCAAAGACGATCTCAGGCAGCACCACGCCCTTGCTGAAGGTGGCGGCAGTGGCGAAGCTGCCGGCGACGTTGTCCCAGATGCCGCGCATCATCAGACGGTCGGTGCCGCCAATGAAGGCATTGCCCTCGGTGAATGCGAGGCTGTAGCCGTAGACGACCCACAGCACCGTGATCAGCGAGAAGGTCACCATCACCTGCATCAGCACCGACAGCATGTTCTTGCTGCGCACCAGACCGCCATAGAACAGCGCCAGGCCGGGCACCACCATCAGCAGCACCAGCAGCGTGGAAACCATCATCCAGGCGGTGTCGCCCTTGTTGGGGACCGGCGCGGGGGTGGCCGCAGCCGACGCGCCCGCGGCCGCCGGCGCTGCGGCCAGCGCAGCAGACGCTGCCGCTACAGGCGCGGCCGCTGCAGGCGCTGCGGTCTTCGTCGCATCCGCCGCAGCAGGCGCGGAAGCGCTCGGGGCGGACGCGGTCTCGGGCGCGCTCGCCTGGGCCAGCGCCCCGGCGTGCAGCCCGAGCACCGCGAGGCCCAGGGCAAGTGAAGCAATCAGATTTTTCATGGGGTGTGTTCTAGTTTTCGGATGGGCGGCCGGCGACCGCTAGAGCGCGTCCTTGCCGGTCTCGCCGGTGCGGATTCGGACCACCTCTTCCAGAGCCGAGACGAAAACCTTCCCGTCGCCGATCTTCCCGGTTCGCGCCGAGGTTTCGATGGCTTCGATGACCCGGTCGACAACGGCGTCGTCGACCGCGGCTTCGATCTTCACCTTGGGCAGGAAATCGACCACGTACTCCGCGCCCCGGTAGAGCTCGGTATGGCCCTTCTGGCGGCCAAAGCCCTTGACCTCGGTCACCGTGATTCCCTGGACGCCGATCGCGCTCAGCGCTTCGCGCACCTCGTCGAGCTTGAAGGGCTTGACGATCGCAGTCACCATCTTCATGTCGTTGCTCCTCGAGGCGGTCAGAACGTCTTGGCGACCGACAGCAGCAGCCGGTCGCTGCTGACGTTGCGGTTGCGGGGTGCAGCGCCGGCCAGGTCGCGGTTGGTGCCGACCAGGGCCAGCCCGACGGCATAGCCGGAGACGTCCTTGGTGACGCCGAGCTTGTAGTCGACGATCGAGTCGACTGGACCCCCCCCGCCGATCTCGGTCGGACGGGCATTTCCCTTGAGCTTCTGGTAGCCGACATGCGCGCCGAGCGAGAAGCCCGAGCCGAGGTCATGCGTGAAGCTGCCGTCGAGGTAGGACGAGTTTCTCGAGTTCGCTGCACCGAAGAAGTCGGAAACCGCGTGGTAGTACTTGACGCCGACCGGACCCCAGGTGGCGCCGAAATAGATTTCCGTGTTGTCGATCTTCTGCGTACCGCCCTTGCCGCTGCCAGGGTAGTAATACTGGATCAAGCCGAGGTCGAGGCCGGTGCTGCCGAACGTGGTCTTGTAGCCGCCGTAGAAGTCCATCTCCAGATTGGCGCCGTTGAAGAACGCACTGTCGATGTTCGAGTTCCAGTTGCCCAGATAGAAGCCGGACTTGTGGGCGACATCGAATCCGCCCTGCAGCGCCGGATCACGGTCGGTCTGCGAGATGCCCCGGAAACGGTATTCGGAGAAAAGGCCGACGTTGCCAGTGACTGTCCAGTCCGCGGCCGGTGCAGCAGCAGGTTGTGCGAAGGCTGGAAAGGCAGCCAGAAGCAACGAGGTGACGAGTGAAAACGAAAGCGATTTCATGAGGAGTGTCTTCCAGGTAATTCGAACCAAGTCGACTGCTCACTGCATATCTTGTGCCAACCAACTTGCTTGTTGATCTCGTATGGCGTCGCTGCGTGCCGGACACCAAGCTGGCGCGTCGAGATCGAGGCTCGGCAGTGCAGTGCACCAACCCGGTGCTCACACAAGCTGCAATGGGGGCTGCGCGAGCGCACCGGCGGATGCGATGATTTGCGTGTCATGAGCTTTGCCACCCTGCACAGCCGCGCGCTGGTCGGCCTCGATGCGCCGCTGGTCACTGTCGAGGTGCATCTGGCCAACGGCCTGCCGAGCTTTACGCTGGTCGGGCTTGCCGATACCGAGGTCAAGGAAGCACGCGAGCGCGTCCGCGCCGCCCTGCTGCAGAGCGGACTGGATTTCCCGCACAACAAGCGGATTACCGTCAACCTCGCACCGGCCGATCTTCCCAAGGAATCGGGCCGCTTCGACCTGCCGATCGCGCTCGGTGTCCTGGCGGCCAGTGGCCAGATCGACGCCAACCGGCTCGCCGCGTACGAATTTGCTGGCGAACTGTCGCTCGCCGGCGAGTTGCGGCCGGTGCGCGGTGCGTTGGCGATGGCGCTGGCGATGCGGCGGCGTGGCAGTCCATGCGCGCTGGTTTTGCCGACGCGCAGCGCCGCTGAAGCCGCCTGGATCGAAGACGTGCCGGTCTACGCCGCGCAGCATCTCCTCGACGTCGTCGCCGAGCTTCAGCCACCGACGGATCCGGCATCGGCCGATCGGCCGGGCCTGCTGCGGGCGCAACCGACCCGTGCCGACGCGCCGGAACGCACTGCCGACCTTCGCGACGTGCGCGGCCAATCGACGGCCAAGCGGGCGCTGGAAATCGCCGCCGCCGGCGGGCACAGCCTGCTGATGGTCGGGCCGCCCGGTACCGGCAAGTCGATGCTGGCGCAACGCTTCGTCGACCTGCTGCCGCCGCTCGACACCGAGCAGGCGCTCGAATCGGCAGCGATCCTCAGCCTGAACGGCAGCTTCGATCCCGCCGCCTGGCGCAGGCGCATCTTTCGGGCGCCGCATCACAGCAGTTCCTCGGTGGCACTGGTCGGCGGGGGTTCACCGCCGCGGCCCGGCGAAATCTCGCTGGCCCACGAAGGCGTGCTGTTCCTCGACGAACTGCCGGAATATCCGCGTGCCGCGCTCGAAGCGCTGCGCGAGCCGATGGAGTCCGGACGCATCCTGATTTCGCGTGCCGCGCACCAAGCCGAGTTCCCGGCGCGCTTCCAGCTGATCGCCGCCATGAACCCATGCCCCTGCGGGCACCACGGCAGCCCGCTTCGCGCGTGTCGCTGCACGCCGGACGTGATCGCCCGCTACCAGGGGCGGATCAGCGGGCCGCTGCTCGATCGCATCGACCTCCATGTCGAAGTGCCCGCTGTCGCGTCGGCGGTGCTGACCGCTGCACCCGATGGCGAGCCGAGCGCTGCGGTGGCCGAGCGGGTGGCTGCGGCCCGGCAGCTGCAGCTGCAGCGCCAGGGTTGCCTGAACGCGGCGCTCGCCGGCGCCACCATCGACCGCCATTGCGTGCTCGATGACGCATCGAGCCGCTTTCTCCACGCCGCCGCCAGTCGGCTCGGCTGGTCGGCACGGAGTTTTCACCGGGTCATGAAGCTCGCCCGCAGTGCGGCCGACCTGTCGGGCGCCAGCGCGATCGGTGTCGCGGCGCTCGCCGAAGCGATCCAGTATCGGCGCGGCCTGGGTGGTCCCTGAGCGCAGTTGCGGCTCAGGCCATGACCCGCTCTTTCCCTTGGGCGGAGGCCGAGCGCAGCGTGTCGCCATCGACCCGGACGCGCGTCCCCGGAGCCGGCGCATTGCGCTGGCGCAAGGTGCGTACCGAACCGTCCTCCATGCGGATTCGCACGTCGTATTGGGTCTGGCCGCGGGTGCGCTTCTCGATCTCGTTGCCCGCGAAGCCGCCACCCACCGCGCCGATGACCGTCATCGCCTTGCGGCCGTTGCCACCGCCGACCTGATGACCGAGCAGACCACCGACCACCCCGCCGGCCACCGCACCGATTCCACTGGGTTGGGCGGGAATCCGCACCGCGCGAACCCCCTCGACAACGCCGCAATTCGAGCACAGGGTCACACGGCGCGTCGGTTCGCGCCAGGGTGCCGGCTCGGCACGCGCCGTTCGGACACGCTCGCTCCGCTGCTCGCGGCTGAGGCGCTGCGGCTGCCCGCTGCGCTGCGCATGCGTATGCGTATGCGCGTGCGCAGCGCCAGCCGAATGGGTATGTGTCACCGATTTGCCCGCGGGATTTCGCGCTGCGGCTTGTTGCGTCTGCGTCTGCGTCTGCCGTTGTGGCTGCACGGCAGGCAGCTGCGGCTGTGGCTGTGGCTGAAGCTCGACCGGTTGCGCTGCCGCGACGACAGCAGGGGCGGTCGCAGAAGGCGCCGGGGCAGGCGCAAGTGACGCTGCGGCCGCTGCAGCCGATGGGTCCGGTGCGGTGGCCCCGGGCACGGATACGGAACTGCCGGAGTGGGCGCCCGCGACATGCGTCGCCGGCCTGATCAGCAGCCCTGCAACCAACCCCGCAGCGACCAGTGCCGCGCCGCCGAGCACGAGACCCCCCTTGCCAGGGCGCGCGACCGCGGGGATCGGCCCCGTCGCCGAGGGTGCTTCGAAGGGTTCGGATTGCTGCGTGCTCATGGTTTTCTCGTCGGCCTTTGAAAAGGTGTTCCCGGCGGCCTGCAAGGCCCGTGCGCGGCAGGACCGGCTACCCGCCCTCGGAGACGACCTGCACCTGCTGCATCATCGACTGACGAGGCCGGTGCGCAGGAACCGGGGCTCCTCGCCCCGAACCGGAAGCAGGTCGTCGCCTTCGACGCGGACTCGCGAGCGTACTGCAGGCGAGGTCTGGCTGCGCACCGTGCGAGTCGACCCATCGTCCATGCGGATCTGCACGTCGTACAGGGTGGCGCCACGCAGCCGCTTCTCGATTTCATGTCCAGCGAAACCACCCCCGGCAGCGCCGAGGACCGTCGTTGCCTTGCGGGCACTGCCGCTACCCACCTGGCTGCCGAGAAGGCCACCGACGATGCCCCCGGCAATCGCGCCCAGCCCGCTCGGATCGCCTGCGAGCTGCACGGCACGCACCGCCCGGACGATCCCGCAGGTTTGGCATGCAACCGGCCGCGGCAGCTCGCGAGGCGAGGTCTCCATGGCGGGAGCCGTGGCAGCCGGAGCAACCTCGCCTGGGAAATCGCCGGCGGCCGGCGACTGGGCCACTCGGCGCGGGGCCTCGTCCCTGGTTTCGGAGGCGTCGACCGTTGTTTGCCGCGGCTGGATCGGTCGCCATGGAGCCACCTGGGGCCTGGGTTCGGCCACGGCCACAGTCGTTTCTGCACTTTGGCGCTTCGGCACGGCACGCGGCCGCGGAGCCGGCGCTGCCGGCTCGCTCCACGGTGTGTAGCGGGCTTGCCCCGATATTGTCTCGGGGCTGGCGCCATTGGGGGCGGTCGGCGACGGAACTGAAGGAGCCGTCGTCGCAGTCGGACCGGCGGCTGCAGGTTCCAGCGTTAGCACAGTTGCAACGCTGGTGGCTCCTGCGGCCCGGGGGCTTTCGAGCGATTCAGCCGGGGCACGCCACAGCAGGCCGGCCGTGACGCCGAGTGCGAGCAGCCCGGCTCCACCCCACGCCAGAAAGGCGGAACCGCGCACAGGCTTGCGGTGGCCCGGTATGTCGACCTGCAGGGCAGTCGGTTGGTGCGTGCTCATGGCTTCGGTGAGAAAAGATGACTCCTGCATAACGGCCAGCCACCCGGATTGGTTCGCACACCGGCCGGTCCATGTGTAACACCGCGTTCGGGGCTCAGCCCAGCAGCGCTGCCAGCGACCGGCGTGCCGCGGCCTCGTCCTGGCCGCTGCGGCGGGCCCAGTCGCGCAGCTGGTCGTCGCCAATGCGGCCGACGTTGAAATACGTCGCCTCGGGATGCGCCAGGTAGAAGCCGCTGACGCTCGCCGCCGGCGTCATCGCCCAGCTCTCGGTCAGGCCCATGCCGACATCGGCGCAGTCGAGGACCCGGAACAGGTCGCCCTTGACCGTGTGGTCGGGACACGCCGGATAGCCCGGCGCCGGACGAATCCCCCGGTAGGCTTCGCCGATCAGTTCGTCGGGTCCGAGCGCCTCGCCGGCCGCGTAGCCCCAGAAATCGGTGCGCACGCGCTGGTGCAGCCGCTCGGCAAAGGCCTCGGCCAGCCGGTCGGCGAGTGCCTTGAAGAGGATTGCACCGTAGTCGTCGTGCTCGCGCTCGAACTGCTGCTCCTTGCGCTCGACGCCAATGCCCGTGGTCACGGCGAACAGGCCGATGTGATCGACAACGCCGGAGTCGCGCGGCGCGATGAAGTCGGCCAGGCAGCGGTTCGGCCGCCGCAGACCGCGCCCGTCAGGACCTTCGACGACCGGTCGCTCGCTTTGCATGCGCAGTCCGTGCCAGGTCATCAGCAACTCGCTGCGCGACGCGTCGCGGTAGATCTCGATGTCGTCGCCGACGCTGTTGGCCGGGTAAAGCGCCACCACGCCGTTTGCCGACAGCCAGCGGCCTTCGACCAGCCGCTTCAGCATCTGCCGGCCGTCCTCGAAGACGCGGCGCGCCGAATCGCCGACCACTTCGTCTTCCAGGATGGCCGGGAATCGCCCGGCAAGGTCCCAGGTCTGGAAAAACGGGCCCCAGTCGATGTACTCGGCCAACTCCGCAAGGTCGTAGTTGCGGAACACGCGCCGGCCGGTGAACTTGGGCACTGGAGGCTGGTAGGCAGCCCAGTCGATCGGCGTCGGGTTGGCCCGCGCCGCGGCCAGGCTCACCAGCGGCGTGGCCTTCTTGCCTGCATGCTGCGCGCGAACGCGGTCGTAGTCGGCGCGCAGTTCCTCCAGGTAGGCGGCTGCCTTGTCGTCGCTCAGCAGGTCGCTGCAGACGCCGACGCTGCGGCTGGCATCGGGCACGTAGACGACAGGGCCTTCGTAGTGCGGCGAAATCCGCACCGCGGTGTGCACCCGGCTGGTCGTCGCGCCGCCGATCAGCAACGGCGTGCGCCGCTCGCGGAACCAGTCGTCGCGCTGCATTTCGGCGGCGACATGCTGCATCTCCTCGAGGCTTGGCGTGATCAGGCCCGACAGGCCGATGATGTCGGCACCTTCTTCCTTGGCACGCGCGAGGATCGCCTGGGCGGGAACCATCACGCCCATGTTGACGACCTCGAAGTTGTTGCACTGCAGGACCACCGTGACGATGTTCTTGCCGATGTCGTGGACGTCGCCCTTCACCGTCGCAATGACGATCTTGCCCTTGGCCCTGGCTTCGCCGCCGGCGTCGAGCAGCGCCTGTTTCTCGGCCTCGATCGTGGGCAGCAGGTGGGCGACGGCCTGCTTCATCACCCGCGCACTCTTCACCACCTGCGGCAGGAACATCTTGCCCTGGCCGAACAGGTCGCCGACGATGCTCATGCCGGCCATCAGCGGGCCCTCGATGACGTGCAGCGGCCGGCCTCCCTCGGCGCGGATGCGCTGCCAGACCTCCTCGGTATCGGCAACGATGTAGTCGTTGATGCCGTGCACCAGCGCATGGCTGAGCCGCTGCTCGACCGGCTTGGCGCGCCAGGCGAGCTTGGCACTGTCGTCCTTGGCCGTTCCCTTGGCGTTCTCGGCAATCTCGATCAGCCGTTCGCCGGGGGTCGCTTCGGTCTCGCCGGGCTTGTAGACGGGTTTCCGGTTGAGAACGACGTCCTCGACGCGCTCGCGCAGTTCGGCATCGAGGTCGTCGTAGACGCCGACCATCCCGGCGTTGACGATGCCCATGTCCATCCCGGCCTGGATGGCGTGGTACAGGAAGACGGTGTGGATCGCTTCGCGCACCGGCTCGTTGCCACGGAAGCTGAACGAGACATTGCTGACGCCGCCGCTGACCTTGGCACCGGGCAAGTTCTGCTTGATCCAGCGCGTCGCCTCGATGAAATCGACCGCGTAGTTGTCGTGTTCCTCGATGCCGGTGGCGATGGCGAAGATGTTCGGGTCGAAGACGATGTCCTCGGGCGGAAAGTCGATTTCATCGACCAGCAGCCGGTACGCACGCTCGCAGATGGCGATCTTGCGCTCGAAGGTGTCGGCCTGTCCCTGTTCGTCGAAGGCCATCACCACGGCCGCAGCACCATAGCGGCGCACCAGCCTGGCCTGCTCGCGGAAGGCCGCCTCGCCTTCCTTGAGCGAAATCGAGTTGACGATGCCCTTGCCCTGGATGCACTTCAGCCCGGCCTCGATGACCTCCCACTTCGAGCTGTCGACCATGATCGGCACGCGCGCGATCTCGGGCTCGCCGGCGATCAGGTTCAGGAAGCGCACCATCGCCGCCTTGCTGTCGAGCATCGCCTCGTCCATGTTGATGTCGATGATCTGGGCGCCGTTCTCGACCTGCTGCCGCGCGACCGCCAGGGCTTCCTCGAAGCGGCCGCCGAGGATCATCCGTGCGAAGGCCTTCGACCCGGTGACGTTGGTGCGTTCGCCGATGTTGACGAAAAGCGAGCCCTCGCCGATCAGCACCGGCTCGAGCCCCGAGAGCTTCATCGGCAGGACGGGGATGGCGGATTCGGCAGTTCGATCGGTCATGACACGGCTCGCGAAGGCGGCCGCTGCGTCTCACCACGGCCATTGGACGGGTGAGCGCGGTTCGATCCGGAACGTGTCCGAGCCTGGCAGCCGCGTACCGGGGTGATCGGGCGGGCTGTCGCAGCGCTCCTCGGACAGGGCGCGGATTGTAAGTTGCGGGGGGTCGCCGCTATGCGGACGCAGTCAGTGCGCGCGGCAACCCGTCACGCCGCCATCAGCTCCGAGAACATCCCGTGCTGCCGGCAGCGCGGCTGGTAGCGGCCGACGCGGGTGGCGATCTCGGCGATGTGCGCCGGCGTCGTTCCGCAGCAGCCGCCGGCGATGTTCAGAAAGCCCGCCCGGGCGAACTCCTCGACCAGGCTGCCGGTGATCTCCGGCGTCTCGTCGAAGCCGGTGTCGCTCATCGGATTGGGCAGTCCGGCATTGGGATAGCAGCTGATGAACGTGTCGCCCGCAACCTTCGCCAGCTCCTCGATATACGGCCGCATCAGCGCGGCACCGAGCGCGCAGTTGAGGCCGATCGCGAGCGGCCGTGCATGGCGCACGCTGTGCCAGAACGCGGTCACCGTCTGGCCCGACAGGATGCGTCCCGACGCGTCGGTCACCGTCCCGGAGATGATCACCGGCAGCCGCTCGCCGGTTTCCTCCATCAGCTCGTCGAGCGCGAAGATTGCTGCCTTGGCGTTCAACGTGTCGAAGATCGTCTCGACGAGGAACAGGTCGCAGCCGCCTTCGAGCAGCCCTTCGGCCTGCTCGCGATAGGCATTCTTCAGCTGGTCGAAACTGACGTTGCGTGCCGCCGGGTCGGCCACATCCGGGCTGATGCTGGCGGTGCGCGGCGTCGGCCCGAGTGCGCCGGCGACGAAGCGCGGCTTTTCGGCGCTGCTGTAGCGCTCGCAGGCTTCGCGCGCCAGGCGCGCGGCCACCACGTTCATTTCGCGCGCCAGATGGCCCAGGCCGTAGTCGTCCTGCGCCACCGAGGTCGCACCGAAGGTATTGGTCTCGACCAGGTCGGCACCTGCGGCGAGGTACTGCTCGTGAATCTCGCTGATCACGTCCGGGCGGCTGAACTGCAGCAGCTCGTTGTTGCCCTTGAGGTCGTGGGGATGGTCGGCGAAGCGCTCGCCGCGGTAGTCGGCTTCGGTGAGCTTGTAGCGCTGGATCATCGTGCCCATCGCACCGTCGAGAACCAGGATGCGCTCGCGCAGCAACTCGGGCAGCCGCGCAGCGCGGGTATAGGCGATCGGTTTCATCGGGCGATTGTAGAAAGCAGCCGGCCGGCCGCCGGCCGGGCGCAGTTCAGAGCTCCTGCACCATCGTCTCGCCGAACAGCGACGGCCGGAAATCGAGCGGCCGCGAATCCTCGGCATTGCCGGCCCACTGCGACAGCGCCTTGGCCGACATCGGCTTGGCGTAGAGGAAGCCCTGCAACTCGTCGCAGCCGAGCGACGCCAGGATGCGGCCCTGTGCCTCGGTCTCGACCCCCTCGGCCACCACCTTCAACCCGAGCGCCTGCGCCAGCTTGACGACGGCATCGACGACCGCACGCGCATCGCTGCTGGTTTCCAGGTCGAGGATGAAGCTGCGATCGATCTTCAGCTCTTCGGCGGGCAGCTTGCGCAGATAGGCCAGGCTCGAGTAGCCGGTGCCGAAGTCGTCGATCGAGATGTGCACGCCGACAGCCGCCAGCTCCTCGAACACCTTCTTGGTTGCCTGTGCATCGTCCATCGTCACCGACTCGGTGATTTCACAGGTCAGAAGCTTCGGATTGATCTGGTGCCGCGCCAGGGAGGCGGCAATGCGCGCCGCAAGGTCCGGCTGGCGCAACTGGTGCACCGAGAGGTTCACCGCAACGCGCATGCGGAGCCCCTCTTCCCGCCAACCGCGCGCCTGGCGGCAGGCTTCCTCGATCAACCAGTTGCCCAGCCCGTTGATCAGCCCGAAACGCTCGGCAATCGGGATGAAAACGGTCGGGCTGATCATGCCGCGCTGCGGATGATGCCAGCGCATCAGCGCCTCGACACCGGTGATTTCGCCGCTCGGCGCATGGATCTTCGGCTGGTAGTAGAGCTCGAGCTCGTTCTGCGCCAGTGCGCGGCGCAGGTCACGCAGCAGTTCGACCTGCTCGCGGGCGCCGCTCATCATCCGCGCCTCGAAGAAGCAGTAGGTGGCGCCGCCACCCGCCTTGGCAGCGCGCATCGCCGCGTCGGCATGGGCGATCAGCGTCGACGCAGCGCCGTGCTCCGGGTACACCGCGATGCCGATCGAGCAAGACAGCGAAGCTTCCCGGCTGTCGACCTTGCACGGCAGGCTGAGGTCGCGCAACAGCGTCGCCGAGAGCTTTCCGAGCTCGTCGTTGGCAGGATCGTCGGCGACCAGGATCAGGAATTCGTCGGCGCCAAGGCGGGCGATCGATTCCGCAGCCGGCACCGCCACGCGCAGCCGGGCGGCCATCTCGCGCAACATGCGGTCGCCGCTGCGGTGCCCGTAGGTTTCGTTGATCGGCTTGAAACCGTCGAGATCGACGAATACCACCGCAAGCCGCTCGCCCGTCTCGTCCGCCCGCTTGGCGGCGCGGCCGAGCGCACTCTCGAAGAGCTGGCGGTTCGACAGCTTGGTCAGCGGGTCGATGTACGCCTGGCGCTGCAGCTCGCTCTTGGTGCGGCGCAGCGATTCGCTCATCTGGGTTTCCAGCAGCGACCAGACCAGCATCGTCACCAGCAAGGCCAGCGACGCCACCGAGGCGGCGAGCGTCAACTCGCCGGACGGCACACTGCCGCGGCTGGCAACGCTGGCGTGGGCCTGCAGCCCGGCAGAGGCCAATACCAGGTAGGCGCCGCCGAGCAGCGTTGCGGCCAGGCTGAGTGCAGCCAGCATCTGCCAGAGCCACCAGCGCGCCAGCAGCCGTGACTTGAGGAACAGGCCGAAGGCGACCATGGCGCCAGCGACGACGACAAGCGCGGCCATGCCGACACGCACCGGCTGCCAGACGATCGGCGCCGTCGTCGACACCGAGCCGAGCAGCACACCATGGGTGATCAGCATGCCGAGACCGAACAATGCCGCACCGCAAAACACCCGGCGGGCGTCGATTGCGCCATGACCGGCCCAGTTGAAGCCAGCGAAGCTGACCGCGACCGCCAGCAGCCAGCCGGCGAAGACCCCGGCCGGGTTGTGAAACGCAATGGCCGGCAGCGCCAAGGCTGAAAGTCCGACCAGGTGAACCGACCACAGGCCCGTCCCGAGGCCGAACGCCGAAGCGATCAGCGAGCGCCGGCCTTGCGCAGAATGTGCTGCCTCGACCCGCTTGGCAATATCGAACGATGCATACGCCGCGAGAAGGGCGATCAGCGCCGCATAGACAGCAAGTGCAGGAGAAACGATCGGCCAGTCGGCCGAATTCGCAGTCATCGACCGGGTCGCGAGTCGGCGCGCGCACAAGGCGCGCCGCAGCGCTCGCGGTCGGAAGACTTCATCCCAGACCTATCGGCGATCGGCGTCCATTCTGAAGGCCTACCCGACGCCGCCGGAGGTCAGTGCAGGACCACCGGCTGTTGCATCAGCGAGGCAAAGCGACCGATGTAGGCGTCCATGTCCTCTTCGGAGGGCCGTGTCTGGATCAAAGCCTCGACGCCCTCACGAAAGCTTTGCGCCATGGCGCCTTCGAGATAAATCTCCTTGCGCGCGAACTTGTCGACCAGTTCGAAGCCGCCACGGGTCAATGGCTCACCGTCGGCTGCCACCGTATCGGCCGAGTGGTCGGGTGCCACCGGTGCTTCGATCTGCACCACCACGTAGTTGTCCGAGTTGTAGAGCATGTGCATCAGCGTTCTCCTGCCGGTTAGGTGGGGCACAGCGGGACAAGTTCAAGCCGAAAGCGGGCGGATCACACATGGGAGCCGATCCGGTTCAGCGGCTTGGCTCGAGTCGCACGAGCGATAGCTCCAGCGCCGTTCCAGCAGGCCATGTGCCGAGGTGGGCACGCAGTGGCAGGTGGTGCCGAACGGGGTCGAGCCAGACTTCGACCCGCAGGTCCCAGGCGCGCTGCGGCTCACGCACGAGTCGGAGCGTGCCCCCCTCGGCACGGTCGGGGCCCGCAGAAACAAAAGTCCAGGCGTCGGCTTCGCCGCCGACGCCGACCACCCCCAGCCGCGTTTCGGCGCCTGCGACCGCACGCAGCGGGTCGGCGTCGACCACCGCTGCCAGCTGGACCAGCCAGCTGAGCCGGTCCTGCATGCCCGGCTGCAGAGCGTGGAGCGTGGTCCGGCCGGAGAAACTGACCACGCCGCGTTCGCGCTGGAAGTTGACCGCGCGGGTCGAGCCGCGAGGCCGCTGATCGGTGAAGCGCACCGGTGCCAGGCCGGCAGCATCGATTCCGCCGACGCTGATCTGCCGGAACAGCAGGCCCGCGCCGCCCCGGGCCTCGAACGCCATGCGGTAGCTGGGTGCAGCCGGGTCGGCTTCCCAGGACAGGACCGCGTCGCCCTGGAGCTCGCCGCGGCGCAGCGCGTAGTGCAGCGTTTGCGGCGGGGGCAACGCAGTCGGATACACAGGGAAGTCGGCGTTTGCGGGCAGCGCCACGAAGCTTGCCGGGGCTGCACGGGCGGGGTCACTGGCCGCAGCCATGCCCACGGCGGCCTCGGCTGGCCTCGCTTCGCTGGCAGCCGGGACGGCCTGTGGGAGTGGAGGCCGCGCCAGCGAGGCTCGTCGCAGCCGATGCGTGCTTCGCTGCCGCGGCCGAAGCGTCCGGACGCGTTCGGGTCGGCCCGGAGCGTCGCGGTGGTGTCGGACGCGTGTTCGGCGCCGGGAATCGCGCTGCCGCCGGGCGCCCGGCTACCGGAACCGGCGCGCCGCCCGCCTCAGGCGAAGGCGACGGCAGCAGCCGCATGCGCATCACCCCGCCCTTCGGCGGCGACCCGCTTGTCGGCGCCGGTCCGAGTCCCAGGCCGGCAACGCCGTGAAGCGCCGCTGCGGCGATGCCGGCCAGCAGCCACGGCGTCCGTCGGGCGGATTTCATAGGGGTCGGGCAGTGGCATCAACGCCGCAACCACGCGACGGCGCCCGCCGATGGTAGGCCGCTCTGCCTCGGGTGCGGCGACACTGCCACCCCATGAACGAGCTTCCGGCGACCTTCAAGGTCGCAACGATCTGGCTGTTGCTCGCCGTCGCGATGTTCCTCGGCGTTCAAGCCTGGCAGCGCGAGGCGCAGCGGACCCGCTTCGAGGTTTCGGGCGACCAGCTGAAAATCAGCCGCGGCCCTGACGGTCACTACCACTGGCCCGGGCGGATCAACGGCCAGGCGGTCGACTTCCTGGTCGATACCGGTGCCACCCGGACGGCGATATCTTCGAAGCTCGCGCGCCAGCTCGAGCTTCGCTCGCAGGGCTCCGTGACCGCGTCGACCGCCGGCGGCCTGGCGACCGGCGAGCTGGTCCGGGCCGACATCGTGCTCGAAGGCGGGGTTCGCGTCTCCGCGCTGCGCATCACCGCGCTGCCCGGGCTCGGCGGGCATCCGCTGCTCGGCATGGACGTGCTCGGCAAGCTGCGCTGGTCGCAGCAGTCGGGGGTGCTGCACATCGATCTTCGCGCTTCGGCTGCGCCCTGAGGACGCGGCCATGCGAGGCACAATCGCGCCGTGCAACTGGGCAGGAGACGAACATGGCCGAACCCTCGAACTTCAGCAAGCTGGTACCCGGTTTCGAGTTCCTGCAAAGCCTTGCCAAGACGGCCGGGTCGACGCTGCCGAACATGGGCCAGTGGGTCGCACCGACACTGAACCCGGAAGAGCTGGAAAAGCGCATCAACGAACTGCGCACGGTGCAGTTCTGGCTCGAACAAAACGCCAAGATGATCGGCGCCACGGTGCAGGCGCTCGAGGTCCAGCGCATGACGCTGTCGACCCTGAAGACGATGAACGTGCAGATGGGCGACCTGCGCGACTCGCTGATGATCAAGCCACCATCACCGCCCGCGCCCGCGCCGGCTTCGGCCTGGCAGACGCGCAGCGAGCCCGCGGCGGACAGCGCGAATTCGCCGGCCGGCAACCCGCAGGTGGTCGACCCGATGCAGTGGTGGGCGGCGCTGACGCGCCAGTTCACCGATCTCGCAGCCAGCACGATGAAGGACAGTGCCGACAAGGCCGCCGAAACGATGAACGCGATGCGCTCGCCCGCCGGCGGAACCCAAGCCGGATAACGCGGCGGCGTCATCCGCAGCCGAGCCCGCCAGCGCCGCCGAAGCCGCCGCCAACGAGGCGGCGAAGTCGCGCCGGACGGCGGCGCGCAAGTCGCCGCCCCGCTGAACGGTCCGGCCGCGCTGCCCGCTGCGGCCGCCGCAGCCTGCGCCCCGACGCTGAAATGAAGCTCTTCCTGCACGCCCACGCCAGCCATCCACAGTGGCAGGTGGCGCTGTCGCTGGTGACGGCGCAGCTCGAAGCCCAGCGCGCCGACCCGGCCTGCGCCTCCGAGCCGACGCTCGGCTGGGTTTACCTGACCGACCACTATGCGCCGCATGCACAGGCGCTGCTCGACGCGCTGCGCCAGCGCTGGGCCGGGGTGGCCTGGGTCGGCTGCGTCGGCATCGGCGTCTGCGGCAACGGCGTCGAATATTTCGACGAGCCGGCGCTCAGCGTGATGCTGGCCGAGCTGCCGCGCGAGCAGTTCCGCCTCTGGTCGGGTGTGCAGTCGCTCGGCAGCTTCGACGCCGCGGTGGCGCAGGTGCATGCCGATCCGGAGACAGCCGATCTCGGCGAGCTGATCGGCGAGATGGCCGACCGCACCGCCGGCAGCTATCTGTTCGGCGGCCTGGCGGCGTCGCGCGGACGTGCGCTGCACTTCGCCGACGGCGTCTATGCGGGCGGCCTGTCGGGCGTGGGCTTCGCCGGCGAGGTCAGCCTGCTGTCGCGCGTCACCCAGGGTTGCCAGCCGGTCGGCCCGGTCCGCCAGGTGACCGACGCCGAACGCAACGTCGTGATCGCACTCGACGGCCGGCCGGCGCTCGACTGCCTGCTGGCCGATCTGCAGATCGAATCCATGGAGCCGCAGAGCGCACTGCCCAAGCTGCGGCAGACACTGGTCGGCCTGAGCCATGGCGGCGAGGACGTGCTCTCGCGCCCGGGCCAGTTCGGCACCGACACCCGGGTGCGGCACCTGATCGGCATCGACCCCGGTCGGCGCGCCATCGCCGTCGCCGACCATGTCGACGCCGGCATGCAGCTGGCGTTTTGCAGCCGCGACACCGACGCCGCGCGTCGCGACCTGGTGCGCATCTGCAGCGAGATCCGCGAGGAGCTGGAGCCCGAGGAACAGGCGCTCGAAACCGCCCTCGCCCTGCAGCCGCGCGCCGAAGCCGCCGTCGTGCACCCGGCACGGCGGATCGCCGGCGCCGTCTACGTCAGCTGCTCGGGCCGTGGCGGGCCGCACTTCGGGGCACCTTCGGCCGAGCTGGCGATCATTCGCCATGCGCTCGGCGACGTGCCGCTGACCGGCTTCTTCGCGGCCGGCGAAATCGCCCGCCGCCATCTCTATGGCTACACCGGCGTGCTGACCGTGTTCGTGGCCGACTGAACTGGAGACCACCCGATGAATGCGCCCATCCCCGCCGCGGCGGTTGCGCCCGTGGCCACGCTGTCGGCGGCCGAGCGGGCACGCCGCCAGGCCGAAGTGGTCGCCGCGCTGACGCCGCTGCTGCCTTCGCATGCGCTGCTCTGGCACCGGGAAGACACGGTGCCTTACGAGTGCGACGGGCTCACCGCCTACCGCGAGCAGCCGCTGGTCGTGGCGCTTCCCGAGAACGAACAGCAGGTGGCGGCGCTGCTGCGCGCCTGCCACCGGCTGAACGTGCCGGTCGTGGCCCGTGGTGCCGGCACCGGGCTTTCGGGCGGCGCGCTGCCGCATGCGCTCGGCGTGACGATGAGCCTGGCCAAGTTCAACCGCATCCTTGCCGTCGACCCGCTGGCCCGCACCGCCACGGTGCAGTGCGGCGTGCGCAACATCGCCATCAGCGAGGCCGCGGCGCCGCATGGCCTTTACTACGCGCCCGATCCGTCGAGCCAGATCGCCTGCACGATCGGCGGCAACGTCGCCGAGAACTCGGGCGGCGTGCACTGCCTGAAGTACGGGCTGACGCTGCACAACGTGCTGCGGGTGCGCGGCTTCACCGTCGAAGGCGAAGCGGTCGAGTTCGGCAGCCTCGCGCTCGACGCTGCCGGGCTCGACCTGCTGGCGGTGGTCGTCGGCAGTGAAGGCATGCTGGCGGTGACCACCGAAGTCACCGTCAAGCTGGTGCCGAAGCCGCAGCTGGCGCGCTGCATCATGGCCAGCTTCGACGACGTGCGCCGGGCCGGCGATGCGGTCGCCAACGTCATCGGCGCCGGCATCATCCCGGCGGGCCTCGAGATGATGGACAAGCCGATGACCGCCGCGGTCGAGGATTACGTTCATGCCGGCTACGACCTGGATGCCGAGGCGATCCTGCTCTGCGAGAGCGACGGCACCCCGGAGGAGGTCGAGGAGGAGATCGGCCGCATGGTCGAGGTGATGCGCAAGAGCGGCGCCACCGGCATCGCGGTCAGCGAGAACGAGGCGCAGCGGCTGCGTTTCTGGAGCGGGCGCAAGAACGCCTTTCCGGCAAGCGGCCGCATCAGCCCCGACTACATGTGCATGGATTCGACGATTCCGCGCAAGCGTCTTGCCGACATCCTGCTGGCGATCGCCGAGATGGAGAAGAAGTACGGCCTGCGCTGCGCCAACGTGTTCCATGCCGGCGACGGCAACCTGCATCCGCTGATCCTCTTCGACGCCAACGATCCCGATCAGCTGCACCGCTGCGAACTCTTCGGCGCCGACATCCTGGAAACCAGCGTTGCCATGGGCGGGACGGTGACCGGCGAGCACGGCGTCGGCATCGAGAAGCTGTCGTCGATGTGCGTGCAGTTCTCGCCGGCCGAGCGCGAGCAGATGTTCGCCATCAAGCGCGCCTTCGACCCGCGCGAGCTGCTCAACCCGGGCAAGGTGATCCCCTCGCTGGTGCGCTGCGCCGAGTACGGCAAGATGCACGTCAAGCGCGGGCTGCTGCCGTTCGCCGATATTCCCCGTTTCTGAAGCCGAGAAATGGCCCCCAACGATCCCGCGCTGCAAAACCTCATCGATCGCATCCAGGCTGCCTCGGCAGCCGGTGCCCAGTTGCGAATTCGCGGCGGCGGCAGCAAGGACTTCTACGGCGAAGCGCCGCAGGGTGAACTGCTCGACACCCGCTCGCTGAGCGGCATCTCGAGCTACGAGCCGACCGAACTCGTCGTCACGGCGCGCTGCGGCACGCCGCTGGCCGAACTGGAAGCCGCCCTGGCCGAAGCGGGCCAGTGCCTGCCGTTCGAGCCGCCGCACTTCGTCAGGCCGGGAGCCGCGGCCGGGGAAACCGAGGACAGCGCAACCGTCGGCGGAATGGTCGCTGCCGGGCTCGCAGGGCCGGCGCGCGCGGCGGTCGGCTCGGTGCGCGACCATCTCCTGGGTGCCACGCTGATCAACGGCCGCGGCGAAGTGCTCAGCTTCGGTGGCCAGGTGATGAAGAACGTCGCCGGCTACGACGTCGCGCGGCTGCTCGCCGGCTCGATGGGCACGCTCGGCGTCATTGCCGAGGTGTCGCTGAAGGTGCTGCCGCTGGCGGCCGCGACCGCCACGCTGCGCTTCGACCGGGACCAGGCGAGCGCGCTGCAGCAGCTCAACCGCTGGGGCGGCCAGCCGCTGCCGATCAACGCCAGCGCCTGGTGGGACGGCGTGCTGGTGCTGCGGCTGCGCGGCGCGGCCGCCGCCGTGGATGCGGCAGGCGTGGCGTTGCGGCCGCTCGGCGGCGAGTTGATCGACCCGGCACTTGCCGACAGCTTCTGGCAGGGCCTGCGCGACCACCGCGACGAGTATTTCGACGCTGCGCACGCCGCAACGGCCCGGGGTGCGAGCCTCTGGCGACTGGCGCTGCCGCAGACCGCACCGGTGCTCGACCTTCCCGGCGAAACGCTGCTCGAATGGGGCGGCGCGCAGCGCTGGCTGAGCAGCGACGCGCCGGCTGGGGCGGTCCGCGACGCATGCGCGGCCGTGGGCGGGCACGCGACGCTGTTCCGCAGCCGCGACAAGTCGCCCGGCGTGTTTTCGCCGCTGACCTCGCCGCTCGACCGCATCCACCGCGAGCTGAAGCGCTCGTTCGACCCCGCCGGTGTCTTCAACCCCGGGCGCCTCTACCCGAATCTCTGAGCGCGACATGCAAACCAACATCTCGCCCGAGTTCAAGGGCACGCGCGACGGCGACGAAGCCGAGGCGATCCTTCGCAAATGCGTGCATTGCGGCTTCTGCACCGCCACCTGCCCGACCTACCAGCTCATCGGCGACGAGCTCGACGGGCCGCGGGGTCGCATCTACCTGATGAAGCAGGCGCTCGAAGGCCATGCCGTCACGCGCAGCACGCAGATCCACCTCGACCGCTGCCTGACCTGCCGCAACTGCGAAAGCACCTGCCCTTCGGGCGTCGACTACGGCAACCTGGTCGAGATCGGCCGCAAGATCGTCGACGCCAAGGTCGAGCGACCGGTGGCCGAAAAGACCCTGCGCTGGATGCTGCGCGAGGGCCTGACCTCGCCGCTGTTCGGCCCGGCGATGAAGCTGGGCCAGATGGTGCGGGGCGTGCTGCCGAAGACGCTCGCCAACAAGGTGCCGGGCAAGACGCCGCCGCGGGCGAACGACTGGCCGGGTGCGACGCATCCGCGCAAGGTGCTGTTGCTGGCCGGCTGCGTGCAGCCGGCGATGATGCCGAACATCAACAGCGCCACCGCCCGGGTGCTCGATGCCTGCGGCATCCAGACGCTGGTCTCGCACGACGCCGGCTGCTGCGGTGCGATCCGCATGCACCTGAGCGATCACGACGGCGGCCTGGCCGACATGCGCCGCAACATCGACGCCTGGTGGCCGACGATTGCCGCCGGCGGCGTCGAGGCGATCGTCATGAACGCGTCGGGCTGCGGCGTCACGGTCAAGGGCTACGGCCATGCGCTGGCCGACGATCCGGCGTACGCCGACAAGGCCAGGCGCATCAGCGAGCTGACGCGCGACCTGAGCGAGCTGCTGCCCGACCTGGTTGCGCCGCTCGGCAAGCGCCTGCCGTTGCGCAGCACCCTGGACCAGACGAGCCGCGGGCCGGCGCAGTCGGACTTCGAACTGCTCGCCAATGCGGTCGACGCGACCGAAAAGTCGAAGCGTCCGCGGCACGTTGCCGAGGCACCGCGAGTCGAGCCCGGCGGCCCGGCCCCGACCGCGGCCCCGCCGATGCGGCTGGTATTCCATCCGCCGTGCACGCTGCAGCACGGCCAGCAGCTGCGCGGTGGCGTCGAGACGCACCTGCGCCAGCTCGGTTTCGACGTGCAGATCGCGACCAACGAAAGCCACCTCTGCTGCGGCTCCGCCGGCACCTACTCGGTGCTGCATCCGCAATTCGCCTATCCGCTGCGCGACCGCAAGCTGGCCAACCTCGAGCCGCTGAATCCCGACGTCATCGTCTCGGCGAACATCGGCTGCATCCAGCATCTGCAGTCGGGAACCACGACGCCGGTTCGCCACTGGATCGAGGTACTCGACGACGCGTTGGCCTGAGCCACCGCGGGCCAGCCGGGTCGCGGGGCATGAGGAGCCCGCCGGCAGGCTGTGAGGAATCTTCTGTTTCGGCTTGCCTCACGGGGGCTTTTTCCGTGCCTTGCCCGTTTTGCGCTGGCGTGTGTCTGTTTTGACGCGCCGGGATTCCGCCCCGGCGGGCGGGTAACTTTCTTCTGTCGGGCCCAGAAGAAAGTCACCAAAGAAGAGGGCCTGAACACGATTTGGCCGTCACGCTTCGGCAACAGGTGGTCCGCCAGCCATGGTGGCGCGAGAACCTCTTCTGTGAGTTGCAGGTGCCAATCGCGCAGCATCGCTTTGCCACCCTGGCGTCAGCCCGCCAGCCGCTGAATGCAGCGGGTAGGGTGGCTCGAGTGCGGCTGGACGAACCGCCGTGATTGGCCAGTTGCGGCACGCGGCGGACGTTCTCGCGCCACAAGCCTCTGCGCACCACCTGCCGCCGAAGCGTGACGCCCAAATGTGTATTCAGGGCCTCTTCTTTGGTGACTTTCTTCTGGCCTCGACAGAAGAAAGTTACCCGCCCGCCGGGGCGGACACCCGGCGCGTCAGAACGACAAGCTCGCCAAAACAAGACGTGTAAGGCACGAACAGCATCGGCCCCGGACCAATGGCGCGCGAGCGCACCGAGATCAGGCAGCTGCTGCACGGAGACTTGCACAAGGCGCGCCTCAGCAACGACGCCTGTCCACCGGCTTCAGCCGCTCCCCGAGAAAGCGTCCGCAGCCCCCCAGTTCACCTCGCACCAGTCGGCCACCGCCCGGCGATCCGCATCGCCGTAATGCAGCCCGAGCTTGCTGCGGCGCCACAGCACATCGTCGGCGGTGCAGGCCCATTCGCGGTCACGCAGGTGGCGAAGCTCGACCTCGTAGAGCCCTGGGGCGACCTCGGCGCCGCGGGGTTCCAGGAGAAGCGACTCGGCTCGGGTGCCATAAGCGCGCGCCCAGCGCCGGCAGAGCGCGGCAGGCACCTCGGGATTGCGCGCCGCCAACGCGGCGGCGAAGCGGTCGAATTCGTGCTGCGGATTCGGGTGCCGGCCCGCACCGGCCGATGGCGCCCCGGCCACGTCGCCACCGGGCAGCAACGCCCCGGCCGTCCAGGCGCCCTGCTTCAGCCCGAGCGGTCCGGCCAGCAGGTCGGCAGCCTCTTCGGCCAGGCGCCTGAAGGTGGTCAGTTTGCCGCCCCAGACGGCGAGCAGCGGCGCACGGTCGGTATCGAGGTCGAGCGCGTAGTCGCGGGTGACAGCGGCCGGGTTGCCGGCGTCGTCGTCGAGCAGCGGGCGCACGCCGGCAAAGCGCCAGACGACGTCCGCCGGCGTGACCGGATGGCGGAAATAGCGGCTGGCGCTGGCGCACAGGTAGTCGACCTCGGCGGCCGTGACCTGCGCCTCGCCGAGCGGCCCGGCATGGTCGACGTCGGTCGTGCCGATCAGGGTGAAATCGCGCTCGTACGGAATGGCGAATGTGATGCGCCGGTCGTCGTTCTGCAGCAGATAGGCGTGGTCGTGCTCGAACAGGCGGCCCACGACGATATGGCTGCCGCGCACCTGCCGCAGCGCGCGGACAGCGGGTCGATGCGCACGGTGCGTCAGGAACTCGGCCGCCCAGGGCCCGGCCGCATTGACGAGCGCCCGCGCCTGCACTTCGATCGGCGGCCTGCCGACCGGTTGCAGCGCCAGCTGCCAGGTGGCACCGCCGCGATGCGCAGCCGTGCAGGCACAACGCGTCAGCACCACCGCGCCGCGCTCGGCGGCGTCGACGGCGGCGAGCACGACCAGCCGCGCATCGTCGACCCAGCCGTCGGCGTAGACGAAGCCGGTGCGAAAGGCCGGCTTGAGCGCGGCCCCGGCTGCATGCGTGCGCAGGTCGACGCGTCGTGACCCCGGCAGCACGTTGCGCCGCGCCAGGTGGTCGTACAGGAACAGGCCCGCTCGAATCAGCCACGCCGGGCGCATGGCGGCGTCGTGCGGCATGACGAAGCGCATCGGCCACATGATGTGCGGCGCGCTGCGCAACAACCGCTCACGCTCGGCCAGCGACTTGCGAACCAGCGCGAACTCGCCATGCTCGAGGTAGCGCAGGCCGCCGTGGATCAGCTTGGTCGACGCCGACGACGTGTGCTGTGCCAGGTCGTGCTGCTCGCAGAGCAGCACCCGGGCGCCACGCCCGGCCAGGTCGCGCGCGATACCGGTGCCGTTGATGCCGCCGCCGACGACCACGGCGTCGAAGGTCGCGCCGTCGACGTCGGCCGGCGTCGGGCGGTCATTCGGGCGTGGCGGGGGCAAGCGGTCGTTTGCAGGCGAGAGCACGGACGATTGTGGACCGCATGCCATCATCCCCGCAGGTGCCGACGACGCGCCACGGAGACTTCCATGTTCAGCCCGCCGTACCTGCTTGCACTCGACCAGGGCACGTCCAGCTCGCGCAGCATCGTCTTCGACCGGCAGGGCCGGATCGTCGCCGCCGCCCAGCGCGAGTTTCCGCAGATCTACCCGCAACCCGGCTGGGTGGAACACGACCCGAGAGACCTCTGGGAGTCGCAGCTTGCCACCGCGCGCGAGGCGCTGGCCAAAGCCGGGATTGCCGCCAGCGACATTGCCACCATCGGCATCGCCAACCAGCGCGAAACCACGCTGCTGTGGAACCGACGGACCGGCGAGCCGCTGTGCCATGCGATCGTCTGGCAGGACCGGCGCTCCGAGCCGATCTGCGCCGGACTGCGCGCGCGCGGGCTCGAGGCGACATTCCGGGCCAAGACCGGGCTGGTCCTCGACGCCTACTTCTCGGGCAGCAAGCTGCAGTGGCTGCTCGACCGGCTGCCGGGGGCCCGCGCCGCTGCCGGGCGCGGTGAACTGGCGTTCGGCACCGTCGACAGCTGGCTGATCTGGCAGCTCACCCGCGGCCGGGTGCATGCGACCGACGTCAGCAACGCCTCGCGCACGCTGCTGTTCAATGTCCATACCGGGGATTGGGACGATGAGCTGCTCGCGCTGCTCGACATTCCACGCGAACTGCTGCCGGTGGTGCACCCGTCCAGCCACCCCTACGGCGAGATCGATTCCGACTGGCTCGGTGCTGCACTCCCCATCGGCGGCGTGGCCGGCGACCAGCAGGCTGCCCTCTTCGGCCAGGCGTGCTTCGAATCCGGCATGGCCAAGAACACCTACGGCACCGGCTGCTTCATGCTGCTGCACACCGGCGAGCGCTTCCGCGCGTCGGCGCACGGCCTGGTCACGACCAGCGCTGCGCAGAGCGCCGGCCCGCCTCGCTATGCGATGGAAGGAAGCGTTTTCATCGGCGGCGCCGTCGTGCAGTGGCTGCGCGACGGGCTGCACGCGATCCGCGCCAGCGGCGAGGTGCAGGCGCTGGCCGAAAGCGTCGCCGACAGCGGCGGCGTGATGTTCGTGCCGGCGTTCACCGGACTCGGCGCGCCGTACTGGAATGCCGAAGCGCGCGGCGCCATCGTCGGGCTGACCCGGGGCAGCGGCGTTGCGCATATCGCGCGAGCGGCGCTCGAAAGCGTCGCTTTCCAGAGCGCGGCGCTGCTGCAGGCGATGGACCGTGACGCGGTTGCCGGCGGCGGTGCGCCGGTGGCCGAGCTGCGGGTCGATGGTGGCGCTGCCGTCAACGACCTGCTGATGCAGTTCCAGGCCGACCTGCTGGGCATTCCGGTGGTCCGGCCCCAGGTGATCGAGACCACCGCCCTCGGTGCGGCCTATTTGGCGGGGTTGGCCTGCGGCGTCTATTCGGGAACGGCGGAACTGTCGAGCCAGTGGCAGGTCGAGCGGCGCTTTCTGCCGGCGCTGTCACGCGAGCACGCGGCCGAGCGGATGGCCCACTGGGAGCAGGCGGTGAGGCAGGCGAGCACACGCTGAGCTGGGCCCTGTCGACCGGCCGGCCACGCAGCCGGCCCGGACAGCGCCGTCAGTGCCCGCCGCCCAAGTACGCCGCCTTGACCGCGGGGTCGTCGCGCAGTTTCGCCGCCGGGCCGTGAAGCGAAATCCGGCCGTTCTCGAGCACATAGCCATAGTCGGCAACCGCCAGCGCCGCGGCGGCGAACTGCTCGACGAGCAGCATCGTCACACCCTGCTCCTTGAGCCTGCCGATGATTCGGAAGACCTCGTCGACGAGAATCGGCGCCAGGCCCATCGAGGGCTCGTCGAGCAAGACCACGTCGGGGTTGAGCATCGTCGCGCGCGCCATCGCCAGCATCTGCTGCTCGCCCCCCGAGAGCGTTCCAGCGAGCTGCATGCGGCGCTCCTTGAGGCGTGGAAACAGCTCCATCGCCCGCTCCAGGTCGGCCGCCACGTCGCCCTTCGGCCGGCTGCCGGTGTAGCGCGGAAAGGCACCCAGGCGCAGGTTGTCGACGACCGTCATCGTGGCGAAGACGCGCCGACCCTCGGGCGAATGGGCCAGACCCAGGCGTGCGATGTCGTACGACTCGAGCCCTTCGATGCGCTTGGCATTGAGTGTGATTTCGCCGGCCGTCGCGCGGATCATTCCGGAGATCGCCCGCATGGTGGTCGTCTTGCCGGCACCGTTGGAGCCGATGAGCGTGACCACCTGACCCCGTGGCACCTCGAGCGAGATGCCCTGCAGCACCTCGATCTTGCCGTAGCCGGCGTGAAGATTGTTGATCGTCAGCATGTCGTTTTCTCGAGCCTTAGGCCGCCTGGCCGCCGAGATAGGCCTCGATCACCTTCGGGTCGGCCTGCACCTCGGCCGGCTTGCCCTCGGAAATCTTCTGGCCGAAGTCGAGCACCGAAACCCGGTCGCACAGGCTCATCACCACGTCCATGTGATGCTCGATCAGGATCAGGGTCACACCGGATCCGCGGATCTTGCGGATGATCGCCAGCAGCTCGGCGATGTCGGGTGCGGTCAGGCCGGCGGCGGGCTCATCGAGCAGCAGCAGTTGCGGATCGAGCGCCAATGCGCGGGCAATTTCCAGCAGCCGCTGCTTGCCGTAAGGCAGGTTGCGCGCTTCCTCGTGCGCCAGCGCGTCGAGGCCGACGAACTCGAGCAGCGCCATGCCGCGCGATGTTGCATGCAGGTTCTCGCGCTTGTAGCGCGGCAGATGCAGCGAAACGTCGATCAGGTTGCTGGCGAAGGTGTGATGCAGGCCGACCATCACGTTCTGCAGCGTCGTCATCTCGCCGAACAGCTGCACGTTCTGGAACGTGCGCGCCACCCCCGAGAGGGCGATGTCGGACGAGGTCCGGCCCACCAGTGCGTCGCCCGCAAATGCCACGCTGCCCGCCGTCGGCTGGTAGATGCCGGTGAGCACGTTCATCATCGTGCTCTTGCCCGAGCCGTTCGGGCCGATCAGGCCATGAATCGTGCCTCGCTGCACGACGAGGTCGACGTTGTTCAGCGCCTTCAGCCCGCCGAACTGCATGAGCACGCCACGCGCGTTGAGCAGCTCCTCGCTGCCCGACTTGGCGCGCGTCAGCGCCGATTCGTCGGCCGACAGCTCGCCGGCCTTCTTGTCCTCGGCGTCGTCGGTCGGCCGCGTGCGCAGGTTCAATGCCTTGCGCACGAAGCCGACGATGCCGTCCTGCAGGTAGTAGACGACGAAGAGGGTGATCAGGCCGAAGATCGACAGCCGCCAGTCGGTCATGCTCTGCAGCCGGAAAGAAAGCGCCGCGAGGGCGATGGTGCCCAGCACCGGGATTGCCGCCGTCTTCAAGCTGGCGCGGCCCCGCTTCAGCGCGACCACCGCACCGATCGCCACCACGATCGCCATCAGCACCGCCACCCAGCGGAACATCTCGATGTCGTCGAGCAGCTTGGGCAACAGGACGACGATTGCCGCGCCGAGCAGCGCACCCGATCGCGTCTTGCGCCCGCCCATGATGACGGCAAGCAGGAACATCACCGTCAGCTCGAAGTTGTAGGTGTTCGGCGAGATGTACTGCTCGGAATACGCATAGAGCGCACCGGCAAGCCCCGCCAGCCCCGCGCTGATGACGAAGGCATAGACCTTGTAGCGGTAGACCGAAACGCCCATGCAGTCCGAAGCCACTGGGCTGCCACGAAGCGCCTCGAAGGCCCGGCCGTAGTGTGAGCGCAGGACGCGGTGCACGAAGATCAGCGACAGCACCAGCAGCGCAGCCACCAACCAGTAGAACTCGCGCTCGCCGAGCTTGACGCCGAACATCGACGGCTTTTCGAGCTTGATGCCGAGCGGGCCTTCGGTCAGGAAGTCCATCTCGTTGATCAGGATCTGGATGATCGTGCCGAACGCCAGCGTGACCATGGCCAGGTATGGCCCGGTCACGCGCAGCGCAGGCAGTGCGAGCAGGGCGCCGAAGAGCGCCGTGATCGCGATCGCCGCCGGCAAGGTCAACCAGAGACCGACGCCGAGCTTGAAGACCAGCACCCCCGCGGTGTAAGCGCCGATGCCGAACAGGCCCGCGTGGCCGAGCGACACCTGCCCGGTATAGCCGACAACGATATCCAGCCCGAAGAGCAGGATCGCGTAGATCATGATCGTCTCGAGCAGGTGGATGTAGTACGGGTTGTGAACCAGCAGCGGGAACAGGGCCAGCGCGGCGATGCCGGCCGCCCCGAGGGCAAGGTGTTGGCGCTTCATACTTTCTTGATCGCAGTCTTGCCGAAGAGGCCGGCGGGTTTGACCGCCAGCACGATCAGCAGCAGCACCAGCCCAGGAACATCCTTGTAGCCGGTGGAGAGATAGAAGCCGGTGGTCGTCTCGGCGATGCCGAGAATGATGCCGCCGACGATGATGCCCATGCCGCTGGTCAGCCCGCCGATGATCGCCACCGCGAACGCCTTCAGGCCGAGCACCGCGCCCATCGTGGCGCCGGTCAAGGTCAGCGGCGCGATCAGCACGCCGGCAAAGGCAGCGGTCATCGACGACAGCGCATACGAGAAGGTGATGACCAGTCCGGTGTTGATGCCCATCAGCTTGGCTGCGTCGCGGTCGTTGAATGTGGCGACCACCGCCTTGCCGTAGATCGAGCGGCGGTTGAAGACTTCGACCGCCAGCATCATGCCGACCGCGCCGACGATGACCAGGATCTCCATCGGCAGGATGTTGGCGCCGAGGAACTTCATCGGCGACTCGGGCAGCGGGCTCGGGAACTTCAGATCGTCCCGACCCCAGACGTTCTCGGCGACGTTCTTGAAGATGATGCCCAGCGCAATCGTCGACATGATCCAGCCGAATTCCGACTTCATCTTGATCGCCGGCCGCACGCCGATGCGCTCGACGACGGTGCCCTGCAGCGCGCCGAACAGGCAGACCAGCGGAATCATCAGCCAGTAGTTGACGCCGAGGCCGACCAGCGTCAGGCCGACCAGGGCACCGAGCATCAGCGCGTCACCCTGGCCGAAGTTCAGCGTGTCGGACGTGGCGAAGGTCAGCTGATAGCCGAACGCGATGACCGCGTAGATCATGCCCAGCGCGATGCCGCTGAAGACGAGTTGGGTAAAGATTTCCATGGGGGCTCCGGCAGTCGGACCCGTCTGCACACGAAAACGCCGCCGGGCAAGTGCTCCGGCGGCGCGTTCGAATGCCGAGGCGGTCGCTTTACTTCTTTGCGGTCAGTGCGCCCTTGGCGTTGACGTCCTTGACGCGCACTTGCGAGGCCTTCTTCTGGTCTTCAGGATAGGCATAGACGACGCGCTGGCCCTTGACTTCGCCGAACACCGGGATGTTGGCGGTGATCGCGTCATGGTCCTTGGCGCTGAACGGCTTGTTGTAGGTCGTGACCACGCCTTCGATCGGCGTCTTCAGATCTTCGAGCGCCGCCTTGAGCTTCGGCCCTTCGGTCGTGCCGGCCTGCTTGATCGCCGCAGCCAGCAGGTAGATCGAGTCGTAGCCCTGCGCCGCCGACACCGGCGAGTCGATGCGGCTGTTCTTCGGGTTGAAGGTCTTCAGGTAGTTGACGATGAACGACTGGCGCTTCGGCGTCGTCGGCTCCTGGATGAAGGTCTGCGGCATCCGGGCACCTTCGCCGCCAGGTCCGGCGTTGTCGATGAAGTTGGCCATCGACAGCGTCCAGCTGCCGATCATCGGCACCTTCCAGCCGAGCTTGTTCATTCCGTTGGCGATCTGCGCCAGTTCCGGGCCGATGCCGTAAGTCAGGATCGCCTCGGCGCCGGCTTCCTTGGCCTTCAGCAGCTGCGGCGTCATGTCGACGTCCTTGATGTTGAACTTCTCGACCGCGACAGGCTTGATGCCCTTCTGTTCGAGCGCCTTCTCGAGGTCGGCCCGGCCGAGCTGGCCGTAGTTGGTCGAGTCGGCAAGGATCGCCACCTTCTTGTAGCCGCGGCGTGCAATCGCCTCCTCGACGATCATCGGCGCCTGAATGCTGTCGTGCGCCGAGTTGCGAAAGACATAGTTCTCCGGCTGGTCGGCGAACTGCTGGGTGATCGCCGAACCGGTGGCAACGTTGTTCAGCACCGGAATCTTGGCTTCCTGGAAGAAGCGCTGCGAGGCGAGCGCCACGCCGGTGTTGATGTAGCCGACGGCCGCTGCCACCTTCTCGCGGTTGATCATTTCCTGCGCGATCTGCACGCCGCGCTCGTTCTTGGCTTCATCGTCGCGTTCGACCAGCACGAACTGCCGACCGAGCACGCCGCCCGACTTGTTGATCTCGTCGGCTGCCAGGCGCACGCCGTCGCGCATGCTCACGCCCATCGACGAGGAACCGCCGGTGAAGGGGCCGATGACGCCGATCTTGATCGGGTCGGCAGCAAAGGCGCCGGTCACGGCGGCTGCCAGAAGGACGGCCGAAAAGGTCTTGAGCTTGAAATTCATGGTGTCTCCGAAATGCGAGGTTTAACGTGCGCGACGAGCGTGCCTGCGCAGGCGCGCATGGCAGCGCGCCGAAGCTGCCGACTGTGCTTGATGTGGGCGAACCCACGACCTAGGGATTACGCTTGTTGCCGAAAACTATTTCACGGCGAATGCGGTTCGCTGTGCTGCCGGCAGCCGACAAGCACGCCAGCGCCACGGTGGATGCGCTGGCACAGCGATCGGCCGCACTTCCAACCGTCTACTGACGAATCGCCTCGATCTGGATCAGGAGGCGCACGTTGTCGGACGTCGAGGCCATGTTGCCGACCATGCCCCACTGGCTGCGCTGGATCACCGACTCGAAATCGCCACCGCAGACCTCGCGCTTGAGCATCGCGTTTTCGAAGCAGTTGAAGTTCGTCGCCTGCAATTGCACCGGATTGGTCTTCCCCGCGAGCATGAGCTGGCCGCTTACGGAAGTGACCTTGTCGCCCTCGAAGGTGAACCGGTCGCCGACGAACCGCGCCGTCGGAAACTCCGCCGCATTCAGAAAGTCCTTGCCCTTGATGGTGTTGGTGAAATGGGCAACGCCGGTATTGATCGAGTCGACATCGATCGTGATCTCCGCGCGGCCGGTCTTTGCGGCACGGTCGAGCGTGACGCTGCCTTCCTTCTTGTCGAAGCGGCCGCGATTGGTGCTGGTGCCGAAGTGGCGCGCCTCGAGGTGCACGAAGGTGTGATTCGGATCGATGCGGTAGGTGACGGGCTCTGCCGTGACCTGAAGCGATGCAGCGGCGAGAAGCAGGAACGAGATTGGACGGATCATGATGCCTTGAGGGTGGTTCGAGCGTATTTGGCGGGGATTCAGAGCGCGGCGAGGCCCTGGACAACGAGCTTGAAGCGGACCTGCACGTCGTTGGCGATCATCGATGTGTCCTTCCAGTCGCCGTCGCCGATGCGGTAGTCGAGCCGCTTGAGGGTGAAGCTGCCGTTGGCGGTCGATACCGCGCCGGCCTGCGTCAGTGTCAGGGGCACGACGATGTCGCGCGCGGCGCCCTTGATGGCAAGCCGACCGGCCACGTCGAAGCGACCAGGGCCGGTGGATTTGATGCCGGTGCTCTGAAAGGTCGCCTGTGCGAACTTCTTGGTGTCGAACCAGTCGGGCTTGGCCAGTTCGGCCTCGGTGTCGGCATCGCCGATCGAGGCGCTGAGCAGGTCGATCGAGATCGCGACCTTCGACGCTTCGGGCTTCTTCGGATCGAAGGCGAGTTGCGCGTCGAAGCGCCGGAAGCGCCCCTCGACCGGGACACCCGTCTGGCGGATGGTGAAGACGATTTCGCTTTGTGCCGGAATCAGCCGCTGCTGTGCGCCAGCAGGCAACGCAAGAACGAGCAGCGCCAGTGCGGCGAACAGCCGGCGGGAAGGGTGTGAAGCCGTTTTCATCGTTTGGTCCGGGTGGTGTTCAGACGCTGGCGGTGGGGCCACATGCGCCGCAGCAATTCGTCGCGGTCGACGAAGTGGTGCTTCAACGCGGCCGCGAGATGCAGGCCGACGAGCACCGCCAGCACCCAGGCCGCCCGGCCGTGCCACGGCTTGATCGATTCGGCCAGTGCACGGTCCACCGGCACGAAGTCGGGCAGCGGCAGCACACCGTAGACGACGATCGGGAAGCCCGCCGCCGAACTGTAGGCCCAGCCGATCAGCGGCACCGCAAAGAAGAAGACATACATCGCCGCGTGGGTCGCCTGGGCAGCCGACTGCTGCCATCGCGGCCCTGCGAGCGGAGCAGGCGCCGGATGGCGCAGGCGCCACAAAAGCCGTGCTGCCGAAAGCGCAAGGATCGTGATTCCGGCCCACTTGTGCCAGTTGTAGAGCCGCAGGCGTTGCGGCGAAAACGGCAGACCCGCCATGTAGCTGCCTACGGCAAAGGATGCGATCAACGCCAGCGCAAGCAGCCAGTGCAGCGAGATCGCAACACCGCCATAGCGCGCCGCGCCGGACGCCTCGGCAACGGAGGCGCTGCTCGCAGGCGATTGCTCCAAGCTCAGGCCCGCGCCGGGCCGGGGGCGCGACCCGGGCTCGATGTGGCGAATGGTGGCTTGCATCAGGCGGCGAGCCGCGACTCCAGTTGCGCCTTGGTCCGCGTCAGCTCGGCCGGCAGGTGGTAGGCGAGCTGCTTGAACAGTTCGCCGTGCAGCTGCAACTCTTCCTGGAAGGCGGCACGCTCGATCTCCGAGACCTGATCGAACTGGCTGCGGCTGAAATCGAGCCCCTCCCAGGTCAGGTCGTCGTAGCGCGGCGTGACGCCGAAGACGTTGCTGCGGCCGTCGGCGGTGCCGTCGATGCGCTCGAGCATCCACTTCAGCACGCGCATGTTCTCGCCGTAGCCCGGCCAGACGAACTTGCCGTCCGGGCCCTTGCGGAACCAGTTGACGCAGTAGATCTTCGGGATTCGCGCGCCGGTTTCGGCGCAGAGCTTCTCCAGCCGCTGGCCGAGGTCGAGCCAGTGCTGGAAATAGTCGCTCATGTTGTAGCCGATGAACGGCAGCATCGCGAACGGGTCGCGCCGCACCACGCCCTGCTGGCCGGCTGCGGCGGCGGTCGTCTCCGAGCCCATGGTCGCTGCCATGTAGACGCCTTCGACCCAGTTGCGCGCCTCGGTCACCAGCGGCACCGTGGTCGAGCGGCGGCCGCCGAAGATGAAGGCGTCGATCGCCACGCCTTCGGGATTGTCCCAGTCGCTGTCGAGCGCCGGATTGTTCGTCGCGGCCACGGTGAAGCGGGCATTCGGATGCGCAGCCGGGCGCAGCTTGCCGTCGGCGCCGCGGGCCGACTCGGGCGTCCAGTCCTTGCCTTGCCAGTCGATCAGGTGCGCCGGCGGCGTGTGCGTCATGCCTTCCCACCAGACGTCGCCGTCGTCGGTCAGGGCCACGTTGGTGAAGATCACGTCGCGGCGCAGGCTCGCCATGCAGTTGGGATTGGTCTGCTCGTTGGTTCCCGGCGCAACCCCGAAGTAGCCGGCCTCGGGGTTGATGGCGTAGAGCCGGCCATCGGCGCCGGGCTTGATCCAGGCGATGTCGTCGCCGATGGTGGTCACCTGCCAGCCGTCGAGTGCCGGCGGCGGAATCAGCATCGCGAAATTCGTCTTGCCGCAAGCGCTGGGGAATGCGGCCGCCACATGGCGCTTGTTGCCCTTCGGGTCGCTGACGCCGAGCACCAGCATGTGCTCGGCAAGCCAGCCCTGCTCGCGGCCCATCTTGCTGGCGATGCGCAGCGCGAAGCACTTCTTGCCGAGCAGCGCATTGCCGCCGTAGCCCGAGCCGTAGCTCCAGATCTCGTGCGTCTCGGGGTAGTGGACGATGTACTTGGTCGCGTTGCACGGCCAGCTCGTGTCCTGCTGGCCCGGCTCGAGCGGCGCACCGACCGTGTGCATGCAGGGCACGAATTCGCCGTCGCTGCCGAGCACGTCGAGCACCGCACGGCCCATCCGCGTCATCAGCTTCATGTTGACCGCGACGTACGGGCTGTCGGAAAGCTCGACGCCGATATGCGCAATCGGCGAGCCGAGCGGTCCCATGCTGAACGGCACGACGTACATCGTGCGGCCGCGCATCGCCCCCTTGAACAGCGCCGGCGTGCCATCGGCCTGGCCGCGCTCGAGCAGGTCGCGCATTTCGCCCGGCGCCATCCAGTTGTTGGTCGGGCCGGCGTCGTCCTGGCGCTCGCTGCAGATGAAGGTGCGGTCCTCGACACGGGCGACGTCGCTCGGGCTGCTCAGCGCCAGATAGCTGTTCGGCCGCCGCACCTCGTCGAGCTTGCGGAAGGTGCCGGCCTCGACCAGCCGCGCGCAGAGGCGGTCGTATTCCCCGGTGCTGCCGTCGCACCAGTAGATCGCCTCCGGCTCGGTCAGCGCCGCCATCCGCGCCACCCAGTCGAGGAGCCCGGCGTGCACGATGCCGGCGGGCGCATTGAGGCGGATGCCTTCGATAGCTTGGTTCATTGCATTTCCATCGTCGAGTCAATAAACGAAATCGGGCAAAGCCTGTCGCATGCGTTCGACGAGGCCTTGCCCGATACCGCAGGGGCCAGGATTGTCGCGGCAGTGTAATGGTGGTGTAACCGGGGGGTTTACCCGATTCGGTCGGCGTCGAAAGCGGGCTCGTCGGCTGTCGAACGCCATTCACGAGCATCATTACCGCCATGGAAAGAAAAATTCTCGGCGTGCAGGTCGCCGCCGTCCAAAGCCGCCTGATCGGCGGCCGCAGCGTCATGACGGCGTTCGACAAGCGTGCGGTCGAAGGGCCGGTCAAGGTTCGCCTGCTCGGACTCGAAGGCGACGAGCAGGCCGACCTGACGGTCCATGGCGGCCTTTCGAAGGCGGTGTATGCCTACCCTGTCGAGCATTACGCCTTCTGGCAGACCGTGCGCGCGCAGGCCGGGTCGGCCGAGTGGGGTGCGGCGTTGCCGATGGGGGCTCTCGGCGAAAACCTGACGCTTTCCGGCCTGCTCGAATCCGAGGCGTGGATCGGCGACGTGCTGCGCTTTGCGGACTGCGAGCTCGCCGTCAGCGAGCCGCGAAGGCCGTGCTTCAAGCTGAATGCAGCACTCGGCTTCGCACACGCCTCGAAGATGATGCTGAAGAGCGGCTGGTGCGGTTTCTACCTCAGCGTGCGGACCCCGGGTACGTTGACTGCCGGCGAGCCCTTCGAGCTGGTCGAAGGCCCGCGGGAAGTCGGCATTGCCGAGCTGTTCCGCGCCCGTGCCGACCTGCGCCGCGTCTGAGCGCAACTGCCGTTCAGGCGTCCTACCCTGTTCCATCCACATCGAAAGACCAGTTCCATGGGCATCATGAGTTTCTTCAAGGACGCCGGCGAAAAGCTGTTCGGTCACAAGGACGCCGCTGCGGCGCCCGCCACGGCGGCAGCCGATCCGGCGGCGCTGCAGGCGCAGTCGGCAGCAGCCAACCAGACCGCATCGCAGGCGATTGCCAACTACATCGCTTCGCAGAACCTCGCTGCGCAAAACCTGAAGGTCGATTTCGATGGTGCCAGCGGCACGGTCACCGTCTCGGGGGTGGCAGCCGACCAGGCGACCAAGGAAAAGATCCTGCTCTGCTGCGGCAACGTCCGCGGCGTGGCCAAGGTCGACGACCAGCTGACGGTCGAGCAGGCCTCGGGTGAATCGAAGTTCCACACCGTGGCCAGCGGCGACACGCTGTCGGCGATCGCCAAGCAGTACTACGGCAATGCCGGCAGCTACATGAAGATCTTCGAGGCCAACAAGCCGATGCTGAGCGACCCGAACAAGATCTATCCGGGGCAGTCGCTGCGCATTCCGGCCTGAACCGCGGGGCAGGGTGATCGGCCGGGCGCGGCGTCGCGCGCCCGCGCCCGGCGAACCGCCCGGCGAACACGAGCAACACCATCGCAACCATCCGGGTGGCCTGGAATGCGGTCACCGATGGAACGCCGGGATGCAGGGCTTGCCCGGTCGTTCGCCCGTCACATGACGCGGAAGTCCGATGGCCGCTTGCTCGTCCAACGGCTGAATGCGTGGCGAAAATTCGCGGCGTCGCTGTAGCCGAGCCGGCCTGCGATCTCCTCGTTCGTCATGTCGGTCCTGCGCAGGTACTGAACGGCGAGGTGCAAGCGGACATCGGCAAGAACTTTGCGGTAGGAAGTCTGTTCGGCTTCGAGCCTGCGCCGCAGCGTTCGCGTACTCATCGCCAGTTCGGCGGCCATGGCGTCGATGTCGGGAAACCGTCCGGCTTGCTCGATCAGGACGCGGTGGACATCCGCCGCAACGCTGCCGGCCCGGCTGACCTCGAGCAGACTTCGTTCGCAGGTCTCGCGGGCCATGGCATGGGTGATCGGGTCCGAATAATCCATCGGCTTGGCAAGCCAGCTCGCGTCGAAGCGAAGTTCGTTTCGGGGCTGGTCGAAGCGGACCGGACACCCGAACAACTTGTCGTACTGGCGCGCATGCGCAGGCGCTGCATGGACGGCGCGGACTTCGGAGAACCTGAACGACGCGCCGTACAGGTCCGCGTTCAGCGTCAGATGGCTGGCGAACTGGAATTCCATTGCGAAGCGATACAGATCGTCCGTCGGGTCGGTCACGAGCACCGGCTCATAGGAGAAGACGGCGGTGTCGCCTTCCCGGGAGAAGCCCAACTCGGCAACCGGCGCCATGACGCGGTGGTGCCTGACGGCGATGTCGATGCTGGCGGCGTGGTTCGGACTGCTCAAAAGCGCGTAGCCGTACATGCCGTAGGAGGTGACATGCATGCGCCGCCCCGCGCGAAAGGCGAGCGTCGGGGCCGGCGACAAGCGAAGCGCATTGCGGAACACCGTCTGCACCTGCTGATAGGAGATCCGGGTGTCGTGAAGGCGGGCTTGCGCGATGCCGCTTCCGGACAGCGCCTGCTCTGCGGGAACCCCGTCCTCGGCCAGTGCGGCGACGAGCGCCGCGACCTTGTGGGCGGGGTAGACCCTGGCGTCGAAGCTCGGCAGTGCGCGGTACATGGGGTCGGTGTCGGTTGCGGCCAGCGCGAAATCGTCGGTGCGACGGGTTCCCGGCGGCGGGCCGGGGTCGGTCGCATTGTCCGCAAACAACCCTTCAACGGGCCAGAACGCACCTTCCGCGGCCGCTCGCACGGCCTGAAGATACCTGCTTCGAGAAGCGCGCTCGATCACCCGCGCTGCGGACGGATCGGGCCAGAGGAGACGACCATGCTCGTGACACGGTACCTTGCGAAAGATCTCTACCGAGGCAAGTCGGTGTTCATCACCGGCGGCGGCAGCGGCATCAACCTCGGTGTGGCGAAGAACTTCGCCGCGCTCGGCGCGAACATCGCCATCTGCGGCCGCACGCAGGAGAAGCTCGACTCCGCCGCCGGAGAACTGCGCGCGCTCGGCGCGAAGGTCTGCGCCGTCGCCGCCGACGTGCGCGACATCGGCGCACTGCAGGCCGCGCTCGGTCGTTCCAGGGCGGAGATCGGCCCGGTCGACGTGCTGGTGTGCGGTGCCGCGGGCAACTTCGTCGTGCCGGCCGAGAAGCTCTCGGCCAACGGCTTCAAGACCGTGATCGACATCGACCTGCTCGGCTCGTTCAACGCCGCCAGCGCCGCCTTCGAGCAGCTCGAGGAGACAAGGGGAAGCATCCTGTTCATCTCCGCGGGAATGGCCTACATGCCGCACGCGTACCAGGTACACGTCGGCGCGGCCAAGGCCGGCATCGACATGATGATGAAGAACCTGGCGATCGAGTGGGGGCCGCGCGGCATTCGTGTCAACAGCATCGTTCCGGGACCGATCGAAGGCACCGAAGGAATGAAACGCCTGTCCGCACCCGAGGCGAGGACGACGCTCGTCGATTCGGTTCCGCTGCGCCGCATGGGCAGCGTCGACGACATCGGCCAGACAGCGGTCTTCCTGGCGTCTCCGCTGGCTTCCTACATCACCGGCTGCGTGGTGGTCTGCGACGGCGGGTCGAATCTGCCGGGCTCCGGAAGATTCAATGCCGGCGCGAAGCAGTTGCTCGACGCACAGGGCCAGCGCTGACCGCCGGCCGCCTTTCCTCCCTTCGACCGAGAACGGACACCCCATGACCACAGCCGCCTACGCACAACACGGCCGCGTCGCCGTCATCACCCTCGCCAACCCGCCGGTCAATGCGCTCGGCCAGGCGTTGCGACGCCACATCGCGGACAGCCTGGCCGAGGCCGAGTCGGACACGCGCATCGAGGCCATCGTTCTGACCGGCAGCGCGCGCGCCTTCTCGGCCGGTGCCGACGTGCGCGAGTTCGGCAAGCCGCCGCAGCCGCCTTCGTTGCCCGAGGTCTGCAACCGAATCGAGGCCTGCAGCAAGCCGGTCGTCGCCGCCGTTCACGGCGTCGCGCTCGGCGGCGGGCTCGAGCTGGCCCTGGCGGCGCACTACCGGCTGGCCGTGGCGGGCACCAAGGTCGGCCTGCCCGAGGTCCAGTTGGGCTTGCTTCCCGGCGCCGGCGGCACGCAGCGATTGCCACGCATCATCGGCGTCGAGGCGGCGCTGGAGGCGATGCTGAGCGGTCGCCAGATCGGCGCCGACGAAGCGCACCGGCTCGGCCTGTTCGACCGCCTGGCGAGCGGCACCGACGCCATGGCCGCCGGGCTGGCCTACGCCGAGGAGCTGCTGGCGGCGAACGCCCCGGTGCGCCGCACCCGCGACGCCAAGGCCGCGCTCGCCGATGCGGCCGCCAACCGCGCCGCACTGGACGCAGCGCGAGCCGCCACCGCGAAGAAGTCGCGCGGCCTCTACTCGCCGCTGAAGATCGTCGAAGCCGTCGAGGCCGCGCTCGACCGGCCTTTCGACGAAGGACTGCGCATCGAGCGCGAGCTGTTCCTGCAGTGCATCGACAGCCCGCAGCGCCAGGGCCTGATCCATGCCTTCTTCGCCGAGCGCGAAGTCGTCAAGGCCCCCGAGACGCAGTCTGCGAAGCCACGCGCCATCGCGCACGCGGGCGTCGTCGGCGGCGGCACGATGGGCGCCGGCATCGCGGTCGCGATGCTCGACGCCGGCCTGGCGGTGACGATGGTCGAGCGCGACGCCGAGAGCCTGGCGCGCGGTCGCGCCAACGTCGAGAAGGTCTACGACGCGCTGCTCGCCAAGGGCCGCCTGCGCGCCGACGAAAAAGCCGCGCTGATGACGCGCTTCAACGGCTCGACTTCGTACGCGGCCTTCGGCGACGCCGACCTGGTGGTCGAGGCCGTGTTCGAGGACATGGCGGTCAAGAAGGCCGTGTTCGCCGAGCTCGACCGCGTCTGCAAGCCCGGCGCGGTGCTCGCGACCAATACCTCGTACCTCGACATCGACGAGATCGCCGCGAGCACCTCGCGACCGCACGACGTGGTCGGACTGCACTTCTTCTCTCCCGCGAACATCATGAAGCTGCTCGAGATCGTCGTTCCGGCGCAGGTCTCGGCCGACGTGGTCGCGACCGGCTTCGAACTGGCGAAGAAGCTGAAGAAGGTGGCGGTGCGCGCCGGCGTCTGCGACGGCTTCATCGGCAATCGCATCCTGGCCGTCTATCGGCAGGCCGCCGATCACATGCTGGAAGACGGCGCTTCGCCCTACCAGATCGACCAGGCGGTGCGCGACTTCGGCTACCCGATGGGGCCGTTCCAGGTGTCGGACCTCGCCGGCGGCGACATCGGCTGGGCCACCCGCAAGCGCAAGGCCGCCACGCGCGACCCGCGCGCCCGCTACGTGGGCATCGCCGACCGCCTGTGCGAGCGCGGCTGGTTCGGCCAGAAGACCGGCCGCGGCTGGTACCGCTATCCCGAGGGCGCACGCACCGGCGAGAAAGACCCCGAGGTGCTCGCCATCGTCGACGCCGAGCGCGCGAAGGCGCGGCATCACGCCGCGCAGCTTCAGCGACGAAGAGATCGTCCGGCGTTACATGGCCGCGATGATCAACGAGGGCGCCAACGTCGTCCACGAGCGCATCGCGCTGCGTCCGCTCGACGTCGACGTGGTGTTCCTCGCCGGCTACGGCTTTCCGCGCCACCGCGGCGGGCCGATGAAATACGCCGACATGGTCGGCTTGCCGAAGGTGCTCGCCGACATTCGCGAGTTCGCGCAGGAAGACCCGCTGTTCTGGCAGCCGTCGCCGCTGCTCGTCGACCTGGTCGAGCGCGGCGCCAACTTCGACAGCCTCGACAAAACCTGAAGGAGACACCCCATGCGTGAAGCCGTCATCGTTTCCACCGCCCGCACGCCGCTCACCAAGGCGCACCGCGGCGAGTTCAACGTCACCCCGGGCCCGACGCTCGCGGCCTTCGCGGTGCGCGCCGCGGTCGAGCGCGCCGGGATCGACCCGGCGCTGATCGAGGACATGATCCTCGGCTGCGGCTACCCCGAAGGCACGACCGGCCGCAACGTCGCGCGCCAGACGATCGTCCGCGCCGGGCTGCCGATCGGCATCGCCGGCACCACCGTGAACCGCTTCTGCGCGTCGGGGCTGCAGGCGATCGCGATCGCGGCAGGCCGCATCGTCGTCGAAGGCGTGCCGGCGATGATTGCCGGCGGTGTCGAGAGCATCTCGCAGATCCGCAGCCGCAGCGCCACCGACAGCGGTGACAGCGGCATCGACCCGTGGATCGCCGAGCACAAGCCCGAGCTGTACCTGTCGATGATCGAGACCGCCGACATCGTGGCCCAGCGCTACGGCATCTCGCGCGAGGCGCAGGACCGCTTCTCGGCGGAAAGCCAGCGCAAGACCGAGGCGGCGCAGCTGGCCGGGCGCTACCGCGACGAGATCGTCGCCTGCACGACGACGATGGCGGTGACCGACAAGGAAACCAAGGCGGTGAGCCGGCGCGAGGTCACGACCGATGCCGACTCGTGCAACCGGCGCGGCACGACGTACGAAGCGCTTGCGAAGCTCGAACCGGTGATGGGCGCGGGCAAGTGGGTCACCGCAGGCAACGCATCGCAGCTCGCCGACGGCGCTTCGGCTTGCGTGCTGATGGAAGCCGGCGAGGCCGAGCGCGCCGGGCTGCAGGCGATGGGCGCGTTTCGCGGCCTCGCGGTCGCCGGCTGCGAACCCGACGAGATGGGGATCGGTCCGGTCTTCGCGGTGCCGAAGCTGCTGGCGCGCCACGGCCTGACCGTCGACGACATCGGCCTGTGGGAACTCAACGAGGCCTTCGCCTCGCAAGCCATCTACTGCCAGCAGAAGCTCGAGATTCCCGAGGACCGCCTCAACGTCGACGGCGGCGCCATCTCCATCGGCCACCCCTTCGGCATGACCGGCGCGCGCCTTGCGGGCCACGTGCTGATCGAGGGCCGCCGCCGCGGCGTCAAGTACGCGGTGGTGACGATGTGCATTGCCGGTGGCATGGGTGCCGCCGGCCTGTTCGAAATCTACTGAACCGCGAGACACCCCATGGACCTGAGTTTCACGCCCGAAGAAGAGGCCTTCCGCACCGAGGTGCGGCAGTTCCTCTCCGACGAACTCGCCCCCGAGCTCTCGGAGACGGTGCGCACCGGCCGCCACCTGAGCAAGGCCGACATGCAGGCCTGGCACGCCACGCTCAACCGCCGCGGCTGGCTGGCCAACCACTGGCCCGAGCAGTACGGCGGGCCGGGCTGGAACGCGGTGCAGAAGTTCATCTTCGAGCACGAGTGCGCGCTGGCCTACGCGCCGCGCATCGTGCCCTTCGGCGTGAACATGCTCGGCCCGGTGCTGATCAAGTACGGCAACGAGGCGCAGAAGCGGTACTGGCTGCCGCGCATCCTCGACGGCGCCGACTGGTGGTGCCAGGGCTACTCGGAGCCGGGTGCGGGCTCGGACCTGGCTGCGGTCAAGACCAGTGCGATCCGCGGCAGCGACGCGCAGGGCGAGCACTACCTGGTCAACGGCCAGAAGACCTGGACCACGCTGGGCCAGCACGCCAACATGATCTTCTGCCTGGTGCGCACCGACCGCGAGGCGAAGAAGCAGGAGGGCATCAGCTTCCTGCTCGTCGACATGAACACCCCCGGCGTCGACGTGCGGCCGATCATCACGCTCGACGGCGAGCACGAGGTCAACGAGGTGTTCTTCACCGACGTGCGCGTGCCGGTCGAGAACCTGGTGGGCGAGGAGAACAAGGGCTGGACCTGCGCCAAGTACCTGCTGACCTACGAGCGCACCAACATCGCGGGCGTGGGCTTCTCGGACGCGGCGCTGGCGCGGCTGAAGAACGCTGCGGCCACGCAGCGCAAGAACGGCAAGCCGCTCGCCGAAGACCCGGGCTTTGCCGCGCGCCTCGCGCGAGTCGAGATCGAGCTCGAGAACATGAAGACCACCAACCTGCGCGTGATCGCGGCGGTGGCTGGCGGCGGCGTGCCCGGCGCCGAAAGCTCGATGCTCAAGGTGCGCGGCACGCAGATCCGCCAGGAGATCTCGTCGCTCGCGCGCCGCGCGATGGGGCCCTACGCGCAGCCGTTCGTCGCCGAGGCGCTCGAGCCCGGCTTCAGCGGCGATCCGGTGGGCCCGGCCGAGGCCGCATCGGCCGCAGCGCACTACTTCAACAACCGCAAGCTGTCGATCTTCGGCGGCTCCAACGAGATCCAGCGCATCATCATCTCCAAGATGATCCTGGGTCTCTGAGCGAAGGACGACCATGAACTTCGAACACACCGAAGACCGCCGCATGCTGGCGGACACGCTGGGCCGCTTCGTCAAGGAGCAGTACGACTTCGAGTCGCGCGACGCGATCGCGCGCTCGGCCGATGGCTGCAGCCCCGAACTCTGGCGCCAGTTCGCCGACCTGGGCGTCATCGGCGCGCTCTTCGACGAGGCGCATGGCGGCTTCGGCGGCGCCGGCTTCGACATCAGCGTGGTCTTCGAGGCGCTGGGCCAGGGCCTGGTGGTCGAGCCCTTCCTCGGCGCGCTGATGGCCGGCGAGGCGCTCGCCGCCGCGGGCAGCGACGCGCAGCGCGCGCTGCTCGACGACATCATCGGCGGCACGCAGATCGTCGCCTTTGCCCACGGCGAGCCCGAGTCGCGCTACGAGCTGCCGCTGGTGCAGACCAGCGCACGCCGCAGCGGCGAGGGCTGGGTAATGGACGGCGCCAAGGCCGTCGTTCACCAGGCCGAGACGGCCGACGTGTTCGTCGTCTCGGCGCGCACCTCGGGCGCAACGGACGACGAGGCGGGCATTTCGCTGTTCGTCGTCGACCGCAACGCGGCGGGCCTCGCGCTGCGCGGCTACCCGCTCATCGACGGCGGGCGTGCGGCCGAGCTCACGCTCACGGGCGTCGAGCTGCCGGCCGACGCGCTGCTGGGCACCGAGGGCGAGGGCTACGCGGTGATCGAGCGCGCCACCGGTCGCGGCATCCTGGCGCTGTGTGCCGAGGCCATCGGTGCCATGGACGCGGCCAAGGCCGCCACGCTCGAGTACCTGCAGACGCGCAAGCAGTTCGGCGTGGTGATCGGCAGCTTCCAGGCGCTGCAGCACCGCATGGCCGACCTGCTGATCGAGATCGAGCAGGCACGCTCGTCGGTGATCAATGCCGCGGCCGCACTCGACGCCGACCGCCGCACGCGCGAGCGCGCGCTTTCGGCGGCCAAGATGACGATCGGCCGCGTCGGCGTGCTCGTCGCCGAGGAATGCATCCAGCTGCACGGCGGCATCGGCATGACGTGGGAGCTGCCGCTGGCGCACTACGCCAAGCGGCTGGTCATGATCGACCACCTGCTCGGTGATGAGGACCACCACCTCGAGCGCTACATCGCGCTGGGGGGTCTGACGCGAAAGCCCACCCCCGAGCGGCTTACGCCGCTCCCCCTCGAGGGGCGAGTCGGACGAGGAACATGCGGACTGCTCCCCTACGAGCGCCAGCCGTGTCCTCACCGCTGGCGCCACCAGCGGGCCGGCGAAGCCGGACCCGCGGTGGCCGCTCGAAGCGTTGGCTTCATGCGCGTGGGTGGGTCGCGCGAAGGTGGAGCACTGACATGAACGCGAGGCCACTCGCAGCGCCGCAGCGCGGTGCTCCGCCGCCGCGATGGCGCGGTGCTCGTGCTCGTCAACAACAACCCGTCGGCTCGCAACGCCACCTCGCCCGAGATGTATGCGGGGCTCGCCGCGGGGCTGGCCGACGCGGCCGCCGACGCGACGGTCGGCGCGGTCGTCGTCACCGGCGCCGGCGGCTTCTTCTGCGCGGGCGGCAACCTCAAGCGCCTGGCCACACGGCGCGAGCTGCCGCTGGCCGAGCGGCGCGCGCAGATCGAGGGCCTGCACGGCCTGATCCGCGCGATCCGCGATTGCCCCAAGCCGGTCGTCGCGGCGGTCGAAGGCGGCGCCGCGGGAGCGGGCCTGTCGATCGCGCTGGCGTGCGACCTGCTGGTCTCCGCGCGCGACGCCTTCTACGCCGTCGCCTACGTCAAGGTGGGGCTGAGCCCCGATGGCGGCGCGACCGCGTTCCTGGCCGAGTTCGTCTCGCGCCAGCTGCTCACCGAGTTCTGCCTGACGGGCGAGCGGGTGCCGGCCGGGCGTTTGCATGCGCTGGGTGCCGTCAACCGGCTGGTCGATGCGGGCGCCGCCGAATCGGAGGCGGTGCGACTGGCCGCGCGCCTGGCCGAAGGCCCCGCGCGGGCGATGGCGCGCATCAAGGCGCTGTGCCGCGCGGCGCCGGGTGCCAGCCTGGCGGCGCAACTCGACCTCGAAGCCGACCGGATGGCCGAGTCGCTCGGCGACGACGAGGCGGCCGAGGGCATCGCCGCCTTCTTCGCCAAGCGGTCCGCCGACTTCGCCGCGCTGCGCGTGCGCGGCCTGGTCTGACGCGGCCTCGCAGCCGCACACGCCGCAGCGCACCGCCCGCCTTTCACGTTCGCGCCTCGGTCGGCACCGCCGCCCGGGGGTCGCATACCCGCTTTCCTTCGCACTGGCCCACACCATGACCCACTCGAACCGCTCCACCCCGTCCTTGCGCCGCCGCAGCCTGCTCGCACTGGCCGCCGCATTGCCCGCCCTGGTCGCCACCGGCGCGGTGCAGGCGCAGGCCTGGCCCGACAAGATCATCAAGCTCGTCGTTCCCTTCCCGCCAGGCGGCCCCACCGACACGGCCGCGCGCATCATCGGCGAGAAGCTGGGCGAGGGCCTCAAGCAGCAGGTGATCATCGAGAACCGCTCGGGCGCCTCGGGCACCATCGGCGCGGCCGCGGTCGCCAAGGCGCCTGCCGACGGCTACACGATCATGATGCTGGCCACGCCCACGCTGCTGGCGCCGCACATGTACTCGGTCAAGGGCTACGACCTGTTCAAGGACTTCGTGCCGATCGCGACCGCGTACGAATTGCCGATCGTCATGGTCGTCAACCCGGCCGTGATGCCCGACGTGAGCAGCCTGCAGCAGCTGCTGGCCCAGGCCAAGGCACAGCCCGGCAAGATCAGCTACACCAGCTCGGGCAAGGGCAGCTACGGCCACCTGTCGACCGAGATGATGAAGAGCCTGGGCGGTTTCGACATGCAGCACGTGCCCTACCGCGGCAGCTCGCCGGCGGTGGCCGACGTGCTGGGCGGGCAGGTGCCGGTGATGTTCGCCGACCTGGTGAGCGTGCTGCAGCACATCAAGTCGGGCAAGCTGCGCGCGATCGCGGTCGGCTCGATCAAGCGCCTGCCCGCGCTGCCCGAGGTGAAGACCGTCGCCGAGCAGGGCTTCCCCGGCTACGACGCCGTATCGTGGGGCGGCATTTCGGCGCCGGCCGGCACGCCCAAGGAGGTGGTGGCCCGCCTGAGCGAGGAAGTCAAGCGCGTGCTCGCCGACAAGGACGTGGCCCAGCGAATGGAAGTCGCCGGTGCGTACGCGCACTACCAGAGCCCCGACGAGCTGGCGCGCCGCATGCGCCACGATTTCGACGTCTGGGGCAAGCTGATCCGCGACCGTCGCATCAGCGCCGACTGAAGACCGTGCTCACGGAGGCAGCCCATGCTTGCATCCACCCCCGCGCAGCGCCCCGCGCCACCGTTCGCCGCGCAGCACCCCATCCGCAGTGCGGACGACGTGCGCCGGCTCGAGGCCACGCCGCTCGCCGAGGCGCTGACGGTGCGCAGCACCTACGAGATCTTCCGCAATTCGGCCGCCGCCTTCGGTGAGCGCACCGCGCTCACCTTCCTGCGCAGCGGCGATCCGGCCGACGCGCCCGAGCGCTGGAGCTACGCGGAACTGCTGGCGGGCATCCACCAGACGGCCAACGCGCTGCACGGCCTGGGTGTGCAGCCGGGCGATGCGGTGGCGATCCTGCTGCCCGCGTGCATCGAATACCACCTGGCGCTGTGGGGCGGCGAGGCGGCGGCCATCGTGCAGCCGCTCAACCCGCTGCTGAGCGACGAGAAGCTGGCCTCGCTCATGCGCACCGCCGGCGCCCGCGTGCTGATCGCGTGGGGCGACGACAACGAGTCGGGCATCTGGTCGAAGGCGCTGCGCCTGCGCGAGGCGGTGCCCACGCTCACGCACGTGCTGCGCGTCGCGCCGCACGGCGAGGCTGCGCCGCCGCTGCTGGCCGACGGCGTCGTCGACTTCCACGCGCTGCGCAGCACGCAGCGCAGCGACGCGCTGGCCAGCGGCCGCGACATCGCGCCCGAGGACATCGCCGCCTACTTCCACACCGGCGGCACCACCGGCGCGCCCAAGCTCGCGCGCCACAGCCATGGCGCGCAGGTCTACACGGCGTGGGCCTGCGTGCAGCTGCAGGGCGTGCGCGCGGGCGAGGTCACGATCAACGGCTATCCGCTGTTCCACGTCGCGGGCGTGTTGCCGGCTTCGCTCACCGCGCTGTCGGCCGGGCTCGAGACGGTCATCCCGACCACCGCCCTGCTGAGGAACCGCGAGGTGCTCGCCAACTACTGGCGGCTGGTCGAGCGCTACCGGCCGAGCTCGCTTTCGGCCGTGCCGACGGTGCTGGCCGCGCTGGCCAACGTGCCGCTCGACGGCGCCGACATCTCGTCGATCAGCTACTGCCGCACGGGTGCCGCGGCGCTGCCGCCCGAACTCGGCGCGCGCTTCGAACGCCTGTTCGGCCTGCACGTGCACGAGAGCCTGGGCATGACCGAGATGGCGGGCATCTCGACCATCCGTCCGCCCGGCGTGCACGGCCCCGCGGGCTGCGTCGGCTTTCCGGTGCCGTATTCGCGCATGCGCATCGTCGCACTCGACGCGGCGGGCGGCGTCACCGGCCGCGACGTGCCGGCGGGCGAGCAGGGGATGGTGCTGTTCCAGGCGCCCAACGTGTTCTCGGGCTTTCTCGACCCCGCCGACAACGCCGCGGCGTTCACGCCCGACGGCTGGCTGATCACGGGCGACCTGGGCTGGCTCGACGGCGAGGGGCGGCTGAACCTGAGCGGCCGCTCGAAGGACCTGATCATCCGCAGCGGCCACAACATCGACCCCAAAGTGATCGAGGACGCGCTCGGCTCGCATCCGGCCGTGCAGCTGTGCGCTGCGGTGGGCGCGCCCGACGCCTACGCCGGCGAGCTGCCGGTGGTCTACGCCACGCTGGTGCCGGGCGCCGAGGCCAGCGAGGACGAGCTGCTGGCGTGGACCGCCGCGCGCGTCGACGAGGCGCCCGCCAGGCCGAAGTCGGTGTGCATCATCGAGCACATGCCCATGACCAACGTGGGCAAGATCTACAAGCCCGAGCTGCGGCTGCTGGCCGCGCAGGCCGTCGCGGCCCGGCTCGTCGCCGGCGTCTGCCACGCCGCCGGCGTGAACACGCTGCCGCAGCTGCAGCTCGACGCCACGCAGCAGCGCGTGGTGGTGCGAATCGACGACGCGGCGCTCGGCGATGCAGCCCCCGCGCTGCACGCGCAACTGCAGGCCGCGCTCGAACCGTGGCCCTTCAAGTTCGAGCTGAGCAGCAGATGAACGCCGTCCGCCCGCCACCCAGCACCGGCGCCTCGCTCGACCGAGCGCCCCGTCGATCCGATGAAACCGAGAGAACAAGGATCCCGAGGCGCCGATCTTCAGCGTCGCCGACCACGGCCTCGAGGCCGACCTGTTCACCGCCGTACCGGAACTGGTGAATGCGCTCCGACGTTGCACGCTTCCCAACCCCACAACCACCCCACAGGAGACTGGCATGAGTTCCTCCCCCGCCTCGAAAGCCCGATTTCATTGGGACGACCCGTTCTTGCTCGATTCGCAACTCACCGACGACGAGCGCATGGTGCGCGACGCCGCCAGCGCCTACTGCCAGGACCGGCTCGCGCCGCGTGTCGTCGACGCGTTCCGCAACCACACCACCGACCCCGGGATCTTTCGCGAGATGGGCGAGCTCGGCCTGCTCGGCCCGACCATTCCCGAGCAGTACGGCGGACCGGGCCTGCACTACGTCAGCTACGGCCTGATCGCGCGCGAGGTCGAGCGCGTCGACTCGGGCTACCGCTCGATGATGAGCGTGCAGTCCTCGCTGGTCATGGTGCCGATCTTCGAGTTCGGCAACGAGGCGACGAAGCAGAAATACCTGCCCAAGCTGGCGACCGGCGAATGGATCGGCTGCTTCGGCCTGACCGAGCCCGACCACGGCTCCGACCCCGGCAGCATGGTGACGCGCGCCCGCAAGGTGGCGGGCGGCTACAGCCTCACCGGCAACAAGATGTGGATCAGCAACTCGCCGATCGCCGACGTGTTCGTCATCTGGGCGAAGGACGACGAGGGCCAGATTCGCGGCTTCGTGCTCGACAAGGGCGCCAAGGGCCTGTCGGCGCCGGTCATCCATGGCAAGGTGGGTTTGTGCGCCAGCATCACCGGCGAGGTGGTGATGGACAACGTGTTCTGTCCCGAGGAGAACGCGTTCCCGGACGTGCGCGGCCTGAAGGGCCCGTTTACCTGCCTCAACAGCGCGCGCTTCGGCATCGCGTGGGGCACGCTCGGCGCGGCCGAGGACTGCTACCAGCGGGCGCGCCAGTATGTGCTCGACCGCAAGCAGTTCGGGCGGCCGCTGGCTGCGAACCAGCTGATCCAGAAGAAGCTGGCCGACATGCTGACCGAGATCACGCTGGGCCTGCAGGGATGCCTGCGGCTCGGCCGCATGCGCGAGGAAGGCATCGCCGCAGTCGAGCTGACCTCGATCGTCAAGCGCAACTCCTGCGGCAAGTCGCTCGACATCGCCCGGCTGGCGCGCGACATGATGGGGGGCAACGGCATCTCCGACGAGTTCGGCGTCGCGCGCCACCTGGTCAACCTCGAGGTGGTGAACACCTACGAGGGCACGCACGACGTGCATGCGCTGATCCTGGGCCGGGCGATCACCGGCATCGCGGCGTTTTCGAACTGAGCGCGCGCCGACCCGCATTCCGGGGAATCACCGCCTGTGTCGATCACCCCGGCCCGCTCGGCATGCTGCGCATGCCGCACCGGCAGAAGTCGCCATGGGACCCGCTGAATGCGAGGAACAAGGCGCTGATCGAGCGCCTGGGGCTCTCGGCAAAATGAGATCATCCCGCAAGGCCCCCGGCCTTTGAAGGATTGGAAATTCCACGCCCTTTTTGCGCCAATGCCCGCACCGGGTTCCGGTCGGAGCGGCGGAAACGACAAGTGCAGTGGCGCAGTACTTCAACCACCGCAAGCTGTCGATCTTCGGTGGCTCTCGGTCTGACTGACCCGGCGTTGATCGCCAAGGAGACCTCGATGAGCCATTGCATCACCCGCCGACTCTGTGCCGTCGCGTTCACAGCCAGCGCATTCGGCCTTGCCGGCGTCGCGCAGGCGCAGACCTTCCCGAGCAAGCCGGTCCGCATCGTCGTGCCGTTCGCGCCCGGCGGCGCGACCGACATCCTGGCGCGACTGCTCGGCGAGAAGCTGGCGCCGCGCCTCGGCCAGCCGGTGATCATCGACAACAAGGCCGGCGCCGCCGGCATTCTCGGCACCGACGCAGTGGCCAAGGCAGCGCCTGACGGCCATACGCTGGTGCTCGGCCTGTCCAGCTCGCTGCTGACGAACCAGTTCCTCTACGAGAAGCTGCCCTTCAACGTGCAGCGCGACCTCGTGCTGGTATCGCAGATCGCGACCGCGCCGCTGCTGCTGGTGGTGCACCCGAGCGTGCCGGTGAGCTCCGCGTCCGAGCTGTTGCAGTACGTCGCCCGCAACAAGGGCAAGCTGTCGTACGGTTCTTACGGCATCGGCGCCTACCCGCACCTTGCAGGCGCCTACATGAGCGATTCGCAACAGGCCGACATGACGCACCTGCCGTACAAGGGTGAAGCGCCGATGGTGCAGGACCTCATCGGCGGCCAGATTCACATGGCCTATGCAAGCGCGCTGCAGGCCAAGCCGCACATCGACGCCGGCAAGATCAAGGTGCTCGGCGTCACCGGCGAGCAGCGCATCGCGGTTCTGCCGAACGTGCCGACCTTGATGGAGCAGGGCCTCAAGGACGAGCCGTACCGGCTGGTCGGCTGGCTCGCGGTGGCCGCGCCGGCCGGAACGCCGAAGGCCGTGGTGCAACGCCTCGCCGACGAGCTGCGCTCGGCCAGCGAGCAACCCGAGGTCAAGGCGCGCATCGCCGCGATGGGCTTCGAGGCGAAGGCGGGAACGCCCGAGTCGTTCGCCGCCACCTACAAGCGCGAGCTTCCAGTGTGGGAACGGCTGGTCAGGCAGTCGGGCGCGAAGCTGGAATAGGGCGACCATCGCACCCCGCGCTGCACCGCAACCGTTGAAAGCCTCTGATGACAAACGACACCGCTTCCTCCTTGCCGCTCGCCGGCGTTCGCGTGCTCGACCTGTCGCGCGTGCTGGCCGGGCCCTGGTGCGCGATGGTGCTCGGCGACTTCGGCGCCGAAGTCATCAAGGTCGAGCATCCGACCCGCGGCGACGACACGCGCGACTGGGGGCTGCGCATCGGCAGCACCGAGACCGCGTACTTCAACAGTGTCAACCGCAACAAACGCTCGGTGTCGCTCGATCTGCAGACAGCCGATGGCCAGCGCATCGCCCGCGAGCTGGCCGGCAAGTGCGACGTCGTGATCCAGAACTTCAAGTTCGGCGGCGTCGAGAAGATGGGCCTCGGCTACGCGCAGCTGCGCGAGGCGCATCCCGAGCTGATCTACTGCTCGATCTCGGGCTATGACCGCACCGGGCCCGAAAGGTCGCGCCCCGGCTACGACCTCGTCGTGCAGGGCGAAGCGGGGCTGATGGCGCTCAACGGCGAGGCGAGCCAGCCGCCGCTCAAGTTCGGCGTCGCCGCGGTCGACCTGTTCACCGGCATGTACGCCGCGCAAGCCGTGCTCGCGGCGCTGTTCGAGCGCCAGCGCACCGGCAAGGGACGCCACGTCGAGATGGCGCTGTTCGACTGTGGGCTGATGATCACGTCGTACTACGGCCTCGAGGCGCTGCTGATCGGCGAAGACCCTCCGCGCTACGGCAACGCGCACCCTTCGATCGTTCCGTACGGCGTGTTCGACGCCGCCGACGGACCGATCGTCGTCACGGTCGGCAACAACAGCCAGTTCCAGCGCTTCTGCCGCGATGTGATCGGGCGCCCCGACCTGGCCGACGACGCGCGCTTCAAGACCAATCTCGACCGCGCCACGAACCGGAGCGTGCTGTTACCGGAGGTCATCGCCGAGCTCGGCCGCAGAAAGCGCCGCGACCTGCTCGACCGGCTCGCCGCCTGCGACATCCCGTGCGGCGAAGTGCTCGGCCTGCACGAGGCGCTGACCTCGCAGCGCGCGCAGGACGCGGGTCTCGTCACGACGCAGCCGCATCCGCACGCCGGCAGCACGCACGTGCTTGCGCCGCCGTACCGCTTCGACGGCGAGCGCCTGCCGGTGCGCTGCGCGCCGCCGCAGCTCGGGATGGACACGAAGGAGGTGCTGCACGCGCTGCTCGGGCTGTCCGAAGCGGAGCTTTCGACCTTGAAGGCCAAGGGCGTCGTTTGAGTTTCGTCACCGATCGAACAAAGTGTCGGCGCCGACCTGAATCGGCCCTTCTTCAGCCGACGCGCCCGCCATAGCGCTCTGCCAGCGCAGCGGCCCGAACAGCCACGGCAGCGGTGTGCCGGGCGCCTGGCAGGCCGCCGCGGCTGCCGTGGCGAGCCGCAGGGGCGGCGACACGGAGCGCATGGGGCATGGCGCATTTCGGGACGGCGGCCGGGAGCGTTGCCGAAGCAGCTACATTGCTCCGTTCATTTCAGCTCCTGACGATGCTCGCCTACCGACACGCCTTTCACGCGGGCAACCACGCCGACGTTCTGAAGCACACGGTGCTGACGCTCGTGCTGCGCTACATGAACCGCAAGGAGAAGCCCTACCGGCTGGTCGACACGCACGCCGGTGCCGGCGGCTATTCGCTCGAAGGCAGCTACGCGCAGAAGAAGGGCGAGTACCTGCAGGGCATCGCCCGCCTCTGGGGACGCGACGACCTGCCGGCGGCGCTGGCCGACTACGTCGACCTGGTGCGCCGCTTCAACCCGCAGGGCAGCCTCGAGCAGTACCCCGGTTCGCCGGCCTTCGCGCAGATGCTGCTGCGCGCGCACGACCAGCTTCGGCTGTACGAGCTGCATCCGACCGATCACCGCATCCTGGCGTCGTATCTCGGCGAGGTGCCGGGCGCCGAGGTCAAGGACAGCGACGGCTTCGACGCCCTGAAGGCGCAGCTGCCGCCGTCGAGCCGCCGCGCCGTGGTGCTGATCGACCCCAGCTACGAAGGCCACGGCGACTACGGCCGGGTCATCGCCACCCTGCGCGAAGGGCTGGCGCGCTTTGCCGAGGGCGTCTACCTCGTCTGGTATCCGCAGGTGCAGAAGGTCGAGGCCGCGCAGCTGCCGAAGCGCCTGCAGGCGGTCGCCGGCGAACGCCCGTGGCTGCATGCGCGCCTGACGGTGCAGCAGCCCGATTCGCAGGGCTTCGGCCTGGCGGGCAGCGGCGTGTTCGTCATCAACCCGCCGTACACGCTGCACGCCGACCTGCTGGCGCTGCTGCCGTACCTCGTCGAAACCCTCGGCCAGTACGACGGCGCCAACTACCTGCTCGAGCAGCGTGCCGGCGCCTGACGGGCCGCCGGCCCCCACGGGCCTGCAGCCGAACCAGTTCGCGCTGCTGCGCCAGCGCCGCTTCGCGCCCTACTTCTGGACGCAGTTTCTCGGCGCGGCCAACGACAACCTGTTCAAGTTCGCGCTGACGGTGATGCTCACCTACCAGCTGCAGCTCGCCTGGCTGCCGCCGGCGCAGGCGGGGCTGGCGATCGGCGGGCTGTTCATCCTGCCGTTCATGCTGTGCTCGGCAACCGGCGGTCAGCTCGCGGACAAGTTCGACAAGGCCAGCCTGATCCGCGCGATCAAGAACTTCGAGATCGTGGTGCTGCTTGCCGCGGCAGCCGGCTTCGCGTTCAGCGCCGTGCCGCTGCTGCTCGGCTGCATCTTCCTGATGGGCGTGCACTCGGCCCTGTTCGGTCCGGTCAAGTACGCCTACCTGGCGCAGCAGCTCGAACCCCACGAGCTGACCGGCGGCAACGGCATGGTCGAGATGGGCACCTTCCTCGCGATCCTGCTCGGCAACCTCGCCGGCGGGCTGCTGATCGGCGTGCCGCAGCACGGCGCGATGCTCGCCGCCGCGGCCGGCGTGCTGCTGGCGCTGCTCGGCCGTGCCTTCGCGCAGCGCATACCCGAGGCGCCGCCCGCCGACCGGCAGCTGCGCATCGACTGGAACCCGTTGCTCGAAACGCTGCGCAACCTGCGCCTGGCGGCAGCCGACCCGGTGGTCTTCCGCTCGCTGATCGGCATTTCGTGGATGTGGTTCTTCGGCGCGGTGTTCCTGGCGCTGTTCTCGGTCTTCGCCCGCGACGTGCTGCACGGCGACGAGCGCGTCGCCTCGCTGCTGCTGGTGGTGTTCTCGCTCGGCATCGGTGCCGGCTCGCTGCTGTGCGAACGGCTGTCGCACGGCACGGTCGAGCTGGGGCTGGTGCCGCTGGGCGCGATCGGGATGAGCGTCTTCGCGGTCGAGCTCTATTTCGCGACCGCACCGCTGGCTGCGGCCCTGCCGGCCGGCACGCTGCTCGGCATCGGCGAGTTCCTTGCCGAGCCGCGGCACTGGCGGGTGATTGCCGACCTGGCGCTGATGGCCGCGGCGATGGGCCTCTACAGCGTGCCGATGTACGCGCTGATCCAGCTGCGTTCGCCGGCCAGCCACCGGGCACGGGTCATCGCCGCCAACAACATCCTGAACGCCGTCTTCATGGTCGTCAGCGCGCTCGGCGTCGGTGCCCTGATCGCCGCCGGGCTCGACATCCCGCAGGTGTTCCTGGTCGTCGGCGTGCTCAATGCCGTCGCCAGCGGCTATGTGTTCGTGCGCGTGCCGCAGTACCGGCAGCGCTTCGCAGCGCTGTTGCAGGGGCGGGTCGGCCCGGCCTGAACGCGGCCGAGCCGGCTGGCGGCTCGTCGGCCGCTGCCTACTCCGGCTTGATGCCGGCGTCCCTGACCACCTTGTTCCACTTCGCCAGCTCGGCCTTCAGATAGCCAGTCAGCTGCTCCGGCGTGCTGGTCACGGGCTGGATTTCCAGTGCCTGCAGTCGCGAGCGGTACGCCGGCGAGCCGACGGCAGCCTGGATCTCCGAAGTCAGCTTCTGCAGCACCGCCGGCGGTGTCTTCGCCGGGGCGAAGAACGCCAGCCAGACGGTCGTCTCGTAGCCCGGCACCCCGGCCTCGGCGATCGTCGGCAGCTCGGGCAGGCCGGGATAGCGCTTCAGGCTGGCGACGCCGAGCGCGCGCACCCGGCCGGCCTGGATGTTCGGAATCGCCGACGAGACGTTGTCGAACATCAGCTGCACATGGCCGGCGAGCACATCCTGGATCGCAGGCGCGGCGCCCTTGTACGGCACGTGCGTCAGTTGCGTGCCGGTCAGCGACGCGAACAGCTCGCCGGCCAGGTGGTAGGTGCTGCCGACACCCGACGACGCATAGCTCAGCTTGCCCGGGTTGGCGCGGGCGTAGTCGATCAGCTCGCGCACCGTCTTGGCCGGCACGCCGGGATGCACCACCAGCACGCTCTCGATCGATGCGACCATCGACAGCGGCGCGAAGTCGGTCAGCGGGTTGTACGGCAGCTTGGTGCTGAGGTTCGGGCTCGCGGCCATGATGCTGCTGGTGCCCAGCAGCAGCGTGTCGCCGTCGGCCGGCGCCCGGGCAACGAATCCGGCGCCGATCGAGCCGGTCGCGCCGGCCTTGTTGTCGACGATCACGGTGCGCTTCATCGAGGTGCCGAGGATCGGCGCCAGCACCCGCGCCAGCACGTCGGTCGGCCCGCCAGTGGCGAAGGGCACGACGATGCGCACGATGCGCTCGGACGATTCCTGCGCCGCAGCGCCGGTGGTGGCGCACAGTTGCAGGCTCGCCAGCAAGGCAGCGATCCAGGTCTTCATGGCAGTCTCCAGGCGTTGTTATGTCGGCGCAGCGCGCCGGCCGCGCGAAAGTGCAGCGGCCACACGCATGATGCCCCCTCGTTGCCGCGTCCACCTTCTGGCAGCAAAGCGGACTGCGGCCGGGCGCCTGGGCTGCCGGCAGGCACACCGCAAGCGCAGTCAGCGCTTCGCCTGCTTCACCTCGTACATCAGCGTGTCGCCACGCGCGAGCAACGCTTCGATCAACGTGTTCTCGTCGTGATGCGCTTCCACGATGCCGTACGAGAACGCCACGTCGTAGCCGCGATCGGCCGTGCGGTTGAATTCCTCCAGTGCGCGTTCGACCTCGATCATGATCGCTTCGGCTTGCTGCTTCGAGGTGTTGGACAGCAGCAGGACGAACTCGTCGCCGCCCAGCCGCGCAACGATGTCCGAGTTCCGGAAGCGGTTCTTCATCTGATCGGCCAGCGCCATCAACGCCCGATCGCCTTCGGCATGCCCGTAGCGATCGTTGATCGCCTTCAACTTGTCGAGGTCCATGAAGACCAGCGCCGCAGGCAACTTCTGCCGGGCACAAAGATTCAGGCTGTGCTGCGCCAGGCTGCGGAATCCTCGCCGATTCGCGATGCCGGTCAGCTCGTCCGATGTCGCCAGCTGGAGCGCGTTGAGTTCCCGCTCCACCAGCACCGCGAGGTCCTGCAAGGACTCGACGTCCTCGTCGTCGAACGTGCGCGGCTTCCTGTCGATGAGGCACAGGGTGCCCAGCTTGTGACCGTTCAGTGCCAGCGGACATCCGGCATAGAACCGGATGTTCGGTCGGTTCAGCACCAGCGGGTTGTCGGCGAAGCGCTCGTCCTGCAAGGCGTCCGGAATGATGAAAACCCCGCTGCCGAGAATCGCGTGGCCACAGAAGGAGATGTCGCGCGGCGTTTCGCTGGCTTCCAGGCCGACGCACGATTTGAACCACTGGCGGTTCTCGTCCACCAGACTGACCAGCGCGATCGGCACATCGAACATGCGCTTGGCCAGCCGGGTCAGCCGGTCGAACGATTCGGTCGGCGGCGTATCCAGAACCTGGAGCGACCGAAGCGCCTCGATCCGGGATGGCTCCTCCGGCGGAATTTCAGGCGCTCGCAATGCAACCCCCTGCTTTCGGCTGTAATGGATGAAGACCGGTGGCACACCGGCGCCCGGCTTCGCCAACGGCTGCGCCCGCCGGACCCACAGGGTTCGACCGTCGACGCACGGCAAATCCCCCCCGTCCAGGCGACGGTGGGGCCTTCCGCTCACGCTTGCGCATACACGCCTGGCATACGACTTCACTCCGGCACTCGAAGCGACGGACTTTAAGACCAACGGCCGCAGGCGCGGCCAGAACCCACGTCGCTGGCCTGCATGAACGAGCGCTGCGGGGCCGATCTGCGGTGCGCCCCGGCGCCGCGTCGAGGACCCCGGCGCGGGACGTCGCTGAAGGGGCTCGCGAGCGGGTACGGACAAGCGACGCGGCAAGCCGCCTCGATGGCCCCTCTCAAACCCCTCGCGCTCGATCGCTCTCGAAGCGGCGCACGAAGTCGGACCACCCACCGGACTCGATCGCCTGCCTCACTTCCCGCATCAGGTTCAGGTAGTAATGCAGGTTGTGGATGCTCGCCAGCATCGGGCCGAGCATTTCGTTGCAGCGGTCGAGGTGGTGCAGGTAGGCACGGCTGAAGCGGCTGCAGCAGGTGCAGGAGCAGCTTTCGTCGACCGGCCGCTCGTCGCTGCGGTGGCGCGCGTTGCGCAGCCGCAGGTCGCCGAAGCGGGTGAACAGATGCCCGTTGCGCGCATTGCGGGTCGGCATGACGCAGTCGAACAGGTCGATGCCGGCGCCGACGCCGGCGACCAGGTCCTCCGGCGTGCCGACGCCCATCAGGTAGCGCGGCTTGGCCGCGGGCAGCTTCGGGCCGATGTGCGCCAGCACGCGCAGCATCTCCTCCTTCGGCTCGCCGACGCTCAGGCCGCCGATGGCATAACCGGGCAGGTCCAGATCGACCAGGCCGGCGAGCGACTCGTCGCGCAGCCCGGTGAACATGCCACCCTGGACGATGCCGAACAGCGCATTCGGGCTTTCCAGGCGGGCGAACTCGTCGCGCGAGCGGCGCGCCCAGCGCTGGCTCAGCGCCATCGAGGCGCGCGCCTCGGCCTCGCTCGTCAGCCGGGTCTTGTCGGCGTCGGCGAAGTACGGCGTGCACTCGTCGAACTGCATCGCGATGTCGCTGTTCAGCGCATGCTGGATCTGCATGCTGACCTCGGGCGTCAGCAGCAGCTTGTCGCCGTTGACCGGCGAGGCGAAGCGCACGCCTTCCTCGCTGATCTTGCGCATCGAGCCGAGCGACCAGACCTGGAAGCCGCCGCTGTCGGTGAGGATCGGCCGGGTCCAGCCCTCGAAGCGGTGCAGCCCGCCGAACTGCTTCAGCACGTCGACGCCCGGCCGCAGCCAGAGGTGGAAGGTGTTGCCGAGGATGATCTGCGCGCCCATCGCCTCGAGCGACGCCGGCATCACGCCCTTCACCGTGCCGTAGGTGCCGACCGGCATGAACATCGGCGTTTCGACGCTGCCGTGGTTCAGGGTGAGGCGGCCGCGACGCGCGGCGCCGTCGCTGGCGAGAAGCTGGAATTCGAGCATGGGCGATTGTTGCAGCGGCGAAAAGCCGCCTTCACCCGCCCCCGGCCTACCGCCTCTGCCCGCGGCGTCGGGATCGGCGGCGGCTCGGCGCAGCGCAGCGCCCGGTCAACCCGGCGCCGTCTTGGCGTCGACGTCGACGCCGCCGAAGCGGTCGAGCACCTGGTTGGCGGTGTCTCGCTGGCTGGCGTCGCGCACCTCGACCACCAGGCGGCAGGTGCCGCGGTTCACGGTGCGGTGGAAGTTGCGGTGGTAGATCGGGTCGGCGCCGCTCGGCAGCGGCTCGGGCGGCGTCTCGTCGCCGACGTCGCGACCGTTGCCGACGAGAAAGTTGCCCTCGACCGGCCCGGCTTCGTCGCCCGTGGCTTGCAGATTCAGTTGCGAGGCCTGCAGCCCGGCGGCGAGCAGGGCGTCGCGCGCCTGGGTGGCGGTGTCGAAGTCGTCGAAGGTGCGCAGCAGTCCGGGTGTCATGGTCGTTCCTTTCGGTTTGCCGGTGCGCGGCAACCGCTATGCCGCCCGGCGGCCACAACGATGGATCGACCGATGCGCTCCATCTGGTGGCGGAACTGGCCTCGGTTGCGTCATTCGTGAAGCCAGGCGTTGGCGGATCGACGGGGTGAAGGCAGGGCAACACTGCCGCATCGACGATCTCGACGTTCAGCTCGACGGCGGGCTGCTCAGTTACCGGTTGGCCTCCGAGTCGATGACGCCGGGGGCCGCCCCCTACGCCCCCGCCTTCAACCGCTCCAGCGAACGTGCACCGACGCCGAGATCGCGCCAGGCGAGCGGATGGCAGGTCAGCAACAGGATCTGGTGGCGCTGCGCGGCGTCGAACAGCACCCGCTTCATCAGCGCGAGCCGCTCGGCGTCACTGTGCACGAGCGCGTCGTCGAGGATCACGAGCGTTGGCCGGCCGGCTTCGTGCAGCAGATCGGCGTAGGCCAGCCTGCTGAGCACGCCCAGCTGCTCGCGCGCGCCGAAGCTGAGCGCATCGAAGTCGCCGACCTCGCCCGCGCCGGGGCGGGTCAGCGTGCCGGGGGCGAGCTGCTCGTCGACCGCCAGGCTGGCCTGCGCGAACAGCAGCTGCAGGTAGCGGTCGAGGTGCTTCTGCAGCGGCGCCTGCAGCCGGCGGGTCAGGCCCTGGCGCTTGTCGCGTAGCAGCCGCCATAGGTGGTCGAGCGCGCCTGCGCGGCGGCGCAGTTCGGCGCTGCGGCGCTCGGCCGCGGCGAGGTCTCGGCCAAGCTCGGCATGGCGTTCGTCGAGCCCTTGCGCGCCGGCGCCCTCCAGTTCGACTTCCAGCCGCAGCAGCGCGTCGCGCCGTTCGGCGAAGCGCTTCTCGTGCTGCTCGGCACTGCGGCCGAAGCGCTCGACGTCCTGTCGCAGGATGTCAGGCCGCACGTCGGCGACCTGGCGGGCGCGCGTTTCGATGCGCGCGCCGATGACCGCCTGCTCGGCGTGCGTGTCGACCAGTGCCTGTCGGGTGGCGGCGAGCCGGGCGGCGCGGTCGGGTGCGTCGATCGGCACGCGCGCCCGCGCCGCCTCGCGGCCGGCCGCGTCGAGCGCGGCCTGTGCATTGACCGCCGTCCGCTCTGCCGCGTGCAGCCCTTCGTCGATGCGATCGACCGATACCCGCGCCGTTTCCTCGGTGGCCTCGGCCTGCGCCACCGGCAGGATCGACGCCGCGTGCCCACCGTCGGTCGGCGCCGGTTCGTCGGCCCTTGGCAGCTCGCCGAGCGCTCGGCGGCATTCCGCTGCGCGTGCCAGCCGTGTGGCCTGCACGGTGCGCAGCGCGTCGAGGCCTTTCGGCGCCAGCGCCTTCAGCGTCGCGGCGGCGGTTTTCGCGTCGGCCAGCAATTGCTGCTGCGCCTGCTGGCGCGCCTCGGCGGCATCGACGTCGGCCAGGCCGAGCCGCTGCAGTTGCGCGGCCTGGTCGTCGGCCAGCAGCCGCTCGCGCTGGCCGAGCGCGGCCAGGTCGCTGCCGCCCGGGGCGATCTCCATGCGGCCGAGTCCGGGCAGCGTGAGCACCGTGTTCTCCAGCAGCACCCGCTCGCCGTGACCGGCCAGCGCCTCGCCGCCGAGGTCGACTTGCCGCCCGTCGTCCAGCGCGAAAACGAGCCGGGTCGCGGCGGCGGCGCGGCGCAGCCGCAGCTCGCCCAACTCGCGCTGCCGCTCGCGCAGCGCGGCCAGGTCGGCGGCGGCGATCTCGGTCGCCGCCGCGCGCTGCTGCAGGCCGAGCAGCGCCGCCTGCGCCGCCTCGGCGCGGGCGAGCAGCGCGCCGGCGCCTTCGGCCTCGGCCGACAGGTCGTCGAGCTGGCGCTGCAGCGTGCGCCGGGTGTCGTGCTGCCGCGCCAGCCGCAGCGCCTCGCGCGCCGCATCGTGCGCCCGCACCGCGTCGGCGCGGCGCTGCCGCCACGGCTCGACCGCGGCGAGGGCGGCAGCCAGCGCGTCGCGGGCGGCGGCGAGTCCGGTGGCGCGTTCGGCGGCCTCGCGCTCGTGCGCGGCAAACGCGGCCAGCTGCTCGCCGAGCAGCCTCGCGCGATCCGCCAGCCCGTCGGCGTGCCGGCGGTCGTCGGCCAGCGCCTTCTCGACCCGGCCGATCTCGTCGAGCCGCTCGCGCGCCGCCTGCTGTTGCTCGCGCAGCGACTGCCACGGCCGGTCGGCTTCGTCGTCGGCGTGCTCGCGGCGCAGCGCGGCGAGTTGGTCGACCTGGCGCCGATAGACCGCGACGGCTTCGGCGAGCTGGTCGACCGCCGCCTTCGAAGCGGCCTCGGCGCGGATTGCCTCGGCCAGCCGGCCGCGCGGCGCGCCGGTCGACGGCGTCAGCAGCTCGTTGCGATCGGCCTCGACGCGCGCCAGCAGGTCGTCGCCGCCGCTGCTCGCCACCTCGCCGAGCGACTGGTCGAGCGCCCTGCGCAGATGGCCGGTGGCGTGCTGCACCGCCTGTCGGACCTCGTGCGCCGCGCCCTGCCGGATCCACAGCAGCCCGGGGATTCCCCAGTGCTCGGGCGCGCTCGCGCCGCGGCCGGCGTACTGGAATCCAAGCAGCTCGGCCAGATGGTCCTCGGCCGCCGCGCCGTCGAGCCGCCGATCGCCGCAGCGCACCTCGCAGCGCTTGCGACCGAGGAAGCTCTTGGTCAGCGTGTAGCTGCAGCCGTCGAAATTGAATTCGATCTCGACCGTCGGCGTCGCCCCCGGGTCGTCCCACGGCCGCAGGTCGTCGACGCTCGACGAACGGTGCCGCTCGAAGAAGGCGGCGCGGATCGCCGCCACCAGCGTGCTCTTGCCGGCCTCGTTGGCGCCGGTGAACAGGTTGAGTCCGGGCTCCAGGTCGGCGATCTCGATCGGCCGGCGGAACTGGCGGAACTGCTCGATGCGGATACGCGAAAGCTTCATGCGGCCTCGCGCCGTTCATCGAGCAGGCCGGCGAGCAGCGCCAGCGCGTCGCGCGCCAGCGCCGCCTGCACGTCGCCGCCCTGCTGAGCGGCGCGCAGCTCGGCGATCGCCTCGCCGACGTAGCCGTCGGCACGCAGCGCGGCGATGTCGTCGTCGGTCGGGTCGAGCCGCAGCGCCGACTGGTCGCAGCGCACGCTGCGAGCGCGGCCCTGCGCCTGCACGATAGCCGCCTGCAGCCGGCGGTGGCCGGCGAGGTCGGTGGCGCCGGTCAGCGTCAGCTGCAGCACATCGTCGGGCCCGCATCGCGCCAAGCGCTGCAGCAGCGCGTCGACATCGGTCGACACCTGCAGGGCGAACGATTCGGCACTCCAGCGGTAGCGCCCGGTGGGGACCGACTCGACACGCGGCAGCGTCCCCCGGGCAGCGATCTCGACGCACAGTGCCCGGCCGGAATCGTTGTTGCGAAAGCGATCGGTCTCGGGCGTTCCGCTGTACCAGGTGCGCTCGTCGACCTGTCGAGCGCCGTGCCAGTCGCCGAGCGCCAGGTAGTCGAGGCCGGCGCGGGCGGCGCGATCGGCGGCAATCGGGTTGGCCGAGTCGATGCCTTCGGCCAGGATGCCCTCGACGCTGCCGTGCGCCAGCCCAATCCGCAGCAGCCCGGCAGGGGTGTCGGCGCCGTCGAACCAGGCGGTCAGGTCGGCATACGTGTGGCGTTGCGTCAGCGGCGCCGGCAGCAACGCGACACCGATCGCGTCGAGCAGCAGCGGCACCGGCTCCAGGCAGGCGTGGACGCTGGCCGGAATCGCGCCGAGCCGCTGCGCGCGCGTCCAGACCGATTCGGCGAGCGCCGCGTCATGGTTGCCCGGAATCATCACCCACGGACCGGCGAAGGCGGCCGTCGCATTGAACAGCCGGTGGATCGTGCGGTCGGAGACCCCCTGCACGTCGAACACGTCGCCGGCCACCAGCACCATGTCGACCCGTTCGGCGGCAGCCCGCGCCGCCAGCCGCTCGACGGCCTCGAAACGCGCCTCGGCCAGCAGCGCCGCGTCGGCCGGCTCGAAGGCGCCGTAGAGCTTGCCGATCTGCCAGTCGGCGGTGTGGAGGAGTCGAACCATGCGGCGTGGATTGTGGTTCGGCCGATCGGCGAGTCCGGTCGGCGCGGTTATACAGGCCCCTGGCGCTGGCCCCATCATTGCCACCGTGAAAACGACCAGCTGCGGCATCCTGATCCTCAACCCCGAACGCGAGCTGTTGCTTTGCCACGTGACCGGCGGCTCGTTCTGGGACATTCCCAAGGGCGGCGTCGACCCGGGCGAAAGCGCCGTCCAGACCGCCATTCGCGAGACCGTCGAGGAGACCGGCCTGGTCTTCGCACCCGCCGACCTGCACGACCTCGGCCGCTTCACCTACCGGCCGGTGAAGGACCTGCACCTCTTCGCGACGCTGCTCGAACGGGTCGACACCCGTCGCTGCCACTGCCGCACGCATTTCCACGACCGGCACGGCATCTCGCGGCCCGAGATGGACGGCTTCGCCTGGGTGCCCCTGGCCACCGTGCCGCGGCGCTGTGCCCGGCGCATGGGCGAACTGCTGAGCACCGGGATCGCGCTGCCGGCGCTGTTCGACCAGCTGCTTGCCGCGGCCTTTCCGGTCAAGCGGGCAGAGTTCGCGCTGCGCGGCTGAAGGCCGAACGGCGGCGGCGGGCGCCTCAGCCGCCTTCGGCCACGGCGGCGTCGAACACCCGCTCGGCGGCAGCGAGGTCTTCGAGCGCCGTGCCGACCGACTTGAACAGCGTCCGCTCGTCGGCCAGCAGGCGCCCCGCGCCGCTGCGGCACAGGTCGGCCAGCGTGCCCTGCAGGTCGTCCCGGGCGAAGGCGCCGTCCGCCATGGCTTCGAGCACGTCGCCCGATTTGGCCAGCGCCTCGTCGGTGTCGACAAAGACCCGGCTGCGGGCAAAACAGGCGGCGTCGCTCTCGCGCATCGCCGGCGTGAAGCTGCCGATCAGGTCGAGGTGCGTGCCGGGCTGCAACCACCCACCCCGGACCAGCGGCAGCGTCGAAAGCGTCGCGCAGCTGACGATGTCGGCCCGGCGAACGCCGGCTTCGAGCGACTCGCACACGCCTGCGACGAAGCCTTCGTCGCGCAGCCGCCCGGCCAGCGCGGCTGCCGCAGCGGCGTTGCGCGCCCACACCCGCACCTCGGCGACCGGCCGCACCGAGCGCAGCGCCTGCGGCATCAGCGAGGCGACCCGGCCGGCGCCGACCACCAGCAGCCGGCTGGCATCCGGCCGCGCCAGGAACGACGCCGCCAGGGCCGAAGCCGCCGCCGTGCGCCGCGCCGTGATTTCGTCGCCGTCGATCTGCGCCAGCGGCTCGCCGGTCGCGGCGTCGAACAGCAGGTAGGTCGAATGCAGCGCCGGCCTGCCGAGGGCCGCATTGCCCGGGAAAACGGTCACCGTCTTGATGCCGAGCCGCCGCCCCGGCCGCCACGCCGGCATCAGCAGCAAGGTGCCCTCGGCGCGCACCGGTGGCCGACGCGATGCGGTGCACATGGCGCGGCGGCACCTCGCAGCCGGCGATGAAAAGCATGCGCAGCGCCTCGATCAGCGCCGGGAAAGCCAGGTGGCGCCGGGTGGTGGCGGTGTCGATGATGCGCATGGACGGCCTTTTAGCCGATCGAAGCCGCCCTTTGGAAGCACCCGTGCGCGGCCGCCCTTCGCCGATGCGAGCCGGCGGCGGCCGACGCCGAGTCCGTGCATGCACTGCGGGACTGGCGGTCGGCGGTCGGCTCCGCTAAGGTCGGCCCGGTCGATCCATCGCACCGTTCAACCGGGACGAGGGGCGGTCGCCAGGCAGGGAGATCTGCGATGCGTGCCATTTTCATCAGCTACCGTCGGCAGGACGCCGAGGGTCAGGCGGGGCGCCTCTTCGACGACCTCGTCGAGCGATTCGGCGCCGAAGCGGTGTTCATGGACGTCGCGGCGATCGAGCCGGGCCGTGACTTCCGGCGAGCCATCGAGCAGCACGTCGGCTCGTGCGGCGTGCTGCTGGCGGTCATGGGCCGTGAATGGATCGGCGCCCGGAACGAGGCCGGTGACCGGCGTCTCGACGATCCGCTCGACTTCGTCCGCCTCGAAACGGCGTCGGCGCTGAAGCGCGACATTCCGGTGATTCCGGTGCTGGTCCAGGGGGCGCGGATGCCACGCCCCGACCAGTTGCCCGGCGACCTGGTCGAACTGGCCTACCGCAACGGCGTCGAGCTGACGCATGCCCGCTGGGAGTCCGATGTCGGGGTGTTGTGCAAGGCGCTGGCCGCGCACGTCCAGCCGCAGGCCCCCGTGACGCCGCAGCCGGCTGCGGCGGTCGACAAGCCAGGCGCGGCGCAAGGCACGAATGCCGCGCCGCCGGCAGCGAAACGGTGGCGGATGCCGGCTGCGCTGCTGGCAGGTGTCGTCGTGGCGGCGACCGGCGTCGGCGTCTACTTCGCGTCCGGGAGCCGGCACGAGGAGGCCGCAGCGGATCAGCAGGCGGCAGCCGAACAGGCACAGCCCGACGAAGCCGAAACCGCGCAACCCGCGGCTTCGCAAGCGGCGGACGACCCGCGCGTTGCCGAAGAACGTGCACGCCGTCTCGAGAGCGAGCGCGTTGCTGCCGAAACGAAGGCCGAGAGCGATCGGCAAGCCCGGGCAGAAGAGGAGGAAAAGGCCCGGGCCGCCCGGCTCGCCAGCACGCGTGCGGAGAACGAGCGCAGCGCCGAAGCCGAGAACGAGCGCCGGCGCGCTGCCGAGATGCGCCGCGCCGAAGAACGCGCCCGCCTGGCCGCCCGAGCCGCCGCAGCGCGCTGGACGAGCCGGACCTTCGAGGCGCCGAACGGCGGTCTGCTGGCGTACACCGTGATGCCCGACGGCAACCCGGCGTGCGCGTCCTACGACGGGACGGCTTGCCTTTGGGGTGTCGCGCCCGACAAGCTCGATCTGCAGCGTCTGCAGCCGCTCGCCTGCGGCGAGGCGCACCGAAGGCGCTGGAACAGCACCGGGTACGACGATCCGAAGCACTGGTGCAGCCTGGTCAGGAATGAACTCGCCGCACGACGCGGCAGGGGCGGTGGCTAGGAGCCGCGCTTCGGCTCCGCCCGGCGCCAGGTCCGCACCCCTGACCGCAGCGCCGGGGCGCCGCCCGGCCAACGCGAGCCCGCCGCGCGTCAGCCCGGCCGAGCCGAACCGCTCGAGCGGGCGCGCTGCAACAGCATCGCATCGCCATAGCTGAAGAAGCGGTAGCGCTGGGCAACGGCGTGGCGGTAGAGCGCCAGCGCCTCGGCATGGCCGGTGAAGGCGCTGACCAGCATCAGCAACGTGCTTTTCGGCAGGTGGAAGTTGGTCAGCAGCAGGTCGACCACGCGGAACTCGAAGCCCGGCGTGATGAAGATGTCGGTGTCGCGGCTGCCGGCCTGCAGGCCGCCGCCGAGCGCTGCCGATTCGAGTGCGCGCAGCGTCGTCGTGCCGACCGCGAGCACCCGCCCGCCCGCCGCCTGGGTGCTGGCGACCGCATCGACCGTCGCCTGCGGCACGTCGAACCATTCGCTGTGCATGCGGTGGTCGGCGATGCGCTCGCAGCGCACCGGCTGGAAGGTGCCGGCGCCGACGTGCAGCGTGATGCGCGCGCTGGCCACGCCGGCATCGGCCAGCGCCGCCAGCAGCGCTTCGTCGAAGTGCAGCGCCGCGGTCGGGGCGGCGACGGCGCCGGGCTTGTCGGCGAAGACGGTCTGGTAGCGGCGCTCGTCCTCGGCGCTGTCGGCGTGGCGGATGTAGGGCGGCAGCGGCACATGGCCGAAGCGTTCGAGCAGATCGAGCGGCGCCTGCGGAAAGCGCAGGTGGTAGAGCGACGCATCCGGCGGCGGCCCCTGCGCCGGCGCCGGCCCGCCGCGGCCGAGCACCTCGGCCTCGAAGGCAGCGGCACCGTCGGCGCTGGCGAAGCGCAGCCGGCTGCCGGGCCGCGGCGACTTGCTCGCGCGCAGCTGCGCCAGCACCTCGTCGCCCGGCAAGACCCGCTCGACCAGCGCCTCGACCGCACCGCCGCTCGCCTTGCTGCCGAGCAGCCGGGCCTTGATGACCCGGGTGTCGTTGAAGACGAGCAGGTCGCCCGCGCGCAGCAGCGCCGGCAGTTCGCGGAAGGCGCGGTCGACCGGCGCGCCGGCGCGGCCATCGAGCAGCCGCGAGCCGCTGCGCTCGGCCGCCGGATGCTGGGCAATCAGCTCGGCCGGCAACTCGAAGTCGAAGTCGCCGAGGGTCAGGGTGCTGGCGACGCCAGGGGATCGATCGGACATCGGCAATGGCCCGCGGGCCGGGGGAATCGGGCGCGGATTTTCTCCCGCCCGCGCCCCACCAAGAAGGTTTGAAGGAAACCGTATGCACTGCGCCCGGACGCGGGACAGTCCCTGCGGACTGGCACGCGCCTGGCGCAGGCTCCGGCGCCTGCAAGCGCCGGAGCATCGGTCCGAGGTCGCATCGAGGAGCGCAGCCGGACACGGCGTCCGGCGAGCACCGCAGATGCGAGATCGGGCCGCGCAGCAGGCTTGTTCACACCTTCTTCAGATCAGCGCCATGAACGCGCTGTGCGCCGAGGCGTCGTCGTCGCCGCCGGGCACCGCCGTCCAGCGGCTGACGGTCTCGATCAGGTCCGACGCCAGCACCGGCTTGGTCAGGTAGTCGTTCATGCCGGCGTCGAGGCATGCCGCACGGTCCTCGGCGAAGGCGTTGGCGGTCAGGGCGACGATCGGCACCACCCGGCCGAAGCGGCCGGCGGCGCCCTGCCGCAGCCGGCGCGTGACCTCGAGGCCGTCGATCTCGGGCATCTGCCAGTCCATCAGCACCAGGTCGTAAATCTGCTTCGACAGCAGCTCGATCGCCTGCCACCCGTCGTCGGCGGCGGTCGTGATGTAGCCGGCGTTCTGCAGCATGCTGCAGACGATCGTCTGGTTGAGCCGGTCGTCCTCGACCACCAGCACGTGCTTGGCGGCGAACGACTGCGGCTCCGGTGGCGCGAACGACTGCAGCGGCGCGCGCGGGAAGACGTTCGAGGCGCGCGGCACGGCGCCGAGCCGGCTGACCAGCGCCGAGCGCAGCACCGGCTTGAGCACCGTGCGCGGCATGCCGAAACGCTCGCGCGCCAGGTCGGCCTCGTGCGACTCGACCCGGGTCATGCCGATGATCCGGCGCGGGTCGAGCCAGCCGAGCGACTCCTCGAGCACCGCCCAGGTCTCGGGTGCGTCGACCGCCGCGAGCAGCCACGGCGGGTCGGGGTCGGCCACATGCTCGGCGAGCCAGCCGCGCAGCTCCTCGGCCGAGCGGCAGCGCACGCTGACGCAGCCCAGGCGCGCCAGTTGCGCGGCCAGCGCCTCGGCACTGGCCGCATGCGGCTCGAAGCAGACCACCTTGTGGCGCAGCGGCGGCGGCTCGGCCACCGGGTCGTGCGCCGGGCGCAGCGGCAGCTCGAGGTAGAAGTGCGCGCCCTGGTCGGCGTCGCTCGCAGCGCCGATGCGCCCGCCCATGCCCTCGACCAGCAGCCGGGCGATCGCCAGCCCGAGGCCGCTGCCGCCGAAGCGGCGGGTGGCGCCGTCGTCGCCCTGCCGGAACGGCTCGAAGATCACCGGCAGCGTCTCCGGCGCAATGCCGACACCGGTGTCGCGGATGTCGATGCGCACCGCGTGCGGCGTGGACCCGCCCTGCACCCGCACGGTGATCTCGCCCTTCGGCGTGAACTTGACCGCGTTCGTCAGCAGGTTCAGCAGCACCTGGCGCAGCCGCAGCGCGTCGCCATGGCGCCAGGCCGGCAGCGCCGGGTCGACGATCAGCGCCACTTCGAGCCCCTTGACGCGTGCCGCCACCGCCGCATGGCCGGTGGCGCCCTCGACGCATTCGACCAGGTTGAAATCGACCGGCCGGAAGCTGAAGGCGCCGCTCTCGATGCGCGACAGGTCGAGGATGTTCTCGATCAGCCCGAGCAGGTTGCTGCCGCTGCTGCGGATGGCGTCGATCAGCTCCTCGCGCTCGGCCACGCCCTGGCCGCCTTCCTGCAGCAGCTGCGCCGAGCCGATGACGCCATGCAGCGGCGTGCGCAGCTCGTGGCTCATGTTGGCGAGGAAGCGGCTTTTCGCGACGGCCGCCGCTTCGGCAACCTGCTTGTCGTGCAGCAGGTGCTGCGTGCGCTCGGCCACCCGGCGCTCGACTTCGGAATCCACGGTATCGAGTTCGGCGCGGCTCGCTTGCAGCTGCTCGAGCAGCGCGTCGAAGGCGCGGGCCAGGGCGACGGCGGGATCGGGACGAGGTGCCTCAGCCGCCTGCGCTGCGGCCGCTTCACCAGTCGCAGGCGCGGTCTGCGGGCTGCCGACTGCCGCGGCCGGGCTCGCCCCCAGCCGGCGATCGAGTTGCCCGCCTTCGACGATGGCCGTTGCCTCGCGCGCCAGGCGGTCGACGGCAGCCAGGCGGGTCTGCACAGCCTCGGCTTGCGCCCGCTCTGCGTCGCGCTCGATCTGCAGCTGTTCGGCCATGCCGTCGAGCCGCGCCTGCAGGGCCTGCGCGTCGAGCCGTGCCCGCGCCTGCAACACGGCGCGCTGCTCGCCGGCAAGGCGGCGCAACAGCCAGCGCGGCAGCCATGCGCCGAGCACCAGCGCCGCGGCCACGACGAGCGCGCCACCCAGCCAGAGCGGCGCGCCGCCGGGCCTGCCGAGCCAGGCGCCTGCGCCGGCGAAGGCAAGCAGTGCCAGCGCCTGCAGCGCCGGCTCGATGCGGCGCAGCCCCGGCGCCTTGCCTGCGGCGTCGGCCGCCGGCTGATCGTCTGCTTGCAATCGATGCCTCCGCGGGCCGGCGGCGCGGCCCAGTGGCGGCGAGGATAGCCGCCGTGCGGCGCGGCAGAATCGGCCGATGCCGCCGCCCCCCGACCGCGCCGCCGCCGAGCCGGCCGCCGCAGCCAAGTCGGGCCCGCAGCGCGCCCTGGAAAAGCTCGGGCTGCGCCGCGACATCGACCTGGCGCTGCACCTGCCGCTGCGCTGGGACGACGAAACCCGGCTGACGCCGATTGCCGCGCTGCGCGGCGGCGAAACCGCGCAGGTCGAGGGCGTCGTGCGCAGCGCGCAGGTCGAACTGCGGCCGCGCCGGCAGCTGGTCGTGCAGCTGGCCGATGCCAGCGGCGAGCTGGTGCTGCGCTTCCTGCATTTCTACGGCTCGCAGCAGAAGGCGCTTGCCAGCGGCCAGCGCATCCGCGCGCGCGGTGAAGCGCGCGTCGGCTTCTTCGGCGTCGAGATGGTGCATCCGACCTTCCGCAGCGTCGCCGCCGGCGAGGCGCTGCCGCAGGCGCTGACCCCCGTCTACCCGACCAGTGCCGCGTTGCCGCAGGCCTACCTGCGCAAGGCGGTGGCGGCGGCGCTGAAGCGCGCCGACCTGGTCGAGTGCGTTCCCGCGGCGCTGCTGCCGGCCGGCCTGCCTTCGCTGCGCGACGCGCTGCTGTGGCTGCACCGGCCGCCGGCCGGCACGCCGCCCGATGCGCTGGAGGACCGCCGGCAACCCGCCTGGCGGCGGCTGCAGTTCGAGGAGCTGCTGGCGCAGCAGCTGTCGCAGCGCCAGGCACGGCTCGAGCGCCAGCAGCAGCGCGCGCCGCGTCTGCCGCCGCAGGCGGGCGGGCTGCACGAGCGGCTGCTGGCCGCTTTGCCTTTTGCGCTGACCGCGGCGCAGCGCCGCGTGGTCGACGAGATCGCCGCCGACCTGCTGCGGCCGGCTCCGGACGACGCCGACGCGGTGCTCGCGGTGCCGATGCACCGGTTGCTGCAGGGCGACGTCGGCTCCGGAAAGACGGTTGTCGCGGCGCTGGCCGCGGCGGTCGCCATCGGCGCCGGCTGGCAGTGCGCGCTGATGGCGCCGACCGAGATCGTCGCCGAGCAGCATTTCCGCAAGCTGGTCGACTGGCTGGCGCCGCTCGGCGTGACCACCGCCTGGCTGACCGGCAGCCGCAAGGGCAAGGGCCGGCGCGAGATGCTGGCGCAGGTGGCCTCGGGCGAGGCGATGCTCGTCGTCGGCACGCACGCCGTGATCCAGCGCGACGTGCATTTCGCCCGGCTCGGGCTGGCGGTGATCGACGAGCAGCACCGCTTCGGCGTCGAGCAGCGCCTGGCGCTGCGCAGCAAGCTGGCCGAAGCCGGCGCCGAAAGCGCCGCCGGCGAGCCGCACCTGCTGATGATGAGCGCGACGCCGATTCCGCGCACGCTGGCGATGACGCTCTTTGCCGACCTCGACATCAGCACCCTCGACGAGCTGCCGCCGGGGCGCACGCCGATCGTCACCAAGGTCTTTGCCGACGACAAGCGCGACGCGGTGATCGCCCGCATCGGCGACGAGATCGCCGCCGGCCGGCAGGTCTACTGGGTCTGCCCGCTGATCGAGGAAAGCGAGCACCTCGACCTGCAGAACGCCACCGCGACGCACCGCCAGCTGTGCGAGGCGCTGCCCGGGCGCCCGATCGGCCTGCTGCACGGCCGCATGCCGGCAGCAGAAAAGGCGGCGGCGATGGCGCTGTTCACCGCCGGCGAGATGGCGGTTCTGGTCAGCACGACGGTGATCGAGGTCGGCGTCGACGTGGCCAACGCCAGCCTGATGGTCGTCGAGCATGCCGAGCGTTTCGGCCTGAGCCAGCTGCACCAGCTGCGCGGGCGCGTGGGGCGCGGGGCGGCGGCGAGCGTGTGCGTGCTGCTCTACAGCGGGCCGCTCGGGGCGACTGCGAAGGCGCGGCTGAAGGCGATGGTCGAGACCGGCGACGGCTTCGAGATCGCGCGGCGCGACCTGGAGATTCGCGGGCCGGGCGAGTTTCTCGGCGCGCGGCAGTCGGGGGCGGGGCTGCTGCGGTTTGCCGATCCGTTGCAGGACGACGGGCTGCTCGACGTTGCGCGGGGCGCTGCGGAGGCGATGCTGGAGGGGCATCCGCAGGGGGTGGTGCGCCACCTGGCGCGGTGGCAGGGCGTCCGCGCCGAATATCTGAACGCTTGATTCAGCGGTTTTGTTCGTGCCTTACACGCTGGGTACTGGCGAGTTTGCGTTGGGACGCGCCGGGTGTCCGCCCCGGCGGGCGGGTAACTTTCTTCTGTCGGGGCCAGAAGAAAGTCACCAAAGAAGAGGCCCTGAATACACATCTGGCCGTCACGCTTCGGCGGCAGGTGATACGCCATCCGCGGTGGCGCGAGAACGTCCACCACGTGCCGCGAAGGCCAATCACAGTAGTTCTTCCAAAACCATTGAGCCAGCCTGCTTGCCGTCAGTGGCTTGCAGGCTGAGGTCAAGGTGGCAAAGCAGTGCTGCGCGGTTGGCATGGGCGGCTCGCCGAGGAAGTTCTCGCGCCACCAGGGCTTGCGTACCTCCTGCAGCCGAAGCGCTGCGGCCAAATGTGTATTCAGGCCCTCTTCTTTGGTGACTTTCTTCTGGGCCTGACAGAAGAAAGTTACCCGCCCGCCGGGGCGGAATCCCGGCGCGTCAGATCGCAAGCTCGCCAGCGCTCATCGCGTAAGGCACAAAACAGCCGCCCCACCCGCGCTAGGATGCCCCCCTCGGCCCCCCCCGCACGCCCGTGCCGGCACGACGGCCACCCCCCGCCCCATGACTCTCACCGAGCTCCGCTACATCGTCGCCGTCGCCCGCGAGCGGCATTTCGGCCGCGCTGCCGACGCCTGCTTCGTCTCGCAGCCGACGCTCAGCGTGGCGATCAAGAAGCTCGAGGAAGAGCTCGACGTCAAGCTGTTCGAGCGCGGCAGCGGCGAGGTCAGCACCACGCCGCTCGGCGAGGAGATCGTCCGCCAGGCGCATGCGGTGCTCGAGCAGACCGCCGTCATCAAGGAAATCGCCAGGCGCGGCAAGGACCCGCTGGCCGGCCCGCTGCGCGTCGGCGTCATCCATACCATCGGCCCGTACCTGCTGCCGGCCCTGGTGCGCGAGGCGATCGCCACCGTGCCGCAGATGCCGCTGATGCTGCAGGAGCACCTCACCGCCCGGCTGCTGGAGATGCTGCGCAGCAACGAGATCGACTGCGCCATCCTGGCCGAGCCCTTCCCCGACCAGGGGCTGGCGATCGCGCCGCTCTACGACGAGCCCTTCGTCGTCGCGCTGCCGAGCAAGCATCCGCTGGCAACGCGCGAGCGCATCGCCGCCGAGGAGCTGAAGCGCGAGACCATGCTGCTGCTCGGCACCGGCCACTGCTTTCGCGACCATGTGCTCGAGGTCTGCCCCGAGTACGCGCGCTTTTCGAGCCACGCCGAAGGCATGGGCAAGAGCTTCGAAGGCTCGTCGCTCGAAACCATCCGCTACATGGTCGCCGCGGGCATGGGGCTGACCGTGCTGCCGCAACTCGGCGTGCCGAGCGAGCCGCAGCCGCATGTGCGCTACGTGCCCTTCGAGGAGCCGGTGCCGACGCGCCGGGTGGTGCTCGCCTGGCGGCGCACGTTCACCCGCTACGAGGCCATCGCGGCGCTGCGCAACGCCGTCTATGCGTGCGGGTTGGCCGGGGTGACGCTGCTGACGTAGGTGCGTCGGGCGGACCGATCGGTACGTCCCGCAAGCCCGCAAAACGCCTCACTCAGATCGCGTCGAGCGGGCTGCGCACCCCGCGGCCGCCCCGGTTGTCGAGCACGTGCGTGTAGATCATCGTCGTCCTGACGTCGGCGTGGCCGAGCAGCTCCTGCACCGTGCGGATGTCGCAGCCCGCCTGCAGCAGGTGCGTCGCGAACGAATGGCGCAGCACGTGCGGCGAACACGGCTTGTCGATACCCGCGCCGCGCGGGCGGCCATGCCGATCGCGCGCTGGATACCCTGCTCCTGCAGGTGGTGGCGCCGCACCGCGCCGGAGCGTGGATCGGTCGAAAGCACCGGGCTCGGAAAGACCCACTGCCAACCCCACGACCGCGCCGCGGTGGGGTACTTGACGGCGAGCGCGTCGGGCAGCCACACCGCGCCGCCGCCCGAGCGCAGGTCGGCGTCGTGCAACGCCTTGGCATGCGCCAGCTGCGCCTGCAAGGGAAGCACCAGGTTCTCCGGAAAGACGGTCACCCGGTCCTTGCCGCCCTTGCCTTCGCGCACGATCAGTTCACGCCTCTCGAACTCGACATCCTTCACGCGCAGGCGCAGACCCTCGAGCAGCCGCATGCCAGTTCCATAAAGCAGCGAAGACACGAGCCCGGCGCTGCCGTTCAGCTCATGAAGCAGCGCGCGGACTTCCGATGGCGTCAGCACGACCGGCAGCCTGCGCGCAGTGCGGGCGGTCACCACCTCGTCGAGCCACGGCAGCTCGATCTTCAATACCTGGCTGTATAGAAACAGCAGCGCAGCCAACGTTAGGCGTCTAAACATGCACGGGTCCGTCCCGCGGCCGAAGAAGCGGCTTCTAGCTTCTACTACACGTAAACTTGACCCCAAGACGTCCTCTGCCAACATGGCAGCATGAACCCCAAGACTGATATTGACTTCGCTTGCTTGGTGCAAATCTGCCAGCGAGAGTTTGCAGCCAAGAACGCTGAGTACGGCCCCACGTGGTTATTGCTTCGCCCTCTATCCTTGATAGATCACATTCTCATCAAGGCTATCCGAGTCCGGACGCTTGAACAGCCAAATCATGTTCAGCAGATCGACGACGGTGCCAAGCTAGAACTCCTTGGTATCGCAAATTACTGCGCCATGGGTGTTGCGCATGCTCTGCTTGGGAAGACCTTCTCTAGCGTAGCCTTGAGTCCTGCTATCGATCTCGACTCAATCGATTCAGAGATCCTGAAATCAGGAATATCTTTGGCGTTCGATCGCGCTCACCAACTAATGATTCGGAAGAACTCCGACTATGGCGAGGCCTGGAGAATAATGGAACCGGAATCTATCACAGACGAGATCATCCTTAGAGTGCATCGAATGAAGAAAATTGCAAGGCGAGCCGGGAACTCGTCATTTGCGCCTCTGAAAGAACAGATGCTTGACACTCTTAATTATGCGCTATTTGCGGTAATGCGTCGTTCCGACATCCAATCATGAGGCAGTCGTCTCTGTCGCGCGATGAACTCACCGGCCCTTGCAGGTTCTGTTCCGTTGCTGATCCTACAAGGGTAGTGGCGTACTCGCCGAATTTCTATGTGCTAATGTCTCTGGGTCCAATCGTAGAGGGATACGCGCTTGTGGTAGCGAGAGCGCACATTGACTGCGTGGCGGACATTCCTCCGGAGCAAATACCTGAGTTCAAGCAGGTTGTTATGTCAGTTCGCAACGCGCAGATTGCTATATACGGCACCTCAGTATGCTATGAACATGGCCAGTCCGGCGCCTGCCTAACCTTTGCTTCGGATACGCTGCATTGCCATCATGCTCACCTCCACATTGTTCCAAGCACCTTCCGCGTCGAGGAATACTTGCGGCGCGAGTACGGGGGACAGGAGATCTTCGGCTGGCATCAACTAGTGTCCCTCTACAACCAAGAGCCTTCGCTGTATCTACTGTCCAGTGAAGACGGCGAACAAATCCTCTACTCTGCCAATCCCGCTAGCGTTCCGCGCCAGTTCTTTCGAAAGGGTCTGGCTGCTTATCATCGGGCTGGCGACGGTTGGGACTGGGCGACCCATCAAAACTGGAGTCTCATCGATTCAGGCCAATCACGCCTTCGAGACTCGATTAAAGGGCATATGAAAAACGCTGGCGTGCTCTTCGCCTAGTTGCGCCCACTTGCTCCTCAGCACCATATGACCATAGAGCTTGTCGTGCCGAAGATTCGTCAGTTCCTCAGCGCGGAACTCGCTCCTCGGCTAATGCATTCAATGGTACATCTTAGCGACGGCCAAGTTGGATGGTATCGGAGGCTCGACCGAAGCGACACAGTAGGCGTCGTTGCCACAGCTCAAGCCCTTCTTGTTGTTTCGAGAACGACGCCGCTTGGTACAGCCGAAGAAAGTCGAGTCTTAGGAACTCTTCTATCGAAGCAACGGGAAGACGGCGCATGGCCCTTCATCTCAACCCTGCCCGACATTGGCGTAGTCGATTCAACAGCCATGGTGTTGGTTGCACTTGCAGCCTACAAAAATCGGCAGGGAGTGGGCAGTGCGGTCTCACGTGCAGTGAAATGGCTTGACGCAGTTGCCTCCCCGACTGGGGGTTGGGGCGTTGTTGGCGGCGCGCCTTTTCGTGTCTATAGCACCTGTCTCGCGCTGCGAGCGCTCTCTGTGCTTGGCCGGACAGGGTCACAGACATACAAGCTCGGTATCAGGGCGCTGATCGCTGCCTGTGACACCACTGCTTACGGCTGGCGCTCAAGCAATCAGTCGCTCAGCATCGGGATTTCCGCACTCGCTCTCCACACAATTTGTGTTGAGAGGGCGGCAGAAGGGCACAAACAACTGATCTCTAAGGTGGTTGCGTCTATCAAGCGGCAACTAACGGAGAATGACAATTCTTCTGCTTTTGAATGCGGCACTTGGGAAATAGAGGAAGTTGAGCTGACAGTTGGTACGACGCGTCGACGCGTCGAGTACAGGCACTATACGCTTGCCCTAGTCGCACGAGCCCTATTGAGCTTGGAAGAGCGGGGGTCTCCGGAATTGGTTCAATGCATGGCCCGTTTGCTAGCCTGTTATGGACACCGCCACATAGAGACAAGTTGGGAATTGCACGATGTCTTTATGGCATTCAACGACTTGCTTGCGAGACTTGATCCGTCCATAGAAATTATATGGCTGAAAGGACGCTATGTACTAAAGCACAGAAATGGCGAGCGCGCCTTAACCCGATTTATTCGTCGCCATTATTCTGAGTCGATATGGTCCGTATGCGCCCTGATCGTGATCGCTGTGCTGCTGCAAAAGGGCGATATTCGAGGAGCCTTCGCCGCTAAGGAGGTACTCTTTTTGCTCGGAACATTGGGCATTTCAGTATTTGCTAACTACCTGACCCCCAAACTCATGCATATTTAAGAGTTCCCATGGCAGCCTTTCGGAGCTTCGAGCCGCCTTTAGGCGCGTCTTCGCGGGCGTCGGAGCGAAGGAAATTTCTTGAGCGCCATCACAGCCATCCGCCCGCCAGCGCACGCTGCCGTTTCAACGCCGGCTGTGTAGACTGTCGCCACAGGAGCTACACACATGGCCACCAACCTTGCCCTGGACCAGGACCTTCTCGATCGAGCCTTTCGCGTCAGCGGCGAGCCGACGAAGAAGGCAGCGGTTACCCGTGCTCTGCAGGAGTTCATTGCCCGGCGAGAGCAAAGACGGGTTGCAGAGCTTTTCGGAAAGCTCGAGTGGGACTCGGCGTACGACTACAAGGCGGAGCGTGCCCGTAAGCCGTGAGCCTGCTCGTCGATACCAGCGTCTGGTCGCTCGCCTTCCGCCGAGACACCGGGGCTGCCTCGGCTGAGGTCAAGGCGTTGCAGCACGCCCTCGAAGGAGCCGATCTAGTCTTTACGACCGGGCTGGTGCTGCAGGAACTGCTTCAGGGCTTTGCTGGGCCGAAGGCGCGCAACCAACTGATCGAACGGCTTGGCGCTCTCGGATTCATACAGCCCGACCGAGACGACCATATCGAAGCGGCAGAAGTCCGCAATTCATGCCGTCGCAACGGTGTCCAGATCGGAACCATCGACGCCGTGCTCATTCAGCTCTGTCGCAAACACGATCTGGTCTTGCTCAGCTCGGACAACGACTTCCGCTCTGCCGCAAAACACATCAAGTTCCGCATGTGGAGTGCCCAGTGATGGCGCTCTCGATAGACAGCAGCCACGATGGAGAGAAATTTGGATCAGATCTTGTTCAATGGATGGAGCGGGCTCGTTCGCACCTTGGTGGTGGGAGTGCTCGCCTATGTGGCCCTCATAGCGCTTCTCAGAATCTCCGGCAACCGGACGCTTTCCAAGATGAACGCGTTCGACCTGGTCGTCACGGTTGCACTCGGATCGACGCTGTCGACGGTGCTGCTGAACAAGGACGTCGCCTTGGCGGAAGGCACGCTGGCTTTCGCGTTGCTTATCGCCCTTCAGTTCGCGGTGACCTGGTCGAGCGTTCGATGGGGCTGGATCCGCCGAGGGGTCACCGGTGAGCCGCGGATGCTGCTGTGTCGCGGGAAGCTGCTTAAGGACGCCCTGCGACAGGCGCGCGTCACCGAAGACGAGTTGCGTTCCGCCGTTCGCTCCGCCGGCCTCGCGTCGCTGGCGGAAACGGAAGCCGTGATCCTCGAGACCGACGGCTCGTTCAGCGTCGTCCGCGCAGGGGATTGGAAGGACTACTCGAGCTTGGCCGGTCTCCAACATCCGGGTGCATCGAGTCCTGGTGCGGCCACGTCGCAGTCGTAGCTACCGGCTCTGCCGCCGCGGAACGCGACCCGCGTTTGGATCGCTCGGGGCCACCGATCACGGTCACCGAGGAACTGGTCCGTTGGCTCGAAGCCCATCCTTGAGCCTCGACCCGGCAGCGGCAGGCTCATCCCGGGCCGTCCGACAAGGCCACTGACGCACCGACGCCGGCGAGCCGAACTCGGGATGGCGCGGGCAAGGCGAAGTTCATCTACTTGTTTCCTCACAACCCGGGGGAGACACCATGAACGAAGCCATCCGCAACCTGATCGAGATCGCCCACCAGCAAGTGGGCACCCGTGAAGGCCCCGTCAACAACACCGGCGCCCGTGTCGTCGAGTACCAGGGCGCCACCTGGCTGCAGCCGGGGGCCTGGCCGTGGTGCGCGGCATTCACCTGCTGGTTGATGCGCGAAATCCTCGAGGAGGAGGATGTCCGCGGCTATCTGCGGGAGTACTTCCATCGCCCCGAGCTGACCTTCGCCCAGGCCGAGAAGGTCCGCTGCCGCGACGCCAGCGCCTACGGTTGGGAGAAGTGGGCCCGTTCGCACGGCTTTCAGGTGCTCTCGGAAGACCATCTCGCGCGGGCTGGCGACTTCGTCGTGTTCGACTTCTCGCACATCGGCCTGGTGATCGACGACCAGTCGTCGCTCGCCGCGAAGATCACGACGATCGAGGGCAACACCAACGGGCGCGGCGACCGGGACAGTGAAAGCGGCGATGGCGTCTGGCTCAAGCAGCGCGATCGGACGCTGACCAAGTCGTACATCCGCATCTTCCCGAGCTGAACCGTGCGGCGGCGCCGGGGCGTCGATCCCGGCGCCGCACGCCGGCCGCAGCCATCGCGGCGAAGCAAGCCGCCGTTGCGGACGCGGACGGTCGGGCGCCGAGGTCGATAGACTGGCGCGCCCGACTTCCCTGGAACACCCATGCCCACTGCCCGCGCACCCATCAACATCGGAATCAGCGAAGAGAACCGCTCGGCCATCGCCCAGGGGCTCAGCCGGCTGCTCGCCGACACCTTCACCCTCTACCTGACGACGCACAACTTCCACTGGAACGTGTCGGGGCCGATGTTCACCAGCCTGCACGTGATGTTCATGGAGCAGTACACCGAGCTTTGGAACGCGGTCGACCCGATTGCCGAGCGCATCCGCTCGCTCGGCCACACGGCGCCGGGGTCCTATGCCCAGTTCAAGTCGCTCTCGTCGCTGCCCGACGCACCCGACCAGTCGCCGAAGGCGCTGGAGATGGTGCGCATCCTGGTCGAGGGCCACGAGGCGGTCGCCCGGACCGCCCGCGGCATCTTCGCCGCCGCCGACGAAGCCAGCGACGAGCCGACGGCCGACCTGCTGACGCAGCGCCTCACGGTGCACGAGCAGACGGCCTGGATGCTGCGCAGCCTGCTCGAGGAGTAGGCCACGCGGCGGGCGGGCGAGCGGCGATGCGCATCGCACTTCTCACCTTCGACGGCTTCGACGAGATCGGCACCTTTCTCGCGCTGGGCCTGCTGAACCGGCTCGCCACGCGCGGCTGGACGGCCGAACTGGCGTGTCCCACGTCGTACGTCACCTCGATGAACGGCGTCACGGTGCAGGCGCAGCAGCCGCTCGAATTCGCGGCCGACGCCGACGCGGTGGTCTTCGGCCATTCGCTCTACAGCCGGGCGATCGCCGCCGACTCGGCGCTGCTCGACCGGCTGCAGTTCGACCCGGTGCAGCAGTTCTATGCCGGCCACTCGGGCGGCAGCCTGATGCTGGCGCGGCTCGGCCTGCTCGGCGACGCCCCCGCGTGTGCCGACGCGGCGCTGAAGCCGTGGCTGGTCGAGGCCGGCGTGCGGGTCGATGAGCACGCCTTCCGCGCGCGGGGATCGGTCGCCACCGCCGCCGGGCCGCTGGCTGCGAGCTTCATCGCAGCCTGGCTGATGATCCGCGGCGCAGGGCTCGAGGCAGCGACCTCGGCGCTGCGCGGCGTGGCGCCCGTCGGCGAGGAAAACGCCTGGACCGAGCGGCTGCTCGGCGATGTCACGCCCTTCGTCGACGCGGGGCACGAGCCGCCGCCCTGAAGCGGCGGGCCGTGCTCTCTCAATTCGCCGGGCCGGCACGCGGCCCGGCGCCACTCAACGCTGCTGCTGCAGCACCAGCTTGGTGTCGCGGGTCTGGTTGCCGCTGGTCGCCTTGAGCTCGACTTCGTATTGCATCCCCGGCACGCGCACCGGCGGTGCGAAGCCGAAGATGAAGTTGCCGGCGTTGTCGGCGGTCAGCCGCTCGCTGTAGAGCGCCTGGTTGACCCCGAAAAAGCCGCCGACCGAGGCGACGCCGGTCACCTGCACGTCGACCGTCGCACCGGGCGCCGTGCGGCCGCGCACTTCGACGCGGCCCGCGCCCACCGCCGCATTCGGCGCATGGCTGGTGATTTCCAGCGGCAGCGTCGTCGGCGCCGGGCCCGCCACGCCGCCCTGACGAACGCTGAAGCTCCACGCGCTGCGCGCGGTGTTGCCGGCCTGGTCCTTGGCGGTGACATCGGCCGCATAGTTGCCCGGCGGCAGGTCGGCGCGGTAGCTGAAGTTCTCGGGCGTGATGGTCGACTGCGCCGTCACGTCGCGGCCACCGACGACGATGCGCACGCTGCGCGTGTCGATGTCCGATCCACCCTGCTTGTCGAAATTGCCGGAGACGGTGACCACCCCGCTGGTGCCGACCACCTCGCCGTCGCGCGGCGAAACGTTGCCGATCACCGGCGGCTTGGCGTCGGCGAACAGCGAGCCGCCCAGGTTGGCGCGCACCACCTGGTTGTTGGCTTCGAGCGTCGCCACCACCGAGACGTTGGCGGGAATGCGGTCGTTGCGCCGGATCGTGTAGCTGCCTTCGTAGCGCCCGGGCGAGGCCTCGCGCATCGGCACGTTGGCAACCACGTTCTCGATATTGAAGCTGGCGCGCGCGCCGGGGCTGCCTTCGAGCAGGAAGCGAATCTCGGCGCCCGGCTCGGCGCGGCCGATCTGCCGGGCGACGAAGCGGTTGATGGCGAACGGCGTCGCCGCAGGCCGGGCTTGCGTCGCCGGCTGTGCCTGCGCTGCCGGAGCAGCAGCCGCCTGGGCCACGGCCAGCCGGCCGAGCGTCGACGTTGCCGCGCGGCCCTTGTAGCGCAGGTTCACCGTCGCCGACGAGTTCGGCGACACGCGGTCGTTCGGCCGGATGGTGTAGCTGCCTTCGTAGGTGCCGGTATCGACCTCCTGCAGCACGATCGTGCGGGCGACGCCGGCAACCCGCACCGAGGCCTGTGCGCCGGCCGTACCGGTGACGCGGAAGAACAGTTCGCCGCCGGCCGCCACCTTGTCCACCGGCTCCATGTCGAAGCCGGTGATCTGCGCCGCGGCGGCACGCGCGGACGCGGCCAGGGTCGAAGCGGCCGGGGTCATGGCCAGGCCGGCGCTCGCCACCGTGACGAGCAACAGGCGCTTGAATGTGAGGGGGAGGGACGACATGGGCTTGCCTCTTGTTTCTGGTTGATCGGTCCCGTTGCAAACGCGGCTCCCGCCCCTTCGGTGGACGCGCTCCGATAATCCCGCCTCCCGGCAGGCGCCCCGCCGCCGGCGCTGCTGCCGATCCCCATGCCCAACGAACTCACGCCGCAGGTGCGCCGCCGCCGCACCTTCGCGATCATTTCTCACCCCGACGCCGGCAAGACCACGCTGACCGAGAAGCTGCTGCTGTTCTCCGGTGCGATCCAGATCGCCGGCTCGGTCAAGGCGCGCAAGGCCAGCCGGCACGCGACCAGCGACTGGATGGAGATCGAGAAGCAGCGCGGCATCTCGGTCGCCAGTTCCGTGATGCAGATGGAGTACCGCGACTGCGTCATCAACCTGCTCGACACGCCGGGTCACCAGGACTTTTCCGAGGACACCTACCGGGTGCTGACCGCCGTCGACGCGGCGCTGATGGTCATCGACGCGGCCAACGGCGTCGAGCCGCAGACGCGGCGCCTGCTGCAGGTCTGCCGGGCGCGCAACACGCCGATCCTGACCTTCGTCAACAAGATGGACCGCGAGGTCAAGGACCCGCTCGACCTGATGGACGAGATCGAGCGCGAACTCGGCATGACGGTCGTGCCCTTCACCTGGCCGGTCGGCATGGCCAAGTTCTTCGGCGGCGTGATGGACCTGCGCAAGGACCAGATGCGCGTCTTCCGCCCTGGCGCCGACCGGGCCGGCGAGGCCGACGAGATCATCGACGGGCTCGCCAACCCGCAGCTGGAAAGCCGCTTCGGCGCCGCGTTCGGGCAGGCGGCGGGCGAGGTCGAGCTGGTGCGCGACGCCGCGCCGGCTTTCGACGAGGCCGAATTCCTCGCCGGCCGGCAGACGCCGATGTTCTTCGGCTCGGCGGTCAACAACTTCGGCGTGCAGGAGGTGCTCGACGCGCTGGTCGACCTGGCGCCCTCACCCGGCGTGCGAACCTCGATCCAGCGCGATGTCGAGCCCGATGAACCCAAGTTCACCGGCGTCGTCTTCAAGATCCAGGCCAACATGGACCCGGCGCACCGCGACCGCATCGCCTTCTTGCGCGTCGCGTCGGGCCACTTCGAGCGCGGCATGCGGCTGAAGGTCGTTCGCTCGGGCAAGGAGCTGCGGCCGAACAGCGTCGTTTCGTTCCTGTCGCAGCGCCGCGAGCTGCTCGACGAGGCCTTTGCCGGCGACATCATCGGCATCCCGAACCACGGTGTGCTGCAGCTCGGCGACACGCTCACCGAAGGCGAGCCGCTGCAGTTCACCGGGCTGCCGTTCTTCGCGCCCGAGATGTTCCGCGCGGTCGAGGTCGCCGACCCGCTGCGCACCAAGCAGCTGCGCGCAGGCCTCACGCAGCTCGGCGAGGAAGGCGCGATCCAGGTCTTTCGGCCGCTGGCCGGATCGCTGCTGCTGCTCGGCGCGGTCGGCCAGCTGCAGTTCGAGGTCGTCGCGCACCGCCTCGAACACGAATACGGCGTCAAGGCGCGGATCATGCCGAGCCGCTACCAGGTGGCACGCTGGGTGACCTGCGAAACCGGCGAAGGCGCGGCGGCCGACGAGCGCGAACTGAAGCGCTTCATCGACGGCAACTCGCACCGCGTGGCCTACGACGCCGTCGACGCGCCGACCGTGCTGGTCGAGTACGCCCCCGAGCTGCGGGCGATCGAGGCCAACTGGCCGAGGGTGAAGTTCCACGCGCTGAGGGAGCACGCGGGGCTGGTGTTCCAGCGGCAGCTGGAGGGCTGAAGCACAGCGCGCTCTCGGGCACGTCCCGGGCCGGCTGCGTCGCGCCGCCTGGCCGCCCAGCCGCCCCCGCCTGACCCACCGTTGCGATGCTAGGCTCGACCCATGCTGACCCCGCTGCGCCGCATCCCCGAGCAACTGCGCGCGAGCCTCTGGTTCGTGCCGACCCTGATCGTCAGCGGCGCGGTGATCCTGGCCATCGGGCTGGTCGAGGCCGAGGGGCTGTTCGGCACGGCGCAGCTGGGGCAGGATTGGCCGCGGCTGTTCGGCGCCGGTGCGGCTGGCGCCCGCGGGCTGCTCGAGAGCATCGCCGGCTCGATGATCACGGTGGCCGGCGTGACCTTCTCGATCACCATCGTCGCGCTGACGCTGGCCTCGACCCAGTACTCGCCGCGCATCCTGCGCAACTTCATGCGCGACCGGGCGAACCAGACAGTGCTCGGCGTCTTCCTGGGCATCTATGCCTACTGCCTGGTGGTGCTGCGCACGATCCGCAGCGGCGACGACGAGGGTCTGTTCGTGCCCTCGCTGGCGGTGCTCGCCGGGCTCGGGCTGGCGTTCGTCGCGATCGGCTTCCTGATCTACTTCATCCATCATGTGGCCACCGCGATCCAGGCCACCAGCATCCTGGAGGCGGCGAGCGCCGAGACGCTGCGGGCGATCGACCGGTTGTTCCCGGCGGACCTCGGCCACGAGGCCGGTTCCTCGCAGCGCCGCCACACGCCTGCGCAGCGCCCCTGGGTGGTGGTGCTCGCGCGCCGCAGCGGCTTCATCCAGGACGTCGATGCCGACGGGCTGCTCACCTTCGCCCGCGAGCACGGGGGCATCGTGCGCATGGAGCGCGCGATCGGCGAATTCGTGATCGAGGAGCAGCCGCTCGTCTCCCTGGCCACGGAGCCCGCCGACGAGGCGGCCCTGCTGCGCCTTTGCATGCTCTTCACGATCGGCCGCCAGCGCACCATCGAGCACGATCCCGGTTTCGGCATCCGGCAGATCGTCGACATCGCGCTGAAGGCGCTGTCGCCCGGCATCAACGACACCACCACCGCCATCAACAGCATCGACCATCTCGGCGTCATCCTGTCGCGGCTGGCGGCCCGGCGCATCGAGAGCGACGTGCGGGCCGACGACGATGCGGTGCGCGTCATCGCCCGCGGCCCTTCATTCGCCGGCCTGCTGGCCGACGCCCTGGATCAGATTCGCCAGAACGCCAGCGCCAACGTCGCCGTGCTGGGCCGCCTGCTCGAGGTGCTGGGCGTGGTGGCGCAGCGCACCACCGACGCCGAGCGGCGCCGCCTGCTGCGCGACCATGCCGACCTGATGCTCGAGACGGCCGAGCGCAATGTGCCCGCGGAAGTCGACCGGGCACGGATCCGCTCCGTGCGTGCCCAGGCGTTCGCCGACATCGCCTGACCCGCCCGCCACCGCAGAGCCCCTCGCTGAAACCGGCATCGGGCTGGCGTCGGCGACCTTCGAGATCGTCGGGCTGCGCCCCGGCACGCCTTACACTCGTTCGAACGTCTCGCCCGGGGGCCGCGTGCAGATCGACCAGCAACAGTTCGATGCGTTGAAGGAGCCGCAGCAAGAGCGCTACATCGCCAACGCGGTGGCGCACCTTGACAAGCGGTTTCCGGAACACGCCGCAGCACTCGGACCAACGGGGCTGCGCAAGGCCGTCCTGCTGGGGATCGACCGCGCCGGCAGCCACGGGCTGACCGGCGGCTCGGACATCTACCTCTACACCTGCCTGATGGTCGCCTTCGGTGCCGATTTCGACCGCGACGCCAAGCTGCCCTGGGCCGGACAGATCCTGCGCAGTCGCATCCTCGGCGATCCGCCGCAGCGACTGCAACGGGTCTTCCAGACGGCGCTGGCCTGCAGCGGGCAGACCGGCCGGCCTTGGGTCGCACCGCCGGCCTGAACCGGCGCACCGGACCTGACGATGCTCGGCCTGATCCTGCTCGGCATTGCGCTGATTGCGGTCGCTGCCGTCGCCGTCTACAACGCCCTTTCGGGCGCGGCGAACGAGGCGAAGACCGACTTCAGCCACTGTCCGCCCGACTCGCCGGTGCAGAGCTGTCCGCTGAAACTCGCCGCGGCGCATCCGGAAATCATCGGCTCGGCGCAGGCCAAGCGGGGCCAGGAGAAACTCGCCCGCCAGACGCCCGAAGACAAGCGCCGCTTCGAGAAGTTGCTCGAGGACGCCAAGTCGGACGAGGAGCGCGCCTATCTCTGGAAGGCGTTTGCCGCGTGCCATTCGGTCGACGAATGCAGCGAGTTCGCCGACAAGATCCGCGGCAAGGACGCCACCTGGCTGCGCGACAACCTGCAGCTCACCAGCAGCAGCACCGGCAGCGGCGTGCAGCAGCAGTGGTCCCACTCGTGCAACTCGACGACCGCCCAGGCCTTGCGTGGCCAGATGGACCCGGTCTACGCCTTGAAGGTGCACGAGGACAACCCGGAAATGGGCCTGGTCGACGGCGACGACGCGACGGCGTGGAATCCGAATCTCGCTGCGGACCAGAAGTCGATGCTGCAGAGCACGTACAGCGGCGGCGCCGCCGGCGCGCATTCCGGCGTCGCGGCAGGTCGCACGCAAGGCGGCGGCTCGGGCCGATGGGGCGACGACCTGTTCAACAAGTCGAGCGACGCCACCGGCGTGACCTACAAGACCAGCAAGGACCCGACCCCCTCGCAGGCGGTCGAGAAAATCGACAAGGGGCTCGCGACCGGCGCCCCGGTGCCCATCGTCATCGGCAACGGGCCCGGCCAGTACACTCATTACGTGATGGTCGTCAGCAGCAACCCGGGGCCGCCCAAGACCTATCTGATCCACGACCCGTGGAGCGGGACGACGGTGACGCGCAACGAAAGCGACATCCGCAACGGCACGCTGAACATCGCCGGCAGCAACCAGGTGACGGCGGTCGAGGAGCCGACGCCGCTGCCGGCCGACGCGCCGGCGAAGGCCGGTTGCTGAGACGCCCATGGCCGGTCCCGAACGTTCGCGCCAGGAACTGCTCGCGCTCACGCCTGCGCGCTACCTGGTGAACGGCTGGGTCGCGCCGGACGGCTCGCCGCTGGCGTACCTGGCGGGGGTGTGCGCACTGGCGGCCGCCGCGCAACTCGAAGCCGCGCGCGTGGCACCGCAGGAAGTCGGCACCACCTACGAAGCCTTCCGCCGGGTGCTGCCCTACTACGCCGAGGATCCGGTGGGCCGGCTGCCGATGGCCGCGCAGGAAGCGCTCGAGCTCGTCGCCTCGCTGCTCGGGCAGACCAACAACCCCGGCCTGCTCGCCTGGCTCGAGCCCTGCGTGCTGGCGGTCAAGAGCGAGAAGGACCTGCGGGCCTTCATGTTCCATCTCAACGCCGTGCGCCAGCAATACGCCGCGCTGATCGCTGCCGGAACCCAGCGGCCCGCCTGAGCACCGCCGTGGGGGTCTGCCGCTGCTGTCACCGGGTTGCCGCGGTCGCACTCGCCGCTGCCTTGCTCGGCGGGGCGCAGGCAGCAGCTGCCGACGCCGGTGCCGCGGGCCTGCGGCCCCCTTCTCCGCAAAGGTCTGCGATGTCCGACAGCAACCGACTCAACGCCGACGCCGGAATCAGCTTCCGGATCGGTCACCGTGTTCTCGCCGCCGCGCAAGCGTCGCCGGCGCGCCTTCTCGACGCGCTGCAGGAAGCCAATGCGCGTGACCGGCTGCCGGGCCTGCCGGCCGAACTCGACATCGGATCGCGCGACGCGGCGAAGCTGAGCGCCTTTCTGCAAGGCTGGCCGCGGCTGCCCGAGGCGCAACGTGAGGCCTTGCGCGGCAGCACCGTGCAGCTCGACGCACCGCAGTTGCAGCTCGGCAGCGCCAGCGCCGTGACGGCAGCGCGCCTCGCCGAGGGCTATTCGCTCGACCTGCTCGAACCCCCCCGCGCCGGCGAGCCCGCCCGGCTGGCGCTGCGTGGCGCCTTCGATGCCCTGCTCGCGCGCCGGCGGATCGCCGAGGCGCGCGCCGCGCTCGGCCAGCGCGAGCGCCAGCTCGCACAGGCGCAGGCCGCGGTCGCGACGGCGCGCAATGCGGCGACGCTGCGCGAGACCTCGCGCCTGCAGCAGGAGGCGTCGTCGGTGGCAATGGTCTGGCGCGACCTGCTCCTCGGCCTGCAGCGCGAACCCGGCGCCGAGGTGGCCGCCAGTGAAATCGCGCAAGCGAACCAGGCCGTTGCGCGGCATGCGGGCGTTGCGCCACAGCGCGGTGGCATGCCCTGAGAGAAAGTGTGAATAAACCTGCTGCGCTACGGTTTCTTTCACACCTTCCGAGCACTGGCGCACGGGGCTGCAAGCGCGAGCCACCAGAACCCTGAGCGCGGTGGCGGGCAGCGAAACGCCGACTCTCTCCGCAACCGCTCAACGCGCCAGATGGATCGGCGCCTGCCCGGCGAATTGCTCGATGCCGTCGAGCAGGATGCGGTCGGCGAGCTGCCGGGCGAAGTGCTCGACACGGGCGACGGTGCGGTCGCTGAGGTAGTGCGACTCGAACGCCGCCGCGCACAGCGTGCCGAGCGTCTCCTGGCGGGCCGGGGTGCGGATCGGCATCGACAGGAAGGTCTTCACACCCAGGTCCTCGCCGAAATAGCCGGCGGCCAGGTCCTGGCCGAGGTCGGCGGTCCAGACGACGCCGGCATGCCGGCAGCGCGCACAGATCGAATCGTTCCAGGGAATGCACAGCCCCCTGGGCGGTACGCTCAGGCCCGGCGGATGGACATAGCGGTGCTCGAGCAGACCGGCCTCGGTATGCAGCACCGTCATGTAGGCGATTTCGAAACCGGTCACCGCGCTGACCTCGGCCAGTACGTAGGCAACGAGTTCGGGCGTCGGCATCGTGCCGGTGTCGACCGACGCTCCGGCCAGCAGGCCTTTCGGACGCGCCTGCAGCGTGGGCAGCGGCAGCGGCTGCGGCCGGGCGAGAAAGTAGCCCTGCACCGCCGTCGCACCCAGCCGCAGCAGGGTGTCGAGCTCGCCCTGTGTCTCGACGCCCTCGGCGACGAGCACGGCGCCGGTGCGAAAGGCGAACGAAGCCAGCGACTCGGCCAGCGACTGCTTGACGATGTCGCCATCGACGCCGCGCGTCAGCCGGATGTCCAGCTTGATGATGTCCGGACGCAGCAAAAGAATGTGGTTGAACGACGCAAAGCCGGCACCGGCATCGTCGACCGCAACGCGCATGCCGGCGGCCCGCAACGGCGCCAGCGCCTCTTCGAGCGCTTCGTAGGAGGCAACGGCACTGTGCTCGGTCAGTTCGAGCGTCAGCCGCGACACATCGACCGTGCCCAGCAGCCGGGCCAGCGCCGGCGAGAGTGCGGTCGAGGGCGACGCATTCAGCGCCAGGTAGACGTCGGCCGGCAATGCCGGAAGCAGCGCCAGTGCCGACCTGATCGCGGCCAGTTCGAGTTCCTCGCCGAGCCCCACCTCGGCGGCATCGGCAAACCAGGCGTCGGGCCCTGCCGGCGGCCCGTTGAAGCGCGACAACGCCTCCACGCCGACGATGCGCATGCGTGACAGCTGGACGACCGGCTGCAGCACGGTCTGCAGGCCGCCCTCGCGCAGGGCCTGTTCGATGCGCCGGCGCTTGGCCTCCATGGGTTCGAGCCGGGCGCGCCGCACCGCCGCCTCTTCGCCGGCGGCCTCGGCCAGGGCGGTCAGCAGGCGCATCGGCGGCGGCGTCGTCGTCGGCCCGCGGCTGATGCAGCAGAGCATGCCGTAGACCTCGCCGTCGGGCCGCCGCACCGGAACACCGACATAGCTGCCGATACCCAGATCCTCCGTCAGCGGAAGCAGCGAAGTGACCTCATGGCCGCGGGCGTCGGCGACCACGTTGGGCAGGCGCCCGTCGAGCACGCGCGCGCAGTACGAGCTGTCGTAGCGCGAGGCGAAGTCCGCCGGCGTGTTGAACGCGCCGATCGCACCCGAGGTAAACCGCACCCGCTGCTCGCCGTCGACGAACTCGGAAATCCACGCCAGGTCCATGCCCGACTCTTCGCGCGCAATGTCGAGCAGACGCTCGAAAAGCGTGCCCACCGGGCGTTCCGCCGTGTCTGCAGGCGGTGGTGCGCGTTCGGCAACGCCAGGATGGCTCATGTCAGTGGGGCAAACGCAGGGAAGGGACCGAGCAACTGCTTTCCTTGGTGTCTCGCTCGTGACTTGGCAAAAGCCGGGCCTCAGCGGCGCCAAATTTTAGGATGTGGCCCTGGCGGGTCCGCAAGAGCGCCTCACCGCCCCCTCGTCAGCGGCACGAAGCGCACTGCGAGCAGATCGCGGCTGACGGTGCGGCCGTCGGGTTGCTTGCGCAGCAGCAACAGGCTCTGCACGCCGTCCCGCGGGCCGACGGGGCCGATCAGCCGGCCGCCGGGGGCGAGCTGGTCGACCAGCGCCTGCGGCATCGTCTCCGGTGCGGCGGTGACGACGATCTTGTCGAAGGGTGCGGCGTCGGGCCAGCCGGCATGGCCGTCACCGATGCGCGTTTCGACGCTGGCGCAGCCGAGCTCGCGCAGCAGTTCGCGGGCGCGCTCGCCGAGCGGGCGAACGATCTCGATCGTGCAGACCTGCGCGACGAGTTCGGCCAGCACCGCCGCCTGGTAGCCCGAGCCGGTGCCGATCTCGAGGACGCGGTCGCCCGGCTGCGGTTCGAGCAGCTCGGTCATCAGGGCGACGATGAACGGCTGCGAGATCGTCTGGCCTTCGCCGATCGGCAGCGGCTGGTTCGTGTAGGCCAGGCCGAGCTGCGACGCCGGCATGAAGCGGTGCCGTGGCACGCGTGCCAGCGCCGCCCGGACGCGCGGGCTCAGCGCGCCGCGGCCGGTGGAGCCGGCGGTCTCGCGCATGTCGGCATCGATCTCGGCCAGCATCCCCACGCGTGCGGCGCTGTACGGATCGGGCGCATCACCCGCGGCTGCATGGCCGCCGAAGCACAGGCCGAGGCCGTTTTCGAGAAATCCGCATTTGGAAAGCATCGGTGCCGCCTCCTCGGGTGGGATGGCAATGTTGTCGCGACTCGCGGGTGCCCGCAAGAAGACGCCGCCGGGTGGAAGAATCGGGCGCCGCGCAGTGGCTCGCGGTGCGGTCGGCAACCGGCAAGGCGGCAACAAGCCCAGGAGGGAATCTCATGTCCGAGTCGCTCGGCCATCTGCTCGAGATGGTCGCAACGGTGATCGAAGTGTTCGGCGTGGCGGTGATCGCCGTGGCGGTGCTCGTCGCCACGCTGAAGTTCGCAATCGACCTGTGGCACGGGTCGTCCGGGCGCGCCTACCAGGCGTATCGGGCGAGCCTCGGCCGGGGCATCCTGCTCGGGCTGGAGCTGCTGGTCGGTGCCGACATCATTGCCACGGTCACCGCGCCGCTGACCTGGGAAAGCGTCGGCCTGCTCGGCGCGGTGGTGTTGATCCGCACCTTCCTGAGCGTGTCGCTGGAGACGGAAATCGAGGGGGAATGGCCATGGAAGCAGCGAAGCAGCCGGGACGCGCGGGGACTCGCCGGCGCCGCGGGAGTCGTGACGCCGGCAGCGCCGCTGCGCCGGCGCCCGCCCGCCGATCCGCAGAAGTACGCGGTTGCCGTGCAGCCCAGCGCGATCGACGGCCACGGCGCCTTTGCCGCCGTGCCGATCCCGGCGCGCCGCAAGATCGGCGAGATCCGCGGCGAGGCGATTGCCGTGCGCGAGGCCCGGCGCCGGGCCCGCGAGCAGCAGCGGATCATGATCGTCGAGGTCAGCGAACGGCGGGCGATCGACGCCTCGCAGTCGGCCGATCCGCTGCGTTTCACCAACCATTCGTGCCGGCCGAACGTGGTGCTGCGAATCCGCCAGGGCCGCATCGAGCTGTACGCCATGCGCGACATCGCTGCCGGCGAGGAGCTGACCGCCGACTACGGCGAGACGCACCATGCGGGACGGCTGCAATGCCGCTGCGGCGTCGCCGGCTGCGACCGGCGGCTGTGACTGCGGGCACGGGGCGCACCGGTGCCGGTCGAGGACCACCCGGTGCCGAGCGCCGCATTGCCGCGCCGCACGGCAGGCCGACCGATTGCAGCATCGCCCGCCTGCCGACTGCCCGCACGGGACTGCCATGAACATTGATCCGATCCTCGTCGTCGAATTGCTTGCCCTCGGCTGCATCGGCGGCTTCCTCGCCGGGCTGCTCGGCATCGGCGGCGGCATGCTGCTGGTGCCGGCGCTGACGATGATCGGCAGCATGCGCGGCTTCAGTCCCGACTACGTCGTCAAGTCGGCGGTCGCCACCTCGCTGGCGACGATCCTCTTCACCTCGCTGTCGTCGGTGCGGGCGCACCACAAGCGCGGCGCGGTGCGCTGGGATGTCGTCAAGCTGCTCGCGCCGGGGATCATCGTCGGCTCGCTGATCGGCGCGCAGATCGCCAAGCTGCTGCCGACCCGGGTGCTGGCCGGGGTCTTCGCCGTGTTCGTCGCCTATTCGGCGCTGCAGATGTTCATCAACAAGAAGCCCAAGCCGTCGCGGCAGCTGCCCGGCAGCGCCGGCATGTTCGGCGCAGGCGGCGCGATCGGCACCTTGTCGGCACTGGTCGGCGCCGGTGGCGGCTTCATTTCGGTGCCGTTCATGAGCTGGTGCAACGTGCCGATCCACACCGCCGTCGCCACCTCGGCAGCGCTCGGTTTTCCGATCGCGCTGGCCGGCACCATCGGCTACATCTATGCCGGATGGAACCTGCCCGACACCCCCGCCGGCTCGTTCGGCTACCTGTTCCTGCCGGCGCTGTTCATCATTGCGGCGGCCAGCGTCACGCTGGCGCCGCTCGGCGCCACGGTCGCGCACCGCATGAACGTGGCCGAGCTGAAGCGCGCCTTCGCGGTGCTGCTGTTCGGCCTGGCCGCGTACATGGCCTCGAAGGCACTGGGTTACTGATGCCTGCCATGCCAGCTCGGCGTGGCGGCGCAGAAACAGGCACGGACGTTGCCAAGGCGACCCCGACCGCTGATCGTTGCGCGGTTGTTTTTTCGATCTGGCGGCCATCTTTCACGAACTCGGAGACCTACATGAGCAATCTCACCAGGATCCTCACCGCGGCAGCGGCCAGCGCCGCCCTCGTCACGGCCGTCGGCCTGTCGCACGCACAGTCGACCACCGGTGCCGGAGGCTCGGCCGCCATGGGCGGCACCACGGCGCCACGGGCAGCACCGGCACCAACCGTGGCGCCACCGGCGCTTCGACGGGCGGCACCGCCGGTGGCTCGATGGGCGGAACGGGTGCCAACAGCGGTGGCTCGATGGGCGGCAGCGGCGGCTCGATGGGCGCGAGCGGCGGCACCGGCTCGACCAGCGGCGCCATGGGCTCGGGCACCGGCGGCACGAGCGGCAGCAGCATGAGCGGCGGTTCATCGGGTGGCACCACCGGGATGAGCGCTGGCAGCGGCGGCTCCTCCGACACGCGCGGCGCGGGGCGTCGGGCCCGTCGCGACCGCGGCTGATCTGGTCGCAGCCAACGGAAAGGGCGCCATCGGCGCCCTTTTTCACATGAGGCCGCAATGCCTCAGCCGGCGCTGTTCCAGCGCCCGCCCAGGGCGCGCAGCAGCCCCACGCGGTTGGTCTGCTCGGCCTGGCGCAGCGAGACCAGGCCCTGGCGCGCACCGGCCAGCTGGCGCTGGGCGTCGAGCAATTCGAGCTGGCTGACACCGCCGAGCCGGTAGCTCTGCTCGGCGATCGACAGGCTGCGCGAGGCGGCATCGACCTGCGCCTGCTGCGCCGCCAGCCGTTCGGCCAGGCTGTCGCGCACCGCCAAAGCGTCGGCCACTTCGCGGAAGGCGGACTGCAGCGCGGCTTCATAGCGTGCCAGTGCCTCGCGGCGGCTGGCCTCGCTCAGCTCGACCTGGGCGCGCCGTGCACCGGCGTCGAACAGCGGGATGTTCAGTGAGGGCAGCAGGCCGAGGAAGCCGCTGCCGCTGAACAGGCTGCCGAGCTCCGGGCTGCGCAGGCCCGCGGTGGCGGTCAGCGTCAGCCGCGGGAATCGCGCCGCGCGTGCCGCACCGACATCGAATGCCGCGGCCTGCATGGCCTGCTCGGCCGCGCGCAGATCGGGCCGCTGCAGCAGCACCGTGGCCGGCAGCCCGCCGGGCACGTCGGGCAGTGCCATCGCCGAGTCGACCTGCGCAGCAGGCAGCAGCGACGCCGGCAGCGACTGCCCGGCCAGCAGTTCCAGCCCGAGTCGCGCCTGGACCACCGCGGCCGCGCTGCGCGCCGCCTCGCCGCGCGCCAGCTGGAACGCGGTCTCGGCGCGTGCCCGCTGCAGCCCCGAGGCGGCGCCCAGTTGGTACTGGCGCTCGGCCAGGTCCAGCGTGCGCTGCTGGCTGTCGCGCAACTCCACCGCCAGGGCCAGCCGCTGCTGCTCGGCCGCGAGCAGCAGCCAGGCCTCGGCCACCTGGGCGACCAGCGCCAGCCGCGCGCTGCGCTGCGTTTCGTTCTGCCCCAGGAAGCGCGCCAGGGCCGCGCCCTCGAGGCTGCGCAGGCGGCCGAACAGGTCGACCTCCCAGGCTGTCAGCCCGAGCGAGACGGTATAGATGTCGTTCACCGCGCCGCCACCCGCCTGGACGCTCGCCGACGTCGTCGCGCCCACTTCCGGCAATCGCGCCGCGCTGCTGATGCCGTACAGCGCCCGTGCCCGTTCGACTGCCGCCAGGCCCGCCTGCAGGCTGCGGTTGTCCTGCAGCGCCAGCCCGACCACGCTGCGCAGGCGCTCGTCGGTAAAGAAGCCGTCCCATTCGTGCGCGGGCGCTGTGCGCGCCGACCCGGCGCCGGCGGCGTCGCCGCCGGGTCGGAAGCTGTCGGGCAAGGCTGCGGCTGGAACGTCCGGCGGTGGCACCAGGCTGGCGCAGCCGACCAGCGTCAGCGTCAGGAACAGGGCCGGCCCGGTGCGCATCACGCCGCGGCCTGCTGCGCTGCCGGTGCCCCCGGCGCCTTCGGCTTGCGCGAGAACAGCGCCTTGACCCAGAGGTAGAACAGCGGCACGAAGAAGATGCCGAGCGCCGTCGCGCTGACCATGCCGCCGAGCACGCCGAAGCCGATCGCCCGTTGCGAGCCCGAGCCGGCGCCGCTGGCCAGCGCCAGCGGCAGCACGCCCATGCCGAAGGCCAGCGAGGTCATCAGGATCGGCCGCAGCCGCTGCCGGCAGGCGTCGAGCGTGGCCTCGAGCACGCCCATGCCGCGGCTGCGCAGGGTCTCGGCGAACTCGACGATCAGGATGGCGTTCTTCGCACTCAGGCCGACCGTGGTGAGCAGGCCGACCTGGAAGAACACGTCGTTGTTCTGGCCGCCGAGATGGCTGCCGGCCAGGGCGCCGAGGATGCCCAGCGGCACCACCAGCATGACGCTGAACGGCACGGCCCAGCTTTCGTAAAGCGCAGCCAGGCACAGGAAGATGAACAGCACCGAAATCGCGTACAGCAGCGGTGCCTGCGAGCCCGAAAGGCGCTCCTGGTAGCTGCGGCCGGCCCATTCGTAGCCGACGCCCGGTGGCATCTCGCGCAGCAGCTGCTCGAGCGCGAGCATCGCGGCGCCCGAGCTGACGCCCGGCGCAAGGTCGGACTGGATCTCGTAGGCCGGGCTGCCGTTGTAGCGCACCAGCTGGCGCGGGCCGTTGACCCAGCTGCTGCTCGCAAAGGCACTGAACGACACCATCTGGCCGCTGGCATTGCGCACGTACCAGTGCATCAGGCTGTCGGGCTCGGCGCGGCTGGCGGCCTCGCCCTGCATCAGCACGCGCTTGACGCGGCCGCGGTCGATGAAGTCGTTGATGTAGCTGCCGCCCATGGCGATCGACATGGTGTCGTTGATGGTGGCCGTGGAAACACCCAGGGTGCCGGCCTGGTGGTCGTCGATCTGGATCGCCAGCTGCGGCGTTTCCGAGAGGCTGTTGGTGCGCGGGCGGCGGAACTCGGGCCGGGCGGTGGCAGCGTCGATCAGCTGGTCGCGCGCTGCCGCCAGCGCCACCGGGCCGACGCCGCCCAGGTCCTGCAGGAACAGCTGCAAGCCCGCGCTGCCACCCAGGCCGCGGACGGTGGGCGGCTGCACGACGAAGATGTTGGCGTCGCGCACGCGGCGGCCGAGCTCGCGGCTGAAGCGCTCGGCCAGCGCGGCAGCGCCCTGGCTGACCTGCGGACGCTCGGACCAGTTCTTCAGGCTGATGAAGCCCTGTCCCGAGCCCTGGTCGCCGCCCGAGCCGCGCACCAGGTTGTAGAAGGCCACTTCCGGCTGCTCGGCGAGATACGCTTCGACGCTTTGCATCACCCCCTCCAGCCGCTCGCCGGTGGCGCCGGGCGCCATGCGCACCTGGATCTGCAGGCCGCCCTGGTCCTCGTCGGGCAGGAAGGAGGTCGGCAGGCTGCGGTACAGCAGCGCCGTGCCGGCGATCAGCAGCGCGAACACGGCGACGCTGCGCAGCGTGCGCGCCGAAAGCCATTTCACCTGGCGCGTGTAGCGCTCGGTGAAACGGTCGAACAGGCGGTTGAAACCGCCGAAGAAGCGGTTCAGCAGCCAGCCCAGCGGCCCGCCGTGCGCCGCATGCTCGCCCTTGTGCACCGGCTTGAGCAGCGTGGCGCAGAGCGCCGGCGACAGCGTCATCGCCACCAGCACCGACAGCACCATGGCGCTCACCACGGTGATGCTGAACTGGCGGTAGATGACGCCGGTGGAGCCGCCGAAGAAGGCCATCGGGATGAACACCGCCGACAGCACCACGGCGATGCCGACCAGGGCGCCGCTGATCTCGGCCATGCTCTGCCGGGTGGCATCGCGCGGCGACAGGCCTTCCTCGCGCATCAGCCGCTCGACGTTCTCGACCACGACGATCGCGTCGTCGACCAGCAGGCCGATCGCCAGCACCAGCCCGAACATGGTCAGCGTGTTGATCGAGAAACCGGCCACCGCCAGCACGCCCATGGTGCCGAGCAGCACCACCGGCACGGCGATGGCCGGCACCAGTGTGGCCCGCAGGTTCTGCATGAAGAGGTACATGATCGCCACGACCAGCACCATCGCCTCGATCAGCGTCACCATCACGCCCTTGATCGAGACGCGGATGAAGGGCGTCGTGTCGAAAGTGACCGTGGCGCGCATGCCGGGCGGGAAGAACGGCGCGAGTTGGGCCAGCTTGGCCTTCACCGCGTCGCCCGTCGCCAGCGCATCGGCGCCGCTGGCCGGGTAGATCGCCATGCCCGAAGCGACGCGGCCGCTGCTGCGGATGTTGGTGGTGTAGCTGTCGCGGCCGAGTTCGACGCGCGCGACGTCGCCCAGGCGCAGCGCCGAACCATCGGGCTGCACGCGCAGCACCACGGCGCGGAACTCGTCGGCGGTCTGCAACTTGGCGCGCGCGGTGACGATGGCCGTCAGCCGCTGCCCCTCGGGCGACGGCAGCGCGCCGATCTGGCCCGCCGAGACTTCGGTGTTCTGGTTCAGCAGCGCGGCGCGGATGTCGCCGGGCACCAGCGCGTAGCGCTGCAGGCGCGCCGGGTCGAGCCAGATGCGCATGGCATAGCCCGAACCGAAGACGTTGACGTCGCCCACGCCCTGGATGCGGCTGATCACGTCGACGAGCGTGCTGTTGAGGTAGTCGCCGAGGTCGGCCGAGGTGGCGGCCGGGTCGGTGCTGTTCAGCGTCACCACCATCAGGAAGTCGGTGCCGGCCTTGGTCACGCGCACGCCCTGCGCCTGCACCGCCTGCGGCAGCCGCGACACCGCCTGCTGGACCTTGTTCTGCACCTGCATCTGCGCCACGTCGGGGTTGGTGCCGGCGACGAAGCTGAGCTGGCTGGTGGCCGTGCCCGAGGCGTTGCTCGACGACTCGATCGACATCAGGCGGTCGATGCCTTTCAGGCTCTGCTCGACGATCTGCGTCACCGAGTCCTCGATGGTTTTCGCCGAGGCGCCGGGATAGCTGGTGCTGATGGTGATGCGCGTCGGCGCGATGTCCGGGTAGCGCTCGAGCGGCAAGGTCAGCGTCGCCGCGGCGCCCGCCAGCATGATGACGATCGCCAGGACCCAGGCAAAGATCGGCCGGTCGATGAAGAAGGAAGCCATGGCGGGGGGTCGGCGCCTTCAGCGCGAAGCGGCGGCGCTGGCGGGCCGCGGCGCGGACGCACCCGACGCGGCGCCACCGGCACCCGACGCCGCGCGGCGGGGAGCCGAGGCGGCGCGGCCGGCAGCCACCGGTATCACCGCCTGCCCGGCCCGGGCGCGCTGCAGCCCTTCGACGATCAGCCGGTCGCCCGCCTGCAACCCGCTCGCCACCAGCCACTGGTTGCCCACCGCGCGCCCGAGCTTGAGACGGCGCAGTTCGACCTTGTTGTCGGCGCCGACGGTCAGCGCCGTGGCATCGCCGGTCGGCGTGCGCGTCACGCCTTGTTGCGGCACCAGCAGCACGCCGCGGTCGACGCCGGCGACCAGCCGCGCCTGCACCACCATGCCGGGCATCAGCGTTTCACGCGGATTGGGCACCAGGGCGCGCAGCCGCACCGTGCCGGTGCCCTGGTCGACCGTGACGCCACTGAACTGCAGCACGGCTGGCTGCGGGTGCACCGACCCGTCCTCGAGCACCAGCTGCGCCTTGCGGGTGGCGGCCTGGCCCTCCAGCTGGCGCCGCAACGCCAGCAGCTCGGCACTGCTCTGCACGATGTCGACGTACATCGGGTCGAGCTGCTGGACGGTGGTGAGCGCCTGCGTCTGGTTGGCCGTGACCAGCGCGCCGGCACTCACGGTGGAGACCTCGACGCGACCGCTGATCGGCGCCACGATGGTGGCCCGGCGCAGCTGAACCTGGGCGGCGTCGAGCGCGGCACGCGCCACGGCGACATCGGCATTGGCCTGCAGCATCGCCGCCGCGCTCTCGTCGGCGGCCTGGCGGCTGAGGGCATCGACGCGCAGCAGTTCGGCGTCGCGTGCGGCCTTGGTGCGTGCCGCGGCACGCTGCGCCTCGGCCTTCTGCAGCGCCGCGGCGGCGCGGGCGCGCTCGGCTTCGAAGGCCGCGTTGTCGAGCTGGTACAGCGGCTGACCCGCCTTGACCCGGGTGCCTTCGGTGAACAGGCGCTTGAGCACCAGTCCGCCGACCTGCGGCCGGATCTCGGCAACTTGGCTGGCGCTCAGGCGGCCCGGCAGTTCGAGCTGCAGCGCAGCGTCCTGCGCACTCACGACCACCACGCCGACTTCGACCGGCGCGGGCTTCACCGGAGCGGCGGGCTTGTCGTTGCAGGCGGCGAGCAAACCGGCTGCGAGCAGCAGGGCTGCCGATGCGCGGAACGGAAGTCGGGGAGCGTGGAATCTCAGCACGTCGACATGTTGCCCGTAGAGTGTGGAGAAAAATTGAAGGCCCGCCGCCCGCGCGGCCGGGCGGCGCCGGCGACACTGGCACTCCGCGTACCGGGACGACCGGTGCGCCAGCTGCACGCCCTGCCATGAAACACAGCCTCGCCACCCGACTCTTCGCCGCCGTGCTCGGCGCCGCGGTGGTGGTCGCCTTGGCCATGGGCGTCGGCGCGCATGTCAACCTCAACCGCGACTTCCTCGGCTACCTCAACGAACAGGCCGTCACGCGGCTCGACATGACCCTTCCCGGCGTCACCGCCGGCTACCGCCAGCAGGGAAGCTGGGATTTCGTGCGCGAACGCCCCGAGCTCTGGTACCGGCTGCTGCGCCCGCTGCCCGCCGACGGGCGGGTGGCGCTGAGCGACCGGCCGCCCGGTGTGCCGACGCCGGCCGAGCTGACGGGTGCATCGCGGCGCTTCACGCTGCTCGACGCCGAGCGCAGGCGCATCGTCGGCTTCGAGAACCCGGCGGCCAATGCGGTCGAGCGCGCCATCATGGTCGACCGGCTGGCCGTCGGCTGGCTGGTGCTGACGCCGTTCGAGTCGGTCAGCTCCGGCGCCGAGAAGCGCTTTGCCGACGCGCAGGCGCGCACCGGCTGGTTCGTTGGCGGCGCCGCCGTGCTGCTCGCCGCGGCCGTGGCCTTCTGGGCGTCGCGCCGGCTGCTGCGGCCGGTGCGCCGGGTGGCGGAGGCCACGCACCGGCTGGCCGCCGGCGACTACGCCATGCGCGTGCCCGAGGGCGCGGCCGACGACGAGATCGGCCGGCTGGCGCGCGATTTCAACCAGCTCGCGCTGACGCTGCAGCGCAACGAGGCCATGCGGCGCGAGTTCATGGCCGACGTTTCGCACGAGCTGCGCACGCCGCTCGGCGTGCTGCACGGCGAGATCGAGGCGCTGGAAGACGGCGTGCGCCGGCTCGACGCGCAGGCGCTGGTGTCGCTGAAGGCCGAGGTCGCGACGCTGCACAAGCTGGTCGACGACCTCTACGAGCTGTCGCTGGCCGATGTCGGCGCGCTTTCGTATCGCAAGGCCGAACTCGATCTGCGCGCCATCCTCGGCGAGACCGCCGGCGCCTTCGGCGAGCGCCTGCGAAGCAGCGGCCTGGCGCTGCAGCTGGAGCTTCCCGCCGAGCCGCTGCCGATGTTCGGCGACGCCCGCCGTCTGCGCCAGCTGTTCGCCAACCTGCTGGAGAACAGCTGCCGCTACACCGACGCCGGCGGCGCCCTGCGACTGCAGGCGCGGCGCGAGGGCCGGCAGATGCTGATCGACCTGCACGACAGTGCCCCGGGCGTGCGCGAGGAGCAGCTGCCGCGGCTGTTCGAGCGCTTTTTCCGCGCCGAGGCCTCGCGCAGCCGGCGCAGCGGCGGCGCCGGGCTCGGGCTGTCGATCTGCCAGCGCATCGTCCAGGCGCACGAGGGCCGCATCGAAGCCAGCGCGTCGCCGCTCGGCGGCCTGTGCTTGCGCGTCGAGCTGCCAGCCCTTGGCTGAGGACCCGCTGCGCCTTGACCCGGGGCCGGCGCGCGTGCTGGTCGTCGAGGACGAGCCCAAGCTCGCCGCGCTGCTCGCCGACTACCTGCGGGCCGCTGGCCACGAGGCGGAGTGCGTCGCCGACGGCCGCGACGCGCTGCGCGCCTGGACCGAGCGCCGCCACGACCTGGTGCTGCTCGACCTGATGCTGCCCGGCCTCGACGGCCTGAGCCTGTGCCGCGAGCTGCGCGCGATCACCGGCGTGCCGATCGTCATCCTCACCGCGCGCGCCGACGAAGCCGACCGGCTGGCCGGGCTCGAACTCGGCGCCGACGACTACATCCCGAAGACGCCGTTCAGCCCGCGCGAGGTGATGGCGCGCGTCAAGGCGGTGCTGCGCCGCAGCCGCGCGGCCCGGCCCCCGCCACCCGTGCCGGGGCCGCTGCAGATCGACGAGCAGGGTCGCCGCGCCGCCTGGCGGGGCCAGGCGCTCGACCTCACGCCCAACGAATTCCGGCTGCTGCGGGCGCTGGCCGCGCAGCCCGGCCGGGTGTACGCGCGCGCGCAGTTGCTCGGCCTGCTGCAGGGCGAAGCGCGCGCCACGACCGAGCGCGCGGTCGACAGCCATGTGAAGAACCTGCGGCGCAAGCTGGAGCAGGCCGGTGCCGGCAGCGACCGGATCCGCTCGGTGTACGGCCTGGGGTACGGCTACGAGGCGTGAGCGTGCTGCGGGCAGCTCCCCGGCGGCGCGCCTGCCCCGGCGAGGCGTGGCTTCGAATCAGCCGCCGCGGGTGCGGTCGTGGGCGACGAGGCCCGGGAACACGGCCTCGAGGGGCTGCGACTCGGGCAACACGTAAACCACCGTCCTGACGGCGCCGAAAACCGGCTTCAACTCGGCGTTGTAGAAGGCCGCCGGCACGTTGACGCAGCCGAAGGAAATCCGGTTGTCGGCAACGGTCGGCGTCGCCAGCCGCTCGAGCCGCCGGTCGCGCCGATTGCCGGTGCGCACCCGGTGCATCGACACCGCGGCGTCGTAGTCGACCCAGACGATGTCCTCGCCCTGCAGGTTGCGACCCGGCTCGGCGACGAAACGGCCTGCCGGCGTGGTGCGCTCGTGCGGCCGGATGTCGGCCAGCTCGCGCTCGCCGATTCCCGGCACCGTGTGGTCGCCGACGGCCAGGCCGAGCAGCACGGGTGTCGAGCCGCGCAGGCGGCGCGACGCATCGAACACGAACAGCCGGGCATTGCGCTTGTCGAGTATGGCGAAAGCCAGCCCCTCGTTGTCGCCCGAGCGGGCGATCCAGTCGAGGGTCCGGTGAACGTCGCCGGCAGCGACCGCGGCGCTGGCACCTGCCGCGGCCTCGAACCGTTGCGGGCGCGCGATCCGCTCCCCTGGCTGTGCAGCCCAGCCCGACCCCGCGGTGCCGATCAGCAACGCCAGGATGGCGGTCTGCAGCCGGGCGCGGCACTGCCGGATCGGGCCGCCGGGTGCAGTCGCAAGGGTTGCCATCGGTCTTTTCCTGGGCACTACGGGAAAGCGATTCTCTTGCAGCACGGGCGGCCGTGGGGGCCGAAGGCCATCGGGTCGGGGTTGTGGATCGACACGAGGGACAACCTCGGCGTTGCAGCCCGTTTTTGCTGCGGCCCGGCCTACTTGGGTGTTCCGGTCGGCGATGCCGAGCCCATCCCGTCGGTGCGCGGCGCGGTTTGCTCACCGCTGACCGTGCCGCTCGCCGGCAAGCCGACGGCAGGCGTGCCGGTGCTCGTGCCTGCCGACGCGCTGGACATCGGTGCGCTCGGCGTGGTGGTGTTCGGTGCTCGGCTTTCCGAACTCGGCCGGCAGGCGCCGAGCGCGAGCACCGCCGCAAGCGCGGCAAGGAGGGCGGGCAGGGCGTTGGGTCGCTTCATCGAAAGCTCCGGGATTCAGGGGCGGGCGCTGCGGCAGGCGGCATGCCGCGAGGCCGGGTGGTGTCGCAGTGGCTCGTGTCAGCCAGCGAGCAGCACGCCGCGCAGTGCCGGCCACTGCGCGACGAGCGCCGGCGCATCGTCCAGGCAGCGCAGGTCGAGCAGCAGGCGGTCGTTGGCGATGCGGCCGATCACCGGCAGCGGCAGGCCGCGCAGCGCCCGGGCCAACGCGTCGAGCGCCCGGCCGACGCTCTTGTCGACCCCGGGCGAGGGCGCGATCGCCAGGCCGGCCGAGGGCAAGGTCTCGACCGGCAGCGAGCCCGAACCGATCTGGCTCTTCATGTCGGCGACGGCGACGCCGAAGCGCGGCGCCAGCGCCTCGGCCAACCCCGGCGCAAGGCTTTCGGCAAGCGCGCGCAGCTCGGCGTGGGAGCGCGTCAGGCTGCGCAGCGTCGGCAGCTGCTCGACCAGCCGGTCCGGCTGCAGATAGAGCCGCAGCGTCGCCTCGAGCGCCGCCAGCGGCAGCTTCGACAGCCGCAGCGCGCGCTTCAGCGGGTAGCGGCGGATGCGCTCGATGGCGTCGCGGCGGCCGACGATCAGCCCCGCCTGCGGGCCGCCGAGCAGCTTGTCGCCGGAGAAGGTGACGACGTCGCAGCCGGCGGCGAGCGCCTCCTGCGGCAGCGGCTCGCGCGGCAGCCCCCAGCGCGACAGGTCGACCAGCGCACCGCTGCCCAGGTCGGTGGCGAGCGGCACGCCGTGGCGGCGCGCCAGCGGCGCGAGCGTCGCCTCGTCGACCGCGGCGGTGAAGCCCTGCACCTGGTAGTTGCTGGTGTGCACCTTGAACAGCAGCCCGGTGCGCGAATTGATCGCCCGCTCGTAGTCGGCCAGGTGCGTGCGGTTGGTGGTGCCGACCTCGACCATCGTCGCCCCGGCGCTGGCCATCACGTCGGGCATGCGGAAGGCGCCGCCGATCTCGACCAGCTCGCCGCGCGAGACGACGACCTCGCGGCCATGCGCCAGTGCTGCGATCGTCAGCAGCACCGCCGCGGCGTTGTTGTTGACCAGCGTGGCCGCTTCGGCGCCGGTGAGTTCGCAGAGCAGCTCCTCGACCGGCCGGTCGCGCTCGCCGCGGCCGCCGCTCGCCAGGTCGAATTCGAGGTTGTTCGGCCCCGACATCGCCGTGGCGACCTGCCGCAGCGCGGCGTCGGGCAGCACCGAGCGGCCGAGGTTGGTGTGGATCACCGTGCCGCTGAGGTTGATCACCGGCCGCAGGCGCGGTGCCAGGCGCCGCTCGCAGCGGGCTGCCAGCGCATCGGCGAGCGCCTGCTCGGCAATGGCGCCGACACCGACGCTGCCCTGCAGCACCTGCGGCCGCAGCTCGGCGAGAAGCGCCCGCGCCTCGCCGGTGACCAGTGCCCCTCCGTGCGCCTGCAGCAGCGGCGCCACCCGCGGCAGGCGCAACAGCCGGTCGACCGAGGGGAGTTGCTGCACCAGCGCGCGGGCGCCGTCGTCGCTGGGGGATGGGTTCATCGACACCTTTTCAGGCGTAGGCGGGCACGAGGCCGCGGCGCAGCCGGTTGCTGGCCGCGTCGACCGCGAAGATCAGCACGAACATGGCCACCAGCACGGTCGACGCCTGCGCCTGCTGGAACAGCGACAGGTGGAAATAGAGCATCTGGCCCAGGCCGCCGGCGCCGACGAAACCGAGCACCGCGGCCATGCGGATGTTCATTTCCCAGCGGTACAGCGTGTAGGCGAGCCACTGCGGCAGCACCAGCGGCAGGCTGCCGTAGGCGAAAGCCGCCGCCGCGCCGCTGCCGGCGTCGACCAGCGCGCGCTCGGGGCCGACGGGCACGTTCTCCAGCGCCTCGGCATACAGCCGGCCGAAGACGCCGGTGGTATGCAGCGCCAGCGCCAGCGTGCCGGCAAAGGGGCCGAGACCGGCGGCCAGCACCATCAGCGCCGCCCACACCAGCTCGGGCACGCTGCGCAGGAAGTTCAGCGCAAAGCGGCTGGCATGGCGCAGCGCGAAGCCGAACCGTCCGGACGCCGGCAGCGCCAGCAGCGCACCGGCCAGCGCGGCCAGCAAGGTGCCGACGGCCGACACGGCGAGCGTCTGCAACGCGCCGTCGGCAGCCTTGGCGACGAAGGCCGGCGACAGGTCGGGCGAGAGGAACTCGGCAACGAAGCGCCCGATCGACCGCCAGGCAGCGGCGCCGAGCAGCGCGCGGAAATCGATCGCCAGGTAGGCGAAGCTGCCGACCACCGCCGCCAGCACCAGCAGCATGGCGCCGAGGCAGGTCAGGCAGGGCCCGGCCGCCCGGGCGCGTTCGAGCGACGTCAGCCCGGCGGCGCCGGGTGCGTTCAAGCAGCCGGCCGCAGCGGCTGCGGGAATCGAGGGCACATGCGGACTATTCTCGCCGCCGCATGGGGCGGTCGGGCGCACGCATTCGATGGCGCTGCCGCGCTGCCCGGACCGTGCACCGGCTCAGCCGCCCCGCGCCTGCTCGGCGGCGAGCTGCCGCAGGAAGCGGCGGATGCGCGCTGCGTTGACGCCGAGGTCGCTGCTGCCGATGCGCGACTTCGAACGCACGTCGATCCGGCTGCCGGCGGCGCCATCGGCGGCGACGCGGACCACGATGTCGTCCGCGAATCCGAACAGCCATGTCGTGTCGGTGGCTTCGATGCGACCGGCTTCGGCAACGACGGCAACGGGTTTCCAGCGCATCGCACGCAACGCCCGTTCGGCGAGCGGAAAAAGCCTGCGCTGGCGGCATTGCAAGCCGCACCGGCTGGATGTCCGGGTACGCCGCGGCCTGCAGCGGCGCGTTGCCCGGCTCGTAGGCCAGCGGATTCGGCGCGCCCAGGCGCAGCGGCACGACAGCGACGAATGCCGGTGGATCCCCGGTGTCGGTGCTGATGTCGTGGATGCGCGGCAGGCGCATGCCTTCGCGCAGCAGGATCGCCGGCGGCGCGGCGACCAGGGTCCCGAGCACGATGGCGAAGACCCCGCGGACCGCCGCCCGCCGCGCCGGCTGCCGCCAGCTGAGCACGCCGGCCGCGATGCCCAGCACGACGGCGAGCGCCGCGCCCGTGGCCGCCCAGCGGATCGCCTGGATTCCGACGCCCAGGCTCCACGCGCCGATGCGGTAACCCGGGCCTGCCGCCAGCTCGGCCACCGCGCACAGCACGGCGAGCCCGCACGCAGCGCGGCCGAGCGCGTTCGCCGCACGCACCCGCCGCGTCGCGGACGCAGCGCCGCCCGGTTCAGCAGCGTTCACTGGCGCAGGGGGCCGCAGAGGTCAGGCGGTACTTGCTTCATTGGCAACGCAGGGGCCTCGGGTTGCGCTGCTTCGGCAGGCCGCAGGCGCGGTTTCGGTTCGGCAACATCCGCGAACTATAGGATCGACGCTTTTCCCAGCAGCGGCGCCGCACGCGAGCCGATTTGCCATGAATGCCCTGTCTCGCCATGCGCCGCTCGGCGCCGCCCTGCTCGCCGCACCCGCGATCGCCCTGGCCCAGGCGCCGGCGCCTGCCGAGCCGCTGTGGGAACTGGGCGCCTTTGCGCTGGGTGTCTCGCAGCAGGCTTATCCGGGCGCCGACCAGACAGTGCAACGGGCGCTGGCACTGCCTTATGTCATCTACCGCGGCCCACTGCTGCGCATCGACCGCGGCAGCGCCGGCATTCGCGCCGTGAAGACCTCGCGCTTCGAGCTCGACGTCGGCTTCGCCGGCTCCTTCGGCTCGCGCGCCGACGAGGTCGACGCGCGCCGCGGCATGGCCGATATCGGCACGCTGGTCGAATTCGGTCCGCGGCTGCGCTGGAACCTGGGCGAAACGCCGGGCGGCGGCCGCTGGCGTGCCGACTTGCCGCTGCGCGGCGTCTTCGACCTCGAGGATCGGCTTGCCCTGCGCGGCGTGGCCCTCGAGCCGGAACTGGCCTGGGAGCAGCGCAGCGCGGGTTGGCGATGGGGCGCCAGCGTCGGTGCGGTGCTCGGCAACCGCCGCCTCGCCGACACCTTCTACCGCGTGGCGCCGTCCGAGGCGCGGCCTGGCCGGCCGGCGTACGACGCCGAAGCGGGGCTGATCTCGCTGCGCCTCGGTGCGAGCGCCAGCCGCCAGCTCACGCCCGACTGGCGCCTTTTTGCGTCCGGCCGCATCGACAGTGTCGGCGAAGGTGCCAATCGCGACAGCCCCCTGGTGCGGCGCACGACCGGCAGTTCGGTGATCGTCGGCGTCGTCTACACCTGGCTGCGCTCGGAGCGCCCGGCTGCGCCCTGACGCGATCGGCACCGCGCACGAGGCGCCGCGCTGGTTTTGCTAAGCTGTCGTTCCATACAGTGATGCAAACCTCGGCAGGAGATCGACATGGCAACGCTTCCGGCAAGCGAATGGATCGAGCGGTGTGCGGTGCGGCTGCACGAACACTGGCGCAGCGTCGACGCGGCGCGGCTCGACGACCTGGCGGTCGAGCTGTGGAGCGAGGCGCGCTGGAATTCGCTGCCGCCGGAAACGGCGGCGGTGGAATGGCTGAAGCAGGGCGTGCTCGGCGCGGCGTGAAGCGCGGCCGTGGCTGAGGCGGGCGCCGATGGCGGGCCTGCCGTCTGCGCCGGGCGGGGTGAATACCGCGTTGCCGTGCGGGCGCTCTGCGAATTCGCCGCCAAGCAGGGCGATCTCGACCTGCGTTTCACGCCGACGCCGACGGCGCAGGAGGGCGTCGCCGGCCATCTCGTCGGTGGCGGCACGGCGCGGCAGCGGCTGGCAGGCCGAACTGGCGCTGAGCGGCCGCTACCGCCACCTGCGGGTGCGCGGCCGTGCCGACGGCTACGACGCAGCGGCCGGCGTGCTCGAGGAGGTGAAGACGCACCGCGGCGACCTGGCGCGCGTCCCCGAGAACCACCGGCAGCTGCACTGGGCCCAGTTGCGCGTCTACGGCTGGTTGCTCTGCCAGCAGCAGGGCCTGGCCGAGATCGGCCTGTCGCTGGTCTATTTCGACATTGCGACGCAGCGCGAAACCGCCTTGCACGAGATCGCGCAGGCAGCCGATCTGCAGCGGCACTTCGAGCAGCTCTGCGACCGCTTTCTCGACTGGGCCGCGCAACAGCTCGACCACCGGCAGCGCCGCGATGCGGCGCTCGGCACGCTGGCCTTTCCGCACGCCGACTTCCGCGGCGGCCAGCGGCTGCTGTCGACCGCGGTCTACAACGCGGCGCGTTCCGGTCGCTGCCTGCTCGCGCAGGCGCCGACCGGCATCGGCAAGACCGTCGGCACGCTGTTTCCGCTGCTCAAGGCCTGTCCGGGGCAGGCGCTCGACAAGATCTACTTCCTGACGGCCAAGGGCCCCGGCCGGCGCACTGCGCTCGACGCGCTGGCGCGGATCGGCGGCGGGGTGTTGCCGCTGCGGGTGGCCGAGCTGGTGGCGCGCGACAAGGCCTGCGAGCATCCGGACAAGGCCTGCCACGGCGACTCGTGCCCGCTGGCGAGCGGCTTCTACGACCGCCTGCCTGCGGCGCGCCAGGCTGCCGCCGACATGCCGATGCTCGATGCCGCCGCGCTGCGCGACGTGGCGGCGGCCCATGCGGTGTGCCCCTACTACCTCGGCCAGGAAATGACGCGCTGGGCCGACGTGGTGGTCGGTGACTACAACCACTACTTCGATGCGCACGCCGCGCTTCATGCGCTGGCCAGCGCTGCGGGCTGGCGGGTCGCCGTGCTGGTCGACGAGGCGCACAACCTGGTCGAGCGTGCCCGGGCGATGTACAGCGCCGAACTCGACCCGGCCGTGCTGCGCGAGCCGCGCCGCGCCGCGCCGGCCGCGCTGAGGCGGCCGCTCGACCGGCTGCAACGCGCCTGGCGGGCGCTCGACGACGCCGAAGCGGGCGATTACCGCGTCTGCACCGCGGTGCCGGCGGCGTTCGCCACCGCGCTGCAGCAGGCATCGGCGGCCGTCGGCGATCACCTGGCCGAGGCGCCGGCGCAGGTCGACGGCCCGCTGCTGCAGCTGCATTTCGACCTGTTGCAGTTCGGTCGGCTGATCGAGAGCTTCGGCGAGCATTCGCTGTTCGACATCCGCGCCGAATCCGCCACCGGGGCGGCGAACGGCCGGCGGGCGCTGCACCTGGGGCTGCGCAACATCGTCCCGGCACCCTTTCTCGCGCCGCGCTTCGCCGCCGCCCATGCCAGCGTGCTGTTCTCGGCGACGCTGGCGCCGCTCGATTTCTACGGCGACATCCTCGGCCTGCCGGCCACCCGCGCCTGGGTCGACGTGCCGTCGCCGTTCCGCGCCGACCAGCTGACGGTGCGGCTGGCACGCCGCGTGTCGACGCGCTTTCGCCACCGCGAGGCGTCGCTCGCGCCGATCGCCCGGCTGATGGCCGAGCAGTTCGCCGCACGTCCGGGCAACTACCTGGCGTTCTTCAGCAGCTTCGACTACCTGGAGCAGGTCGCCGCGCGCTTTGCGGCCGAGGCGCCGCAGGTTCCCGTCTGGCAGCAGTCGCGCCGCATGGACGAGGCGGCGCGCAGCGCCTTCCTGGCACGCTTTGCCGCCGGCAGCAGCGGCATCGGCTTCGCGGTGCTCGGCGGCGCCTTTGCCGAAGGCATCGACCTGCCGGGCGAGCGGCTGATCGGCGCCTTCGTCGCGACGCTCGGCCTGCCGCAGGTCAATGCCTTCAACGAAGCCATGCGCCAGCGCCTCGGCCGGCGCTTCGGCGCCGGCTACGACTACGCGTACCTCTATCCGGGCATCCGCAAGGTGGTGCAGGCCGCCGGCCGGGTGATCCGCACGCCCGAGGACCGCGGCGTGGTCCATCTGATCGACGACCGCTTCGCCCGGCCCGAGGTGTTGCGGCTGCTGCCGTCCTGGTGGAAGGTCGAGCACGGCGCCGAGGCTGCTGCCGCGTGCCCCGGCGGGCCGGCGCCTGCCGCAGCGCGGTGTTCGGCGACGTCGGACGACGCTTGATTCGCAGGCCCGGCTGACGGCTGCCCCGGCCGATGTCCCCGGCCGATGCGCGGCGTCATCCTGCTTCGAGGCGGGGTTCCTGGAGGCGCTCGCTGACCCGTCGCTGCAGTTCCAGCGCGTTGGCTGCGGCCGCGCCGCCCGCGGTGTTGTCGAAGATGCACCAGACATCGGCTTGCGCCGGCCACGCGGCCATCTCTGCCGCGCGGGACTCGAGCCATTCGGTTTCGTAAGACGAGCGGTAGATGCGTGGCGCGCCGTGCCAGCGGCAATAGACGACGCTGCCGGCGCCATCGCCGGCAGCGCCGAGCCAGCCGCCGGGTCGGCCTGCGGCGTCCACCCGCGCCGGGTCCGCAGCGACACGGCCGACCCGAAGCTCCGCAAGCAGCGCGTCGGCGCGCGGCTCGAACCAGCTTGCATGCCGCGGTTCGCACACCACCGCGGCGCGACTTCGGGCGCGCAACTGCCGGAAGAAGTCGCCCGCGACGCCCGCGTCGAACGCCAGCGACGGCGGCAACTGCACGAGCAGCACGCCGAGCTTGTCGCCGAGACCTGCGGATTCCACGATGAAGGCGTCGAGCAGCGCCTGCGCATCGCGCAAGCGGTGGGTGTGCGTGATCGTCCGCGGCAGCTTGACCGAAAAGCGAAAGTCCGCCGCGGTCTGCGCCGCCCAGCGCTCGTACGTCGACACCCGATGCGGGCGATGGAACGACGAGTTGATCTCGGCGCAGCGCAGCACCCGGGCGTAGCGGGCCAGGTGGCTCCCCGGGCCGGGAAACGCCGCCGCACTGGCGAGCGGCAGCGCCCAGCCGGCGGTGCCGATGCGGATCATTCAGTCCGCCACGACGCCGCCACTGACCCGGCCGCGGCCCTCGCGCTTGGCGCTGTACAGGTGGGCATCGGCCATCGCCAGCAGGGTGACCTCGTCGCTCGGCACCGGCGGCACCCAGGCGGCCACGCCGATGCTGACGCTGACGACGCCGTCGACGTCGGAGTCGCGGTGTTCGATGCCGAGCGCGCGCACCTGCTGCTCGAGCGCGCGGCCGACGCCGAACGCGCCGGCGAGATCGGTGTCGGGCAGGATGCAGCCGAACTCCTCACCGCCATAGCGCGCGGCGATGTCGCCGGGGCGCTTGAGCCCCAGGCGCAGCGCCGCGCCGACGCGGCGCAGGCAGTCGTCGCCCGCCTGGTGGCCGTAGCGGTCGTTGAAGCGCTTGAAGAAGTCGACGTCGGCGAGCAGCAGCGCCACCGGCGTGGCATTGCGTTCGCTGCGCCGCAGCTCGGCCGTCAGCCGCTCGTCGAAGTAGCGGCGGTTGTAAACACCCGTCAGCCCGTCGATGAAGGCCATCTTGCGCAGCAGGTCGCTTTGCTGTTTCAGCGTGACATGGGTGCGCACGCGCGCACGAACGATCTGCCGGTTGATCGGCTTGGAAATGAAGTCGACCGCGCCGATCTCGAGCGCGCGCGTCTCGGCGGCCTCGTCGTGCTGCGCCGTGACGAAGATCACCGGCGTGTCGCGGCTGCCCGCTTCGGCCTTGATCCGGCGGCAGACCTCGTGGCCGTCCATGCCGGGCATGACCACGTCGAGCAGCACCAGATCGGGCTGCTTGTCGCGGCAGACGGCCAGGGCCTGCACGCCGCTGGTCGCCATGTAGACCTGGTAGTCGGCGGCGAAGACCTCGTACAGCGCACGGATGTTGATCGCCTGGTCGTCGACGATCAGCAGCTTCGGCCGCGCCGGCGGCTCGGCAAAGGGAAGTTCGGTGTCGATCATGCGGGCCCTCCACCCTCGATGGCGCGCACGAGTGTCTCGCACTCGTCGAGCGCGCGGGCGAAATCGAGTGCGGCCATCGCCGAATCCAGCGGCTGCAGCGCCGTCGCCAGATGCGGCGCCTCGCCGCGCAGCCGGCGGTGCCAGTCGACGGCGGCCATGTCGCCGTCCTCCAGGCGGGCGACGAGTTCGGCCAGCGTGCTGCGCAGCGCGGCACGGCCGGCGCGCGGCACCGCTGCGACCTGGTTCAGCTGCGTCTGCAGCCCGCGCGACACCTGCTGCAGATCGGCCGATGCCTTGTCGACGGCGCTGCGCCATTCCGCCAGCAGCGCCTGGCGCTCCCCGTCCGGCAGCGGCTGCGCAAGACGCGTTTCGGTGGCAGCGGCGAGGGTCGCCAGAGGCTCGGCACCGATCGTTCCGGCAAGCCCCTTCAGGGTGTGCATCAACCGCCCGGCGTCGCCCGGCGCGCCGCTGGTCAGTGCGTCGTCGAGCCGCTGCGGATACACCGCCAGCTCGCGCAGGAACGACTCGAGCAGCCGGGCATACACCTCGACCTTGCCGCCGAGCCGCCCGAGCGCAGTGTCGAGGGCGAGGCCGGCCTGCCGCGCGGCGTCGACCAGTTCGGCCGGCACGGCCGCCGTGGTGGTGCCGGCGCCGAGGCGGGCCGGCGAGCGCCGTCTGCTGCTGCAGCTTGGCCACCAGCACCGCCAGGTCGAAGGGCTTGCCGATGTGCTCGTTCATGCCGGCGGCCAGGCACGCGCGGCGGTCGCCCGCCATGGCATTGGCGGTCATGGCGATGATCGGCAGCCGCGCAAAGCGTGGCTCGGCGCGGATCGCCGCGGTGGCGCTGTAGCCGTCCATGACCGGCATCTGGATGTCCATCAGCACCGCGTCGAAGGGCGGATCGGCCGCGCGCACCGCGGCAACCCCTTCGGCACCGTCGCAGGCCATTTCAACCTGCGCGCCTTCGGCTTCGAGCAGCTCGCCGGCAATCTGCCGGTTGATCGCGTTGTCCTCGACAACGAGCAGCCGCAAGCCTGCGAGCGCCAGCCGGCGCTCACCCGCGCCTGGCAGCGAAGCCGGGCGGACGACGCGCGCCGTGGCCACGCTGTCGAAAAGCATCGACTGCGTCACCGGCTTGACGACCCAGCCGTCGAGCAGCGCCTCGTCGGCCGGCGTGCGCTGCCCCGACTGCAGCTCGGCCTGGTGCGCCGAGAGCATCACCAGCGTCGGCGGCTCGCCGTGCGGTGCCCGTTCGCGCAGGCGCCGGCAGGTTTCCCAGCCGTCCATCCCGGGCATTTGCCAGTCGATGAAAACCACCTGGTAAGGCGCACCCGACACCATGCGCGACTCGGCGAGCGCCAGTGCCGCTTCACCCGAGGCCGCGGTATCGACCTGCCAGCCAAGCGACTCGATCTGCCGCTGCAGCACCTCGCGGGCAATCGGATCGTCGTCGACCGCCAGCACGCGCAGCCCGGCGAGCGGGCTGGCCGTCGATGGGGCCTGGTCGGGTTCGACGGCCGCGATCGGCAGCGTCACCTGAAACCAGAACCGGCTGCCCTGGCCCGGCGCGCTCTCGACGCGCAATTCGCCGCCCATCAACCCGACCAACTTGCGCGAGATCGCCAGCCCCAGGCCGGTGCCACCGAAGCGGCGGGTGGTGCTGGCTTCGGCTTGCGAGAAGCCACTGAAGATCTGCTCCTGCTGCGCAAGCGCAATGCCGATGCCGGTGTCCTGCACCGCAAACTCGATCGACGCCTCGTTGTCGCGGCGTTCGATCGCCCGCACCGCGAGAACGACCCGGCCGGCTTCGGTGAACTTGATGGCGTTGCCCGCCAGGTTGATCAGCACCTGCTGCAGGCGCATTTCATCGCCGAGCAGGCCCGGCGGCACGCCGGGGTCGATGTCGAAGACCAGCTCCAGATCCCGGTTGCCGAGGCTGGCTGCAAGGATCGCCGAGAGGTGGCGCAGCAGCCGGTCGAGCCGGAACGGCCGCGGGTCGAGCAGCATCTTGCCGGCCTCGGCTTTGGAGAAATCGAGGATGTCGTTGACCAGGTCGAGCAGCGAGACCGCCGCGCCTTCGGCCTTGGCGGCGTAATCGCGCTGGCGTGCGGTGAGCGGCGTGTTGTGCAGCAGCCGCAGCATGCCGATGACGGCGTTCATCGGCGTGCGGATCTCGTGGCTCATGTTGGCGAGGAACTGGCCCTTGGCCACGTTCGCCTGCTCGGCCTGGACGGTGCGCTCCTGCAGCAGGCGCTCGCTGATGCGGATCGCCTCGTGGGCGCGCTGGCGTTCGGTGACGTCGGTGTAGGTGGTGACCAGACCGCCGCCCGGCATCGGTGCGCGCCGCACTTCGAGGGTTCGGCCGTCGCGGTGCAGTTCGTACATCTGCAGGCGGCTGCCGCTGCGGGCCTCGGCGCGCAGCGCCTCGACGGCTGCATCGCCGTCGACGCCGGCGCCGAAATCGCCGCGCTGCAGTCCGTAGCGCAGCAACCGCTCGAAGCTCGGCGCAGGCGGCGCGAACAGCGCCGCCGGCAGCTCGAGCAGCTCGACGAAGTAGGCGTTCCAGGCAAGAAGCCGCAGGTCGGCATCGACGACGCAAAGGCCGCAGGGCAGGTTGTCGAGGATGCTCTGCAGCACCGTGTTGTTGCGCTGCAGTTCGGCGGAAAGCGCATGCTGCTGCGTCACGTCCTGGATGGTGCCGACCAGCCGGACCACCTGGCCGTCGACCCGCACGCCTTCGGCGATGCAGCGAACACAGATCGGTCGCCCGCTGGCGGTGACGAATGGCAGCGTGAGGTCGTAGGGGATGCCGTCCGCCATCGCCCGGTGCAGCGCGGCCCGTAGCGACGCACGGCCGTCGGGCGGATAGAAGCCCATGGCGCGGTCGAGCGTCGGCCGGTAGTCGTCGTCGACCTCGTGGAGCCGGCGCGTCTGTTTCGACCAGACCAGCGCCTGCGTCGCCAGGTCGAGCTCCCACCCACCGATGCCGGCGATGTGCCCGGTGCGGTCGAGCAGGGCCTCGCTCGACCGCAGCGCCTCCTCGGTGCGCTTCTGCGCGGTGACGTCGGTGGCGACGGTCATCGTGCCGGTGACCGCGCCGCCGGCAGCCCGCATGGTCTGATGGTCCACCTCGAGCCAGTGGTGGCGGCCGTCCTTGCCCCGGTTGACGATCTCGCCTCGGTAACTCCTGCCTTCGGCCATCGCCTGCGCCAGCGCGCGGCGCTCGGCCGGTGCGGTGCGGTCGCTGGCGAGCAGCTCGCCGGGCAGCTGGCCGTAGGCCTCGTCGCGGCTGTAGCCGAGCAAGCGGGTGAAGCCGTCGTTGACCCATTCGATGCGCCGGTCGGCGCCGGTGATCACCACCGCGTTCGAGGTGCGTTCGACGACCTTGGCCAGCCGGTCGAGGTCGGCCGTCATCCGCTCGGCAATCGATTGGGCCCGCAACCGGCCGGCCGCCAGCAACCAGACCATCAGCGCCAGCAGAAAGCTGGTCAGCACCCCCCCGAAGCCGAGCAGCGCCACGCTCGAGCGGTCGACACTGGCATCGAAAGCCGGCGTGCTGGCGATGCCGAGGGTGAGTTCGCGGCCTCCGACTTCGATCGGCCGTGCCACGGCGTACCGATACGACCGCTCGGCAGCACGCCCGTGCGCGTCGCGCGGGCCGTCGTGGTTCACGGCGAAGACCAGCCGTGACGCCTCGGCCGCCGGCGCGTCGAACAGCTGCAGGTCGAGCACCCGGTCGCCGGCGTCGTCGATGCCGCGCAGCAGCTCGTCGATGATCACCGCCGAGCTGAGCACGCCGATGCTGCGCTGCAGTCGCTCGGCCGCGCTCTCGGGCCCCGCACCCAGCCGGTAGACCGGCAGCTGGTAGACGAACGCCGGCCGCTGCGCCTCGTCCTGCGGCAGCCGCAGCACGTGGGATATCGACGGCTCGCCACGCAGGATCGCGCGTTCGACCGCTTCGCGCCGCACCGGATCGGCACCGATATCGACGCCCAGGGCGGCGAGGTTCGAGGCGCGGGGCTCGACTTGCCGAATGACGAACAGGTCGGGCGCGCTGCCTCGCGACACCACCTCGGGCACGCCGGCCAGGCGCATGCGGTCGCGGAAGGCACCGAGGTCGTCGCGCAGCACCCGTTCGGCAAAGGTGAAGGAACGCACGCCGGGAAAGTCGAGCGGCAGGTTGCGCGCCTCGATATAGAGGCGGAAGGCCTCCGGGTCGAGCGTGCCGGTGGCACTGTAAAGGCTGCGCAGCTCGAGCAGTCCCTGGATCGGCCGCAGCAGACGCCGGCGGCTCTCGGCATGGGTTCGCTCGGCAAGGCGCTCGAAGCGCACCCGCGCCTGCTCCTCGACCGAGCTTTCGAGCGTCAGCACGGCCCCCGCGGTCAATGCCAGGCCGCTTAGCTGGGCAGCGGCGGTCATCAGGATGGCCCGCTGCCGATGGATGCCCTTGCGGGGTGCCGGGTGCGAAGCGGCTTTGGCGACGATGCCGAGCGCCCGGGCGCTGGCGGCCATGCAGCGCCAGTAGACACCCGGTGCAGCCAGCAGCGTCAGCAGCACGGCGCCGAGCAGCGCCTCGAACCCGCCCGTTGCGGCGGGTGCCATGAAGCGCAGCGAAAGCGTCGCCGCGACCTGAGCGATCGCGACGATCGCCAGCAGTTCCGCGACCAGGCGTATCGGCAACCGCGACGCCCTCATGCGTGCGGCCACTCCGCGCGAGCCCGCCGCGTCGACGCGGGACCGCGCCCGCCGCGGCGCATCACGGCGCCGGCTGGGCGGGCTTGAGCAAGGCTTCGATCTGCTCGATCAGCTGCGCCAGCTCGACCGGCTTGGTGTGGTAGTCGTCGCAGCCGGCAGCAAGCGACTTCTCGCGGTCGCCAGCCATGGCGTGCGCGGTGAGGGCAACGATCGGAATCGCGCGGGTCTTGTCCTCGAGCTTGAGCTGGCGGGCGACCTCCCAGCCGTCGATCTCGGGCAGGTTCATGTCGAGCAGGATGGCGTCCGGCGCCGTGCTGCGTGCCGCCTGCAGGGCTTGCCGGCCATCGGCCGCGAGGGCGACCTCGTAGCCCCGCCGGACCAGCCGCCGCGACAGCGCGTCGCGGCTTTCCTCGTTGTCTTCGACGAGCAGGATTTTGGACATGCCGCAATGCTAAAGCCGGTGGCGCAAAGTTTCTGCATCAGGCAACGCGGCGGGTGCCGCTGCAAGTCCTTAGGATCCGGCGCAGCCTGCCTTTTGCGCGCCGGCCGTGGCCCCCGGGCCGACGATGCGCTCGATCTCGCCCACCAGATCGCTGAAGCCGAAGGTCGATTTCTGCACCACGCCCTGAACGCGGCCGGCAAGTCGCTCGCGGTCGACCGCCGACAGCTCCAGCGCCGTGACGACGACCACCGCGATGGCGCGCCAGGCCGGCACGCGGCGCATCTGCTCGACAAAGGCGAAGCCGTCCATCTCGGGCAGCACCAGGTCGAGCAGGATCAGTTGCGGCACTTCGCTTTCGAGCGCCGTCAGCGCCGCGGCGCCGCTGGCCGCAGCCCGCACCGACCAGCCTTCCTGGCCGAGCAGGTCGACCAGCAGGTTGCGGGTGACCACATCGTCCTCGATGACCAGCGCGCTGCGCGCGGCGCCGGGCTGCGCGTGGCGCTTCAGCAGCGTCAGCAGCCGGGCGCGGTCGATCGGCTTGGTGAGGTACTCGGAAGCGCCCATGGTGAACGCCTGCTTGCGGTCTTCGTCGAGCGTGAGCATGTAGACCGGCGTCGCGGCGAGTTCCGGATCGGCCTTGATCGCCGCCAGCACCGACCAGCCGTCGAGCCGCGGCATGTCGACGTCGAGGGTGATCAGCGCCGGCCGCAACTGACGCGCCAGTCGCAGCCCGCTTTCGCCGTCGTCGGCGGTGGCCACCGCATAGCCGTGCTTTTCCAGCAGCCGGGTCAGCATCAGCCGCACCGCGGCGTCGTCGTCGACCACCAGCACCATCGGTGCGAGCGGTGCGAGTGGTGCGACGGTTGCCTCCGGCGCCACCGCATCGCGCCCCGGCACGGGCGAGCCGCCAGCAGGCGCTGCGGGCTCGGCCGGCAGTCTTACCTGCGCCGGCAGGCGTGCGCTGAATGTCGAGCCCTGCCCGGGACGGCTGGCGACGGTGATGTCGCCGCCCATGGCGCGGCAGAAGCGGCGGCTGATGTCGAGGCCCAGGCCGGTGCCGCCGTAGGCGCGGGTGGTCGATGCATCGGCCTGGACGAAGGGCTGGAACAGCTTGGCGATCTGCGCTTCGGTCATGCCGATGCCGTTGTCGCTGACGTCGAAAACGATCCACTCGGCGCCATCGCTCGCCTCGCGTCGCGCCGCCAGGCCGACCACGCCGTCATGGGTGAACTTGGTCGCGTTGCTCAGCAGGTTGAAGAGCGTCTGCCGCACCTTGGTCAGGTCGGCATGCAGCGAACCGATGCCGGGTGCAATGCGCAGATCGAGCCGGTTGTTGCGCCGCACGAGCAGCGGCGCAATGGTGTCGACGACCTCGGCAATCATCGGCTCGATGTCGAAGGTCTCGAGGTAGAGATCCATCTTGCCGGCCTCGATCTTCGACAGGTCGAGCACGTTGTTGATCAGTGACAGCAGGTGCCGCCCGGCGTTGCGGATCTTCTGCAGGTCGGGCACGAGCTGCGGCACCTGCAGGTCCTCGGCCTCCTCCTGCAGCAGCTCGCTGTAGAGGATCACCGCATTGAGCGGCGTGCGCAGCTCGTGGCTCATGTTGGCCAGGAACTGGCCCTTGGCCTGGCTGGCGCTCTCGGCCGCCAGCCGGGCTTCGTTGAGCGCGTCCTCGATGTGCTTGCGCTCGGTGGTGTCGACATGCATGACGACCGCGCCGCCGTGATCCTTGGGCATCGGCTCGACGTGCATCTCGAACCAGCGCTCCTCGCAGTGCAACTGCAGCGGGTATTCGAACGAGAAGCGCGAGGTCGTGCCGGCGAGCACGCCGCGCAATCCCTGCTCGATGCGCACCGCATGCGCGCTGCGCTCGGCAGCGCGGCGCCAGAACTCGAGATAGTCGGACCCGACCGGAGGACGGCTGGCGTCGAGCGGGCTCTGCTCGGCGAACCGCGTCCACGACCGGCTGACGTAGGCCACCTGTCCGGCGGCGTCGAGCACGGCGAGCTGGGCCGAAACCGCCTCGAAGATGCCCTGCACCAGGTGATCGCGTTCACGGATCGCCTCCAGCGTTCGGTGCTCTTCGGTCACGTCCTCCTGGATGGCGACGAAATGCGTCACCTGGCCGCTGCCGTCGCGCACCGGCGAAAGCGTCAGTTCGTTCCAGAACGGCGTGCCGTCGCGCCGGTAATTGACCAGCTGCACCCGGCAGTCGCGCTGCTCGCGCAGCGCCGCACGTATTTCCTCCACCACCGCCGGATCGGTTGCCTCACCTTGCAGCAGCCGACAGTTGCTGCCGAGCACCTCGTCGGCCGAGTAGCCGGTGATGGCGGTGAACGCCGGGTTGACATAGACGATCGGTCGATCGCTGCGCCGGGCATCGCTCATCACCACGCCGACGCCCGACGAGGTCAGCGCCCGCTCGGAAAGCAGCAGCCTGGCCTCGGCCTGCTTGCGCTTGACGAACTGGCCGACCTGGTTGCCGATCGTCGCCACCGTGCGCAGCAGGTCGTCGTCGGGCGCCTGCGGCGTTCGCGAGAAGAACTCGATGACACCGAGCACCTCGCCCGCCGAACGGATCGGAAAGCCGAAGGCCACGCTCAGCCGCTCTTCGTGGGCCTGCGGCTTGCGTGCGAAATGCGCGTCGACCGAAACATCGGCAATCCAGCGCGGCTCACCGCTTTCCCAGACCTGGCCGGGAAGGCCGTCGCCGCGCGCCAGCAGCATCGACCGGGTGGCCTCGATGAAGGAATTGCCCGGCCGCGGGTGCAGTTGCCAGGTGGCGCGGCAGCGCAGCCGGGCGCCGCGCTCGCCCACCTTCCAGTAGGCGCCGACCTCCCAGTCGAGGCTTTCGCCGATGGCCTTCAGCAGGCGCGGCACGGCCGCTTCGAAATCGGGGGCGTCGGCCAGGGCGCTGCTCACCGCATGCTGCACCGCCAGCCGCCGCGCGATGCGCAACCGCTCGGACACGTCGGCAAAGCTGACCAGCGTGCCGACCAGCCGCTCGCCGACGATCACCGGATGCGCCGAGTAGCGGGCCATGAAATGGCTGCCATCGCGGCGCCAGAAGCGCTCGCACTGGTTTTCCAGCGGCCGCTCGGAATGCTGCGCCCGCACCACCGGACACTCGGCTTCCGGGTAGGGCGTGCCGTCATCGCGCGTGTGATGGATCAGCGCATGCATGTTGCGCCCGCGCAGTTCCTCCGGCGTATAGCCGAGCACGGCCGAGCCGGCCTTGTTGATGAAGGTGCAGTTGCCGTCGAAATCGATGCCGTAGAGGCCGTCGGCGGTGGCGTCGAGCAGCGCCTCGCGCTCGCGCCGCTGATAGAGCAGCGCACTGCCGGCCTCGACCGCCTGCTGGGCCCGCTCGCGCAGCTCGATCTCGGTCATCGCAATGGCGGCCATGTCGTGCAGGCACTGCCGCTCGACCTCGCTCCAGTCGCGCGGCACGAGGTCGATTGCGCAAAGCGTGCCGATCACCAGTCCGTTCGGGGTGGTCAGCGGCACGCCGGCATAGGCGACGGCGCCCAACTCGACCACCGCCGGACTGTCCCGAAGCAGCGGATGCTGCCGGGCATCGCCGACGTACATCGCCGCGGCGCGTGCCACCACATGCCGGCAGAGCGAGTGGCTGAGCGGCGTCTCGCGCAGGTCACCCGGCATGCCGAGGTTGCTCTTGAAGAACTGCCGCCGGTCGTCGAGCAGCGAAACCAGCGAGACCGGCACTTTCAGCAGGCTGGCGACCAGCCGCGTCAGGCGGTCGAACGACGGCTCGGGCAGGCTGTCGACCAGGCCGCTGCGGCGCACCGCTTCCAGGCGCTCGGGGTCGTCGAGCGGCCGCGGGTGCGGGCTGCGGGGGTCCGCCACCGCGCTGGCCGGGGTGGCCGCTGCTTGCGTCGGATCCGGCGTGACGCGGTTCATGCGGCCAGCCGGCGTTGCCCGCGCTGCTCGATGACGCGCACCGATTCGCGGATGTCGTCGGGCAGCAGGTTGAGGCCGGATTCGAGGGCGTCGGGCGCGAGCGCCACCGTGTCGTCGGCGACGAAATAGACGCTGTGCTGCGGTGGCTGGCCGGTCAGCCGTTCGAGCGCGCGGTCGACCGACTCGCGCAGTCGCGCCGTGTCGCGGCCGCGTGTGGAGAACAACGCCACCGTCGGCTGCAGGCTGGCCGCAACATCGCCGACACGGGCGATCTCGACCGTGTTGCCGACATACAGCACGTCCCAGCCGCGCTCGCGCAGCAGCAGGGTCAGCATCATCAGGCGAACGCTCTCCTGGGCCGCGTCGGGGCACGCCACCAGCGCGCGCGGCGCATTTTGCGACGGGCTGCGCACGGCCGTGACGGGTTCGCGCAGCTTGTCGATGAAGAAGCGGCACTGCGCCAGCGACACCGCCTCGTCAAGGGCGCCTGCCAGCCGCCGCTCGCGGATGCTGCGCAGCGTCGGCTCGATCAGCAGGGCGCAGATCTCCTCGATCGAATGCTGCGAGCGGAAGCGCTCGAACAGGTAGTCGGCCGTCTCGCGGTCGTCGGCATCGAGCGCGACGACGGTGCGCCGCACCACTTCGGCGGGTTGCTGCAGATGCGCAAGCACCTGGTCGCGTGCCTCGGCCAGGCTGTGCGCCCCGGCGCTCGGTGTCGCCGATGCCGCCGCCGCAAGCGCCGGGGCCGCGGCGCTCAGCAATTCCCAGCGGCCGACCACCAGCGCCGTCTCGCGGGCTTGCCGCTGCAGCAACGCACCCAGTTCGCGGCTGGTGCCGCGGTCGGAGTCGAGGGCCTCGGAGACCACCACGACGGCCGGCTTCAGCTGCGCCAATGCGGCGCCGGCCGGCGCGGCACCCGCTTCGGCCGAAAACAGCACCACGCTTCGCTCCCACGGTGCCAGCAGCAGGTTGAGCATGCGCAGCACGAGCCCGTCGTGACTGCCCGGGCGCACCCAGCCGGCCACCTCGATGCGCAGCGGCCCGGCGGCGGCACTGTCGTTGCTCAGCCGTCCGGGCGTGTAGGTGCGCACCGCAATGTCCGAGCGCCACTCGAGTTCGTCGAGAAAATCGTCGATGGCACGGGCGACGTGGTCGCGCTCCTTGTCGGTGATCTCACCCAGCGAATGGTCGAACTGCATCTTGACCAGCGCCGGCAGCAGCATGGTGTCGAAGACCTCGGCCTGCGAACTCGACTCGATGGCGCTTTCGATCAGCCGGAGTGCGCCTTCGTCGTCCTCCGCCAGCAGCCGCCGGTAGAGCCGCAGGTGGTCGTACAGGCCGGCCTCTTCGCGCAGCAGCGTCGCCACGACGCCGAAACCGGGGACGAACGAAGCCGCCGCGGCCAGCGTCACCGTCAGCGGGGTCGACAGCAGCAGTCCGAGCGGGCCCCAGAGCCAGGTCCAGAACATCGCCGAGACCAGCAGCGCCACGCGCGAGACACCGGTCGACTTGCCGTAGACCACCGGCTCGATCCAGCTGACCAGCGCCGCCGCCACGCTGGCGTAGAGCACGACGACCAGCACCGGCGCCTGCCAGTCGGGCGTCATGACGATCGACAGGCCGAGCGGCAGCAGGAAGCCCGCGGCCGGCCCGACATATGGCACGAAGCGCAGCACACCCGCCATGGCACCGCCGAGTGCCGCCAGCGGGACGCCGATCGCCCAGAGGCCGAGACCGATGACGACGCCGTAGAGCGCGTTGACGGCGGTGAACGCCGCCAGGTAGCGGCTGACGCGGCGCGTCGCCTCGTCGGCGGTGCGGGTCGTCAGGCCGATCTTGCGCTGTCCGAACAGCCGGATGATGCGGTCGCTCATGTCGTCTCGCTTGAGCAGCAGGAAGAGCACCAGCACCAGCACGATCGCGGCGATGCCGCCGGCTTCGAGGTAGGGCCCCGCGGCGGCGACGATGCGCTCGAGCGGATCGCCGACGATGGCCACGTTGACCCGCGGCCGTGCCAGTTCGCCATTGGACGAGAGCAGTACCTCGGCGGCGCGGCGCAGCGACATCGCCGCGCGCGACATCGGGTTGTCGTGCGCAACCAGGCTGGCGAGCTTGCTGTCGAGCATGCCCTGGTACTTCGGCAGGTCGCGGGCCAGTGCAGCGAGCTGCACGCCGACCACGGCCGCGGCGGAAATGAAGATGCCGAGCGCGGCCAGCAGCGTCAGCGTCGCCGCGACTGGGCGGGGGATGCCCCGGCCTTCGATGAACTTCGAAATCGGCGACAGGATCAGCGCGATCAGCGCCGCCAGTGCCAGCGGCCGCAGCACGTCGCGGGCGAGCGCCAGCGATGCAATGACGAGAAAGACGAACAGCGTGACGCGCAGCGCCTGGCCCCAATCCGGTGCCGCGCGCTCGCCCACCGGCTGCCCGGCAGGGCGTGAATCAGTCACTTCTACAACCATCGAAACCCTTAGTTGCCGCCGCCCTGCATGGCGGTACGGCGATCCAGCTGGCGGCAACCAGCACACCGAACACGGTGTAGATCCCCGTGAACACCGCCTCCGGCGCGCTCCAGTAAAGCCCCGCCTGCAGCCAGCGGCCGATAAAGCTGCCCGCATCGGCCGGCTGGCCGGCAGCGACTCGCAATTGCCATTCCCAGGCGGTCAACGGACAGGTGGCGCCTAGCCAGGACTGCAGCACGACGATGCCGATGGCGAGCAGATGCGCGCCACGCAGCCATGGATTTCGCACCCAGCGCCAGCGACGCGCGCCGAGGAAGACCAGCGGCAGCAGGCCGACGACAAAGACGACCAGCGCCGCATGCAGCAGCAGAACGGTGTCGGCAGCGACGGCGAGCAGCATGGCGGGCATTTTTCAGCGCGGACTTGCGGCGCAGGCCGGCGCCCGCAAGGCTGGGATACTGCGGACTCGATCAACGCTGCAGTACCCGGGGGCTTCCATGACCATCCTGCTCCACGCCTACGACACGCCGAATGGACGCAAGATCAGCGTCGCGCTCGAGGAAATGGGTTTGCCCTACCGCGTTGCCGTGGTCGACATCACGACCAACCAGCAATTCGACCCGGCGTTTCTGGCGATCTCGCCGAACAACAAGATTCCGGCGATTGTCGACGACGAGGGGCCTGACGGTCGGCCGATCAGCGTCTTCGAATCCGGTGCGATCCTGCTCTACCTGGGTGAGAAGACCGGTCGCTTCCTGCCCACTCGACTGGCCGAACGGGTGCCGGTGCTCGAGTGGCTGATGTTCCAGGTCGGTGGCTTCGGGCCGATGCCTGGTCAGGTGCACCACTTCGCCGCCCTGGCCGACGAGAACGACCGCCGCTACGGCCTGGCACGCTTCAGTGCCGAGACCCGGCGGCTTTACGGCGTGATGGACCGGCGGCTCGAAGCGCGTGACTGGTTTGCCGATGAGCTCTCGGTGGCCGACTTCGCGATCGTCGGCTGGGTTTGGCGGCACGCGCGCCACGGCGTCGACCTGGCCGAGTTTCCGAACGTGCAGCGCTGGTTCGCCGCCCTGATGGCGCGGCCGGCAACGTCGCGCGGCTTCCAGGTGGCGCTGAAGTAGCGACGCAGCAACCCGCGCCGCGCTTCGATCAGGAAGCGCCCGCGCTTCCGCCCTGGTTCAGCAGGTGCTCGGTGACCGCTCGGCCGGAGTTGCCGGCCGCATGCACCGCCTCGCTGAGCTGCTCCTCGGTCACGCCGAGCCGCTCGGTCCAGTATTGGACCTGCTCGGTGTTGCCGAGGTCGATGGTGTCGGATTGTTCGGCGTTGATCGGTGATTCGCTCATGTGGGCCTCTGGTTGCGGTCTTGGCGCGGCGAGGTCATGCGCCATTCACGGAAGGGATGCAGCGACCGGAGCGCTCGGCTCCGGTCGCACGCCGGTCGATCAGCGATAGTCGGTGTCCCAGGACGCGCGAGCCGCCGACTTGGCGCGCTCCCATCCCAACCGGGAACTGCCGCGCACCTTGTCGTATTCGCTGGCGAGCGTCGACTCGTTGTCGTCGAAGCTGCTGCTCGAGGACTGCTGGCGCGACTGTGCGCCGAGCCGGTAGGCCGGTGCGTAGTCGTCGTAGGTGGTGTTCGGCTCGTAGTACGACTCGCTCTCGAAACGGCCCTTCCAGTGTGCGTCGACCACGGTCGGGTCGAAAGCTTCGGCCACGGCCTTGCCGCCCAGCCCACCGGCGATTGCGCCGACTGCCGCACCGACCAGCGTACCGACCGGACCGGCGACCGTTCCGGCCAGGGCGCCGGCGGCCATGCCACCCGCCGTGGCGCCGACACCGACCCCAACGGGATGCGCGCCCGGTGCGCCGCTGATCGGGTCGAGGTTGGCGTCCTTGCCACTGTCGTTTGCGCTGCTGTTCATGCCCATCTCCTTGTTTCTGGTAGAGGCAACGAACGGCAAGCTGCGTGCCCCGGCGCCGGCCCGGCGACGACCCTGTCGTTCAGCCTCGACCCCAAGCGAGCGCCGAATCGTCCGGTCCGCCGGCGATCAATAGAGCATCCGGCAGCGGATCGTCTCGTCGATCGAGCACATCTCGTCGAGCGCCATCGGCGGCCCGGCGTTGTCGACGTCGACGACGACATAGCCGACGTCGGCCGAGGTGCTGAGGTATTGCGCGGCGACGTTGACGCCGGCATGCGAGATCCGCTCGTTGATCTGCGCCATCACGCCGGGGACGTTGCGGTGGATGTGCAGCAGCCGCGACCGCCCGGTGTGCTCGGGCAGCGCGACCTCGGGAAAGTTGACCGCCGAAACCGTCGAGCCGTTGTTGCTGTAGCGCAGCAGCTTGGCGGCCACTTCGCTGCCGATGTTGGCCTGCGCCTCGCCGGTCGAGCCGCCGATGTGCGGCGTCAGCAGCACGTTCTCGAAGCGCGCGAGCGGCGACTCGAAGCGGCTGTCGTTGCCCTGCGGCTCGACCGGGAAGACGTCGATCGCCGCGCCATGCAGATGCTTGCGCTCGAGCGCGTCGGCGAGTGCATCGATATCGACGACGCTGCCGCGCGAGGCGTTGATCAGGTGGCTGCCCGGCTTCATCCGCGCCAGCTGCGCCGCGCCGATCATCATCGACGTGGCCGGCGTTTCCGGCACATGCAGCGTGACGACGTCGGCCTCGCCGAGCAGCGCGTCGAGCGGCCGCAGCTGGCGCGCATTGCCCAGCGGCAGCTTGGCTTCGATGTCGTGGAAGACGACACGCATGCCGAGTTGCTCGGCCAGCACGCCGATCTGCGTGCCGATATGGCCGTAGCCGATGATGCCGAGCGTCTTGCCGCGCACCTCGTACGAATGCGCGGCGCTCTTCACCCAGCCGCCGCGGTGCAGGATGGCGTTCTTCTCGGGAATGCCGCGCATCAGCATGATGATCTCGGCCAGCACCAGTTCGGCAACGCTGCGGGTGTTGGAGAAAGGCGCATTGAAGACCGGAATGCCGCGCCGCGCCGCGGCGACGAGGTCGACCTGGTTGGTGCCGATGCAGAAGCAGCCGATCGCCGCCAGCTTGGGCGCATGCTGCAGCACCTCGTCGGTGATCTGCGTGCGCGAGCGGATGCCGAGGAAATGCGCGTCGGCAAGGGCGGCCCTCAGCTCGTCGCCGGCAAGCGCGCGCGGCGAGGTCTCGATCGCGGTGTAGCCATCCTCGCGCAACACGTCGAGCGCCGACGCGTGGATACCTTCGAGCAGGACGAACTTGAGTCGGTCCTTGGGAACGGAAAGGCGGGGTGTCATCGATTTCCTTCTGCTTGCATGTTCATCGCAGGCCGCTCGGCCGGTGCCAATGGGAACGGCAGACCGAATGCCGGCACCCGGCGTCGAAGATGCGGGCCGACCTCAACGCCCGGATCCTGCGTCGGGCACTCGGCCATGTGCTGCTGCGGGTCTGGCGGGCCGCCGGTCTGGGCGATCGGTTCGGCCACCGGTGCCGCGTATCCGCGTATCGAGCGCTGCCGGCAGCGCCGCTGCTGGCGTGCGCAGCGCTGAAGCACCGACGCACACCCTGTCCTCAGCCCAGGCCTTCGTGCTGCAGTGCCTGGCGCACGGCCGGCCGCTCGCCGACACGCGCCTGGTGCGCCCGCACGGCGGCAAACGGTTCGAGATCGACGCCGACGCGTTCCGCCCAGCGGCCGACGGTGTAGAGATAGGCGTCGGCCACGCTGAAGTCGGTTCCCAGCAGGTAATCCTTGCCGGCCAGTTCGCCGTCGACCCAGCCGAGCCGGGAATGCAGCTTGGTCTTGGCGAGCTGCTTGGCCTCGTCGGGCATGTCGGGATTGAACAGCGGCGAAAAGCCCTTGTGGATTTCGCTGCTGATGAAGTTGAGCCACTCCAGCAAGCGCCAGCGAGCCATCGTTCCCACGGCCGGTGCGAGCTGCTTGCCGGGCGCCTGGTCGGCGATGTATTGCAGGAGAACGGCCACCTCGGTCAGCCGCTCGCCGTCGTCGAGCTCGAGCAACGGAACGTAGCCGCGTGGATTGATCGTGTAGAAGTCGGTGCCGTCCTCGAGGCGGTGCGTCTTGGTCGGGGCGAGCACCGGCTCGAAGTCGAGGCCGGCCTCGCGCAGTGCGATATGCGGCGCAAGCGAACAGGCACCGGGGCTGTAATAGAGTTTCATCGAGAGTTCCTGCAACCGTGGAGGCCGCATTAGAACGGTTTGCCCGCAGCGGCGTCGGCCCTTGCTTTCGATCGGCCCAGCCGCCACCTGGGATGGTCCAGGAGCCTGTCGGGCTTTGGGTCGGGCTCGCGCCGGAAAAGGGGCTGAACCGTCGTTGCAAATGCTCGCCGGATGTCCAACCCGGCTGCGCTTTGCGCCTAAGCTGAGCCCCTTTTCCGGCCCAACGCGGGCCCGACCCGATGCCCGACAGGCTCCTAGCCCGGATATTTCACGAGCACGAGGTCGGCAGCCTCGTGCCGAGGCGCGTTTTCATAGGTATCTGACGCCGATGAAAACCGAGGACTGCCGATGCCAAAGTGTACCGATGAGCGTGTGGAGTTCGGACGAGTCGGAAGGCGAGTCATCGAGGCTGCATTTGATGGCGGCGACATCGTCAGTGATGGCGGTGTGCTGCTGCTCAAGCAAGTCGACGAACGACTCGGGCTGACCCATGCCGCGGCCCGGGCATTTGGCGATGAGCGCCGCAGCGCGAGCGTCCAGCACAGCGTGCACAGTCTGTTGGCGCAGCGCATCTACGGCCTGTGCCTGGGCTGGTCCGATGTCTGCGATCACAACGTGCTGCGCAATGATCTGGTGATGCAGACGGCCGTGGGTCGTGCCGAGCCATTGGGCTCGGCACCCACGCTGAGCCGCCTCGAAACCGGTGCAACGCCCGAGCATGCTGCAGCGCTCCACAAAGTGCTGATGCAGCAGTTCATCGCCAGCCATGCCAAGGCACCGCGGGAGTTGGTGCTCGACATCGATGCCACGCACGTGCCGCTGCACGGCGAACAGGAGCGCGGGCACTTCAACGCCTACTACGACAACTACTGCTACTTGCCGCTGTACGTCTTCGCAGGCCAGGACATGCTGGCGTGCGTGCTGCGGCCCAGCGACCGTGACCCGGCCAGCGTGACGAGCGCGCTGATCAAGCGGCTGCTGGTGCCACTGCGCCGCGCTTGGCCGAAGACGAAGATCATCGTGCGAGCCGACTCAGGCTTCTGCCGCCCCCGCGTACTGCGCCGCCTGGAGCGCTGGGGCGTCAGCTACATCATCGGGTTGCAGAAGAATTCGCGCCTGGCTCAGGAGGTGGAATTGGCCGAGATGGCGCTGGCCGATCAGTACGCGGCCAAGAAGACCAAGCAACGCATGTTCGGCGAGTTCGACTACGCGGCGCGCACCTGGGACAGGGAGCGGCGCGTCATCGCTCGGCTCGAGCATGGCGAGCAAGGCGCCAACCCGCGCTTCATCGTCACCAATCTGCCGGGCTCGCCCAAGGCGCTGTACGAGCGGCGGTATTGCGCACGGGGCGAGGCCGAGAACCGAATCAAGGAGGCGCAGCTGGATCTGTTCGGCCGACGTGCGAGTTGCCATCGCTTCCAGGCCAATCAGCTGCGTCTGCTGCTGGCCGCGCTGGCATACACCTTGATGATCAACCTGCGCCGCCTGGGCCTCAAGGCACCGAGCTCGCACAGGCCTGCACCGCCACGATCCGCACCAAGCTGCTCAAGATCGGCGCGGCCATCGTGCGCAACACCCGCCGCGTGCGGGTGCTGCTGGCATCGGCTCATCCGATGAAGCATGTCTTCATCAGCGCCGCGCACGCGCTGGCCCCCTGATCCCCGTCGAGTGCTGTTCCCGGCACGCTGACAAACAACGGGGGTAAGGGGGTAGTACGTCCGAAATCAGCACGGACCACTTCCAGCAGCACAGGAACCCATCTCGATGGCCCGCTGCGCTCCTAACGTCGCCTGCAGCGTCACTTCGGCTTCACTCGTGAAATAT
>CAWGXZ010000002.1:0-120343 GCA_963826695.1 uncultured beta proteobacterium
TCTATGTATATCTCTGCCCAAAGAATTGAAGTGAACCCCAGCTAGCTTTAACACTAACTAAGCTTCATTTCAGTGAGCGTTTAAGGTCCAGAAGACCTCGACAAACCCAGAGATAAATCCCTAAGCTCGCCAAAGCACCCCTCCCCCCTCACGCCCACACTTATCGACTGTCAGTTTTTTAAAGAACTCGCTTGGTAGCGGTTTCGAGGTGCACTGCACAACGAAGAGATGGGACTGTATCAGAAGAATAACCCTTCGTCAACTTGCTGGATATTTTTTCCAGCTCGCCCCGACCGCCTGGGCGATTCGCCATGTGTCATCAGCGAAGCCCACGACTGTAGCACAGCTCAATGGCCCTCACAAGTCATCGCGCCGTTTCTTCGGCGAGTGGCGTGCCAAGGAGTTGCTTGATCGCCGCCGGGTCATCCTGGGCGAGGGCCGCGTCCAGGCGACCGGCCAGCTTGCGCGTGTCGGCTCGCAGAACACGTTGCTTCACGGCAAGGATTTGTGCCGGGTGCATCGAGAAGCTTCGCAGCCCCATGCCGAGCAGAAGCTCGGTAAAGGCCGGATCGCCAGCCATTTCGCCGCAGACGGAGACCGCTTTCCGGCGCGCGCGTGCGGAGCGGATCGTGGCTTCTATCAGCCTCAACACGGCCGGGTGCCAGGGGTCGTAGAGATGCGACACGGTCTCGTCGGAACGGTCGATCGCCAAGGTGTACTGAATCAGGTCGTTGGTGCCGATCGAGACGAAGTCGAAGTGCTTCAGGATCGTCGGCAACATCAACGCCGCCGCCGGCACTTCGATCATGGCGCCGAGCTCGACGTCGTTGAACGCCCGCCCGGTCTCGAGCAGTTGCTGCTTGGCCCGCGCCAAGGCCTCGACGGTCAGCCGGATCTCGCGCAGTTGCGCGACCATGGGTATCAGGATCCGCACCTTGCCGTGGGCGCTTGCACGCAGGATCGCCCGCAGCTGCTGGCGGAACATGCCGGGTTCGGAAATGCTCCACCGGATCGCCCTCAGGCCGAGTGCGGGATTCAGCGCGTGCTCGTGGCGCAGTTCGCTCACCGTCATCCGGTCGAGCGGCTTGTCGGCCCCGATGTCGACGGTGCGGATGGTCACCGGCAGGCCGTTCATCGCCTCGACTGCATTGCGATAGGCGGCGTACTGCTCGTCCTCGTCCGGCAGCTCGCCGTTGCGATTCATGAACAGGAACTCGCTGCGGAACAGTCCGACGCCGACCGCCCCCGCGTCCATGGCTGCCCCGGCGTCAGCAGGCAGCTCGATGTTGGCAAGCAGCTCCACCGATTCCCCGTCCAGCGTGACTGCCGGCGTATGTCGCAAGCGCAACAACCGCAGGCGCTCGAGGTCGATCTCCCGTTGCCGGAATCGGTACTCCTCGAGGACGATCGGCGGCGCGTTGACGATGACGACCCCGGCATCGCCATCGATCACCAGCCAGTCGTCCTGCCGGATGATGCGGCTGGCCTCGCGGGCACCGACGACTGCGGGAATATCGAGACTGCGGGCGACGATCGCCGTGTGCGAGGTCGTCCCGCCGACATCGGTGACAAACCCGGTGAAGACGCTGCCCTTGAAGCGCAGCATGTCGGCGGGCGCAATGTCGTTGGCGACCAGAACCAGCGGATCCTCGCCGGGCGCAGCGCGTCCATCGATCAGGTAGCCGCGGGCATCTCCCTGCGCATCCAACGAGGTCGCGGCACCATGCGAGAGCTGACGGATGACCAGTTCGACCACCTGTTCGAGGTCGGCCTTGCGCTCGCGCAGGTAATCGTCCTCCATCTCGTCGAACTGACGCGCCAGAACCTCGAGCTGCGCCGAGAGCGCCCACTCGGCGTTGTAGTGACGGTTGCTGACCCACGCCTTGGTTGCGCCCGCGAGCGACTCATCGTGCAGCAGCATCAGGTGCACGTCGAGCAAGGCCGACAACTCGGCCGGCGCATCGGCCGGCAAGTCACGCTGGAGCACCTGCAGGTCGATCGCAACGGCGTCGCGAGCCACGCGCAGCCGCTCGATTTCCGCAGCCACACGACCTTCCTCGACAAAGTAATGCGCCACGTCGAGCCGGCTCGATGCAATCAGCACCGCCCGACCGATGGCAACACCCCGGGAGACGGGAAGCCCGAACAGCTGGACGCTCATGCGACCGATGCTAGCAGTGCAGGGCGTCGCCTGGGCCGCTGACGCCATCGCGGGACTCGTGCAGTCAGCTGCGGCTACTGTCCTTCGCCGAACTTGTCGTTGACCAGCGCCAGCAACGCCTCCATTGCCGGAGCCTCGTCGACGCCGTCCGTTTCGAGCTCGATCAGCACACCCATGCCTGCCGCCAACATCATCACGCCCATGATGCTCTTGGCATTCACCCGCCGGCTGCCGCGCGCCATGAACACTTCGCAGGCAAAGCTGCCGGCGAGCTTGCTGAGCTTCGCCGAGGCGCGCGCATGCAGCCCCAACTTATTGCTGATGGTGACCGATCTCTTGATCATGGGGAACGAGGCTGGTGGGCTGGTTCTGCGGCTTCGCACTGATCAGCTGGAGGACACCCTGGTTGCCGCTGGCGACTGCTCGCGCGGCCAGCACGTCCACAGTGTCGCCTGCATAACAAAGCGAGCGCCAGAGCATCGGAACATTGACACCGGCCACGACCCGCACCTCGCCACCCGTGACGAGCCCGGCCAGCCTGTGCGCCACATTGCAAGGCGTGGCGCCGAAGACATCGGAGAAGACCAGCGCGTCGGGGTCGCGGACCTGCTCGAGCAGGTCCGAGGCAAGGCATGCGATGTCTTCGGGCGACATGTCGGGCGTGACATCGAGCGCGACGAGTCGGCTCGCACATTCGGGAAATGTGTGCTGCGCCACGGCCCGCAGGGCCGAGGCCAGCGGCGCATGCGCAATGATCAACAGGCCGACCATCTGTCCATTATCCGGCCGCCCAGCGTCGCGTCCACCGGACCTTGCATGCGCTCACTGCAAGCCGGCCCAGCGCAGCCCTTCGAAGAAGCTGGCCGCCGCTTCCGGCGGCAGTGCCGTCTTGCCGACAACGCTGGCCTGCACGACCGTGTCGCGGCGCGCAAACAGCTGCGCCTGAACTTCCAGGGGCGCTCCGGCAGCCGAGCGACCCCGGATTAGCAACCGCATGGCGGGGCCGTTCGAACCCGAAAGCGGTACCGCCTGCATCGAGCTTTCGCTGCCACCCGCGTGCAACGCCAGGGATGCCCGCATGGCTGCAACGGCCTTGTCCGCGTCGGCCGCCGTGCCCAGCTCGCTCTGCGCGACGGCAAAGGTCCACTCGCCGCCTTGGCATGACCACAGCTCGCTGCCTCCCACAGCACCGCCCGGTGCCGAGCGCCGGGCATGCTGCGGCTTGCACGGAAAGAGCGCCTGAAGACCGGTGGCCCCGATCGGCACATCGCGCCAGTTGAGCGTCGGTGTGCAGCCAACCAGTGTTGCGGCGCAGATCGCAGACCAGGCACGTCGCCGCACGGATCTGCCGTTTCGGCGTGCCGTCTGCACGCCGCCGGCGGGCATTGCCCTGCCCCCAGCAGCACAGGGAGCGCTCCCGTAGACTCGACCCACTCCATCCATGGCCCGATCATGAAGACTCTGCACACCCTTGCCGCCGCTGCCGCGGCCCTTCTGATCGGCGGTGGTGCCTGGCTCGCGGTCGGCAACAGCACCGCCGCCCCGGCCGTCGAATACACCCGACTCGACGGCAGCCGGGCGCAGCTGAGCGACCTGCAGGGCAAGGTGGTGCTCGTGAACTTCTGGGCCACCAGTTGCGTCACCTGCGTCAAGGAGATGCCTGAACTGGCTGCCACGCATCGCAAGTTCCAGCAGCGCGGCTTCGACACGATCGCCGTGGCCATGAGCTACGACACGCCGGACTACGTCGCCAACTTCGCGCAGACGCGGCAGCTGCCCTTTCAGGTGACGATCGACCGCAGCGGGCAGATCGCCCGCAGCTTCGGCGATGTGCAGTTGACTCCGACCAGCGTGCTGATCAACAAGCGAGGCGAAATCGTCAAGCGTTATGTCGGTCAGCCCGATTTCGCGGCGCTCCATCGGCTGGTCGAGAAGCTGCTGGCCGAAGCCTGAGCAGGCCGGCAGGCTCAGCGCCGCTCAACCCGCCGCACGTTCTTCGGCCACCAGGCCCGAAGCCGCCGCCTGCTCGTCGGCGTGATAGCTGCTGCGAACCATTGCGCCGACCGCAGCGTGCGAAAAGCCCATGGCCGCCGCTTCGCGCTCGAACATCCGGAACGTGTCCGGGTGCACGTAGCGCCGCACGGGCAGGTGGTGGCCGCTCGGCGCAAGGTACTGGCCGATCGTCAGCATGTCGATACGGTGCTCGCGCATGTCGCGCATCACCTGGAGGATCTCTTCATCGGTTTCGCCGAGGCCGACCATCACACCGCTTTTCGTCGGCACATGCGGCGCGAATTCCTTGAAGCGTTTCAGCAGGTCCAGGCTGACCTGGTAGTCCGAGCCGGGCCGGGCCTCCTTGTAGAGGCGCGGCGTGGTTTCCAGGTTGTGGTTCATGACATCGGGCGGCGCCGCCTTGAGGATGTCGAGCGCGCGGTCGACCCGGCCGCGGAAGTCGGGCGTCAGGATCTCGATCTGCGTCTGCGGCGAGAGTTCGCGCGTCCGGCGGATGCACTCGACGAAGTGGCCGGCGCCGCCGTCGCGCAGGTCGTCGCGGTCCACGCTGGTGATCACGACGTACTTCAGGCGCAGGGCTGCAATCGTTTTCGCCAGGTTGAGCGGCTCGTCGACGTCGAGCGGATCCGGCCGGCCATGGCCGACGTCGCAGAACGGGCAGCGCCGGGTGCACTTGTCGCCCATGATCATGAAGGTCGCCGTGCCCTTGCCGAAACACTCGCCGATGTTCGGGCAAGAGGCTTCTTCACAGACCGTGTGCAGGCGGTGCTCGCGCAGGATCTGCTTGATCTCGTAGAAGCGGCTGCTCGGAGAGCCCGCCTTGACGCGTATCCAGTCGGGCTTCTTCAACGTTTCCGCGGCGACGACCTTGATCGGGATGCGCGCCGTCTTGGCCTGTGCCTTCTGCTTGACGGTGGCGTCGTAGACCGGGAGCGTGTTTTCGGTTGTCATGGGCAGACTGCCGGTGCAGGAGGTCAGGGGCTCAGGTATGTCGCGAGCTTGTCGCCGAAGGTTTCGGCAACCGCGGACGGCTGGACAGGGACGCCGATTGTAGAAAAGTCGAGCGTCCGCAGCCCGGGGTAGCCGCAGGGGTCGATACGCTCGAAGGGCCGCAGGTCCATGGCAACGTTCAGGGCCACGCCGTGGTAGGTGCAATGGCGGCTCACCTTGATGCCGAGCGCGGCGATCTTGCCGAGCCCGGCAAAGCGGTCGGCGCCTGGCGCGGTGCGGTGGATCGCATGGCCGGCGGGGTCGGCAACGGCGACGTAGATGCCCGGCGCGCCGTCGACGCGGTGCCCGGTGACGCCGTAGGCGGACAGCGTCGCCAGCACGGCCTGCTCGAGGCGGAAGACGTATTCCTTGACATAGATGCCGAGCCGCCGCAGGTCGATCAGCGGATAGGCCACCACCTGCCCCGGCCCGTGGTAGGTCACCTGCCCGCCCCGGTTGCTCTGCACCACCGCGATCCCGGCCGCGTCGAGGACATGCTCGGGGCGGCCCGCGAGTCCCTGCGTGTAGACCGGCGGATGCTCGCAAAGCCAGATCTCGTCGGCAGTCTGCGCGTCGCGCGTCTCGGTGATGGCGCGCATCGCCTCGGCCGTCACCGCGTAATCGACCCGGCCCAGCCGGCGCAGCAGCGGACGCACCGTCACTGCGGCGGGGCTGGCAGGCGCGTCGACCTCAGCCACCCCGCCTCAAAGCACCACCTTGACCATCGGATGCGTCGACAGCGTGCGGTACAGCTCGTCGAGCTGCTCGCGGCTGGTCGCCGTGACGGTCAGCGTCAGGCCGAGGTACTTGCGGCCTTGCTCGGCCGCAACTCGATCGTCGCCGCATCGAACTGCGGGTCGAACTGCCGCGCGATCAGCGTCACGCCGCAACGAAGCCGTCGACATTGAGCGCCCATCACCTTGATCGGAAAGGCGCACGGGTACTCGATCAGCGAGGGCTCGGCAGCAGGCATGGTGATCCGGTCGGCGCGCTCGGCCAAGGCGCCGCGCTAGATCGACTGCACGCTCTTGGCGCGCTGGTAGGCCTCGTACAGCCGCGCATAGACCGGCCCGGGCTTGCCGCGCAGCGCGCCGTGGCCGACCGGCTCGCCGTCGAGCAGCGTCACCGGCAGCACCTCCTTGGTGGCCGAGCTGAGCAGCACCTCGTCGGCGCGCCGTGACCTCGGCCTCGGCGATCGGCCGCAGGTTGAAGGCGATGCCGTCCTCCTCGCACAGCTCGCGGAGCAGCTCGTAGCGGATGCCTTCGAGCACATGCTCGCTCTTCGGCGGGCCGAGCAGCGCGCCTTCGTGCACGACCCAGACGTTGCTGCGCCGCCGCCTCGGTGAGGAAGCCGTCGCGGAACATGATCGTCTCGAGCGCGCCGTGGTCGGCCGAGATCTGCCGCGCCAGCACGTTGCCGAGCAGCGAGATGCTCTTGATGTCGCCGCGCTCCCAGCGGAAGTCGCGCGCCGTGACGCAGGCCACGCCCTGGTGGCGCTGCTCGGCGCGTCGGCGGCTTCATCGGGTTGGCCATCATGAACACCGTCGGCTCGATGCCGCTCGGCATGACGTGGTCGCGCGGCGCGACGCCGCGCGTGACCTGGATGTAGACGAGCTGGTCCGGCGCGCCCGTTGCGTTCTGCCAGCGCGTCGACCAGCCGGCGCGCAGCGCGCAAGCCACTCGTCGCGGCCCAGCGGATTGGCGATGCGCAGCTTGGCCAGGCTGCGTTCCAGCCGCGCCATGTGCTCGTCGAAGCGGAACAGCTTGCCGCCGTAGACCGGCACGACCTCGTAGATGCCGTCGCCGAAGATGAAGCCGCGGTCGAGCACCGAGACCTTGGCCTGCGCAGCGGCAGAACTCGCCGTTCAGGTAGCACAGGGTGTCGGGCAGGTCCTGCATCGAAGGCTCCTTGGGCACTGTGCGAGCTTACTTGATCCACAGGCGCAGCGCATCCCAGGCGCGGCCGAAGATGCCGGCCTCGGCGACCGGCTCGAGCACCACCAGCGGCACGCTCGACGCACCGGCGCGCCGGCGGCGGTGGTGACCTTGATGCGTGCCGACGCGCTGGCCCTTGGCCAGCGGCGCGACCAGCGGGTCGGTGCGCTCGACCTTGCGTCTGCAGCTTGCCGCCCTCGCCCTTGGGCACGCTGACGATAGACCGCCTGGCCGCGCCGAGCTTGGCCTCGGTTGGCGCTGCCCTTCCAGACCGGCGGCGTCGACGATCGGCTTGCCGTGCGTCGAACAGGCGCACCGCGTCGAACGCCTGGTAGCCCCAGTTCAGCAGCTTCTGGCTCTCGTTGGCGCGCGCCTCCATCGACGCCGTGTTCGAGCACCACGCTCAGCAGCCGGCGCTTGCCAGCGGCATTGCCGGCCGGCGCCGAGGTTCGGGAATTCGCGCTGCGCGCGTGGCCATCAGGCAGTAGCCGGCCGCCTCGGTGTAGCCGGTCTTCATGCCGTCGACGGTCGGGTCGCGGCGCAGCAGCAGGTTGCGGTTGGGCTGGGTGATGTTGTTGTACTTGTACTCGCTTGATCGAGTAGTAGGGCGTAGAACTCGGGGAAGTCGCGGATGATGTGCGCGGCGATCGACGCCAGGTCGCGCGCGCTGCTGCGGTGGCCCGGCTCGGTCAGCCCGGTGACGTTCTTGAAGGTGGTGTTCTTCAGCCCCCAGGCCTGCGCCTGGCGGTTCATCATCGGCGACGAACTCCTCGAGCGTGCCGCCGACGCCTTCGGCCAGCGCCACCGAGGCGTCGTTGCCGCTCTGCACGATCATGCCCGCGCAGCAGCTCGTCGACCTTCGGCGTCATCGTCGTGTCGATGAACATCAGCGAGCCGCCGCCCTTGCGCTCGCTCCCAGGCGCGCTGCGAAACCGGCAGCTGCTGCTCGAGCGTCAGCTTCTTGTCGCGGAGCGCGGCGAAGACCACGTAGGCCGTCATCAGCTTGGTCAGCGACGCCGGGTCGGCCGGCGCGTCGGCATCGCGCTCGGCGAGCGTCTGGTGGCTGGTCAGGTCGAGCAGCAGGTAGCTCTTGGCGGCGATTTCCGGCGGCTGCAGCGCCTGCGCCACGGCGGGCAACGCCAGCGCCACACCGAGCAACAACGAACCCGTCCAACGGGCCAGAACAGGCAGGCGACGATGCATGAAGATCATGGAATGCAATTCAGAGAGTGGCGCGCGGATCGGTGGCGACCCGTGGCTGGAACGGGGCCGCTCAGACCCTGGGCGACTGGAGTTGCTGGACGACGACGCTTTTCAGCAGCGGCAGCTGGCCATGGAAGAAATGCCCGACGCCGGGCAACACGATGACCGGCAGCGCCTGCGGGCGGGCCCAGTCGAGCGTGGCTGCAAGCGGCACGACCTCGTCGGTCTCGCCATGGACGACGACGGTGTCGGCGGGCACCGGCGGCACCTGCTGGCTTCTGCGTCGACGGCCCGACCAGCACCAGCCGCCGGGCGCGCGTGCCTTCGGGCAGCATCGAGGCTGCCTGTGCGGCGACATAGCCGCCGAACGAAAAGCCTGCCAGCAGCAGCGGCAGCGCCGCGGCACCGTCGTCGCTGCGCGCGGCAGCAATCACCGCCAGCGCATCGTCGACCTCGCCACGCCCCTCGTCCCAGGCGCCTTCGGATGCGCCGACGCCGCGGAAGTTGAAGCGCACGCTGCGCCAGCCGAGCTGCAAGCACGGCACGGGCGAGCGTCTGCACGACCTTGTTGTCCATCGTGCCGCCGAACTGCGGATGCGGATGGCAGACCACCGCCACGCCCGCGCGGCGCTGCCGGCAGGGGCATCGATGGCGCACTCGATGCGCCCGGCCGGGTCCGTCGATCAGACGGCGCAGGCGTCATTGCGCACGTTCATCGGCCGACGTCGGCGGGCAGCAGCAGGCGCTCGACGACGCGACCGCTGCTTCAGGTGCGAGTCGACGATCTCGTCGATGTCGTCGTCGTCGACAAAGGTGTACCAGACGCCTTCCGGATAGACCACGGCGACCGGGCCGCCGGCGCAGCGGTCGAGGCAGCCGGCCTTGTTGACGCGGATGCCGCCCGGGCCGTGCCAGCTTCTCGGCCTTGACGCGCGACTTGCAGTGGTCGAAGCCCGCCTGCGCCTGGTGGCGGCGCATGAGTCCTCGCCCTTGTCGCGCTGGTTCAGGCAGAAGAAGATGTGCCGCTCGTAGTAGCTCATCCCGGCGATTTTAGGCGCTGGGCGGCGCCGTTCGGCGCTCCGGCCGCAGGCTCGACATCGCCAGCAGGTAGGCGATCGCCGCATACGGCCAGAGCCAGCCGACCCACTGCGCAGCGCCGTGGAAGCGGATGAAGCGTCCCTGCTCCCAGGCCTGCAGGCTCTGCGCGAAATACGGATCGGCGGGCGCCTGCGCGACCAGCACCACCAGCGCGGTCAGCGCGATCAGCCCGCACCGGCGGCAACCGCCCGGCGCGGCAGGCGGGCCAGCGCCATCGCGACGGCAAGTGCCGCCAGCAGCGCCGAAAGCGTCTTCGGCGTCGCCCAGGCGAAGGCATGTGTCCGGGCCGAAGTTGAGCGCCGTCGACAGCGTCGTGCTGGCGACGCCGGTGGCGCCGAGCAGCAGCGCCAGCACGACCCGCCGCCACCCGGCAAGGTGATCGAGAAGCCGACCAGGCACGGCGCGAGCAGGCCGAGCGCAACCAGCAGCCACTCGGCCGCCGGGGCCAGCGCCGGTGGGTCCGGCGTGCGGCGCCAGCCACTCCTCGGCCCAGGCGGCGGCCGAGGTGTCCTGCATCACGCTCCACAAGGCGTCGCGCGTGCGCACCAGCACCTGCCCGACTGCCGAGCGGCAGCGGCAGTCGGAAACAGCAGGCCGACCGGCCAGAGCACCAGCAGCGGCAATGCCGCCGGCGCTGCGGCTGGCGAACCAGCGGTCGCGCAGCGTCTGCCAGCGCTCGACGCCGCCCTGGCGTTGACCAGCGCGCCGAGCGACGCGCCGATCGCCGCTCCCGCCGTGTTCAGCGCCAGGTCGACGTTCGACGGGATCCGCTGCGGCAGGAAGTTCTGCAGCAGTCTCGATGGTGAACGACAGCCCCGCGCCGACCAGCACCGCCACCGCGCCAGGCGCGGCCTGCCGGCGTGCCGCTGCGCACGCAGCGCCACGAAGACGAGCGCGCCGAGCGGCACGTAGCCGAGCAGGTTGGCGACCAGGTCGAAAGCCGTCCACCAGCGCGGCCACGGCCGCGCCAGGAAGTCGAGCAGGCCGTGACCCGGACAGCCGCCAGCCGCTGAACGGATAGAGGCTGGCGTAGACGATCAGCGCCGCATACAGCCACGGCCAGCGGCATGGCCGAGCTGCGATGGCGCGACGTCGACATCAGAACGGCTTGACGACCACCAGCACGACGATGGCGGTGAAGAGCAGCACGGCGCCTTCGTTGAAGACGCGGAACCAGCGTTCGCTGCGCCGGTTGGCCAACTGCTCGAAGCGGCGCAGCAGCGACCGGCAGGCGTGGTGGTAGCCGATCGCCGCCACCACCAGCAGCAGCTTGGCGTGCAGCCAGCCATTGCCTTCGGCCGCGGCCGATGCCGTAGTGCCAGCCAGAGCACCAGGCCGAGCGCCAGCGCCGGCACCATCAGCAGGCTCCATGAAGCGGTAGAGCCTGCGCGCCATCAGCAGCAGCCGCTCGCGCTCGGCGTGGCTGTCGGCCGGGACAGCCGCCAGGTTGACGAACAGCCGCGGCAGGTAGAAAAGGCCCGCGAACCAGCTGGCGACGAAGACGATGTGAAAGGCCTTGACCCAGAGCATCGGCCGATTATCGCGAGCGTGCCGTCGGCGTCCCGGCCCCGCGGCAGCGCCGCCCGCGGCATCGGTGGGGGCAGCCCGCTCACTATGATCGGCCGATTGCAGTCCTGCCGTCCGGCCCCGGGCGGCGCCACCCCGCCAGCGCCGTGCACACGCCCCCGCCGTTCCCCGCCAGCCGCCCGCGCCGCCTGCGCCGCGACGCATTCGACCCGCGCCCTGGTGCGCGAGCACCGGCTCGACCCCAGCGACCTGATCCTGCCGGTCTTCGTGCTCGACGGCGAGCGGCTGACGCAGGACGTCGCCTCGATGCCCGGCGTGCAGCGGCTCAGCCTCGACCGCCTGCTGCCCGTCGCCGAGGAATGCGTCGCGCTCGGCATTCCGGTGATGGCGCTGTTCCCGGTCATCGACCCGGCGCTGAAGACCGACGACGGCCGCGAGGCGCTCAACCCCGAAGGCCTGGTGCCGCGCGTCGTCCGCGAGCTGAAGCGGCGTTTCCCCGAACTCGGCCTGATGACCGACGTCGCGCTCGATCCCTACACCAGCCACGGCCAGGACGGCCTGCTCGACGCCAGCGGCTACATCGTCAACGACGAGACGGTCGAGGTGCTGACCCGCCAGGCGCTGGTGCAGGCCGAAGCCGGCGTCGACATCGTCGCGCCGAGCGACATGATGGACGGCCGCATCGGCGCGATCCGCGCCGCGCTCGAGTCGCGCGGCCTGATCCACACCCGGATCATGGCCTACAGCGCCAAGTACGCGAGCGCCTTCTACGGCCCGTTCCGCGACGCCGTCGGCTCGGCGGCCAACCTCGGCAAGAGCAACAAGAAGGTCTATCAGATGGACCCGGGCAACAGCGACGAGGCGCTGCGCGAGGTGGCGCTCGACCTCGCCGAAGGCGCCGACATGGTGATGGTCAAGCCCGGCATGCCCTACCTCGACATCGTCCGCCGCGTGAAGGACGAATTCCGCGTGCCGACCTTCGCCTACCAGGTGAGCGGCGAGTACGCGATGCTGAAGGCGGCCGCGGCCAACGGCTGGCTCGACCACGACGCCGCGATGATGGAAAGCCTGCTGGCCTTCAAGCGCGCCGGCGCCGACGGCGTGCTGACCTACTTCGCGCTCGACGCGGCGCGCCTGCTGCGACGGGGCTGAGGGCCCGGATGCGCGCCTTCCAGCTCGGGGGCGAGCGCCTTGTCGCGCTCGACGCGCAGCCCGAGCCCCTGCCTCGGCCCCGTCACCGGGGGCTGGCTCGCGAGCGTTCGGTTCGACGGCGGGACCGCGTCGCCAGGCTGGCCGTGCGCATCGGCCCGAGCCTCTCCTTCCGGCGCAAGCGCTTCCTCGAAGGCCCGCATTGACCCCGACTCCGGCAGCCAGCTTCACGCGACGGCAGCTTTTGCTGCTGCTCATGCTGACGCTCGCGTGGGGCTTCAACTGGCCGGTGATGAAGGCCGCGGTAAGCGATTTCCCGCCGCTCAGCTTCCGCGCGCTGTCGCTGGTGCTCGGGCTGCCGGTGCTGTTTGCGGTCACCCGCCGTTTCGGCGTTGCGCTGGCGGTGCCGCGTCGCGACTGGCGCGAACTCGGCCGGCTGACGCTGACCAACATGATCGTCTGGCACGTCGTGGCGATCGTCGCCTTGCAGGCGCTTTCCTCGGGGCGGGCGGCGATCCTCGGCTACACGATGCCGATCTTCTCGGCGCTGATCGGCGTCTGGCTCTACCGCGAAGAGCTGGGTGCCCGCCAATGGTCGGGCGTCGCGGCCGCTGCCGGCGGCGTCGGCCTGCTGCTGTGGCACGAGCTCGGCGTGCTCGCCGGGCGGCCGTGGGGCGCGGCGGGGATGCTGTTCGCGGCCGCGGTGTGGGCGGTGGGAACGCAGCAGCTGCGCCGTACGCGGCTCGAACTGCCGACGCTGGCGATCGCCTGGTGGATGACGCTGATCACGACCTGCGTGATGACGCTGCTGGCGGTGTTGCTCGAATCGAAGCAGTGGCGCGCGCCGACGCCGACGACCTGGGCTGCGATCGCCTACAACGCGCTGCTGATCTTCGGCTTCGCGCAGCCGGTCTGGCTGCTGCTCGCGCGCAGCGTGCCGCCCGCTGCATCGACGCTGTCGGTGATGATGATTCCCGTGCTCGGCACCGTGTCGGGCGCCTGGTGGCTCGGCGAGACGCTGCACTGGCAGGACGGTGCCGCACTGATCCTGATGGGCGTGGCGCTGGGGTCGGTGCTGTGGCCCGCGCGCAAGTCTGGCGGTGCGGCTGGGCGGCTGCGGGGCGTCGATCAGACCGACGGGGCGTAGGGGTCGGCATGGCCGAGCCGGGCGAGGATTTCGGTTTCCAGCGCTTCCATCGCCTGCGCTTCGTCGTCGGACTCGTGGTCGTGGCCCTGCGCATGCAGCGCGCCATGGACGACCAGGTGCGCGTAGTGGGCTTCCAGGCTGACGCCCTGTTCGCTGGCCTCGCGCTCGACGACCGGCGCGCACAGCACCAGGTCGGCAACGACCACCGGCTCGCGGCTGTAGTCGAAGGTCAGGACGTTGGTCGGATAGTCCTTGGAGCGGTAGTCGCGGTTCAGCGCCTGGCCTTCATCGAGTCCGACGATGCGGACAGTGAACTCAGACGCACCCTCGACCGCGGTTCGCAACCAGCGGCCAACCTTCGCCCGCGGCAGGGCTGCGCGGTGGGATTTGGCCGTCGCATCGTTCGCAAACTGCAGCGACAGGGTCACGCGTTGACGCGGGGGCGCCTGGGTCATGACATCAGCGGGCGGGCAACCCTGGGACCGCGCCGGCGCGTCACTCGACTTCCACCCTCGCCGCGTCGTACGCATCGACGATCCGCGCCACCAGCGGATGCCGCACCACGTCTGCCGACGAGAAGTACGTGGTCGCAATGCCGTTGACCCGCTTCAACACCCGTTCGGCGTCGATCAGGCCGCTTTCCGAGCCGCGCGGCAGGTCGATCTGGCTGACGTCGCCGGTGACGACGCACTTGCTGCCGAAGCCGATGCGCGTCAGGAACATCTTCATCTGCTCGGGCGTGGTGTTCTGCGCCTCGTCGAGGATGACGAAGGCGTTGTTCAGCGTGCGGCCGCGCATGAAGGCGAGCGGCGCGACCTCGATCGTCGCCTTCTCGAATGCCTTGCCGACCTTCTCCAGCCCCATCAGGTCGTAGAGCGCGTCGTAGAGCGGCCGCAGGTACGGATCGACCTTCTGCGACAGGTCGCCAGGCAGGAAACCGAGCCGCTCGCCGGCCTCGACCGCCGGCCGCGTCAGGATGATCCGCTGCACCGCACTGCGTTCGAGCGCGTCGACCGCACAGGCCACCGCCAGGAAGGTCTTGCCGGTGCCGGCCGGGCCGATGCCGAAGGTGATGTCGTGCGCGAGGATGTTGCGCAGGTAGAGCTGCTGGTTCGGCGTGCGCCCGCCGAGTTCGCTGCGGCGGGTGCGCAGCACCGGCTCGGCCTCGATCGCTGCCGCTGCCGGCGCAGCAGCGAGGGCGATGCGGCCGTTGCGCCGCGGCTCGGTCGTTGCCTGTACCAGCGCCAGCTGGAACGACTCGGGCGCGAGCGGCTGGTCGGCGCGGTCGTAGAGCGACTGCAGCAGGCCGACCGCGCGCTCGGCCTTGGCCTTGTCGCCTTCGATGCGGAACGAGCCGTTGCGCCGGCTGATGCTGACGTCGAACGCGGCCTCGATGTTGCGAAGGTTCGAATCCATGCTGCCGCAGACGTGGGCGAGCCGGGCGTTGTCGAGCGGGATGAAGGCGTGACGGAGGATCAAGGCGTTCCGGGTCGGTGTTGCGGCGGCCGCCGCTGGGCGGCGATTGTCGACGGTAGCCATTGCCGTGCCCGTCGGCTGGACCGCATGGCGCAGCGGGCAGCACCGGATAATCCACCGATGATCGGACGCCTGACCGGAACGCTCGCCGCCAAGTCACCACCGCAGCTGCTGGTCGATGTCGGTGGCGTCGGCTACGAAGTCGACGTGCCGATGAGCAGCTTCTACAACCTGCCCGGCCTCGGCGAGCGGGTGACGCTGCTGACGCACTTCATCGTCCGCGAGGACGCGCAGGTGCTGTTCGGCTTCCTGACGCACGACGAGCGCGCCACCTTCCGCCTGCTGGTGAAGATTGCCGGCGTCGGCCCGCGGACCGCGCTGGCGATCCTTTCCGGGCTCAGCGTCGACGAGCTGGCGCAGGCGGTCAGCCTGCAGGAAAGCGGCCGGCTGATCAAGGTACCCGGCATCGGCAAGAAGACTGCCGAGCGGCTGCTGCTCGAGCTCAAGGGCAAGCTCGGCGATCCGCTCGGCGCGCCGGCGACGATTGCCGGCGACGCGCAGGCCGACATCCTGCAGGCGCTGATCGCGCTGGGCTACAGCGAACGCGAGGCCGCGGCTGCGCTGAAGGGGCTGCCGGCCGACGTGGGCGTCAGCGACGGCATCAAGCACGCGCTGCGGTCGCTGGCGCGCTAAAAACGTGCAGATAAACCTTCTGCGGCGGCAAGCGCAGGCGCGTAACTGATTCCCGCCCGCTCAGCGGTGCCTGCGCGGTGCCGAGGCCGACCCGGCGGCTCCCGGCGCCTGCACCGGCACGCTGACCACGCGACGCCCTGCCTTCTCGAATTGCAGCGTCAGCTCGAACTGCCGGCCGGCGCGCAGCGGCGCGTCGAGTCCGAGCAGCATGACGTGCAGCCCACCGGGCGCGAGCCGCACCCGGGCGCCGGTCGGCAGGTCGATCGCCTCGATGCGGCGCATTCGCATCACGTCGCCGTCCATGCGCATTTCGTGCAGTTCGGTGTCGGTGGCGATGCGGCTGCCGATGCCGACCAGCCGGTCGGGCGGGCCGGCATTCTCGATCGTCAGGTAGGCGCCGCCCGGCTGCCCGTCGACGGTCGGACGGGCGTACGGCTGCTCGATGCGCAAGCCGCGACCGGCAGCGGCCGGCGCCGCCTCGCCTGGCAGTGCCGAGCCGAGCGCCAGGGCAGTCAACAGCGTTAGAAGGGTTCGCATCGTCGTCGAGGGCTGGGAGGGTCGGCCCGCATTGTCGATGCCGATGCCGATAATCGGCCATGACCATCCAGACCGACGACTTCGGCACACCGCGGCGCGGCACGGCGCCGGCTGTCGCAGCGCGGATCGTCGGCGCCGCGCCCACCTCGCCCAACGAGGAGGCGGTCGAACGCGCGCTGCGACCGAAGGGGCTGGCCGAGTACATCGGCCAGACCAAGGCGCGCGAGCAGCTCGACATCTTCATCGGCGCGGCCAAGATGCGCTCCGAGGCCATGGACCACGTGCTGCTGTTCGGCCCGCCGGGGCTCGGCAAGACGACGCTGGCGCACATCGTGGCCTACGAACTCGGCGTCAACCTGCGACAGACCTCCGGGCCGGTGCTCGAAAAGCCCAAGGATCTGGCGGCGATCCTCACCAACCTCGAGGTCAACGACGTTCTCTTCATCGACGAGATCCACCGCCTGAGCCCGATCGTCGAGGAAATCCTCTATCCGGCGCTCGAGGACTACCAGATCGACATCATGATCGGCGAGGGCCCGGCGGCGCGCTCGATCAAGCTCGACCTGCAGCCGTTCACGCTGGTCGGCGCCACCACCCGCGCCGGCATGCTGACCAACCCGCTGCGCGACCGCTTCGGCATCGTCGCCCGGCTCGAGTTCTACACGCCGGCCGAGCTGGCGAAGATCGTCGAGCGTTCCGCCGGGCTGCTGAAGGTGCCGATCGACCGCGATGGCGCCTTCGAGCTGGCGCGGCGCGCGCGCGGCACGCCGCGCATCGCCAACCGGCTGCTGCGGCGGGTTCGCGACTACGCCGACGTCAAGGGCGACGGCCGCATCACCAAGGCGCTGGCCGAACTGGCGCTGGCGATGCTCGACGTCGACCCGCAGGGCCTCGACGTGATGGACCGCAAGATGCTCGAAGCCGTGGTGCACCGCTTCGACGGCGGGCCGGTCGGCCTGGACAACGTGGCGGCGGCGATCGGCGAGGAGCCGGGAACCATCGAGGACGTGATCGAGCCCTACCTGATCCAGCAGGGCTATCTGCAGCGAACGCCGCGGGGCCGCATCGCCACGCTGGCGGCGTACCGCCACCTCGGCGTCGTGCCGCCGAGCAGCGCGGCGAGCCTGTTCGACGCCTGACTTCGGCCGCGGCTGAAGGTCAGGTGACAGTCCCTGCGGACCGTCACGCGCCGGGTGCAGGCCCCGAAGCCTGCAAGCGACGGGGCAGGGTCCGAGGTCGCATCAGGAGCGCAGGCGTACTGGGCGTCCGGCGGGCACCGGAGCGGCGTGATCGGGAGGCGCAGCAGGTTTGCTCACACCGGCTTCAGCGAACGCAGCCGCGTGCGTCGACCGGCCAGACCGCCTCGACCCGTCCTTTCTCGAGCCCGCCGCGCACCGCGACATAGTGGTCGTGGAGGTTGACGGTCGGGTCGCAATGGCCCGGCACCAGCCAGAGCGCCTCGCCGAGTTCCGGCAAGGCATCGCGGCCGGCGCGGACGACGCCGTGCTCGTCGCTGGCCGAGGTCCAGAGCAGGTCGCGGCCCCAGACCGCCGGCGGGCCCGAGTCGATCGCATGCGACTTGTGGCCGGCGTCGACGACGGCATGCGCCAGGCCGCGGCTCATCACCCGGCTGCGCACGAACAGCGCCTGCTCGAACGCCGGCGCGCCGCCGCCCGCCTGGTTGTCGCGGTAGTCGCGGTCCATGAAAACGTAGCTGCCCGCCTGCAGTTCGCCCCAGACGCGCTCGGCGGCGTCGAAGGCGAAACTGCCGGTACCGCCACCGGTGATCAGCGGGCATTCGAGGCCGCTGGCGGTCAGGCTCGCCTGCGCCGCCCGGGCCCGCGAGGCGGCCGTGCGCACCGCCGCCTCGCGTTCGGCCGGCAGGCGCAGGTGCTGGGCGCCGCCCTGGTAGGCGTGCAGGCCGGCGAGCGGCAGCCCGTGCGCCACCACCGCATGCGCCAGCGCCCCCGCGGCGGCCGGGGCGACGCCGCAGCGGCCATGGCCGACGTCGACTTCGACGAAGACCTCGGCCCGGCTGCCTGCGGCGCGCAGCGCCTCGGCCAGCCGCTCGACCCCGAGCAGCGAATCGACCGCCACCGCCAGCCGAATCCGCCCGGCCAGCGCGGCCAGCCGTTGCAGCGCAGCCGGCGCGACCACCTCGTTGCTGATGAAGATGTCGTCGACGCCGCCTTCGGCCAGTGCCTCGGCCTCGCCGACCTTCTGCACGCAGACGCCCACCGCGCCGGCCGCGCGCTGCAGCCGGGCGATCTGCGCGCTCTTGTGCGTCTTGGCATGCGGCCGCAAGCGCAGCCCGTGCTGCGCGGCGAAGCCGGCCATCGTCGCCACGTTGCGCTCGAGCGCGTCGAGGTCGACGACCAGCGCCGGCGTGTCGATGGCATCGACCGGATCGCCGACCTGCGCCGCGGGCGTCACCGGGGCACCTTTTCGCTGCGGCGCAGCCGAGCGGCGTGGGCGGCCACCACGAGTCGCATCCCGTTGCCCGCCGGATGCCTCGGCCGGTCCCGAGGCTCGGGCGCGGTCATGCCGAGTCCGCGCAACGCGGCGGCGGCTCGTCGCCCCCGGGTGCATCGACCGCACCCTCGAGATGCGCCCTCTCGGACCAGCCCACCAGGGCGAAGCCGTCGTCGCCAAAGCGCAGCCGGTTGATGCTGGCATTGCCGACCGACCAGGTGCGCGGCTCCTGCAGCCCGGTACGGGTGGCAGCGCGGTACAGGCAGTCGAGCACGCCGCCGTGCGCCACCAGGGCCACCGATCGACCCGGATGGCGCGCTGCCAGCGCTTCGGCGCAGCCGACGACGCGCGCGTAGAAGACGCGCAGCGACTCACCCCCGTCGGGCGCAAAGTCGATATCGCGCTCGCGCCAGCGCTGGCTGTCGTCGGGCCAGCGGCGGCTGATCTCGACGTGGGTCAGACCCTGGAAAGCGCCGAAATCGCGCTCGCGCAGGGCCGGGTCGGCGTGCAGCGGCCGGCCCGCGGCAATCGCCGTGGCCGTGTCCCAGGCCCGCGACAGGTCGCTGGCGTAGACCCTGTCGATCGGCTCGCCGGCAAGCGCCTGCGCGAGCTGCGCCGCCTGCCAGCGGCCGGTGGCATTGAGCGGCAGGTCGAGCTGGCCCTGGATGCGCGCGTCGACATTCCAGTCGGTCTCGCCGTGGCGAATGGCGATCACCCGGGTGCTGCGGTCGGGCATATCGGGTCGGTGTGGGTCGAGCGGTGCAGCAGCGGGCTTCAGACGCCCCAGACGATGTCCTTGCCGGCTGCGGCAGCGCGTTTCATCATGTCGAGCAGCGGCCAGGCGCGCTGCTGCAGACGCACGGCCTTGGCTTCGCGTCCGGCGCGGTCGTCTTCCCCGTCCTCCTCGGCCTCGACATCGACCGCCTTGGCGTTGGCGATGGCCTGCTCGATCGCAGCGACGGCTGCGGGCATGGCTTCTGCCGCCAGAATCCCGCGCGGCGCCGGCTCTTTGCCGATCAGGCGCAGCACTTTGTCACCGTCGGGTCCCATCATGATGATGTCGGCGCTGACCTCGGATTTGAACTTGTAGATCATGGTGGCTCCTTGGACCGGGAGCGCATTGTGCGATGTCGCGCCCGAGCAGCACACGCGAACCCGCAAACTCGAAGGAGCCCTGCCCGATGAAGACCCGAGCCGCGATTGCCTGGAAGGCCGGCGAGCCACTGCGCGTCGAGACCGTCGACCTCGAAGGCCCGCGTGCCGGCGAGGTGCTGATCGAGGTCAAGGCGACCGGCATCTGCCACACCGACTGGTACACCCTCTCGGGCGCCGACCCCGAGGGCCTGTTTCCGGCGATCCTCGGCCACGAAGGCGCCGGCGTCGTCGTCGAGTGCGGCCCGGGCGTGACGAGCGTGCAGCGCGACGATCACGTGATCCCGCTCTACACGCCCGAATGCCGCCAGTGCAAGTTTTGCCTGTCGCGCAAGACGAACCTGTGCCAGCGCATTCGCACGACCCAGGGCAAGGGCCTGATGCCGGACGCGACCAGCCGCTTTTCGCTGGACGGCAAGCCGATCCTGCACTACATGGGCACGTCGACCTTCAGCAACTACATCGTCGTGCCCGAGATCGCAGTCGCCAAGATCCGGCCCGACGCACCGTTCGAGACCGCCTGCTACATCGGCTGCGGCGTCACCACCGGCGTCGGTGCGGTGGTCTTCAGCGCCGGTGTCGAAGCCGGCGCCAACGTCGTCGTGTTCGGCCTCGGCGGCATCGGGCTGAATGTCATCCAGGGTGCGCGGATGGTCGGCGCCGACAAGATCATCGGCATCGACCTGAATCCGGCGCGCGAGGAGATGGCGCGGCGCTTCGGCATGACGCACTTCATCGATCCGAAGTCGGTCGACAACGTCGTCGACGCCATCGTCCAGCTGACCGACGGCGGTGCCGACTACAGCTTCGAATGCATCGGCAACACGACGACGATGCGCCAGGCGCTCGAGTGCTGCCACAAGGGATGGGGCGAGAGCACCATCATCGGCGTGGCGGCGGCCGGCGAGGAAATCGCCACCCGGCCGTTCCAGCTGGTCACCGGCCGGCAGTGGAAGGGCTCGGCATTCGGCGGCGCGCGCGGTCGCACCGACGTGCCGAAGATCGTCGACTGGTACATGGACGGCAAGATCGAGATCGACTCGCTGATCACCCACCGGCTTTCGCTCGAAGAGATCAACGACGGCTTCGAACTGATGAAGCGCGGCGAGTCGATCCGCTCGGTCGTCGTCTACTGAGCCGCAGCCGCGCATGAGCACCACAGCCGCACTCGCCGACGCCGGCATCGAGACGCTTGCCGAATACGCCTGCTTCGGCGGCGTGCAGGGCTTCTACCGCCATGCCTCGGCGACGATCGGTCTGCCGATGCGCTTCGGCGTCTACCGCCCGCCACAGGCGACCGACGCGTCCGGGCCGCTGCCGGTGCTGTTCTACCTTGCCGGCCTGACCTGCAACGAGGAGACCTTCGCCCTCAAGGCCGGCGCCCAGCGGCATGCCGCCGAGCACGGGCTGATCTTGGTGACGCCCGACACCAGCCCGCGCGACACCGGGTTTGCCGGCGCCGACGACGCCTGGGATTTCGGCACCGCAGCGAGCTTCTATCTCGACGCCACGGCCGAGCCGTGGCGTCGTCACTTCCGCATGGAAAGCTGGCTGACCGGCGAGCTGTTCGAGCAGGTCGCCGCCAGCTTCGGCGGCGACCCGGCCCGGACGGGAATCTTCGGCCATTCCATGGGCGGCCACGGCGCGCTGACGCTCGCGCTGCGCCATCCGGACCGCTGGCGCAGCGTTTCGGCCTTCGCGCCGGTTGCCGCGCCGATGCAGTGCCCCTGGGGCGTCAAGGCCTTCAGCGGCTACCTGGGCGAAGGCGACGCGCAACACGCCGCGTGGGCCGAGCACGACGCGAGCGAGCTGGTCAGTGCCGGCGCGCGCTGCGCGCCGATCCTCGTCGACCAGGGGCTCGCGGACAAATTCCTCGACGAGCAGCTCTATCCCCACCATTTCGAAGCCGCCTGCCGCGCTGCCGGCCAGCCGCTGCTGCTGCGCCGCCACGGCGGCTACGACCACGGCTACTACTTCGTTGCCAGCTTTGTTGCCGACCACCTGGCGCACCATGCCGCACAGCTGGGACGCTCGGAACCCCCACCCGCCACGGAGCCCATCCGATGATTCTCGAAGTTGCCGACATCCGCATCCAGCCCGGCCGCCAGGCCGAATTCGACGAGGCAATCCGCCGTGGCGTCGAGACCGTCATTGCCCGCTCGCCCGGCTTCGTCGGCTATGCCGTGCAAAAGGGCGTCGAATCGCCCGAGCGCTACCTGCTGATGATCCGCTGGCAGTCGCTGCAGGCGCACACGGTCGAATTCCGCGGCAGCCCGCTGTTCGTCCAGTGGCGCGACATCGTCGGCCCCTACTTCGCCGCGCCGCCGGCGGTCGAGCACTTCGAGCTGCTGGTGCAATCCAACGACGGCCACTGACCGGCCCATGCGGCAGCGCGTCGTCGGGCACTGGGCGCTGCTGCTGGCGGCTCTCGCCTGCAGCCCCGCTGCGGCTGCGCCTGCCGCGTTGCAGATCGCGCCGCTCGACTACGCCGAACGGCGCCTCGCCAACGGCCTGCAGGTGCTCTCGGTGCCCCTGCCGGCGAGTGCCACGGTGAGCGTTCAGGTCTGGTACCACGTCGGCTCGAAGGACGATCCGCCAGGCCGTTCGGGTTTCGCGCATCTCTTCGAGCACCTGATGTTCAAGAGCACGCGCCACCTGGCCAACGAGCAGTTCGACCGGTTGACCGAGGATGTCGGCGGTGAGAACAATGCCTTCACCGGCGACGATGTCACCGGCTTCCATTCGGTCGTCCCTGCCGAGCAGCTCGAAACACTGCTCTGGGCCGAAGCCGAGCGGATGTCGAATCTCAACGTCGACGAAGCCAGCTTCCGCTCCGAGCGTGCGGTGGTCGAAGCCGAGTTCCGCGAGCGCATCCTGGGAACACCTTACGGGCGCTTCTTCCATGCCATGGCGCCGGCCGCCTACCGGAAGCATCCGTACCGCCGGCCCGGAATCGGTCGCATCGAAGAACTGGAAGCCGCCACGCTCGACGACGTCAAGGCTTTTCACCGTCATTACTACCGCCCGGACAACGCCACGCTCGTCGTTGCCGGCGGCTTCGATCCGCAACTGCTGAGCCGCTGGGTCGACCGCCATTTCGGCCGAATCGAGCGGCCCGCTGCGCCGGTGCCCCGGATCGAAGCCGACGAGCCCCCGTGGCCGGCAGACCGGCGGGTGCGCAGCGCCGGCGTCCGGGTACCGCTGCCGGCGGTGGCGCTGATCTGGCTGGCGCCGACGCAGCGGCATCCGGATGCCGCTGCGCTGCGCGTGGTCGCTGCACTGCTCTCGGCGGGGGAGTCGTCCCGGCTGAACCAAGCCCTGGTCTATCGGCGCCAGCTCGCCAGCCAGGCCGGGTTCGATGCGGACCTGCGCGTCGGCCCGGGATTGCTGATCGCCTATGCAATCAGTGCCGGCGAGCGGCCGCTCAGCGCCCTGGCCGCGGCGCTGAACGGTGCGGTGCAGCGGCTGGCCCGCAGCGCGCCACCACTGGCTGAATTGGCCAAGGCCAAGATGCAGCTGCTGACGCGGGCCGTCGTGGCTCGGCAGACACCGGCAGGACAGGCGGGCGCACTTGCCGAAGCCGCCACGCTCGGCGGCGATGCAGCCCGTGTCGACACCGACCTCCGCGCACTGCAGCGGGTCAGCGCCGGTGACGTGCAGCGGGTGGCGCGGCGCTACTTCGCACAGGCCCGCCAGGTGACGCTCGAGTACCGTCAGGCGGCGCCCGCGCCGCTGCCGGAACGGGCGCGATGAGTGCCGACGTCGGCCGCCAGCAGGGCGACGTCGACCGCCTGCGCCGACGCATCGGTGGGGGCTTGCTGGCGCTGCTCGGTGGCGGCTCGGCCGCGCGAGGCGAGTTGCCACCGCCCTCGGCGCCGGTCAAGCCGTTGCGGCCGGCGGCACCCTTCGAGGCGCGGCTCCCCAACGGCCTGCGCCTGATCGTCGCGCCCAGGCATGCCGCACCGCTGGTCAGCGTCCGGCTGCTGGTCTTGTCTGGCAGCGAGACCGACCCTCCGCGACGCGCCGGTCGAGCCGCGCTGACGGCAGCGCTGCTCAGCCGCGGCACCCGACGCACCAGCGCACCGGCGCTCGCTGCCGCAGCCGAGGCGCTTGGTGGCTCGATCGTCAGCGAAAGCGGCCGGCACCAGTCGAGCGTGTCGATGGCGGTGACGACGCCGATGCTCGACGCGGCGCTCGGCCTCATTGCCGAGGTGGTGATGCGGCCGAGCTTCCGTCCGTCCGAGCTGGTCCGTCTGCGCCGCCAGATGCTCGACGAACTCGAGCTGACCTATGCCACCCCGGCGCCGCTGGCAGCGATGACCGTCGAGCGGCTGCTGTTCGGCGAAGGCGCCTACGGCCGCGCCGTCGACGGAACGCCAGCCTCGCTGCCACGCATCGGGCAGCGCGAGCTGATCGCGATGCACGCGACGCATTTCCGCCCGGAGAATGCCGCCCTGATCCTGGCCGGCGACATCGACGACCGTGACGCGCTGCAGCTCGGCAGGCGACACTTCGGCGACTGGCCGGCCGTCGCGGGGACTGCCGAAGACGACGCAAGCCCCGCGGCCGCGTTGCCACCGCCGCAAACCGCCGCGCTGGCGGTGGTCGACTTCGGCGCGGGCGGCTCCGCAGCGATCGCACTCGGCCTGCGGCTGCCGCGCCGCAGCCGCCTGAGCGAGGCCGATGCCGCGGCGCTGCGGGTGGCCAATGCGGTGCTCGGTGCGGGTTATTCCTCGCGGCTGAATCAGGAAATCCGCATTCGCCGGGGCCTCAGCTACGGCGCCAGCAGCAGCCTCGCCTTGTTGCCCAATGCCGGCTTGTTGCTGGCGGCGGTGCAGACACGCGGCGAGCGGGCCGCCGAGGTCATCGAGCTGCTGCACCGCGAGTTCGACCGGCTGATCGAGGTGCCGGTGGACGCGGACGAGCTGGCCGCGCGCAAGGCCAGCCTCATCGGGGGTTTCGCTCGCCGCATCGAGACCACCGACGGCCTGGCCGGGCTGATCGCAACCCAGCTCGCACACGGCGCACAACCGGCGTCGCTGGCACGCTATGCAGCGCAGATTGCGGCGGTCGACAGCGCCGATGTGCAGCGCATGGCCCGCGCCTGCTTCGGCAGGGCCGACCGCCGCATTGCCATCGTGGGCGACGCACGGCAGTTCGTCGCCGCGCTCGAAGGGCGGGAGCCCGGCTTGATTCGCCTGCGACCCTGGCAGATCGATTTCGACTGAGAATGCACCGCCCCGATCCCCATGAGCCGCCCAATGCAACGTCGAACGCTGATTACCGCCCTGCCGGCACTGCCGCTGTCCGGTTTTGCACCCGCCTTTGGCCAAAGCGCGGCTTTCCCGAGCAAGCCGATCCGCTACATCGTCCCCGTCGCCGCCGGCGGCGGCAGCGATCTGGTTGGCCGCACGGTCTGCGAGCGCTGGGCACGCCTGCTCGGGCAGCCGTTCATCGTCGACAACATCGGCGGCGGCGGCGGTTTGCTCGCCTCGCAGGCCACCGTGCGCGCACCCGCCGACGGCTACACGTTGATGCAGGGCTACGTGGCGACGCATGCCACCAGCCCGGCGACCCGCAAGCTGCCCTTCGACGTGATCAAGGACTTCACCCCGATCGGCATGATCGGCGGCACGCCCAACGTGCTCGTCGTCAACGCCGAGGTGCCGGCGAAGAACCTGCGCGAGTTCATCGACTACCTGAAGAAGAACCCCGCCAAGCTGAGCTACGGCTCAGCCGGCACCGGCTCGCTGACGCACCTGACGATGGAGCTGTTCAAGCAGTCGGTCGGCGGCTTCATGGTGCATGTGCCGTACCGCGGCATCGCGCCGGCTTTCAACGACCTTCTCGGCGGCCAGACGCAGGCCATGTTCCCGGGCCTTGCCGCCGGGCTGCCGCACATCCGCTCGGGCCGCGTGCGCGCGCTCGCCGTCACCGGCGCGTCGCGCCACCCGGTGCTGAAGGACGTGCCGACGCTGATCGAATCCGGCTTCAAGGGTTTCGATGCGCTGCAGTGGTACGGCGTCGTCGGACCTGCGGGCATGCCGCCGGCCATCGTCAAGCAACTCAACGAAACGCTCAACACGTTGCTGAGGGCACCCGACTTGTCGGAAAGGCTCGCGGCCGAAGCCGTCGAGCCGATGCCGATGTCACCCGACCAGTTCGGCCGCTATATCCAGGCCGATGTCGCCCGCTGGACGAAGCTGGCCCGCGAACGCAAGATCGAAGTCGAGGGCTGAACCCGCCCCCGCCCAACAGCATTCATCAAAGGAAACCTCATGGCCCGCAATACCCAGGTCGTCGCTGACCACAACGCACCGCCGATCACGCAGATCCTTGCACGCTTCGTTGCGGCCCATCCTTCGCGCGGATGGAGCGACGAGGTCGACCGCGAGGCGCACCGCACCTTTCTCAACTGGCTCGGCTGTGCCGTCGGCGCGGCGCACCACGAAGCTGCCGACGCGGCGCTCGCCGCCGTGCGCATGCTCGAACCGGCTGCCCAGGCGACCGTCCTCGGCCGCAGCGAGCAGGTCGACATGGCGAGCGCCGCGCTCCTTAACGGCATCACCTCGCACACCTTCGATTTCGATGACACGCACCTGAAGACGATCATCCACCCGGCCGGTCCGGTTGCCTCGGCGTTGCTGGCGCTGGCCGAGACCAGTGGCGCAAGCGGGCGGCAGCTGATCGACTCGCTGGTCATCGGCATCGACGTCGCCTGCCGCCTCGGCAACCTGATGTACCCCGAGCACTACGACCGCGGCTGGCACATCACCGGCTCGACCGGCACGCTCGGCGCGGCGGCGGGCTGCGCGCGGCTGCTCGGGCTCGATGAGCAGCGCACGATGATGGCGCTCGGCATCGCTGCTTCGCAGCCGGTCGGCCTGCGCGAGCAGTTCGGCACCATGACCAAGCCGTTCCATCCGGGCGCGGCGGCCCGCGCCGGGCTGATGTCGGCGCTCTTCGCCAAGCACGGCTACACCGCCAGCCCCAGGGCGATCGAGGCGCCACGCGGTTTCGTCCAGGTGGTGTCGACCAAGTGCGCCTGGAACGAGGTCACCGACGAGCTCGGCGAGCGCTTCGAGATTTCCTTCAACAGCTACAAGCCCTTTGCCTGCGGCATCGTCATCCATCCGAGCATCGATGCCTGCGTGCAACTGCGCGAGCAGGGCGTGGCTGCCGACGACGTCGAGCGCATCGAGCTCAAGGTGCACTCGCTGGTGCTCGAGCTCACCGGCAAGAAGGAGCCGCAGGACGGCCTGCAGGGCAAGTTCAGCGTCTATCACGGCTGCGCCGCCGGGCTGATCTTCGGCCGCGCCGCGGAAGAAGAGTTCAGCGACGAGATCGTCAACCGCGCCGACGTCGCCGCGCTGCGTCGCAAGGTCGTGGCGACGATCGACGACTCGATTGACGAGGCCTCCGCCGACGTCACCGCCGTGCTTCGAGACGGCCGGCGCGTTCACGTCTTTGTCGAGCACGCAATCGGCTCGATGCAGCGGCCGCTCAGCAACACCGCACTCGAGGCCAAGTTCCACTCGATGTCCGACGCCATCCTCGGCACCGACCGCAGCAGCCAGCTGATCGCCGCCTGCTGGGGCGTCGGCGAGGCCGCGGGTCTGCGCGAGCTCGCCGCCCTCGGGCGGCCATGACAGCCGCGGCCGCCCGGCCGAAGGTCGTCGTTCTCGACGACTACGAAGGCGCGCTGCGCAGACTCGCCGACTGGGGCGATGTCGATGCGCAGGCAAGCGTCGAGGTTCACCGCGAGCCGCTGTCCGGCGAAGCACTCGTGGCCGCCCTCGTGGAGGCCGACGCGATCGTTCTGGTGCGTGATCGGACGCGCTTCGATGCCGCGTTGCTGGCTCGCCTGCCGAAGTTGCGTTATCTCGTCTTCACCGGCACGCGCAACACCGCGCTCGACCTCGCCGCGTTGTCCGCGCGCGGCATCCCGGTCAGCCACACCGGGTGGGGCCCTTCGAAAGACAGCACCGCGGAACTGACCTGGACGCTGATCCTCGCGGCCGTGAAGCGGCTCGAGCCGCACCTGGCTGCGCTACGCGCCGGTGTCTGGCGCGGCGCGGGCCTGGGCGGCGTGCTCGCCGGCGAACGGCTGGGTGTCGTCGGCCTGGGCGAGATCGGCGGCCGCGTGGCGCGCATCGGTGCCGCGTTCGGCATGGAGGTGGTCACCTGGAGCCCGCGGATGACGCCCGAGCGGGCGGGTGCCGCGGGTGCGATGGCGGTGTCGCTCGATCAGCTGCTGGCGAGTTCGCGCGTCGTCAGCCTGCACCTGGTGCCGACCGACGCCACCCGCCAGTTGATCAACACCGAGCGGCTGGCAACAATGCGCAACGACGCCGTGCTGGTCAATACCTCGCGCTCGGCGCTGATCGACATGGCGGCGCTGCCGGCTGCGCTGGCCGCTGGCCGCCCGGGCCTGGCTGCAATCGACGTCTACGACCGGGAGCCGTTGCCCGCCGACGACCCGCTGCGCCAGGCTCCGAATCTGCTGCTGACGCCGCATCTCGGCTTCGTCACCGAACCGGTGTTCGCCCGCTTCGCCACGGACGTCACTGAAAACCTGCTGGCATGGCTTGGCGGCCGGGAGTTGCCACGGCGCTTGTCGCCCGGCTGAATTCAGCCGCCGAAACGCGCACCGAGCAACCGCACAGCGCACCAGATGTTGCAGAAAAGCACACAATCGGGGGGTCGTCGGCAGACCTCGCCCGTCGTCTGCTGTTTCGGCATCCTTCCAAGCGCCATGGCCATCAGAACACCTGTCACGACCCCTGCTTCCGACGGCACCCAGAAGCTTCGTCAGACCCAGGCCGAATACTCGGCCGCCCGGCCGGCTGGCGAACCCGGTGTCAAGCCCATGCTGTCGAGCTCCAAGATGTACGTCTGCCGCCGCTGCCAGGCCAACTTCAAGACGGGGGACGGCAAGCCCGACCCGCGGCTGCGCGGCCTCGGCAAGTGCAACGCTTGCCTCGCCGCGGTGCCGGCTGCAGCCTGAGCCCTTGTCCTAGGAACCCGACGGGCTCCTAGGAGCCTGTCGGGCTTTGGGTCGGGCCCGCGTTGGGCCGGAAAAGGGGCTCAGCTTAGGCGCAAAGCGCAGCCGGGTTGGACACCCGGCGAGCATTTGCAACGACGGATCAGCCCCTTTTCCGGCCCAACCCGAAGGGCCGGGGCGATTCGCAGCGCCATCCGTCGTTGCCGGCTCGCAGTGTGGGCCCGCCACACGGCTTCGCCGGCGCCTCGTCTGGCACTGCGACTCGCCCCGGCGCGAGCCCGACCCAGAGCCCGACAGGCTCCTAGACCGACCGGATCGGCGGCACGAGGGAAGAAGCCGGCGCGCTCGTCGCTCATCCAGCGGCACGGCTATGCCGCTCGTTTCAAGGCGGCATCGCTGGCGCGCCTCTGGACTGCGTTGCGCGCAGCCGCACGCTGCACGCGTTTCGTTTTCTCCAGAAAGCGCAACAGACGCCATTCGGCGGCTTCGAGTCCACGCGTGGCGTGCTGCGACTCGCCGAGCGTCGGCCAGAGCGCGCGCAGGGTTTCATCGTCGCTGCCGAGCGCCGTGCCGAGCTCCAGCACCTGGGGATGGATGTAGGCCTTGCGGCACACCGCCGGCGTGTTCCCCAGGCGTCGCGCGACTTCGGCGAGAACGTGCTTGCCGCTGACCAGTTCGGGAATGTCGCCGTCGCAGGCCCGGCGGGTCAGTTCGAGCGCCTGCACCGTGCCGTGCCAGGTGCGGAAATCCTTGGCGGTGAAGCGCTCGCCGCCCGCCGCATCGGCCAGATAGTCGTTGACGTCGCCGGAGCCGACACTGTGCAGGTCGCCGTCGGCCGTCTCGTACTGGAACAGGTCCTGCCCCGGCAGGTGCTGGCAGCGGCGGACGATCTCGGCCACCTTGGCATCGTCGAGCGTCACCGAATGCATCACGCCGCTCTTGCCGCGGAAGCGAAGCTGCAGCACGCTGCCCCGAACCTTGGCATGCGGATTGCGCAGCGTGGTCAGCCCGTAGGAGCCGTTGCTGCGCGCGTATTCGTCGTTGCCGACGCGAATGAAGGTGGTGTCGAGCAGGCGAACCAGCGTTGCCAGCACCCGCTCGCGCGTCATCGCCAGTCGACCTTCACCCGGCTTGCGCCGCAGATCGCGGGCCACGCGTGCGCGGATGCGCGGCAGCGCCCGCCCGAATGCGCTCATGCGCTCGAACTTGTCGACGCTGCGCGAGCGGTGCCAGTCGGCGTGGTAGCGGTACTGCTTGCGTCCCCGGGCGTCGAACCCGGTGGCCTGGATGTGCCCGTTCGGCTGCCTGGAGATCCAGACGCGCGTGTAGGCCGGCGGTATGGCCAGTTTGCGGATCCGCGCAAGAACCTCCTCGTCGCGCACCGGGCACCCTGCCGCGTCCCGGTAGCTGAATCCGGTGCCACGCCGCACCCGGGTCAGGCCCGGCATCGCGTCGGTCACATAGACCAGGCCCGCCGGCAGCGGTGCCGTGGCTGCGACTCGAGCAGAAGACTCAGGCGGCGCTGCGGGCTCTGGAGAATCCATCGCGACCGACAGCAGGCTGAATGCCCGCCCCGCACGGGGCGGCGCCGGTCGAACTCCGGCCAGGTGCCGGAGCCGCCGGTGACGACTTAGCTGGCGCTGCGGCGGCTGCGCGCCGGCGTCTTGGCCGGTGCGTCGGCACTGACTGCAATGCTCGGCGACGCTGCCGATTCCGCAACCGCTTCGCTCGTCTGCCCGATGTCCGCAGCCGCGTTCTGCACGGTGTCACGGGTCTCTTGCACCGCCTCGCGGGTGGTCGTGGCCACATCTGCTGCCGCCTGGTCGAGCGCCTCGGCCACCGGCGCAACGTCGGACGCCATTTCCTCGGCACCGTCGAGCACTTGCTGGCCGGCGTCGACAGCGGACGCCGCAGCCACCCGGGTCAGCTCGGCGCCCGTGGAACTGACGATTTCCGCGAAATCACGGCTGTAGGCGCGAACCTTTTCGACCGCGGGTTGTACGCCCGCCATGCGCGCGTCGATAAGCGACTTGACGTCACGGGCGGACACGGTTGCCAACGCCACCTGGCTCGCCTCGTCGATCGACGAGCGGACGGTCCGCAGGTTGAGGGCGATCAGACGCTCGACGCCTTCGAACGATTTCCCCGCCAGCCCGAGAAGGGTTTCGACCTGGCGACGGCGGACGGCCTGGATTTGCTCTGCGTTGTACATGGAATTCCTTGAGTGAAGTGGACGGTCGTGGCTGCCAGCGTCGACTCCGCCGCGCCATGTTGCACTGCACCATTTTAATCGACCGAGCTGCACGGTGCACACCATGCGTGCACTCTAGAGAGCTGTGTCGGCCGGGGCACGGCCATCGGCCCCGGAGCGAATCAAAATCGGCCGATGTTCAACATCGTCCTGGTCCACCCGGAAATTCCGCCGAACACCGGCAACATCATCCGGCTGGCAGCCAACACCGGCGCAGCGCTGCATCTCGTCGAGCCGCTCGGCTTCTCGATGGACGACCGGCTGCTGCAACGCGCCGGCCTCGACTATCACGAGTACGTCGAGGTGAAACGGCACGCCGACTGGGCCTCGTTCCTGGCGGCCGAGAAGCCCGATCCCGCGCACCTCTACGCCTTCACGACGCGAGGCCGACCATTCGCCGGCACCGACTGGCGCGCCGGCGACTGGCTGGTCTTCGGCTCGGAGACCCGGGGGCTGCCGGAGTCGGTTCGCGCCGGCGTGGCCGCCGACCGGCAGCTGCGGCTGCCGATGCGCCCCGGCCAACGCAGCCTCAACCTGAGCAATGCGGTTGCGGTGGCGGTCTTCGACGCCTGGCGCACGCTCGGCTACGCCGGGGGCGGCTGAAGCGCCGCGCTGCGGCTACTCGGGTTGCACGCCGGCGGCGCGGATCACCTGGGCCCAGCGCTCGCGCTCGAGGCGCATCAGACCGGACAGCCCTTCAGGCGCACTCGGCGAAGCCGTGAAGTAAAGCCCGAGCAGGCGCGAGCGCAGCTCGTCGCTGCGAATGATGCGAACCAGCTCGCTCGACAGCCGGTCGATGATCGGTTGCGGCGTCCCGGCCGGCGCCAGCACCGCCTGCCACGACACCGCCTCGAATCCTGCGAAACCCTGCTCGGCGATCGTCGGCATTTCGGGCAACGAGACCGCCCGGCCGAGCGTGGTGACACCGAGCGCGTTCAGCTTGCCGGCCCGCACCTGTCCCATGACGATGCCAGGCACCATGAACGCGGCCTGCACCTGGCCCGCGAGCATCGCATTGACGACCTGCGGGAAGCCCTGATAGGGAATATGGGTGAGCTCGACCCCGGCGCGCGTCTTGAACAACTCCATCGCCAGGTGCGAAGCGCTGCCGTTGCCGACGCTGCCGTAGTTGAGCTGGCCGCGGCGCTCGCGGGCAATGCGAACGAAGTCGGCCAGGCTGGTCGCGCCGAGCTTCGGATCGACCACCAGCACGTTCGGCGAGGTCGCGACCAGCGACACCGGCGCCAGTTCTCGAACCGGGTCGTAGCCGAGCGACTTGCTGAGCAGCGGCGCCGTCACCAGCGGACCCTGGATGGTGAAGAGGAAGGTCGTGCCGTCCGGGGCCGCCTTGGCAACCGCTGCCGTGCCGATGTTGCCGCCGGCGCCGGGCCGGTTGTCGACCACCACCGGCTGGCCGAGCGACTGCGACAGCGCCTCGGCCACCAGCCGGCCGATCACGTCGGGCGAGCTGCCCGGCGGAAACGGAACCACCCACTTGATCGGCCGTGTCGGCCAGGCAGGCGCTGCCGTGCGTGTGCGCACCTGCGCCTCGACCGGAAGCACCCCGGCAGCCGCGCCGGCCGACAGGCAAGCCAGCAAATGTCGTCGCTGCATCAATCGCCTTTCAAAGTTCGGACCGCGCGTCGCGGCGCATCAGCGCTTCGAGCGCCTGCGCCGCCGAGCACCGGCCCTCGAGCACATCGAGCACCGCGCAGGCGATCGGCAGCTCGACGCCGAGCTTCTGACCGCGTTGCACGATGACCGCAGCGCTGGATACGCCTTCGGCGACATGGCCCAGCTCGGCCAGGATCTGCGCCAGCGGCCTGCCCTGCGCCAGCAACAGCCCGACCTGGCGGTTGCGCGACAGCGATCCGGTGGCGGTCAACACCAGGTCGCCGAGGCCGGAAAGACCCATGAAGGTTTCGCGGCGGCCGCCGAGGGCGACGCCGAGCCGCATCATCTCGGCCAGCCCGCGGGTGATCAGCGCCGCGCGGGCGTTCATGCCGAGGCCGGCGCCCGGCGCCGCGCCCGACGGCGGCATGCCGTCGGCAATGCCGGTGGCGATCGCCAGCACGTTCTTCACCGCACCGCCGACCTCGACACCGACCGGATCGGCCGAGGTGTAGATGCGCAGGCTGTCGTGGTGCAGCGCCTCGACGACGTGCGCGGCGAGTGCCGCGTCGTCGCTCGCCGCAACCAGTGCGGTCGGCTGGTCGCGAGCCACTTCGAGCGCGAAGCTCGGCCCCGACAGCACGCCGACACGCAGCCGCGGCGCGACGGCAGCGGCAATCTCGTGGCCGAGCCGACCGGTGCCCTGCTGCAGCCCCTTCGACAGCCAGACGACGTCGCCCTCATAGGCTCCGACCTGCAGCCGGCGAAGCAGCGGCTCGAGCCCAGCCATCGGCGTGGCGACCACGACCAGCCCGCCTGCGGCGTGCGAGAGCACCGCATCCAGGTCGGAATCGACCTGCAACGCCGGCGGCAGTCCGACCGCGGGCAGATAGCGTCGATTGCAGCGCGACGCCTGCATCTCCGCGGCCTGCTGCGCGTCGCGTGCCCACAACCGCACGGCGTTGCCGGGTCGGCGGCTGGCATGAATCGCCAGCGCCGTGCCCCAGGCGCCGGCGCCGAGGACGCTGAGCTTCATCGGCCCGCGGCCCGCAGGATCAGTTGACGGCGGTCGATCGCGCCCGAGCCGTTGTTCATCGCCGCGGCCGCCTGGGCCTGCTGCGCTTCGTACATCGCCTGGAAATTGACCTCGCTGAGGATCACCGGCGGGAAACCCGCGCGGGTGCAGACGTCGGACACGATGGCCCGCAGGTACGGGTAGACGATGCCCGGGCAGGCGATGCCGACGATCTGCTGCAGCTGCTCGTCGGGGATGTTGCGGATTTCGAAGATGCCGGCCTGCTTGGCCTCGACCAGGAACAGCGTCCGGTCGGCGACCCGGGTCGTCACCGTGGCAGTGACCGTCACCTCGAACATCGCCTCGGCGACCGTCTCGGCGCCCAGGGTGAGATTGATGTCGACTTCGGGCTGCACCTGCTCGAGAAGGATCTGCGGCGAATTCGGCTGTTCGAGCGACAGATCCTTCAGATAGACGCGCTGAATCTGGAAGACCGGGGTGTTGTCGGGCGTGAGTTCGGAGGTCGGATCGGCCATGGCTGTCGGATGAGAGGAGGAAGCGGCCTGCGGCCGGCGGCTGGAACCCAGCGAATGCGGGCGAATTATCGGCGCTGGCACACAGCGCCTTGTCCGGCGCTGCAGCGCCTGGCAGCTCAGCCGGCGAGCAGCGGCACCAGCTCGCCGCGCTGGTCGAGCGCGACCAGGTCGTCGCAGCCGCCGACGTGCGTCTGGCCGATGAAGATCTGCGGCACGGTACGCCGGCCGGTGCGCTCGATCATCACGGCGCGTTCGGCCGGGTTCTCGTCGATCCGCACCTCGTCCAGCTGCTCGACACCGCGCTGCTTGAGCAGCATCTTGGCGCGCGAGCAGTAAGGGCAGGACTGCGTCGTGTACATCTGGACGGATTGCATTCGGAAACGGCTCCTTAAAAAGTTAGAAGGTGTGAGAGAAACCGTCGCGAGCGGTTCGAAGTCGCATTGAGGAGCACAGCCGGACATGGCGTCCGGCGAGCACCGGAGATGCGAGATCGGAGCGCGCAGTAGGTTTATTCACACCTTCAGGCGGTGCGCTCGACCGGGAGGTTGGCATCGCGCCAGGCACCGAGGCCACCGGCAAGCGCCTGCGCCCGCTCGTAGCCGCGCTTCTTCAGGATGGCCACGCCGCGGCTCGCACGCATGCCGTTGGCGCAGACGACGACCAGCGGCAGCGCCTTGTTCTTCGGCAGGTCGGCGGCAGTCTCCAGCCGATCGAGCGGCACGTTGCGCGCGCCGCCGGCGTGCGAGGCCGCGAACTCGCCGGGTTCGCTGACGTCGATCAGCACCGCCTTCTCGCGGTTGATCAGCATCACCGCTTCGGCCGGCGTGACCTTGCCGCCGAGCGTGCCGCGGCTGACCAGCGGCCACAGCAGCAGTCCGCCCGAAAGCAGCGCCGTGGCAAAGAGGAACCAGGTGTCGACAAAGAATTTCAAGGCCGCGAGCCCGCCGCGAGCGGCAGGGTTTCAGAGAGGGCGCCGATTATAGAATTCGCCCCCGTTTCCCTCTGCCGCCCTGCCGCGCCTGCCGTGGCCCTTGCGCCCGCTGCCATGCACAAGCTTGTCCTGATCCGCCACGGCGAATCGACCTGGAATCTGGAAAATCGCTTCACCGGGTGGACCGATGTCGAGCTGACCGACACCGGGGTGGCGCAGGCGCGCCGCGCCGGCGAGCTGATCAAGGAAGGCGGCTACGACTTCGACATCGCCTTCACGTCGGTCCTCAAGCGGGCGATCTGGACGCTCTGGCATGCACTCGACCGTTGCGACCGGACCTGGCTGCCGGTGGTCAACGACTGGCGCCTGAACGAGCGCCACTACGGTGCACTGCAAGGGCTGAACAAGGCCGAGACGGCCCGCGAGTACGGCGATGCGCAGGTGCTCGCCTGGCGACGCAGCTACGACACGCCGCCGCCGGCGCTCGACCCCGGCGATCCGCGCAGCGAGCGCGGCGACATCCGCTACGCGCAGCTCGACCCGCAGGACATCCCGCTTTCCGAGTGCCTGAAGGACACCGTCGCACGCGTGCTGCCGTTCTGGAACGACTGCATTGCGCCGGCGCTGCAGGCCGGTCGGCGGCCGCTGATCGTCGCGCACGGCAACAGCATCCGCGCCCTGGTGAAGTATCTCGACGGCGTCAGCGACGACGCGATCGTCGGCCTGAACATTCCAAATGGCATTCCGCTGGTCTACGAGCTGGACGCCGACCTGAAGCCGATCCGCAGCCACTACCTGGGCGACGCCGCGGCGGCGGCCTCGGCAGCCGCCGCGGTGGGAAACCAGGGCAAAGGCTGAGCGGAGCGCCCAGCCCCCGTCGAGCTCGCGCGCGCAGCCGTTCTCACGCGACGACCGGCGCGCCTTCCAGGAACGGCGCGATGTTGCGCATCGCCCGCGCGACGACGTCGTCTTCTCGCCGACCCGTCGAGTACCCGGCAAGAAGACGCGCTGTCGATGCTTGCGCCCAGGGGTTAGCGCCACTGCTCCGCGAAGAACTCGCCAACCTGGTTTTCCAGCATCGGCAGAAAGGCCGCGCGGTCGAAGCCGGCCGGGTTGGCTGCGGCGTCACCAGCCGCTGATGGCAGCGGGAAGGTGGGCTGCGCCATGAAGGCAAAGTGCCCAGCGCCGGCCACCGTGCTGGCCCGCGCGCCGGGCAGGTTGGCGACGACATGTCGACCGTGGTAGGTTCCCGCGAGCACCGAATCGTGCTCGGCCATGACGACGCGCACCGGTACCGTGATGGCGGCTAGGCTTTCGGGCGTGAACACCACCGCCATCGGTGCCAGCGCGACCACCGCGCTGATGCGGCGGTCAGGCACCGACACAAGCCGTGCCTGCGGCGCGGAGCCGCTGGCGCCCGACGCAGCCCGCCCGCCGGAGGTCTCGGTCCCCGCGGAGCCCTTGGCCAGCGCGCAGTAACCCGGGTCGTCCTGCACCGTCCGGCAGTGCTGCGCCGAGCGCTGCGGGTCGGCCTGCGCACCTGCCAACGCCAGGACGCTGTAGCCGCCGGCGGAATGGCCCACGGCACCGATGTGCCCGATTGGGATGCGCGCTCCCCATTCAGGGCTTGCCAGCAATGCATCCAGCATCCGGCTCAGCTGGAGCGGGCGTTCGCTGAAGTAGCGACCCGAGCTGACCAGCGAACGGTCCTGCCAGTTGTCCCCCGCATGGCGCACGGCCGCCACCAGGTAGCCGTCTCGGGCCAGCCGCGTGCCGAGATTGTGGTGATTGAGTTCCGTGCCGCCCGTGCCGTGCGAAAGGAGGATCAGCCCCTTGAGCGCGACATCGGAGGCCGGCGCACCCGGGGCGACGACGGGCAGCCAGGGGCCCATCGGCACGGCGCGGTCGGCCACCGCCGTGGGGTAGAACAAGGCCACGGTCGCGGGCGTGTCTCCGGCGATCGTAAGCGTGCGGTAGCCCGCATGCTGGGCGCTTGCCGGTCCAGCCGGTGACAGCAGCGCCGCGGCGGCGAGCAGTGCGGGTTGCAGGCAAGTGCGAAACGGCATCATGGTGTGCTTTCAGACGCGGCCGACCCGAGGGCGCCCAAAACTTCGGAGCGGTCGCTCAAATTCGTCCGCGTCCTTGCGACGCAACAGGCGGGCGCGGCACGGCGCGGGTGAAGCGTGGGCCTCGGGTCATTCGCGGTTGGACGCCGACGGGCCCGACCGACCTGGCCTGTTCCTTTGCAAAGCCATGTGCCGATCGCTGTCGAAAGGCGCCCTGTGACGGCTCCTCGATTCGGGAATGCTACGCGGCCTGGCGGCCCGCGGGGCGGGTTTCGGCAATGTGGTGGTGCGACGCGGGCGGTCCAGCGCGACCGCCCGCTGCTTCAAGACGGCTCGTGATCGCGCGGCCCGGGTTTGGCAGTCGGGCGCGTCCGCCGCTTTCACTCCCGTGGCATCGCAATGTCCACGCTGCAGCACCTTCCGGCGCATCCGGACGCTGCCATGGCGGTTAAATGCGCAATCGCCGGCCAGCTGGATCGAGAATGCACCACCCCTAGGGCCCCCGGCGGTGCAGTTCGCCAGTCTGGTGAGTTGATAAGCCGGTAAGCCATGTGGCGAGGCCTGTTCGCTCACTGACCGGGAGAGACGATGAGGACAAGACGAATTTCCAAGGCGCTGACAGCGTTCGGTTCAGGGCTCCTGTTGACGCTGGCGCTCGTTGGTTGCGGTGGCGATGGCGATTCATCCGCGACGACACCGACGCCGGGCGTCTCGTCGACGGCCAGGGGCTACGCCAAGGGCGTGGTGGCGGTGTCCAATCCGCTGGCGGCGAAGGTCGGTTCGGACATCCTTGCCGCGGGCGGCAACGCCATCGACGCCGCAGTTGCGATCCAGTTCGCGCTCAACGCGGTCGAGCCACAGAGCTCCGGCATCGGCGGTGGCGGATTCATGATGATTCACCTGGCCAAGGAAAACCGTACTTTCTACATCGATGCGCGCGAAAAGGCGCCTGCCGCGGCGACGCCCACGATGTTCGGTTCGCTCAACTTCGAGCCCGCTTCGACCAGCGGCATTGCCGTCGGCGTGCCCGGCGCGGTTCGCGGCGTGACGACGGCGCTGCGCAACTGGGGCACGATGAAGCTGGCCGACACGATCGCGCCGGCGATCGCGCTGGCCGAGAGCGGATTTCCGGTCGGCCCCCTGCTCGCTTCCGACATCCAGGACACGAGCGATCGCGGTTTCGTGATGACCGATCTGCAGCCGGAAACGGCGGCGATCTTCCGTCCCGGCGGCGTGCCGCTCGCCAGGGGTGCCGTGCTCAAGCAACCCGATCTGGCCAGGACCTTCAGGCTGATCGCCGCGCAGGGTGCGGACGTGTTCTACAAGGGCGAGATCGCCACAGCCATCGCCGCCGCCCAGACGCGAGCTGCCACCAGCAAGACCGCGACCGAGCCCTTGCTCGCCGGCGGCGGCGCGGCGGGGAAAATGACGGTTGCCGACCTCGCCGCCTACGACGTCGCCATTCGCCAACCGCTGGTCGGCAGCTATCGCGGCTATACCGTGAAGACCATGCCACCGCCGTCGGGTGGTGGCATCACGGTGCTGCAACAGTTGAAGATGCTGGAGCAGTTTCCGCTCGGCGACGCCGCCAAGGGCTATGCCTTCGGCGACAAGAACACTTTGCACGTGCTGATCGAAGGCATGCGCCTGTCGTTCGCGGATCGCAACCACTGGGAGGGCGACGGCGACTTCGTCAAGGTGCCGACCACCGGGCTGCTCGATGCGGCCTACCTGGCGGCCCGCGGCGCGCTGATCAAGGTCGCGACGGCGCTCGGCGTGGCCGACATCGTTCCCGGCAATCCGCTGCCACGCGACAAGCCCGCCTCCGCCGGCAACGCCACCCCGCTCGCCGCCGACCCGCGCGAAGGCGCGCACACCACCCACTACGTCGTTGCCGACAGGGACAACAACATCGTCAGCTACACGACCACGGTGGAGTCGCTGTTCGGATCGGGCATCACGGTGCCAGGCTACGGCTTTCTGCTGAACAACCAGATGACCGACTTCAACTGGCCACCGACGGTGAACCCCGCCACCGGCGACATCGGCGCCAACGACGTGGCGCCCTTCAAGCGTCCGCGCAGCAGCATGGCACCCACGCTGATCGAGAAGGACGGCAAGCCGTTCGCGGCCATCGGGTCGGCGGGGGGATCGAAGATCATCAATGCGATCGTGCAAATCACCTCCAACGTGATCGACCACGGCATGGCCATCCAGGCGGCGATCGATGCACCTCGCATCTCGGCCCGCACGGGCGACAAGGTGTTCTGCGAGACCGGACCGTTCGTGCAGACCGGATTCACGCCGACACCGGCGTTCGCGGCCGGCACGGTGGCTGCCGTCAGCGCGATGCGCGAGTCAGCGATCAACATGCCGGCGTGCAGCGGCAACTCGGCCAACGGCGCCAATCTGTCGGCGCAGGCGCTGGTGATCGATTTGAATTCGGGCCTGAAGTACGGCGCTGCCGACAAGCGGCGCGAAGGCACGGTGTCGGGCGTCGATTGAGCCTGGGAACGTGGGCTACGCCTGCTTGCGTCTACCGACTCAATCGACGCGTGCCGCCTCGATCGCCTGGCGAAGTTCGTCTGCCAGCACGCGTCGGCTGGCTTCGGTCGCCGGCACCGCCGCCAGCCACTGCAGCCGAACCGTCAGGCCCCGCGCGCGGGCGACGCGCCATGCGCTCTGCAGCAGCGTGATGTCGCCCACATAGGCTGAGGTTGCACTGACGCGGCTTGCAGCGTCGGCATAGCCCAGCGCAAGCGGCTGCACCGGCACACCCGCCGTGATCGCCGCCTGCAGCAGGTTGGCGTGGAAGGGCAGCACCCGGTCGCCGGCCGAGGTCGTCCCCTCCGGAAACACCGCGACCGTGGCGCCGCCGCGCAACGCGGCTGCCACATCGCCGACGACATGCAGCGCAGCCCGCTTGCTTTCGCGCCGCAGGTAGAGCGTGCCGCCGGCATCGACCAGCCGGCCGAGGATCGGCCAGCCCGCCACGTCGGCCTTGGAGACGAAGCGCGCCTCGGGACAGACCGCATGGATCGCGACCACGTCGAGCCACGACACGTGGTTGGCGACCAGCAGCTTGGCGCCCGGTGCCGGCGCGCCGACGTTCTGCAGGCGAATACCGAGGCAGCGCAGCACCCCGAGCGACCACCAGGCAATGCGCTGCTGGCGGGCAGCCGCGTCGGCGCGCGGGAACTCGATCAGCACCACGCCGAGCGCCTGCAGCAGGTGCAGCGCGAGCCGGCCGAGCCGACCGATCGCCGGCACCACCCCGCTCAGCCTCTCAGGCCGCGCTTCGCGGCGACTGCGCGTCGGCGCCGTCGGCCGCGTACGCCACATGGCCGGCCACCAGGGTCAGCCGAACCCGGCCCGGCAGCTCCCAGCCGGCGAAAGGCGTGTGCCGGCCCTGGCTGCGCAGCTGCGCGGCATCGACCGTCCACGCGGCTTCGGGATCGAACACGCAGACATCGGCGACACCGCCAGCGACCAGCCGGCCGGCGCTGGCCGCCAGCGAGCCGAGCGCATCGCCGAGCACGGCCACAGGCGCGCTGGTGACGGCAGCAAGCGCCCGGCGCAGGCCGACCGCCGGCTCGCCGCGGGCATCGGCACCGCCCCAGCGCAGCGCCATCGCCAGCAGCAGTTCCAGTGCACTGGCGCCGGGTTCGGCTTCCGCAAAAGGCAGCGCCTTGGCGTCGGCGGCCACCGGGGTGTGGTCGCTGACCAGCGCGTCGATCGTGCCGTCGGCCAGCCCCGCGCGCAGCGCATCGCGGTCGCGCTGCTGGCGCAGCGGCGGCACCAGCCGCATCGCCGAATCGAAGTAGCCGATGTCGAGGTCGGTGAGGTGCAGCGAATGGATGCTGACGTCGCAGCTGATCGGCAGGCCCTCGGCCTTGGCGGCGCGCACCAGCGCCACGCCGGCGGCGCTCGACAGCCGGCAGAGATGCACCCGCGCGCCGGTGCTGCGCACCAGCTCGAAGATCGTCTGCAACGCGATCGTCTCGGCCGCCACCGGCACACCGGCCAGGCCGAGCCGCGTCGCCACCGAGCCACTCGCGGCGACGCCCTGGCCGAGCCAGGGGTCCTGCGGCCGCAGCCAGACGGTGTAGCCGAAGGTCGCGGCATAGAGCAGCGCCCGCTGCAGCACCAGCGTGTCGCGGATCGGCACCTCGGCCTGGGAGAAACCGACGCAGCCGGCCTCGGTCAGTTCGACCATCTCGGTCAGCACCTCGCCGGCCAGGCCGCGGGTCAGCGCGCCGAGCGGAAACAGCCGGCAGAGGCTCAGCTTGCGCGCGCGGAACTTGAGCATCTCGACCAGCCCGGGCTCGTCGAGTGGCGGGTCGGTATCGGGCGGGCAGACCAGGCTGGTGATGCCGCCGGCCGCGGCCGCATTGAGCTCGCTTTCCAGCATGCCCTCGTGTTCGTGGCCGGGTTCGCGCAGCCGCGCGGCGAGATCGACCAGCCCCGGCGCGACGATGCAGCCGGCAGCGTCGAAGCGTCGATCGGGCACGAAATCCGGCGGCACCGCGCCGAGCGCCACGATCCGGCCGCCGGCGATCGCCAGGTCGTCGATGCGGTCGAAGCCGCTGGCCGGATCGACGATGCGGCCGCCTGCGATCAGGATCCTCATGCGAGATTGCCTGCAATCGTCGACATCACGGCCATGCGCACCGCGATGCCGAAGGTCACCTGCGGCAGGATGACGCTCTGCGGCCCGTCGGCCACCGCCGACTCGATCTCGATGCCGCGGTTGATCGGCCCCGGATGCATGACGATCGCCTCGGGATGCGCCAGCGCCAGCTTGTCCCGCGTCAGGCCGAAGGTCTTGAAGAATTCACCCGCGCTCGGCAGCATGGCGCCGCTCATGCGCTCGTTCTGCAGCCGCAGCATGATGATCACGTCGGCGCCGCGCACGCCTTCGACCATGTCGTGGCAGATGCGCACGCCCATCTCGCGCAGGTTGCCGGGCACCAGCGTCTTCGGGCCGACGACGCGGATCTCGGGCACGCCGAGCGTCGTCAGCGCATGGATGTTCGAGCGCGCCACCCGCGAATGGATGACGTCGCCGACGATGGCCACCGTCAGCGAGCGGAAATCCTTCTTGTGGTGACGGATCGTGTACATGTCGAGCAGCGCCTGCGTCGGATGCGCATGGCGGCCGTCGCCGGCGTTGACGACGTGGACATGGGGCGCGCAGTGCTGCGCGATCAGATACGGCGCCCCGCTTTCGCCGTGGCGCACGACGAACATGTCGGCCTGCATCGCCGACAGGTTGGCGATGGTGTCGAGCAGGCTTTCGCCCTTGGCGGTCGACGAGCGGGCGATGTCGAGATTGATGACGTCGGCCGAGAGCCGCTTGGCGGCAATCTCGAAGGTGGTGCGGGTGCGGGTGCTGTTTTCGAAGAACAGGTTGAAGACGCTTTTGCCGCGCAGCAGCGGCAGCTTCTTGACCTCGCGGTCGTTGACGCTGAGAAAGGTTGCCGCGGTGTCGAGGATGCGGCGCAGCACGGCCGGCGGCAGGCCCTCGATCGACAACAGATGGATCAGCTCGCCGTTCGAGTTGAGCTGCGGATTTCGGCGGTCGAGCATGTCAGGCGGGCTCGTCGGCGCTGTCGAGTTGCAGCGCGAACCGGCCGCAATCGTCCCTGTGCAACGACAGGCGCTGCTCGGCAGGCAGTTCGACGGTCGCCGCGGCGAAATCGGCGCAGATCGGCATTTCGCGGCCGCCGCGGTCGACCAGCACCGCCAGCACCACGGCAGCCGGCCGGCCGAAGTCGAACAACTCGTTGATCGCGGCGCGTGTCGTGCGGCCGGTGTAGAGCACGTCGTCGATCAGCACGATACGGCGGCCCGCGATTTCGAACGGCAGACGCGTCGGCTCGATGCCGCCCGCCAGCCCGCGCGAGCCGAAGTCGTCGCGGTGCAGCGCGCTCGAAATCACGCCGTGCTCGCCGGGCAGGCCGAGATCGCGCTGCAGCCGCTCGGCCAGCCAGGCGCCGCCCGACCAGATGCCGACGAGCGCAGCGTCGTCGCGCCAGAGCGCACGAACGCCGGCGAACAGCTCGCCGTAAAGGGCCTCCGCGTCGGGCGGCGCGCTCAACGCGAGGTGCCCAGGTGCTGCTCGAGGATCAGCGCCGCCGACGCCGCATCGACGTCGAACCCGCGCGTCGGCGCCGCCCGCTGGCCGGCAAGCACCTCGACGGTGCTGTAGCGCTCGTCGACGCGCTCGACCGGCAGGCCGAAGCGGCCGGCGAGCTGCCGTGCAAAACGCTCGGCGAGCCGCGTGTTCTCGTGCGGCGCGCCGTCGGGATGCGTCGGGATGCCGACCACCAGCGCGTCGGGACGCCATTCGGCAATCAGCGCGGCAATCGCGGCAAAGCGCGCATCGCCGGTCAGGTCGAGCGTCCGCAGCGGCGTCGCCGCGCCCAGCAGATCGTTGCCGCTGGCGACGCCGACCCGGCGCGTGCCGAAGTCGAACGCCAGGTAGGAACGCGGCCGGGGTACCGCCGCAGCCATCGGCGGCGCGACCGCTGCAGCAGCGCCAGCCGCACTCATGCGTGCCCGGCTTCCTGGCTGAGCATGCGCGGGTCGATGCCGAGCAGCGAGAGCGCCCGGTCGTAGCGCTCGCCGACCGGCGTGTCGAAGATGATCTCGGGGACCGCGCCGACGTTGATCCAGCTGTTGCGCGCCATCTCGTCCTCGAGCTGGCCGGCGCCCCAGCCGCTGTAGCCGAGCGTCACCAGCACCTTCTTCGGCCCGGCGCCATGCGAGAGGGCTTCGAGCACGTCCTTGCTGGTGGTCATCTCGAGGCCGCCGGGAATCTGCAGCGACGAGCTGTAGTGGCCCGGCTCCGGGCCGAGCGGCTGGTGCAGCACGAAGCCGCGCTCGGTCTGCACCGGCCCGCCGAAGTAGACCGGCACGTCGGCAAGGTCCTCGCGGTCGAGCGTCAGGTCGACTTTCTCGAACAGGTTCTTCAGCGTGATGTCGACCGGCTTGTTGATGACCAGCCCCAGCGCACCCTGGTCGGTGTGCTCGCACAGGTAGATCACCGCGCCCGCAAAGGTCTCGCCGACCATGCCCGGCATGGCGATCAGGAACTGGTTGGTGAAGTCGATCGATGCGGCAGCCATGCGCCGATTTTATTCGCTCGGCCTACAGCTACTCAGACGCAGAAGGTGTGCAGCAAACCGATTAGATCTCGACCATCTCGAAGTCTTCCTTGCGCGCGCCGCACTCCGGGCAGGTCCAGTTCATCGGCACCGCCGCCCAGGCGGTGCCGGGCGCGATTCCGTGCTCGACATCGCCAGTCGCCTCGTCGTAGATCCAGCCGCAGATCAGGCACATCCAGGTTCGCGATTGGGTCACTTCGGCGCTTTGGGGGTCACTACAATGGACGCGGATTGTAGCCACCCGACATGGCGCGAAAAACCGGCGAATCGAGGCCAGCCCGCGAGCCTATCGGCTCCACCGACACCGCCCTGGCGGCTCTGGACTGCTTCCGATGGCCCCTACCGACGCACCATCATGACCCCTGATCCCACCGCCACCGCGGCCGACGACGGCACCCTGCACGAGTCGACGCCGCCAGCCTGCGTGCTGAGCTTCAATGCCAGCGATCCGAGCGGCGCCGGCGGCCTCGCCGGCGACGTGGTGACGATTGCCGCGATGGGCGCCCATGCGCTGCCGGTGGTCACCGCCGTCGTCGTGCGCGACACCGCCGAGATCTTCGACCACCATCCGCTCGAGGCCGATATCGTCGTCGAGCAGGCGCGCGGCATCCTCGAGGACGTGACCATCGCCGCCTGGAAGGTCGGCTTCCTCGGCAGCGCCGAGTGCGTCAGCGCGGTGGCCGAGGTGCTGAGCGACTATCCCGACGTGCCGCTGGTCGCCTACATGCCGAACCTCGCGTTCATGGAAGACGACGACCAGCAGTCCTATCTCGACGCCTTCCGCGAACTGGTGCTGCCGCAGACGCAGGTGCTGGTCGGCAGCCATCAGACGCTGACCGACTTCCTGCTGCCCGAATGGGAAGGCGAGCGCCCGGCGTCGGCCCGCGAGCTGGCGGTCGCCGCCGCCGAGCACGGGACGCGCTTCGTGATGGTGACCAGCGTGCCGCTGCCCGATCAATTCGTCGACAACGTGCTGGCGTCGGCGCAGGGCGCCATCACCGGCGAGAAGTTCGAGCGCTTCGAGGCGACCTTCGTCGGCGCCGGCGACACCCTGTCGGCGGCACTGGCGGCGCTGCTGGCTTCCGGCAGCGAGCTGCATGCCGCGGTCGGCGAGGCACTGACCTTCCTCGACCAGTCGCTCGACGCCGGCTTTCGCCCGGGCATGGGCAACGTCATACCCGACCGCTTTTTCTGGGCCTTGCCGAGCGAGGACGAGGAAGGCGAAGGTGAAGGCGAGGCGGGCGAGGGTCCGGCCGACGGTGCGCCCCACGGGCCGCGGCACATCCACTAGATTTCCCTCGTGCAGGCGCGCCACGCCTGCGGGGCGGCTGCTCCGTCCCGTCCCCAACCGCCCGACCCCGACCCACGCCTTGCGATGAGCCTCAACCAGCAGCTGTTCGACCGGGCGCAGCGCGTCATTCCCGGCGGCGTCAACTCGCCGGTGCGCGCCTTCCGCGCCGTCGGCGGCACGCCGCGCTTCATCGCCCGGGCCGAAGGTGCGTACCTGTTCGACGCCGAGGATCGGCGCTACATCGACTACATCGGCTCCTGGGGGCCGATGATCCTCGGCCACGGCCACCCGGCGGTGATCGAGGCGGTACAGCGTGCCGTGCGCGACGGCCTGTCGTTCGGCGCGCCGACCGAGCGCGAGATCGAACTCGCCGAAGCCATCATCGGCCTGGTGCCGAGCGTCGAGCAGGTGCGTCTGGTCAGCTCGGGCACCGAGGCGGCAATGAGCGCGCTGCGCCTGGCACGCGGCGCGACCGGGCGCAACCTGATCGTCAAGTTCGAAGGCTGCTACCACGGCCATGCCGACGCGCTGCTGGTCAAGGCCGGCTCGGGGCTGGCGACGCACGGCCACCCGACCAGCGCCGGCGTGCCGGCCGAAGTGGTGCAGCACACCCTGGTGCTCGCCTACAACGATGTCGAGCAGCTCGAAGCGGCGTTCGGCGCGCGCGGCGACGAGATCGCCTGCGTCATGATCGAGCCGATTGCCGGCAACATGAACTTCGTGCGCGCCACCGTGCCCTTCATGCGCCGCTTGCGCGAGCTGTGCAGCGCCCATGGCGCGCTGCTGGTCTTCGACGAGGTGATGACCGGTTTTCGCGTGGCGCTCGGCGGCGCGCAGAGCCTGTACGCGCAGCAGATTGCGGGCTTCGCGCCCGACCTCAGCGTCTTCGGCAAGGTGATCGGCGGCGGCATGCCGCTGGCCGCCTTCGGCGGGCCGCGCCGGATCATGGAACAGCTGGCGCCGCTCGGCCCGGTCTACCAGGCGGGAACGCTGTCCGGAAATCCGGTGGCAACCGCCTGCGGCCTGGCGACGCTGCACGAGATCGCCAAGCCCGGCTTCTTCGACGCGCTGGCGGCACGCACCCGCAGCCTGGTCGACGGCCTGCTGCAGGCGGCGGCCGTGGCCGGCGTGCCGATGGTCGGCGAGTGCGAGGGCGGCATGTTCGGCTTCTTCCTGCTGCCCGAGCTGCCGCAGAACTATGCCGAGGTGATGGCGAGCGACCGGGAGCGCTTCAACCGCCTATTCCACGGCCTGCTCGCCCGCGGCGTCTACATCGCGCCGGCGCTTTACGAGGCCGGGTTCGTCAGTTCGGCGCATTCCGCCGAAGACATCGCGACCACCCTGGCTGCCGCCGCCGACGCACTGAAGCAGGCCTGAAAGGCCCCGCCCCATGCACCTGCACATCCTGGGCATCTGCGGCACCTTTATGGGCGGCCTCGCCGCGCTGGCGCGCGAGGCCGGGCACCGGGTGACCGGCTGCGACGCCAACGTCTATCCGCCGATGAGCGACCAGCTGGGCGCACTGGGCATCGAACTGATCGAAGGCTATGCACCCGACCAGCTGGCGCTGCAGCCCGATGTCTGGGTGATCGGCAACGTGGTGACACGCGGCAATCCGCTGATGGAGGCGATCCTCGACGCCGGCGCCGCCTACACCAGCGGGCCGCAGTGGCTCGCCGAACACGTGCTGCGCGGCCGGCACGTGCTGGCCGTCGCCGGCACGCACGGCAAGACGACGACGACGGCGATGCTCGCCCGCATCCTCGACCAGGCCGGGCTCGCGCCCGGTTTCCTGATCGGCGGCGTGCCGCTCGACTTCGACGTGTCGGCGCGGCTCGGCACCGGAGCGCCGTTCGTCATCGAAGCCGACGAGTACGACACCGCGTTCTTCGACAAGCGCAGCAAGTTCGTCCACTACCGGCCGCGCACGCTGGTGCTGAACAACCTCGAATACGACCACGCCGACATCTTCCCGGACCTGGCCGCGATCGAGCGCCAGTTCCACCACCTGGTGCGCACCGTGCCGTCGAGCGGCCGGCTGGTCGTCAACGGCCGCGACGAGGCGCTGCAGCGGGTGCTCGACGCGGGTTGCTGGAGCGTGGTGCAGCGCTTCGGCGCCCGCCGCGAGGCCCCGGGCGAATGGCGCGCACGCGGCGAGCCGCACGCCTTCGACGTGCTGCGCGGCAGCCAGCGCGTCGGTCGCGTCGAATGGGCCCTCTCTGGCGAGCACAACCAGGCGAATGCGCTGGCCGCGATCGCCGCGGCCGAGCATGTCGGCGTCGCCCCCGAGCAGGCCGCTGCGGCGCTCGGCGGCTTCCGCAACGTGCGGCGGCGGCTCGAATTGCGCGGCGAAGCCGCCGGCGTCGCCGTGTACGACGATTTCGCCCACCACCCGACGGCGATCCGCACCACGGTCGACGGCTTGCGCCGACGGCTCGACACCGAACCCGGCGCCGCCGGCACGCCGCGCCGGCGCATCCTGGCCGTCTTCGAGCCACGCTCGAACACCATGAAGCAAGGTGCCATGAAAGCGCAGCTGCCGTGGTCGCTGGAAGAGGCCGATCTCGCCTTCTGCCACAGCGGCGGCCTCGACTGGAATGCGGCCGACGCGCTGGCACCGCTCGGCGAGCGGGCGGAAGTCTGTGCCACCGTCGACGACCTGGTCGCTCGCGTCGTGCGCGCCGCTCGACCGGGCGACTGCGTGCTGTGCATGAGCAACGGCGGCTTCGGCGGGATCCACGAGAAGCTGCTGTCGAGCGTTGGCTTCTTCCTGAATGGGGGAGAAACCGCGAGGCTTGCAAGCGCTGCTGGCACGGGTCACCCTCTGCTTGCGCGAAAGTCGGAGCGGGCCGCGGCCAGCGGGCAGGTAGCTCCGTTCATGTCCCCCGGACCCGGCCTGCGGCCGAGTTCCTCCTCCTTTACTTCACTGCGCCACCCACCCACTGCCCGCGGCCATGCACCGCTCGTGGCCTGGGTCCAAAGGGCTGAGCGGTGCCCGATCGGGTCGAGTGGGTGTTGTGCAGAGCGAGGTAAAGGAGGAGAGACGGGCGGAGCCCGGCTCGGGGGACACGAGCGTCGCACAGCACCCGCTCGGCCCGATCCCGGCCGCGCCCGGCATGCAAGCGTTGGTCACGAATCGCTTGAACGAACCACCTGAACAACCAACATGCAGCCCACCACGACGCACCTTCTCTACCTGCACGGGTTCCGCTCGTCGCCCCTGTCGACCAAGGCGCAGAAAACCGCGGCCTGGGTGCGCGAACATGCGCCGGACGTGGTCTGGTGCTGCCCGCAGCTGCCGCCGTCGCCGCGTCTGGCGATCGAACAGCTCGAAAACGTGCTCGCCGGCTGGCCTGCAGCGGGGCGGGCAGTCATCGGCAGCTCGCTGGGCGGCTTCTACGCCACGGTGCTTGCCGAGCGCTTCGACTGCCCGGCGGTGCTGCTCAACCCGGCCGTGAACCCGGCGCGTGATCTTTCCAGCCGGATCGGCGCGCAGACCGAATGGCATGGCGCCGCGCCCTTCGTCTTCGAGCCGTCGTATATGGATGAGCTGCGTCGGCTGGCGCCTGCGGTGCTGTCCCGGCCCGAGCGCTACTTCGCAATCATCGCCAAGGGCGACGAGGTGCTCGACTGGCGCGAGATGGCCGAACGCTACGCCGGCAGCCGCATCGAGCTGCTCGAAGGCGGCGACCATGCGTTGACCGATTTCGATCGGCACCTGCCGGCGATCGGCGACTTCCTCGGGCTCGGCCGCAGCTAGGAGTGAGGCGCTGGGCGCACTACCAGGCCGGCGCGGGTTCGGCAAAGCCTGCTGGCGCCAGACGCTCGTCCTCGAAGGTGACGATCTCGTAGCTTTCCGGCTGGTCGAGCAGCGCGCGCAGCAGCCGGTTGTTCAGTGCATGGCCGCTCTTGAACGCCTGGTACGAGGCCAGCAGCGGATGGCCGGCGACATGCAGGTCGCCGATGGCGTCGAGGATCTTGTGCTTGACGAACTCGTCGTCGTAGCGCAGGCCGCCGCTGTTGAGCACCTTGCGGTCGTCGACGACGATGGCGTTGTCCATGCTGCCGCCGAGGCCGAGGCCGCGTGAGCGCATCAGTTCGACGTCCTTGGTGAAGCCGAAGGTCCGCGCGCGGGCAATCTGCCGCGAGTAGTCGCCCGAACCCATGTCGAACTCGACCCGCTGGCCGGTCTGGTTCAGCGCGGGGTGATCGAACTCGATCTCGAAGCCGAGCTTGTAGCCGTGGTGCGGGTCGAGCCGCGCCCACTTCAGGCTGCGGCCCTCGCCTTCGCGCACCTCGACGCTGCGAACCACGCGCAGGAAGCGCTTCGGCGCCGCCTGCGACGCAATGCCGGCGTTGTGCAGCAGGAAGACGAACGAGGCCGCGGAGCCGTCGAGGATCGGCACTTCCTCGGCGGTGATGTCGATCTGCAGGTTGTCGATGCCGAGCCCGGCACACGCCGACAGCAGGTGCTCGACCGTATGGACCTTGGGTCCGCCCGGATCACCGCCCGGGGACAGCGTCGTCGCCAGCCGGGTGTCGCAGACCGCGTGGGCCCGCACCGGGATATCGACCGGCTGCGGCAGGTCGACACGGCGGAAGACGATGCCGCTGTCGGCCGGCGCCGGCCGCAGTGTCAGCTCGACACGCTGCCCGCTGTGCACGCCGACGCCGACCGCACGGGTGAGCGATTGCAGGGTGCGTTGGGCCAGCATGGGCGCATTCTAAGAAGCGCCGCTGCTGCCGGCCCAGGGCCGGCGCCAAGCCATTCGGACCGCCGCCTAATAATGCAGCCACGCCCCAGGAGCTTCCGCATGCAACGTCGCCGACTCGTTCTCTGCCTTGCCGCCGGCGGGCTGCCGGCGCTGGGCATCGCCCAAACCCGGCCGATCCGCCTGGTGGTGCCGTTTCCGCCGGGCGGCGCGACCGACATCACCGCGCGCGCACTGTCCGACGCGTTGGCGAAGATCCTGGGTCAGCCGGTGGTGGTCGAAAACCGCGCTGGCGCCGGCGGGTCGATCGGCATGGCCGAGGTGGCCCGGGCTGCCGCGGACGGCAGCACCTTCGGCGTCGCGACGCTGTCGACGCACGGGGTCAATCCTGCCGTCTACCGCAAGCTGCCGTACGACCCGATCAAGGACTTTGCGGCCGTGACCGAGCTGGTCAAGGCGCCGGGCGTGCTGGCGATCAACCCGGCGCTGCCGGTCAGGACCTACGCCGAGTTCGTCCGCCACCTGAAGGCGAACCCTGGCAAGGTGTCGTATGCGTCGGCAGGCAACGGCACCATCAGCCACATGTGGGGCGAGCTGTTCAAGAGCAGCACGCAGACGTCGATGGTGCACATCCCGTACCGCGGCGCGGCGCCAGCGCTCAACGACCTGCTGGCCGGGCAGGTGTCGGTCTATTTCGACCAGGTGGCCTCGTCGCTGCCGTTCATCAAGAGCGGCAAGCTGCTGGCGCTGGCGGTGAGCTGGAATTCACGCCTCGAGGCGCTGCCGGGTGTGCCGACTTATGCCGAACTCGGTTTGGCATCGAACAATGCGCCGTCGTGGTTCGGCCTCGTCGCGCCGGCAGCGACGCCGCGCGAAGCGGTCGACCGGATGCGCGACGCGGTCGTCAAGGCGCTGCAGGAGCCCGCGGTCAGCAGCCAGCTGGTGGCGCAGGGGCTTTACCCCTCGGGCAGCACGCCCGAGGCTTTCAGCCAGGAAATTGCCGAGGAGATCGAAAAAATGCGCCGTGTCAGCCGCTTTGCCAAAGTGACCCTGGACTGATGCCATGATCCACCCTGCAGCCGAACTGGAATCGCCGTTGGTGCATGTCCTGCCGGGACGCACGCCGCTGGTCATGGACTCGCCGCACAGCGGCACCACCTATCCGGCCGACTTCGAGCATGCCGCCGACCTGGCGGTGTTGCGCACCGCCGAGGACACCCATGTCGAAGCGCTCTATGCCTTTGCACCCGAACTCGGCGTGGCCTGGATCGAGGCGCGGTTCCCGCGCAGCTACCTGGACGCGAACCGCAACCTCACCGAGATCGACGAGACGCTGTTCGACGAGCCCTGGCCGGGCGAGATCGAGACCGACCCGGTCATCCTGTCGAAGGTGCGGCTCGGCAAGGGTCTGATCTGGAAGTTCACCGACGACGGCGTGCCGATCTATTCGCGCCAGCTGCGGGTGGCCGAGGTGCAGGCGCGCATCGAGCGCTGCTGGCGGCCTTACCACGCCGCGGTCGCCCGCGCCATCGGCGCAGCCCATGCGCGGCATGGCTACAGCATCCACATCAACTGCCACTCGATGCCGGCGGTGGCGTCGAGCCACGCCACGGACTTTCCGGGCCTGCACCACGCCGATTTCGTGATCGGCGACCGCGACGGCGCGACCGCCGACCCGCGGCTCTCGGCGCACATCGTCGAGCACCTTCGAGGCCGTGGCTACCGCGTCGACTACAACCATCCCTACAAGGGTGTCGAGCTGGTGCGCCGCTACGGCGACCCGGCCCGGCAGCGCCACAGCATCCAGATCGAGGTCAACCGCGGCCTCTACATGGACGAGCGCACGCTCGTCATCAACGACGGCTTCGCCAAGCTGCAGGCCGATCTGCGATCGCTGACCGAGATGCTGCTGGCGACCGACCCGCGCAATTGACTTACCGCATGACCCGCTTCTAACGCGCTCCCGATCGATGGGGTTATGAGCGTAGCGAGCGGCCCGCGCCGTGTCCGCAGGAGCGCAGCCGTACTTCCTGTACGGCGAGCACCTCCGGGGGCGGCCCGGGTCGCGCAGTAGCTCAGAACTCCATCAATCCGCTTGCTTGCGCAGGAAGGCGGGAATCTCGATCTCGTCCATGCCGTTGCTCGCCAGCGCATCGACCTTGGCCGCGGCGGTGCGGCCGTTGCGCCAGACGCTCGGTGTCGACATGCCGCTGTAGTCGTGCGAGGTCATGGTGGGATGCACCACATGCTGCTGCATCACCGGCAGGTTGTCGGTGCCGGTGCGCAGCGCCGGGGCGCTGTGCACCACGGTAATCGGCGTCTGCTGGCGCTTGGCCGGGCTCAGTCCGGTGGCGATCACCGTCACGCGCAGCTGGTCGCCGAGGCTGTCGTCGTAGACCGTGCCGAAGAGCACGTGCGCGTCTTCCGCGGCGTAGCGGCGGATGGTGTTCATCGCGTTCTTGCTCTCGGCGAGCTTGAGCGTCGTGCGGTTGGCGGCGATCAGCACCAGCACACCGCGCGCGCCCGACAGGTCGATGCCTTCGAGCAGCGGGCACGCGACCGCCGCATCGGCTGCCTTGGTCGCGCGGTCCGGGCCGCCCGCCTGGGCAGTGCCCATCATCGCCTTGCCCGGCTCGCTCATCACCGTCTTCACGTCCTCGAAGTCGACATTGACCAGGCCGTGCATGTGGATGATGTCGCTGATGCCGCCGACGGCGTTCTTCAGCACGTCGTTGGCCTGGGCGAAGGCCTGCTCCTGCGTCACGTCGTCGCCGAGGACTTCGAGCAGCCGCTCGTTGAGGATGACGATCAGCGAGTCGACGTTGGCTTCGAGCTCGGCCAGGCCGAGGTCGGCCGCCTTCATCCGGCGCTTGCCTTCGAATTCGAACGGCTTGGTGACGACGCCGACGGTGAGGATGCCCATTTCCTTGGCGACCCGGGCGATCACCGGTGCGGCGCCGGTGCCGGTGCCGCCGCCCATGCCGGCGGTAATGAACAGCAGGTTCGCGCCGCTGATCGAGTCGCGGATGCGGTCGACGGCTTCTTCGGCGGCGCTGCGGCCGGCCTCGGGTTTGGCGCCGGCGCCGAGGCCGGTGGTGCCGAGCTGGATCAGCTGGTGCGCGCCCGAGCGGTGCAAGGCCTGCGCATCGGTGTTGGCGTTGATGAATTCGACGCCCTGGACACCCTGCGCGATCATGTGGTCGACGGCGTTGCCGCCGCCGCCGCCGACGCCGATCACCTTGATCTGCGTGTCGCGGTCGAACTCTTCGATCATTTCAATGGCCATGGTGGACTCCTGATGCTTTGCGTGATGTGAGTTGGCTAACTGCCCGTGGCGTCCGGTTGCCGGTCGCCGTGCTGCTTCGACCCCGTTCGGCGGGATCTCTTGTGAGGTCGCGCGGCAGGCCGGGACTGCTCCCGCCGCGGTTGCGGATTGAGTCCGCCTGAAGGAACTTCTGCTCGCTCATCTTCAGAAGTTCCCGAGAAACCAGTCTTTGGCGCGGCCGAATATCGACCGCACCGAGCCGGCCTGCTGCGATGCGCGCAGGCCGCGCGTGCGGCCCAGCCGCGCCTCCTCGAGCAGGCCCATTGCCGTCGCCGATCGCGGATTCGCGACCATGTCGTGCAGCGCGCCGCTGTAAGTGGGGACGCCCTTTCGCACCGGCTTGAGGAAGATGTCTTCGCCAAGCTCGATCATCCCCGGCATCACCGCCGCGCCGCCGGTGATGACGATGCCCGACGACAACAATTCCTCGAATCCGCTCTCGCGGATCACCTGGTGGACGAGGGAGTAGATCTCCTCGATCCGCGGCTCGATCACGCCGGCCAGCGCCTGGCGGCTCAGCATGCGCGGTGCCCGGTCGCCGAGCCCGGGCACTTCGAGCTGGCCGTTCGGGTCGGCCAGCAGCTGCTTGGCCACACCGTACTCGACCTTGATCTCCTCGGCATCCTTGGTCGGCGTTCGCAGCGCCATCGCGATGTCGCTGGTGATCAGGTCGCCGGCGATCGGGATCACCGCGGTGTGGCGGATCGCGCCGTCGGTGAAGATCGCCACGTCGGTGGTGCCGGCGCCGATGTCGACCAGCGCGACGCCCAGGTCCTTCTCGTCGTCGGTCAGCACCGCATGGCTCGAAGCCGACGGATTCAGCACCAGCTGGTCGACCTCGAGCCCGCAGCGGCGCACGCACTTGATGATGTTCTCGGCCGCACTCTGGGCACCGGTGACGATGTGCACCTTGACTTCGAGCCGGCCGCCGCTCATGCCGATCGGCTCCTTGACCTCGTGGCCGTCGATGACGAATTCCTGCGCCTGCACCAGCAGCAGCCGCTGGTCGTTCGGAATGTTGATCGCCTTGGCGGTCTCGACCACCCGCGAGACATCGACCGGCGTCACCTCCTTGTCGCGCACGATCACCATCCCGGTCGAGTTCTGGCCGCGGATGTGGCTGCCGGTGATGCCGGTGTAGACGTGCGTGATCTTGCAGTCGGCCATCATCTCGGCCTCCTTCAGCGCCTGCTGGATCGACTGCACCGTGGCGTCGATGTTGACGACGACGCCACGCTTCAGCCCGTGCGCTGCGGCGACACCGAGTCCCGCCAGCCGCAGCTCGCCGTTCGGCAGCACTTCGGCCACCACCGCCATCACCTTTGCGGTGCCGATGTCCAGACCCACCACCAGGTCCTTGTATTCCTTCGCCATCTCGTCTACTTTCTCGTGTTCTTCTTGGGTTCGGACAGGGTGGTGATACCCCGCAGCCGCACTGCGTAGCCGTCGCGGTGACGCAGGTCGGCGTATTGCAGCGGCCGCTCGTAGCGCGCCGTGACGGCGCCAATTGTGGCAACGAAGCGCTCGCTGCGTGCGATCAATTCCGCGTTCGAGCCGCGGCCGATCTCGACCTTCACGCCATTGGCAAGCGCAACGCGCCACGAGCCACGGCCGCTCAGTGTCAGCGTGTCGATCGCGGTGCCGAGCGGTTCGAATACCGGCGCCAGCAGCCGCAGCAGGTCGAGCATCGATGCCGAGCTGCCTTTCGGCCCGCTCAGCGTCGGCAGGCTGTCGTCCTCGACTTCGCCGACGTTGGTCTGGAAGACCTCGCCGTGGGTGTTGACCAGCGTGTCGGCTGCCGCGTCGCCGCTGCCCTCGGGCAGCCAGACGGCCGCGGGCACGTGCTCCTCGAGGCGCACCGTCAGGCGGTTCGGCCATTCGCGGCTGACGATCGCCCGGCGCACCCACGGTGCCATCTCGAACGCCTGCCGCGCGGCATTCAGGTCGAGCGTGAAGAAGTTGCCGGCAAGCTGTGCCGCGACGTTGGCACGCAGGGTCGACTCGTTGCTGCGATCGACCTCGCCCTCGACGCGGATGCCCTGCAGGGTGAACCACGGCTGGCGCACGAAGGTCATGACGCCGAAGACCAGCAGCGCGAGCACCGCGCACAGCGTCAGCAAGTTGGCGGCGGCGCTCATCAGCCGCACGTCGAGCGGCAGCCCGGCGGGCGTGGCAGTGAAGCGGTTGAGCGTCGCCACGGTTCAGCTTCCCGCCTTGGCCGGCGTGTCGAGCGACGCGGAAGCGACCAGTCGCAGGCAGAGCTGCTCGTAGCCGATGCCGGCGGCGCGCGCGGCCATCGGCACCAGCGAATGCGAGGTCATGCCCGGCGAGGTGTTCATCTCGAGCAGGAACGGCTTGCGGTCGCTGGCGCGGATCATCAGGTCGGCGCGGCCCCAGCCACGGCAGCCGAGCGCCCGGTACGCGGCCACCGAGATGCGGCGGATTTCCTGCTCCTCGGCGTGCGCCAGACCACTCGGGCAGTGGTACTGCACCACATCGGTGAAGTACTTGTTCTGGTAGTCGTAGGCGCCGTCGGGCGCGGCAATGCGCACCACCGGAAGCGCCTCGGTGGCGGCGCCGCTGCCGAGCAGCGCGCAGGTCACCTCGTCGCCTTCGATGAATTCCTCGCACAGCACCTCGCTGTCGAGGCTGGCCGCCAGTCGCACCGCCGCGGTGAAGTCGCCCGCAGCCATCACCTTGCTGACACCGATCGACGAGCCTTCGTGCGGCGGCTTGACGATCAGCGGCAGGCCGAGCGCCGCCGGCAGCGCCAGCGCGGCGTCGTTCGCAGCAGCGGCGTCGAGCACCGCATGGCGCGGCGTCGGCAGGCCGGCGGCGAGCCAGATGCGCTTGGTCATCACCTTGTCCATGGCGATCGCCGACGCCATCACCCCCGAGCCGGTGTAGGGAATGCCCAGCAGTTCGAGTGCACCCTGCACCGTGCCGTCCTCGCCGAAGCGGCCGTGCAGCGCAACGAAGCAGCGGGCGAAGCCGTCGCGGCGCAACTCGGCCAGGTCGCGCCCGGCCGGATCGAATGCATGCGCATCGACGCCCTGCGCGCGCAAGGCGGCCAGCACCCCACCGCCCGACAGCAGCGAAATCTCGCGCTCGGCCGAGCGGCCGCCCATCAGCACGGCGACCTTGCCCAAAGCGGGTGCCTGGCTCATCGCGGCGCCTTTCGCCGTTCCGGGACGAGTTGCGCCGGCAGCTGGCCGATCGACCCGGCGCCCATCGTGATGACGACGTCGCCGTCGCGCGCCTGCCGCAGCAGCGACTGCGGCAGATCGGCGATGTCGTCGACGAAGATCGGATCGACCCGGCCGTCGAGGCGCAAGGCACGCGCGAGCGCGCGCCCGTCGGCAGCGACCACCGGCGCCTCGCCGGCGGCGTACACCTCGGTGAGCAGCACCATGTCGGCGGTGCCGAGCACCCTGACGAAGTCCTCGAAGCAGTCGCGGGTGCGGGTGTAGCGGTGCGGCTGGAAAGCCAGCACCAGCCGCCGGCCGGGGAACGCACCGCGCGCAGCGGCGATCGTCGCCGCCATCTCGACCGGATGATGGCCGTAATCGTCGACCAGCGTGAAGTGGCCGCCCTCCGGAAGCTCGATTTCGCCGTGTCGCTGGAAGCGGCGACCGACGCCGCGGAATTCAGCCAGCGCCTTGACGATCGCGGCGTCCGGCAGTTCGAGCTCGGTCGCCACGGCGATCGCCGCCAGCGCGTTGCGCACGTTGTGCTCGCCCGGCAGGTTGAGCGTGACGTCGAGGTCGGCCAGCACCGAGCCATTGCGCCGCTGCACGCCGAAGCGCATGCCCCCCTCGACCGCCCGCACTTCGGTGGCGCGGACCATCGCCTCGGCGCCGAAGCCGTAACTGACGATCGGCCGCGAAACCATCGGCATGATCGACGCCACGCCCGGGTCGTCGCTGCAGGCGATTGCCGCGCCGTAGAACGGCATGCGGTGGATGAAGTCGACGAAGGCCTGCTTCAGCCGCGCGAAGTCGTGGCCGTAGGTCTCCATGTGGTCGGCGTCGATGTTCGTGACCACCGCCATCACCGGCAGCAGGTTGAGGAACGAGGCGTCCGATTCGTCGGCCTCGACGACGATGTAGTCACCCGAGCCGAGCCGCGAATTGGCGCCCGCCGCATTCAGCCGGCCACCGATGACGAAGGTCGGATCGACCCCTGCTTCGGCAAGCACGCTGGTGATCAGGCTGGTGGTGGTGGTCTTGCCGTGCGTTCCGGCGATGGCGATGCCGAGCTTCAGCCGCATCAGTTCGGCCAGCATCAGCGCGCGCGGCACCAGCGGTATGCGGGCTGCGCGGGCGGCCATCACTTCGGGGTTGTCGGACTGCACCGCGGTCGAGGTGACCACCGCATCGGCCCCTGCGATCTGCGCTGCCGCATGGCCGACAAAGACGCGCACGCCCAGCGACGCCAGTCGGCGCAGCGTGCTGCTGTCGCTCTGGTCCGAGCCGGTGACGGTGAAGCCGAGGTTGTGCAGGATCTCGGCAATGCCGGACATGCCAGCGCCACCGACGCCGACGAAATGAATCTGCTTGACGGCGTGCTTCATGCGGGAACAGCGAGGGTTTCGAGTCGGTCGGCCACACGCGCGGCAGCATGCGGCCGGGCCAGCGCGCGCGCCTTCTGCGCCATCGCCGCAAGCGCGGTGCGGCTCAGGCCACGCAGCAGCTCGGCGAGTCGCGGCGGGCTCAGTTCGGCCTGCGGCAGATGGATCGCCGCGCCGCGGCCGGCCAGCCATTCGGCGTTGTCGCGCTGGTGCGAGGTGGTGCTGACCACCAGCGGCACCAGCACGCTGGCGACACCCGCGGCGCAGAGTTCGCTGACCGTCACGGCGCCGGCGCGGCAGACGATCAGGTCGCAGTCGGCGAGCCGTTCGGCCATGGCATCGATGAAAGGCAGCACCTCGGCATCGACGCCGGCCGCACGGTAGGCCGCCTGCACGGATTCGAGATTCGCCCGGCCGGTCTGGTGCGTGACCTGGGGCCGCTCGCCCGGCGCCAGCAGCGCGAGTGCAGCCGGGAGGCATTCGTTGAGCGCCCTGGCACCCAGGCTGCCGCCGACCAGCAGCACGCGCAGCGGCCCGCTGCGTCCGGCAAAGCGTTCCGCGGGCTCGGGCAGGGCCTCGATTTCGGCGCGCACCGGGTTGCCGGTGACCAGCGCGTGCCGGGTGCCGGTCGCCGCCGCGCCGTCGAAGCCGAAGGCCACGCAGTCGGCCACTGGCAGCAGCGCCTTGTTGCTGAGCAGCAGCGAGGCGTCGGCATTGACCAGCATCAGCGGCTTGCCCAGCCAGCTGGCCATCAACCCGCCGGGAAAGCAGACGTAGCCGCCCATGCCGAGCACGGCGGCGGCATTGCGCCGGCGGATGATGTTGCGGCACTGCCAGAAAGCGCCGAGCAGGCGAAAGCCGCCGGTCAGCGTGTGCAGCAGCCCCTTGCCGCGCAGGCCGCTGAAGCCGATGCGGTCGAGCTCGATCCCGGCCGGTGGGACGAGCTTGTTTTCCATGCCGGTCTCCGTGCCGAGCCAGCTGATGGTCCAGCCGCGGGTCTGCATTTCCCTGGCCACAGCGAGGCCCGGAATGACGTGGCCGCCGGTGCCAGCGGCCATGATGACGAGGTGTCGGGTCGGGGAGGTCATGCGCGGCCTCCAGAGCGCTTTGGATCTTATTTCTGCTTTCAGCGCTGCTTCCAGTGCTGCTTTCCGCAACTGTTCACTGCGTGAGGCTGCGCCGGGATTTCGGCCCGGCAGCCGACCTCCTTTCTTTGCTTCGCCAAAGAAAGGAGGCAAAGAAAGGCGACCCGGCGGCTGCGCCCTCCTCGCTTGCGCGAGGAGGGTCCGCTGCGGTGCTCGGCGCGCGGGGCGAGCGCGCAAACTCGCCCCGGGTACGGGGCTCAGACATGCGCGCTCGACGGCGCTGCGCGCCGCAACCCCGCCCGCCTGCGCTCCTCGCCGCATCCAACGGGAGTTCCCACTCGGCTCGCTTCGCATCGCCTCCGCGTGCTCGCTGCGCGTCGCCTGGACTCCGCGTACCGAGGGCGAAGCGAAGCGAGCCGGCCGAGGCGATGCGCAAGCGAGCCGTGGTGAATCTCCCGTTGGATGCGGCGAGGAGCGCAGGGGTTCGGGGGCAGCGGCGAAGCCGCCGGCCGCAAACTGTCTGAGCCCCTGTACCCAGGGGCGAGTTTTTGCGGTCGCCCCGGACCCCGAGCACCGCAGCGGACCCCCTGGCGAAAGCCAGGGGGCGCAGCCGCCGGGTCGCCTTTCTTTGCCTACTTTCTTTGGCGAAGCAAAGAAAGTAGGTCGCCCGCGGGGGCGAAATCCCCGCAGCAGCGCTGCAAGCAGTCACCAAGTCCGCCGGCAGGGCACGGAAGCACCCGCAAGAAGCGGCCACGGTCCCGCTCACGACCGCCCTCCCCGCATCATCTGTCGATTCTCGATATCGACCCGGAACACCATCGCCAACGCGATCAGGTTCATCACGATTCCGGACCCGCCGAAGCTCATCAACGGCAGGGTCAGCCCCTTGGTCGGCAGAACCCCGAGGTTCACCCCCATGTTGATGAAGGTCTGGCCCGCGATCCAGATGCCGATGCCCTGCGCGAACAGTCCCGCATAGATGCGATCCATGGCGATCGCCTGCCGGCCGATGTGGAAGATGCGCCGGCCGAGCCAGAAGAAGGCGACGATGACCAGCGCGACGCCGACGAAGCCGAGTTCCTCGCCGATCACCGCGAGCAGGAAGTCGGTGTGCGCCTCGGGCAGGTAGTGCAGCTTCTCGATGCTCGATCCGAGCCCCTGGCCGAAAAGCTCGCCGCGGCCGAAGGCGATCAGCGAATGCGACAGCTGATAGGCCTTGCCCAGCGTGTAGCGCTCGTCCCAGGGGTCGAGGTAGGCAAAGATGCGCTCGCGGCGCCAGGGGCTTGCCGAGATCATCAGCACGAAGGCGGCGATCAGCACGCCGCTGATGAGGGCGAACATCCGGCCGTTGACGCCCCCCAGGAACAGGATGCCCATGGCAATGCTCGCGATCACCAGGAAGGCGCCCATGTCGGGCTCGGCCAGCAGCAGAACGCCGAGCACCGCGACGGCAATCGCCATCGGGATCACCGCGCGCATGAAATTCTCCTGGGCGTCGATCTTGCGCACCATGTAGCCGGCGGCATACATCGCCATCGCCAGCTTGGCCAGCTCCGAGGGCTGGAAATTCATCGTGCCCAGGCTGATCCAGCGGCGGGCGCCATTCACGCCGCGGCCAATGAAGGGCAGCAGCACCAGTGCAAGCAGCACCAGCGAGACGATGAACAGCCAGGGTGCGGCCTTTTCCCAAAAGCTCATCGGCACCTGGACGACGACCACCCCCATCAACAGGCCGATCGCGACCGAAACGGCGTGTCGGCTGATGAAATGAACCGCGCTGTAGCGTTCGAAACGCGGGTTGTCGGGCAGCGCGACCGAGGCGCTGTAGACCATCACCATGCCGAGCGCCAGCAGCCCCAGCACCACCCAGAGCAGTGCCTGGTCGAAACCGAGCAGCCCGGACCGCTGGCTGCCGGTGCGCACCCAGTCGCTGATCGGCACCTCGGTGGCAGCCGGTGCCCGGCGGCCGGGCAGACGCAGACGCGACAGCAGCCCGTTCATGCAGCCTCCGGCAGCACGTGCGCCATTCGCCGCAGCCGGCTCGCGGCATCGAATGAGTTCATACCGTCACCCCGCCGCGTTCTGCGGCGATCTCGCGCACGGCCGAGACGAACACCTCGGCGCGATGCGCGTAGTTGCGAAACATGTCCAGGCTGGCGCAGGCCGGGCTGAGCACCACGGCGTCACCCGGCTGCGCCTGCGTGAAAGCCCATTGGGTCGCGTCTTCGAGCGCGGCGTGGCGCTGCACGGGCAGTTCCGCCAGCCCGGCCGCGGCGATCGCGGCCTCGATGGCGGCGGCGTCACGGCCGACAGTGGCCACCGCCCGGGCGTGGCGGCGCAGCGGCGCGGCAAGCGGAGCGAAGTTCTGCCCTTTGCCGTCGCCCCCGAGGATCAGCACCAGCCGCGCCGGCGCGCGGTCGGCGCCGAGGCCCTCGATCGCCGCGACCGTCGCCCCGACATTGGTGCCCTTGCTGTCGTCGAACGCATCGACGCCGTCGACCGAGGCGACGAACTCGACGCGGTGCGGCTCGCCCGGGTATTCGCGCAGTGCATGCAGCATCGGCGCGAGCGGACAGCCGATGGCCAGCGCCAGCGCCAGCGCGGCCAGCGCATTGGCGGCGTTGTGCCGGCCGCGCACGCGCAGCGCCTCGGCCGGCATCAGCCGCTGCAGTGGCCATTCGCCGCCTTCGTTGGCACCTGCCCGGCCGCGGCGCGGCAATGCCAGGTCGTCGGCAACTTCGCCGCGCACCAGCCAGGCCATGCCGTTTTCGGTGACGAGGCCGAGGTCGCCCGCGCGCGTCGGCCGACCCAGGCCGAAAGCCACCCGGGCGGCCGCCGGTGCCGGCCGCGCAGCCCTTCCCTTGGCCGCAGGCACGACAGCCTGCGCCTCGAGCGCCCCGACCGCCGGGTCGTCGCGATTGACCACCCGCACCGTCGCCGCACCCGGCGGACCCCAGATGCGCGCCTTGGCCTCGGCATAGGCAGCCATCGAGCCGTGCCAGTCGAGGTGGTCCTCGCTGAGGTTGAGCACCGCGGCCGCGTCGGGCGCGAAATGGCGCACGCCGTCGAGCTGGAAGCTCGACAGTTCGAGCACCCAGACCTCGGGCAGCGGGTCGACCGGTGCCGTGGAAGCGTCGCTCGCACCTGCCCCAGCCGCGTCGGCCTGGTCGAGCGCATCGGCAAGCGTCTGCAGCATCGTCGGGCCGATGTTGCCGGCGGCCGCAACCCGGCGGCCGCAGCGCTCGATCAGCAGCGCCGTCATCGCGGTGGTCGTCGTCTTGCCGTTGGTGCCGGTGACCGCCACCACCTTCGGCGCATAGCCGCGGACAGCCTTCAGATCGCGCAGCGCCCGGGCGAACAGATCGACCTCGCCTTCGATCGGCACGCCACGCTGCGCCGCAGCCGCAAGCAGGCCGGCGATGCGCGGGTCGACCGGCGCCAGCCCCGGGCTCTTCAACAGCAGCGAGACGCCTTCCAGGGCGGACGCGTCGATCGCCCCGCGCAGCCGCGCGGCGGCGGGGAGCTGCGCCTGCAACGCGGCGTCGTTGGGCGCTTCGTCGCGGCTGTCCCAGACGCGCACCGCAGCGCCGAGCCGGGCACACCAGCGTGCCATCGCAAGACCCGACTCGCCGAGCCCGAGGACGAGCACGGCATGACCGCTCAAGGGTTGCAGGGTCGGCTCCATCAGCGCAGCTTCAGGCTCGCCAGCCCGATCAGGCAGAGCAGCATGGTGATGATCCAGAAGCGCACCACGACCTGCGACTCGGTCCAGCCCGACTTCTCGAAGTGGTGGTGCAGCGGCGCCATCTTGAAGATGCGCCGGCCGGTGCCGAACTTCTTCTTGGTGTACTTGAACCAGCTGACCTGCAGCATCACCGACAGCGCCTCGGCGACGAAGATGCCGCCCATGATCCCGAGGACGATCTCCTGCCGGGTGATGACGGCAATCGTGCCGAGCGCGCCGCCGAGCGACAGCGCGCCGACGTCGCCCATGAAGACCTGCGCCGGATGGGTGTTGAACCAGAGAAACGCCAGGCCGGCGCCCGCCACCGCCGAGCAGAAGATCAGCAGCTCGCCCGACCCGGGGATGTACGGGAACAGCAGGTACTTGCTGTAGACCGAGCTGCCGGTGACATAGGCGAAGACGCCGAGCGCCGAGCCGACCATCACCACCGGCATGATCGCCAGGCCGTCGAGGCCGTCGGTCAGGTTGACCGCGTTGCTCGCACCGACGATGACGAAGTAGGTCAGCATGATGAAGCCGAAGACGCCGAGCGGATAGCTCACCGTCTTGAAGAACGGCACCAGCAGGTCGGCCTTCGGCGGCAGTTCGTTCGAAAACCCGCTCTGCACCCAGCGCATGAACAACTCGAGCACGCGGATGTTCGAGATCTCGCTGACGCTGAAGGCGAGATAGAGCGCCGCCACCAGGCCGATCGCCGATTGCCAGAAGAACTTCTCCCCCGACGGCATGCCCTCCGGATCCTTCTGCACCACCTTGCGCCAGTCGTCGACCCAGCCGATCGCGCCGAAGCCGATCGTCACCACCATCACCACCCAGACGAAGCGGTTGCTCCAGTCGAACCAGAGCAGCGTCGACACGCCGATCGAGATCAGGATCAGCACGCCGCCCATCGTCGGCGTGCCGGTTTTTGCCAGATGCGCCTCGACGCCGTTGCTGCGAATCGGCTGGCCGATCTTCAGCGAGGTCAGGTAGCGGATCACCCAGGGACCGAAGGCCAGGCCGATCAGCAGCGAGGTCATCGCCGCCATCACCGCGCGAAAGGTGAGGTACTGGAAGACGCGGAAATAGCCGAATTCCGGCGCCGCGCTTTGCAGCCACTGCGAAAAGCTAAACAGCATCGCCGGCTCCGCCTTCGCATCCAGCCGTCGCCAGCGCCGTCGCGACCCGTTCCATCCGCATGAAGCGCGAACCCTTGACCAGCGCCGCGCCACTCGCCGGTGCCGAGGCAAGTGCCCCCAGCAGCTCGGCCATCGAGCCGAAGTGCTGCGACGGGCCGAAGGCGTCGGCCGCATGCCGGCTGGCCTCGCCGAGCGTCCAGAGACGCTCGATTCCGCGCGCCTGCGCGTAAGCGCCGACTTCGCGGTGAAACGCCGGGCCGTCCTCGCCGACCTCGCCCATGTCGCCGAGCAGCAGCCAGCGTGGCGCATCGAGCGTGGCCAGCACGTCGATCGCGGCGCGCACCGAATCCGGATTGGCGTTGTAGCTGTCGTCGATCAGCAGCATCGGTGCGCCGTGGCGCTCGACGCGCCGCAAGTCGGAGCGGCCTTTCACCGGCCGGAAGGCGCCGAGGCCGCGCACGACAGCGTCGAGCGGGCAGCCGGCGGCCAGCGCACACGCCGCTGCCGCGAGCGCATTGCTCGCGTTGTGCCGGCCGGCGACCGCGAGCCGCAGCTCCGCGCTGCCAGCCGGGGTCCGCAGCGCAAGCCGCCAGTGGTCGCCGGCCCACTCCGCGGAGCCGCCGACGTCGGCGGCCGCAGCGGCCTCTTCATGCGTGCCCGATTCGGCGTTGTTCCCGCCATCGAGGGCAAAGGTGCAGCAGCGGCGGGCGCCCGCCAACTGCCGCCACAGCCCGGCGAAGGCGTCGCCTGCCGGAAACACCGCCACGCCGTCGGCAGGCAGCGCCTCGATCACGGCACCGTTCTCGCGCGCCACCGCCTCGACGCCGTTCATGAATTCCTGGTGCTCGCGCTGGGCGTTGTTGACCAGCGCAACGGTCGGCGCGGCAATCGCCGCAAGCCGGGCGATCTCGCCGGGATGGTTCATGCCGAGCTCGACCACCGCAACCCGGTGCGGTGACGGCTCGCGTTTCAGCCGCAGCAGCGTCAGCGGCAGGCCGATGTCGTTGTTGAAGTTGCCGGCGGTGGCCAGCGCCGCGTCGCCCTGCCAGGCGCGCAGCACCGACGCCAGCATCTGCGTCACCGTGGTCTTGCCGTTGCTGCCGGTGACGGCGATCAGCGCCAGCTCGAAGCCGCGCCGCCAGCCCGCGGCCAGCTCGCCGAGGGCGCTCCGGCTGTCGCCGACCTCGAGGCCGGGCAGCCCCGCCGTGTCGAGACCGCGCTCGACCAGCAATGCCGCGGCGCCGGCCTGGCGAGCGGCGTCGAGGTGCTCGTGGGCGTCGAAACGCTCGCCCCGCAGCGCAACGAACAGGTCACCCGGCTGCAGGCTGCGGGTGTCGCTGTGCACCCGCGAAATCCGCGTCGCCGGGTCGCCCATCCGCCGCGCCGCCGGCAGCAGCGCATGGAGCTCGCCCAGCGACATCACGCCGCCACCGCCTGCATCGCTGCGGACAGGGCATTGCGCGCCACCGCCGGGTCGGAGAACGGCCGGCGCTCGCCGGCGATCTCCTGATAGTCCTCGTGGCCCTTGCCAGCGATCAGCACGACATCGGCCGGCGCGGCCGCATGCAACGCATGACCAATGGCGTCGGCGCGGTCGACGATCACCCTGGCTGCCGTCGCAGACAGGTCGATGCCGGCGGCGATCTGCGCCGTGATCGCTTCGGGCCGCTCGCTGCGCGGGTTGTCACTGGTGACGACCAGCCGATCGGCACCCCGCGCCGCGACCGCACCCATCAACGGCCGCTTGCCGCTGTCCCGGTCGCCGCCGCAGCCGAAGACGCACCAGAGCTCGCCGCCGCGCGCCGTGGCAAGCGGCCGCAGCGCGTGCAATGCCTTTTCCAGCGCGTCGGGCGTGTGCGCGTAGTCGACCACCACCTCGGGCGCGGGTGGCGGCGCGCCCAGCCGCTGCATTCGCCCGGGCACCGGCGTCAACCGCGACAGCGCACCCACCGCATCCGCCAGCGGGTGACCGAGCGCGCGCAGCGAGCCCACCACCGCGAGCAGATTGGCGACGTTGTAATCGCCGATCAGCGCGGTGCGAGCCCGGCTGCAGCGCCCGCCTTCGCAGACATCGAAGGCCAGACCACCAGCCTCGTAGCGAAGCTCGCGCGCCTCGAGCCGCGCCGGGCTGCCCACGGCACAGGTCCAGAGATCGAGCGACGACCCACGCAGTTCGTCGGCCAGCCGGGCGCCGCGTGGATCGTCGACATTGACCACCGCTGCCGCAAGCCCGGGCCAGGCAAAGAGCCGCGCCTTCGCTGCCCAGTACGCATCCATGCTGCCGTGGAAGTCGAGATGGTCCTGGGTGAAGTTCGTGAACGCCGCGACCGCAAAGTGCGAGCCGGCAAGCCGCTCCTCGACGAGGCCGATCGACGAGGCCTCGATCGCGCAGGCGGCAAAGCCTTCGTCGGCGAAGCGCCGGAAGCTGCGCTGCAGCGTCACCGGATCGGGCGTCGTCAGCCCGGTCGGCTGCAGCCCGGTCGCCGGCTCGCCGGCGCCGAGCGTGCCGACAACCGCGCTGCGCCGGCCGAGCGCCGTCAGCGACTCGGCAAGCCACCAGGCGGTCGAAGTCTTGCCGTTGGTTCCGGTGATCGCGATCACGTCGAGCGCGCGGCTCGGCTCGCCGTAGAAGGCGCTGGCAAGCCCCCCGGTCAGCGCCTTCAGGCCGGGCACTGCGGCAACCACCGCCTCATTGCCGGCCCAGTCGAAGCGCTCGGCACCGTCCGCCTCGACCAGGCACGCCACGGCGCCGGCGGCACGCGCATCGGCGACGAATCGCCGGCCGTCGCTCGCCTGCCCGGGCCAGGCAATGAACGCATCGCCCGCGGCCAGCGCGCGGCTGTCGCTTGCCAGCCCGCGCGCGCCGCGCGCGCCGAGCCAGGCGAGCACATCCCCCACCGATCGCAATTCGCGCAAGGGCATCAGAAGCTTTCCGCGACCGCGGGCAACTGGTGGGCGACGATCTGCGGCGCAACGGCCGTGTCCGGGGCCACCCCCAGGGTGCGCAGCGTCTGCTGCACCACCTCGCTGAACACCGGCGCGGCCACCTCGCCGCCGTAGTACTTGCCGGCACTCGGCTCGTCGACCATCACCGCGACGACGATGCGCGGGTTGACGATCGGCGCCATGCCGACGAACCAGGCGCGGTACTTCTTGGTCGAGTAGCCGCTGCCTTCCTGCTTGTAGGCGGTGCCGGTCTTGCCACCGACCGAGTAGCCGGGCGCCTGCGCCTTGGGCGCGGTACCGCCCGGCCCGGTGACCATCTGCAGCATCGTGCGGATTTCGGCTGCGGTCGTCGGGGAAATCACGCGCATGCCGGCGGTCGGCTTCGCTGCCTCACCCGGCTCGCCGCGCCGCACCAGCGAGATCGGCAGCAACTCGCCGTCGTGCGCAAACACGGTGTAGGCGCGCGCCAGCTGGAACAGCGAGGTCGACAGACCGTAGCCATAGGCCATCGTGGCCTGCTCGATCGGCTTCCAGCTCTTGTAGGGCCGCAGCCGCCCCGTGACGGCGCCCGGGAAATCGAGCTGCGGCTTCTGGCCGAAACCGACCTGGGTGAACAGCTCGTGCATCTCGCGCGGCTGCATCTGCATCGCCATCTTGACGGTGCCGACGTTGCTCGACTTCTGGATCACCTGCTGCACCGTCAGCGCGCCCTGGGGATGCGCGTCGCTGATCGTGGAACGACCAATGGTCAGACGCCCCGGCGCCGTCTGGATCACCGTGCCGGGCCGGACTCGGCCGGTCTCGATCGCCAACGCCGCGATGAACGGCTTCATCGTCGAGCCGGGCTCGAAGGTGTCGGTCATCGCCCGGTTGCGCAGCTGGTCGCCGCTGAGCTTGCGCCGGTCGTCGGGGACGTAGCTCGGGTAATTGGCCAGCGCCAGCACCTCGCCGGTGTGGGTGTCGAGGACGACGACGCTGCCGGCCTTGGCCTTGTTCTGCATCACCGCGTCGCGCACCCGCTGGTAGGCGAAGAACTGGATCTTCGAATCGATCGACAGCTCGACGTCCTTGCCATCCGTGGCGGCCGCACTTTCGCCGAGATCCTCGACGACGCGGCCGAAGCGATCCTTGATGACGCGCTGCGAGCCGGTGCTGCCGGCAAGCTCGCGCTGAAAGGCGAACTCGATGCCTTCCTGGCCACGGTCTTCGACATTGGTGAAGCCGACGATGTGCGCCGCAGCCTCGCCCTCGGGGTACTTGCGCTTGTACTCGCGCACCTGGTGCACGCCGTTCAGATTCAGCTCGATCACCTGACGCGCGAGGTTGTCGTCGGCCTGCCGGCGCAGCCAGACGAAGTTCGGGCTCTCGGCCAGTTTGGCGTCGAGCTGCCCGCCCGTCATGCCGAGCAGCCGCGCCAACTGCGCCCGTGCCTTGGCGTCGGCGTTGAACTCCTTCGGGATCGCCCACAGCGACGGCGACGGCACGCTGGCGGCGAGCAGGATGCCGTTGCGGTCGGTGATGCGCCCCCGATTGGCCGGCAGTTCGAGCGTGCGGGCATAGCGAACCTCGCCCTGGCGCACGAAGAACTCGCTGCCGATCACCTGGACATAGAGCGCGCGACCCACCAGCACGGCCGAGCCGATACCGAACAGCGCCACCAGAAACTTCGATCGCCACGGCGGGGTGCGCGAAGCCAGCAGCGGGCTGATCGAATAGTTGACGCTGCGGATCGCGGCGGGTGGTCGCGAACCGGGGCGGCGCTTGATGGGTGAATTCATGGAGACCTCGCAGGAGCCGGCCGGATCACGGCTTCGGGGGCACGGGCCGCCGGCCGGCGCCGGGGGCGGACGCAGCGGGAACGACCAGCCCGGTGAGATCCTGGGCGGCGTCGACGTAATGGGTGACCGCAGGCGTTGCGGTTCGCATGCCGAGTTTTTCGCGGGCAGTTCGCTCGACGCGCAGCGGCGTCGCCTCGGCCTGGCGGTCGGCCTTGAGCCGCTCGAAGTCGACGTCGAGGCGGCGCTCCTCGACCTGGGCGCGGTGCAGCTCGGTGGTCAAGCGCCGGGATTCGTAGCTGACGCGAACCAGATAGACGCTGCTGGCGATCAGTGCCAGCAGCAGCAGGACATTGAAGCGCGTCATGCCGCCAGCTCCGCGGTGCTGCGCTCGGCCACACGCATGATCGCCGAGCGCGCGCGCGGGTTCGCCTGGATTTCGGCCGGTGTCGGGCGGACGCGGCCGAGCGACAGCAGCCGCAGCGGCGCCGGCTCGGCAAAGGGCGCGCGCCGGTCGAAGACGTTCTTGCTTTCGCGGCCGATAAAGGTCTTGACGATCCGGTCCTCGAGCGAATGGAAGCTGATCACCACCAGCCGCCCGCCTGGCGCCAGACGCCGCAGCGCGGCCTCGAGGCCGCGTTCTAGCTCCTCGAGTTCGGCATTGACGAAAATCCGAAGAGCTTGAAATGTGCGCGTGGCGGGGTCCTGGCCCGGCTCGCGGGTCCGGACCGCGCGAGCCACGACTTGCGACAACTCAGCCGTGGTTCGCACTGGAAACCCGTCCTCGCGCCGAGCAACAAGCGCCTTTGCAACCTGTAGAGCAAACCGTTCTTCCCCATAGTCGCGTATCACCTCGGCAATGTGGCGCTCGTCGGCCCGCGCCAGAAAATCCGCCGCGCTCTCGCCGCGGGTGGTGTCCATCCGCATGTCGAGCGGGCCGTCGAAGCGGAAGCTGAAGCCCCGCGCCGGATCGTCGATCTGCGGCGACGAGACGCCGAGATCGAGCAGGACGCCGTTGACGCGCTCGATTCCGAGCGAATCGAGCAAACCGATCAGCTCGCCGAAGCGGGCGTGGTGGATCGAAAAGCGGGGGTCTCCAGCCGCCATGCTGCCGGCAGCGGAGACCGCCTGCGGATCGCGGTCGATGGCGACGAGCTGCGCCTGCTCGCCGAGCCGCTGCAACAGGCGCTGCGAATGGCCGCCACGGCCGAAGGTGCCGTCGACGTAGGTGCCCTGTTCGTCGGTGACGAGCGCGTCCACCGCCTCTTCGAGGAGAACGGTGGTGTGGGCAAAGTCGGACGCAAGGCTCAAGGTGGGCTTAGAAACTGAAGTCCTTGATGGCGTCGGGCATCTCGGATTGAAGGACCTGCGACTCGTGCTCGGCGTACCGGGCCGCGTCCCAGAGTTCGAAGTGGCTGCCCATGCCGAGAAGCAGCACCTCGCGGGTCAGGCCTGCGGCGGCGCGCAGCTCGGGCGAAATCAGCAGCCGGGAGGCGCCGTCGAGCTCGGCGTCCATCGCATTGCCGAGGAAGATGCGCTTCCAGCCGCTGGCCGACATCGGCAAGGCGGCAATGCGGTCGCGGAAGTTCACCCAGGCGGGACGGGGGAAGATCATCAGGGCGCCTTCAGGGTGCTTGGTCAAGGTCAGCTGAGCGACGCCCATGGCAACGAGCACCTCGCGATGACGCGCCGGCATGACGATTCGCCCTTTTGCGTCGAGCGTCAGCGCCGAAGCCCCCTGAAAGACAAAATCCGCCACCATCTTCCACAAATATCCACCGGACTGGACTGTAGCCGATGAGGGGCCCGCCGGGCAACGGGATTGGCGGAAAAATTCCCTGGAATCAAATACTTAGAGGCGGGTTGGCGCTCTCCTCTAGCGCCGTTTTCCATACAAAACAAAGACTTGAGGAAATCACTGCATGTGGGAAATGAAGATGGCGCCGCGGCGCGCCGGCCCGGAGGCGATGGCACGCATCGTGCGATGACCTTTTTTCGTGCATCGCGTCCGGTGCGCTCGTTCCCCCTCCGGCATCCCTTTTCCTCATGACAATTCGCCTCTCGCTGCCTGCACTTTTGCTTGCCGCCGCTTCCTTTGCGCCCGCCATGCCCGCCCACGCCGCCCGGCCCTTCGTGCTCGAGGAAGCCACCGTCGACAGCATCCATGCCGCCTACCGCAGCGGCTCGCTCACGGCGGTCGACCTGGTCAAGGCGTACCTCGCCCGCATCGAGGCCTATGACCAGCAAGGCCCCGCACTGCGCGCGATGCTGACGCTGAATCCCGAGGCGCTGCAGTTGGCCGCCCGGCTCGACGCCGAGTACAAGGCCCGAAAGGGCAAGGTCGGTCCCCTGCACGGCATCCCGCTGGTGCTCAAGGACAACTTCAACACCCGCGACATGCCGACCAGCGGCGGCAACGTCGCCATGCGGACCTCGCAGCCATCGGCCGATGCGTTCACCGTCGAGCGCATGCGCAAGGCGGGGGCCATCATCCTCGGCAAGACCAACCTGCAGGAATTCGCCCGCGGCGGCGTTTCGATCAGCAGCCTGGGCGGCCAGGTCCTCAACCCCTACGACCTGACGCGCACCCCCGGCGGCTCGAGCGGCGGCACCGGCGCTGCACTGGCGGCGAATTTCGCCGTGCTCGGCACCGGCAGCGACACCGGCCAGTCGATCCGCTCGCCGGCTTCTGCCCTCAGCCTGGTCGGCGTTCGACCGACCCGAGGGCTGGTGAGTCGCGGCGGTGTCATGCCCAACAGCTTCACCCAGGACGAGGTCGGGCCGATCACGCGCACGGTGAAGGACGCGGCACGGCTGCTCGACGTGATGGCCGGCTACGACCCGCAGGATCCCGTCACCGCCCTGGGTGTGGGCAAGGCGCCCGTCAGTTACGTCGCCGCATTGCGCGCCGACGCGCTGAAGGGCGCGCGCATCGGCATGATGCAGAACCTGTACGGCAGGGAGCCGCGCCACGCCGAGGTGAACCGGGTGCTCGACGAGGTGGCGCGCACCTTCGAGGCGCGCGGCGCCACGGTGGTGCGGTTCGACGTTCCCGGGTACGACAAGCTCGCCGCCGCCGTCGCCACCGACCGCTTCGAGGCGCGTGCCGCCTTCGACAAGTATTTCGTCGAACTCGGTGCCAACGCGCCGGTGACAAGCTTCCGCCAGCTGGTCGACGGCAAGACCGCGTCGCCCGACATCCAGAAGACGATGGAAGCCGAGATCGCCATCGACGACGGCATGAACAGCGCGCCGTACCGCGAACGCATGGTCAACCGCGAAAAGCTGCGCGTGCTCGTGGCGGCGCAGCTGGCCAACCACCGGCTCGACGCGATCCTCTACCCGCTTCAGCGCATCCTGGTCGCTCCAGTCGGGCAGCCCGACCAGCCCGAACGCAACGGCGTGTTGTCGAACGGCACCGGCTTTCCTGCCGTGACCTTCCCCGGCGGCTTTTCAGCGCCCACCGCAACCGCACCGCTCGGCGTTCCGGTCGGTGCCGAACTGCTCGGGCCGGATTTTTCAGAGGCCAGGCTGCTGTCGCTGGCGTACGCCTACGAGCAGGCCGCCCGGCCGCGCAAGCCGCCGCTGAGCACGCCGCCGCTGCGCTGAGCGCGCCGCGGACGGCAACGCAGCCGGCCGGCGCGGAAACCCTGCGCGCACGCCTGCTGCAGATTCGGCGCCGCGGATGGCTACAGCGGCGAGACGCCGATCAGCCAGCGGTGCAGCCCGGCGATGAACACGCCATAGAGCGCCAGCCCGCCGACCAGCGCCAGGGCATCGTTGCGCACGCCCCCTGTCGACGGCACCGCAGCCGACGGCGCGCCACGCCGCTTCACCGCGATGCGGTCGAGCACGGCCCAGGCAAGGAAGCCGCCGAACAGCAGCACGTCGGCGGCGCTGCCGTTGGCGAGCAGGTGCGCCAGCGCCCACAGCTTGGTCGCCAGCAGCATCGGGTGGCGCGCTGCCGCGGCAAGGCGCCCTGGCAGGTACGTGGCCAGCAGCAGCGGGAAGACCGGCAGCATCAGCAGCAGTGCCAGGTGGCGCATGCCCGCAGGCGGCGTGTAGAGGATCAGCGGCGCCTGGCGTGCGGCCGCATAGCCGTAGACGATCAGCGCCAGCCCGGCCGCGGCAACCAGCGCGTACGAACCCTTCCAGACACCCTCGCCCGCGCGGGCGATCACCCGGCTGCGCCAGCCGTCGGCGACGATGCGCGCCGAATGCACGCCGAGGAAAAGGATCAGTCCGACGATCAGCAGGGTCATGGAATTTCTCGCATAAGGAGTCGATTAGGGGGCGGGACGATCAGCCGATCCGCCGCTTGACCGACAGCCAGGCGACGCCGCCGATCGACAGCATGGCCAGCGAAGCACCCGCCAGCGCGACGGTCGAGTGCATGACCAGCGGCGCGACCACGCCCGCAACCAGGCCGTTGGCGGCGCTGCCGATGAACGCCTGCATCGAGGATGCCATGCCGCGCCGCTCGGGCACCAGGTCGAGCACCAGCAAGGTGACCACCGGCACCATCTGCGCCCAGCCGAAGGCAAAGATCGCGATCGGCCACAGCGCCCACCACGGCTGCGCAACGAACAGCAGGTTGAGCACCAGGTTGAGCAGCGACACACCGAGCATGATGAGGAAGCCGAGCCGGATTTGCCGCTTCGGCGGCATCCGCCCGGCGAGCCGTCCGCTCAGCCACGCGCCCCCCATGATCCCGCTGATGGTCAGGACGAAGAACCAGAAGAAGCGTTGCGGCGGCAGGCCCAGCAACTCACCGAGGAACACCGGCGCCGACAGCACATAGAGGAACATGCCGTTGAACGGAATGCCGCTGGCCAGTGCAAGCAGCAGGAACCGGGAACTCGATCCGAGCGCGCGGTAACCGCGCAGCAGGTGGCGCACGTTGAACGGCTGGCGCTGCGAAACATGCAGCGTTTCGGGCAGCAGTCGGAGGTTCGCTGCGAACAGCAACGCACCGACGGCGGTCAGGAACCAGAAAATCGAGTGCCAGTCGGCATGCACGAAGAGGAAGCCGCCGACCATCGGCGCGACGGCCGGCGCCACGCCGAAATAGATCGTCACCTGCGACATCACCCGCTGGGCGTCGGCCGGCGCGTACATGTCGCGGATGACCGCCCGGGAAACGACGATGCCGGCGCCCGCGGACATGCCCTGCACCGCGCGCCAGAAAACCAGCACCCCGATGTGATCGGCCAGCGCGCACCCCGCCGACGCCAGCGTGAACAGCGCCACACCCCACAGCACCACCGGACGGCGGCCGAAGCTGTCGGCAAGCGCACCGTGGAACAGGTTCATCACCGCGAAGCCGAACAGGTACGCCGAGAGCGTCTGCTGCATCTCGACCGGTGTTGCGCCGATCGACTTCGCGATGCCGGTGAACGCCGGCAGGTAGGTGTCGATCGAGAACGGCCCGAGCATGCCCAGGCAGGCCAGCAGCACCGCGAGCGCCCAGCGCGGGCCGCGCCAGAGGGTGGCGGCGTCGGGGTTCAAGGGCGGATCACGCCAGCGAAAGCGAAGACTGCAGACACGCCACGATCAAGCGGCGACGAGACCGACCCCGCACGCCAACGCTGCGTCGCGGAGGGCTGCATCGACGGTCGCTACCGGAATTTGCAGGCGCAAGGCGAGCTCGAGGTATGCCGCATCGTAGGTCGTCAGACCGAACCGCAATGCCAGCGCCAGCAACTGACTCGGTAGTACCGGTTCGCGGTCTACGGAGATCGGCAACATGCCGATATGGCTGATCACGGCCTGCGCGGCCTGCGCCGTCATACGCTGCCGCACACAGGCGGCACGCAACACATTGGTCAACTCCAATTCCCACAGCGGCGGCACGAGCGCCTGGTCGCTTTCGAGGCGCTGGGCTATCGCGTCGCCATAGGGCGTGGCCTGGCTTTCCAGAAACCAGCCGCTGACCACCGAGTTGTCCAAAACGAAAGGCATGTGTCGGATCAATCGCGGCCGTCGGCGGCAATGGCCTTGAGATCGCCGTCGAGACGCACGCCCTGACGCGCCGCATTGAGCAATGCAAACGCTTGGGCAACGACCTCACGCTGTCCTGTGAGCGAGGGGTTCGTCGGAGTTGCCGCCACCAGCCGGGCGACCGGCAAGCCACGCCGCGTGATGGTCACCACTTCACCCTGCTCGACTGCCGTCAGCAGCTCGGACAGGCGCGTTTTGGCTTCATAGACAGCGACGGCGTGCATGATTAGCCTTCAGCTTAGGGATGGTTAACCATCTTAAACGCTCAGCGCGATTTCCGGTCTGCATCCATGAAGTGAAGCAAGCCGATAGGCCGGATTCTGTGCGGCGGCTCCGCTAGGCATCGCCGCCGTGACCGCCATTCATCTGGGCCGTGCATCGCTGCGACGGCTCGGTGCTACCTACCCGCCTGCGACCGTCGGGCCGACGGTTGCGGCGCCATGGCGAACCACGGCACCGCCTGCAGGCCTATTTGGTATTGCTGCGCGTAGAGATTGCCCGTTTCACCCGGGGCGGGTTGCGGACTGCAGCCCGCAACCCGCCCCGACTCGTCTCTGTTGCTCTGATCCGCACCTCGCGGTGGACAGCCGTTGGCTGCTACGCTGCCCTGTGCAGTCCGGACCTTCCTCCAGTGCGCCCTTTCGGGCCTTGCACCAGCGGCGGTCTGGCTTGCTTCACGCGACCATTATCGAGGCTCGGCGCGCAGCGGCTTGGCCTGGCGGCGGTCGCGCAGCACGAACTGGCTGCCGCGGCGGTCGAGTTCGAACAGCTGGGTCGCCTCGATCAGGTCGATCAGCTTGCGGTAGCCGTAGTTGCGCGGGTCGAACGACGCCTGGTTGCCGATCTGCTGGCCGACCGAGCCGAGCGGCGACCAGCCGTCCTCGCCGGCCGACGCCTCGACCGCGTTGCGCAGCAGCGAAACCAGCCGGGCGTCGCGCTTCAGCGCGGTCGAATCGAGCTTGGTCGGCGCCGAAACCTCGGCCGTCGCCTCGCCAGGCAGCTCGACCGCAGCGTCTTCCACCGGCTGCGAATCGGCCGGCGTCGCCGGGGCCTGGGCCTTGGCCGACTTGGCAGTCGTGCGCGCGCCGCCGCGCGACTTGCGCGCCGCCCGGCCCTTGACCGCCGGCTCGGCTTCGCCGCTGGCCGCCGCGGCGACCTGGCCGCCCAGGTTCTCCAGATAGAGGAAGCGCGAACACGCATTGGCAAACGGCATCGGCGTCTTCTTCGCGCCGAAACCGAACACCTGCGCGCCCTTGGCCTTGAGGTGCATCACCAGCGGCGTGAAGTCGCTGTCCGACGAGACGATGCCGAAGGCCTCGGGCTGGTCGGTGTAGAGCAGGTCCATCGCGTCGATGACCATGCCGATGTCGGTGGCGTTCTTGCCCTTGCTGTAGTCGAACTGCTGGATCGGCCGGATCGCGTATTCGTGCAGCACCGCCTCCCAGCCCTTCAGCCCGTCCTTCTTCCAGTTGCCGTAGGCGCGGCGGATGTTGACGACGCCGACCTTGGCCAGCTCGGCCAGGATGACGTCGATCTTGCTGGCCGGCGCGTTGTCGGCGTCGATCAGCAGGGCGATGCGGGGTTGCCGGTCGATCATGCGGTTCCTTCGTCGACCATTTGCCAGGCCAGTGTTTCGCCGGCGGCCAGCGGCTTGAGAACGGCCTCGCCGAAGGGCAAGGCGTCGGGAATGGTCCAGCTCTGGCGCTTCAGCACGACCCGGCCCCGGTTGCGCGGCAGGCCGTGGAAATCGGCGCCGTGGAAGCTGGCGAAGCCCTCGAGCCGGTCGAGCGCGCCGGCGGCGTCGAACGCCTCGGCATACAGCTCGAGCGCGTGCAGGCCGGTGTAGCAGCCGGCGCAGCCGCTGGCATGCTCCTTCAGGTGCGCGGCGTGCGGCGCGCTGTCGGTACCGAGGAAGAAGCGGTCGCTGCCCGAGGTGGCCGCGGCGATCAGCGCCTGGCGATGCGTCTCGCGCTTCAGCACCGGCAGGCAGTAGTAGTGCGGCCGCAGGCCACCGGCAAAGATCGCATTGCGGTTGTAGAGCAGGTGGTGCGCGGTGATCGTCGCGGCGGTGTGGCGGCCGGCCTCGGCCACGTACTGCGCCGCCTCGCGGGTGGTGATGTGCTCGACGACGATCTTCAGCTCGGGGAAGTCGCGCCGCAGCGGAATCAGCTGGCGGTCGATGAACACCGCCTCGCGATCGAACAGGTCGATGTCGGTATCGGTGACCTCGCCGTGAACGAGCAACGGCATGCCGGCGCGCTGCATGGCCTCGAGCGTCGGAACGACCCGCCGCAGGTCGGTGACGCCGGCGTCGCTGTGGGTGGTGGCACCCGCCGGGTAGAGCTTGACGGCCGCCACACCGGCCTCGCAAGCGCGGGCGATCTCGTCGGGTGGCGTGCGCGTCGGTGAGGTAGAGCGTCATCAGCGGCTCGAAGCCCGCCGCGCCCTCGCTGGCGCGCAACGCGGCGGCGATCCGCTCGCGGTAGGCCATGGCCTGCGCCGCGGTGGTGACCGGCGGCCGCAGGTTGGGCATCACGATCGCCCGGGCGAACTGCCGCGCGCTGTGGCCGACCACCGCCTGCAGCGCAGCGCCGTCGCGCAGGTGCAGATGCCAGTCGTCCGGGCGGGTGAGCGAAATCTGCAGCGGTGAACTCATCGGGCGATTTTCGCACCCGGGTTGCGCGGCACTCAGTGTCCGAGCACCTTCGAGAGGAAGTCGCGGCCGCGTTCGCTTTGCGGCCGATCGAAGAAGTCGGCCGGCGTGGCCTCCTCGATGATCTGGCCGTCGTCCATGAAGACCACCCGGTCGGCGGCCGCCCGGGCGAAGCCCATCTCGTGCGTCACGCAGAGCATCGTCATGCCCTGCCCCGCCAGCTCGACGATGACGTCGAGCACCTCCTTGATCATTTCCGGGTCGAGCGCCGAGGTCGGCTCGTCGAACAGCATGACCTTGGGCTCGAGGCACAGCGCGCGGGCAATCGCCACCCGCTGCTGCTGCCCGCCCGACAGCTGCAGCGGGTACTTGGAAGCCTGCTCGGCAATGCGCACGCGTTCGAGCTGCTGCATCGCCCGCGCCACCGCCTCTGCCCTGGACAGCTTCGCCGCCCACATCGGCGCCAGCGTCAGGTTGTCGAGCACGCTCAGGTGCGGGAACAGGTTGAACTGCTGGAACACCATGCCGACGCGGCGGCGCACCTGCAGCGTCGCCCGCGGATCGTCGCCGAGCTCGATGCCGTCGACGACCAGGCGGCCTTCCTGATGCGCTTCGAGCCGGTTGATGCAGCGGATCAGCGTCGACTTGCCCGAGCCTGACGCGCCGCAGACGACGATGCGCTCGCCCGCGGCGATGTCGAGGTCGATGTCGCGCAGCACATGGAAGTCGCCGAACCACTTGTTGACCTGGTCGAAGCGGATGATCGGCTCGGCGATGCCGGCCGCGGCTTGCGCCGGCGCGCCGGCGCCGGTCTCGGCAGATCGTGGAAGGGAACGCATCGGAAGGACGGACAGCTCGGGCGCAGCGAGGATACGTGAGCGGTGCGCGGCTCGCGGCGCCTGCGCTTCGCGCGTCGCCGGCCCGGCGCCGTGCGAGGCTGTATTCTGTCCTTGCAGGAAGCCGCAGCAGCACCGCCTCACCGCAGACCGCCACCCCGCCATGAACCTTCACGCCAAGCTCCAGCAGCGCGCAGCCGACCGCAAGCCGGTGCGCATCGGATTGATCGGTGCGGGCAAGTTCGGCTCGATGTACCTGGCGCAGGTGCCGCGCACGCCCGGCGTGCAGCTGGTCGGCATTGCCGACCTGTCGCCCGCCGCTGCGCGCGCCAACCTGGCGCGCGTCGGCTGGCCGGCCGGGCAATCGCAGGCGACGAGCCTCGACGACGCGGTGACGAGCGGACGCACGCACGTCGGCGACGACTGGGAGGCGCTGGTGGCGCATCCGGCCATCGACGTGGTCGTCGAATGCACCGGGCACCCCATCGCCGCCGTTCAGCACTGCCTGAAGGCGTTTGCCAACGGCAAGCACGTCGTCAACGTGACGGTCGAGGCCGATGCCTTCTGCGGCCCGCTGCTCGCCCGCAAGGCGGCCGACGCGGGCGTCGTCTATTCGCTGGCCTTCGGCGACCAGCCGGCGCTGATCTGCGATCTGGTCGACTGGGCGCGGACCTGCGGCTTCCCGGTCGTCGCCGCCGGCCGCGGCCACAAGTGGCTGCCGCACTTCGCCGAGTCGACCCCCGAGACGGTGTGGGGTTACTACGGCCTGACGCCCGAGCAGGCCGAGCGCGGCGGCCTGAACCCGAAGATGTTCAACAGCTTCCTCGACGGCTCGAAGCCGTCGATCGAATGCACCGCCGTCTCGAACGCGACCGGCCTGGCGGTGCCGAGCAACGGCCTGCTCTATCCGCCGGCCAGCGTCGAGGACATTCCGTTCGTGACGCGGCCGCGCAGCGAAGGCGGCGTGCTCGAACGCAAGGGAATGGTCGAGGTGATTTCCTCGCTCGAGACCGATGGCCGGGTCATTCCCTACGACATCCGCATGGGCGTCTGGGTGACCGTCGAAGCCGAAACCGACTACATCAAGAACTGCTTCGAGGAATACAACGCCCACACCGATCCGAGCGGGCGCTACTTCACGCTCTACAAGCGCTGGCATCTCATCGGGCTCGAGGTCGGCGTGTCGGTGGCCAGCGTCGCGCTGCGCGGCGAGCCGACCGGCGTGGCGACCGGATGGAATGCCGACGTGGTCGCCACCGCCAAGCGCGACCTCGTTCCTGGCGACCTGCTCGACGGCGAAGGCGGCTACACGGTCTGGGGCAAGCTGCTGCCCGCCGCGACGTCGGCGCAGCTCGGTGGCGTGCCGCTCGGCCTGGCGCACGATGTCAGGGTCGTGCGGACGGTGCGCAAGGGTCAGAGCCTGTGCTGGGACGACGTGGCGATCGACACGACGACCGATGCCTACCGGCTGCGCCGCGAGATGGAGTCGCTGGTCGCGCCGCCAGCACCCGGCGCGGGCTGAACGATGGCCGATCCGCAGCATCGGTGCCGGATGCAGCCCTGCGCCTGCCTTTCGCCGGCGGGCGGTTTCGAGACGCCGAGGCACCCCCTTCCAGCTGCGGGCGTTGCCGGCGGCCCGCCCTGATGCGCGCGACCAGCGCCAGACCCGACGCCCTGGCCGGCGTCGTCCACGGCATCGGCCACTGGGCTGCCGGCTGGTGGCGCATCGTCCATCTCGGCGCGCTGCTGCTGGTGCTGGCCCTGTCGCCGTCGAGCTACCGACAGGCGCACCGACGCGCGGCGGCTCGGCACCTCTATCTCGGCACGGCGTCGTCGCTGCCGGGATTCATCGTGCTCACCACGCTGCTCAGCCTGGTCGTCATCCGCATCGTCCTGGTCACCGCCTTGAGCTACGGCCTGTCGCAGTACGCGCTCGAGATGGTCGTCCGCGTGCTGGTGCTCGAACTGATTCCGCTGACCGCTGCGCTGTACGCCGCGTTGCGCTGCACCTTCCCGCTGGCCGGCGAGGTGGCGTCACTGCGTGATCGCCGGGCGGGTGGCCGGGTGATCGCTGCCAGCGGCGATCTGCTGCGCAGCGAACTTCTGCCGCGTGTCGCGGCGGGCATCTTCTGCGCGCTGCTGCTGGCCGCGGTGAGCTGCGTCGTCACGCTGCTGATTGCCTACCTGTCGATCTACGGCCCCACGCTGGCCGGCTTCTCGGCCTACACGCACACCGTCGGCAAGGTGTTCGACCCCGGGATCGCGCTGATCTTCGGGCTGAAGATCGTGCTGTTCGGCGTCGCCGTGGCGCTGATTCCGATCGCCAGCGTTCTCGACGTCCCGGCGCGCCGGCCTGGCGGCGCGAGCGTCGAGCTGAGGGGCCTGGTGCGGATGTTCTTCGTCATCGTGCTGATCGAGGCCGCTGCGCTCGCCGGCAACTACGCCTGATGAACGAACGCAGCGCCCCGCATGCGGATGCCGAAGCGGACGCGGTGCTCGCCGCGCCGCCGGTGTCGCATCTCGAATTCAAGGCCGGGCTGCTGCTCGGCGTGCTGGTGCTGCTGCTGGTCGCAACCACGTTCTACCTGCTCTACGCCCGTGGCACCTTCGAGGCGACGCAGCGCCTGGTGCTGGTCACCGACGATTCGGAAGGCGTGCGCGTCGGCATGGATCTCACCTTCTCGGGCTTCCCGATCGGACGCGTGCGCCGCATCGAGCTCGCCGCCGACACCAGCGCGCGCATCCTGGTCGACGTGCAGCGCAAGGACGCGCACTGGCTGCGCGAGTCGAGCGTCTTCACGCTGGTTCGCGGCATCGTCGGCGGCGCTGCGCTGAAGGCCTACAGCGGCGTGCTCACCGATCCGCCGCTGGCCGACGGTGCCGAGCGCAAGGTGCTGGTCGGCGACGCTGCCGCCGAGCTGCCGCGCGTCGTCGCGGCGGCGCGCGAGCTGCTCGAGAACCTGACGCGGCTGTCGGCATCCGAATCCGCGCTCGGCAGAAGCATCGCCAACGTCGAGGCGCTGACCGGCCGGCTGGCACGCCCGGGCGGCGCCGCCAGCGTGCTGCTCGGCAGCAATGCCGAGGCACGCAAGCTCGGTGCGGCAATCGACCGCGTGAACACGCTGCTGGCGCGGCTCGACCGGATGGCGGCGAAAGCCGATGCCCAGGTGCTCGGGCCCGAGGGACTGGTGCGCGAAAGCCGCGCAACGATCGTCCAGCTCAACGCGGTGCTCGGCGACGCCCGCGGCACCTTGAAGAAAGTCGACGCGGTGCTGACCGAAGCCCAGGGCGTGGCGGCGAATGCGCGCACTGCGACCACCGACCTGAACCTGCTGCGGGGCGAAGTCGACACCACCGTGCGGAAGGTCGAGCAGCTGCTCGACGAGGTCAACCGCAAGTGGCCGTTCGCTCGCGACAGCGAGCTGCGCCTGAAGTGAGCCAACGCCACAGCCGGGCACACGCAGCGCGACCGATCGCGCTGGCGCTGTCGATCAGCCTCGGCGGCTGCGCGAGCAATCCGCCGCCGCCCGACTGGCAGAGCAACGCCCGCTCGGCAATCGACGCGGCTGTCGCCGCCTACCTGGTCGGTGACAGCCGCTTCGAAGCCAGCGAGTTCAGCCGAGCCCGTGACCAGATCGCGCGAACCGGCCGCCTCGACCTCCTGGCCCGCGCTGAACTGATGCGCTGCGCAGCCCGGGTGGCGAGCCTGGTGTTCGAGCCCTGCGCCGGGTTCGAGCTGTTGCGCGCCGACGCGGCAGCCGAGGAGCAGGCATACGCCGCGTTACTGGCTGGGGAGGGGCTGAGCGGCGAAGCCATCGGTCGACTGCCGTCGGTTCAGCGGGATTCGGCGCAGGCAATTGCGGCTGGGACGCCGCGGGCAACGGCAGGCGTGCAGGCGATCGACGATCCGCTGTCGCGGCTGATCTCGATCGCGGCACTGTTTCGCGCGAAGCTGGCGGGGCCGACGCTCGTCGCACTGGCGATCGACACCGCCTCGGCGCAGGGCTGGCGCAGGCCGCTGCTGGCATGGCTCGAGGTGCAGGCGCAGCTTGCCGAACGTGCAGGCGACGCCGTCGAAGCGGCGCGGCTGCGGCGGCGCATCGCCGCCGTTGCGCTGACAAGGTAGGGTTCGGCGGGCACAGCGGTTAGGCCCCGGCTAACCCGTTGCTACAGAGGTATTGCAGCGCCGGGTTTTTATCGACCGCTGTGCGAGCCCCTGCATAATCATTTCGCCAATCAAGGTAACAGCTGGCGGCGTGATGCACGAGCGACTTGCAAACCGTGCATGCATATCGGTACGCCCAAATCCTGCACGGGATTGGGGGGAACCCTTACACCGTACCGATCCGAATCGCTTGCGCGACTTCAACTCGCCAGACCGAACCCCTACCCGAATGCTCAAATGCACCTGACTCGACTTGCACGCTCACTCAAAACACTTGCGCTGATGGCGCTTACCGGTGGCCTGATGACGGGTTGCTGGAACGCTGCGGAGGAGGTCAGTCCGGTTGCTGCGGGCACTCCGGCCAATGCGACCGCAACAGCGCTCGGCGGCACGGCAGCAGTGGGCTCGCCAATAGTGGGCGGCACGCTCAACGTTCAGTGTGTAGCGGGTACGCCGCAAGTTGTTTCGACCTCGGCAAACGGCACCTGGTCAGTGGACACGACGGGCCAGACCTACCCATGTGCCGTGCAAGTCAAAGGTGGCACCGTCGCCGGGGTGGTCAATGCCGCGCTCTACCATTCCATTGCCATCAATCCGGGAGTCGCCAATGTCACACCAGTGACCGACCTGCTGGTCGCGAATCTGGCGGGTTCGCCTGTGCCGAGCACCTGGTATTCAGGGATCGTGGCTGCACCGGCAACCCTTTCGTCCTACAACCAGGCCAGGGTCGACACGTCGCTCGGCAACGTGCGTGCAGCGCTCGGAACCGTTCTGGGCAACGGGCCGCATCCGATTACAGCGGCATTCACTGCAGCCCCAGGCAATCCAACGGACGATATCTTGTCGGCGCTGGCCAAAGCGCTCGTCAGCAACGGGGTCAACTATTCGACCCTGCTGGCCTTGTCCGGTGCATCGGCCGGAGCAAGCTTCAACAGCCCGAGTGGTTTCAACACGGCATCCACCACTCCGGTGGAACCAGCAGCGAGGTCGGGCACGTTTGCAGCTACGGGCGCGCTTTCGTCAGCACGAAACTCCCACGCTGCAATCCTGCTGCCAAGCGGCAAGGTCCTGGTCGTGGGCGGGCTCGGTTCCACATCGCTCGCTGTTGCCACCGCCGAGCTTTACGACCCGGCGACCGGCACATGGGCCCCGGCGGCTTCGATGAGCACCGCGCGTAGCTCGCCCACAGGCACGTTGCTGCCCGATGGCAAGGTGCTGTTGAGTGGCGGACAGACAGGCCTGGTACTGCCGACTTCGATTGCAAGCGCCGAGTTGTATGACCCGGCCACCAACACCTGGACGGCCGCCGGCACCCTTTCGACGGGAAGATCCCTCCACACGGCGACGCTCCTGCCGAATGGAAAAGTGCTTGTCGCAGGTGGGCTGAATACTGCAGCGAGCGCCAGCAATCTCGCCGTCGCAGAGCTTTACGACCCGGCCACCAATGCCTGGAGGCCTGCAGCCACGATGGCGAATGCGCGCTATTCACATACGGCAACGCTTTTCTCCAACGGCAAGGTGCTGGTGGCGGGCGGACTGGCGAACACAGGTGACACGTCGACTGCCGAACTCTACGATTCCGCTGCCAACACCTGGGCGCCAGCCGCCTCGATGGCGACTGCGCGCTACTTGCACACTGCCGTCCTGCTCGGAAACGGGAAGTTGCTCGTGGCAGGCGGCAGCGGTTTCGTCAATGGCGCTTTCACGACGTTCAAAACGGCTGAGACGTACGATCCGGCGACCAATACATGGGCAGCCGCCGGGGCCATGAATATTGCGCGCTCCAGTCATACCGCTACGCCTTTGCCCGAAGGAAAAATCCTTGTCGCCGGCGGGTTCTCGATGGTGGCCACAGCCGAGCTATTCGACACGGCGACGAACACCTGGAGCCTGACCAGCCCGATGACCGCCGGACGGCATGCGCATGCGGCCACCCTGCTCGGCAACGGCAAAGTCCTGATCAGCGGCGGCGTTGGTCCACAGCCGAGCAGTGCAGAGCTTTTCTGACCTGTCGGTCGAAAAGGCGAAATAACCGGGCGTGAAGTCGGCGGCACGGCTAACGCCGTTGCTTCGCCGACCGCGCCTCGATCCCCAAGCTGTACCTCGACATTGCGAAGCAGCCGCCGAAGTAGATCGCGGTGATGAACAGGTAGGCCTCGATCTTGAACGGCCGCCAGTTCGCATCCGAATTCAGCGCCAGTCCGAGCGCGCCGGTCAGCTCGTACAGCGAGACGATCGTCACCAGCGAGGTGTCCTTGAAGATCGCGATGAAGCTGTTCATGATCCCCGGCACGACGATCGCGAGGGCCTGCGGCAGGACGACCTGGCGCTGCGTCGCCCAGGCGCCGAGGCCGAGCGCCTGCGCCGCTTCGACCTGGCCGCGAGGAATGGCCTGCAGGCCGCCGCGCACCACCTCGGCGAGGTAGGCGGCCGAGAACAGCACCAGACCGACCAGCACGCGGATCAGCACGTCCGGCGACCAGCCAGCCGGCATGAACAGCGGAAACATGAACGAAGCCATGAACAGCACCGAGATCAGCGGCACGCCGCGAACCAGTTCGATGTAGACGGTGCACAGGGCGCGGATCACCGGCAGCTGCGAGCGTCGGCCGAGCGCCACCCCCACCGCCAGCGGACCCGCCAGCACGATGGCGAAGACGGCAAGCAGGATCGTCAGTGGCAAGCCGCCCCAAAGGTCGGTCGGCACCCGCGACAGGCCGGCGACGCCTCCCACCATCAGCGCCAGAAACACGGCGAGCACCGCCAGCCAGAGCGGCAGCAGCCAGGCGCGCCAGCAACGTCGCATGCCGCTCAGCGCGAGCACGCCGACCAGCAGTGCGGTGGCGAGCACCGGCCGCCACTGCTCGGCGAAGGGATAGCGGCCGAAGAGGATCAGCCGGGCCTTCTCGGCCACGACGCCCCAGCAGGCACCCAGGCCGCGCGCCGCCTGGCAGGCATCGGCATCGGGCCGGAACACCGCCTGCAGCACGCCCCAGTCGACGATCGCGCTGCCCGCACGCGCGGCGATCAGGACGATCAACAGCGTCGCCAGGGCGCTGCCCCAGCTGCCGAACAGGTTCGCCCGCAACCTGGCGAGCAGGCCGCGGCTGCTTCGAGGCGGCAGCCGGGGTGCGATCGGCTGCAGGCGCACGGTGCCGCCCTTCACCGCTCGCGGATCGCCGTGCGGCGGTTGTAGGCGTTCATCAGCGCCGCCGTGCCGAGCGACATCGTCAGGTAGACGGCCATGATCACCGCAACGCACTCGACCGCCCGGCCGGTCTGATTCAGGGTCGTGCTGGCAATCGACACCACGTCCGGGTAGCCGATCGCCACCGCCAGCGACGAGTTCTTGCTCAGGTTGAGGTACTGGCCGGTGAGCGGCGGCACGATCACCCGCAGCGCCTGCGGCAGGACGACGAGCCGCAGCGACTGGCGCCGCGACAGGCCGAGGCTGGCGGCGGCTTCGACCTGGCCGGTTGCCACCGCAGCAAGGCCCGCCCGCACCACTTCGGCGATGAAGGCCGCCGTGTAGAGCACCAGGCCGAACAGCAGCGCCAGGAATTCCGGGGTCGCCGAAGCGCCGCCGCTGAGCAGGAAGCCGTCCTGCACCGGCACGCTCCACTGCGACGGTGCACCGCCCGCGGCCCAGCCGATGGCAGTCGCTGCGACGACGATCGCCAGCGGCACGGCCACCCGGCTCGGCATCCGGCCGGTGGCCTCGAAGCGCCTGCGCGCCGCCCGCCGCCAGGCCCAGCCGATCGCCAGCCCGAGCGCCATGCCGGCGGCAGCCACGGCGTGACCCGCCTCCCACACCGGCAGCGGAAACGACGCGCCGTTCTTGCTCAGGCGAAAGCCACCGGCGGCCATCGCGCGGTCGGCGTCGGGCAGCCACTCGGTCAGGAGCAAGTACCACATCAGCAGCTGCAGCAACAGCGGCACATTGCGAAACAGCTCGACATAGCCGTAGCAGAGGCCCCTCACGATGGCGTTGCGCGCGCTGCGGCCGACACCGATGGCGCCGCCGAGCAGCGTCGCCAGCACCACGCCGAGCAGCGCCACGCGCAGCGTGTTGAGCACGCCGACGGCAATCGCCTTCCAGTAGGGGTCGGACGGCTGGTAGCCGATCAGCGTTTCGCCGATGTCGAAGCCGGCCGGGTCGCCGAGGAAGTCGAAACCGCTCTGGATGCCGCGCGCCGCCATGTTGGCCAGCGTGTTGTGGGCGAGCGCTGCAACCGCGAGCACCACGACCCCCAGCGCGAGGGCCTGGTAGATCAGCCCCCGGAGCGCACCATTGCGCCAGCGCCGCAGCGGCGGTGGCCTGCGCTCAGCGGCCGGCATTGCGCAGGGTGCACAGCCGACCCGCCGTGCCCGGCGCGCTGCGAGGCGGTGACGATTCCGTCGCCAGCGGGTCGAGCTGGCGTCGAGGAGCGCCGCCGTACGCAGGTTCGGTGCACACCGCAAGCGTCGGATCGCCCCGCGCAGCAGAGAAATTCACCGCCTGGTCAGCGCACCGGCGGCGCGTACAGGATGCCACCCTTGTTCCACAGGTTGTTGAGTCCGCGCGGCAGGTTCACGGCCGAGCGAGCGCCGAGGTTGCGCTCGAACATCTCGCCGTAGTTGCCGGTGGTGCGGATGGCCCGCACCATCCAGTCCTTGTCGAGGCCGAGCAGCTTGCCGGTGTCCTCCACCTTGCCGAGCAGTCGGCCGATCGCCGGGTCGGTGGTTTCGGCCGCCATCTTGTCGACGTTGGCCTGGGTGATGCCGTACTCCTCGGCCTCGATCAGCCCGAAGGTGACCCACTTGGCGATGGCGAACCACTCGTCGTCGCCGCGGCGCACCGCCGGGCCGAGCGGCTCCTTCGAGATCAGCTGCGGCAGCACGACATGCTCCTTCGGATCGCGGGCTTCCTTGCTGCGGATCGACGCCAACCCCGACGCATCGGTGGTGTAGGCGGTGCAGCGGCCGGCGAAGTAGGCGCCGGTCGCCGCATCGAACTTCTCGAACACCACCGGCTTGAGCGCCAGGTTGCGGGCGCGCGAGAAGTCGCTCAGGTTCTTCTCGGTGGTGGTGCCCGACTGCACGCAGACCGTCGCGCCCTTGAGCTGGGCGACGTTCGTCACCTTGCTCTTCACCGGCACCATGAAGCCCTGGCCGTCGTAGTAGGTGGTGGCGATGAAGTGCAGGCCGAGCGAGGCGTCGCGGGTCAGCGTCCAGGTGGTGTTGCGCGACAGGATGTCGATCTCGCCCGACTGCAGCGCGGTGAAGCGCTGGGTGGCGTTCAGCGGCACCCACTTGACCTTGCTGCCGTCGCCGAGCACCGCCGCTGCGATGGCGCGGCAGATGTCGACATCGAGTCCCGACCAGCTGCCGTTGCTGTCGGCCTGGGCAAAGCCGGCGAGGCCGGTGTTGACGCCGCAGACGAGCTGGCCGCGCTGGCGGATCTGGTCGAGCGTCTTGCCGGCATGGGCCGGCAGCGCGGCGAGCAGCGTCAAGGCTGCCGCGGCGACTGCGGCGAGCGGATTCGTCTTCATAACGGGTGCGATTCAGTGCTGCAGGATCTTCGACAGGAAGTCCTTGGCCCGCGGCGTGCGGGCGTCGGCGTTGTCGAAGAACTCGTCGCGGGTGCAGTCCTCGACGATGCGCCCGGCGTCCATGAAGATCACCCGGTGGCTGACCTTGCGCGCAAAGCCCATCTCGTGCGTCACGACCATCATCGTCATGCCTTCCTGCGCCAGCTTGACCATGACGTCGAGCACCTCGCCGACCATCTCGGGGTCGAGCGCCGAGGTCGGCTCGTCGAATAGCATGACGATCGGGTCCATGCTCAGCGCGCGGGCGATGGCCACGCGCTGCTGCTGGCCGCCGGAGAGCTGGCCCGGGTACTTGTCCTTGTGCACCATCAGGCCGACGCGGTCGAGCATCTTCAGCCCGCGCGCCGTCGCGTCGCTCGGGCTGCGGCCGAGCACCTTGAGCTGCGCCAGCGTCAGGTTCTGCGTCACCGTCAGGTGCGGGAACAGCTCGAAGTGCTGGAACACCATGCCGACCCGCGCGCGCAGCTTCGGCAGGTTCGTCTTCGGGTCGGAAATGCTGATGCCGTCGACGACGATGTCGCCCTTCTGGAACGGCTCGAGCGCGTTGACCGTCTTGATCAGCGTGCTCTTGCCCGAGCCCGAGGGGCCGCAGACGACGACCACCTCGCCCTTGTTGATCGCCGTGGTGCAGTCGGTCAGCACCTGGAAGCTGCCGTACCACTTCGAGACGTTCTTGATATCGATCATGGCGAACCCTTAGCGGATGATCCGGATCTTGTTCTGCAGCCGGCGCACGAGCATCGACAGGCTGAAGCAGATCGCGAAATAGACGACGGCAGCGACGAGGTAGGTCTCGACCGGCCGGTTGAAGTTCTTGCCGGCGATCTCGAAGCCCTTCAGCAGGTCGTAGGCGCCGATCGCGTAGACCAGCGACGTGTCCTGGAACAGGATGATCGTCTGCGTCAGCAGCACCGGCAGCATGTTGCGGAAGGCCTGCGGCAGGACGACCAGCTGCATGCACTGCTTGTAGGTCATGCCGACCGCGTAGCCGGCGTGAACCTGGCCGCGCGACACCGACTGGATACCGGCGCGCATGATCTCCGAGTAGTAGGCGGCCTCGAAGACGGTGAAGGTGATGATCGCCGACAGCTCGGCGCCCATCGGCCGGCCGATCAGCAGCGGGATCAGCAGGAAGAACCAGAGGATCACCATCACCAGCGGAATCGAGCGCAGCGTGTTGACGTAGAACGCCGCCGGCATGACCAGCCACTTCTTGCCCGAAAGCCGCATCAGCGCGATCAGCGTGCCGAGTGCGATGCCGCCGACCATGGCGACCAGCGTCAGCTGCACCGAAAACACCAGCCCCTTGAGGACGAAGGCGGTGATCGTTTCCCAGCTGAGGAAGCCGAAGTCGAGGTTCATTTGCTGCCCCCGATCATCCCGGGTACCTGGACCCGTTTCTCGATCAACAGCGCGACGCGATTGATCGCGAACGCCGAGATGAAATAGAGCGCGGTCACCGCCAGGTAGACCTCGATGCCGCGCGAAGTCTCCTCCTGCGCCTGCATGGCGAACATCGTCAGCTCGGGAACGCTCACCGCAAAGGCGACCGCCGAGTTCTTGATGATGTTCATCGACTCGCTGGTCAGCGGCGGTATGACGATGCGAAAGGCCATCGGCAGCAGCACATGGCGGTAGGTCTGGCCGAGCGTCAGCCCGACCGCCAGCCCGGCGTAGCGCTGGCCTTTCGGCAAGGTCTGGATGCCGGCCTTGACCTGCTCCGACACCCGCGCCGAGGTAAAGAAGCCGAGCGCGAAGACGACCAGCAGAAAACTCGGTACCTGCCGCAGGCTCAGGAACAGCGACGGCAGCACGTGGTACCAGAGGAAGACCTGCACCAGCAACGGAACGTTGCGGAACAGCTCGGTCCAGGTGTTGCCGATCGCCACCAGTGCCCGGCTCGGCGTCGTTCGCGCGATGCCCATCAGCGAGCCGACGACCAGCGCCACGATCAGCGCGAGCGCCGAGACCGACAGCGTCCAGCCCCACGCCGACCACAGCCAGTCGAGGTAGGTGCGGCCGCCGCCGGTGTCCTGCAGGAAGACCTGCCAGTCCCATTTGCTGTTCAAGGATCTCCTCCTGCCGGCGCGAGGCCGTCAAAGAAAAGGCGCGACGCCGTCTGCCCGCGCCGCGCCGTCCGGGGTGACGACCCCGGGCTTTTACATCTTCTTCAGATACTCTTCCATCGGGTCGGCGTTCGGGCTCTTCAGCACCGCCTTCAGTGCATCGCTCATCGGCAGGTTCAGCTTCGCGCCGCTCGGTGGCGTCGGCTGCAGGAACCACTTGTCGTAGAGCTGGTTGATTTCGCCGGACTTGGTCATTTGCGCGATCGTCTGGTTGACGATCTTCAGGAGGCCCGCGTCGTCCTTGCGCACCATGATGGCAATCGGCTCGATCGAGACCGGCTCGCCGACGATCTTGTAGTCGGCCGGATTCTTCGAACGCGCAATCAGCCCGGCGAGCAGGCTGCCGTCCATGACGAACGCGTCGGCGCGGCCCGACTCGACCAGCAGGAAGCTGTCGGAGTGGTCCTTGCCGAACAGTTCGTTGAACTCGAGCCCCTGCGCGCGCTTGTTCTTGCGCAGCGTCTGCACCGAGGTCGTGCCGGTCGTCGTCGCCACCGTCTTGCCCTTCAGGTCGGCAAGCGACTTGATCGGCGAGCTCGCCTTGACGGCCATCCGCACCTCTTCCACAAAGGTCGTGTTGGCGAAGCTCACGTCCTTGGCGCGGGTGGCGTTGTTGGTGGTCGAGCCGCATTCGATGTCGACGGTGCCGTTCTGCACCAGCGAAATGCGGTTCTGCGAGGTCACCGGCTGGTACTTCACCGTCAGTTTCTTGCCGACGGCCTTCTCGACGTTCTCGATCGCGCGCTCGCAGATTGCAACGTGATAGCCGACGTACTTCGAACCGCCGAGCGTGTACGACAGCACGCCGGAGGATTCGCGCACGCCCATCGTGATCGTGCCGCTGTCCTTGACCTTGGCCAGCGTCTCCTGGGCCTGGGCCATGCCGGCGGCGCCCGCGGCGATCAGCGCGGCAAGCGCGCATATGGTCTTCTTCATCGGGTCTCCTTGAGAGGTTGTTGCGCAACGCGCGGTACACCAACGCGATGCTCGGGTCGTGCGCCGACCGGGAAAACACCCGGACGCAAGCAGCGTGCCATTGTGCGCGGCAATTGACAGCTCATCGGGCTCGGCAAGAAGGCAGGCTGCGCTTCAGGCAGCACCGGTTGCTCCGGATGTGACATTTTGGGCCGCTGCGGCGTCGCCGCGCCCCTGCTGCTGCAGCCGCCACATCTGCGCATAACGGCCGTCGGCCGCAAGCAGTTCCCGGTGCGTGCCGCGCTCGACGATCTGCCCCTGCTCCATCACCAGGATCTGGTGCGCATCGACCACCGTCGAAAGGCGGTGCGCGATCACCAGCGCGGTGCGGTCGCGCGCAGCAGCGCGCAGTTCGGCCTGGATGGCGCGCTCGTTGGCCGAGTCGAGTGCCGAGGTCGCCTCGTCGAAGATCAGCAGCGGCGGATTCTTCAGCAGCGTGCGGGCGATCGCGACACGCTGCTTCTCGCCGCCGGAAAGCTTGAGGCCGCGCTCGCCGACCATCGTCTCGTAGCCCTTCGGCGTCGAGGCGATGAACGCGTGGATGTGCGCCGCCCTGGCCGCCGCTTCGACTTCGGCGCGGCCGCGGTTCGTGCGCCCGTAGGCGATGTTGTATTGGACGGTGTCGTTGAAGAGCACCGTGTCCTGCGGAACGATACCGATCGACTCGCGCAGGCTCTGCTGCGTGACCGAGCGGATGTCCTGGCCGTCGATCGAAATGCCGCCCGAGTCGACGTCGTAGAAGCGGAACAGCAGCCGCGCCAGCGTGCTCTTGCCGGCGCCCGACGGGCCGACCACCGCCACCGTCTTGCCGGCGGGGATTTCGAACGAGATGCCGTGCAGGATCGAGCGGTCGCGGTCGTAGCCGAAGCGCACGTCGTCGAAGCGGACATGCGCGCCCGCCGGCAGCAGCGGCTTGGCGTCGGGCGCATCGGCCACCTCGCGGTGCTGGCCGAGCAGCGCGAACATCTTCTCCATGTCGATCATCGACTGCTTGATCTCGCGGTAGATGACGCCCAGGAAGTTGAGCGGGATGTAGAGCTGGATCATCAGCGCGTTGACCAGCACCAGGTCGCCGAGCGTCAGGCTGCCATCGACGACACCGAGCGTCGCACGCCAGAGCAGCAGCGTCACGGCGACGGCGATGATCAGGCTCTGGCCGAGGTTGAGCAGCGAGAGCGAGGTCTGCGACTTGATCGACGCCTTTTCCAGCGCCTGCAGGTTGACGTCGTAGCGTGCCTGCTCGAAACGCTCGTTGGAGAAGTACTTGACCGTCTCGTAGTTGATCAGCGCGTCGATGGCCCGGGTGTTGGCCTTCGAGTCCTGCTCGTTCATCGCCCGGCGGAAGTGCGTGCGCCATTCGGTCACCGACACCGTGTAGCCGATGTAGAGCAGCAGCGCGCCGAAGGTGATCGCCGCGAACCAGCCGTCGAAGCGCGTCGCCAGCAGCACGATGACCAGCGTGATCTCGACCAGCGTCGGTGCGATGTTGTAGATGGTGTAGTTGAGCAGCGACTGGATCGACCGCGAGCCGCGCTCGATGTCGCGCGACACGCCGCCGGTCTGCCGCTCGAGGTGGAAACGCAGGCTGAGTGCCAGCAGGTGCTCGAAGGCTTCGAGCGACACGCGCCGGGCGATCCGCGCTGCCACCGGGTAGAAGAGGAATTCGCGCAGTTCGGTAAACAGCGTCACCGAGACGCGCAGCGCGCCGTAGCCGACGAGCAGCGCCACCGGCACCGCAAGCGCGATGCGCGGATCGCCCGGCTTCAGGTCGAGCGCATCGACGATCTGCTTCAGCACCAGCGGAACACCGATGTTGGCAACTTTCGCCGCGACCAGGAAGGCGAGTGCCACGCCGACGCGCCAGCGCCAGCGCCACAGGTAGGGCAGGAGCTTCTTCAGCGTCGCCCAGTCGGAGCCGGGCGGGCGGAGCGGCGGTGGCGTGCCGGCAAACGGCGCGTGCGCGGCGGCGGCATGAGAGGGGCGCATGGGCGGACCAGGGCGGCGCGAGATGCGCGTGGAAGAATTCGGCAACCGAACGGAGAGGAACGAATATGCCCGAGATTTCAGCCCGGCCCGGCGCGCCGGTCGACAAGCCGGCTCCGGTGCGTCTGCCCGACGACCAGGCGCTGGTGATGCGCGTGATGCCGATGCCCGCCGATGCCAACGGCAACGGCGACATCTTCGGCGGCTGGATCATGGCGCAGGTCGACCTGGCCGGCGCGGTGCTGCCGGCGCGCATCGTCAAGGGGCGGCTGGCAACCGTCGCGGTCAACGAGTTCATCTTCAAGCAGCCCGTCTCGGTCGGCGACCTGCTCAGCTTCTATGCCAAGGTCGAGCGCGTCGGCCGCACCTCGGTCACCGTGCGCGTCGAGGTCTATGCCGAGCGCAACCCGGCGAACTTGCACGTGGTGAAGGTGACCGAGGCGAATCTGACGTACGTGGCGATCGACCGGAACGGAAAGCCGCGGGAGTTTTCGAAGGATTAAGCTGCCCTCTACAGGGACAACGCCCCCGAGGACCTCTTCCAGCGCCTAAACCAGCTTCGAAAAATCCGGCTTGCGCTTTTCGATGAACGCCTGAAGCGCCTCGCTCGCTTCGGGTCCGCCGAGCCGTTCGGCGAACACCTTGGCCTCGGCGGCGATGGCCTCGCGCAATGGCCCCGCCATGGCGCGGCGCAGCAGCTTCTTGGTCTCGCGCACGGCAACCGGCGGCAGCCGATTGAAACGCTCGGCGATCCGGCGCGCATGGTTGACCACCTCGCCAGCCGGCAGCACGGCGTTGGCGAACCCGAATTCGACCGCGTCGGCGCCGCTCATCGGATCGCCGAGCAACAGCTTCTCGGCCGCGCGCACCCGGCCCAACAGTTGGGGAAGGATCAGACTCGAGCCGAACTCGGGCACGAGCCCCAGGCTGACGAACGGCATCGCGATCCGCGCATCGTCGGCCACATAGACCAAGTCGCAATGCAACAGCATCGTTGCACCGATACCGACCGCCGGGCCGGTCACCGCCGCGACCAGCGGCTTCTCGAGAGCGAGTACGGCCTCCATCAGTTGCAGCGCGGGCGAGGTGGAGGCGCTCTCGCCCGGCGCCGGCACGCGGGCGAGGAATTCGTCGATGTCGTTGCCCGAGCTGAACATCCCCGGCTGGCCGGTGACGAGCACAGCGCGCACCGACGCGTCGGCGTCGGCGGCGCGCAGCGCATCGGCAAATGCCGCGTACATCGCGCCGGTAAAGGCATTCTTCTTCTCGGGCCGCGCGATCTCGATCGTCGCGACGCCGTTGAAGGTTGCAGTTCTGATCGTCATTGCAGTCCGCCTTGCTTTCTGGAAACCGTCGATCGGCCGTTGTTCCTTCGCTGCCGCATTCTGCCGCCCCAACCGCGTCGCGGCAGCGTTGCCGGGTGGTGCAGTCGGCAAGGCGATCACCGCCCGTGGCGCGTCGGCGACCGCTTTGCAGTACCCTGTCTGCAAGGAGCCCGTCGATCGGTCATGGAAGTACTCCAACTCGACATCTCGGGCCGGCCGCAGGCCTGGATTTCGGCCCGCGAGGCGGCATTGATCTACGCTGCGGACGGCGTGGCCTGGACGCTCGGCGAAGCCTTTCATGTGCTGCGCGGCGGCATTCAGCGGCGCACCGGCCAGCAGTCGCTGATCGAGGTGCACAGCATCGTCGCGGTGCGTGGCGCGGTGCCGAGCCGCGCCTGGCGGCAGTCACCGGCGCTGTCGAATTCGAAGCTGTTCGCCCGTGACCGCTTCGTCTGCGCCTACTGCGGCGACTGCTTCCACGACGAGCTGCTGACGCGCGAACACATCGTGCCGACCTCGCGCGGCGGCGTCGACAGCTGGATGAACTGCATCACTGCCTGTCGCGCCTGCAATGGCCGCAAGGGCAGTCGGCGGCCGGAAGAGGCTGGGATGTCGCTGCTCTATTTGCCCTACGTGCCGAGCCTGCACGAAGACATGATCCTGCGCGGCCGTCGCATCCTGTCGGACCAGATGGAGTTCCTGCTTGCCAGCGTGCCGCGGCACAGCCGGCTGCACGGCTGAGCCACAGCTGAGATCGACGCAGCCGCTTCAGTGGTGCAGCGGTTGCCGCTGCTGTTCCTGGACCGCCAGGGCATGCGCCACCCCCGCCAGCAGGATCGCGTCCATGTTGGTCGCCTGGGTCGGCATGCTGCGTTCGATCATCAGCCGGGCCCGCCGAACCTGCTCTTCGGTCACTTCCACCGCACCCTGGGGCCGGTGGGCGTTCTGCAACGAATTCCCGATCATGGCGAGCTCCATCAGAGTCGTTGTGGACAGTATGGAGTTGCTTTCGGTTACAGGATGCGATGCTGAAGTCGCATTCGTCGCCGTAACGTGAAAACGTCGCACATTGACGACAAATCGCCTGTGGTTCAGGCGTCGAGGCCGTACTGCTCCCGGGCCTGCAAACGCACATAGAGCGACCTGGCTCCGGCGTCGGGCAGCACGCCGCGTTCGTTGCAGAACTCGGCAAAGGCCTCGGGCTCGATGGTGATTCGCACCACCCGCCAGCCCTGCTGGCGCAGCACGGCTTCGAGTTCCTCGGCGGCACGCCGCCAATCGGCGTAGCTCGGGAAATCGATGTCCTCGTCGGTCATCAAGGCTTGAATGGCAGGAAAGTCCTCCTCGTCGTACCAGGGGATGACCTTGGGTCGATCGGCATGCATGGGATGGGCCTCCAGGGACTGGCACGCGACGCGCGCCTGGGAATCAATGGGATGGGGCGCGCTTCAGGCGGTTGCACGGCAGCCGGTGCTCGGCCAGGCGGCGCAGGTCGACGATCGAACGGCAACCGGCAACGTCGCGCGGCAGCGGCCGGCGGTGCATGTCCGGCTACCCGCCCGCGGTGCCCGCCTGTGCAGCCGCCCGCGCCGCCTTGCGCTTGGACAACTCGATCTTGGCGATTGCATTGCGATGGACTTCGTCCGGGCCGTCGACGATGCGCACCGTGCGCTGCTGGGCATAGGCCTCGGCGAGCCAGAAGTCGGCGCTGACGCCGGCCGCACCATGCGCCTGGATCGCCCAGTCGACAACCTTGCACGACACGGCCGGCGCGACCACCTTGATCATTGCGATCTCGGCGCGCGCCGCCTTGTTGCCGGCGACATCCATGCGGTGCGCGGCATTCAGCGTCAGCAGCCGCGCCTGGTCGATCGCGCAGCGCGACTCGGCGATTCGCTCGTGCCAGACCGACTGCTCCGACAGCGCCCGGCCGAAGGCCACGCGCGACTGCAGCCGGTCGATCATCATTTCCAGCGCGCGCTCGGCTGCGCCGATCGAGCGCATGCAGTGGTGGATGCGGCCCGGCCCGAGGCGACCCTGGGCGATTTCGAAGCCGCGGCCCTCGCCGAGCAGGATGTGGTCGACCGGCACGCGGACGTTTTCCAGCCGCACTTCCATGTGACCGTGCGGCGCGTCGTCATAGCCGAAGACGGTGATCGGCCGCACCACCGTGACCCCGGGCGTGTTGCGCGGCACCAGCACCATCGACTGCTGCGCATGGCGCGGTCCGTCGGGGTCGGTCTTGCCCATGACGATGAAGATTTCGCAGCGCGGGTCGCCGGCGCCCGACGAAAACCACTTGTGGCCGTCGATGACGTACTCGTCGCCCTCGCGGCGGATGCGGCACTGGATGTTGGTCGCGTCCGACGAGGCGACTGCCGGCTCGGTCATCAGGAACGCCGAGCGGATCTCGCCGGCCAGCAGCGGCTCGAGCCAGCGCTGCTTGTGCGCCTCGCTGCCGTAGCGTTCGAGCGTCTCCATGTTGCCGGTGTCGGGCGCCGAGCAGTTGAAGACCTGCGACGACCAGCGCACCCGGCCCATCAACTCGCAAAGCGGTGCGTAGTCGAGGTTCGAGATGCCACCCTGCCCCTGGTAGGCATGTGGCAGGAACAGGTTCCACAAGCCTTCGTTGCGCGCCAGCGCCTTCAGCTCGTGCAGCACCGGCGGCGCACGCCAGGGATCGCCGTCGCGGCGAAAGGCGTCCATCTCGGCGTGATAGCGCCCCTCGTTGGGAAAGATGTGCGCATCGAAGAAGGCCTGCAGCCGCTGCAGCAGCTCGCGGGTTCGGGGAGAGGGTTCGGCGAACATGGATGCTTCTCTTTGGCTGGTGTGGGTGCGGTGGATCGAGCCTGTGCAGGCGGCAGCCCTGCCGCGCGGCGCAGGTCTCGTCGAGGCACACCGTGCCGGCGAGCGCTGCGCCTGGATCGTCGGTCCGGTCGGCTGCACCACCGGCGGTCGGCAGATGCTACGTGGCACGCCCGGCGCAGGGCCCAAGGGTTAACCAGTGGCCCGCGGCCCCACGCGGGCGGGGATGAATCTTGCACCGCGGCCCGCGCAGCCCGGCCGCGTCGGCCTGCTAACGTTGCGCCTGCCGGCACCCGGCTCCGACAGTCAAGGAAATTCGCTCATGGACATGAACCACATCGGCGTCATCGGCGCAGGCACGATGGGCAACGGCATCGCCCAGGTCTGTGCGGTCGCCGGCCTGCAGGTCACGCTGGTCGACATCTCGGACGCTGCGGTCGAGCGCGGCATCGCGACGCTCGGCGGCAGCCTCGACCGGCTGGTGAAGAAGGACAAGCTCAGTGCCGACGACAAGGCTGCCGCGCTCGCCCGCGTGAGCGGCACGACGAGCTACACCGCGCTCCAGGGTGCCGATCTGGTGATCGAGGCCGCGACCGAGAACGCCGAGCTGAAGCTGCGCATCCTGCAGCAGGTCGACGCGCTGGCGGGGGACGACACGCTGATCGCGACCAACACCTCGTCGATCTCGATCACCCAGCTGGCGGCGGTGATGCGCCGCCCGCATGCGTTCATCGGGCTGCACTTCTTCAACCCGGTGCCGCTGATGGCCCTGCTCGAGATCATTCGCGGGCTGCAGACATCCGACGAGACGCACGCGCGTGCCCTGCAGTTCGCCGCGCGCGTCGGCAAGACGCCGATCACGGTGAAGAACAGCCCCGGCTTCGCGGTCAACCGCATCCTCGTGCCGATGATCAACGAGGCGATCTTCGTGCTGCAGGAAGGGAACGCCAGCGCCGAGGACATCGACACCGGCATGAAGCTGGGTTGCGGCCAGCCGATCGGGCCGCTGGCGCTGGCCGACCTGATCGGCCTCGACACGCTGCTGGCGATCATGCAGGTCTTCTACGAGGGCTTCAACGATTCGAAGTACCGCCCGGCGCCGCTGCTTCGGGAAATGGTCGACGCGGGCCGGCTCGGCCGCAAATCCGGGCAGGGCTTCTACGGCTACGCAGCGAAAGGATGAGCGCGATCGCGTGCCGTCCCCGCTGGAACGGCCCTGGCAATCCCCTACCCGGTTCTGGCATTCCGGCAAGCCGTCGATCACGACTTTCGAGCCTCAAGTAGCATGGATCCGCCCGGTTCCGTCCACCGGCGGAGAAGTGCCATGCCACGCAGTGCCCCCCTGATTGCCGCCGCGCTGGCCGCCGTATTCACCAGCGCGCAAGCCACCGAGTACGGTCTGGTTCTCTCGTCGACCCCGGTATCGACCCAGGTGACGGTGCCGCAGACGGTCTGCTATGACGAGTTGCAGCCGGTGCCGCCGGTCACCTCCGGTGGCGGTGCCCTGCTCGGCGCGGTGCTGGGCGGGTTGGTCGGCAGCGCCATCGGCGGGGGCGCTGGCCAAGTGGCGGCAACGGGCCTCGGCGTCGTTGCCGGTGCAATGGCCGGCGACCGCAACGAGGCGCTCCATTCGCCGCCGGGCCTGGTGCCGCAGCGGCGGTGCGACAGCAGCGGCCGGAGCGAGCCTCGGCTCCTCGGCTACGACGTGGTCTACGAGTACCAGGGCCAGCGCTACAGCACGCGCGTTGCAGAGGACCCGGGCAGCAGGATACCGCTTCAGGTCAATGTGGCTCCGGCGAGCGGCGTCGTCAGCGATTCTCCGCAGGCCTACCTGCCCATGCAGCCGCAATCGGTTGCGCCGGTCTACGCTGCGCCTCCGGTCTACGCCGCCCCTCCGGTATACGCCTACGGCTCCGGATACGGGTACGGTTATGGGTACGGCTACCCTTACCGAGTCGCGCCGATCGCGGTCATGCCGAGCTTCGTCTTTGGCGGGCACTGGCACCGCGGGGGGCGCCACCGCTGAGTGTTGCCATCGATTTTCTGGCGAATGCGCCGGAGGTGGCGCAGCGGCTGCTCGGCGCCACGCTGCTGGTCGACGGCGTTGGCGGTCGCATCGTCGAAACCGAGGCCTACGACCGCGACGATCCGGCGTCGCACAGCCACGTGGGCCCGACCGCGCGCAATGCCACCATGTTCGGACCGCCGGGACATGCCTACGTCTACCGCTCGTACGGCATCCACTGGTGCCTCAACATGGTCTGCCGCGAGGCGGGCCACGGCGCCGGGGTGCTGATCCGGGCAATCGAACCGCTCGTCGGTATCGGACGGATGCGTGAACGCCGCGGCCTCGACGACGAGCGCTGGCTCTGCGCAGGGCCTGGCCGGCTGGCGCAGGCGCTCGGCATCACGCGGGCGCACGACGGGTTGCCGATCGATGCGCCACCCTTCGAGTTGCTGCCGGCGGCGCAGCCGCCAGCGTCGGTGCAGGGTCCCCGGATCGGCATCTCCAAGGCGGTCGACGTTCCATGGCGCTTTGCGCTGGCGGGATCGCGCTTCCTCAGCCGGCCGCTGCGCTGAGCACCGCGGGCTGCTTTCGCGTTAAGGTGCCGTTACGCCAGCCGATTCGGAGTCTTGCCATGCCCCTGCAGAACACCTTTGCCGCCACCGAACCTGCACGCAGCGAGATCGACGCGCTGCGCGGTGCCGCCGTTGTCGAATTCGGCACGCCCTGGTGCGGCTTCTGCCGCGCTGCGCAGCCACTGATCGCCAGCGCCTTTGCCGGGCATCCCGACATGCATCACATCAAGGTTGAAGATGGCAAGGGGCGGCCGCTCGGCCGCTCGTTCGCCGTCAAGCTGTGGCCGACGCTGATTTTCCTGCGCGACGGACGCGAGGTCGAGCGACTCGTGCGACCCGCTGATGCAGCAAGCATTTCCCGGGCAATGGCGGCCCTCGAAGCAGGTACCTAATCCGGCTGCCGCATCGCCGGGCCGCGTCGATCGCTGCCGGCCGCTGTTCCGAGCGGCAGCGAACTGGTCAAGTGCGAGCCCGCTCCCAGGCGTGGCGCACGGCACCCTTGACCTTCTGCCAGGGGCTCGACGGATTGCGCGCCTGCCAGTCTCGCTCGACGTCGAGCTCGGCATCTGCCCAGTCGCGACCGTGGTAGCGCGAATCGACGGCCAGCGTGTGACCCTGGCGATAGGCTTCGGCATAGTCGTCGTACGCACCGCCCAGATGGCCGTAGTTCGAGTCGTAGTGGCTGCGGAACTCGTTGGCGTAATCGTCATAGCCGTGAACCGCGGTGCGGGCGTAGATCCGCACCCCGCCGTCACTGACCACCTGCCGCTGCACCGCCACAGCGGCGTTCCTTTCTGCCGGCGGGGTTACCGCGCCATGGAGATGCGTCTGGGTGTCACCCGGGTCGTCTGCCGCAGCCGTGCCGCCGCTGTTCCAGCCGCCCTGGCGCCAGTCGCCGAGCAGGTCCTCGATGTCGACCGCGCCGGCGGTGCGCAAGGCAGCGCTGGCCGCAGCAACCTGTTGGTCATCCTCGGCTTCGACCCGCAACACGACATGCCCGCGGCGCAGTGCCTCCTCGTATTCCGACGCATGCGGCTTGTCGTCGACACCGAACAGATTGGCGAAGAGATCGCCGAGCCGTTGGACGACCCCGGTTCCGCCCTCGATAACTGCGCTGGGTGGTACCAGTTCGGTGGCCTTGTCTTCGGTCAGATGCAGGCAGTCGCGACCGAAGCCGCTGCGCACCAGGCCGTCGACGGCCCGCTCTGCATCCTCACGACGATCGAAAAGTCCAACGACAGTGTGTTTCATGGCATCTCCTCCGGTTTGCAGTTGCGGGTCTGGCATCGATCTCTGTGCGATTCAATGCGAGCCTAAGGCAATGCTGCCCCAGGTGCAATCACTCAAGGGCAAGGGGCGCGCTCAGCTGCTGAGCCCGACCATCCGCATCACGCCCTTCAGCAGCCAGGCAACGAGCCCGAGTGCGGCGACGCTGAGAGCCCAGATCGCCAGCAGCCAGCCGATCCGGCGCCACCAGCTGCGCGGTCGGGAAACCTCTGCCGCGTCAGCCATCAGTGGTAGCCGTCACCCGCGCGCACCTTGCCGCGAAAGACCCAGTAGCCCCAGGCGGTGTACATCAGGATCAACGGGATGATCAGCAGCGCACCGACCAGTGCGAAGCCAAGACTTTGCGGCGGCCCGGCCGCAGCCCAGATCGACACACCGGGCGGAATGATGTTCGGCCACAGGCTGATGCCCAACCCGCTGTAGCCCAGGAACACCAGCAACAGGGTGAGCACGAACGGCGCCGTCTCGTGACCACGCTGCAGCGTCCGGATCAGCTGCCATGTCGACAGCGCAACCAGGATCGGCACCGGCGAGAAAAAGAGCAGGTTCGGCAGCCTGAACCATCGCGTGGCGATCGCCGGATGTGCGAGCGGCGTCCAGATGCTGATCACCGCCAGCACCGCGAGCAGCGCCCAGACCAGATTGCGCGCCAGCAGACGCATGCGCTGCTGCAGTCGGCCTTCGGTCTTCATGATCAGCCAGGTGGCACCCAGCATCGCGTAGGCGACCACCACGCCGAGGCCGGTGAACAGCGAGAACGGCGTCAACCAGTCGAAGCCGCCACCGACGAAGCTGCCGTCGCTCACCTCGACGCCGTCGATGTAGGCGCCGAGCGTCACGCCCTGGAAGAACGACGCCATCACCGAGCCGCCGATGAATGCCTGGTCCCACATCCGGCGCTTGCCCGCCTTGGCCTTGAAGCGGAACTCGAACGCGACACCGCGGAAAATCAGCCCGATCAGCATCAGGATCAGCGGCAGGTAGAAGGCGCTGAGGATGACGCGCGTAGGCCAGCGGAAAGGCCGCCAGCAGCCCGGCCCCGCCGAGCACCAGCCAGGTCTCGTTGCCGTCCCAGACGGGAGCGACCGTGTTCATCATCACGTCGCGGTCGTCCTTCTCGTCGAAGAACGGGAAGAGGATGCCGATGCCGAGGTCGAAGCCATCCATCACGACGTACATCATCACGCCGAAGGCGATGATGACGGCCCAGATCAGCGGAAGATCGATACCCATGTCAGCCTGCCTCCGGTGCCGCGCTGTCGCCGAGGGAGTCCACCCCCTCGGGTGCGGCCGAAAGCGGCCGCATCTGCTGTCTTGACTGGCCCGGACCGCCGTCGACCGGCGCGTCGCCTTCATGGACTATCGGGCCCTTGTTGATCAGGCGCAGCGCATAGGCCGTGCCGGCGCCGAACACCGCGAAATAGACGACGACGAACAGCAGCCAGCGTGAACCCGAGCTGCCCGGCGGAATTGGTCGGCGACGCGCCGTCCGCGGTGCGCATCAGGCCGTAGACCAGCCAGGGCTGCCGTCCGATTTCGGTCGTCATCCAGCCGGCGAGGATCGCCACCAGCCCGGCCGGCCCCATCACCAGGGCCCCAGCGCAGCAGCCACTTCGAGCTGTAGAGGCGGCTGCGCAAGCGCTCGAGCAGGCCGAACAGCGCCAGGCCGATCATCAGCGAAGCCGAGCCCGACCATCACCCGGAAGGTCCAGAAGACGACGGTCGAGTTGGGCCGGTCCGCGCGGGCGAAATCCTTCAGCCCGGGAAATCTGCCCGTCCCAGGTGTGCGTCAGCAGGATGCTGCCGAGCGCGGGGAACCTCGACGGCGAAGTGGTTCATCTCGCGCTCCATGTCGGGTATGCCGAAGAGCATCAGCGGAACGCCTTCGCCCGGATGGTTTTCCCAGTGACCTTCGATCGCCGCCAGCTTCGCGGGCTGGTGTTCCATCGTGTTGAGGCCGTGCAGGTCGCCGACGAAGGCCTGAAGCGGTGCGGCCAGCAGCAGCATCCACATCGCCATCGACAGCATCTTGCGAACCGGCGGTGTGTCACGGCCCCGCAGCAGATGCCACGCCGCACTCGACGCCGACCATCAACGCCGTCGCGATGTAGGCCGCGATCACCATGTGCGTCAGCCGGTACGGGAACGACGGATTGAAGATGACCGCAAACCAGTCCACCGGCACCACGCGTCCGTCGATGATCGCGTGACCTTGCGGCGTGTGCATCCAGCTGTTCGAGGCGAGGATCCAGGTGGTCGAGATCAGCGTGCCGATCGCCACCATCACCGTCGAAAGGAAATGCAGCCCCGGCCCGACGCGGTGCAGGCCGAACAGCATCACGCCGAGGAAACCGGCTTCGAGAAAGAAAGCCGTCAGCACCTCGTAGGCCAGCAACGGCCCGGTGACGCCACCGGCAAAGCGCGAGAAGTTGCTCCAGTTGGTGCCGAACTCGTAGGCCATCACCAGCCCCGACACCACGCCCATGCCGAACGCGACGGCGAACACCTTGAGCCAGAAGTGATACAGGTCGATGTAGACCTGCTCCTTCTTCAGCAACCAGAGGCCTTCGAGCACTGCCAGGTAGCTGGCCATGCCGATCGTCAACGCCGGAAAAATGATGTGGAAGGAAACGGTGAACCCGAACTGGATGCGGGCAAGCAGGACGGCGTCGAAGTCGGGCATGAAAGTCCTCGAGGTGCGGGGTGCACGTTAGCAAACGCCGGTCCGCCACGACTTGTGGTTTACGCCAACGCACAATGATGCATGCCGCTGTCAATCCCATCTTCTTTCGACCTCGACCTGTTCCCGCTCGGCACGGTGCTGTTTCCGGGCGGCTCACTGCCGCTGCAGATCTTCGAGGTTCGCTACCTCGACATGATCGGTCGCTGCCAGAACAGCGGCAGCCCTTTCGGCGTCGTCGGCCTGGTCGAGGGCAGCGAGGTTCGCCGGCGCAGCGCAGCCGACGAGCACGGCGCCTCGGGCGAGGCATTCATCCGCGAGGCTTTTCACACGGTGGGAACGCTCGCCGTCATCGAATCGGTCGAGCGGCCCCAGCCGGGGCTGATGAACATCCGCTGCCGCGGGACCCAGCGGTTCCGTCTGCATTCCAGCGAGCTGCTGCGCCACGGGCTGTGGACCGGGTCGGCCGAACTGCTCGCCGCCGATCCGGTCGTGCCGGTGCCGGACGACCTGCAGCCCTGCTCGACCGCCCTGCAGCGGCTGTTCAGGCAGCTGCAGGCGGACGCCACCGACGCCGCCCTGCTGCCGACCGCGCCGCATCGTTGGCAGGACTGCGACTGGGTTGCGAACCGCTGGTGCGAACTGCTGCCACTGGGCCTGACCGAGCGGCAGCGGCTGATGGCGCTCGACAACCCGCTGCTGCGACTCGAACTCGTTGCCGATCGGCTCGACCGGCTGACGCCGAACGCGCCCGGCGTGAGGAGCTGCCCGACTCAGTGCGGCTTGCGCGGCCCGCGGAAACTGCGCGGCCGGTAGACGTTGCCGTCCCAATGACCGCCGCGCGCACGGCGTATGGCGGCATCCGCAGCCTCTGCCGACGTCCGGCGCGTCGAGCGCCATTGCAGCGCCTTGCGCACGAGGCGCTGCAGGTTGGCGCCGCGCTTGCGCAACCAGGAATCGAAGCGCCACCGGCGGCGATCGCCGATCAGCAACCGGACAGCCAGAACGCCGCAAACCGCCAGGGTCAGGCCGGCAAGGATGGTTTCAATCAACAGTCTTCGGCATTCGGAAAGCCGCACAGCTTGCGAGGGCGCATCGTAGCCGTTGCCGTGGTCCAGCCGTTCCGGTCGGTCGGCGCGCGACTTTCGCGCAACGGCCGATCGTCGCGCCGCGCCGTCGGGCGTGCATTGCCTGCGACGGGCGCGCCCGCTGTTAGACTTTCCCGAGCGCTGATTTGCTCCGACTTGCGGGCGCTCTACAAATGCCGCTAAGAGGCGTGGGCGTGCCAAGGGCGTCTCGCGGCGAGCGCCAACCCTGCCCCATGTCATCCACCGCCAATTCGGTCGGCGTCGTCCGGCCGCAATCCCTGCACTTCGACGAGCCACTGCCGTTGCGTGGCGGGCGCCAGCTTTGCGGCTACACACTGGTCTACGAGACCTACGGCCAGCTCGACGCTGCCCGCAGCAATGCCGTGCTGGTCTGCCACGCGCTGAACGCCTCGCACCATGTCGCGGGTGTTTATGAAGGCCAGGCAAGGAGCGAAGGCTGGTGGGACAACCTGGTCGGCCCCGGCAAGCCGCTCGACACCGACCGTTTCTTCGTCATCGGCGTCAACAATCCCGGCTCGTGCTTCGGCTCGACCGGGCCGATGCACCCCGATCCGGCGACGGGCACACCGTATGGATCCGACTTCCCGGTGCTGACGGTCGAGGATTGGGTCGATGCGCAGGCCCGACTGCTCGATGCGCTCGGCATCGACCGGCTCGCGGCCGTCGTCGGCGGCAGCCTGGGCGGCATGCAGGCGATCGGCTGGTCGCTGCGCCATCCGGCGCGGTTGCGCCAGTGCATCGCCGTGGCGACCGCGCCCAACCTGTCGGCACAGAACATCGCCTTCAACGAGGTGGCCCGCCAGGCGATCGTCACCGACCCCGACTTCCACGGCGGCCATTTCTATGCCCACGGCGTGGTGCCGCGGCGCGGACTGCGCGTGGCGCGGATGCTCGGCCACATCACCTACCTCAGCGACGATGCGATGGCCAGCAAGTTCGGCCGCGGCATGCGCGGCGACGGACCGAACTACAGCACCCTCGGCGTCGACTTCGAGATCGAAAGCTACCTGCGCCACCAGGGCGACAAGTTCAGCGACTATTTCGACGCCAACACCTACCTGCTGATCACCCGGGCGCTCGACTATTTCGACCCGGCGCGCGAGCACGGTGGCGACCTTACGGCGGCGTTCGCGGCGGCGCGCTGCCGCTTTCTGGTCGTCAGCTTCACCACCGACTGGCGCTTTGCGCCGGCTCGGTCGCGCGAAATCGTCAAGGCGCTGCTCGACAACCGGCGCGACGTGAGCTACGCGGAGATCGACGCGCCACAGGGCCACGACGCCTTTCTGCTCGAGGATCCGCGCTACCACGGCGTGCTGCGCGCGTGCTTCGACCGCCTGGCCGACGAACTGCAGCACGAGCGGGACACGCCCCATGGCTGACCGCAAGGACATGGAGCTGATCGCCGAGCTGGTGCCGCACGGGGCCCGCGTGCTCGACCTCGGCTGTGGCACCGGCGAGCTGCTCGCCTACCTCGCGCACACGCGGCAGTGCAGCGGCTACGGCGTCGAAATCGACGACGACAACGTGCTGGCTTGTGCGCGGCGCGGTGTCAATGTCCTCCAGCTCAACCTGGAAGAAGGTCTGGCGGTGTTCGAGGACAAGAGCTTCGATGTCGTGCTGCAGCTGGAAACGATGCAGCACCTGCGCAATACCGAGCGCATGCTGCGCGAGACCGTGCGCGTGGGCCGCTTCGGCATCGTCAGCTTTCCGAATTTCGCGCACTGGCCGAACCGCCTGCGGGTGGTGACCGGCCGCATGCCGGTCACCAAGGCGCTGCCCTACGAGTGGTACGACACGCCGAACATCCGCGTCGGCACCTACACCGACTTCGAGGTGCTGGCACGCAAGAACGGGCTGCGGATGCTCGACGCCTTCGGCATCCAGAACGGCCGCCGGGTGCGGCGCTTTCCGAACCTGGTGGCCAGCGTGGCGGTGTTCAAGTTCGAGCGGGGGTGAGGCTGAGGGCGCTCCGGCTGCATTTGCCCTTCGGTCTGCTTCATGACCTGGGCCGCGGCACAGGTCGACTTCTGCGCAGCGACGCACTCGTGGTCGCACGCGGGTGCAGCGTGCCTGCGCCTGGCCGGTACGTCCTGCAGCGGCGTCCTCGCGCACTGCCGCCCCGCTTTCGGGTTCGAGGTGCCCCGGCAACATGCCTTCGCGCCCGAGTCGGCCGCAGCCGACAATCCTTTCGCGCCGCAACGAAGCGCCTGCCATCGAGGCCTTGTTGAAACCCGACGCTGCGTCCCCAATCCCCGTCGCTCCCAAGCCCTTCACCGGCCGCGATCTGGTGGTCGCGTTCGCCGTGGTCGTTATCTGGGGATCGAATTTCGTCGCGATGAAATGGTCGCTGCGCGACTTCACGCCGTTCCAGCTCGGCGCGGTGCGTTACGTCTTCGCGGCGCTTCCCCTGGTGCTGCTCATCCCGCGGCCGCAGCTGCCACTGCACTGGATCGTCGGCTACGGGCTGGCACAGGGCGTGGGCCAGTTCGGCCTGCTCTTCGTCGCGCTGCAGGTCGGGATGACAGCCGCGCTGGCGTCGGTGGTGATGCAGACGCAGGTTTTTTTCACCACCCTGCTCGGCGTGCTGCTGCTCGACGAACGCATCGGCGCTCCGCTGCGGATCGGACTGCTGCTCGCGGCTGCCGGCCTGGGGTGCTTCGCACTCGAGCTGGCAGGCGGAGGCGGCGGCGCGACGACGCTGGCAGGTCTGGCGATCAACCTCGGCGCAGCGGCGATGTGGGGTGTCTCGAACATCGTCGCGCGCAAGGCACAGCGAGCGCATCCGAACTTCGATGCGCTGCAGCTCGTCGTGTGGAGCAGCCTGGTGCCGATCGTGCCCTTCATCGCACTCGGCTGGCGGTTCGACGCGCCCGAGTTGCACTGGCGCTGGATGCAGGCGAGTCCGGTCGCCTGGGCGGGCGCGGCCTTCCTCGGGTGGGTGGCGACGATCCTGGCCTACAGCCTCTGGACGGGGCTGTTCAAGCGCCATCCGGCCAACCGCGTCGCACCGTTCAGCCTCGGCGTACCGGTGATCGGCCTGGCTGCCGGAACCGGCCTGCTCGGCGAGCACATATCCGGGTGGCAGTGGGCCGGCATCGCCTTCGTCGTCGCGGCGCTCGCCGCGGTGATGTTCGGCGCTCGCCTCTGGCGCCGCTGGTTCACTTGAACAACAGCAGCAGCGCGATCGCGCTGAGGAACAGAAGCAGGGTGCGCCGGAACAGCGCCTCGCTCAGATGGCCACGCAGCCGCTTGCCGACGGCCATGCCGAGACCGAGCGGCAGCAGGGCAACTGTCGAAATCGCCATCTCGACGACGCCGAAGCGGCCGAAAGACGCCATCGAGGCGTAAAGCGGCAGCGCGGCGCAAAGATAGATGACGCTGATCGTGCCGACGAAGCTGTCACGCGGCAGCTTCAGCGCCATCAGGTAGCCGATGATGATCGGCCCGGTGAGCGACGACACGCCGCCGAGAATGCCGGAGATCCCGCCGACGACCACGCCCCAGCGCCCGACGTGGTGCTCCGGAATTCGGAACTGCGGCTTGAATGCCATCAACACCACCGCGGTCACCACCGCGATCGAGAGCATCGCGTTGAGCACTTTCGGCGTCATCGCGAGCGTCGCGGGCACCGTCAGCAGCGTGGTCGCCACCAGCGTCCCGATCAGCGGCATGAAACGCCTGATCTGCAGCGCAGCGAGGCCCGCGTCGTGCGCCTGCCAGAGGTTCGAGGCAATCACCGGGATCGCCACCAAGCCGATCGCCGCCGGCGTGGGCAGCACGAGCGAGAGCAGCGGCACCACCACCAGCGGCAGCCCCACGCCGAGCGTGCCCTTGACGATCCCGCCGAGCACGAAGGCCACGGCAATGGCAACCATCAGCGTCGGCGTCAGCATGCTGCCGAGTCTTTCGATAAGCAGGTTCAGATCGCCTCCGCGTGGTGTGTACCGTGCTCGGGACCCGCGCGCAGCCCGGCCAGATACGCGTCGAGGGTCAGCGTGCCGACTTCGACCAGATCGAAGCGATGCGGATCGAGCATCCAGTTCTGGATCAGGCCGTCGATCAGCGCATGCAGGCCGATGGCAACCGCCCGCGCCGGGATCCGGAGGCTGATCTGGCCGCGCTCCATTGCCGCGATGAAACCGGATTCCACATGGGCCAGGCACTGGTTGCGCACCTCGAGGCGCCGGTCGCGCACGGCCAGCAGCTCATCGACGTATTCGACCTTGTGCGTGGCAATCTCGAAAACTCGGCGCACCTGCAGGTCGCCAGCGGTCTTGGCCAGCGCGCCGATGAAGATCTGCCGCGCATAGGCCACCGGATCGGCCAGGCCCGGATCGCCGCTTCCGGCAACCGTTTCCTCGAGCGGCAACGTCACCCGCTCCATCATGGCGTTGAAAAGCGCGGCCTTGTCCGCGAAATGCCAGTAGATGGCACCGCGCGTCAACCCGGCCGCCTCGGCGATTTCCTGCAGCGAGGTGCGCGACACGCCGCGCCGCTCGAAGACGCGCTCGGCGGCGTCGAGGATCAAGTGGCGTGTTTCCTGAGCAGCAGCTTTCGTCTTGCGGACCATTCGGACTCGATTCTCCTTGTTGCACCAAGGCAACTTACATTCGTGATTGTATGTATCATTGGCACACGCGGGTTAACCCGCTGACATACCGAGCGCCAGCCCGTCCAAGAAAGTCCGTTATGCAGCCGTTGAAACATCCCGCGTCGTACCTCGTTGCCGTCGCACTTGCCCTTGTCTCCGTGGCACTGCTGGTCGGCTGCGGACCGAAGGCGGCAGGGCCTGGCGCGGGCGGTCCACCGGGCGGAATGCCGCCGCCGCAGGTGGGCGTGGTCACGGTCGAGCCGCGTCCGGTCGGCCTGACCACCGAGCTGCCGGGCCGGCTCGAGGCCTCGCGAGTCGCCCAGGTTCGCGCCCGTGCAACCGGCATCGTGCAGAAGCGCCTCTTCAGGGAAGGCAGCGACGTCAAGGCCGGCCAGCCGCTGTTCGAGATCGACGCCGCGCCTTACCGCGCAACGCAGCAGAGCGGCCAGGCGGCGCTTGCCCGCGCCCGCGCCAACCTGACGCAGGCGGCGGCGCAGGCCGAACGCTTCAAGCCGCTGGTCGAGGCCGAGGCGATCAGCAAACAGGAATACATCAGCGCCGTGGCACTGCGCGACCAGGCCGCAGCCGACGTGGCCGCCGCGCGTGCATCGCTGCAGACGGCCGAAATCAACCTGGGATACGCGTCGGTGCGTTCGCCGATCGCCGGCCGCATCGGCCGCGCGCTGGTGACCGAAGGCGCCCTCGTCGGCCAAGGCGAGCCGACGCCGCTCGCGGTGGTGCAGCAGATCAACCCGCTGTACCTCAACTTCACGCAGTCGACGGGCGAACTGTTGGAGCTGCGGCGCGCGCTGGCCAGCGGCAAGCTCGCCCGGGCACCGGGCGGCGAAGCGGCGCGGGTGCAGGTGCTGCTCGAAGACGGCAGCGAATACCGCCATGCCGGCAGGCTGCTGTTTTCCGACCTGACCGTCGACCCGAGTTCGGGGCAGGTGACGCTGCGCGCCGAAGTGCCGAACCCGGAAAGTCTGCTGCTGCCCGGCATGTATGTCCGCGTCCGCATGGCGCAGGCCACGCTGCCGAAGGCGATCCTGCTGCCGCAGCAGGCGGTCACGCGCTCGGCGCAAGGCGATACGGTGCTGGTGGTCGGCGCCGACAACAAGCCGCAGCGCCGCAACGTGCAGCTCGGCTCGGCGCAGGGCACCGAGTGGATCGTCACCGGCGGCCTGCAGCAAGGCGAAAAGGTCGTCGTCGACGGCTTCCAGAAGATGATGGTGCCGGGCGCGCCGGTCAATCCGGTGCCATGGCAGCCGGCCGGGGCGTCGGGGCCCTCGAACGGCGCGGCACCAGCGGCGGCGCGGCGGCGCGCAAGCGGCGGGGCAGCGCCTCCGCCTCGGGAAGCCCGTCTGCGGCGCCCGCGGCCTTGGCCGCCAGCGCTCGCTAAGCCGGAAAGCCCGCCATGGCCCAGTTCTTCATCGACCGTCCGATCTTCGCCTGGGTGATCGCCCTCTTCCTGCTCGTCATGGGCGGGGTGGCGATCACGCAGCTGCCGGTTTCGCAGTACCCGCCGGTGGCGCCGCCGTCGATCGTCATCACGGCCGTCTACCCGGCGCCTCGGCGCAGAAGCTCGAAGACAGCGTCATCAGCGTCATCGAGCAGGAGCTGAACGGCTCGCCCGGGCTGATCTACATCGAGTCGGTCAGCCAGGCCAACGGCACCGGCCAGATCACGCTCAGCTTCGAGCCGGGCAGCAACCCCGAGCTGGCGCAGGTCGACGTGCAGAACCGCCTGTCGCGCGCGACGCCGCGGCTGCCGCTGGCCGTGACGCAGCAGGGCGTGCGCGTCGACAAGGCGCGCTCGAACTTCCTGCTCTTCACCATTCTTTCTTCAGACAACCCGGCCTTCGACCCGATCGCGCTGGGTGACTACGCCTCGCGCAACGTGCTGCCCGAGCTGCAGCGCGTCCCGGGCGTCGGCCAGGCACAGCTGTTCGGTACCGAGCGCGCCATGCGCATCTGGATCGAGCCTGAAAAACTGCTGGGACTGCGCCTTTCGGCCGCCGACGTCAACAATGCCATCCGCGCGCAGAACGCGCAGGTTTCGGCCGGCACGATCGGCGACCTGCCGAACCTGCCCGGCCAGACGATGGCGGCGACGGTCGTGGTGCAGGGCCAGCTGACCAGCGTCGAGGAATTCCGCAACATCGTGCTGCGTGCCAATCCCGACGGCTCGACCGTGCGATTGAAGGATGTCGCCCGCGTCGAGCTCGGCGCGCAGACCTACGCCACCTCGGCGCGGCTCAACGGCAAGCCCTCCACCGGCATCGGCGTGCAGCTGGCGCCGAGCGGCAATGCGCTCGGCACCGCCAAGGCGATCCGCACCCGTCTCGACGAGCTGCAGAAGTACTTCCCGCCCGGCGTCAAGTACTCGATCCCCTACGACAGCTCGCGCTTCGTCGACATCTCGATCCGCCAGGTGGTCGAAACCCTGCTCGAAGCGGTGGTGCTGGTGTTCCTGGTGATGTTCCTGTTCCTGCAGAACTTCCGCTACACGATCATTCCGACGCTGGTCGTGCCGATCACGCTGATGGGCACCTTCGGCGTGTTGCTGGCCATGGGCTTCTCGATCAACGTGCTGACGATGTTCGGCATGGTGCTGGTCATCGGCATCGTCGTCGACGACGCGATCGTCGTGGTCGAGAACGTCGAGCGCATCATGAGCGAGGAAGGACTCTCGCCGCGCGCCGCAACGCGCAAGGCGATGGGCCAGATTTCGGGCGCGATCATCGGCGTGACGGTCGTGCTGGTGTCGGTGTTCGTGCCGCTCGCCTTCTTCGCCGGCTCGGTCGGCAACATCTATCGCCAGTTTTCGGCGGTGATGGTCAGCTCGATCCTGATCTCGGCGTTCATGGCGCTGTCGCTGACCCCCGCCCTCTGCGCGACGCTGCTGAAGCCGGTCGAGGCCGGCCATGCGCATGCCAAGACCGGCTTCTTCGGCTGGTTCAACCGCGGCTTTTCGCGTGGCGCCAAAAGCTACGAAGGCTGGGTTTCGCGCATGCTGCGCCGCGCCGGCCGCTGGCTGATCATCTATGCGGCCATCGTCGCCGTTGTCGCGCTGCTGTTCGCCCGGCTGCCGGCGGCCTTCCTGCCGGCCGAGGACCAGGGCTACATGATCGTCAACGTGCAGCTGCCGCCGGGTGCCACGCGCGACCGCACCGTCAAGGTGATGGAGCAGGTCGAGAACTACATCCTCAAGCAGCCGCAGGTGCAGTCGATGGTCGGCGTGCTCGGCTTCAGCTTCTCGGGCAGCGGCCAGAACGCCGGCCTGGCCTTCGTCACCCTCAAGCCGTGGGACGAGCGCAAGGGCGGAGAGAACACCGCGCAGGCGATTGCCGGCAAGGCCTTCGGCGCCTTCATGGGCATCCGCGACGCCTTCGTCTTTCCGCTCAGCCCGCCGCCGATTCCTGAACTCGGCACCGGCTCGGGCTTCAGCTTCCGGTTGCAGGACCGCGGCGGCCTCGGGCACGATGCGCTGCTTGCGGCACGCAACCAGATGCTCGGCATGGCCTCGCAGAGCAAGGTTCTGACCGGCGTGCGGCCCGAAGGACTGGAAGATGCACCGCAGCTTCAGCTCGACATCGACCGCGACAAGGCGGCCGCACAGGGCGTGTCGTTCGACGCCATCAACACCGCCATCTCGACTTCGCTCGGCTCGAGCTACGTCGGCGACTTTCTCAGCAGTGGCCGGCTGCAGCGCGTGGTGGTGCAGGCCGACGCGCCGGCGCGGATGCAGCCCGAGGACCTGCTGCGGCTGAACGCCAGCAATGCCCAGGGCCAGCCGGTGCCGCTTTCGACTTTTGCGACGACGCGCTGGATCACCGGGCCGATGCAGACGGTGCGCTACAACGGCTATCCGACGATGCGCATTTCCGGCGAAGCCGCCGCCGGTCGCAGCACCGGCGACGCGCTCGACGAAATGGAGCGGCTGGCTTCGCAGCTGCCTGCCGGCTTCGGCTTCGAATGGACCGGCCAGTCGCGCGAGGAGAAGCTTTCGGGCGCGCAGGTCTTCATCCTGCTCGGCTTCTCGCTGATGGCGGTGTTCCTGGCGCTCGCTGCGCTTTACGAGAGCTGGTCGATTCCGCTGGCCGTCATCCTGGTCGTGCCGCTCGGCGTGCTCGGCGCGCTGCTCGGCGCGAACTTTCGCGGCCTGGCCAACGATGTCTACTTCAAGGTCGGCCTGATCACGATCATCGGCCTGTCGGCGAAGAACGCCGTGCTGATCATCGAATTCGCCAAGGACCTGCAGGCGCAGGGCAAGAGCGCCATCGAATCGGTGCTCGAGGCGGCGCACCTGCGTTTCCGGCCGATCCTGATGACCTCGCTGGCGTTCATCCTCGGCGTGCTGCCGCTGGTGGTCGCGTCGGGCGCCGGCTCGGCAAGCCAGCGCGCGATCGGCACCAGCGTCATGGCCGGGATGATCACGGCGACGGCGCTGTCGGTCTTCTTCGTGCCGATCTTCTTCGTCGTCGTGCGCCGCTTCTTCAAGGGCAGCGAGCGCCAGCGCAAGATGTACGCGCACGAGCTCGACGCCAATGGCAACGGCGTGGCCGCACCGGCGACGCTGCCGGGCGCCCACGGCGCCGAACCGGAGCTTCCGCATGCTTGATCGTTCCACCTGTGCGGCTGGCGCCCCGGCACTCGCGGCGCTTGCCGCTGCGCTGCTGCTCGCCGGCTGCAGCTCGATGATCCCGGCGTACTTCCGACCGGCGGCGCCGGTGGCAGCCACGTTCCCCGGTGCCGCTGCCGAGCCGGCGACGCCGATCGCCGCCGACATCGCCTGGCAGGATCACTTCACCGACGAACGGCTGAAGCGGCTGATCGCCATCGCGCTGGACAACAACCGCGACCTGCGCATCGCCGCCCTGAACATCGAGCAGGCGCGCGCGCTGGTCGACGTGCGCCGCGCCGACCAGCTGCCCACTGTCGGTGCCGGCATAACCGGTCTGCGCCAGCCGGGCGCCAACGGCAACAACACCACGCTCTACACCGCCGGGCTGCAGATCACCGGCTACGAGTTCGACTTCTTCGGCCGCATCCGCAGCCTGACCGGCGCGGCGCTCGCGCAGTACCTCGCCAGCGAGGAAGCGCGCAAGACGGCGCAGATCGCGCTGGTCGCCGCCGTCGCGTCGACGCACCTGGCGCTGCAGGCCGACGACGAAGCGCTGGCGCTGACGCGGCGCACGCTGACGAGCCGAAGCGAATCGCTGCGGCTCAGCCGGCTGCGCTTCGACAACGGCGCATCGTCGGCATTCGACCTGCGCCAGGCCGAGTCGCTGTTCGAATCGGCCCAGGTGGCGCTGGCGCAGCTGAGTCGGCAGCGCGCGCTCGACGAGAACGCGCTGACCCTGCTGCTCGGCCAGCCGCTTCCGGCCGACTTGCCGCCGGCGCAACCGCTCGGTACGCCGCCGCTCGCCGAGCTGCCGGTCGGGCTGCCGTCGGAGGTGTTGATCCGCCGGCCCGACGTGCGCCAGGCCGAACAGCAACTGCTGGCTGCCAACGCCAACATCGGCGCGGCGCGCGCCGCGTTCTTCCCGCGCATCAGCCTGACCACCAGCGTCGGCACCGCCAGCAACGAACTCAGCGGCCTGTTCCGTGCCGGCAGCTTCGCCTGGAGCCTGGCGCCGCAGCTGCTGCTGCCGATCTTCGACGCCGGCCGCAACCGCGCCAACCTGCAGATCGCCGAGGTTTCGCGCGACGTGGCGGTGGCGCAGTACGAAAAGGCGATCCAGAGCGCCTTCCGCGAAGTCGCCGACGCGCTGGCCGGCCGGGCGACGCTGGCCGAGCAGCTGCGCGCCCAGCGCGCCCAGGCCACGGCCGAGGAAGCGCGGCTGCGGCTGGCCGACCTGCGGTTCCGCAATGGCGCGGCGAGTGCGCTCGACATTCTCGATGCGCAGCGGGCGACCTTTGCGGCGCAGCAGGCGGTGGTGCAGGTGCAGGCGCTCGAGGCGCAGAACCGGGTGCAGCTTTACAGGGTGCTGGGTGGGGGGTGGAAGGAGGGGGCTGCGCGCTGAGGCGGTTTTGTTGTTCGTGCCTTACGCGGTTTGCGCTGGCGAGCTTGCGATGGGACGCGCCGGGAATCCGCCCCGGCAGGGCGGGGCGGAATCCCGGCGCGTCTACACAGACACAAGCCATCGCCCAACGGGCGAGGCACGAACAAACAAGCCCCGGCGGCCAGCCGAGAGCCAGAAGAGCGTCCCTGGTTCGCGCCGGGTACTTGCGCCCGGCCTCCCGATCGAAGCGAAAGGTAGCTGAGTACCGAGAGCGCCTTTGTGCGCAGGGTTTGCGACCGATTCAGATTTGGGTGCCCGACGTTCGCACCCCTGCGTTCCAGGCCGAGGCGCATCGGCAGTCGGCCGCCATTGCCGCAGCGCGCATGCGGTTGACGACCAAGCGTTCAAGGATGCAATGTCGGACGGACTCGATGGATAAAGCGCGGCGAAATCTGGACGGTCGCCGGCGGCAAGGACTGTGCTGGCAAGCCGAATCAGGCTTGTTCGTGGAGCGATATGCCGAGCCGCAGAACGTCGAGCCGGGCGGCTCAAGTCGGACTGGGCACGGGGCTCTCCGCTCGTGATGCCGCCACCAGCCCGAAGTACTGCGACATGGCCGCGGCTGCGCCGTCGGCGTTTCGCGCCTTCAGGCTCTCGAGCACTTGCCAGCGTACCGGCGTCAGCTCGGGCAGATAGATGGTGTGCGCCTGCGAGCGCTCCACCTGCTCGGACACGGTGTATTCGAGCATCGTGGTCAGGGATTGCGCCACCACGGCCAGCACCTCGTTGTGTGCCGCGGCGGTCAGCTGTTTGAAGAACGTGATCGCGGCCTGGACACGCCGCACCATGTCACCTTCTTCGGCGTAGCGGTCCAGGACAAGCAGATTGGCTTCGATCGCCGCAAAATCGGCGTCGACTGCAGCCTCGCATGCCAGGCGCACCAGGCTGACGTGGACCGCCGTGCGCGCCTGCAGCAGTTCGGCCTCGGAGGCGCGGCCCTTCAGCGCCAAGGCCCGCAGCGACTGTGCCAGCATCATGTAGGCCCCCTTGTAGAAGACCAGGGCGTCCTCGTCGCTGCTTTGCTCGAACGCCTCGACCTTTCCGATGAAGATCACGTGATCGCCTGCATCGTGTCGGGCGAACACGCTGCATTGAAAGTTGGCGATGCATTCCTCGAGCACGGGCGCACCCTCCCAGCCGGATCGGTAGGCCACGCCTTCGAACTTCTCGGCCATGCTCTTGCTGCTGCTGGCGAAACGCCCGGAGATCGCATCCTGCCGATGCGACAGGACGTTGATGGTGAACTGGCCGGTCTGACGAAAGATGTCGATCGACTTGCTGTTGTTCCGCAGGCTCCACAGCACCAGCGGCGGCTCCAACGAAACCGAGCTGAAGGAATTGCAGGTCAGCCCGACAGGCTGGCCCTGCGAATCGCGGGTGGTGATGACGGCCACGCCGGTCGGGAAGCAACCCAGGGCGTGTCTGAAACTCGTGGCGTTCGTGCCGGGCTGCGTTTGCTGGCTCATGTCTTGGTTCCTGGAGATCGGTCCAAAAAGTGTAGGAGCCGGTGCCCGGGCAGAAAGCGATAGCAGTTATCGCGGCGAGTCGGATCGGTCTCTGCCAGCGCGTCTGGCGGTCCGGCAGACCTGCGTCTGCGATGCGCAATGCCGGGGCGGTCGAACCTGGACGCATACCAGGTATTCGTTGTCGTGGCGTCGGCTCACGGCGGATAGTCGGCACTCCAGATCTTCTGCATCGCCACAACGAACGCCATGACCGCGACGAGAGACAAGACGGGTGTGAAGGAGGCCAGGCTGCTGGCGGTGACTTCCATATTGGGTTACGGTTTTCCGGAGCTTGCGCTGCAGCGCGGCATGGAGGCCGATCCGCACATGATCGGGGCCGATGCGGGCAGCACCGATCCGGGCCCCTACTACCTGGGCGCGGGCAAGGCGTTTTGCTCGCGTCTGGCGATCAAGCGCGACACCCGGCTGATGCTGCTGGCTGCGGTGCCGCGCGGCATTCCCGTGGTCATCAGCACCTGCGGCGGCGCTGGTGGCGAGCCGCACCTGCAGTTCATGGCCGAGGTGGTGCGCGAGATCGCCCGCGAGGAGAAGCTGGACTTCAGGCTGGCGCTGATCCATGCCGAGCAGGACCGGGCCTTCATCAAGAAGCAGCTGGCCGCGGGCAAGGTCAAGCCCGCTTCGAAGCGCCCGCCGCTGACGGTGCAGCAGGTCGACGACGCCGAGCGCATCGTCGCCCTGATGGGCCCCGAGCCCTTCGAGCGCGCGCTCGAAGGTGGCGCCCAGGTCATCCTGGCCGGCCGCGCGACCGACCCCGCCCAGTGGGCCGCCGGCGCTGCCCGCGCGGGCCTGCCGCCCGAGATGGGCTGGTATGCCGGCAAGATGCTCGAGTGCGGCGCCGAGCCGGCCGCGCCCAAGCGCGACGGCTGCCTGCTGGCGCGCGTCTACGAGGACTACATCGACCTGGAGCCGACCAACCCCGAGCAGGCCTGCACCCGCTTGTCGGTGGCCAACTTCGCGCTGCACGAGAACCCCAGCGCCATCCACCACTACGAACCCGGCGGCATGCTCGACACCGAGGGCTGCACCTTCGAGCAGCTGAGCGAGCGCGTCGTGCGGGTGCGCGGCATGAAATGGCATCCGGCCGAGGTCTACACCGTCAAGATGGAAGGCGTGCAGCTCGTCGGCTACCGCGCCATCGCGATGTGCGCCACGCGCGACCCGGTGCTGATCAAGGGCATCGACGACTACCTGGTGCGGGTGCGCGCGATCGTCGACGAGAAGAGCCGCAACTTCGGAGTGCCCGAAGGCGGCTACAAGCTGGCGATCCGCTGCTACGGCCTGAACGGCGTGATGGGCGAGCGCGAGCCGATCAAGACCACCAACGCGCACGAGCTGAGCTTCATCCTGGAGGTGATCGCCCCGACCCAGGAAGTCGCCAACGCGGTGATCGCGATCTCGCGCACCACCATCCTGCATGCGGACTTCCCCGGCCGCTTGTGCAAGGAGGGAAACATGGGCATCCCGTTCTCGCCGGCCGACGTGGAGATGGGCGCCTCCTACGAGTTCAGCGTCTATCACATCGTCGACGCCGAGGACCCGTATCACCTGTTCCCGATCGAATACGCCAACGTGAAAGGCACGCCATGACCCGCATCAAAGACCTGGCAAGCGTCTGCAAGAGCAAGAACGCCGGCCCCTTCGAGCTGACCATCGACGTGATCTTCGGCTCCGACGAGCTGTTCGAGCGCGTGGCCGCCACCGGCATCCTCAGCGCGGCGCTGTTTGCCAGGCTCTACAAGGTCGAGGAGTCGGATGTGCTGTTCACGCCCTACCCGCCGGCGCGCGCCTTCAAGGCCACGCTGCCGCGCCTGATCCCCGCCGGCGCATTCGGCGACAGCGATGTCTATGGCGCGCAGCAGCACGGCCCGATCCTCGAAGTCGAGATCCCGGACTGACCCGAACACGACACACGACACACGAGACAAGTCGAATGACACAAGACCGCAAGATCAGCCTGATCGGCTTCATGCAGGCGCAGAACTGCTCCACCTACCCCGGCAGCTGGCGCCACGTCGCCACCGACCCGGGCTACCTCACGCCCGAGTACTACCAGAGCATCGCCCGCACGCTGGAGGCCGGCATGTTCGACATGGCCTTCTTCGACGACCGCCTGGCGATGCCCGACATCTACTCGGCAGACCACGCGCAGACGGTGGCCGCAGGCGTGCGCGCCGTCAAGCTCGACCCGCTGGTGGTGCTGTCGGCGATGGCCGCGGTAACGTCCCACCTGGGCCTGGGCGCCACCTACTCGACCACCTACTACGAGCCCTACCATGTGGCGCGCACCTTCGCCACCTTCGACCTGATGAGCAAGGGCCGGGCCGCGTGGAACGTGGTGACCTCGCTGAACGACTCCGAGGCCGCCAACTTCGGCAAGGACGAGCACCTCGAGCACGACCTGCGCTACGACCGCGCCGACGAGTTCCTGGAGACCACGCTGGGCCACTGGGACAGCTGGGAAGAAGGCGCCATCGTCAACGACAGGGAGACCGGCCAGTTCGCCCATCCCGACAAGGTCAAGCGGCTGGACCACAAGGGCGAGTTCTTCAACTCGCGCGGCCCCTTCACCGTGCCGCGTTCGGCGCAAGGCCAGCCGGTGCTGATCCAGGCCGGGCAAAGCGGCCGCGGCCGGGCGTTCGCCGCGCGCTGGGGCGAACTGCTCTTCGTGGTCTACCCCAACCTGGGCCTGGCCAAGAAGCAATACGCCGAGATGAAGGCCGCCATCGCCGCCGCTGGCCGCGACCCGGCCAAGGTGCGCATCGCCACCGCCTGCCACGTGGTCGTCGGCGAGACCGACGAGATCGCCCAGCAGAAGTTCGACTACATCGACTCGCTGGCCAAGCCGATCGACGCCCTGACGTTGATCTGCGAGGTGCTCAACACCGACTTCGCCACCCGCGACATGGACGCGCCCTTCACCGACGAGGAAATGGCCGCCATCTCCGGATGGCAGACCTTCCGCGACCGCGTGGTCACGCTGTCGGGCAAGAAGAACCCCTCGGTGCGCGACTTCGTCGAGTTCTCCAAGCGCGCCCGCCTGCGCGAGTTCAACGTCTTCATCGGCTCGCCCAAGACCGTCGCCGATGAAATGGAGCAGTGGTTCACCCAGGGTGGCTGCGATGGCTTCGTGCTCTCGCCCACCCACATGCCCGGCAGCTACGAGGACTTCGTCCGCATGGTCGTGCCAGAACTGCAAAAGCGAGGCCTGGTGCGCACCGAGTACGAAAGCACCACCCTGCGCGGCAACCTCGGCCTCAACCACCCCCATGCCGGTGACTGGAAAACAGAGAGCGGACCACAGTCGAAGGCAGCAGCCAGCAAGGGCGTCTAAACCGAACTCTGC
>CAWGXZ010000003.1:0-659072 GCA_963826695.1 uncultured beta proteobacterium
GAAGACCTGAAAGATGAAATAGCCGCTGACCCAACTGACCGCAATACGCCACTCAAACGGGCAACGTCTACGCCACTGAATTCGTTCGTCAGCACCACATTCGGCTGCGCGTGCAGGTACGTAAGCAACGACGCCGAGCGATGTAGCCAAAGCCCTGTGCCCAGTGCCGAGGCGAGCGGCACAAACACGCAGGGTTTGAGTCCCGCGCCAAGCCGAAGCGCGACCCACATCATGGCGTATCCGACCATTGATTGTTGAAGCCGCAGCCGCGCGACTTCCGCGACCTTACCGCTCCAGACGGTCAGCCAGACGCTAAAATATAGGTTGGCGGCGGTTAATGGGGCGATCAATAGCCAGAGGCCGACGATGGCTGCTGGAAGGGTGCCCTTTGTCTCAAAGAAAATGGCACTGGCAGTGCCGACCACAAGGGCGAACGCGGCTGCGCGCTCAGTACCATCGCCGCAGAGCCGCACCAGGGAAGCGAGCCGCGCTGCAGCCGACCAGCCATGACCGCCGAATTTGCCATCTGGATCGACGGCACATGCGCGAAGTCTGGCTAACCACTCAAGACGACCTGGTTCATCCCGAGCTCGAAGAAGACCTGCAGCGCCAGCAGGCTCGAAAACGTGAAGTAATAGCCCTGCTCCGACCTGCCCAGCCAAAGCGGGAAGCAAGACAGTAACCGCCCCGGCGACTACCCCCCAGCCCCGCAGCAGCAAGGTCGCCGCAACTTGCGCATCGACACCGGCAAGCTGGCGCCAGCCGGCTCCACAGCCGTTCTGGAAACGGTGCCCACGGCGACGTGCTGCGCCGGGCGGACGATTGTCAACTCCGCGCAAGGCGAGCAATTGTTCGCCATGCCGCTGTTTTGGAGAAAAAGAAGTTGGTCTTGACCGCTTGCGACGTCATCTGGTCGAAGGAGCGAAGGCGCTGCCCTCGGAGACGCAGTGCAGAGCCAGTCGGATTAAAGCAAGGTCAAAGATTCCGTCTGGGTCGTAATTGAACTTCGTCGACCAGTCTCGCGAAGGATTTCCGAAAAGATCCACCGGCCGGTCGTGAGCGATGGTTTCGAGCCCCCTCGGAAGTACCAGCAACTCAGCGCCCTCGACGTCGCATTTGATGAACTCCACCTTGAGGCCGGTGTCTCGAACGTGGTCGTCTAGCCGGCGCACCTGGCATTGCAGGTCTCAACATCGGATCTCTCGGTCAAGTTTCGTGAAGACGCGTTGCCAGACCTTTCGGGGTAGTAATAGAACTCGAGCGTTGCCGACGCATCGGAAAAACCGAAGTTGTGCGTCTGCACATTGCGCACAGCATTCAGCCCGACGTTTCGCGTTAGTTGTGCGTAGGTTCTAGGCAGCGGTTCAACGCATGAAAGGATGACGCTCGGCGTGCGAGTGCGAGATTGATTGAGTACCAGCCAATGTTTGCACCAATATCGAAGAAGGTGTCGCCGTCGGCGACGAGCGACTCCATCATTTCCGCATCTTGCTTTTCGTAGTCGGCGAAATTGAGGCTTTCGACCGGCGCAATACGCATATCGCCTTCCGCACACGCGATGCGCACGCCACGATCTCGCGAAACCATGACAACCTGGCCGTCTTCGATCTCGATGCGTCGTACGTTGGTATTGCCGATGAACCGCGAGTAGTCGAAGAGCGCCGCGTGGTGGGCGTCGTACATCGTCCGGATAAACGTCGGCTTGTCGATGTCGCCCCGGCGATAGGCTTCGAGCGTCGATTCGAGGGATTGGCGAGCAGTGGTCATGGCGTTTTGCTGTCGAAAAAGGAGCCTTCGGACGAGGGCCTAGTAGTTCAGGTATTCACAGGAGGCGAGGGTCGAAGCTGCCGATCGTGCGGCGAAAGCCCTCGCTTAGGCCGGTGGTCGGAGCCAGCCGAGCTCGCCTATGCGGGAGACGTCCGGCGTCGAGCGGGCGACGGGACTCTGCAGATAACCGCTCGCAGCAGAGGGTGCCGAGGCGCGGATCACCTTCAATCCAAGTGCAGGATACAAACCGACGATCAGCTCAGCCAGTCCGGCGATTGACACCTCGGCGGCGGGATTGCCGACGTTGTAGGCCCGGCCAGCTTCGCCAAGCAGAAGGACGGTCCAAAACGCGGCTGCAGCGTCAGCCAAATAGCAAAAGGGTCGCATCGCGTGGCCATCACTTTTCAGCACGATGTCGCGGCAGGCGACGATGTCGCCAACGAAATCAGCAAACACCCGACCATCGGCCAAGTCCATGCCGGGTCCGTAGGTGTGAAAAGGTCTGACGATCTTTGTCCGGACGCCATGCTGCTGCGCCCAAGAAACGCACATCGTCTCGGCGACACGTTTGCTCTCGGCGTAGCAAGCGCGCACGGTCGCTGGGTCGAGGTAACCGAAGTCTGTCTCGGAGAGCAGGCGCGAATCGTCGAGCGGCACACCGTAGACTTCACCGCTGCTGAAATAGAGAAACTCGGTTCCGGCATTTCGCGCCGCATGCGCCAGGAGGTAAGCAGTACCGAGCACGTTCGCCTCAAGCGTTCCAACAGGATCACTGCCGTAATAGCGCGGGCTCGCCTGGCTGGCGGCATGGACGATGAAGTCTGCTATCGGAAGATCAGCTGGCAAGGGTTGGGCGACGTCGTGCTCAAGCAGTGTCAAGCCGTCTGCGAGCAAATGGCCGAGCCGTGCAGCCGCCTTTTGAGGGTTGCGCACCAGCCCAATCACCTGGATCTGCGATCCTCGACGGTTCAGCGCCGCAAGCGTTTCGACGAGATACGCAGGGAGGAAGCCGCCGGCACCGGCAATCAGCACCGTCGTGCCCTCCAGCCGCTGCCAGGGTAGGGGCTGCGCCAGAATGCGCTTGATGTCCTCGGCGACGACTGGGTTGGTGTGCTGATCCGAGTCGCTCATGTCGCGGCGCGTAACCGGCGTCCGGCCCCGAGTTGGTGCGCATGCCACTGCAGCGAGCGCTCGATCGCGGCTCGCGGTGCGAAGACCGGTCGCACACCGAGCGATTGCATGGTTTGCGTCACGTTGGGGTAGAAGTCGTGCGTGCGCCCGCCTGCGCGTGGCTGGCTTTTGTAGACCAGTTGCGGGGTTGGCGTAATCCGTTCGGCGACCCAAGTTGCGGCATCGGCATGGCTCACCGACTCACCGCCGCCGATGTTGTAAACCTCACCATCGCGCCCCGCAACGAGCGCCTGCAGCAACCAGGCGGCGACGTCGCTGCCGTACAAGTAGCTGCGCCGTGTGGCACCGTCGCCGTGGATACGGATGTCGTTGCCGGTCAACGCGTCCCGGATAAAGTTGTTCAACGCCCACGGCGCATCGAGGGGTTGATAGGCGCCTAGAAAGGTGAATGCTCTGGCGGTACTGACCGGGATACGGTACTGGCCGGCGAAATGCACAAGCCAGGCTCTCGGCGCCGCGCCGCGCTTCGGCGTAGAGGCTGTGGAAACGGGTGAAGTCGAGCCCGCCGATGTCGCCCTCCTTCAGCGCGCCTTGTGGCAGGTCCGTCCCGGCTACAAGGCCCGAGCTGAGGTTGACGAAGCGATGAATGCGCTCCAGCCGTGCGGCTGCGAGCAATGCATGGTCAATGCCGTGAACCGTGGTCTGGAAGACGCGGTGTGGGTCGGAGGCCTGTACCCGTGGATCGGCAATCCCGGCTGCAAACAGCACAAGGGTCGTGTCGCTCGGAAGTTCGAACGATGAACGCACATCAATGGTGTGCAGGCCGATGTCCACTCGCTCCAGATGCCGGCGGCTGTCAAGCCACTTGCTTGCGGTGCGTCCGAAAAGGTCGATCCGGCAATCCGGCGCCCATGTCGTCGTTGAGCATCGCCACCGCCTCGGCCAGCCACGAGCCGACAAAACCAGTGCCGCCGATGACGGCGATGCGCTGACCCGCCAGCTGCTTCGGCAAGTCCGCCAACTTGGCAAAGGAAGCACGGCAGTCCTCGCGCAGCTGCTTTTGCGCCTGGTCGAGCATGGGCGACTTCCGCGGCCGTCTTCGTCTTGGCTAGTTCCAGCGCGACTTCCAGGATCAAGCTCTCTTGCCCGGCAACTGCGTTGCGGCGACCAAGTTCAAAGAAGATGTCGCGCGGATCGACGCCGTGCTGCTTGCCGATGCTGTTGACGTGCTTGACGAAGCCGGAGAACACGCCGGCCAGGCCGCTGACAATGCTGGTAGACGAGATCGTGGGCAACTCCGGAATCATTTCGCGCTCGGCGAGGTCCGCCGCGTCGAGCATCTTGTAAAGATCGATGCCGGTCTCGATGCCCATCCGTTCGAACACAGCAACCAGCACTTCGAGCTGCGCATTGCCAGCGCCAGCGCCGAAGCCGCGCGCACTGCCGTCGATGATGGTGGCACCTGCATCCACCGCAGCAACCGAGTTCGCGATGCCCATGCCGAGGTTGTTGTGCGCATGGAAGCCAACCGGGATGTTCAGCGAGGCGACGAGCGTACCGATTCGCTCGGTGACGTCAGCTGGCAGATAGTTGCCGGATGAATCCATGATGATGACGCCTTCGGCACCGTAGGCCTCCATCTTCCGGGCTTCATCGGCGAGCATCGCGGGGCTCGCCATGTGGCTCATCATCAGCACGCCGAAGACTTCCTTGCCCTTGTTGCGGACGTATTCGATGTGCCGCTGGGTGATGTCGGCCTCCGTGCAGTGCGCTGCAATGCGGAAAACATCCACGCCGAGGTCGATTCCCATCGTCAGGTGACGCTGAATCGTGCAGAAACCCGGAATGGCGTGGACGCCCAGCTTCGACTTCGAGAGATTGGCACGCGCGGTGCTCAGGATCGTTTCATCGTCCAGGCTGCATTCGCCGACCAGCATCGACGAGGCGCCAATGCCGTTGCCGTGGCCGACTTCCACGATGGGCACGCCAGCGGCTTCGGCGGCCGCGCAGTAGGCAACAAAGCTCGCCTTGGAAAGCTGATGCCGCACGGCATGGTTGCCGTCGCGCAGCGTCGGGTCGCTGATAAGAACGCGCTTGCTCATTGGATTCACTCCCTGCCCCTTCGGGCGATGGTTTCGGCAATGCCGATCGCTGCACAGTTGATGATGTCCAGGTTGCCGGCATAACGTGGCAGGTAATCGCCGTTGCCGAGCACCTTCACCGTCGTCATCACCCTGCCGCCCTCGATGGTCGGCGGCACGATCAATTGATAGCCCGGCACATAGGCGGTGATCCTCTTCATCATGGCATCGACCGAGCGGCGGATGTGATCGAGCCGCGGGTTGGCGATCTTGGCGTAGATCGTGGTCTGCATGTCGATCGGCGGACGCGCCGGGTTGAGGATCAGGATCGACTTCGCCTGCTTCGCGCCGGTGAACTGGATCAGCGCCTCCTCGGTCGTCTCGATGTATTCGTCGAGATTGCCGCGGGTCGCCGGGCCGGCGCTGCGCGAGGCGATGCTGGAGGCGACCTCGATGTACTCGATGTCGTCGTGTTCGGTGGAGATCGCGTTGGCAATCGGGATCGAAGCCTGACCGCCGCAGGTGACCATGTTGATGTTGCCGACCCCGGCGCCGATCACCTGCTCGGCATTGATCGCCGGCACGCACATGCCGCCGAGCTTGGCTGGCGTCATGTCGATAACGGTCTTGCCCATTTCGCGCAGCACCGCCCAGTGCTCGTGGTGCGCCACCGCCGAGGTGGCGTCGAACACCATGTCGATGTCGTCGGCCTGCTGAACGATGGCGTCCAGACCACGATCGGAGATGTTGACGCCCATGCTGCTGGCCTTCTGCATGCCTTCGGAGCGGAAGTTCCGCCCGACGAACAACGTGCACTCCAGCGTATTCGACCGCATGACCTTGACCAGGAGGTCGGTGCCGATGTTGCCGGTCCCGATGATCGCGACGCGCGTTTTCTGTGTCATGACGTTTCTCGGGTGAGCTTCAGCGCAGCGATGTCGATTTCGGGTGCGGTCCGTCGCGCATGGCCGCGGCCAAGGTGTCGAGGGGCAGCAAGGGTGACAAGTCTTCCAGGGGTGGCGACACCAGCTCGCCTGTTGCCTTGACCGCGACTGAAAGCTTCGGCACGAACAGCTGTTCGGGATGCATGAAGACCTCGCAGATAACCGGGCCGTCGATCGTTTGCACCTGCGCCAGTACCTCGTCGCAATCGTCCCAGCCGCGGATCTGGAACGCCGGAATGTCGAAAGCCTGCGCGAGCTTGCTGAAGTCAGGACACGAAACGCCGGAAGTGGCGTCAGTGCCTACGTAGCTGCTCTTGAACAGCGCCTTCTGCGTGTGCTTGATCATCAGGTAGCCGTCATTGTTGAAGATGAACAGCTTGATCGGCAGGCGGTGATGCACCATCGTCTGCAGCTCCTGCAGGTTCATCATCATTCCGCCGTCGCAATTCAGGCACATGACTTCGCCACGATCGAGCGCAAACGACGCGCCGATCGCCGCCGGCAGGCCATAGCCCATCTCGCCCAGGCCCGTGGAGGTCATCAGGCGCTGTCCGGGACCCAGCTTGAGGACCTGGTGAGCGCAGAGCAGTGCAGTGCCCATGTCGGTGACGATGGTCTGGTCACTTTTGAGGACGCCATTCAGGCGCTCCATGAACCGATAGGAGTTCATGTACCCCTCACTGTCGGCGTGCTCAGGGCCGATCCAAGGGAAGTCGCGCTGGTAAGTCGCGCATTGCTCGATCCACGCGGCCTTGTCGCCAGCCCCGTCGGCTGCAAGTTCGATCAGCTCGCGCACGAAAGCGCCTGCGTCGGCCTGAATGAACTCGCGCACACGGCTGCCGAGCTTCTTGCCTTCTGTCGGGTCGATGTCGACCATGTCGATCGCCGCACCACGGGCTAGCTCGCCGAGCTCGTAGCCGACTTGCGGAATGGCCAGCCGGGTGCCGATGGCGAGAACGTAGTCGCTGTTCTGGAGCACAAAGTTCGCCGCACGCTGACCGTAGACTCCAGCGCGGCCGATCACCAGCGGGTGCGACGAGTCGAGCATGTCGATGCCCGCCCAGGAAACCAGCGCCGGCACGCCCAGCCGGTCGAGCAGCGCAGGCAACTGGTCAGCCGCGCCGGCCAGTCGGATGCCGTGGCCAAGCCAGAGCAGCGGTCGCTCGGCGCGGCGCAGCGCGTCGAGGCAGCGGGCGACGGCGCCGGCGGGTGGCACCGTCATCGGCGCATCCGGTGGCGAAAAGGTCTGCAACTCGGCCCGTGCCATCCGTGTCGACTGGATATTCATCGGCACTTCGACCCAGGTCGGACCTGGCCGGCCCGTTAGCGCCAGGTGCGCGGCTTTCTCGATCTCGTAAAGCGTGCGCGAGGGCTCGGTCACCCGCTCGGCGTACTTGCTCACCTCCCGAATCATGGCGACCGAGTCATAGCCCTGCACGCCCCACATCCGCAGCGGATTGTCCGGCGTGGTGTGCTTCGAATGCTCGTTTCCAGCGATGACCAACCCCGGGATCGAATCCGCCCAAGCGGAAACCACCCCGGTTACCCCATTGGTAGCGCCGCCGCCGGTCGTCAGGAGCGCTGCTGCGAGCCTGCCGGAGCTGCGGTAATAGGTCTGCATCGCCATCGTCGCGGCCTGCTCATGGTGCACACAGACGATTTCGGTAAACCCATGGCGGCTGATCGACTCGAAAAGGTGGACGTTGCCGGCACCGATGATGCCGAAGGCATGGCGAATATCCAGTCGCTCCAGCAGTAGAGCGACTTCGTCGCTGACTTTTACTTCGTTGGACATGGCGCTTAGAAGTTGAGCCCGAAGAATGATTCGATGGTCTCGCCGATGTAATCCAGATGCGACTCGGTCAGTCCCGGGTACACGCCAAGCCAGAACGCCTGATTCATCACCTGGTCGGTCCTCGTCAGCTCCCCACTGACGCGGAAATTGCGCCCGATCATGTACGGCTGACGCGTCAGATTGCCGGCGAACAGCAGCCGCGTGCCGATCTTGTTCTGGTCGAGGATAGGAGAGCAGGTCGACCCGCTTGACGCCCGCTTCCGGCTTGAGCATCGCCAGAAATCCGAACCACGAGGGATCGGAGTTCGGCGTCGCCTCCGGCAGGTCGAGGAACTCGGCGCACGACTGCAGCCGCTCCTTCAGGTACGCGAAGTTGGCCTTGCGTGCGGCGATGAAGTCGTCCACCCGGTCCATCTGCGCCAGCGCGCAGGCGGCCTGCATGTCGCTGATCTTCAGGTTGTAGCCGAGGTGGCTGTAGATGTACTTGTGGTCGTAGCCCTGCGGCAGCTGGCCGAGCTGCCACTCGAAGCGCTTGCCGCAGGTGTTGTCCTTGCCGGGCGCGCAGTAGCAGTCGCGGCCCCAGTCGCGGAACGACTCGGCGATCACCTTCAGCTCGGGGTTGTTGGTGAAGACCGCGCCGCCTTCGCCCATCGTGATGTGGTGCGCCGGGTAGAAGCTGAGCGTGCCGATGTCGCCGAAGGTGCCGACCATCTGGCCGTTGTAAGTGGCGCCGAGCGCGTCGCAGCAGTCCTCCACCAGCCACAGGCCGTACTTGCGGCAGAGGGCGGTGACCACGTCGAGGTTGAACGGATTGCCGAGCGAATGCGCCAGCATGATCGCCTTGGTCTTCGGCGAGATCGCCGCCTCGATCAGGCTGGCGTCGATGTTGTGCGTGGCCAGGTCGATGTCGACGAACACCGGCACCGCGCCGAATTGCAGGATCGGGTTGACCGTGGTCGGGAAGCCCGCCGCCACGCCGATCACCTCGTCGCCCGGCTTGATGGCGCGGTCACCCAGGCGGGGCGACGTCAGCGCCGAGAACGCCACCAGATTGGCCGAGGAACCCGAGTTGACGGTGATCAGGTGCTGCACGCCCAGGTACTTCGCCAGTCGCTCCTCGAAGGCTGCGTTGAAGCGGCCGGTCGTCAGCCAGGCGTCGAGCGAAGCTTCGACCATGGCCTTCATCTCGGGCGCACCGACCACCTTGCCTGAGACCGGCACCAGCGATTCGCCGGGAATGAAGGGCTTCGGCGACGTCGTCAGCTCGGCGTACTGCTGCACCAAAGCGGCAATCTGGCGGCGCAGCGCGGCAGGCTCGCCGGTTTCCAGGCTGGGCGGCATGCCCGGGGCAGCTCGGCTGTTGCCGGGCGGGGTGACGATGGCGTTCATGCGGGAGTGACTTCCTTCAGCGAATTCGTATAGAGGTCGATCTGTTCGAGGCAGCGCGCGCGCATGTCTTCGCCGCGCAGCCATGCGCGGTGCCAGTCGACGATGCGGTCGAGCGCGGTGGCGAGGTTCCAGCGCGGCTGCCAGCCCAGACGATGCCGGGCCTTGGAGATGTCGAGCTTGAGGTAGTTGGCCTCGTGCGGATGCGCGCCGCCGTCGAGCTTCCAGCAGGCACCGTCGCCCCAGCGCTCGGCGAGTCGGTCGGCAATCCAGTGCACCGGCCGGGCGTCATCGTCGCGCGGGCCGAAGTTGAAGCCTTCAGCCGCTGCCTGGCCGTCGCGCACCAGGCGCTCGGCGAGCGTGAGGTAGCCGGCAAGGGGCTCGAGCACGTGCTGCCACGGGCGGGTGGCCTGCGGGTTGCGCACCACCACCGGCTCGCCCCGCTCGAAGGCGCGCAGGATGTCGGGCACCAGCCGGTCGGCCGCCCAGTCGCCGCCGCCGATGACGTTGCCGGCGCGGGCCGAGGCCAGCGCAACGTTCCCTGAGGCGAAGAACGAACGCCGGTACGCGGAGGTGACCAGTTCCGAGCAGCCCTTGCTGTTGCTGTAGGGGTCGAAGCCGCCCATCGGCTCGTCCTCGCGGTAGCCCCAGACCCACTCGCGGTTCTCGTAGCACTTGTCGGTCGTCACGTTGACGATCGCGCGCACGCTGTCGACGCTGCGTGCCGCTTCGAGCAGGTGCACCGTGCCCATCACGTTGGTGGCGTAGGTCGATACCGGCTCGGCGTACGAAAGGCGCACCAGCGGCTGAGCGGCCAGGTGCAGGACGATCTCGGGGCGGTGCGCGGCCATCGCCCGGCGCAGGGCGTTCGAAGTCGCGGATGTCGCCGACCGTGCTGCCCATGCCGTCGCCGACCCGGGCTTCGGTGAAGAGCGCCGGCTCGGTCGGCGGCGCCAGGGCGAAACCGTGCACCTCGGCGCCGAGCGTCTGCAGCCACAGGGCCAGCCAGCCTCCCTTGAAGCCGGTGTGGCCGGTCAGGAAGACACGGCGGCCGCGCCAGAAGGCGGCGTCGATTGGCATCTGAACGGTGTCGGCGCTCAATCCCACACCTTCCATGGCGCGGCGCCGAGTCGCCCACAGCTCTTCGAGGTGGTGCTTGTCGCGAAGCGTGTCCATCGGCTGCCAGAAGCCTTCGTGCTGCCAGGCCATCAGCTCGCCTTCGGCGGCAAGCTGCTGCAGCGGCTCCTGCTCCCAGACGGTCGAGTCGTCCTTCAGGTACTTCAGACACCTCCGGGCTAAGCACGAAGTAGCCGCCGTTGATCAGCGCGCCATCACCCTTGGGCTTTTCCTTGAAACTGACGACGCGGTGCTCCTGGATGTCGAGCGCACCGAAGCGCCCCGGCGGGTAAGTGGCGGTCAGCGTCGCGACCTTGCCGTGCTGGCGGTGGAAATCGATCGTTGCGCCGATATCGATGTCGGCGACACCGTCGCCGTAGGTGAAGCAGAAGGCTTCCTCGTCGCGAACGTACTTGGCCACGCGCAGCAGGCGGCCGCCAGTCATCGAGTCGTCGCCGGTGTCGACGAGGGTCACGTTCCATGGCTCGGCGCGCTTGTGATGCACCTGCATGCGGTTCGAGCGCATGTCGAAAGTCACATCCGACATGTGCAGGAAGTAGTTGGCGAAGTACTCCTTGATGACGTAGCCCTTGTAGCCACAGCAGATCACGAAGTCGTTGACGCCGTGGTGCGCATAGGTCTTCAAGATATGCCAGAGGATCGGCTTGCCGCCGATCTCGACCATCGGCTTCGGGCGCAGGGCGGTTTCCTCGCTGAGGCGCGTGCCGAGGCCGCCGGCCAATATGACTGCTTTCATTCGGTTGCTTCCGTGTTCGAGGGTCAGTTCGAGCTGACGAAGGCGTCGGCCAGGAAGCGCCGCGGCGGCAAGCCTGCTGCCGTCAGGGCCGCGCGTGCATCGTCGATCATGGCGGGCGAGCCGCAGGCGTAGACCGCCGTGTTTGCCCAGGCCGGCGAGTCGGCAAGCAGGGCGTTTTGCACATGGCCCCGAACACCGGACCAACTGGCGTCGGCGCGCGACAGCACCGGCACATAGCGCATCCCTGGCAACGCGCCGACGGCTGACCAGTAAAGGTCTTCGACGTGGCGCGCGCCCCAGTAGAGCGTGACTGAGCGCGGCTGGTCGGTGTCCGGCAAGCCGGCCAGGTGCGCCAGCATGGCCTTTACCGGCGCGAAACCGGTACCTGTGGCGAGAAAAACCAAGTCGAGGCCGACGATCTCGCGCAGGAAGAAAGTGCCGAGCGGCCCTTCCAGGCGCAGCAGGTCGCCTGACTGGGCTTCGTCGAAGAGGTAAGCGCTCATCACGCCCGCGTCGACCCGGCGGACGTGCAGCTCGAGCTTGCCGTCGGCTCCGGCGGCGTTGGCAAGCGAGTAGCTGCGGCGCAGACCGGCCTTGCCGATCAAATCGATGTACTGGCCGGCGACGTAGCGGAACGTCGCTTTGGGCGGCAGCCGCAGTACCACGCGCAGAACATCCGGCGCCAGGCGATCCAGGCTGTCGATGCGGCACGGCAAGGTTCTCGTCTGAATGTCGGCAGGCAGGCCGAGGTCCTCGATGTCGATCTGCACGTCGTCGAGCGCGGCCGTGATGCAGGTCAGCACCCAGCCGTCGGCCTTTTCGAAAGGTTGCAGAACGACGTCGCCCTTCAGACCGGCCGTGCGTCCGGCGACGACCTTCGCCTTGCACGTGCCGCAGCGGCCGGTGCGGCAGCTGTGCTCCAGCACCAACCCCGCGTGGCGGGCGGCATCGAGCATCGACGAGGCGGCAGGCGACTCGAACGACCTTCCGTTGGACAGCGTCACAGTTGGCATGTCACTCGGCAATGCGCAGCGGCGGTTCGTTGGGCTCCCAGGTGCATGGACCGAGGTCTTGGCAGGTACGAAGCGCCGCGTGTCTTCAACAGGCCGCGGACGGTGTTGCAATCGCCAAGCACAGAGCGGCCCAGGATCGCCGCTTCAGCGCCGGCCATAGGTGTCCTCGAAACGGACGATGTCGTCCTCGCCCAGGTACGAGCCCGACTGCACCTCGATGATCTCGAGCGGCAGCTTGCCGGGGTTGGCCAGGCGGTGCGTCTGGCCGAGCGGGATGTAGGTGCTCTGGTTCTCGCTCAGCAGGATCACCTTGTCGCCGTTGGTGACCTCGGCCGTGCCGGAGACGACGATCCAGTGCTCGGCGCGGTGGTGGTGCATCTGCAGGCTGAGCGTCGCGCCCGGGTTGACCAGGATGCGCTTGACCTGGAAGCGCGGGCCCTGGTCGACGCTGTCGTACCAGCCCCACGGCCGGTGCACCCGTCGGTGCAGGTTGCCCTCGCTGCGGCCGTCCTTCTGCAGCGAGGCAACGATCTTCTTCACGTGCTGGCTCTGCGACTGCTCGGCGACCAGCACCGCATCGGGCGTCTCGACGATCACCAGGTTGTCGACGCCGATCGCGCCGACCAGCCGGCTGGTCGCGTGCACGAGGGTGTTGCGGCTGTTCTCGAACAGCACGTCGCCGTGGCTGGCGTTGCCCGCAGCGTCCTGCTCGCTGGTCTGCCAGACGGCATCCCAGGCGCCGAGGTCGCTCCAGCCGGCGTCGAGCGGCACCATCTTGACCTGCCAGTTCGAGCCCGGCCGGGTGCAGCCTTCCATCACGGCGTAGTCGATGCTTTCGCTCGGCACGGCCTCGAAGGCTGCCTTGTCGGGGCGGGCGAAGAGGGCGCCGGTCTTCTCGTCGACGCTGCGCGCGGCCCAGGCGGCGCGCGTGGCGGTCTCGATGTCGGGGCGGAACTCGGCCAGCGCCTTCAGCCAGCTGCTGGCGCGCAGCACGAACATGCCGCTGTTCCAGTAGTAGCCGCCTTCGCGCAGGTAGCGCTCGGCGGTGGCGGCGTCGGGCTTCTCGACGAAGGCGGCTACGTCGTGCACCGCCGGCGCAACGGGCGTCGAGGCTGCCACGCCCGCAGCCGGCGCATGGATGTAGCCGAAACCCGTTTCCGGCCGGTCGGCGACGATGCCGAGCACGACGATGCTCCCGTCGGCCGCCGCAGCAACGGCGCGGCGCAGCGCCGCGGTGAAGGCCAGCGGCCGGGTGACCGTGTGGTCGGCCGGGGTGACGACAAGGATCGGATCCGCGCCGGATTCGACTGCCTGCAGCGCGGCGAGCGTCAACGCGGGAGCGGTGTTGCGTCCCGCTGGCTCGAGGACCAGAGCGCCCGGCGTGCAGCCGATTTCCCGCAGTTGGTCGAGCACCATGAAGCGGTGCTCCTCGTTTCCAACGACGCACGGCGGGGCCACGCTGCAGCTTTCGCCTTCGAGCGCCAGCAGGCGTTCGGTGGCCAACTGGAACAGGGTGCGTCCGCCGGAGAACGACAGGAACTGCTTGGGATACAGCGCACGGCTGAGCGGCCACAGCCGGGTGCCGCTGCCGCCGGCCATGATGACGGGAAATACCTGATCGGTCATGGGTGATCGGTTCAGTTGTCGACTCGCTCGGCCAGCTCGCTGCGCAGCCGGCTGATCTGGTTCTGCAGCATCGAGAATTCGTGTTCCTTGCGCGCCAGGAACGCCTGCGTCATGCGCAAGCGTTCGCCCATGCCGATGGGCGTCAGCATATAAACGTAGGCCAGCTTGTTGTCGTTGCGGCGAAAGTTCTGCGCTTTCACCAGCCCCTTGCCGAGCAGTGCCTTCAAGAGGTAATGCGTCTTGCCCAGGCTGACGCCTACCGCCTGGGCCAGTTGGCGCTGGTTGTACTCGGGATGTTGTTCCAGCACGCGCATCAGTTCGAGATACGCGGGTTCGTCGTCGGGATGGGCAGGCAAGAGGCTGGGGCGTCAGTTCACGGCATGAACAGGCAATTCTAGCCGCGGCATGGCGGCTGCATTCCTCTGGACGATTCGGTCAGCTGAAAACGTCCGCTTGCTCCAGAACGCAACCTCTGGCGTCCTTCTCCGAAACCCGGGGCGCGAACCCGACATCGGGCCATTCGATCGCCAGCGTCGGATCGTCCCAACGGATGCAGCTTTCGGTGGACGGCGCGTAGTAGTCGGTCGTCTTGTAGAGAAAGTCGGCGCTTTCGCTCAGCACCAGGAAACCATGCGCCATGCCGGGCGGCAGCCAGAGCTGCCGGTGGTTTTCGCCGCTCAGCTCGAACCCGACCCATCGCCCAAAGGTTGGGCTCGATCGACGCAGGTCGACCGCCACGTCGAACACGCTGCCTTGCGTCACGCGCACCAGCTTGCCCTGCGCCTGCGGCGGGCGCTGATAGTGAAGACCGCGCAAGACGCCGCGGCTCGAGCGCGAATGGTTGTCCTGGACGAAGTGGTGAGCTGCCGCCGACGGCTTCGTCGAAGACCCGCTGGTTGAAGCTTTCCATGAAGAAGCCGCGGGCGTCGCCGAAGACCTTCGGCTCGAGCAAGAAGACGCCTTCTATCGCTGTTGAGGTCACCTTCATCAGAACACCTGGCTTTCGACGAGCTGCATCAGATAGCTTCCATAGCCGCTTTTCACGAGGGGCCGCGCCAGCGCTTCGAGCTGTTCGCGGTCGATCCAGCCGCTGCGAAACGCAATCTCCTCGGGGCAGGCGACCTTCAGCCCCTGGCGCCGTTCGAGCGTGGCGATGAACTGTCCGGCTTCGAGCAGGCTGTCGTGCGTTCCGGTATCGAGCCAGGCGAAGCCGCGGCCCATCGACTTCGACCTGGAGCTGCTGTTGCTCGAGGTAGCGTGCGTTCACCGTGGTGATCTCCAGCTCGCCGCGCGCCGAGGGGCGGATGTCGGCGGCGATGTCGCAAACCTGCTGGTCGTAGAAGTAGAGCCCGGTGACGGCGTAGTGGCTCTTCGGCGCAGCCGGCTTCTCCTCGATGCTCAACGCCCGCTGATCGGCACCGAACTCGACGACGCCGTAGCGTTCCGGGTCGGCGACGTGATACGCGAAAACCGTCGCGCCCTGGTCGCTGCCGGTGGCGCGCTGCAGCAGCGGCTGCAGGTCGTGGCCGTAATAGATGTTGTCGCCGAGCACCAGCGCGCTCGGCGAGTTGCCGACGAAGCTCGCGCCCGAGGATGAACGCCTGCGCGAGCCCGTCGGGGCTCGGCTGGACGCAGTAGCTCAGCGAGAGGCCCCACTGGCTGCCATCGCCGAGCAATGCAGCAAAGCGCGGCGTGTCCTGCGGCGTGCTGATGACCAGCACCTCGCGGATGCCGGCGAGCATCAGCGTGCTCAGCGGGTAATAGATCATCGGCTTGTCGTAGACCGGCAGCAGTTGCTTGCTGACGGCCAGCGTGGCCGGATGCAGCCGGGTGCCGGAGCCGCCGGCGAGGATGATTCCCTTGCGTGCCATGTGGGGCCTTGTCGTCTTCGGTTTCTGTCTACGCCGGATCAGCGGCCGAGCACTTCGGCGAGCATGCGTTCGACGCCCTGCTGCCACGGCGGCAAGGCGAGACCGAAGCTGCGTTGCAGCCGTCCGCAATCGAGGCGCGAATTGAGCGGACGCCGTGCAGCAGTCGGGAAGGCATCGCTCGCCACCGGCAGGAGCGCGTCGGTTGCGACGCGGATCGACTCGCCGTGCGCGCGTGCCCATTCGATGACGAAGCGTGCATAGCCGTGCCAGGAAGTCGAGCCGCTCGCCGTGAGGTGGTAGGTGCCGCCAAGCGACGGGTCGGCAAGCGCCGAGTGAATGGCGAGCGCCGTCACGTCGGCGATGAGATCGGCGCCAGTGGGCGCGCCGATCTGGTCGTCCACGACGCTCAGTTGCTCGCGCTCGGCTGCCAGGCGGAGCATGGTGCGGGCGAAGTTGCCACCGCGCGCGGCGTAAACCCAACTCGTGCGGAAGATCAGGTGTTTGCAACCCGTCGCACGGATCGCTTCCTCGCCTTCGAGCTTGGTTCGGCCGTAAACGCTGAGGGGCCCGGTGGCATCGTCCTCGCGCCAGGGCTGCGTGCCAGAACCGTCGAAGACGTAATCGGTCGAGTAGTGCACCAGCCAGGCGCCGATCTGAGCGCCTCGCTCGCCAGGACGCTCGGCGCGGCGGCATTGACGAGGCGGGCGGCTTCGACCTCGCTTTCGGCCTTGTCGACGGCGGTGTGCGCCGCGGCATTGACGATCACGTCCGGCCGCAGCCTTCGAACCGTCTGCGCCAGGTCGTCGAGCCGGGTCAGATCGCCGCAAAGCTCGGCCGAGCCGCGAGCCGGTGCAATCAGCTCGCCGAGCGGCGCGAGCGAGCGTTGCAGTTCCCAGCCGACCTGGCCGCTCTTGCCGAGCAGGAGGATCCTCATGACGCCGCGGCGGTCGAGCCGTACTGCGTCTGCAGCCACTGGCGGTAGGCACCTGAGCGAACCCCGTCGATCCAGCTTGTGTTCTCGAGGTACCAGCGCACGGTCTTGTCGATGCCGCTGGCGAAAGTCTCGGCAGGCTGCCAGCCGATCTCGCGCTCGATCTTGCCGGGGTCGATGGCGTAGCGCCGGTCGTGGCCGGGGCGGTCCTTCACGTAGGTGATCAGCTCCTCGTAGCGGCCGCTCGGCGCGCGGACGCAGTTCGTCGAGCTTGCGGCAGATCGTCGTCACCACGTCGATGTTGCGGATCTCGTTCTTGCCGCCGACGTTGTACGTCTCGCCGACCCGGCCTCGGTCGAGCACCTGGCAGATCGCCTCGCAGTGGTCGCGAACGTAGAGCCAGTCGCGAATGTTCAGGCCGTCGCCGTAGACCGGCAGCGGCTTGCCGTCCAGCGCGTTGAGGATCACCAGCGGGATCAGCTTCTCCGGGAAGTGATAGGGCCCGTAGTTGTTGCTGCAGTTGGTGGTGAGCGTCGGCAGGCCGTAGGTGTGGTGGTAGGCGCGCACCAGATGGTCGCTGCCCGCCTTGCTGGCCGAGTACGGGCTGTTCGGAGCGTAGGCGGTCGTTTCGCTGAACGCCGGGTCGGTCATCGCCGAGCGAGCCGTAGACCTCGTCGGTCGAAACGTGCAGGAAGCGGAATGCGTCGCGCTCGTCGGCGGGCAGAGCGCCCCAGTGGCTGCGGACGGCTTCGAGCAGCGCGAAGGTGCCGACCATGTTGGTCTGGATGAACTCGCCAGGGCCATGGATCGAGCGGTCGACGTGGCTTTCGGCAGCGAAGTGCAGCACCGCCCGCGGGCGGTGCTTTTGCAGTAGCTGCTCAACCAGCTGCTGGTCACAGATGTCGCCTTGCACCAGCTCGCACTTTCCGGCGTTCAGGAAGTAAGCGAGCGTCGCGGGATTGCCTGCATAGGTCAGCTTGTCCAGAACGACGATGGGTTCGTCGCGACCGTTCTGGCCGCTGAACCAGTGATGGACGAAGTTGCCGCCGATGAAGCCAGCGGCTCCGGTGATCAATAGCATGGCCTGCAGTCCAGGGTTGAAAGGGCGGCTTTGTGAGACGCCCTTAACATCAGGCGCACGAGATTGGTTGCGTCGCTTCAGCAGTGCGCAGCTGCGTATTCCAGCCATCGCAAGCTGACGGATTTTAGCCACCCCGCCCCGAGCGGCCCGCCACTGGGCGAATACACTCGATCAATGCTTGTTCTTCTTGTCTCGTTCGTATTGGCGACGGTGATTACTTTTTTGGTGATCCGATCTGCGCGCACGCACGCCCACCTGTCCGGCGACGACGACTTGAGCGGTCCGCAGAAGTTTCACGCTCACTCGGTCCCTCGAATCGGCGGTGTGGGCATCGTCCTCGGACTCGCCGGCGCGTTGCTCCTGTTATGGCGCGAGAACGGATCCAACGCCCTTTTCGGCCTGTTGGTCCTCGCATCGGCGGCGCCAGCCTTCATCGGAGGACTGGCGGAGGATCTCACGAAGACGCAGAGTCCACGGCGGCGGTTGCTGCTGACCGCTGCTTCTGCGGCGATCGCGATCGCGCTGCTCGGCGCTGTTCTTGATCGTGCCGATATTCCGGGTCTCGACTGGGCCGTGTCGTACACCGTTCCGGCAATGCTGCTGACCGTGCTTTGCGTTACCGGCATTTCCAATGCGGTCAACATCATCGACGGCTTCAACGGCCTTGCCGCGATGTGTGTCGTGATGATGCTCGGAGCGATTGCCTACGTGGCGTTTCAGGCCGGTGACCCATTGCTTGCATATGCCGCGTTGGCCGGTGTGGGCGCTGTCCTCGGGTTCTTCATCTGGAATTATCCGGCGGGAATGATATTCCTCGGGGATGGGGGCGCCTATTTCCTCGGGTTCTACGTGGCCGAACTGAGCGTGCTGCTGATTTATCGGAATCCCTCGGTTTCTCCGCTGTTGCCCGCTGCTGATGTGCGTCTACCCGATCTTCGAGACCTTGTTTTCGATATATCGAAAGAAGTTTCTTCGGGGGATGTCACCGGGCGTTCCGGACGGTGTGCATCTCCACATGCTGATCTACAAGAGGGTCATGCGCTGGGGACTCGGTGCCAAGAATGCCAAGGTGATGACCCGGCGCAACTCGATGACCTCGCCGTACCTCTGGATACTTTGCATGATGGCGGTCGTCCCCAGCATGTTGTTTTGGGACCTGCCGGGCGTGTTGGCAGGTTTCATCGCGCTATTCGGTGCCAGTTATGTGATTTTCTACTGGCGCATCGTGCGATTCAAGTCGCCGAGCTGGCTGGTTGTCCGCCGATGACAGATTCTTGTGGTTCAGCGACAATCGGGAGATGAACGAACCCGTTGCTGTTGATATTTCCGAAGTTTCGCCGACCGAGTCTCAGGTAGCGCCATCGGGGCCGATGGAGTTCTCCGCCCTCGGCCTCGCCCCCAAGCTCGAGAAGGCGGTAGCCGACCAGGGCTACACCCTGATGACCCCGATCCAGGCCAAGGCGATCCCCATCGTCCTGGCCGGCCGCGATGTGATGGGTGCTGCGCAGACCGGCACCGGCAAGACGGCGGCGTTTTCGCTGCCGCTGCTGCAGAAGATGCTGCGCCACGAGACCAGCAGTGTCTCCCCGGCGCGGCATCCGGTACGCGCGCTGGTGCTCGCACCGACCCGCGAGCTCGCCGACCAGGTCGCCTCGAACATCAAGGCCTACGCCAAGCATTCGCAGCTGCGTGTCGCGGTGGTGTTCGGCGGCATCGACATGAAGCCGCAGACCGCCGAGCTGAAGAAGGGCGTCGAGGTGCTGATCGCGACGCCTGGCCGGCTGCTCGACCATATCGAGGCCAAGAACTGCGTGCTGAACCAGGTCGAGTACGTCGTGCTCGACGAGGCCGACCGGATGCTCGACATCGGCTTCCTCCCCGACCTGCAGCGCATCCTCAGCTACTTGCCGAAACAGCGCCAGACGCTGCTTTTCTCGGCGACGTTCTCGCCCGAGATCAGGCGGCTGGCGGAAAGCTACCTGCAGGATCCCTTGCTCGTGGAAGTGGCACGGCCGAACGCCACGGCGACCAATGTCGAGCAGCGCTTCTACAGCGTCGCCGTCGACGACAAGCGCGCTGCGGTGGTCAAGCTGCTGAAGGAGCGCGAGCTCAAGCAGGCGATCGTCTTCGTCAACTCGAAGCTCGGCTGTGCCCGGCTGGCACGTTCGTTCGAACGCGACGGCCTGCGCACCAACGCATTGCACGGCGACAAGTCGCAGGACGAGCGGCTGAAGGCGCTCGATGCCTTCAAGCGCGGCGAGGTCGACGTGCTGGTCGCGACCGACGTGGCCGCGCGTGGTCTCGACATCGCCGACCTGCCCGGCGTTTTCAACTTCGACGTGCCGTTCAACGCCGAGGATTACATCCACCGCATCGGCCGGACCGGCCGTGCTGGTGCGTCGGGGCTGGCGGTGACGCTGGTCTCGCCGAGCGACACCCGGCTGATCGACGACATCGAGAAGCTGATCAAGAAGAAGATCGAACTCGAGCCGCTCGAACTCGATGGCGCACGACCCATGCGGCCGCCTCGCGAGCGCTTCTCGGCCGGGGCGGACGAGCCCGAGGCTGCGGCGACAGGCCATGCCACAACGGCGCCGCCCCGCGCCCAGCCGCCGCGTCGCCCGTCGAGCGATCCTTTCTTCGACCGACCCTACGAGCCCAGCGCGTCCGGCGAAGCGGCGCCGTCGTGGGAGAAGAGTGCATCGAGTGCACCGCGGGGTCTGCCGCAAAACATCAAGCCGCGGCGCAAGGTTGCGGCCCTGTTCGGCGGCAAGCAGTCCGGCGGTGCTTCGCCCTCGTGAATTCCCGCTGCCGCGCTGCGCTCAGCCGAGAAAGCAAAAGACGGCCGGGATGTTGGCAGGCAGGGTCAAGGGGCGGGCCCGCCAGGCCTGAACGGGGTCGCTGCGGCTGAAGCCAGCGGCAAGCGTCAATCCGCAACTGACCGAGAGCCGCGTCGTCGGCTGAAGGTGGGCCAGCAGTGCGTCGAGCAGCGCCGGATTGCGATAAGGCGTCTCGATGACGATCTGCGTCTGCGTTTGCCGTTTCGAGCAGGCTTCGAGTTCGCGCAGCCGCGCGGCGCGCGCGGCGGCTTCGACCGGCAGGTAGCCGACGAACGCAAAGCTCTGACCCTCGAGTCCGCTGGATGCCAGCGCCAGCATCAGCGAACCCGCGCCGGGCAGGGCGACGACGCGAATCGACTGCCGGTGGGCCGCAGCCACCAGCAGCGCGCCCGGGTCGGCGACGCCGGGCAGACCCGCTTCGGAGATCAGCCCCATATCGGCCCCGCCTTGAACCGGATGGAGCAACCCGTCCATCGCGCGCGGTTCCGCGTTGGGGGTGCTGCGTCCCTTGGCCGGCCGCGGCAGCTCGGCAATCGAAATCGACTGCAGCGGGACCGACAGCGAAACCACGGCGTCAACCCGCTTCAGGAAGGCCCGGGTGGTTTTCGCGTTCTCGGCAACCCAGTGCTGCAGCGCCGCCGCTCGGCGGATCACACCGAGCGGCAGCAGCTCATCGAGCGGCAGCGCAGGCGTGCCCGCGCCGGTCCCGAAGTCCAATGTGTTCGGCACCAGGTAGAGCGTGCCCGGGACGGCCGTCATGGCGTCGGTCGCCCGTGGCCGCCGAGCACGTCGATCCCGGCCTCGCGCAGCAGGTCGGCGGTGCGAATCAGCGGCAACCCGATCAACGCCGTCGGATCGTCCGATTCGATCGAGGCGAGCAGCGCAATGCCGAGCCCTTCCGCCTTGGCGCTGCCGGCGCAGTCGTAAGGCTGTTCGGTGCGCAGGTAGTGCTCGATCTCGCCCCCGGTCAGTGTGCGGAAGCGGACCCGAACTTCCGCTGCGTCGGCACGGTGGAAGCCCCGTTCCTGGCAGGTGACCGCAACCGCCGTATGGAAGCGCACTTCGCGACCGCTGAGACGTCGCAGCTGGGTCACCGCAGCTTCGTGCGCGCCGGGCTTGCCAACCGCCTCGCCGTCGAGGTCGGCAACCTGGTCCGAGCCGATCACCACCGCTTGCGGGAACCGCGCCGCGACCGCCCTCGATTTCTCGCTGGCCAGGCGAGCCGCCAGTGCGCGCGGCGTCTCCACCCCGCGCGACGCTTCGTCGACGCCTGGCGCGACCACGTCGAACGGCAGGCACAACCTTTCCAGAAGCGCCTTGCGGTAGCGCGAGGTCGAGGCCAGGATCAACGGGGCAGCAGCGGGCATTCGAGGATTTTCCACCAGCAGGCGCAGCGCCGGCCGGTCTTACACTGGCCCGATGAACTCCAGCGAAAGCAATCCCAGGCACATCGACGTGGAAAAGCTCGCCGAGCAGGCGCACGAACTCGCCGGCGCCGTGCCGCTGCCGAGCCTCGAGCGCCTTTGCGAGATGGCGCATCCGGACGCCCGTCCAGGCGCCGACGATGCGGTGTCCTGGAAGGCCCGCGGCGAGCGGCGGGCCACGCGCGGCGAAGGCAAGCAGACCTGGCTGCATCTGGAAGCCCGTACCGAGGTCGCGCTGACCTGCCAGCGCTGCCTGCAGCCGCTGCGCGTTGCCGTCGAGGTCGAGCGCAGCTTCCGCTTCGTTCACAGCGAGGAGGCCGCCGCGAAGCTCGACGCCGAAAGCGATGACGACGTGCTGGCGTCGAGTCGCTCCTTCGACCTGATGGCGCTGCTGGAAGACGAATTGTTGCTGTCGCTGCCGCTGGTGCCTCGCCACGACGATTGCCACATGCCCTTGCCGCATGCCGTTGCCGCCTTCGACCGGCTCGCCGCTGCCGACGCGGACGACGGCGCGGTGAACCCGTTCTCGGTGCTCGCCGGACTGAAGGGCGGCCGCCGAGGCAACTGACCCACTCGGCGCCTCGACTAGAATCAGCGGCTTTTCGCCCGACGCCTGCCACTCGGCGGCAGCTCGAGGCAGCCAGGCGGATGCCGAGTGCAGCGCTGAACCAGGAGAAACCCCATGGCTGTTCAACAGAACAAGAAATCACCGTCCAAGCGCGGCATGCACCGCGCGCACTATGCGCTGTCGGTACCCGGCACGGCGGTCGAGTCGACCACCGGCGAGTCGCACCTGCGCCATCACATCAGCCCGACCGGCTTCTACCGGGGTCGCAAGGTCCTCAAGACCAAGGCCGACGCCTGACCCGAAACGCGGACGCGCACTTGGCGCCACGGTTGCGGACCAGGTCCGGCTGCTGCGTCGGTCGCAGCGCCGGCGTCGTGTACCCGGGCTTCGACAGCCGTTGCACCGTCGTTCTGGTCCGGCAGTGAATCGTTCCGCTCCCGCCGCTGCTGGCGTGGTCCGTCTGGCCGTCGACTGCATGGGCGGCGATGTCGGTCCGGCCAGCACGCTGCCCGCCTGCCGGTCGTTTCTGGACGCGCACCCGCGCGCCGAATTGATTCTCGTCGGCCGCGCCGAAGCGCTGGCCCCTGCCGCTGCATGGTCGCGCTGCCGCATCGTGAATGCGGCCGAAGTCGTCGGCATGGACGATTCGATCGAGGTTGCGATGCGCCGAAAGCGCGACTCGTCGATGCGCGTGGCGATCAGCCAGTTGCGGGCGCTCGATTCGCAGCCGCCCGCGGCCGACGTCTGTGTCTCCGCCGGCAACACCGGCGCGCTGATGGCGGTCTCGCGCTATGTGCTGAAAACGCTCGAGGGGATCGACCGGCCAGCGATCGCCACGGTGATGCCGAACGTGCGCGACGGCTTCACCACCGTGCTCGACCTGGGCGCCAACGTCGATTGCACTGCCGAGCACCTGCTGCAGTTCGCGGTGATGGGCAGCGCGCTGGTCGCCGCCGTGGAAGGCAAGGAAGAGCCGAGCGTCGGCCTGCTCAACATCGGCGAAGAGGCGATCAAGGGCAGCGAGACCATCAAGCAGGCGGCGGAGCTGTTGCGCTCGGCCGCGGCGCGCGGGCACGTCAATTTCTTCGGCAATGTCGAAGGCAACGACATCTTCAAGGGCACCACCGACATCGTCGTCTGCGACGGCTTCGTCGGCAATGTCGCGCTGAAGACCGCCGAGGGGCTGGCCACGATGCTGTCGGGCTTTATCCGCGAGGAGTTCACCCGCACCCCCTACAGCCGGCTCGCTGCGCTGGTGGCCATGCCGGTGCTGCGGCACTTCAAGGCGCGTGTCGACCATCGTCGGTACAACGGTGCGGCGCTGCTCGGCCTGCGCGGGCTGGTTTTCAAGAGCCACGGTTCCGCGGATGCGTTCGCCTTCGAGCAGGCGCTGCGGCGCGCGTACGAAGCGGCCAGCCACGGCCTGCTCGACCAGGTTCACGACCGCATTCGCGATACGCTTGCAGCAATGCCCTCGGCTGCGGCCGCCGCGCAGCTCCCTCCGCTTACCGCATGAACACCTCCAGCCTGCGCTTTTCGCGAATCACCGGTACCGGCAGCTTCCTGCCGGCCAACCGGCTGACCAATGCCGCACTGGTCGCGCAGCTGGCGGAACAGGGCGTCGAGACCTCCGACGACTGGATCGTCGAGCGCACCGGCATTCGCGCCCGTCACTTCGCCGACCCGGCCATGAAGGCCAGCGACCTGGCTGCCGAGGCAGCACGGCAAGCCATGGCGGCGGCCGACTGCGATCCGTCGAGCATCGACCTGATCATTCTGGCGACGTCGACACCCGACATGGTGTTTCCGTCGACCGCCTGCATCGTGCAGCACAAGCTCGGCATCAACGGCTGCGCCGCCTTCGACGTGCAGGCGGTCTGCTCGGGCTTCGTCTACGGCCTGGCGATTGCCGATTCGATGATTCGCACCGGTGCGGCAACGCGCGCACTGGTCATCGGCAGCGAAGTCTTCTCGCGCATCCTCGACTTCACCGACCGCACCACCTGCGTGCTGTTCGGCGACGGTGCCGGCGCGGTGGTGCTCGAGGCCAGCGACTCGCCCGGGATCCTGGCCACCGAACTGCATGCCGACGGCCGCCATGCCGGCATCCTGTGCACGCCGGGGACGGTGTCGGGCGGCCGGGTCGAGGGCTTGCCGCTGCTGCGGATGGACGGGCAGGCGGTCTTCAAGCTGGCGGTCAACGTGCTTGAAAGCGTGGCCCGTTCGGTGCTCGACAAGGCCGGCCGCAGCGCTGCCGACATCGACTGGCTGATTCCGCATCAGGCCAACATCCGCATCATGCACAGCACGGCGAAGAAGCTGAAGCTGCCGCTCGAGCGGGTTGTCGTCACCGTCGACGAGCACGGCAACACCTCGGCGGCCTCGGTGCCGCTCGCGCTCGATGCCGCGGTGCGCGGCGGCAAGGTACAGCGTGGCGACACGCTGATGCTCGAAGGCGTCGGCGGTGGCTTTACCTGGGGCGCCGTGCTGCTCGACTGGTGAAGGCGTGAATAAACCTACTGCGCGGCCCGATCTCGCGTCTGCGGTGCTCGCCGGACGCCATGTCCGGCTGTGCTCCTCTACGCGACCTCGGGCCGCTCGCTACGGTTTCTTTCACGCCTTCTGGAGCGCTCGCTGCCTTCCGATCCAGCGACCTATTCATCCGAAAGAGCGGCGATGCCAGCCTTTGCCTTTGTTTTCCCTGGTCAGGGTTCCCAGTCGGTCGGAATGCTCGATGCGTGGGGCGACCATCCCGCCGTGCGCGAGACGCTTGCCGAGGCGTCGGACGCGCTCGACGCCGACATCGGACGGCTGATCCGCGAGGGCCCGAAGGACCAGCTCGACCTCACGACCAACACCCAGCCGGTGATGCTGACCGCAGGCGTCGCCTGCTGGCGCGCCTGGCAAGCCGAGGGTGGCGGTGAGCCGGCGGTGCTTGCCGGCCACTCGCTCGGTGAGTACAGCGCCCTGGTGGCGGCGGGTGCCTTGACGCTGGCTGCTGCCGTGCCGCTGGTGCGCTTTCGCGCCGAGGCGATGCAGCAGGCGGTGCCGGTGGGCGTTGGCGCCATGGCAGCCATCCTCGGCCTCGACGCCGAGGCGGTCCGCACCGGCTGCAGCGAAGCCGCCGCCGCCAGCGGCGAGGTCGTCGAAGCGGCCAATTACAACGATCCCAAGCAGACCGTGATCGCCGGCAGCAAGGCGGGCGTCGACAAGGCCTGCGAGATCCTCAAGGCCAAGGGCGCCAAGCGGGCGCTGCTGTTGCCGGTGTCGGCGCCGTTCCATTCGAGCCTGATGCGCCCGGCCGCCGAGCGGCTTCGTGAGCGCCTCGAAAGCGTGGCGATCGCGCCTCCGCGCATCCCGGTGGTCGACAACATCGACGCCATGGTCAAGCAGGAGCCGGCTGCAATCCGTGACGCGCTGGTGCGCCAGGCCTTCGGTCCGGTGCGCTGGGTCGACGTGGTCGAGGCGATCCGGGCGCGCGGCGTCCAGACGCTGATCGAGTGCGGGCCGGGCAAGGTGCTGACCGGCACGGTCAAGCGCATCGACGCGTCGCTCGCGACCCTGGCGTTCTACGATCCGGCGACGCTCGGCGAAGCTCGGGGCCTGCTGTCATGAGCGCGGCTGCTGCGGGCAAGCAGGTGGCGCTGGTGACCGGCGCATCGCGTGGCATCGGCCGGGCGATCGCGCTCGAACTGGCGGCGCGCGGCATGATCGTCGTCGGCACGGCGACGACCGCCGCAGGCGCGGCGGACATCGGCGGGGCAGGCGGCGCTGGCGCGCTTCAGGGCCTGCAACTCGACGTGACCGACGGCGCCGCGGTGGATGCCGCGGTCGCCGCGATCGTCGAGCAGCACGGTGGCCTGCAGGTGCTGGTCAACAACGCCGGCATCACCCGCGACCAGCTCTCGATGCGGATGAAGGACGACGACTGGGACGCGGTGCTCGACACCAATCTCAAGGCGGTGTTTCGCGTCAGCCGGGCAGCGATCCGGCCGATGATGAAGCAGCGCTACGGCCGCATCGTGAACATCACGTCGGTGGTCGGTGCAAGCGGCAATCCGGGTCAGGCGAACTATGCCGCCGCGAAGGCGGGCGTCGCCGGGATGAGCCGCTCGCTGGCCCGCGAACTGGCCAGCCGCTCGATTACCGTCAACTGCATCGCACCGGGCTTCATCGAGACCGACATGACCCGCGCGCTGCCCGAGGCGCAGACCTCGGCGCTGAAGGCACAAATACCCATGGGGCGCCTGGGCGCTCCGAGCGACATTGCCCATGCCGTGGCCTTTCTGGCATCGGCTGAAGCGGGCTACATCACCGGTTGCGAGCTGCATGTCAACGGTGGCATGTTCATGAGCTGAAAGTGCGCTCGCCGGCGGCCGCCAGCGGCCTCAAGCGACATTCCGAGCCCGTAGAATCGCGGGCTGTTTACGACCCCACACTCCAGGAGGAGTTCATGAGCGATATCGAATCCCGCGTCAGGAAGATCATTGCCGAGCAGCTCGGCGTTCCCGAGTCGGACGTCACCAACGAGAAGGCGTTCGTTGCCGATCTCGGCGCGGACTCGCTCGACACGGTCGAGTTGGTCATGGCGCTGGAAGACGAATTCGGCATCGAGATCCCTGACGAGGAAGCCGAGAAGATCACCACGGTGCAGCTGGCAATCGATTACGCCCAGAAGAACCAGAAGGCCTGAAAGCGAGCCCCATGCAATCCAGCCGCCGTCGTGTCGTCGTCACCGGGCTCGGGCTGATCAGCCCGGTGGGCAATTCGGTCGATGAAGGTTGGGCCAACCTGCTGGCAGGCCGATCGGGGATTGCGGGCATCACCAAATTCGATGCCGCCGCGTATTCGTGCCGCTTCGCAGGCGAGGTCAAGGGTTTCGATGTCGAGGCCTACATCCCCGCCAAGGAAGCCCGCCACATGGATACCTTTATCCATTACGGCATGGCTGCGGCGATCCAGGCGGTGCGCGATGCCGGATTGCCGACCAACGACGAACTGAGCGAGGAGCAGGCCGAGCGCATCGGCTGCCTCATCGGCTCGGGCATTGGCGGACTTCCGTTCATCGAGGATACGCACGCGGAGCTGACGGCACGCGGGCCGCGGCGAATCTCGCCGTTCTTCGTGCCGGCATCGATTACCAACATGGTTTCAGGCCATGTGTCGATCCGCTATGGCTTCCAGGGGCCGAATCTGGCCATCGTCACCGCGTGCACGACGGGGCTGCACTGCATTGGCGAAGCCGGTCGGTTGATCGAATACGGCGATGCCGACGTGATGGTGGCCGGCGGTACCGAGGCGACCGTGTCACCGCTGGGCGTCGGCGGCTTTGCCGCGGCGCGCGCGCTGTCGACGCGCAACGACGATCCGACGACCGCTTCAAGGCCCTGGGACCGCGACCGAGACGGCTTCGTCCTCGGCGAAGGTGCCGGGGTGCTGGTCCTCGAGGAGTACGGGCATGCCAAGCGGCGCGGCGCAACCATCTACGCCGAGCTTTCCGGCTTCGGCATGGGCGCCGACGCCTTCCACATGACGGCGCCGAACGTCGACGGTCCCAAGCGCTCGATGCTGGCTGCCCTGCGCAACGCCGGAATCGCCGCCGATCAGGTGCAGTATCTCAACGCCCACGGCACGTCGACGCCGCTGGGCGACGTGAACGAGAGCAACGCCATCAAGCTTGCCTTCGGCACCCATGCCAAGTCGCTGGTCGTCAACTCGACCAAGTCGATGACCGGGCATCTGCTGGGCGGTGCCGGCGGCGTCGAGTCGGTCTTCACGGCGCTGGCGGTTCATCATCAGGTCTCTCCGCCGACGATCAACATCTTCAACCAGGACCCGGAGTGCGACCTGGACTATTGCGCCAATGAAGCGCGCGAAATGAAGATCGGCTATGCCGTGAAGAACAATTTCGGCTTCGGCGGAACCAACGGCACCCTGGTCTTCAAGCGCGTCTGAGCGCGGCCGGGTTAGCCGGGCGATGCGCGTTTCGCCGGCCTTTCAGGTCACCGTGCGCCGCATGGGTGTCTGGCAGGGGGCGGTCGCCTTTTGCATCGGTGCGGCGCTGACCGCGACTGCCGTCTGGCGGTGGCAGAGCGAAGCGCCATCCACCACCGAGGCAGCCCTGGCTGGACTGTCCTGCCTGTTGTGCTTGCTGGCGCTTCGCGGGCTGCGGTCAACGCCGGTCAGCCTTCGCTGGGATTCACAGTGCTGGTGGATCGGCTCGCCAGACGAGTCAGCGCGGGAGCAGGCGGTCGACCGTGTCGAGCCGGTCATTGACCTTTCCTTCTGGATGCTCCTGAGGGTGCGACAGAGGGGTTCGCGTCCGTGGGCTGCCGTGCAGTGGATACCGGTGCAACGTCGCGGCCTCGAGAGCCAGTGGCATGCGCTGCGTTGCGCCATTTACACGTCACCGGCGCCGGCGACCCGGGTCGGACCGCCGCGGGTGCCCTCATGCTAGCGCCCGACGCAGACGCATCGCTGGTCGAGCGCGTCAAGCAGGGCGATGTCAAGGCGTTCGAGATGCTCGTGGTCAAGTACCAGCGGCGTATCGAACGGCTGATCGGACGCATGGTTCGGGACGTCGACCTCGTCCCCGATATCGCCCAGGAAACCTTTATTCGCGCCTACCGCGCGTTGCCGAAGTTCCGCGGCGAAAGTGCCTTCTACACCTGGCTGTACCGCATTGCGGTCAACACCGCCAAGAAGGCACTCGGTGAACTCAAGCGCGACCCGTTGATCACCGAATCGGCCCGCGCGTCGCGTGACGACGACGACGAAACTTCGCGTACCGAGAATGAACTAAGTGATGGCGAAACGCCCGACGCGGTACTCGCGAGCAAGGAAATCGGCATGGCCGTGAACGCGGCTGTCGACGCTTTGTCGGAGGATCTGCGCCAGGCGATCACGCTGCGGGAGATCGACGGTCTGAGCTACGAAGAGATTGCCGAATTGATGAACTGCCCGATTGGCACGGTTCGTTCGCGCATCTTTCGCGCCCGGGAGGCGATTGCGCTGCGCCTGCGGCCCCTGCTCGACACGCGCGATGGCGCACGCTGGTAAGGGCCACTGGTGAATCACGCATAAGTTCGGGGGTCGACGGAACGCGTTGCGTGCAGCGGTGTCCGACCTGCCGAGGATGAAATTACAGGGGAAACGAATATGTCTACCGACTGGGAGTCTCGCGCGCAATCGCTTTCGGCACTTGCCGACGGCGAGCTGGACGATGCCGCCGTTGGCGCGGTGTCGGCGGCCTGGCGCGACGAGCCACAGGCGCGCGAGCGCTGGCATGCCTACCAGCTGATCGGCGACGTCCTTCGTTCCGACGACCTGGCCTCCTCTGCGGCGCACGATGCGGCCTTCCTGGCGGCGCTTCGCCAGCGCATGGTCGATGAGCCGGTGGTTCTGGCGCCCGAGCGGGCACAGGCGCCCGCCCCTGCGGCGAACGCCACGTCGGCTGCCGCGGCTTCGCCGGTTCGCAGCCTGGCCGAGCGTCGGCGGCGGCGTGGCTGGATCGCCTCGTCTGCCATTGCGGCGGGCTTCGTGATGGTGGTCGTGGCGACGCTGGCCGTGCGCCTGCCCGCGTCGGACAGCGCCCCGCAACTGGCGCAGGCGGCTCCCTTGTCGGCCCAGCCTGCTGCGGGGGTATCCACCGTCAGCCTGAACACACACCCGGATGCCGCCGAAACGGCGCCGGCGGTGTTGGCCGATGCCAAGCTGCTGCGCGACGCGCGCCTCGACCGCTACCTGGCGGCACACAAGCAGTTCTCAGGCACGTCGGTACTGGGTGTGCCCTCGGGCTTCCTGCGCGACGCTGCAAGCGATGCGCCGTCGCGCTGAGGCGGCGGTGCCCCGAGCCAGTGGGCGCGATCTGCTGCGCGGCCCGAGTGGTGGCACCGGTTCGCTGCGGGCGTTCTTCGGCGCGTGCGCGCTGTCGGTGTTGGCGTGGAGTGCATCGCTGCCGTCGCTTGCCGGTATGTCCGCCGAACCGCGCGACGCGCGCGCCTGGCTGATGCGCATCCATGAAGCTGCCGGAAAACGCAACTTTCAGGGCATCTTCGTCGTCACCTCGGGGGGTACGGTGTCGAGTGCGCGTATTGCGCATTTCTCGGTTGGCGAGAGCCAGTACGAGCGCATCGAGTCGCTCGACGGCCCGGCACGTCGCGTCTACCGCCATGACGACCTGGTGCACACCGTCTGGCCGCAAAAGCGCACCGTGCTGATCGAGCAGCGCGAACGGCTGCGCTCGTTTCCGGCGTTGCTGCAGGCTGGCGACGACCGCATTGCCGAGTTCTATTCGGTGCATGAACAGGGTACCGACCGCATTGCTGGCCGGTCCGCCGAGGTTCTGGAGCTGCGGCCCCGTGACGGCCTGCGCTACGGCTACCGGCTGTGGGCCGATGCCGAGTCCGGTCTGCTGCTGCGCTCGGATGTGATCGGCGAGCGGGGTGACGTGCTGGCATCGTCGGCATTCTCGGAGGTGGCGATCGGGGTGCGCTCGCAGGCCGATTCGGTGCTTCACACGATGCGACGCATCGATGGCCTGCATGTCGTGAGGCCGTCGCTGAGCGCCACCCGCCTCGAGGACGAAGGCTGGTCGCTGCGCGTCGCAGTGCCCGGCTTCCGACAGGTGAGTACCGTAAAGAGGCCGCTGGAAGCGCCGGCCGAGCAGCCCGCAAGGCTTACGCGTCCGGCGGATGCGTTGCAGACGATTCATGCCGATGGGCTTGCCTATGTCTCGCTCTTCATCGAGCCGCTCGACGCCTCGCGCCACGCGCAGCCGATGCTGACTGTCAGCGGTGCGACACATACCCTGACCCGGCGTCAGGGCGACGCCTGGATCACTGCCATCGGCGATGTGCCAGCAGAAACGCTGCGCCTGTTCGTCAAATCGCTCGAACGCACGCGATGAATGCGCTGCTGATTTCCGCTTTTTCTCCCATGCGGAGGGTTGACCCCTTCGAGTCCAGACAGGAATTCCCCATGCCGATGTCCCAATCCATTTCGCAACGCTGTGGCGACCGTATTCACCGGCCTTTGTCGTTGCGCCGGCCGCGCCAGGTGGCCACGGCGATGATGGCGGCGATGCTGCTGTCGCTGGTCGGCCTCGCGCCCCAGGCTGTGGCCCAAGCCGCGGTACCTGCCCAGGTGCTGCCCGACTTCAGTGAACTCGTCGAGCGCGCCGGGCCGGCCGTCGTCAACATCCGCACCACCGAGCGAGCGCGGGCCGCGCGAGCGGCGCGTCCCGAGATCGACGAGGACATGCTGGAGTTCTTCCGCCGCTTCGGCATTCCGATTCCGGGCAACCCGGGTCAGACGCCGCGCGGCACGCCGCAGCCCGATGCCGAGCCGCAGCAGCGCGGGGTCGGTTCGGGGTTCATCCTCAGCCCCGACGGCTTCGTCATGACCAATGCGCACGTCGTCGATGGCGCGGACGAAGTGATCGTCACGTTGACCGACAAGCGCGAATTCAAGGCCAAGCTGATCGGCGCCGACAAGCGCACCGACGTGGCGCTGGTGAAGATCGACGCCAGCAACCTGCCGCATATCCGCACCGGCGACGTCGGACGCCTGCGCGTCGGCGAGTGGGTGATCGCGATCGGCTCGCCATTCGGCCTGGAGAACACGGTCACGGCGGGGATCGTCAGCGCCAAGGCGCGCGACACCGGCGACTTCCTGCCGTTCATCCAGACCGACGTGGCGATCAACCCGGGCAATTCGGGCGGGCCGCTGATCAACATGCGCGGCGAAGTCGTCGGCATCAACTCGCAGATCTACAGCCGCTCGGGCGGCTTCATGGGAATCTCGTTCGCGATTCCGATCGACGAGGCGATCCGGGTGTCGGAGCAGTTGCGGGCCAACGGCCGGGTGATCCGTGGCCGCATCGGCGTGCAGATCGCACCGGTGACCAAGGACGTGGCCGAGGCGATCGGGCTCGGCCGGCCGACCGGCGCGCTGGTGCAGAGCGTCGAGCCGGGTGCGCCTGCCGAGCGTGCGGGCGTCGAAGCGGGCGACATCATCACCAAGGTCGACGGCCGCACGGTCGAGAAGTCGGGCGATCTTCCGCGGGTGATCGGCTCCACCAAGCCGGGCCAGCGGGTCACCCTGCAGGTCTGGCGCCGGGGTGGCTACCGCGACGTGAACGTCGTGGTGGCCGAGATCGAACCGGAGAAGCCGGCGCGCCGTGTCGGGGATCGCGATTCGAAGCCGCCGACGGCGGCGACCGGCGCGCTCGGCCTTGCGGTGTCGGACCTCAGCGACGCGCAACGCCGCGAGCTCAAGGTCAAGGGCGGCGTTCGGGTCGAGACCGCCGAAGGCGCGGCTGCACGGGCAGGTGTTCGTGAAGGGGATGTCATCCTGGCACTCAACAACGTCGAAGTCACGGGTGCGCGCCAGTTCGAAACGGCTGCATCCAGGCTCGACCCCGCCCGGCCTGCGAACGTGCTGATTCGTCGCGGCGAATGGGTCAACTATGTGGTGATCCGCCCGGGTCGCTGAGCGGTCCCGGGGGTGGTGTCGGTATCGCACCGGCACACGCCTCGCATGCGGGCCGCAGCGCGGCGGCCGGCGGCCAACCCGCCGCGACAGGCGCATTGATTACAATCAACGCGCAACAGCCTGTTGCCGCATGTTCTGCTGGAAGGCGCGTCATCCACCCGACGTGCCTTTTTTTTGTTCACTCCTGCGGCGCCATCCGGCGCCGCTGCCTCGAACGCCGGCACGGTGCTCGTCGGGCTGGAGTTGCCCGAACCGTCCATGGATCAGATCCGCAACTTTTCCATCATCGCCCACATCGATCACGGCAAATCGACGCTCGCCGACCGGCTGATCCAGCGCTGCGGTGGCCTGAGTGATCGCGAGATGGAGTCGCAGGTTCTCGATTCGATGGACATCGAGCGCGAGCGCGGCATCACCATCAAGGCACAGACCGCTTCGCTGCGCTACACCGCACGCGACGGGCGCGTGTACGACCTGAACCTGATCGACACGCCGGGGCATGTCGACTTCTCGTATGAAGTCAGCCGCTCGCTTTCTGCGTGCGAGGGGGCCTTGCTGGTGGTCGACGCCAGCCAGGGCGTCGAGGCGCAGACCGTGGCCAACTGCTACACCGCGCTCGACCTCGGGGTCGAGGTGGTTCCGGTGCTGAACAAGATGGACCTGCCGCAGGCCGATCCGGACAACGCCCGCGCCGAGATCGAGGACGTGATCGGCATCGACGCGACACACGCGATCCCTTGCAGCGCCAAGACCGGCATGGGTATCGACGAGATCCTCGAAGCGGTGATCGAGCGGATGCCGCCGCCGCGCGGCCGGCGCGAGGCGCCGCTGCGCGCGATGATCATCGACTCGTGGTTCGACAACTACGTCGGCGTCGTCATGCTGGTGCGGGTTGTCGATGGCGAGCTGCGGCTCGGCGAGCGCTTCCGCATGATGGCCGGCGGCAGCGTCTACGCCGCCGAGCAGCTGGGTGTCTTCACGCCCAAGTCGGTGTCGCGCGATTTGCTGCGCGCGGGCGAAGTCGGCTTCGTCATTGCCGGCATCAAGGAGTTGCAGGCGGCCAAGGTCGGCGACACGCTGACGCTGGAGAAGAAGCTGCCGAACAACCTCGGCCCGGCAGGCGAGGCCCTTCCAGGCTTCAAGGAAATCCAGCCGCAGGTCTTCGCGGGCCTGTATCCGACGGAAGCCAGCGAGTACGACCAGCTGCGCGACGCGCTCGAGAAGCTCAAGCTCAACGACTCGTCGCTGCGCTACGAGCCCGAAGTCAGCCAGGCGCTCGGTTTCGGTTTTCGCTGCGGCTTTCTCGGCCTGCTGCACATGGAGATCGTCCAGGAGCGGCTCGAGCGCGAATTCGACCAGGACCTGATCACCACTGCGCCGAGCGTGGTCTACGAGGTCGAGCTCGCCAACCACGAGCTGATCCGGGTCGAGAACCCGTCGAGGATGCCCGAGCTCGGCCGGATCGAGGAGATCCGCGAGCCGATCGTCACCGTCCGGCTCTACATGCCGCAGGAGCATGTCGGACCGGTGATGACGCTCGCCAACCTGAAACGCGGCAACCAGCTCGACATGGCATACCACGGCCGGCAGGTGATGCTGACCTATGAGATGCCGCTGGCCGAGATCGTGCTCGACTTCTTCGACAAGCTCAAGAGCGTGTCGCGCGGCTACGCGTCGATGGACTACGAGTTCAAGGAGTACCGAGCCGCCGACGTGGTGAAGGTCGATATCCTGATCAACGGCGACCGCGTCGATGCGCTGTCGATCATCGTCCACCGCAGCCAGAGCCAGTACCGTGGCCGCGCGGTGGTGGCGAAGATGCGCGAAATCATTTCGCGCCAGATGTACGACGTCGCAATTCAGGCGGCGATTGGCGCCAACATCATTGCGCGCGAAACCATCAAGGCGCTGCGCAAGAACGTTCTCGCCAAATGCTACGGCGGCGACATCTCGCGCAAGCGCAAACTCCTCGAGAAACAAAAGGCCGGCAAGAAGCGCATGAAGCAGATCGGCTCCGTCGAGGTGCCGCAGGAGGCGTTTCTGGCTATTTTGCAGGTGGACGATTGATGAGCCTTTTGACCGGCGCGCTCTACAGCGTGCTGCTTGTGTATCTCGGCGGCTGGTATCTCGGCCACTGGACGGGCAACTTTTCGTTGCTGCTGTTGATCCTGACGACGGTCACCTTCTTCTACTGGCTTGCCGAACGGCTGCGCTTTGCACCCCGGCGGATCGCCGCCGCGGCGGCCCTGCAGCAGCAGCTCGACGCCCGGCGCCAGCAGCTGCGGCAGGATGGAATCGAGCCCGGCGCCGACGCCGGCGAAGGCCATCGGGCACTGCTGGCGCAGCCCTGGTGGCTCGACTGGACGGCTGGGCTTTTCCCGGTCATTCTGGTTGTTTTCCTGCTGCGCTCGTTCCTGTTCGAGCCGTTCAAGATTCCCTCGGGATCGATGATCCCGACACTGCGCGTCGGCGATCTCATCCTGGTCAACAAATTCCATTACGGCGTGCGGCTTCCGGTCATCAATCGCAAGATCGTCGACAACCATGTGCCGCAGCGCGGCGATGTCATGGTTTTCCGCTTTCCGGCGGAGCCGAGCATCGATTACATCAAGCGGGTTGTCGGCTTGCCAGGCGATCAGGTCACGTACCGCGCGCAGCAGCTGTCGATCAACGGCGCGGCCGTGCCCTTGCAGCGCTTGCCCGACCCGGGTTTCTATGACGAATCGGTGATGCGCTATTTTCCCGAGTTCACCGAAAAACTCGGCACGGTCGAGCATCACATCCTTGTCAATCCGCAGTACCAGCCGTACTACGGATCGGCTGAAAGCATCAATTTTCCCAACCGGCAGAATTGTGAGTACTTCGGCGACGGCGTGAGCTGCAAGGTGCCAGCCGGACATTATTTCGTCATGGGCGACAACCGTGACAATTCGCAGGACTCGCGTTTCTGGGGTTTCGTCCCGGATGCCAACATCGTCGGCAAGGCGTTCTTCGTATGGATGAACTTCGGCAATCCGAGGCGTATCGGGGCATTCCATTGACCATTCATCGAGGGGCTCACAGCATGGTCGGAAATCGCCATTCGCAGCGCGGCATCGGCTTCATCGGCATCGTGTTGCTCGTGGTTGTTGTCGGCTTCTTCGGACTGGTCGCCCTGCGGGCGATTCCTTCGGTCAACGAGTACACGACGATTCGCCGCACCATCGAGAAGCTCGCCACCAACAGCCCTGGCACCGTGCCCGAGATCCGGGCCGCGTTCGATCGCCAGGCGCAGATCGACGCGACGATCACCTCGATCTCGGGCAAGGACCTGACGATCACCAAGGAGCGCGACCGCGTCGTCATCGCCTTTGCCTACGAGAAGGAGATCGAACTGATCAGCCCGGTCTCGCTGCTGATCAAGTACCAGGGCCGGTCGAACTAGTTGGAATCGATGGACGGCTTACTCGACGAGCTGCAGCGCCGGCTCGGCTACCGTTTCCGCGACACCGGGCTGCTGCGGCGTGCGCTGACACACCGCAGCGCCGGCGCGGATCACAACGAGCGGCTTGAATTCCTCGGCGACGCGGTGCTCAGCCTGGCTGTTTCGAGCCTGCTCTACGAGCGTTTTGCCGGCTCGGACGAAGGCGACCTGACGCGGGTGCGCGCCCATCTGGTGCGCGAGGAGAGCCTGCACCGGCTGGCGCTCGAGGTGCAGCTGCCCGCGGTGTTGCGCCTCAGCGAAGGCGAAGTGCGCGGCGGCGGTGCCCAGCGGGCGTCGATCCTGGCCGATGCGCTCGAGGCACTGATCGGCGCCAGCTTCCTCGAAGGCGGCTTCGATGCCGCACGGGCGGTCGTCCAGCAGCTCTTCGGCGAGCTCATTACCGGCACCGACACCGCGGCGTGGGCCAAGGACGCCAAGACCGAATTGCAGGAGTGGCTGCAGGCGCGGCGCATTCCCGTCCCCTCGTACCGCATTGCCGAAACCCGAGGCCAGGCGCACGCGCAGACTTTCGAGGTCGAATGCACCGTGGCACCGCTGAACCTGAGCTGCCGCGGTGAGGGCCGTTCGCGCCGCACCGCCGAGCAGCAGGCCGCGCGGCGGATGCTCGACGCCTTGCAGGTCAGCGACAAACCCGACGGGCCGTTGAATGTCTGAGCCTTCCAATCCTGACGCCAGTCAGACCCCGGCCCAGCGCTGCGGCTGGGTGGCGATCGTCGGCCGGCCGAACGTCGGCAAGTCGACGCTGCTGAATGCGCTGGTCGGCCAGAAGGTCAGCATCACCTCGAACAAGGCGCAGACGACGCGGCACCGTATTCATGGCATCCGCAGCGTCGGCGCCTCGCAGTTCGTCTTTGTCGACACACCCGGCTTCCAGACGCGCCATGCCGCGGCGCTGAATCGCACCCTGAACCGCACCGTGCAGGGCGTCCTGGCCGATGTCGACGTGGTGCTGTTCGTCGTCGAGGCCGGCCGCTTCAGCCCGGACGACGCCAGGGTGCTGTCGCTGCTGCCGTCGGGCGACGACGCCCGGCCGGTGCTGCTGGTCGCCAACAAGCTCGACACCGTGCAGCGCCGCGCCGACATCGCGCCCTGGCTGCAGTCGATGGCCGGGCGCTACCGTTTCGCCGAGTTCGTGCCGCTGTCGGCGCGCAAGCTGGCCGATCCGCAGCGCCTGCTCACCATCGTCGAGCCCTACCTGCCGCAGCAGCCCTGGTTCTTCGAAGAAGATGCGCTGACCGACCGCACCGACCGCTTCCTCGCCAGTGAGCTGATCCGTGAAAAGCTGTTCCGGCTGATGGGCGACGAGCTGCCGTACACCTCGACCGTGGTGATCGACCGCTACGAGGAGGAGGGCGGGCTGCGCCGCATTGCCGCCAGCATCGTCGTCGAGCGCGACGCCCACAAGGGCATGGTCATCGGCAACCAGGGCGCGATGCTCAAGCGCATCGGCAGCGAGGCCCGGGTCGAGCTGGAAAAGCTGATGGATTGCAAGGTGTTCCTCGAACTCTGGGTCAAGGTGCGTTCGGGCTGGGCCGACGACGACGAGCATCTGCGCAGCTACGGCTACGAATAAGCCGATGGTGGCGAGAACCGCGCCACGCGCGGCCCGGCCGTCGGCCCTGACGGCGTACCTGCTGCACCGCTATCCGTGGAGCGAGTCGAGTCTGATCCTCGACCTGTTCACGCGCGAGCAGGGCCGCATCGCCGTCGCCGCGAAGGGTGCCAGGCGACCGTACTCGCAGCTGCGCTCGGTGCTGCTGCCGTTTCAGCCGATCCATGTCGCGCTCGGCCGCGTCCCGAGGCTCGGCAGCGAGGAAGATCCCGCACTTCACGAGGTGCGCAACCTGCGCAGTGCCGAGTGGGCCGGCGGCGCGCCGATGCTCGGCGGCGCGGCGCTGTTCAGCGGCTTCTACCTCAACGAGCTGCTGATGAAGCTGCTGGCACGCCAGGATCCGCACGCCGCGCTGTTCGATGCCTATGCGGCAACGTTGCCGATGCTGGCGGGCGGCGACGAGCTTCGCATCGAATCGGCACTGCGCGCCTTCGAGCTGACGATGCTGAAGGAGATCGGGCTGCTGCCCGATCTCGCGACGACGACGCTGCGGCTGCTGCCGCTCGACGCCGGCCGCGGCTACCATCTGCTGCACGACAGCGGCGTCGCCGAGGCCGATGACGAAGGCGACGCCGGCATTCCCGGGCATGCACTCGTCGGCCTGCAGGCGGCCCTCGACCACGGCAGCCTCGCAGCGCTGCAGCAGGCCTGCCAGCCGGTGCTGCCGCAGCTGAAAAGTACATTGCGCAACCTGCTCTACTCGCACCTCGGCAGCGGCTTGCTGCGCACCCGCCAGGTCATGCTCGGCGTGCAGGCGCTCGAGTCGACCCGCGTCGACAGGAATCGATGAATCCCCTGCTCACCACCGCCCACGAGGACCCGCGCGCCCGCACCGCGCTGTCGGTCAACCTGAACAAGGTGGCGCTGCTGCGCAACACGCGCACGCTGGGCGTGCCGAGCGTGACGCAGGCGGCGACGATCGCCCTCGAGGCCGGCGCGCACGGAATCACGGTGCACCCGCGTCCCGACGGTCGCCATATCCGCACGGCCGATGTCGAGCAGCTCGCGGCCCTCTTGAAGGCCTGGCCCGGCGCCGAGTTCAACATCGAAGGCAATCCGTTGCACAACCTGATGGAGATCGTCCGGCAGGTGCGCCCGCAACAATGCACCTTCGTGCCCGACAGCGTCGAGCAGTCGACCTCGGACCATGGCTGGCGCTTTCCGGCCGATGCCGAGCGTCTGGCACCCTGCATCGACGAAGCGCGTGCCCTGGGTGTGCGTGTCAGCCTGTTCATGGATCCGCAGCCCGGGCAGATGGCGGCGGTGCGCCGGCTCGGTGCCGACCGTGTCGAGCTTTATACCGAGTCGTATGCCCGCGCCCACGGCAGCGATGGCGGGCCGCAGGTGCTGGCGGTCTTTGCCGAGAGTGCCCGCGAGGCGCTGCGCCAGGGCCTGGGTGTCAATGCCGGCCATGACCTGAACCGCAGCAACCTGACGCCGTTCCTGGCGGCGGTGCCCGGCGTGCTCGAGGTCTCGATCGGCCATGCGCTGGTTGCCGATGCGCTCGAACTGGGTTTGGCGGCGACCGTGCGCGAGTACCTGCGCTGCATCGAAGCCGCCGATCGGCAGCGCCGCGCGGCGCCATGATCTTCGGCATCGGCACCGACCTTTGCGACGTGCGCCGCATCCGCAGCGCCTTCGAGCGGCGCGGCCTGCGTTTCGCGCAGCGGGTGCTCGGCCCGACCGAACTGACAGTGTTCGAAGCCCGGCTCGCGAAAGTCGAGGCACGCGGCATCAGCTACCTCGCCACGCGCTTCTCGGCCAAGGAAGCCTTCTCCAAGGCGATCGGACTCGGCCTGCATGCACCGATGACCTGGCGCGCCTGCGAAATCGTCAATCGGCCGAGCGGCCAGCCGGAAATCCGCCTGCACGGTGAACTCGCCCGCTGGTTCGACGAGCGCCGGCTGCGGGCCAGCGTCAGCGTCAGCGACGAAGCCGACTACGCAAGCAGCTTTGTCGTCGTCGAACACCTCGATTGAACCCTTGAATCCTTCTTGCCGATGAACCCGCCCACGCTTTCTCCACGCCGCCGAAGCCGACCCAGTGCCCCGTCCGTTCCGGTCTTCCCGGTCGCCCATTCACCCGTCATCCTCGATGTCGAAGGGCTGGCGCTCGATGCGGCCGACCGGCGCCGCCTGGCGCATCCGCTCACCGGCGGGGTGATCCTGTTCAGCCGCAACTGGCAAGACCGTGCGCAGCTGACCGAGCTGACGAGCGAGATCAAGTCGCTGCGCAGCGACCTGCTGATTTGCGTCGACCACGAAGGTGGCCGCGTGCAGCGCTTCTGCAGCGACGGCTTTACCCATCTGCCGCCGATGCGCGACCTCGGCCGGATGTGGCTTCGCGACGGCCGAGACGGCCCCGGCGCCGGGGCGCTGCGGGCCAGCAACGCGGCGACGGCGCTCGGCTTCGTGCTCGGCGCCGAGTTGCGTGCCTGCGGTGTCGATTTCAGCTTCACGCCCGTGCTCGACCTCGATCACGGCGGCAGCAACGTCATCGGCGACCGGGCCTTTGCGCGTGATCCACGGGTGGCGACGCTGCTGGCGAAAAGCGTGATGCAGGGCCTGCTGCAGGCCGGCATGGCGCACTGTGGCAAGCACTTCCCGGGGCACGGCCACGTGGCCGCCGACAGCCACCACGAGGTGCCGATCGACCCGCGCCCGCTGAAGACGATCCTCACCGACGATGCCCGCCCGTACGAGTGGCTGAGCAGCAGCCTGGCCAGCGTCATGCCGGCGCATGTGGTCTACCCGAAGGTCGATTCGCTGCCAGCCGGCTTTTCGCCGCGCTGGCTGAAGGAAATTCTTCGCGAACGGCTGCGCTTTCACGGTGCGATCTTCAGCGACGATCTCAGCATGGAGGGTGCGCGCGGGCTTTCCGGGCGCGAGCTGAGCTACGCCGAAGCGGCGGGCGTTGCGCTCAGCGCCGGTTGCGATCTGGTGCTGCTCTGCAACCAGTCGGTCGACGGCGGTGAAGCGGTCGATGCCCTGCTGGAGGGCCTGTCCGAGGCGCACGAGCGCGGCCAATGGCGTGCCGACGGCGCCAGCGAGCAGCGCCGTCTGGCACTGCTGCCGCAGTCGCCGCCGCTCGCCTGGGACGAACTGATGCACGACGCGGCCTACCAGCATGCGCTCGAGCGCGTCGGCGAGATCGCCGACTGAGCGCGCCGCTGCCGCCGCGCGTCAGTTCGCCTGCGCGCGCCGCACGGCTTCGTCAGCCAGCAGCGGCCAGCCGAGCAGGTTGCCCTGCACCTTGGCCACGCCCAGCGCCCGCAAGGCATCGAGCTCGGCCTGCGTTTCCACGCCTTCGGCGATCAGTTCGCTGCCGGTTTCCTGCGCATAGCGCATCAGCGCCGCAGCCAGCGCCCGGCGCGCGATGTCGGTGTCGATGGCCCGTGTCAGGCTCATGTCGAGCTTGATCAGGTCGGGCATCAGCATCAGGATGTGGCGGAAGCTCGAGTAGCCGGCACCCGCATCGTCGACCGCCAGGCGCAGACCGCGCTTGCGCCAGGGCTCGAGCACCGCCGCCAGTTCGATGTAGTCGGCGACGGCGGCGTGCTCGGTGATCTCGAGCACCACGCGGTCGAGCGGCACCGCTTCGAGGATCGCGGCGAATCCGCCCTTGACGAGGGTGTGTGGCGACAGGTTGCACGAGACGTAAACATGCGCCGGAAGGCGTTCGAGCACGGTCAGGGCCCCGCGCAGGGCGCAGAGCTCGAGTGCGCTGCGCAGCCCGACGAGCTCGGCCTCGCCGAACCAGAGGTCGGGACTGCGCAGCGGCGTTCCGGCAAAGCGCGCCAATGCCTCGAAGCCGGCCACCGCACCGGAATCGATGCGCACGATCGGCTGATAGACCATCGACAGCCCGCCGTCGAGTGCGCCGGCGATGCGCTGCCGCCGCGCCTCGGCTTCGCGGCTCAGCTGCAGGTCCTTCTCGACCAGCCCGGCGGTGATGTCGGCGAAGAGCCGCATCACGGCCAGGTCGCGCGGGTTCAGCGAGTAGTCGGGCTGCCTGCTGAAGGCGCAGAAGGTGCCGTAGACCTGCCCGTCGACCAGCCGGATCGGCACGCTGACATGCGAGCCGACGGGTAGCTCGGTGGTCACCGTCAGCTCGCGCGCCGCCAGGTTCGTGCCGGCATCGAGCAGCAACTCGGGCAGGCGGCCGTCGACCACCCGCTGGCAATAGGTGGCTTCGAGCGGATCGCCCGCGCCCGGATGGATCGCCTGCATGCCGGGCACCGCATCGACATAGCGGAACACCCGCTGGCCGCCGCGGAACTGCGACACGAAGGCGACTTCCATGCCGAGGTGGCCCCGGATCGCGCGCAGCAGTTCGGGAACGAGTTGCTCGACCGAGCCCTGCATGGCCCCGTCGCCCTCGTGAATCAGGCGCGAGAGCACCGGCTCGAGGTCGGGTGATCGGATGGGGGCGTTCATGGACTCGGGTTGCGCAGCGGCGTGGCGATTGTCGCCGCGGGTTCGTGGCCAAAGGCACGCCGGTGCAAGGCATATGCCGAATGCGCGGCGCACCCGCGTGCGAATCCGCACGCCATTCTGCGCAAACTGCGCGCCCGCCGAGTCCGGGTACGGCAATGGCTCGTCGTGCAGGCAGAAAATTTTCGGCTGCGGCGCGATGCGCTGCTGGCGCGAATTGACACCGACTCGCCGGCACCTGCACAATCGGCCCCGCTCCGGGGTGCACGCGACGCGTGCTGAGATGGTCTGATCCGAACCCGCGAACTTGAACCGGCTCGTACCGGCGGAAGAAGAGCCTCACCCGTCGAACCGATCGTCGCCTTGCGACCGGGTTCCCCGGGTCCCTTCGGAGCACTGTTGCCCCCGGCGTTGCCGCCACCGAAGGAGACCCGATGAATGCACCCGACAAACTCGCCGCGCTGCTCACGCTGACCCGCGAACCGTTTCCGGCTTCGCGCAAGAGCTATCTCGCCGGCTCCAGCGACGACATCCGTGTGCCGGTGCGCGACGTCACCCTGACCAACGGCGAGGTGGTCTCGCTCTACGACACCTCCGGGCCCTACACCGACCCGGCGGCCGTGATCGACGTTCGGCAGGGGCTCGCACCGGTCCGCAGCGGCTGGATCGAAGCGCGTGGCGACACCGAAAGCTACACCGGCCGCTTGCGCGAGGCGCTCGACGACGGCGTCAAGCACGAAGCACGCGAAGCCGAGCGCATCGAGCGGCTGCGCAGCGAGGCCGCCGGCCTGCAGCGCCAGCCACGCCGCGCGAAAGCCGGCGCCAACGTCAGCCAGATGCACTACGCGCGCCGCGGCATCGTCACGCCCGAGATGGAATACGTCGCCATCCGCGAGAACGGCAAGCGCGAATGGATGCGTGAATACCTGGCAAGCCCGGAGCGTGAAGCACGGCTGCGCGGCAACGGCATGGGTGCCCGGCTGCCCGAGATCGTCACGCCCGAGTTCGTCCGCGACGAGGTGGCGCGCGGCCGGGCGATCATTCCGGCCAACATCAACCACCCCGAAGTCGAGCCGATGGCGATCGGGCGCAACTTCCTGGTCAAGATCAACGCCAACATCGGCAACTCCGCCGTCACGTCGAGCATCGAGGAAGAGGTCGAGAAGCTGGTCTGGGCGATCCGCTGGGGCGCCGACAACGTGATGGACCTGTCGACCGGCCGCAACATCCACACCACGCGCGACTGGATCGTGCGCAATTCGCCGGTGCCGATCGGCACCGTGCCGATCTACCAGGCGCTGGAGAAGGTCGGCGGTGTCGCCGAGGACCTGACCTGGGAGATCTACCGCGACACGCTGATCGAGCAGGCCGAGCAGGGCGTCGACTACTTCACCATCCACGCCGGCGTGCGGCTGCCGTTCATCCACCTGACCGCCAACCGCCGCACCGGCATCGTCTCGCGCGGCGGCTCGATCATGGCCAAGTGGTGCATCTCGCACCACAAGGAAAGCTTCCTCTACACGCGCTTCGAGGAAATCTGCGAAATCATGAAGGCCTACGACGTCAGCTTCTCGCTCGGCGACGGCCTGCGCCCGGGGTCGGGTGCCGACGCCAACGACGAGGCCCAGTTCGCCGAGTTGCGCACCCTCGGCGAGCTGACCCAGATCGCCTGGAAGCACGACGTGCAGACGATGATCGAAGGCCCCGGTCACGTGCCGATGCACATGATCCAGGCCAACATGGACGAGCAGATCAAGCACTGCCACGAGGCGCCGTTCTACACGCTCGGGCCGCTGACGATCGACGTGGCACCCGGCTACGACCACATCTCGAGCGCCATCGGTGCGGCGATGATCGGCTGGATGGGCACGGCGATGCTCTGCTATGTCACGCCGAAGGAGCACCTCGGTCTGCCCGACCGCGACGACGTCAAGGCGGGGATCATTGCCTACAAGATCGCTGCACACGCCGCCAACGTTGCCAAGGGCCACCCGGGGGTGCGGGCGCGCGACGAGGCCTTGTCGAAGGCGCGTTTCGAGTTCCGCTGGCACGACCAGTTCAACCTCAGCCTCGACCCCGACACCGCGCGCGACTTCCACGACGAGACGCTGCCGAAGGACTCGAGCAAGGAAGCGCACTTCTGCAGCATGTGCGGGCCGAAGTTCTGCTCGATGAAGATCACGCAGGAAGTGCGCGACTACGCTGCGCAGAAGGGCGTCGACGAGGCGGCGGCGCTGGCCGACGGCATGGCGGCCAAGTCGGCCGAGTTCAAGGCCGCCGGCGGCGAGTTCTACATACCGATCCAGCAGCGCGGCTGAGCCCGGCCATGGCAGGCTTGTCGGTCGGAATCGCCGGCGCCGGGCTGCTCGGCCGGCTGCTCGCGTGGCAGCTGGCACACGCCGGCCACCGGGTGGCGGTGTTCGATCCCGCCGTCGGGCCCGGGCCGAGCTTCGACGGGCGGCAGGCGGCTGGCTTCAGCGCCGCGGGAATGCTCAGCCCGACCGCCGAAATGGACAACGCCGGGCCCGAGGTCGCCGCACTCGGCTGGCGTTCGATCGCCATCTGGCGCGGCATCTGCGCGCGCCTGCCCGTGCCGCCGATGTTCGAGCAGCGCGGCAGCCTGCTGCTCGCGCACCGCACCGATTTCGGCGCGGCACAGCGCGTGTTGGCGCGCATGGCCGCTGCGGCGAAGCCGCCGCAGGCACTCGGCGCCGAGCAGCTCGCCGGACTCGAGCCGTCGGTCCACGGTCCATCGCACGCCTGGCTGTTGCCCGGGGAGGCGCAGATCGACCCGGTGGCAGCCTTGCAGGCGTTGCATGCCGACGCGGTCGGCGTGGAGTGGCGTTGGGGTTGCGCTGCACGGCGGGTCGACGGCGGGCGAATCGAGCTCGATTCGGGGCCGGCCAGGCGCTTCGATCTGGTCTTCGACGTCCGCGGTACCGGCGCCCGGCCGGCGCCGGGCGCTCGCAGCGAGGAGCCCGGCTTCACGCCGCAGGTGCGCGGCGTGAGGGGCGAAATCATCTGGCTGCATGCGCCGGGACACGGTTTGACGCGGCCGCTGCGGCTGCTCCATCCGCGGCACCGCGTCTACCTCGTTCCGCGGCCCGACGACACCATCGTGGTCGGCGCGAGCGAGGTCGAAAGCGAGGACCGCGGCCCGGTGTCGCTGCGCAGCGCGGTCGAACTGATGGCGGCAGCGCACAGCGTCATGCCGGCGCTTGCCGAGGCACGCATTCTTCGGCTCGATCGCAACCTGCGTCCGGCGCTGCCGGACAACGAGCCGCATATCGAGCAGCGCGACGGGCTGGTCCGCATCAACGGGCTTTTTCGCCACGGCTGGCTGCTGGCGCCGGCGCTGGTCGAGGACGCCATCGGCGCCAGCGTGCTCGCCGCGCCAACCGTTCGCGAGGAGGCGCTCGCATGAAGCGCGAAGCGATGATTTCATTGCGCCTCGACGGCAAGCCGTTCGAGGTTCCCGAGGGAACGACACTGGCCGGGCTGGTGGCCTCGCTCGGCCATGCGCCGAATGCGGTGACGACGGCCGTCGGCGGCATGTTCGTCGCGCGCAGCGACCGCGACGCGCAAGCGCTGCGCGCGGGCGACGAGGTGCTGCTGTTCCAGCCGATCGTCGGCGGCTGAGGGCCGGGAACGCCATGACCCGTGCTTCAACCGGATCGGCTTGCGACACCTGGCGCGTCGGCGAGGTCGAACTCGCCAGCCGCTTCCTGCTCGGCACGGCCGGATACCCGTCGCCCCAGGTTCTGAGCGACGCCATCGTCGCCTCCGCCACCCAGGTGGTCACGGTGGGCCTGAAGCGCACGCTTGCGGCGGCCGGCGACAACGGCTTCATCGCCATCGTCCGCCAGGCGCTGCGCGACAGCGGTGCCCGGCTGCTGCCGAACACCGCCGGCTGCCGCAGCGCCCGCGAGGCGGTGCAACTGGCCCGGATGGCGCGCGAGCTCTACGACACACCGTGGATCAAGCTCGAGGTGGTCGGCGACGAGCACACGTTGCAGCCCGACCCTTTCGAGCTGTTGCACGCCGCGGCCGAACTGGTGCGCGACGGCTTCGTCGTCTTTCCCTACTGCACCGACGACCTGGTGACCTGCCGCCGGCTGCTCGACGCCGGCTGCCCGCTGCTGATGCCATGGGGCGCGCCGATCGGCTCCGGACAGGGGCTGCTCAACCCGTTTGCCCTGCGCACGCTGCGCGAGCGGCTGCCCGACACGGTTCTGATCATCGACGCCGGCATCGGTGCGCCGTCGCACGCCGCGCAGGCGATGGAAATGGGCTTCGATGCCGTGCTGCTGAATTCGGCGGTGTCGCAGGCACGCGAGCCGGTTGCCATGGCCGGTGCTTTCCGGTTCGCCATCGAGGCCGGGCGCAGCGCCTGGCGTGCCGGCGTCATGGCACCGCAGGATTTCGCCGTGGCCAGCACCCCGGTGGGTGGCGAGCCGCTGCTGCTGGGCACGGCGTGACCGACCGCACCGGGCCGCTCCGCCGCGGACGACGCTGCCCTGCGGCAGCCTGCTGTGGTGTGGGAGTGCTGCGGTGACGGCGGGGGCGCCACCCGTCGTCTGGAGCATCGCCGGCACCGACAGCGGCGGTGGCGCGGGCCTGAGCGCCGACCAGCGTGCGGCCGACGCCTTCGGCGTGCACCTCTGCCCGGTCGTCGCCGCGGTAACGGCGCAGAACTCGCGCGCTGTCGACCGTGTCGAGCCGCTGCCCGCCGAGTGGATCGAGGCGCAGCTGACGGCGCTCGCCGCCGATCTTCCGCCGAAGGCCGTGAAGACCGGCCTGCTCGGAGGTGCCGCGCAGGTTCGGCTGGTCGCCCGCTGGATCGACCGCCTTCGCGGGCTCGGCCCCGTGGCGCTGGTTATCGATCCGGTGCTGGCGTCGAGCACCGGCGCCGGTTTCGCTGACGCGGCCACCTTGGCCGCCTACCGCGACGAGTTGCTTCCGCGCGCCACGGTGATCACGCCGAATCGCCGCGAAGCGGGCCTGCTGCTCGGCCGCAGCACCGTCGACCAGGCCGAGATCCCCGAACTTGCCGGCGCGCTGCGTGCATCGGGCTGCGAGGCGGTCTGCATCACCGGCGGTGACAGCGCCGCCGTCGACGGCCGGGTGCTCGACTGGTTCAGCGGCCCGGATGCCGAGGGCTGGATTGCTGCGCCGCGGATCGACACGGCGCATGCGCACGGCAGCGGCTGTACCTTCGCCAGCAGCCTCGCCAGCGCCATGGCGCTCGGCTTCGTCGCTGCCGATGCGGTCGTGCTGGCAAAGATGTCGACCGCGCGCGCGTTGCAACAGGGTTATGCCGCGGGCCGCGGCGCCGGGCCGGTGCGTGCGGCTGCGGGCTTCGGCACCGACCCGGCGCTGCTGCCGCGCTGGTCGTGGGACGCGGTGCCGCTTTTCTCGGAACCCGCCGCCGCTGCTCGCCGACTCGGGCTTTACGCCGTCGTCGACAGTGCCGAGCGGGTGCAGCGGGCACTGGCTGGCGGCATTCGCACCCTGCAATTGCGCATCAAGACGCCGCCGGCGCCGTCGTCCGGCTGGCACGAGCAGCTGCGTGCCGAGGTTGGCCGCAGCCTCGCGAGCTGCCGGGCGGCCGGCGCCGAGCTGTTCATCAACGACCACTGGGAGCTGGCGCGGGAAATCGGCGCCGACGCGGTGCATCTGGGCCAGGAGGACTTGCTGGCTCTCGGCGATGCCGGGCGCGCGGCCCTGCGCCGCAGCGGTCTGGCTGTGGGTGTCAGCACGCACAGCCTGTGGGAGCTCTGTCGCGCGGCCAGTCTGGGGCCGCGCTACATCGCCTGCGGGCCGGTCTGGCCGACCCTGACCAAGGCGATGCCGTGGCGGGCGCAAGGTCTCGACAACCTGGCCTGGTGGGTGCGCATGTCGCCGGCGCCGGTGGTCGCGATCGGCGGCATTCTCTCGGGCGAGCAAGTCGGCGTGGCGGCGGCAAGCGGGGCCGACGGCGTTTGCGTCGTCCGCGCGCTTGGCGATGACCCCGCCACCGCCGCACCCGCTTTGCTGGCGGCGTTTGCCGCTGGGTCGCCGGTTAAAGCCGCGGTTGCTCCAGCGTTGCCGCATCCCAGCCTGGCCAACGCGTTCACCTGAGCAGGCCGCGAATCGCGGGACCAGTCTATTCAGCGCAACAGCAACGGCGACTTGTCGGCAGTGCGCCTTGCGCCGATGTCGCTAGCAGTTACGATCCCCGCAAGGCTGCGCGCATTGCGCCGCCGCTCGGCGACTGGCGCTGCCGGTTGAAAAAGGGGAGCAAGGTGAACCTGCTTTGTCACGCGGCGTGCCGCAAGCTGCTGCTGTCGCTTTGGCTCTCGGGAACGGGACTCGGTTCGCTCCAGGCGGCGCCGGTGGCTGCTGATGCTGCGGCACGGCGCGATGTCGAGATTTCGGCCTTCGAACTCGAGCCGGTGCAACAAATTTCGGCGGGCAGCACGCTGCTGTTTCGGCTGCGTGGCACGCCGGGAGGACGGGCCAGCGTCCGTGTTCCGGGCCTCGGCCGTGCGCTGACCTTGCAGGAGACCGCCCCCGGCTTGTACGAGGGCTCGCACATCGTGCAACGCCAGGAACGCCTCGCCGGCAACGCGACGGCGACTGCAAGCCTGCGCGTTGGCAGGCAGACGGCGTCGGCTCGTATGGCGCGCCTGATCGGCAGCGCCAGTGCGCCGGCGCCGGCCGTTGCCGTGCCGTCAGCGCCAGCGGCGCCGACCACCTACGTGGTTTCGCGCTTCGTGGTGCCGCCGGTCAACGAGGTCGTGCCGGGAGCAGTGCTGCGCTTCATTCTCGAAGGCACGCCGGGTGGCGCTGCTGCGGTGGCGATCGATGGCATTGCCGAGCGAATTTCGCTGCCGGAGGTATCGCCCGGTCGGTACGAGGGCAGCTACACCCTGCAGCCGCAGGACCAGGTGCTGATCGGCTTTCGCGCCGTGGCCTCGCTGCAGGAGCTTCCGGAAAAGGCAGCGGCGGCCCGGCTGATGGCGCCGATGCCGGGAGCCAGCGCGCCGGGGGTGCACAGCGTGCTGCCGAAGGAGGGGTCGAACGTCGCTGCCGCAGGCGCCGTTTCGATTGCCGGCCACTTCGGCGACCCCGCAGGCAATGGTGTGGATCCGAAGTCGGTGCAGTTGCGGGTCGCCGGTCGCGATGTGACGCGCGACTCGAGCATCACCGGCTCGACCTTCAACTACCGCGCCGAACTGCGTCCAGGCGTCTACCCGGTGGAGGTCACCGCGCGCAATGTCTCCGGACAACCGGTGCGCTACAGCTGGCAGTTCACCGTTGGCGGCAGCGGCGTGCGGCCGGCCGGCATGGCAGCGGCCGACGCACTGGAATTCACCAGCCACCTGCAGAATGCGACGGTGCAGCCGGGGCGCATCGTGGTGACCGGGCAGACCACGCCGTCGGGGACGGTGGCGGCGCAGGTCAAGGCCTTCCTGCCGGGTGCTGCCGGCACGCCCGAGCTCCTCTATGACAACCGGGTTCGCGCGACGGCCAGTGGCGAGTTCAGCTTCGCCTTCCAGCCGGCAAATCCGGTGCATGGCACCCGTTACGACATCGAGATCGAGGCGACAGGCGGCCCGCGAAAGACTGCGCGGCTGTCCCTGTTTCAGCAGCACTAGTCGGCGTCTGGCTGCGACAAGCGGCTGCCCGTGGAGGCGAACATGGCAATGGACCAACAGAAGGTGGTCGGGGTTCTGAACCGGATCCTCGAAGCCGAACTCGCCGGCGTGGTGCGCTACACGCACTACTCGTTCCTTGTTTTCGGCTTCGGTCGCATCCCGATCGTCTCGTGGTTGCGCACGCAGGCCGACGAGTCGCTGCTGCACGCCCAGCAGGCGGGCGAGTGGATCACTGCATTGGGCGCCTATCCTTCACTCGGCATCGGGCCGCTGCTCGATTCGCACCAGCACGATATCGGCGCCATCCTGCGCGAGTCGATGCAGAACGAAGCGCTGGCGCTCGGGCTCTACCGCGAGCTGCTCGCCCTGGTTGCAGGAAATTCCGTGGCGCTGGAGGAGTTCGCCCGGCAGATGATCCAGGCAGAGGAAATGCACGCGGCGGATGTCGACAAGATGCTGCGCAGGCCGGGCGAACTCGGTATTGCCGCGCAAGGGCCACAGGCATGAGCCCCGTCGGCTTTGCCCGGCGGCGACATGCTCTCGGCCTCGCGATCGGTTGCGGCGTTGGCGGTTTGTTGCTGTTGCCCGCGGCGCTGCGCGCGCAGGCGTTTCCGTCGAAGCCCGTCCGCATCGTCGTCCCGTTCGCGCCGGGTGGTGGCAACGATGTTTTCGCCCGGCAGCTTGCCGGCCGGCTCGGCGACATCCTCGGGCAGCAGGTCATCGTCGACAACCGCCCCGGCGCCGGCGGTACCGTCGGCAGCGATGCGGTGGCCAAGGCGCCGCCCGATGGTCACACGCTGCTGCTCGGGCATACCGGCACGCTGGCGATCAATCCGGCGCTCTATCCCAAGCTGCCGTACAACGTGCAGCGCGACTTCGTCTCGGTTGCACCGCTGGCATCGGCGCCGCTGCTGCTGGTGGTGCGCAGCGGCGGGTCGTTGTCGAGTGTGCGCGACCTGCTCGCCAAGGCGAAGGCCGAGCCGGGCCGGCTCAGCTATGCCTCGAGCGGCAACGGCACCGGTGGGCATCTCGCCGGCGAGCTGCTCGAGGAACTGGCCGGCGTCAAGCTGCTGCACGTGCCGTACAAGGGCACGGCGCCCGGGCTGACCGATTTGCTCGGCGGCCAGGTCGACCTGATGTTCAGCGTCATTCCGAGCGCCTTGCCGCATGTGCAGGCGGGGCGGCTGCGCGCGATCGGCATCACCGGCGCGCGGCGCAATCCGCGCCTGCCCGACGTGCCGACCGTTGCCGAGGCGGGGGTGCCCGGCTTCGAGAGCACGCTGGCCTACGGCCTGGTGGCCCCGGCCGGAACGCCCGAGCCGGTGTTGCGGCTGCTCGGCAGTGCTGTCGCAAAGGCGGTCGCGTCGGCCGAGTTGCGTCAGTCCTTCGAGGCCGAGGGTGCCGAGCCGCTCGCTGGCGGCGCCGCCGAATTCACGGCGCTGATGCGCAGCGAAAGCGAAAAGTGGGCGCGGGTGATCCGCAAGGCCGGCATCAAGCTCGACTAAGAAGGTGTCAGTAAACCTGCTGCGCTACGGTTTCTTTCACACCCTCTAGGGCGCTAAATTGCGCTAAAACGCAGCACCCCGTCGCCGTCGAGGCGCCGCTCGAGCCGGCCGCTGAGCCAGAGCGCATGCAAATGGGCGATCGACTCGCCCATCGCGAAGCCGAGCTGCTGCAGGTCGAGCCGGCGTCGAAACAGCACCGGCAGCAGGTCTGCAGCCGACCGCGGCGCTTCGGCGCAGGCGGCTGCGACCTCGGCGAGCCGCTCGGCATGGTGCGCCTGCAACTGGTCGATGCGCTGCTGCAGGCCCCGGAACGGCTTGCCGTGCGAGGGCAGCACCCTGGTTTCTGCCGCCAGCGGTCGCAGCCGTTCGATCGATGCCAGGTAGCGGGGCAGCGGATCGGCCTCGGGCTCCTCGGCACTGACGCTGATGTTGGTCGAGATGCGTGGCAGCAGCATGTCGCCGGCGATCAGCCACTGTCGCGCTTCGCAGTGCAGCGCCATGTGTTCCGGCGCATGGCCGTGGCCGACGATGCAGCGCCAGGCGTCGCCGCCGATCGTCAGCACGTCGCCGTCGATCATCCGGCGAAACGTGCCCGGCACGCGCGGCACCATCTGCGCATAGTGCGACTTGCGCGCGGCGAGAGCGTCGAGCGCAGCCGGATCGACGATGCCGTGGCCCGCCATGAAGGCGGCCAGCCGCTCGCCGCTGCCACTGTCATGCGAACTCGCGCCACGCTGCGCCGCATGGAAATCGGCGGCGCTGATCCACATCCGGCAGCCCCAGCGCTCGCACAGCCAGTCGGCGAGTCCGATGTGGTCGGGGTGCATGTGCGTCACGATCAGCCGCAGCACCGGCAGGCCGTCGAGCTGGCCCTCGAATACCTGCTCCCATGCGGCGCGTGTCGCGTCGTCGGCGATGCCGCAGTCGACGACGGTCCAGCCGTCACGGCCCGCGATGCAGTCGCGCAGCAGCCACAGGTTGACGTGATCGAGCGCGAACGGCAGGCGCATGCGCAGCCAGCGCACGCCGGGTGCCACCTCGATTGCCGCGCCGGCCTCGGGTAGCTGCTCGCCGAGCACATAGTCGAGTTGCATTTCGAGCGCGTTCATCGGCGCAGTGTAGGCGGCGCCACCCACCGGTCGGCGCCGTGGCTTGACACAATCGCGGCATGACGACACCCCTGCAAAACCTCTTCGACAACAACCGCCGCTGGGCGCAGCAAACCGAGGAGCGAGAGCCCGGCTTCTTCTCGCGCCTGCTGAAGCAGCAGACGCCGCAGTACCTGTGGATCGGTTGCGCCGACAGCCGGGTGCCGGCCAACGAACTGGTCGGGCTGTTGCCGGGCGACGTCTTCGTGCACCGCAACATTGCCAACGTGGTGGTCCATTCCGATCTCAACTGCCTGTCGGTGCTGCAGTACGCGACCGACCTGCTGCGCGTCGGCCACATCATCGTCGTCGGCCACTCGGGTTGCGGCGGCGTCACCGCGGCGCTGAATTCCCGCCGGGTCGGCATCGCCGACAACTGGCTGCGCCATGTGCAGGACGTGCATCAGCGCCACCGCGCCTGGCTCGAATGCGTCGAGCCGTCGCGGCGCGTCGATGCGCTGTGCGAGCTCAACGTCATCGAGCAGGCGGTCAATGTCTGCCACACCACCGTGGTGCAGGACGCCTGGACGCGCGGCCAGAACCTGGTGGTGCACGGCTGGTTCTACGGCCTGCACAACGGCCTGCTCGAGGACCTGACGATGACGGTTTCGCAACCCGGCGAGATGGCCGAGGCGTACCAACACGCGCTGGCAGCGATCCGCACCCGCTACGCGGGCTGTGCCGGCGCGAGCGACGTCGGCTCTGAGGACGGGCGCTGCCGGCACTGACGGACGCGCCGAGCCGGCTGGATGAGTGCGCAGCGCTTTCCCCAAGCGCTGACCGATGCGCGCGGCTACGAGATCGCCCGGGCGATGCTCGACGGCTTCAATCGCCACTACCAGCTGTTTCGTGCCGCCAGTGCCGAGGCCAAGCTGCGTTTCGAGGCGGCGGACTGGCACGCCCAGCAGCGTGCGCAGCGCGAGCGCATCCAGTACTACGACCAGCGCGTCGACGAGGCTGCCCAGGCGCTGCAGCGCGATTTCGAAGCCAGCGGCCTGTCGATGGACGTCTGGCAGCAGGTCAAGCTGCACTATATCGGGCTGCTGACCGACCACCATCAGCCGGAGCTGGCCGAAACCTTCTTCAATTCGGTGACGACCAAGATCCTGCACCGCAGCTACTTCAACAACGATTTCATCTTCGTGCGCCCGGCAGTTTCGACCGAATACATCGAAAGCGACGAGCCGGGTGCGCTGCCGACCTACCGCGCCTACTACCCGACGCCCGGCACCGTGCGCGAGACCTGGCTGCGGGTCATCGGCGACTTCCAGCTGGCGACGCCGTTCGAGGATCTCGGCCGCGACATCGACGACGTGCTGCAGGCGCTCGCCGCCGAGATGGGCCAGTACCGGCCGCGGGCCAATTTCCAGGTGCAGGTGCTCAGTTCCTTGTTTTTCCGCAACAAGGGCGCCTACGTCGTCGGCAAGGTGATCAACGGCTTTCACGAGACGCCGTTCGCGCTGCCGATCCTGCACGAGGCGCATGGCACGCTGGTCATCGACACCATCCTCTTCAGCGAGGAAGACCTGCTGCTGCTCTTCAGCTTCGCCCGCGCCTATTTCATGGTCGAGATGGAGGTGCCGTCGGCGTATGTCCAGTTCCTGCGCTCGATGATGCCGAGGAAGCCGCGCTCCGAGCTTTACAGCGCGCTCGGCCTGCAGAAGCAGGGCAAGAACGCCTTCTACCGCGACCTGCTCGCGCACCTGCGCCACAGCAGCGACAAGTTCCGCATCGCGCCGGGCATCAAGGGCATGGTGATGCTGGTCTTCGACCTGCCGTCGTTCCCGTATGTCTTCAAGGTGATCAAGGACTTCTATCCGCCGCAGAAGGAAACCACCCGCGAGCAGATCAAGAGCAAGTACCTGCTCGTCAAGCAGCACGACCGCGTCGGCCGCATGGCCGACACCCTGGAGTACAGCGACGTGGCCTTTCCGCTGGCGCGCATCGAGGACGAGCTGATGGCCGAGCTGCGCCACTTCTGCCCGAGCCTGCTCGAATGCGACGGCGCCGATCTCGTCATCCGCCATGTCTACATCGAGCGGCGCATGTTCCCGCTCAACATCTACCTGCACGACGCCACGCCCGGACAGATCGAGCATGTGGTGATCGAATACGGCAACGCCATCAAGGACCTGGTCGCGGCCAACATCTTCCCGGGCGACATGCTGTGGAAGAACTTCGGCATCACGCGCCACGGCAAGGTCGTCTTCTACGATTACGACGAGATCGAGTACCTCACCGACTGCCAGTTCCGCCGCGTGCCCCAGCCGCGCAACGAGGAAGAGGAAATGTCGGGCGAAATCTGGTGGAAGGTCGGCCCCAGGGATGTCTTTCCCGAGACATTCGAACCTTTTCTTCTCGGCAACCGCACCATACGCGAGGTCTTCATGAAACATCACGCCGATCTGCTCGACGCCAGTTTCTGGCAGGGTCAGAAGGAACGCATCCTTGCCGGCCACGTGCACGACGTGTTCCCCTACGACCCGGCCCGGCGCTTCGAGAACCAGCGCCTGGCGCAGGCTGCCAGGTCCATGGAGACGCAGCCTTGAAGGTGCTGATCGTCGGCGGTTCGCGCGGCATCGGCTTCGAGCTGGCGCACCAGTACCGGGCGGCAGGAAACGAGGTCAGCGTCACCGCGCGCAGCGAGACCGCGCTCGCCGAGCTGGCCGGGATCGGCTGCCGGGCGATCGCCGTCGATGTGACGCTGGCGACCAGCGTCGACGCGTTCGCGCGCGAGATTCAAGGCGCGAGCTTCGACGTGGCCGTGTTCTGCGCCGGTGTCTACGGGCCGCGAACCGGCACGCTGGCAGTGCCGACCGCGGCCGACTTCGACGCGGTGATGCACACCAACGTGCTCGGCGCCATGCGCATCCTGCCGTTGATCGGGCCTCTGTTGCGGCCAGCGGCGGTGCTGGCCGTGCTGTCCTCACAGATGGGCTCGATCGGCGCCCGGGGCGACAGCAGCGGCTGGCTCTACCGGGCCTCGAAAGCGGCGCTCAACTCGGTTCTCAAGGACATGTCGCTGGCGCTTGCACCCCGCGCCGTCTGTGTTGCGCTGCATCCGGGCTGGGTGCGCACGGCGATGGGCGGCGCCACCGCAACGCTCAGCGTCGAGCGCAGTGCCAGCGATCTGCGCCGCCTGCTCGGCAGCCTGCAGGCGTCGGACAACGGCAGCTTCCTCGACCATGACGGCCGCGCGATCCCATGGTGAGCCGGCACCACCGACCGCCGAGCGTCAGCATTCGGTAAGCCCCTCGGGCCATATTCGCCCAGTGCGCAGTTTCGCCACTTTATAAGAGCGGAGACATCATGGAATCAGACATGGTCAGGCGGATTGCTGCTGATCCGAATTACCAGAAACTCAGGGCGGCGCGCAACAGCTTCGGCTGGATCCTGACGCTGGCGATGATGGTGGTCTATTACGGTTTCATCCTGCTCGTCGCCTTCAACAAGCCCTTTTTGTCGCAGCGCCTCGGCGACGGCGTGATGACGGTCGGGATCCCGATCGGTTTTGGCGTCATCGTCTTCACGGTGGTCATCACGGCGTTCTATGTGAACCGCGCCAACAACCAGTTCGACACCCTCTCCGATGCCGTGGCGAGGAGCGCCCTGAAATGAACCATGACTCGATGTTCTCGACGCACGTGCGTCGCATCCTGACCCTCGCCGCGTTGTTCGGCGTCTCGGCGGTGGTCTACGCCGCGGGTGCCGATCTCGGCCAGGCGACCAAGCAGGCGACCAACTGGACGGCGATCGGCATGTTCGGGCTGTTCGTCGTCGGCACGCTGTTCATCACCAAGTGGGCGGCTGCCAAGACCAAGTCGGCGGCCGACTTCTACACCGGCGGTGGTGGCATCACCGGCTTCCAGAACGGCCTGGCGATCGCTGGCGACTACATGTCGGCGGCATCGTTCCTCGGCATCTCGGCGGCGGTGATGGCGAGCGGCTTCGACGGGCTGATCTACTCGATCGGATTCCTGGTCGGATGGCCGGTGCTCACCTTCCTGATGGCCGAACGACTGCGCAACCTCGGCAAGTTCACCTTTGCCGACGTGGCTGCCTTCCGCTTCGACCAGACGCCGGTTCGGGTCTTTGCCGCGTCGGGAACGCTCGTTGTCGTCGCCTTCTACCTGATTGCGCAGATGGTCGGTGCCGGCCAGCTCATCAAGCTGCTGTTCGGCCTCGAGTACTGGATCGCGGTGGTCATTGTCGGTTCGCTGATGATGGTCTACGTGCTCTTCGGCGGCATGACCGCGACGACCTGGGTGCAGATCATCAAGGCCTGTCTGCTGCTCGGCGGCGCGACTTTCATGGCGCTTGCGGTGCTCTGGAACTTCGGCTTCAGCCCCGAGGCCATGTTCGCCAAGGCGGTCGACATCAAGACGGCACTGGCAGTGAAGGGCGGTGCCCTTCCCGAAGCGGCAGCGAAGGCCGGCCAGTCGATCATGGGCCCTGGCAACTTCGTCAAGGACCCGATCTCGGCCATTTCGTTCGGCATGGCGCTGATGTTCGGCACCGCGGGCCTGCCGCACATCCTGATGCGCTTCTTCACGGTGCCGAGTGCCAAGGAAGCGCGCCGGTCGGTGAAATGGGCGACTGTCTGGATCGGCTATTTCTACCTGCTGACCTTCATCATCGGCTTCGGCGCGATCACCTTCGTGCTGACCAACCCGGAGTTCCTCGACTCGAAAGGTGGTCTGCTCGGTGGCAACAACATGGCGGCAATCCACCTTGCCAAGGCCGTCGGCGGCAACGTCTTCCTCGGCTTCATCTCGGCAGTGGCGTTCGCGACCATCCTCGCGGTGGTCGCAGGTCTGACGCTGTCGGGCGCCTCGGCGGTATCGCACGACCTCTACTCGACGGTCATCAAGAAGGGCACGGCCGACAGCGCTTCCGAACTGCGCATTTCGCGGATCACCACACTGGCGCTCGGGGCGCTGGCGGTGGTTCTCGGCATCGCGTTCGAAAAGCAGAACATCGCCTTCATGGTCTCGCTGGCGTTTGCGATCGCTGCCTCGGCCAACTTCCCGGTCCTGTTCATGTCGGTGCTGTGGAAGGACTGCACGACCAAGGGAGCCGTCATCGGCGGTTTCCTGGGGCTGATCTCGTCGGTTGTGCTGACCATCGTCTCGCCGTCGGTGTGGGAGGCCACGCTCGGCAATCCGAAGGGCTCGGCGCTGTTCCCGTATGCGTCGCCGGCACTGTTCTCGATGACGATCGGCTTCGTCGGTATCTGGCTGTTCTCGATCATGGACCGCAGCCCGCGGGCCAAGATCGACCGCGACGGCTTCCTCGCACAGCAGGTCCGGTCGGAGACAGGCATCGGCGCCGACGGCGCCTCCGGCCACTGAACTGACGGGCTTCGCCCGTGTCGAGGGACTGCGCGCCGAGGGCTCGCAGTCCCTTTTTCCTTCAGGCCACCTGCCGATGACCGAACCCACGGCGGAGTTCGTCGCCTTGCGCAGCACCCGCATTCGCGATGCGGGCATTGCGCTGGCGGCGTCGCCCGGATCCGCTGCCGGGCCGACGATCGGCATCGACGACTCGCTCGCCGACGCGTTGCTGCAGATGGTTGGGCAGCGATGCCACCGGCTGGCGGTGCGCGCCGGCGATGGGGTCGTCGGCGTCGTCGACGCGCTCGACCTGCTCGACTGGATCGCCAGGCATTGCGCGCTGGCCGGTATCGCACCGTCTGGCGCATCGCTGGAGGGACTGGCCGCCACGGCGCGACGCGTCGACGCCCTGGTGGCTTCCCTGCACGAAGGCGGGCTTGCGGTCGACGTGATCGCCCGCCGGGTCAGCGAGCTCAACCGGGCGGTCTTTTCGCGACTGTGGACGCTGGTCGCGCCGCCCGAACTGGTGGCCGCGAGCTGCCTGCTGGTGATGGGCAGCGAAGGCCGCGCCGAACAGCTGCTGCGCACCGACCAGGACAACGCGCTGCTGTTTCGCGACGGCGTCGATCCGGCAGTCGCCGAAGCAGCGGCGCTGCGCTTCAGTGCCGCATTGACCGACTTCGGCTATCCGCCCTGTGAAGGCCGGGTCATGGTCGACAACCCGCTGTGGCGGCAATCGCTTTCGAGCTTTCGCGACACGATCCGCGACTGGCTCTACGGCGGCGATGTCGAAGGCACGCTGCACCTGGCGATCTTCATCGACGCCCGCGTGGTTGCCGGCGACGCCCGTCTTCTGGACGAGGCCCGCGCCTATCTGCAGCGAATCCTGTCCGACAACGCCGCCTGGCTGGCCCGATTCGCCAGTGCGGTCGACTTGTTTCCGGAGCCGACCGGCTGGTGGGCGCGCCTGGCGACCCTCGCCGGCTGCGAGGAACCGCCGCTCGACCTGAAGAAGCACGGCACCTTTCCGATCGTCCACGGCGTGCGCACCCTCGCACTCCAGCACCGGATCGACGCCACCCCGACGACGGAGCGGCTGCGCCAGCTCGTGCAGCGGCAGCAGCTGCCGGCCGAACTCGGCCGCGACCTGCGCGAGGTGCTGCAGTTCCTGAGCGGATTGCGGCTGCAGAACAACCTGCGCCAGCGGGCGGCCGGCGAGCCGCTCAGCCAGCTGGTGCGGCCGTCCGAACTCAGCCTGCTCGACCGCAACGGCCTGCGCGATTCGCTGTCCGTCGTTCAGCAGCTGCGCCAATTCCTGCATCAGCATTTCCGCATGGAGGGGCTTTGATATGGACGCTTGTTGTCGCAGCGCCTTGATGCTCGCTCCAAATGCGGCACGCGTTCGAGCGGGCCGCGGCCAGCGGGTGGGTAGCTCCGTTCATGTCCCCCGGACCCGGCCGCTGGCCGGGTCCTCCTCCTTTACTTCACTGCGCCACCCACCCACTGCCCGCGGCCAGGTGCCGCTCGTGGTTCGGGGCGAAGTGCCTGAGTGCTTCTGGATCGGGTCGAGTGGGTGTTGTGCAGAGCGAGGTAAAGGAGGAGAGGCGGGCGGAGCCCGTCTCGGGGGACACGAGCGTCGCACAGCACCCGCTCGGCCCGATCTCGCGCCCTGGTTCGCATTCGTGTTTCAAATGAAATGAAGCCAAGCCTTCTCGTCTTGGAAGCGGCACAGCCATGTTCAAGAACGTGACGGCGCAGCGCCTGGTCGTGGTCTTCGTTGCCGGCTGGCTGCTGTTCAGCTTTCCGCTGCTGGCGCTATGGGATCGCGATGTTCTGGTGCTGGGCATGCCGCTGTTTCCGGCGGCACTGTTCGTCCTGTGGGCGCTGCTGATCGCGCTCGCCGGCTGGCTGGTCGAGCGAGGCGGAGACGACTGACCGATGCTCTCGCCTGCATCGGTCGTTGCGGCTGCGGCCGGCTACGCGCTGGTCCTCTTTGCCGTGGCCTTCGTGGCCGACCGGCGTGCCCGGCAGCGGTGCTCGCTGATCAACAACGCCTGGATCTACACCCTGTCGCTGGCGGTCTACTGCACCGCCTGGACCTACTTCGGCAGCGTCGGTCGGGCCGCGGCCGCCGGGGTCTGGTTCCTGCCGATCTACCTGGGGCCGACGCTGGCGATGGTGCTGGCCTGGATGGTGCTGCGCAAGATCATCCGCATCGCGCGCACCCAGCGCATCACCTCGATCGCCGACTTCATTGCCAGCCGCTACGGCAAGAGCCCGCTGCTCGCCGGACTGGTGACGCTGATCACGGTGGTGGGCATCGTTCCCTATATCGCGTTGCAGCTGAAGGCGGTGGCCGGCGGCTATGCCCTGCTCACCGGGCCGCTCGGCAGCCCGCTGCCGCCGGCCGGTGTCTGGTGGGAGGACGTGGCGCTCTATGTGGCGCTGGTGCTCGCCGCCTTCACGATGGTCTTCGGCGCGCGCCATCTCGACAACACCGAGCGCCACGAGGGGATGGTCGCGGCGATTGCGTTCGAGTCGGTCGTCAAGCTGCTCGCCTTCATGGCCGTCGGCATCTTCGTGGTCTGGTCGCTGCACGACGGCGTCGGCGATCTTTTCGCACGCGCCCGGGCGAATCCGGAGCTGCGCAAGCTGCTGACGCTCGGCCAGGGCCGAAGCTTCGCCTACGGGCAATGGTTCGCGTTGATCGTTCTGTCGATGCTGTCGGTGTTGCTTCTGCCGCGCCAGTTCCAGATGATGGTCGTCGAGAACGTCGACGAGCGGCATCTGAGGCGCGCCGCCTGGGCTTTTCCCCTCTACCTGCTGCTGATCAACCTGTTCGTGCTGCCGATCGCCCTGGCCGGTCTGCTGCACTTCGGCGCGGGGCGGATGGACCCCGAAGGCTACCTGCTCACGCTGCCGCTGGCCGCCGGGCAGACGGCGCTGGCGCTGGTCGCGTTCATCGGCGGCCTGTCGGCCGCGACCGGCATGGTGATCGTCGAGGCGACGGCCGTTGCGACGATGGTCTGCAACGACCTGCTGATGCCATGGCTGCTGCGCACCCGTCGCTTCGTTGCACCGGCCGAGGGTGACCTGCGCCGCTGGCTGCTCGGCATCCGCCGCGGCGCGATTCTCGCCATCCTGCTGCTCGGCTACGGCTACTTCCGCCTCGCCGGCAGCGCGTATGCACTCGTCAGCATCGGCCTGATCAGCTTCGCCGCCGTGGCCCAGTTCGCACCGGCCATGCTCGGCGGCCTGTACTGGAAGGGCGGTACGGCGCGCGGCGCGCTCATCGGTCTGCTGGCTGGCTTCGGCGTGTGGATCTATACCTTGCTGCTGCCGTCGTTCGTCAAGTCGGGCTGGCTGGCGGCCGGTTTCCTCGAACGCGGGCCGTGGGGCATCGAGTTGCTCAAGCCCGAGCAGCTGCTCGGCGTCGGCGGCCTCGACAACCTGACGCATTCGCTTTTCTGGAGCCTGCTTGCCAATGCCGGTGCCTATGTCGTGGTTTCGCTGTGGCGGGCGCCGAGCGCGCTGGAAGCCAGCCAGGCGGTGCGCTTCGTCGATGTCTTCGACCACACCGCCAGCAACAACCCGGCGTTCTGGCGCGGCCGGGCCCATGTCGCCGACTTGCTGCCGCTGGTCGCGCGCTTCCTCGGTGCCGACCGGGCACGCCAGGTGTTTTCCGGCTACGCCGCGCGCTCGGGCGCCGAGTCGATCGAGCAGATCGAGCCCGATGCGCAGCTGGTCCATTTCGCAGAAACCCAGCTCGCCGGCGCCATCGGCAGCGCATCGGCACGGGTGATGGTCGCCTCGGTCGTCCAGGAGGAGCCGCTCGACCCCGACGACCTGCTGCGCATGCTCGAAGAGACTTCGCAGCTGCGCGCGTATTCACAGGCGCTGGAGGAGAAGTCGGCCTCGCTCGAGCGCGCCACCGCCGAACTGCGCAGCGCCAACGAGCAGCTGAAGAGCCTCGACACGTTGAAGGACGACTTCATGTCGTCGGTGACGCACGAGCTGCGCACGCCGCTGACGTCCATCCGTGCGCTTGCCGAGCTGATGGCCGAGGATGCCGACATGGACGCTGTTCAGCGCCAGCAGTTCCTCGGCATCATCGTCGCCGAGACCCAGCGCCTGGCCCGGCTGGTGAATCAGGTCCTCGACCTGGCAAAGATCGAGTCGGGCCATGCCGAATGGCACAACGCGCCGGTCGACCTGCGCGAGGTGGCCCGCCGGGCGGTGCTGACGACCGAGGAACTGGTGCACGAGCGTGGCGGCGAGGTCCATCTGCACAGCCCGGCCGAGCTGCCGACGCTGGTTGCGGATTTCGACCGGCTGCTGCAGGTGATGCTGAACCTGTTGTCCAACGCGGCCAAGTTCCTGCCGACCGAGGGCGGCCGTGTCGACGTGCGCATCAGCGGCGGCGACGAGGGCGTGACCGTCGCCGTTCAGGACAACGGCGACGGCGTCCATCCCGACCAGCAAGCACTCGTCTTCGAGCGCTTCCGACAGGGCGGCGACGAGTCGAACCGGCCACAGGGCACGGGCCTCGGCCTGCCGATCAGCCGCGAGATCGTCGAGCACTTCGGCGGTCGCCTGTGGCTGGAGTCGCAACCCGGCGAAGGCGCCTGCTTCGCCTTTTTCATCCCGTGGAAGACGCCCGCCGGCGATCCGGCCGAGGCCCAGAACGGAGAAGGCCCATGAACGAGAAGATCCTGATTGCCGACGACGAGCCGAACATCCTGATTTCGCTCGAGTACCTGATGAAGCGCGAAGGCTTCCAGGTCAGCGTGGCACGCGACGGGCAGGAGGCGCTGGAAGCTTTTGCCCGCGACAGACCGCAGGTGGTGTTGCTCGACGTGATGATGCCGAAGAAGAGCGGCTTCGATGTCTGCCAGGCGCTGCGCGCCGACGACGCCAACCGCGATGTCCGGATCGTGCTGCTGACCGCCAAGGGCCGCGATACCGACCTGGCCAAGGGCACTGCGCTCGGTGCCGATGCCTACATGACCAAGCCTTTCTCGACCCGGGAGCTGGTGCAGAAGGTGCGCGAACTGCTCGAGCGGCCGGCGTGAAGAGCGACAAGCGCTTCGCGGTCGGGCTGACGCTCGTCCTGCTGCTGGTCAGCGCCTGGGCGCTGCTGGCCGCCGCTGCCGTCTGGGCGACGCTCGAGCCCGTGGCCCGCTCGACGGTCGCCGCCGCGCTTTCCGACCGCATCGCGTTGGCGCTGCTGGTGTGGGCCTTCCAGGCGGGCCTTTGCGCCTGGCTGTTCCACCGCTTCTACGCCAGCCATGTCGTGGCGCCCGGGCAGCTCGCCGAAGCGGCGGCGACGCTGCTCGCCAGCAGCACCGAGCGGCCGCTCGTGGCGGCGGGTAGCGCCGAGACACGTGCGCTGGCGGCCCTCATCGATTCGCTGGCGCAGCAGCGCGGCGCCTTGCGCGACGATGTCGATCGCAGGGTGCGCGAAGCCAGCCGCGAAGTCGAGCAGGAACGCAATCGCCTGGCGGCGCTGATGTCCGAGCTGACCGAAAGCGTGGTCGTCTGCAATCTCGACGGCCGCATCCTGCTCTACAACGGTCGCGCCCGGCTGCTCTTCCGCAGCCTCTCGCGGGCGCCGGCGCTTGCGGACGGTGCCGAGCTGATCGGCATCGGCCGCTCGATCTACGGCGTCTTCGACACCCAGCTGGTGGCGCATGCGCTGGAGGCGATCGAGCAGCGCATGCAGCGCGGCGCCGCGACGCCGACGGCCCAGTTCGTCACCACCACCGCCGGCGGACAGCTGCTCAGGGCGCAGATGGCGCCGGTGCGCGCCACCGGGGACGATGCGGCCGGCGCGCGCCTGAGCGGCTTCGTGCTGATGCTCGCCGACATCACCTCGGACTTCGAGACCGATTCGGCACGCGACCGGTTGCTCAACGCGCTGGCCGAAGGCGGCCGGGCGTCGCTGGCCAACCTGCAGGCGGCGATCGACATGCTCGACTACCCCGACCTCGACCCGGCCATGCGCGAGCGCTTCCAGGGTGTCGTGCGCGACGAGGTTCGGGCGATGAGCGGGCGGGTCCAGGCGCTGGCCAACGAGGCCGCGCGCGACATGAAGACGCGCTGGCCGCTCGAGGACATGCTCGGCGCCGACCTCGTCGGTGCGGCCGCACGCCGCATCGCCAGCGTTGCCGGCATTCGCGCCCACGGCGACGACACCGATGCGGCGCTCTGGCTCAAGGTCGACAGCTTCTCGCTGCTGCAGGCGCTGTGCTACCTCGCCGCGCGGCTGGCCGAGGAGTTCGAGGTCAAGCTGGTGCAGCTGCGGCTGCAGGCTGCCGACGCGAACCGGGTGCATCTCGACCTGGTCTGGGCCGGTCGGGTCATGAGCACCGAGACGGTGATCAGCTGGGAAACCGACCCGATGCGCATCGGCGGCGAGAACCTGCCGCTGACGGTGCGCGATGTCGTCGAGCGCCACGGCGGCGCCTTCTGGTTCGGCCGCGAGCGGGTGCGCCACCAGGCGTTCTTCCGCTTCCTGCTGCCGCTGGCGCATGGCGCGGCGGCGGCCGAGGGGGCGGCGCTCGCCCAGGGCGACGCCCGGCCCGAGTACTACGACTTCGACCTGTTCCGCACCAGCGCGCAGTCCCGCACGCTGGACGACCGCCTGCTGACCGAGCTGGCCTACACCGTCTTCGATACCGAAACCACCGGGCTCGACCCGGCCGCCGGCGACGAAATACTCCAGATCGGCGCCACCCGCATCGTCAATGGCCGGCTGCTGCGCCACGAATCGTTCGACCGGCTGGTGGATCCGCAGCGGCCGATCCCAGCGGCCTCGATACCGATCCACGGCATCGGCCCCGACATGGTGGCCGGCCAGCCGACCCTGGTCGAGGTGCTGCCGGCCTTCCACCGTTACGCCGCCGATACCGTGCTCGTCGCGCACAACGCGGCCTTCGACATGCGCTTCCTGCAGCTCAAGGAGGCCGCCACCGGGGTGCGCTTCGACCAGCCTGTGCTCGATACCCTGCTGCTCTCGGCCGTGATCCATCCGAACCAGGATTCGCACGCGCTCGAAGCGATTGCCGGGCGCTTCGGCGTCACCGTGGTCGGCCGGCACACGGCGCTCGGCGACGCGATCGTCACCGCCGAGGTTTTCCTGCGCATGGTCCCGCTGCTCGCCGACAAGGGTATCCGCACGCTCGGCGAGGCGCGCGAAGCCGCGCGGCAGACGTATTACGCGAGGCTGACGTATTGAGAGCGGCGCGGCGGGCCCAGCGCGCCGCAGCAGCCCGCTATAACCTCCGCCCGATGTCTGCAAACGCCTGATTTTCGACACCGCCGCCGATCAACCTGCCCGGCGGGCTTCCGCCGCGTTGCCGAGGCACTCGCCGCCCGCGGTCATCCCCATCCGCCGCGCTGGCTCGACCTGCCCGCGCACACTTCGCAGGCCGCGGCCGATGCGCTCGGCGTGGCGCTCGGCCAGATCGCCAAGAGCGTGATCTTTCGCCGGTTGGCTGACGACGGCGCCGTGCTGGTCGTGACCTCGGGTGACCGCCGGGTCGACGAACAACGCGTCACCGCGCGGGTCGGCGCCATCGGTCGTGCCGACGCGGCGTTCGTCAAGCGCCAGACGGGTTTCTCGATCGGTGGGGTGGCGCCACTGGCGCATACCGGCGAGGTGACGACGCTGATCGACGCCGAGCTGTTCCGATTCGCGTCGATCTGGGCAGCGGCCGGCCATCCGCAGGGCGTTTTCGAGATGACGCCAGGCGATTTGCAGCGCCTCACCGGCGCGCCGGTGGCCGACGTGGTGCAGGCGTGAGCGGCAACGGCAGCGGTGCGCCGACGTACCGCGTGGCCAGCCCCTGCATCGGCGTCTGCCGCATCGACGCGGCCAGCAGCTGGTGCGTCGGTTGCGCGCGGTCGATGACCGAAATTGCCGACTGGCCGACGACGCCCGATGCGGCACGCCGCGCACTCTGGAAGCAGCTTCCCGCACGCCGTGCGGCGCTGCGCGCCAGCGGTGCCGGTGATTTTCCCGGCACCTGACGCCGCCGGGTGTGGCCTTACAACGTGCGGCCGGCGAGCAGCCCGCGCGCGGCGAGGTTGGACATGAAGGCGCGCAGTCCGAAGCGCCATGGCGGCGCCGCCTCGCTGTGCGTGACCCGGTTGCGCAACTCGCCCAGCCGCGCACTGCGGATCGACACCACGTCGTCCAGCTTGTGGGTGAAGCCGCCGCCCGGCTCGTCGCGGTCCTCGACCGGCGCGAACAGCGTGCCCATGAAGAGCATGAAGCCGTCGGGGTACTGGTGCGCGGCGATCGTCTGGGCGACGAGTTCGGTCGGGTCCCGGCTGATCCGGGCCATCGAGTTGACGCCGCGCATGACGAAGCCGTCGCTGCCTTCGACGCGCAGATGCACCGTCTCGCTGCGCACGTCGTCGAGGCCGTAGCTGGCATCGAAGAGGCGGATGAAGGGGCCGATCGCGCAGGAGGCGTTGTTGTCCTTGGCCTTGCCGAGCAGCAGCGCGCTGCGGCCTTCGATGTCGCGCAGGTTGACGTCGTTGCCGAGCGTGGCACCGACGATCTCGCCGCGGCCCGACACCGCCAGGACGACTTCGGGCTCGGGGTTGTTCCACGCCGAGTCACTGCGGATGCCGACGTCGTCGCCGGTGCCGACCGCGGCGAGCACCGGTGCCTTGGTGAAGACTTCGGCATCGGGACCGATGCCGACCTCGAGGTACTGCGACCACAGGCCCTGTTCCTGCAGCACGCGCTTCAGCGCCATGGCGTCGGCCGAACCCGGCTTGATCGCGGCCAGGTTGTCGCCGACCAGCGATTGCACCTGACCGCGCACGGCGGCCGCGCGCGCCGGATCACCGCCGGCCTGCTCCTCGATGACGCGCTCGACCATGCTCGATGCGAAGGTCACGCCGGCGGCCTTGATCACCTGCAGGTCGCAAGGCGCCAGCAGGAACGGGCGGCCGGCATCGCGCGTCGCTGCAGGCGCATTGGCAACCAGCTCGTCGACGCCGCAGAGCCGCTTGCCGGCGGTCGCCTGCACCCGCGCTGCCGGGTCCGGCACGTCGAGCAGCGTGCTCATGGTCGCGAATTCGCCCGAAAGGTCGAAAACGCCGTTTTCTCGGATCGCCACGACCGCCGGGCCGCCGGGTGATCCGGGAACCCAGACGCGGGCGACCAGCGTTCCGGTGCAGCCGTCTTCGGGCAGCGAGGTGGCGACCGCTGCATCCGGGGCGGTTGCGCGCGAGGTGTCGGAAGTGTTCAAGACAGGTTCCTTTGCGATGGGTTCAGGTTCGGCCGGCCGTAGCAGGAAGCCCCTGGCACGGCGCGCGCCGGGGGTCGGCCCGTCCGGCGGTGGTGCCAGGCGGCCCACATTCTCGGTCGGACCGGCACGGCCGCTTCGCTGTCCGCACCTGCGGCCATCGCGGCGTCCGACGCAACACAATCCAGCAACACCACGGCCCTAAGCTGCTGCATCGCCGTCGATGGCCCGGCCCATCGCGACTTCGTTCCCGACGCCCACTACTTATGCCTGCTTCCGAAGTACCGCGCCCGGCGCCACCACGCTCTCGCCGCCACGCGCTGATCAGTGCGCTGGCGGTGCTGTTGCTGGCCGCGCTGGTCGGGTTGTCGTGGTACCTGACGCAGCGCGAGCCAGCGCCCGGTCCGGGGGCGGGGCCCGGCGCTGCCGGGGGAGGCGGCGCGCGCGGCGGCCGTGGCGGCCGGGGTGCGCCGTCGACCACCGTGGGTGTTGCCGTCGCCGAGCAGGCCGATGTGCCGATCACCGTCGAGGCGCTCGGCACCGTCAGCCCGGTGGCGTCGGTCACGCTGCGGCCGCAGGTGTCGGGCGTGCTGCGCGAGGTGCTGTTCAAGGAGGGCGAGAAGGTCCGGGCCGGCCAGCTGCTTGCGCGCATCGACCCGCGCGCATTCGAGCTCGCGCTGCAGCAGGCGAGCGGCCAGCGTCAGCGCGATGCCGCCCAGCTGGAGAACGCCCGGCTGACGCTGCAGCGCTACCGGACCTTGCTGCAGCAGGACTCGATCGCCCGGCAGGACGTCGACACCCAGGCGGCGCTGGTGCGCCAGCTCGAAGGCACGGTCGCGACGAGCCGGGCCACCGAGAGTTCTGCCCGGCTGAACCTCGGCTACAGCCGGGTCGTCGCGCCGATCGCCGGGCGTGTCGGCCTGCGGGTGGTCGATCGCGGCAATGTGGTCAATCCCGGAGATGCCGGCGGTATCGTGCGGATCACCCAGACGGCGCCGATCGATGTCGAATTCTCGCTGCCGCAGGACCGCGTTCCCGAGGTGCAGGCCCGCGTGGCCGCAGGCGCCCGGCTGGCGGTCACGGCGCTCGACCGCAGCCGGGCCACCGTGCTCGACAGCGGGCGCTTCCTGACGCTCGACAACCAGATCGACGTGCAGACCGGCACCGTCCGCGCCAAGGCGCGTTTTGCCAATGCCCGGGAAACGCTGTTCCCGAACCAGTTCGTCAACGTCCGGCTGCTGCTGCAGACGCTCGAAGGCGCGGTGGTGGTGCCGGTGGCGGCGCTGCGCAGTGGCAGCCAGGGCGATTACGTCTACGTGCTCGACGAAGCTGCCCGTACCGTCGCACTGCGGCCGGTAAAGCGCGGCCCCGCGACCGACACGCGGGTGGTCGTTGCCTCGGGCTTGCAGCCCGGCGAGAAGGTGATTACCGAAGGCGCCGACCGCCTGAAGGACGGGGCCCGGGTCGCATTGCCCGGCGATACGCCGGCCTCCGGCGCGGGTGGTCGGCGCCGACGCGGCGAGCCGGGCGGCGGTGCCGCCGCGGGTCCTGCAGCCGACGACCGCCGCGGCGAAGGCGCCACCGCATCGGCACCCGCCGCTGGCGCGAGCAACGCTGTTCCTGGCGGGTCGCGCCTGCCCGACGCCGAGCGCCAGAGCCGGAGGGCCGCGCGTGCGGCTGCGGCGGCCGAAGGCGACGCGTCGGCGTCGCCCATCGGCGCAAGCAGTCCGGCGTTCGGCCGAGGCGGCCTGTCCGATGCCGAACGCCAGAGCCGCCGGGCCGCGCGCGCGGCCGCGGTGGACGACGCTGAGGCACCGACGCCGCCGCAAGCCGCGTCCGCACCGCGCCGCCGCCGCGCGTCCGACGCGGCTGCGCAGTGACCGCCGGCGCGCCACCGCCCGTGGCGCCGACGGGTGTCCAACCTGCCGAGGCAGGCGGCGCGCGCACGACGCTTGCGGCCGACAACGTCGGTGCGGCCCGCGCGCCGGGTGCCGGCCGTTCCATGCCTGCGGGTGATGCGCCTGACGCGGGCAATTCCGCCCCTGCCACCCGGCAGGTGGACGCAGGTGCAGCGGCGCCTGCCAGCGACCTCCGGCCCGCCGCCAGCGCCCTCAACCCCTCGCGCCCGTTCATCGAACGGCCGGTGGCGACGTCGCTGCTGATGCTGGCGATCGTCCTCGCGGGCATCCTCGGGTTTCGCTTTTTGCCGCTCTCGGCGTTGCCGCAGGTCGACTATCCGACGATCCAGGTGCGCACGCTCTATCCCGGTGCCAGCCCCGAGGTGATGAGCCGGACCGTCACCGCGCCGCTCGAGCGCAACTTCGGCCAGATGTCGGGGCTGCAGCGGATGAGCTCGACCAGCGCGGCCGGGGTCTCGATCGTCACCCTGCAGTTCGGCCTCGGCCAGACGCTCGACGTCGCCGAGCAGGAGGTGCAGGCCGCCATCAACGCCGGTGGCTCGCTGCTGCCGGCCGACCTGCCGGCGCCGCCGGTCTATGCCAAGGTGAACCCTGCCGACGCGCCGGTGCTGACGCTGGCGATCACCTCGGCGACCATGCCGCTGACCGAGGTGCAGAACCTCGTCGACACGCGCCTGGCGCAGAAGATCAGCCAGGTCTCGGGTGTCGGCCTGGTGTCGCTGAGCGGCGGGCAGCGTCCTGCCGTGCGCATCCAGGCCGATACGCAGGCGCTTGCGTCGTATGGCCTGGGGCTCGACAACCTGCGCACGGCGATTGCGGCGGCCAATGCCAACAGCGCCAAGGGCAGCTTCGACGGACCGACGCGCGCCTACACGATCAATGCCAACGACCAGCTGCTGACCGCCGCCGAGTACGCGCAGCTGGTCGTCGCCTGGCGCAACCAGGCGCCGGTGCGCCTCGCCGACGTGGCGCGCATCGTCGACAGCGCCGAGAACAACCGGCTCGGCGCCTGGGCGGCGTCGGCGGGGCAGGGGCTGCGGCCGGCGATCGTGCTCGACGTGCAGCGCCAGCCGGGCGCCAACGTCATCGCCACGGTCGACGCGATCAAGGCCCGCCTGCCCGAGCTGCAGGCCGGGCTGCCGGCGAGCGTCGAGGTGCAGGTGCTGAGCGACCGCACGACGGGGATTCGGGCCTCGGTGCGCCATGTCGAGATCGAGCTGCTGCTCGCGGTGGGGCTGGTGGTGCTGGTGATCTTCGCCTTCCTGCACGATTTCCGCGCCACGGTGATCGCCAGCCTGGCGGTGCCGATCTCGCTGATCGGCAGCTGCGGCGCGATGGTTCTGCTCGGCTACAGCCTGAACAACCTCAGCCTGATGGCGCTGACGATCGCCACCGGCTTCGTCGTCGACGACGCGATCGTCATGATCGAGAACATCGCCCGCTACATCGAGGCCGGCGAGACGCCGATGGCCGCGGCGCTGAAGGGCGCGGCACAGATCGGCTTCACCATCGTCTCGCTGACGGTGTCGCTGATCGCGGTGCTGATCCCGCTGCTCTTCATGGGCGACATCGTCGGCCGGCTGTTCCGCGAATTCGCGGTCACGCTGGCGATCACCATCCTGATCTCCGGCGTCGTCTCGCTGACGCTGGTGCCGATGATGTCGGCGCGCTGGCTGCGCGCCGGCCACGCTGCCGCCGGCCCGGGCTCGTTCGGCAGGCGATTCCAGCGTGCCTTCGACCAGGTCGTGGCCCGCTACGACCGGGCGCTGGTGTTCGTCCTCGACCGCCAGGGGATGACCCTGGTCGTCGCGCTGGCGACGCTGCTGCTGACCGTGCTGCTCTACCTGTGGATACCGAAGGGGCTGTTCCCGACGCAGGACACCGGCCAGCTGCAGGCGCGCATCGAAACCGCGCAGGCGGTCTCGTACGCGCGCATGTCCGCCCTGCAGCAGGCGGCGGCGCAAGCGCTGCTCGACGACCCGGCGGTCGAGAGCCTGAGTTCCTTCGTCGGCGTCGACGCTGGCAACAACACCATGCTGCACACCGGCCGGATGCTGATCAACCTGAAGGACGGCCGCAGCGGCGGCCCGCAGGCGATCATCGACCGGCTGCGCGAGCGCGTCGCGCAGGTGGCCGGCGTGACGATCTACCTGCAGCCGACGCAGGACCTGACGATCGACGCCGAAAGCGGCCCGACGCAATACCGGGTTTCGCTCGAGGGCGCCGACACCGCCACCGTGGCGCAGTGGGCGAACACGCTGGCGCAGCGGCTGCAGTCGGTGGCGCAGGTGCGCAACGTCGTCTCGGACGCCGCGGCAACCGGACTCGCCGCCTTCATCGACATCGACCGCGACACCGCGTCGCGCCTGGGCATCAGCGCGTCGGCGGTCGACGAGGCGCTTTACAGCGCCTTCGGCCAGCGCATTGTCTCGACCATCTTCACCGAAACGAATCAGTACCGGGTGATTCTCGAGGCCCGGCCCGACCTGCTGACCACGCCCGAGTCGCTCGGCCTGCTGCACCTGAAGACCAGCTCGGGCGGCACGACGCCGCTCTCGGCGATCGCCAGGATCAGCGAGCGCCCGGCGCCGCTGCAGGTGACGCATGTCGCGCAGTACCCGGCGACGACGCTCGGTTTCGACACCGCGCCCGGCGTTTCGCTCGGTCAGGCGGTCGATGCGATCCGGCAGGCCGCCGTCGACGCCCGGCTGCCGCCGAGCGTGACGATGACCTTCCTCGGCGCGGCAGGCGCCTACCAGCAGTCGCTTGCCAGCCAGCTGTGGCTGATCCTCGCCGCGGTGGTCTGCGTCTACATCGTCCTCGGCGTGCTCTACGAGAGCTTCATCCACCCGCTGACGATCCTCTCGACGCTGCCCTCGGCAGGCGTCGGCGCGCTGCTCGCGCTGATGCTCGCCGGCGAGGACCTGGGCGTGATCGGCATCATCGGCATCATCCTGCTGATCGGCATCGTCAAGAAGAACGCGATCATGATGATCGACTTCGCCATCGACGCCGAGCGCAACGAGGGCATGCCGCCCCGGAAGGCGATCCACCAGGCGGCGCTGCTGCGGCTGCGGCCGATCCTGATGACGACGCTGGCGGCGCTGTTCGCCGCCGTGCCGCTGATGCTCGGCTGGGGCGAGGGCGCCGAGCTGCGCCGGCCGCTCGGCATCAGCATCTTCGGCGGGTTGATCGTCAGCCAGTTGCTGACGCTGTTCACGACGCCGGTGATCTATCTGGGGTTCGACCGATTGGGACGGCGGCTGAGGCCCGGCACGAACCGCCGGATCGACCCGCCTCGACCCGTCTAAAGCAGGCCGGAGACAGTCTCAGCCTGCGCTCGCACCATGACTGTCGCCTCGATACACTGGGCCCGACATGCACGCCCTCATCGAATCGCACCGCAAACAGCTTTTGTCGCTTGCCCGCCGTCGCGGGGTCACCGATGTGCGCGTGTTCGGTTCGATGGCGCGAGGCGAAGCTCGCGACGACAGCGATGTCGATCTGCTGGTCAGGCTGGCCCCCGGCATCAGTGCGCTCGCGCTAGGAGGGCTGCTGCAGGATGCGCAGGAATTGCTCGGGCGACGCGTCGATGTCGTCACCGAAGCAAGTCTGCACCCGGCCTTGCGCGCCAGGGTGCTTGCCGACGCCGTGTCCCTGTGATTGCCGGGCGCGATGCCGATGTCGTGCTGCTCGCGCACATGCGGGAATGCATCGATCGCATCCGCGAATACGCAAGGGGCGAGCGCTCGACCTTCGAGTCGTCGCGCATGGTGCAGGACGCCGTCATCCGCAATCTGCAGACGCTTGCTGAATCGAGCCAGCGCCTTTCGGCCGAGATCCGGTCCACCGAGCCGATGCCGTGGCGCGAACTCGCCGGCTTTCGCAACGTCATCGTCCACGGCTATCTGGGGATCGATCTGGCCGCGGTTTGGCTCGTCGTCGAACAGGACCTGCCGCCGCTCGAGGCCGCATTGGAGCGCATGGCCGCGCGCTGCCCGTGAGTCGGTTGCCGACGTTGTTCACACGAACGGATCAAAAAGCAGATCAGCCAGCTTCGGCTCGATGTCGACCCGCGGCTCGCACGCAGCGACATTGCCGACTTCAACGACCCCAACCAACGCAGCGAGGGCCAGGCAAGGCTCGATCGGCTGACGAACCTGGGCGGCATCTTCCAGAAGCCCGAAGTCAGCCGCGTCATCGGCAAGGGTTGTGGGTTGTTGGACGCAACCCGTCTTTGAGCCTTCAAAAGGTGGGTTTGACTCGACCGATCCGGCACAGCCTGACGCGGCGTTTCGCCGATTCGTCGCCTCGGTGCCTGCAAGGTGGCAGGCCCGCTGCACGTCCATGAACCTCTCCTCCTTCTTCGTCCGCCGCCCCGTCGCCACGGTGTTGCTGACGATCGGCATCGCCCTGGCCGGCATCGCCAGCTTCTTCGTGCTGCCGGTCTCGCCGCTGCCGCAGGTCGACTATCCGACGATCTCGGTCAGCGCACGCCTGCCCGGTGCCAGCCCGCAGACGATGGCGTCGAGCGTGGCAACGCCACTCGAGCGGCGGCTGGGCGCGATCGCCGGGGTCAGCGAAATGACTTCGAACAGCGGCGCGGGCAGCGCCCGCGTCAGCCTGCAGTTCGAGCTGAACCGCAACATCGACGCCGCGGCGCGCGAGGTCCAGGCGGCGATCAACGCCTCGCGCGCCGACCTGCCGGCCACCCTGCGCAGCAACCCGACCTACCGCAAGGCCAATCCTGCGGACGCGCCGGTGATGATCCTGGCGCTGACCTCGGCGACACGCTCGCCGGGGCAGGTCTACGACGCCGTCTCGAACATCGTCCAGCAAAAGCTGGCACAGGCCGAGGGCGTCGGCGATGTCGAACTCGGCGGCGGCTCGCTGCCCGCGGTGCGGGTCGAGCTGCTGCCGTTCGCGCTGAACCGCTACGGCCTGAGCATGGAGGATGTCCGCGCCGCGCTGCAGTCGAGTGCGGCGAACCGGCCGAAGGGTGCGATCGAGGGCGAGGGTCGCCGGCTGCAGATCTACAGCGCCAGCGCCGCGGGCGATGGCCGCAGCGCGGCCGACTACCGCGGCCTGGTGGTCGCCTGGCGCAATGGCGCGGCGGTGCGGCTGGCCGATGTGGCCGATGTGGTCGACAGCGTCGAGGACACGCGCACCATCGGCCTCTTCAACGGCCAGCCGGCGGTGGTGGTGCTGGTGACGAGGCAGCCCGATGCCAACGTCATCGAGACCGTCGACGGCATCCGCGCGCTGTTGCCCGAACTGCAGGCGCAACTGCCGGGCGACATCCGGCTGCAGGTCGCGTCGGACCGCACGCATTCGATCCGCGCCGCCCTGCACGAGGTCGAGCTGACGCTGCTGATCTCGATCGTGCTGGTGGTGCTGGTGGTCAGCGCCTTTTTGCGCAGCGCGCGGGCGACGCTGATTCCGGCAGTGGCCACGGTGGTGTCGCTGCTCGGCACCTTCGCCGTCATGGTGCTGCTCGGCTTCAGCCTGAACAACCTCAGCCTGATGGCGCTGACTGTTGCCACCGGCTTCGTCGTCGACGACGCGATCGTCGTGCTCGAGAACACCGCCCGGCACATCGAGGCCGGCATGAACCGGATGCAGGCGGCATTGCTCGGCGCGCGCGAGGTCGGCTTCACCGTGCTGTCGATCAGCGTCTCGCTGGTGGCGGTGTTCATTCCGCTGCTGTTCATGGGCGGGCAGGTCGGCCGGCTGTTCCGCGAGTTCGCGGTCACGCTGTCGGTGGCGGTGCTGATTTCGCTGGTCATCTCGCTGACCACCACGCCGATGATGTGCGCCTGGCTGCTCGAGCCCGCCGATCCTTCGAAGCGGCCGGGCCGTCTGGCTCGCTTCTTCGAGCGTGGCTTCGACCGGCTGCACCGCACCTACGCCGCGAGTCTCGACTGGGCGCTGGCGAGCCGGGTGCTGGTGATGCTGATTCTCGTCACCGTGATCGGCCTCAACGTCTGGCTGTTCATCGCCGTGCCGAAAGGCTTCTTCCCGCAGCAGGACACCGGCCAGATCAGCGGCGGACTGCGCGCCGACCAGAGCATCTCGTTCACCGCGATGCAGGGCAAGCTGCGCGAGCTGGTCGACATCATCCGCCGCGATCCGGCGGTCGACACCGTGGTCGGCTTCACCGGCGGCGGCCGCGCCGGTGGCGGCTTCCTGTTCGTCAACCTCAAGCCGCTGGCCGAGCGCGGCGGCGACGGCAAGGCGCATGTCGGCGGCCAGGCCGTGATCGCCCGGCTGCGGCCGCAGCTGGCGCGCGTCACCGGCGTGTCGCTGTTCCTCAACCCGGTGCAGGACTTGCGAATGGGCGGCCGCCAGAGCAACTCGACCTACCAGTACACGCTGAAGAGCGACAACGACGCCGACCTGCGCGTCTGGGCGACGCGGCTGGCCGAGGCGATGAAACGCCAGCCGGAGCTGGTCGACGTCGACACCGACCAGCAGGAAAACGGCGTCGAGACCTTCGTCGACGTCGACCGCGACAGCGCCGCGCGGCTCGGCATCAGCGCGCGCGATGTCGACAACGCGCTCTACAACGGCTTCGGCCAGCGCCAGGTCGCCACCGTCTATGGCGAGCTGAACCAGTACCGGGTCATCATGGAAGTGGCGCCGCGCCACGCGCGCAGCCCGCAGGCGCTGAACGACGTGCATGTGCCGGTGCGAGGCAGCGGCGGCGGTGGCGCGCGACGGTCGCCCGGCGGCGTGGCGACCGCCGTGAACCCGGCGCTGCGCGACTCGTCGACCGGCCAGGCGGTCAGCTCGGCAGCGACGACGATGGTGCCGCTCTCGGCCATCGCCCGCTTCTCGGAGCGCGCCACCCCGACCTCGGTCAACCACCAGGACGGCGAGCTCGCGACCACGGTCTCGTTCAACCTGCCCGAAGGCGTGACGCTGCCTGAGGGGCAGGCGGCGGTGAAACAGGCCGAAGCCCAGATTGCCATGCCCGCCAACGTGCGCGGCAGCTTCCAGGGCAGCGCGCGCAGCGCCCAGCAGTCGCAGCAGGAGCAGCCACTGTTGATCCTCGCGGCCATCGTCGTCATCTACCTGGTGCTCGGCGTGCTCTACGAAAGCCTGGTGCACCCGATCACGGTGCTGTCGACGCTGCCGTCGGCGGGCTTCGGCGCGGTGATCGCGCTGATGCTGTTCGACATGGAGTTCTCGATCATGGCGCTGATCGGCGTCTTCCTGCTGATCGGCATCGTCAAGAAGAACGCCATCCTGATCATCGACTTCGCGCTCGAGGCCGAGCGCTCGCGCGGCCTGTCGGCGCTCGACGCGGTGCGCGAGGCCTGCCTGCTGCGCTTCCGGCCGATCCTGATGACGACGCTGGCCGCCGCACTCGGCGCGCTGCCGCTGGCGATCGGCTTCGGCGAGGGCGCCGAGCTGCGCCGGCCGCTCGGCATTGCCATCGTCGGCGGGCTGGTCGCCAGCCAGTTCCTGACGCTGATCACCACGCCGGTGGTCTACCTGCTGCTCGACAAGCTGCGGCGCGGCGCATCGCGCGGGCACCGAAGCGGGCCGCAGCGCGCCTGCGCCGCCTTGCAACCGGAAGCTCCATGAACCCGCACTTCTCGATTCCAGGTCTCGTCCGAACCGGGCCTGCCGCGTGCGCCGGCCGGCGCGCCTGCCTGACCGCGCTGGCCGCTCTGATGCTGGCGAGCGCCGGCTGTGCGGTCGGCCCGGACGATCGGCGTCCCGAAACCGCCGTGCCGGCCACCTGGCGGCAGGCCGAGGGCTGGGTGGCCGCCGCGCCGGCCGACGCACTCGAGCGCGGCCCGTGGTGGCAGCTTTTCGGCGATCCGCTGCTCGACCAGCTCGTCGCCCAGGTGGAAGTTTCGAACCAGAACGTCGCCGCTGCGGCGGCCGCGTATGCGCAGGCGAGGGCGCTGGTTGCCGAGCAGCGCGCTGCGCTGTTCCCGGTGGTGGGCCTCGACGGTGGCGCCGGCCGTTCGGGCGGAGGCGGCACGGCCGAACGCAGCAGCTTCCAGCTATCGATCGGGTCCAGCTGGGAGCCCGATGTCTGGGGTCGCCTGCGACTCGCGGGGCAAAGCGCAGCCGCTGGCGCGGCGGCCAGCGCAGCCGACCTGGCGGCGGCGCGGCTCTCTGCGCAGGGCGAACTCGCCGCCGCGTACTTCGGCCTGCGCCAGAGCGATGCCCAAAAGGCGCTGCTCGAGCAGACGATTGCCGGCTACCGCCGCTCGCTGCAGATCGCCGGCAACCGCTACGCCGCCGGCGTCGTTGGCCGCACCGACCTGCTGCAGGCCGAGACGCAGCTCGCCAACGCCGAGGCCGACTCGATCGGCCTGGCACGCTCGCGCGCCCAGTTCGAACATGCGATTGCCGTGCTGATCGGCAGGGCACCGGGCGATTTCGCGATTGCCCCGGTTGCCGACTGGCGGCCAGCGGTTCCCGATGTGCCGGCCGGCATTCCCTCGACCTTGCTGCAGCGCCGTCCCGACATTGCCGCGGCCGAGCGCCGCGTCGCCGCGGCCCATGCGCAGATCGGCATCGCCCGCACGGCCTTCTATCCGAGCTTCGGCCTGAACGCGTCGGCGGGACTGGGTGCCGGGCAGCTGGGCAATCTGTTCAGCGCATCGAGCCTGCTCTGGTCGTTCGGCGTTTCGACCGTGCAGACGCTCTTCGACGCTGGTGCCAGGCGCGCGCGGGTCGATGCCGCGCTGGCCGGCAGCGACGCTGCCGTGGCGCGTTACCGCCAGACGGTGCTCACCGCGTTCCAGACCGTCGAGAACCAGCTTGCGGCGACGCGGGTGCTCACGCAGCAGGAGGCCCTGCGCCGGCAGGCGGCCCATGCCGCCGACCTGGTCCAGGCCCAGGTGCAGAACCGCTATCTGGCCGGCCAGGTGTCGTACACCGAGGTGGTCACGGCGCAGGCGAGCGCCTTGAATGCCCGCCGTTCACTGGTGCAGTTGCTTGCCGACCGGCAGACCACCGCCGTGGCGCTGATCCAGGCGCTCGGCGGCGGGTGGGTCGCCACGGCGGCACGGTGAACACCGAGCCATGCGGCCCGCTACCGCATGGCGGTGCGGAGAAGCCAGACGAACGCCGAATCGTGCCGGGCGAACGGCAGGTCCGCAGCCAGGCGACGGCTTGGTCGGTCGTTCGCAGCACCGCCGTGGGCATGGTCCACTACGCCGAGTCTGACGAACCCGCCGGCCGCACGCACCCCGCCGATCTCGACGCCTGCTTCGGCGCTCTGCCGGCCCGGACAGCCTGGGCGTCGCCTCAACCCCTTACCCACAGCCACCCATGAACACCGCAACCGCTGGCGACCGCGTCCTCGAAGCCCTGCTGCAACAACTCGGGCCCACGGCGGTGCGGGTCGGCGACGACGTGCCGCTGCGCAACTGCAACGACTACAGCGGCCTGCCGCCAGCGCGTCCCCGCGCGGTCGTCCGGCCAGCCGACCCGGCGGGCGTGGCCCATGCGATGCGCGTCTGCCACGAGCACGGCGTGGCGGTCGTGCCGCAAGGCGGCCTGACCGGGCTTTGCGGCGGCAGCCGGGCCGGGGTCGGCGAAATCGCGCTGTCGCTGGAACGACTCGTCGGCGTGCAGGAAGTCGACGCCGCATCGGCAACGATGACCGTGCTTGCCGGAACGCCGCTGGAGACCGTGCAGCAGGCCGCGGCCGAGGCCGGCTTCTTCTGTCCGCTCGACCTCGGCGCGCGTGGCTCGTGTGCGATCGGCGGCAACCTCGCGACCAATGCGGGCGGCAACCGGGTGATCCGCTACGGCATGGCGCGCGAGATGGTGCTCGGCATCGAGGTGGTGTTGGCCGACGGCACCCTCGTGACGAGCCTCAACAAGATGATCAAGAACAACGCCGGTTACGACCTGAAGCACCTCTTCATCGGCAGCGAAGGCACGCTCGGCATCATCACCCGCGTCGTGCTCAAGCTGTTTGCCAAGCCCGCGTCGACCATGGTGGCGATCTGCGCCGTGGACGACTTCGCCGCGGTGTTGCAGCTGCTCGCCGCGGCACGCGGCGAACTGGGCCCCTTGCTCTCGGCCTTCGAAGTCATGTGGCCCGACTACTGGCAGATGGCCACGACGCGCCTGGGTGCGCGCAATCCCTTCGGCAGCAACGACGGCGGCCATGGCGCGTACGTGCTGATCGAGGCACTCGGTACCGACCCCGCGGTCGACGCGCCGCGTTTCGAGAACTGGCTCGGCAAGCTGCTCGAGGACGGCACCGTGCTCGACGCGGTCGTTGCGCAGTCGGTCGGCGACGAAAAGGCCTTCTGGGGTGTTCGCGATGCCGTGAGCGAGCTGCATCCCGTCTGGCCGGGGCACCTTGCCTTCGACATCGGCCTGCCGGTGCCGACCATGGACGAGTACGCGCGCCGCTGCAAGGCCGAACTCGCTGCACACGCCCCTGGCTGCGAAAGCATCTTCTACGGCCATATCGGCGACGGCAACATGCACATCGTCGTCTTCCAGCCCGGTGCCGCCGGGCAACCGAAGGATGCCGTCGAGGCCGCTGTCTACGGTCTGGTCAGGCAGTACGGCGGCACGGTGTCGGCCGAGCACGGCATCGGCACGTCGAAGCGCCGCTGGCTGGCGCATGCGCGTTCGCCCGAGGAGATCGCGCTGATGCGCACGCTGAAGTCCGCACTCGATCCGAAGAACCTGCTCAATCCCGGCAAGGTCGTCTGAGCCGGGACCGGCAGCGATTGCTCAGTACGCCTTCATGGCCCCGGCGAGCTCGACCCGCTGCATGCGCCACGCCGGCAACCAGGCCAGCACCAGGCCGACGCCCAGGATCGCCAGCGCCATCCAGGCTTCGGTCGCGCCCAACGCCGGCTGCAGGCTCACGCCGGTCATGCCGGCGAGCCAGCGGCTGATGGCGAACGACAGCGCATAGCCGCCCGCGAGTCCGAACACCACGCCGGCGGCGACCAGCAATGCGGTGAAGCCCCAGGCAATGGCGAAGATGTAGGCCCGCGGCGCGCCGAGCGCGCGCAGGGTCACGAACTGCGGCATCAGCAAGCGGAACAGGATGAAGACGCTGGCAACGATCGACAGCAGCACCAGCGCCTGCGTCACCAGCGCCAGCAGGCTCATCAGCTGGCGGATGTCGCCGAGCACGGCATACAGCTGCACCAGCGCCTCGGCCGGGAAGAAGGCCATCGACTCGCGGCCGGTGTAGGCGCTGCGCAGCCGGTAGGCCTCGGCCAGGTTGGCCGGATGGACCACCGCGGCCGGGATGCCCGGCGTGCGCGCGGCGTCGAACGGCGGGCCGATCTGTGTCGACCCTTCGGCATGCCCGTCGGGCAGCTGGTGCAGCGACCAGACGGTTTCCACCGGGACCACCACCGCGCGGTCCCACGGCGAGCCGGTCGCCTGCATCCGGCCGACGACCGTCAGCTGCAGCTCGTGTGCATCGAGCGCCTCGTCGCCGCCGACCTGTTCGCCGGCGTGGTGCACGCCGTGGGCGGGCTGGAAGCGGTCGCCGACCTTCAACGCCGACGCCGCGCCGACGACGGCTTCGTTGCGCGCGGCGAACAGCCGGCCTTCCGCCAGCGGCCCCGATAGATGGCCGACCAGCGCCAAGGTGACGCCGACCACCGGCGCGCCGCGGTGGCTGTCGCCGAAGGCGAGCGGCGAAACGAAGCCCGCACGCGGGTCGTTGAGCAGTGCGGCCGTCAGCGGCGCAGCGAGCAGCTGGCTCGATCCGGGGCGCAGGAAGACGCCGGTGAGCAGCGCATCGGTGCGGCTGCCGGGCGGCGCGACGATGATGTCGAAGCGGTCCGCCGCACGTGCGCTGCCCTGGCGCAGGGCGCGCTCCTGCGAGACGATGGCCACCGCCAGCATCACGCCGGCGGCGACCAGCGCCACGAAGGCCAGTGCGCTGAAGCGGTAGCGGCGCAGCGCCGCGCCGACCACCGGCCAGGGATTCATGATGTGGCCGCCTGCACGCGCCCGGCCTTCAGCGACACGACACGGTCGGCGCGCCCGACCAGCTGCTCGTCATGGCTGACCACGACGACGGTCTTTCCGGCGCGGGCGAGAGCCAGCAGCTCGCCGGCAATGCGCCGGGCATTCTCGCCGTCGAGGCTGGCCGTCGGCTCGTCGGCCAGGATGATCGACGGGTCGAGCAGCAGCGCGCGCGCCAGCGCCACGCGCTGCTGCTCGCCGCGCGACAGCCGTGCCACCGGCCCGGCGCGCAGCGGCAACTCGAAGTGCGCCAACAGTTCGGCAGCCCGCCGGCGCAGCGAATCGGCCACCCGCAGGCGGTCGAACTGCGCCGGCAGCAGCACGTTGCCGAGCGGGTCGAGCTCGTCGATCAGGCGGAAATCCTGAAACACCATGCCGCAGTGCGCCAGCCGCCAGGCATCGCGCCGGCGCTCGGGCAACCGGCTGACGACCACCGTGCCGTGCACCGCCTCGCCCTGCTGCGGTTGCACGATGCCGGCCAGCACCTGCAGCAGCGTCGACTTGCCCGATCCCGACGGCCCGGTCACGGCCGAGAGGCAGCCGTCCGGGAATTCGGCGCTGACCGCATCGAGGGCGAGGATGTCGGCGCCATCGGCGTCGCCGAAAGTCGCGCTGACGGCCCGCAGCGACAGTCCGCCGGCGCCGGCGGTCATGGCCGCCTGAACGTCGCCTCGACCAGCCGCACGCGGCTGACGAAACCGGTCGCGGCGTCGGTCTGCGGCCCGATCTCCAGGCGGCCGACGACCTCGATCAGGTCGCCGGGGCGGACCGCCTCCTGGCGCCTCTTCATGCGCACGAAGACGATGGTGTCGATCCACTGGTCTTCGGAGGCGCAGAACGGGCAGGTTTCGACGGGGCTGTTCGACAGCACGAAGAAGTCGGAGTCGACCTTCAGGTGCGGCGCCATGAAGCCCTGCATCGTCACCGGCTTGCCGGCCAGCCGCTGGGCCGTGTCCGAGAATGCCTTTCCGTCCTTGTACAGCTCGAACATGCGGATACGCGGCGGCTCGGCGGCTGCGGCGCGGCTCACCGCCAGCAGCGCCACCGCGGCGAGCACACGGCGCCGCTGCAGCTTCATCCGAACACCTGCGCGCTGCGCACGGTGCCACCGCGCGGGACGGAGCGCGTCCCTGGGACCGGCCGTGCGGTGGCGCTCACTCCAGCCCGGTCGCCGCGAGGATGATGCCGAGCGTGGTCGACATGGCTTTCACCATCGGCGCCTTCTCGACGTCGAGCCACTCGTCGAGCGAGTGCGCGCGACCGCCCTTGTCGGGGGCCATGCGGCCGATGGTCAGCGCCGGAATACCCAGGCTCATCGGCAGGTTCGAGTCGGTCGAGCTCCACTGGTAGGCGACCTTGTAGCCGCCAGCCTCGATCGCGCTCCTTGCGAACTGCACCAGGTCGCTCTTCATGTCCGTGTTGCCGGCCGGCCGGTCGCCGATCAGCTTGGCCTCGACGGTGACCTTGCCTTCCTTCGGCGAACGCGCGAAGTTCTCGGCGTCGGCGGCGTCCTGGACGATCTTCAGCATCCGGTCTTCGACCCGCTTCAACTCGGCCGGCGACTCGGAACGCATGTCGACCTCCATCCAGCCGCTGAGCGGAATCGAGTTGACCGAAGTGCCGCCGCCGATCAGGCCGATGCTGTAGGTCGTCTTCGGCGTGGCGGGCACCTGGATGCGCGAGAACTCGGCGGCCGCCTGGCCGAGCGCAAACATCGGGTTGACCAGGCCGAACGCGCTGAAGCTGTGGCCGCCCGGGCCGCTGAACGTCACCCGGTAGCGACGCGAGCCGACGCCGCCGTTGGTGATGATGTTGATGGCGCCCGACTCGACCGAGAAGAACGACTTGATCTTGTCCTTGTAGCTGCCCTTGGTGAACAGGTGGCGCACGCCACGCAGGTCACCCGGGCCTTCCTCGCCGACGGTGCCGACGAAAAGGATGTCGTCGCGGGTTCTGACATTGGCCTCCTTCATCGCGCGCACGAAGCCGGTCAGCACCGCCAGGCTTTGCGTGTCGTCGCCGATGCCGGGCGCCATCAGCCGCGTGCCCTGGCGTTTGACCTTGACGTCGGTCCCCGGCGGGAAGACGGTGTCGAGGTGTGCCGAGACGACGACGAACTTGCCGTCGCTGCGGGTTCCCTTGCGCACGCCGAGGACATTGCCTTCCTCGTCGATGCGGACGTCGGAAAGGCCAGCCGCCCGGAGCATCTTCTCGAACTCGCGCGCCCGGACTTCTTCCTTGAATGGCGGCGCCGGGATCTCGGTCAGCTTGATGCCGTCCTCGACGATGCGGCCATGCTCGCGGTCGATCACGGCCACTGCCGCCTTGTAGGTCGGGCTCGCCAGGACGCGATCGATCTCGGCCGACTGGGGCGAGGCCTGCGCAAACGCGCCGGCAGCGGCAAAAGCCAGGCTCAGGGCGAGCGTCAGGGGGGCGGAACGGAGTGCAGCGGGCATAGGGGTTTCTGTGGAAAGGTTCGGGTCGAGGACCGGGCAGCCTGCCTGTCAGGGCAAGGCGGTACGGCGGTGCAAGGGCAAGCCGCTGGCCGGGCGCTTGATCGACGGCAGACGAAAAGCCGTGCGCAACAGCGCTTCCCTCGGCCGAGCGGCGGGTCTGAGCCGAAGGTGCCAGCAACCGACGCGCAGCGCGGCCGGCCTTCAGCTCAGCGGCAGCGGCTCGCTGCGGCGGCTGAGGACCACCTCCAGATCGTCGCGCGCGCTGTCGAGTTGCAGCAGCGCGGCCTGGCGCGCCGCCAACGCGTCGCGGTTCAGCAGCGCCGTCAGGATCGCCTTGTGGCGCGGCAGCGAAAGCCGCTGTGCGTCGGGGTGTGCGTGCGCCACCCGGATCGATTCGCGCAACGCCAGCGACAGCATGCTGCCGATGTAGACCAGCAAATCGTTTCCCGTCGCTTCGGCAACCGCCCGGTGGAACGCCAGGTCGGGTTCGAGCGTTTCCTCGACGCTGCGGGCTGCTTCCATGCCGTCGTAGGCCCTGCGCACCGCATCGAGCTGCGCGCTGCTGGCGACGGTTGCGGCCAGCGCAGCGGCGGCAGGCTCGAAGACCTTGCGCGCGGTCAGCAGCATGTCGACGAATTGCGGTGTCGGCATCGTCTGCGTCACCCAGTAAAGCACGTCCGGATCGAGGATGTGCCAGGCAGCGCGCGGGCGGACCGTGGCGCCGGCCTTCTGCCGCGACATCACCAGCCCCTTGGCGACGAGTACCTTGACCGCCTCGCGCAGCACCGGCCGGCTGACGCCGTAGTCGGCGCAGAGCCGGGCCTCTGCCGGCAAGCGGGCGCCTGGCCCGAGCGCGCCGGAAACGATGCCGACCCCCAGTTCGCGCACGATCTGGGCATGCCGGCTCTTGCGCTCGACAGGCTGTCGATAGAGGTCGTCGTGCGCTGTAGGGCTCATGGGCTGGAAGGGGCGTGCCGCGCAATCGGGTGTTCGCGGCACTGTCAAGCCTGCGGGTTTCGCAGCATCGCCGTTTTTATTGTCAGACGATATCGGGAAAACCCGCTTTTTTTGAAGCAGCGCTCGACTTAGCATTGCGTTAAGTAATACCTTTTCCGAATCACCGTCCAGCCGAGGGCTTGCGGCCAGTCGCTGGTCCCGCGGGGCCGTTGAGCCGAAGACACCATGAAACTTTCACCCCACGGCCCCGAGGGCCACAAAACGCCCGCGCTGCTGCACAGCGACGGCACACGACGCGACTTGCGCGCGGTGCCGGCCGAGATCGACGCGTCGAAGCTGTTGCCGGCGGGGCTGTCGGCGCTGGCAGCCTTCGATGCGGGCATCGTGCCGCAGGGCCGCCCTGGCGTACCGTTCATGATGCTCGAGCCCGGCGACCGGATCACCCCCGGCAACCGGCCGCAGACGGTCCACGCCTGGGACCCGCCGCTGATCGACGGCTGATCGCGGGCGCTCTGCACCCCGGCAGCGCGACCCCCAACGCCCGGCTCCTCCATCCTTTGGCTATTCTTCCCCGCTCGTTCACCCCCCAGACTCTCGAATTCAAGGAGACATTCCCCATGGCACTCAAGACCCGAACCCTGTTTCTGAGCGCGGCCCTGCTGGCCGCACTGGCCGGCCCGGTGGCAGCGCAGAAGGTGCTGAAAATCGGCATCGGCCTTTCCGAGGACCATCCGCAGGGTGTTGCGGCAAAGCGCTTTGCCGAGTTGCTGTCGCAGAAGACCGGCGGCAAGCTCACCGCCAAGGTCTACGCCAGCGGCGCGCTCGGCAACGACGTGACGATGATCTCGGCGCTGCGCGGCGGCACCCAGGAAATGACCATACCGGACAGCTCGACGCTGACCAGCCTGGTCAAGGACTTCGGCGTGCTCAACCTGCCGTTGACGATCAACAACGAGCAGGAAGCCGACGCCCTGCTCGACGGCCCCTTCGGCAAGAAGTTGCTGGACCAACTGCCCGAGAAGGGTCTGGTCGGGCTGGGCTTTTGGGAAAACGGCTTTCGCCACATCACCAACAGCCGCCGGCCGATCACCAAGGCCGATGACATCGCCGGCCTGAAGTTGCGCGTGATCCAGAACCCGCTGTTCATCGATACCTTCAGCGCGCTGGGTGCCAATGCGACGCCGATGCCGTTCACCGAGTTGTATTCGGCAATGGAGCAAAAGGCCGTCGACGGCCAGGAGAACCCCGCTGCGACGATCCTCGCGAGCAAGTTCTTCGAGGTGCAGAAGCACATGGTGACCTCGCGCCACATCTACAGTGCCTGGGTGCTGCTGATGTCGAAGAAGGCCTGGGACGGCCTGACGCCCGACGAGAAGAAGGCGGTGCAGGACGCCGGCCGCGAAGCCACCCTGTTCGAGCGCAAGACGATCCGCGACTTCGATGTCAAGGCAATCGCCGACCTGAAGGCCGCCGGCATGCAGGTCACCGAAATGCCGGCCGCCGAGCAGGCCAAGATGCGTGCCAAGCTGCAGCCGGTGGTGGCCAAGTTCAGCAAGGAGTTCGGCGAGGGCGCCTCGAAGGAGATGTTCAGCGAGCTCGAGCGGATTCGCGCCAAGAAGTGAAAGTAGAGCGCTGCCATGGCTGACAAACCCACTCGTTCGTTCCGCTCGCGCGACTGGTTCGCCGATCCGCAGCGTTCGGACATGACGGCGCTCTATCTCGAGCGCTTCATGAACTACGGGCTGACGCCCGCCGAACTGCGCTCGGGCCGGCCGATCATCGGCATTGCCCAGTCGGGCAGCGACCTGTCGCCATGCAACCGCATCCACCTGGAGCTCGCACGGCGCGTGCGCGAGGGCATTCGCGACGCCGGCGGCATTCCGATGGAATTCCCGGTGCATCCGATCTTCGAGAACTGCCGCCGGCCGACGGCGGCACTCGACCGCAACCTGGCCTACCTCGGCCTGGTGGAAATCCTCTACGGCTATCCGATCGACGCGGTCGTCCTGACCACCGGCTGCGACAAGACCATGCCGTCGGGACTCATGGCTGCCAGCACGGTCGACATTCCGGCGATCGTGCTTTCCGGCGGGCCGATGCTCGACGGCTGGCACGACGGCGAACTGGTCGGTTCCGGCACGGTCATCTGGCGCAGCCGACGCAAACTGGCTGCCGGCGAAATCGACGAGGAGGAGTTCCTGCAGCGCGCCTGCGACAGCGCGCCCTCGGCGGGCCATTGCAACACCATGGGCACCGCGTCGACGATGAACGCGGTTGCCGAGGCGCTGGGCATGTCGCTGCCGGGCAGCGCCGCCATTCCGGCACCGTACCGCGAGCGCGGGCAGATGGCGTATGAAACCGGCCGGCGCATCGTCGGCATGGCCTTCGAGGACCTGCGGCCGTCGAAGATCCTGACCCGCGACAGCTTCCTCAACGCGCTGGCGGTGGTGAGCTGCGCCGGCGGCTCGAGCAATGCGCAGGTCCACATCATGGCGATGGCGCGCCATGCCGGGGTCGAGCTGCACCCGGCCGACTGGACCGGGCACGCCTACGACCTGCCGCTGCTGGTCAACATGCAGCCGGCCGGCAAGTACCTGGGCGAGCGCTTCTTCCGCGCCGGCGGCGTGCCCGCCGTGATGTGCGAGCTGCAGCGTGCCGGCAAGCTGATCGGCGACTGCCTGAGCGTGACCGGCAGGACCATCGGCGAAAACATCGAAGGCCGTGAGGCCACCGACCGCGAGGTCATCTTTCCGTTCGACGCGCCGCTGATGGAGAAAGCCGGCTTTCTGGTGCTCAGCGGCAACCTGTTCGACTTCGGCATCCTCAAGACCTCGGTCATTTCGAAGGCCTTCCGCAGTCGCTACCTGAGCCGGCCGGGGCACGAGGACGTGTTCGAGGCGCGCGCGATCGTCTTCGAGGGCTCCGACGACTATCACCACCGCATCAACGACCCGGCGCTGGCGATCGACGAGACGTGCATCCTGGTGATGCGCGGCGCCGGGCCGATCGGCTGGCCGGGCTCGGCCGAGGTCGTCAACATGCAGCCGCCCGATGCCTTGCTGCGGCGCGGCATCCAGACGCTGCCGACGCTCGGCGATGGCCGGCAGTCCGGTACGGCAGACAGCCCGTCGATCCTCAATGTGTCGCCGGAAAGCGCCGTCGGCGGCGGCCTGTCTTGGCTGCGTACCGGCGACATCATCCGTGTCGACCTCGGCGCCGGCACGTGCAATGCGCTGGTCGCATCCGAGGAGATCGAGCGCCGCCGGCGCGAAGAACCGGCGCCACCGGTCCCGCCGAGCCACTCGCCGTGGGAAGAGCTGTACCGCGAAAAAGCCGGGCAGCTGGTCGACGGCGCGACGCTCGACTTTGCGCTGAAGTACCGCGGCATTGCCGAGAAAACGCCGCGGCACAACCACTGAGCCAGTGAACGGCCCCGCAGCGAGGTGCGGGCGCCTCGATGCCGAGGCGTCCTCGCAGGCGCAAGCAGGTGACCGCGCGGCTGCGGTCCGGCGCCCGCAGTTGCGGCACGCCGCCGAGGGCGGGTCGCGGTCGTCGCTGGCGAGCACGACGGCGTCTTTCCCGCCCACTTCTGCAAGGCCTTGCATGGGAGACCGGGGCGAGCGCAGCCGGCTGCTGGCGGTTGCCGGCGCGGGACACGACGCCTGGCCCGGCTGCGTCGATGCGGCCGGCGGACCGCGGCGAGCGGCCTGGCGCCCGGCGAGCTGCGCCCGCGCGCCGTGGTTGCGGACGCCTCGCCGCTCAGCCGCTGAAAAGCCCGGCGACCTGCTCGCGCAGCACGTTCTTCTGCACCTTGCCCATGGCATTGCGCGGCAGCTCGTCGACGAAGAACAGGTGCTTGGGCACCTTGAACCGCGCGATGCGCCGCTTCAGTTCGTCGATCAGCGGCGCCGCCTCGCGCGCGGCGCCGGGGCGGGGCACGACCACCGCGACCACGCCCTCGCCGAAGTCGGGGTGCGGCGCGCCGACCACCGCGCTCTCGGCGACGCCGGGCAGCTCGTTGAGCGCGGCCTCGACCTCGGCCGGGTAGACGTTGTAGCCGCCGCTGATGATCAGGTCCTTGCTGCGGCCGACGATGCTCAGGTAGCCGCGCTCGTCCCAGCGGCCGACGTCGCCGGTCTTGAACCAGCCGTCGGCGGTGAACTCCTCGCGGGTCTTCTCCGGCATCCGCCAGTAGCCGCTGAAGACGCTGGCGCCGCGCACCTGGATGGCGCCGATCTCGCCCACCGGCAGGCGCTCGCCGGCGTCGTCGACCACCTGCACCTCGATGCCCGGCAGCGGAAAGCCGACGGTGCCGCCGCGCCGCTCGCCGCGGGGGCTGTCGTCCTCCTGATAGGGATTGGAGGTCAGCATCACCGTCTCGCTCATGCCGTAGCGCTCGAGGATGGTGTGGCCGGTGCGGTCGCGAAAGGCGTTGAAGGTCTCGATCAGCAGCGGTGCCGAGCCCGAGACGAAGAGCCGCATGTTGCGGCAGGCGTCCTGCGTCAGGCCCGGCTCGGCGAGCAGCCGCACGTAGAGCGTCGGCACGCCCATGAAGACCGTCGCGTCGGGCAGCCGGGCGATCACCGCCTTCGGGTCGAAGCGGCTGAACCAGATCATCTTGCTGCCGTTGAGCAGGGCGCCGTGCGAGGCGACGAAAAGGCCGTGCACATGGAAGATCGGCAGCGCGTGGATCAGCACGTCGCCCCGCCGCCAGCCCCAGGCCTCGCGCAGCGTCAGCGCGTTGCTCGACAGGTTGCCGTGGCTGAGCATCGCCCCCTTGCTGCGCCCGGTGGTGCCGCTGGTGTAGAGGATCGCCGCGAGTTCATCCGCGCGGCGCCCGGCCGGCGCGTGCGTGTCGAGGTGGTGCGCCGCGCGCTCGAGCAGGCTGCCGCTGCGGTTGTCGTCGAGAGTCAAGACCCAGGTCGTGCCGGCGGTGAAGGCAATCCGGCTGACCCAGCTGAAGTTTGCCGAGGCGCAGACGACGACCGACGGCTCGGCGTTGCCGATGAAGTACTCGATCTCGCTTTCCTGGTAGCCCGTGTTCAGCGGCAGGTAGACGTAGCCGGCGCGCAACACGCCGAGGTAGAGCATCAGCGCCTCGACCGACTTCTCGGTCTGCACCGCGACGCGGGCGCCCGCGGGCAGCTCGAGCGAATCGAGCAGGTTGGCGATGCGCGCGGTCGCGTGCTCGATGTCGCGCCAGCTGTACGACAGGCGCTCGCCGTCGCCGGTCTCGATGGCGACGCTGTCCAGGTCGTCGGGAAAGGCGCTGCGCAGCAGGGCGTAGAGGTTCTGGTTCATGGTTGTTCGGGCTCGATGCGGCCTTCGGCAGCTCGTCGGCTGCGATGGGGCGAAGATAAACCAAGGCTTCCACGCTTTCGGGTCCGCATGGATGCGGGTCAACCCGCAGCCTGGACCCCTGGCGCGGGCACGCGCGCGGCGGCTCACGCCTCAAGTTCCGGGGTCGACCGCCGAAAACCGGAGGCGTTGCGCCGGCTGCCGTGGGCCGCCGAACGTGCGCGCCAACCTGCTTCCACTGCAACACCTTGTCCGCCACCCACCCCCGATGAGTTCGACCGCTGCCCAGCATTGGTTGCAGACCCACTGCAACCGCTGTCCCGAAGCCGCGGCGGCGCTGGTCTGGGCGGCTGCCGGACCAGCCGTTGCGCAGGCGGTTGCCGAATGGCCAGCCACCGGGCCGCTGCGCATTTCGCTGATCGCCGCGGCGAAGATCGCCCTCCAGCGCGACCAGCCGGTGGTGATGACACCGGCGGTCACGCTGCAGAGTGCCGAGCATTCGCGTTTGGTCGCCGTGCCGCTGAAGGTGGGCGGCGTGGCCGTCGGCGCGCTGGCGCTGGCGGTGCGCGTCCTCGACGACGCCGAGGCCGCGGCGCTGCTGCGCGTTTTCGAGCCGGTGCTTGCCGACCTGACGGCGGCGCTGGGCCACGCACCGACGGCGCCCGCTGCTTCCGCTGCGGCGCAGCAGAGCGTCGACGCCACCCGCATGCTGCGCCTGCAGGCCTTGCTGCTCGGCCCCGACCGCTTGCCCGAAGCCGCGGGCGCGCTCGTCAACGAACTCGCCACCGCATTCCGCTTCGACCGCGTCAGCCTCGGGCTCGCCGACAACGATGCGCAGCAGGTGGCGGTCATCGCCATGTCGCACAACGGCGAGGTCGACGGCCGGCACGACCTGCTGCGCGACCTGGCCGCGGCGATGAACGAGGCGCTCGACCAGTCGGCGAGCGTCGTCTACCCGGCGGCCGCCGAGGACGTGCCGCGAGTCGTTCTGGCGCATGCCGACATGTCGGCGCGAACCGGCAGCAGTGTCTGCACCGTGCCGATGCTGCATGCGGGCAAGGGCATCGGCGCGCTGACCTTCGAACGCGCCGGACAGCCGCCGAGCCACCGCGAGCTGGGCCAGTACGAGAGCCTCGGCGCGCTGATCGGCCCGCTGCTCGCGCTGCGCCGGCGCGCCGAGCTGCCACCCGGCCAACGCCTGCGCCAGTGGCTCGGCAGCCTCTGGCAGCGCGTACGCGCGCCGGGCGATCCACGGCCGAAGTGGATCGCCGGTGGCGTGGCGGCGGCACTGCTGGCGCTGACGTTCGTGCCGCTGCCGTACCGCGTCGGTGCGACGGCGCGGCTCGAGGGCTCGGTGCAGCGCGTCGTCGCCGCTCCGGGTGACGGCTTCCTCAGCGCGGTGCACGTCCGTCCGGGCGACGCCGTGAAGGCCGGCCAGGTGCTGGTCGAACTCGCCGACCAGGACCTGCGGCTGGAGAAGCGCAAGTGGGAAAGCGAGCTGGCGCAGCACGAGAACACCTACGGCGCGGCGCTGGCGCGTGCCGACCGCTCGCAGTTCGTCATCTTCCAGGCCAAGGCCACCGAAGCCCGGGCCCAGCTCGACCTGGTGCAGTCGCAGCTCGAGCGCAGCCGGCTGGTGGCGCCGATCGACGGCGTCGTCATCAAGGGCGACCCGGCGCAGTCGCTCGGCGCGCCGGTGCAGCGCGGCGACGCGTTGCTGACCATCGCCCCGGCCGACCAGTACCGGCTGATGATCGACGTCGACGAGCGCGACATCGCCCATGTGCGACCGGGCCAGCGCGGTTTTCTCGGTCTCGCGGCGCTGCCGGGCGACACGCTCGCCTTTCGGGTCGAGCGGCTGACGCCGGTGGCGACGACGCGCGACGGCCGCAACACCTTCGAGGTGCAGGCGGTGCTCGACGGACCCGCGGCGCCGTTGCGGCCGGGGCTGCAGGGGGTGGCGAAGATTCATGTCGGCTCGCGGTCGGGTTTGTGGATCGCGACGCACCGGTTGACCGACTGGCTCCGGCTGGCGCTTTGGTCGTGGGGAGGGTGATGGACGGGGGTTTGTCGCGGCGCGACGGCTTGGGATGCTTGTGCCTGCGACAGGTGGTTGCTCTTGACTGCGACGCTGCGCCGGGATTTCGGCCCGGCAGCCGACCTACTTTCTTTGCTTCGCCAAAGAAAGTAGGCAAAGAAAGGCGACCCGGCGGCTGCGCCCCCTGGCTTTCGCCAGGGGGTCCGCTGCGGTGCTCGGCAGGCGGGGCGAGCGCGCAAACTCGCCCCGGGTACGGGGCTCAGACATGCGCGCTCGACGGCGCTGCGCGCCGCAACCCCGCCCGCCTGCGCTCCTCGCCGCATCCAACGGGAAACCCAGCTCGGCTCGCTTCGCATCGCCTCGAGTGCTCGCTGCGCGTCGCCTGGAAACGACAGACCGAGGGCGAAGCGAAGCAAGCCAACGGAGGCGATGCGAAGCGAGCCGAATGCTTCCCGTTGGATGCGGCGAGGAGCGCAGGGGTTCGGGGGCAGCCGCGAAGCGGCCGGCCGCAAACTGTCTGAGCCCCTGTACCCAGGGGCGAGTTTTTGCGGTCGCCCCGGACCCCGAGCACCGCAGCGGACCCCCTGGCCAAAGCCAGGGGGCGCAGCCGCCGGGTGCCCTTCTTTTGGTTCCTTTTCTTGGGCAAGCAAGAAAAGGAACTCGGCTGCCGGGCCGAAATCCCGGCGCAGCCTCACGCAGTGAACAGCTCCCGCAGGCAGCGCTCCAAACAGCCCTTGTGGCAGCAAAGGCAGCAAGGGCAGAACTGGCAGCACCGCCAGCAAGGGTGCGGGCAGCGCCCGCAGAACAAGCCCGATGACGCAGTCCCTGTTCAGCCCCCAGTGGTATCGCGTCGCCGCGCTCCACCCTCGCCTGCGCGCCCAGGTCCGGGTGCAGCGCCAGCGCTGGCGCGATCAGCTGTGGTTCCTGCTGTCGGACGACGCCACCGGCCGCCAGCACCTGATCAACGACAGCGCCTACCAGTTCATCGGCCGTTGCGACGGCCAGCGCCAGGTGCAGCAGGTCTGGGATGCCGTGCTCGCCGACCGCGGCGAGGCGGCGCCGACGCAGGACGAGGTGATCGAACTGCTGGCGCAGCTCGACGAGAACGAGCTGCTGCAGTGCGAGCACACGCCCGACACGGAAAGTCTGTTCCGCCGCAGCGGCGAGCGCAAGAAGAAGCGCCGGCGTGCGCTGATCAATCCGTTCGCCTTCCGGCTGCCGCTCGGCGATCCGAGCCGCTGGCTGGCGCCGCTCGATCCGCTCGGCCGGCTGGTCTTCCGGCCTGCGACCGCCTGGGTGGCGCTGGTGGTTTTCGCCATGGCACTGCTGGCCGCCGGCAGCGAATGGGCTGCGCTCACGGGCCATGCGCAGCACCTGCTGTCGCCGCGCCACCTGATGCTGGCGTGGCTGAGCTATCCGTTGATCAAGGCGCTGCACGAGATCGGCCACGGCATGGCGGTGCGTCGCTGGGGCGGCGAGGTGCACGAGTTCGGCATCGGCCTGATGGCACTGGTGCCGGCGCCCTATGTCGACGCGTCGGCATCGGCTGGCTTCGCGCTGCGCCGGCAGCGGGCGCTGGTTGCCGCCGCCGGCATCCTGGTCGAATTGGCGCTGGCTTCGCTGGCGCTCGGCGTCTGGTTGCTGGTGCAGCCGGGCTGGGTGCGCGACATCGCCTTCGTCGTGATGTTCATCGCCGGCGTATCGACGCTGTTCTTCAACGCCAATCCGCTGCTGCGCTTCGACGGCTACTACGTGCTCTGCGACGCGCTCGACCTGCCCAACCTGGCGACTCGCAGCAGTGCTTGGTGGCGCTGGTGGCTGCGGCGCGTGCTGCTGCACCAGGCAGCGGAGCCGCCGCAGACTGCTGCCGGCGAGCGCAAGTGGCTGGTGCTCTACGCGCCGCTGTCGCTCGCCTACCGCGCCGTGCTGGCGCTGGCGCTGGTGCTCTGGCTCGGCGGCAAATGGCTGCTGCTCGGCGTCTTCGGTGCTGTCTACCTGCTGGCGGTCATCCTGCTGCGGCCGCTCTGGAGCTTTGCCCGTCTCGCGCTGACCTCCGCCGCCCCGGGCGCCGAGCGCCGGCGGGTGCGCCTCGCGCTGGCCGGCGCGGGCCTGGTTGCCGGGGCGCTGGTGTTTGCCGTGCCGCTGCCATTCTCGACCGTCGCGCCGGCCGTCGTCTGGCTGCCCGAGCCCGCCCAGCTGCGCACCGAGGTGGCGGGCTTCGTCAGCGCACTGCCCGTCGGCGACGGGCAACTGGTCGCGCCGGGCGAGCTGGTGGCCGTGCTCGACAACCCGGAACTCGTGGCCCAGCGCGAACGCGTCGCCAGCCGACTGGAGCGGCTGCGGGCCGATCAGACACAGATGCTTTCGCGCGATCCGCTGGCGGCACAGAACCTCAACGAGGACATCGAGCATGCGGTGGCCGAACTGGCGCTCGCCGACGAGCGTTTGGCGCAGCTCGAGCTGCACGCTGGCGTCGTCGGCCGGCTCGACATGCCGCGGCAGGCGGACCTGATCGGCAGCTATGCCCGCCGCGGCGCGATGCTCGGCCATCTGTTCGGCGGTGTCGAGCTGCAGTTGCGCAGCGTGGTCGCCGAGGACGACGCCTTTCTGGTGCGCAACCAGACACGCGCTGTCGAGGTGCGGCTCGCCGCCGACCCGACGCGGGTGCACAGTGCCACGCTTCGTCAAGCGGTTCCGGCGGCGACACGGGTGCTGCCGGCCGCCACCTTCGGCGAGCCGGCCGGCGGCCCGTACCCGGTCGATCCCGCCGACAAGGACGGTCTGGCGAGCCTGCAACCTGTCTTCATCTTCGACCTTGCCGTACCCGGTGGAGCCCTGCAGCGCGTCGGCGAGCGCGCCTGGGTGCGTTTCGACCACGGCGCGCAGCCGCTCGCCTTCCAGGCCTGGCGCCGCGCGGCGCAGCTGCTGCTCGAGCATTTCGAGCCAGGCGGATGAAATGAGGCATCTGCAGTTCACTGGAGGACGCCTGCTGCAGGGCGATGTGCCCTGCCGGCCTTTTGTGAGTACGGCAATGAAACCGTTACGCACCCGAGCGGGCCGCGGCCAGCGGGTGGGTAGCTCCGTTCATGTCCCCCGGACCCGGCCTGCGGCCGGGTCCTCCTCCTTTACTTCACTGCGCCACCCACCCACTGCCCGCGGCCAGGCACCGCTCGTGGTCCGGGGCGAAGTGCCTGACTGGTGCTCGATCGGGCCGAGTGGGTGTTGTGCAGAGCGAGGTAAAGGAGGAGAGGCGGGCGGAGCCCGGCTCGGGGGACACGAGCGTTGCACAGTACCCGCTCGGCACGATCCCGCGCTGTACTCCGCACGCTGTGCATCGGGCCGGAACCGATGCCTCGCAGGGCCTCGGAAGTGAGCGAACTTTCGCTGCCGATTCCCGGGCTGCGCTGGGGCGATTACCCGGAGCGCACCGAACCCATCGGTGTCAAGGCTGCCGGTCGGCCCCGCGACGGCGAACTGCCATGGCGGCGCGGCATGCAGTCGGGACGCTTCGTGCGGGCGGTGCGCGAGCACGAGGCGCGGCTGCGTGCCATGTCGGCAGACGACCGTGCTGCTCAGCTGCGCGATACGCGCATCGCGCTGCGTCGTGACGGGCTGGTGGACTCGACGCTCGCAGTGGCCTTCGCCCATGCCGGGTTGGCCTGTGAGGAGCGTCTGGGGACGCTGCCGTTCGACACCCAGCTGATCGCGGCGCGCCATGTCGCTGCCGGCCGGCTCGCCGAAATGGCCACCGGCGAAGGCAAGACACTGACGGTGGCATTGGCTGCAGCGAGTGCGGCGCTGGCGGGCATTCCGCTGCAGGTGGTCACCGCCAACGACTACCTCGCCGCGCGCGACGCGGCCCAGCTGCAGCCGGTCTATGACGCGCTGGGCCTGACCGTCGGATGCGTCACGCAGCCCCTCACTGCGGCGGCGCGGCGGGCGGCGTATGCCTTCGACATCGTCTATTGCACCGCCAGCGAGCTGGTGTTCGACTACCTGCGCGACGGGCTCTCGCGCAAGCGCGATCCGTTGCAGGCGCAAATCGACCGGCTCGCCGGTCCGGGCGACGCCCGGCCGTTCGAGGCGCCGCTGCTGCGCGGACTGTGCATGGCCATCGTCGACGAAGCCGACAGCGTGCTGATCGACGAAGCGCGCGTGCCGCTGATCCTTTCGGCCGCCACGGCCGTCGACCCGGCGCACGCCGCCTTCCTGGCCGAGGCGTTGGTGCTGGCAGCACGGCTGACCGAAGGCAGCGATTTCCGTCTCGACGGACCCGCGGCACGGCTGACCGCGGCAGGCGCCGAACGAGTCGCGGGCGAATCGGCGGCGCTCGGCGCGGTCTGGCAGCACCGCCTGCATCGCGAGGACACGGTGCAGCTGGCGCTCGCGGCGCTGCACGCATTTCGCCGCGAGCGCCACTACCTGGTGGCGAACGGGCGCCTGCAGATCGTCGACGAGACCAGCGGGCGCGTGGCGGCGGGCCGCGCCTGGTCGCGGGGCTTGCACCAGCTGATCGAACTGAAGGAGGGGCTCGAGCCGACCGCACCCGCGGTTACCGTGGCACAGATCACCTACCAGCGCTTTTTCGCCCGCTACCTGCGGCTCGGCGGGCTCAGCGGCACGCTGGCCGAATCGCGGCGCGAGCTGCGTGCCGTGTACGGCCTGGCGGTGGCGGCGGTGCCGCTGCGCCGGCCGAGCCGCCGCGAGACCGGGCCGACGCGCTGGTTTGCCGATCGCGCGGTGCTGTTCGACGCCGTGGTGGCCCGGGTGCAGGCGCTGCAGGCAGCCGGCCGGCCGGTGCTGGTCGGCGTCGAATCGGTGGCCGATGCAGCGCAGCTTTCGGCGCGGCTCACGACGGCGGCGATCGGGCATTCCCGGCTCGATGCGCAGCGCGATGCACAGGAAGCCGAGGTGGTTGCCCGCGCTGGCAGGGCCGGCGCGGTCACCGTCTCGACCCAGATGGCCGGGCGCGGCACCGACATCGCGCTCGGGCCGGGGGTTGCGGAGCGCGGCGGGCTGCACCTGATCAACTGCCAGCTCAATGCCGCGCGGCGCATCGACCGGCAACTCGCCGGCCGCTGTGCTCGGCAGGGCGACCCGGGCAGCGTCGAGACCTGGCTGTCGCTCGATGCGGCGCTGCTCGCCGAGTTGCCGGCAGCGCTGCGGGCGCTGCTGGCGCACCACGCCGGGCGCCTGCCGGACCGCGCCTGCCGCACGCTCGGCAGCACGCTGCAGCGGCTGCGTGAAGCGCGCGACGCCGCACAGCGCCGCCAACTCCTGCACAACGACCGCCAGCTCGATCGCCGGCTGTCGTTTGCGACGCGGCGATGAGTGCGGCCATTCGCTCGGTCCGGGGGTGGCGCTTCGTCGCCGATCCGCGCGGGCTCGGGTTCCGGCTTGCCGGCACCGGGCGGCGCCGCGGCGCGTCCGCACCCGTGCCCGGCCAGGCCGGCGCGCGCCTTGCCTCTGCCGGTGCCGACTGCGGTCGCTGCGGCACCACCGGCCGCACTCGCACCCGGCTCGACAGCCCGCCCACTGCCCCCCGACACCCCACCCGATGAGCACCGATCCATCCGGCGAACCCCGCTCGCGCTGGTCGACGCTCGACGACGGCAACCGCGGGCTGCCCTACCGCCGCTCGGCGTGGGGCGGCACCACGCAGTTCGGCGATGCCCCCGACACGCTCCCCGACGCCAGCCTGCAGGCGGCGTCGCAGGCCAAGGTGATGATGGTCGACGACGAGGAGCTGACGATCGAGGTGCTGAAGGCATTCCTCGAGGAAGCCGGCTACAGCCGATTCGTCTCGACCTGCGACTCGCGCGAGGCGATGGAGCTGCTCTACAACGAGCGGCCCGATGTGCTGCTGCTCGACCTCAGCATGCCGCACATCGGCGGCTTCGAGATCCTGGCCTGGATGCAGGCCGACCGCATCCTCAAGCATGTGCCGGTGGTCATCCTCACGGCTGCGGCCGACTCGACCAACAAGCTGCGCGCACTCGAACTCGGCGCGACCGACTTCCTCGCCAAGCCGGTCGACGCCAGCGAGCTGGCGCTGCGCCTGCGCAACACGCTGGCCGCCAAGTCGTACCGCGACAGCCTCGAGCACAGCGACGGCCTGACCGGCCTGCCGAACCGCGCCCGCTATCTCGACCGCCTCGACTGGGCGTTGCGCCATGCCAAGCGCCACGGCACCGTCGGCGCGGTGCTGCAGATCGGCCTCGACCGCTTTCGGCAAGTCAACGACGCGCTCGGCCCGGGGGCGGCCGACCGGCTGCTGGTCGGCGTCGCCCAGCGGCTGCGCGAGTGCGTGCGCGAGAGCGACTACCTGACCCGCGCCGCCGACGAGAGCACCGAGCCGCTGCTGGCCCGCCTCGGCGGCGACGAGTTCAGCGTCCTGCTGCCGGCGCTTGCCGGCGTCAACAGCGCCGCGACCGTGGCCCAGCGCATCCTCGACGCAGTCGCAACGCCTTACTCGATCGCCGGGCAGGAGCTGTTCGCCACCTGCTGCGTCGGCATCGCGGTTTTCCCGGGCGACGGCCTGGACAAGGATGCGCTCATCAAGAGCGCCGGCGTCGCGATGCGCCACGCCAAGCAGCAGCGCCGCGACAGCTACCACTTCTATTCGCGCGAGCTCAACGAGCTGGCCAGCGCCCGCCTGACGCTCGAGCGCGAGTTCCACCGCGCGATCGAGCGCGACGAGCTGCGGCCGATCTTCCAGCCGAAATTCGACCTGAAGACCGGCCGGGTCAGCGGCGGCGAGGCGCTGGTGCGCTGGCAACATCCGACGCGTGGGTTGCTCGGCGCCGGCGAGTTCGTGCCGATGGCCGAGGACACCGGCCTGGTCGTGCCGCTCGGCACCTGGATGCTGCGTGCCACCTGCCGGCAGATTGCCGGCTGGTCGGCCGCCGGCCTGCAGCCCGGGCGCATTGCGGTCAACCTGTCGAGCCACCAGTTTCGCGAGCCGAGCCTGCTGCAGACGGTGCGGGAGGCGCTCGACGATGCGGCGATCGCGCCGGCGCAGCTGCGCCTGGAAATCACCGAAAGCTCGCTGATGGACCCCGACGGCAAGGCCCTGGCGACGTTGCGGGCCTTTGCCGACGCAGGGATCAAGCTCTCGATCGACGATTTCGGCACCGGCTACTCGTCGCTGTCGTACCTCAAGCGCTTTCCGGTCGACGAGCTGAAGATCGACCGCTCGTTTGTCAACGACATCGGCCTGGCCGACGGCAACGAGGCGATCGTCGTCGCGATCATCGCGATGGGCCACAGCCTCGGGCTGCGCATCGTCGCCGAAGGCATCGAAACCCACGAGCAGCTGGCCTTCCTGCGCGCGCACGGCTGCGACGAGGGGCAGGGCTACCTGTTCAGCCGGCCGGTCAGCGCTGACGAGTTCGCACAGCTGCTCGTCGCGCCGCCTTCGCTCGAAACGCCGAGGTGACTGCGGCCGGCGCCAGGCGAGCCCGGACGACGTCGCGTTCAGGCGAATGCGCCGTCTTTGACCCGCATTTCCGGGCACCGGGTGGAGCGGGCAGGCTTCAACATCGGATGTCTCTTCAGGCGCTTGCGACCGAGCGCGATCCGGCCACGATGGACTTCCGTCCCGCAGATCTCCTGGACAACGCCGACCGTGACGGTCGCGCGCCGGCCTGCCTGCGCGGCGGACACGGCGAGTTGTGATGCGCCGCCGAACCGCTGCCCGTCCACGTCCGCTGCTCCAGGAGCTCGAGCCGCGCATCCTCTACTCGGCCGATCCCTTCTCCGCGGCGGTCGGTGCTTTCGCAGGCGACGCGCCGCTGCAGAGCGAGGTGCGGTTGCTGCCGGCCGAAGCACCTGCGGCGGCGGCCAACGAGCTTTTCATCGACATCGTCGACGCCGCGTCGATCCAGGCCCCGCGCGACACGGCTGCTCGCGAGATTGCCTTTATCGACCGCGGCGTGGAAGGTTTTCAGGCCCTTGCCGACGACCTGCAGGCGCAGCAGGCCCAAGGCCGGCGCGTCGACATCGTGCTGCTGGATACCGACCGCGACGGCGTCGATCAGATCGGCGAGGCGCTTGCAGGACGCAGCGGCATCGGAGCGGTCCATCTGATTTCCCATGGTGCCGACGGACGGCTGCAGCTGGGCAACACGAGCCTCGACGCCACGACGCTTGCCCGCTACGCGACGCAGGTCGCCGGCTGGAACGGCGCGCTCGCCACCGGCGCCGACCTGCTGCTCTACGGCTGCGACGTTGCCGCCGACAGCGACGGCCAGGCCTTCATCGCACGCCTGGCCGAACTGAGCGGTGCCGACGTCGCTGCCAGCCGCGACGCCACCGGCAGCGCCGTGCTCGGCGGCAACTGGAGCCTCGAAGCCGCCACTGGCGCGATCGAGACAGGGATGGCGATCGACCCGGCGGCGCAGTCGCAGTTCGGCGGGCTGCTCGCCATCGTCGAGGGCACCACGTCGTCGGCTTTGAGCCGTTCCGGCAACACGCTCGCCTTCTCGCACACCGTCCCGGTCGGTGCCAACGGCATCCTGATCGTCAGTGCCTCGTACCAGGGCGGATCGAACAATTCGGTGGTGTCGATCACCTATGACGGCGCGGCGATGACCCGGCTGGGCTCGGTGCAGGCGGCAGGCGGGGCGAACACGTCCACCGAGATGTGGTACCTGAAGGCGCCGGCACCCGCCACCGCCAACGTCGTCGTCACGATGAACGCGAGCGCCATCGTCGCCGGGGGTGCGACCAGCTTCCTCGGTGTCGATCAGGCCGCGCCCACCAGCGCGTTCGCGACCGGAACGGGGAACAGCTACACACCGGCGCTGACGATTGCATCGGCCGCCGGCGAACTCGTCATCGATTCGCTCGGCAAACGGTCCGTCGTGTCGGGAACGGTCGGTGCGGGGCAGACCGAGAAATACCAGGAGTTGAGCGGCAGCAGCGGTGGAGACGTCTGGGGATCGAGCAGCACCCGGCCGGGTGCGGCATCGGTCACCATGCGCTGGACGATCTCCGGCAGCGGCAGCGGCGAATACGCGATGGCCGCGGTGTCGTTGAGGCCAGCGACGCCAAGTGCGCCGACGCTGATCGACGGCTCGGCAGTCACGGTCACGGGAACCGACGAGAACACGCCCAGCAGCGGCACCACCGTCGAAAGCCTGCTCGCTTCGGCCGGCTGGGCCGATGCCGACGCCGGCGCATCGAAGGGCGTCGCCGTGACCTCCGCCACCGGCAGGGGCACCTGGCAGTACTCGACCACCGGAACGAGCTGGACCGGCTTCGGTGCCGTCTCCTCGACCAGTGCGCTGCTGCTGGCTTCGACCGCGCAGGTGCGCTACCTGCCCGACACGCTCAACGGCGAAACTGCCTCGTTCGCTTTCAAGGCCTGGGACCAGACCAGCGGTGCGGCGTCGGCCGACGCCGCACCGGCCTACGCGACGACTGCCGCGAGCGGCGGCACCACCGCGTTCTCGAGCCAGAACGCCTCGGCCACGATTAACGTGAGCTCGGTCAACGACGCACCCACCGGTGCCCCTGCGGTCATCGGCACCGTGACGGAGCGCCAGACACTGACCGCCGATACCGCGTCGATCGCCGACGTCGACGGCCTGGGCGCCTTCGCCTTCCAGTGGCTGCGCGACGGCCAGGCGGTGGCCGGCGCCACCGCGGCCACCTACCTGCTCGGCAACGGGGATGTCGCCGGCAGGATGAGCGTGCGGGTCTCCTACACCGATGCCCACGGCACCGCCGAGAGCCTGACCAGCGCGGCGACCGCGCCGGTGGCCAACGTCAACGACGCGCCGACGCTCGCCAGCGGTGCGAGCGTCGCGCTGAACCCGACCGACGAGAACACCGCGAGCAGCGCCAGGGCGGTCGCCGGCGTGCTGACCGCCGCCGGCTGGGCCGACGTCGACGCCGGCGCTCTCAAAGGCATCGCCGTGACCTCCCTCTCGGGCAACGGCACCTGGCAGTACTCCGCTGACAACGGCACCACCTGGAGCGGCTTCGGCGCGGTGTCGAGCAGCAGCGCGCTGCTGCTCGAGGCGAACAGCCTGGTGCGCTACGACCCCGACCGCAGCAACGGCGAGACCGCCTCCTTCGCTTTCAAGGCGTGGGACCAGACCAGCGGCAGCGCCTCGACCAATGCCGTGGCGGCCTATGCCAGTCCCGGCGCCGGCGGCGGTACCACCGCCTTCTCGAGCCAGAACGCCTCGGTCACGATCAGCGTGACCTCGGTCAACGACGCGCCGGTGCTCGGCGACGCGAGGCTGCCTTCCATCGCGGTCGGTACGTCGAACCCGCCCGGTCGCTCGGTCGGCGCGCTGTTCGATGCGCAGTTCGCGGACGTCGACGCGGGGAGCAAGCTCGCCGGCGTCGCCGTGGTCGGCAACACCGCCACGCCGGCGCAGGGCACGTGGCAGTACTCGTCGAGCGGCGGCAGCAGCTGGAAAGCCATCGGCGCCGTCGACGATGCGAATGCGGCGCTCGTGATCGGGCGTGACAGCCTGCTGCGCTTCATGCCCGCGAGCACGTACACCGGCAACCCGGCCGACCTGGTGCTGCGCGCGCTCGACAACTCCTATGCGGGCGGCTACTCGGCCAGCACCGCCACCGAGACACGCGTGCTGCTGTCGACGGCCGCTGCGGGCGGCGCGACGCCGATCGCGCTGGCGACATCGCACCTGGGCACCAGCGTCGAGTCGACGACTTCAGCGCCGGTGCTCACCGGTGCCAATGCGCTGTCACCCATCGACGAAGACGCCTTCGGCAACTCCGGCACGCTGGTCTCGGCGCTGATCGCCGGCCGCGTGACGAGCGCCGCGCCCGAGACAGGCATCGCGGTCACGGGCGTGGACAACAGCCACGGGCGGTGGCAGTACAGCCGCGACGGCGCTGGCAGCTGGACCGACCTCGGCACGCCCGGTCCTGCGACGGCACGCCTGCTCGCGGCCGATTCACTCACTCGAGTGCGCTTCGTTCCCGATGCCGACTGGAACGGCACGGTGGCCAATGGACTGACGTTCCGCGCCTGGGACCAGACCAGCGGCACGGCGGGCGGCACCGCCGATACCACCGGGCGAAGCAACACCTTCCTCGACCGCTTCGAGACCGTCTCCTACGCCAACAACGACGGTGATGCACGGTGGAGCTCGGCGTGGGTCGAGACCGACAGCGGTGGAGCCGCCGCGGGCAGGATCTATGTGGCGCCGCCGTTGCTGTATTTCGACACGAAAGGCGACGGCGAATCCATCACCCGGCAGGCGGACCTGACCGGCGCGACTTCTGCGACGCTCGCGCTAGGACTGTCGAGGAACGAGCTGAACAGCAGCGGCAGCATCGCGATACAGGTGTCGGGCAATGGCGGCGGCAGCTTCTCCACGTTGCAGACCATCACGCAGGCCAGTGGCACCGGCACGCTGATCTACGACATCTCGGCCTACATCGCTGCCAACACGCAGATCCGCCTGTTTGACAGCGGCAGCGGCGACGACAAGCAGATTGCCATCGACGAGATCCGCATCGTGCTTGCCGGCAACAGCGGCGGCGGTACGGCTTACAGCTCGGCCGTGGCAAGCGCACCGATCGTGGTGCGTGCGGTCAACGACCTGCCGAGCGGTGCGCCGGTGATCGTCGGCACCGCTGCCGAGCGTCAGACATTGGCCGCCGACACCTCGTCGATCGCTGATGCGGACGGCCTGGGCACCTTCGCCTACCAATGGCTGCGCGACGGTGTCGCGATCGGTGGCGCGACTGCGAGCACCCTGGTACTCGGCAATGCGGACGTCGGCAAGGCGATCAGCGTTGGCGTCTTCTACACCGACGGCCACGGAACGCCGGAACGGGTGACGAGTGCGGCGACGGCGCCGGTCGCCAACGTCAACGACACACCGTCGGGCGCGCCTGCGGTCACCGGCACCCCGACCGAGAACCAGACGTTGACCGCGAACGCGAGCGCGATCGCCGACGCCGATGGCGTCGGCGCTTTCAGCTATCAGTGGCTGCGCGACGGCTTCGCCATCGTCGGCGCGACCGGCGACCGTTTGCTGCTGGGCAATGCCGATGTGGGTCGCGCGATCAGCGTCGTCGTCTCGTACACCGACGGCCACGGCACGCGCGAGCAACTGACGAGCGCGGCGACGGCGCCGGTGGCCAATGTCAACGACGCGCCGACCGGCGCGCCGGTAATCGTGGGCACCGCGACCGAGGACCAGACGCTGACGGTCGACACGAGCGGCATCGGCGACGCCGACGGGCTGGGTGCTTTCAGCTATCAATGGCTGCGCGACGGGGCGGCGATCGCCGGCGCGACGAATGGCAGCCGGGTTCTGGGCGATGCGGACGTCGGCCGCGCGATCAGCGTTGTCGTCTCGTACACCGACGGACACGGCACGCGCGAGCAACTGACGAGCGCGGCGACGGCGCCGGTGGCCAATGTCAACGATGCGCCGACCGGTGCGCCGGTAATCGCGGGGACCGCGACCGAGGACCAGACGCTGACGGTCGATACGAGCGGCATCGGCGACGTCGACGGGCTGGGCGCTTTCAGCCAACAGTGGCTGCGCGATGGCGTCGCGGTCGCTGGTGCAACGGGCAGCAGCCTGGTGCTCGGCGACAACGACGTCGGTCGCGCGATCAGCGTTGCCGTCTCGTACACCGACGGACATGGCACGCGCGAGCAACTGACGAGCGCGGCAACGGCGCCGGTGGCCAACGTCAATGACGCACCGACCGGCGCGCCGGTGATCGCCGGCACGGCGACCGAGGACCAGACGCTGACGGTAGACACCCGCGGCATCGCCGACCCCGATGGGCTGGGCGCATTCAGCTATCAATGGCTGCGCGACGGGGCGGCGATCGCAGGCGCGGCGAATGGCAGCCTGGTTCTGGGCGATGCGGACGTCGGCCGCGCGATCAGCGTCGTCGTCTCGTACACCGACGGGCAGGGCACGCGCGAGCAACTGACGAGCGCGGCAAGGGCGCCGGTGGCCAATGTCAACGACGCGCCAACCGGCGCGCCGGTAATCGCCGGGACTGCGACCGAGGACCAGACTCTGACGGTCGACACGAGCGGCATCGGCGACGCCGACGGGCTGGGAGCTTTCAGCTACCAATGGCTGCGCGACGGCGGGGCGATCGCAGGCGCGACGAATGGCAGTCTGGTTCTGGGCGATGCGGACGTTGGCCGTGCGATCAGCGTGATGGTGACGTACACCGACGGGCAGGGCACCGCGGAGCGGCTGACCAGCGCGGTGACGGCGCCAGTGGCCAACGTCAACGACGCACCGACCGGTGCGCCGGTAATAGCCTGGACTGTGACCGAGGACCAGACGCTGACGGTCGACACGAGCGGCATCGGCGACGCCGACGGCCTGGGCGCTTTCAGCCACCAGTGGCTGCGCGACGGCGTCGCGATCGCCGGTGCGACAGGCAGCAGCCTGGTGCTCGGCGATGCGGACGTCGGCCGCGCAATCAGCGTCATGGTGTCGTACACCGACGGGCAGGGCACTGCGGAGCGGTTGACCAGCGCGGTGACGGCGCCAGTGGCCAACGTCAACGATGCACCGACCGGCGCGCCGGTAATCGTGGGCACCGCGACCGAGGACCAGACGCTGACGGTCGACACGAGCAGCGTCGTTGACGCCGATGGCCTGGGCGCTTTCAGCCACCAGTGGCTGCGCGACGGAGCGGCGATCGCCGGTGCGACGGGCAGCAGCCTAGTGCTCGGCGATGCCGACGTCGGTCGCGCGATCAGCGTTGTCGTCTCGTACACCGACGGCCACGGCACGCGCGAGCAACTGACCAGCGCGGTGACGGCGCCAGTGGCCAACGTCAACGATGCACCGACCGGCGCGCCGGTAATCGCCGGGACTGCGACCGAGGACCAGACTCTGACGGTCGACACGAGCGGCATCGTCGACGCTGATGGCCTGGGCGCTTTCAGCTATCAATGGTTGCGCGACGGCCGGGCGATCATCGGCGCGACGAACGGCAGTCTGGTGCTGGGCGATGCGGACGTAGGCCGCGCGATCAGCGTTGTCGTCTCGTACACCGATGGGCAGGGCACCATCGAGCAACTGACCAGCGCAGCGACGGCGCTGGTGGCCAATGTCAACGACGCGCCAACCGGCGCGCCGGTGATTTCTGGGACTGCGACCGAGGACCAGACGCTGACGGTCGATATGAGCGGCATCGGCGACGCCGACGGGCTGGGTGCGTTCAGCTATCAATGGCTGCGCGACGGGGCGGCGATCGCAGGCGCGACGAATGGCAGCCTGGTTCTGGGCGATGCGGACGTCGGCCGCGCGATCAGCGTTGTCGTCTCGTATACCGACGGCCACGGCATTCGCGAGCAACTGACTAGCGCAGCGACGGCGCTGGTGGCCAATGTCAACGACGCACCGACCGGTGCGCCGGTGATCGCCGGCACGGCGACCGAGGACGAGATGCTGAGGGTTGACACGAGCGGCATCGTCGACGCCGATGGCCTGGGCGCTTTCAGCTATCAATGGCTGCGCGACGGAGCGGCGATCGCCGGTGCGACAGGCAGCAGCCTGGTGCTCGGCGATGCGGACGTCGGCCGCGCGATCAGCGTTGTCGTCTCGCACATCGACGGCCATGGCACACGCGAGCAACTGACGAGCGCGGCAACGGCGCCGGTGGCCAACGTCAACGACGCACCGACCGGCGCGCCGATGATCGCCGGCACGGCGACCGAGGACCAGACGCTGAGGGTCGACACGAGCAGCGTCGCCGACGCTGATGGGCTGGGAGCTTTCAGCTACCAATGGCTGCGCGACGGCGCGGCGATCGCAGGCGCGACGAATGGCAGCCTGGTTCTGGGCGATGCGGACGTCGGCCGTGCGGTCAGCATTGCCGTCTCGTACACCGACGGCCACGGCATGCGCGAGCAACTGACCAGCGCAGCGACGGCGCCGGTGGCCAACGTCAACGATGCGCCAACCGGCGCGCCGGTAATCGCGGGGACTGCGACCGAGGACCAGACGCTGACGGCCGATACGAGCGGCATCGTCGACGCTGATGGCCTGGGCGCTTTCAGCCAACAGTGGCTGCGCGATGGCGTCGCGATCGCCGGTGCGACAGGCAGCAGCCTGGTGCTCGGCGATGCGGACGTCGGCGGCGCGTTCAGCGTTGTCGTCTCGTACATCGACGGCCACGGCACACGCGAGCAACTGACGAGCGCGGCAACGGCGCCGGTGGCCAATGTCAACGACGTGCCAACTGGCGCGCCGGTAATCGCCGGGACCGCGGCCGAGGACCAGGCGCTGACGGTCGATACGAGCGGTATCGGCGACGCTGACGGGCTGGGGGCTTTTAGCTACCAATGGTTGCGCGACGGCGGGGCGATCATCGGCGCGACGAATGCCGGTCTGGTTCTGGGCGATGCGGACGTCGGACGCGCAATCAGCGTCATGGTGTCGTACACCGACGGGCAAGGCAAAGCCGAGCAATTGACGAGCGCGGCGATGGCGCCGGTGGCCAACGTCAACGATGCGCCAACCGGCGCGCCGGTAATCGCCGGGACTGCGACCGAGGACCAGACGCTGACGGTCGACACGAGCGGCATCGGCGACGCCGACGGGCTGGGAGCTTTCAGCTACCAATGGCTGCGTGACGGCGGGGCGATCGCAGACGCGACGAATGGCAGTCTGGTTCTGGGCGACGCCGACGTCGGCCGCGCGATCAGCGTCGTCGTCTCGTACACCGACGGCCACGGCACGCGCGAGCGGCTGACGAGCGCGGCGACGGCGCCGGTGGCCAACGTCAACGACGCACCGACCGGTGCGCCGGTAATCGTCGGCGTCGCGACCGAGGACCAGACGCTGACGGTCGACACGAGCGGCCTTGGTGATGCCGACGGGCTGGGTGCTTTCAGCCACCAGTGGCTGCGCGACGGCGTCGCGATTTCCGGTGCGACAGGCAGCAGCCTGGGGCTCGGCGACGCCGACGTCGGTCGCGCGATCAGCGTCGTCGTCTCGTATACCGACGGCCACGGCACGCGCGAGCAACTGACCAGCGCGACGACGGCGCCGGTGGTCAACGTCAACGACGCACCGACCGGCGCGCCGGTAATCGTGGGCACTGCGACCGAGGACCAGACGCTGACGGTCGACGCGAGCGGCATCGGCGACACCGACGGGCTGGGTGCCTTCAACTATCAATGGCTGCGCGACGGCGGGGCGATCATCGGCGCGACGAACGGCAGCCTGGTGCTGGGCGATGCGGACGTAGGCCGCGCGATCAGCGTTGTCGTCTCGTACCCCGATGGGCAGGGCACCATCGAGCAACTGACGAGCGCGGCGACGGCGCCGGTGGCTAACGTCAACGACGCACCGACCGGCGCTCCGGTGATCGCCGGCACGGCGACCGAGGACCTGACGCTGAGCGTCGACACCCGCGGCATCGCCGACCCTGATGGACTGGGCGCTTTCAGCTATCAATGGCTCCGCGACGGAGCGACGATTACCGGCGCCACGAATAACAGCCTGGTTTTGGACGACGCCGACGTCGGCCGCGCGATCAGCGTCATGGTGTCGTACACCGACGGGCAGGGCACCGCGGAGCGGCTGACCAGTGCGGTGACGGTGCCAGTGGCCAACGTCAACGACGCACCTGCCGGTGCGCAGGTAATCGTTGGCACGGCGACCGAGGACCAGACGCTGACGGTCGACACGAGCGGCATCGTCGACGCCGATGGCCTGGGCGCTTTCAGCCAGCAGTGGCTGCGCGATGGCGTCGCGATTGCCGGTGCGACAGGCAGCAGCCTGGGGCTCGGCGACGACGACGTCGGTCGCGCGATCAGCGTCGTCGTCTCGTATACCGACGGCCACGGCACGCGCGAGCAACTGACCAGCGCGACGACGGCGCCGGTGGTCAACGTCAACGACGCACCGACCGGCGCGCCGGTAATCGTGGGCACTGCGACCGAGGACCAGACGCTGACGGTCGACGCGAGCGGCATCGGCGACACCGACGGGCTGGGTGCCTTCAACTATCAATGGCTGCGCGACGGCGGGGCGATCATCGGCGCGACGAACGGCAGCCTGGTGCTGGGCGATGCGGACGTAGGCCGCGCGATCAGCGTTGTCGTCTCGTACCCCGATGGGCAGGGCACCATCGAGCAACTGACGAGCGCGGCGACGGCGCCGGTGGCTAACGTCAACGACGCACCGACCGGCGCTCCGGTGATCGCCGGCACGGCGACCGAGGACCTGACGCTGAGCGTCGACACCCGCGGCATCGCCGACCCTGATGGACTGGGCGCTTTCAGCTATCAATGGCTCCGCGACGGAGCGACGATTACCGGCGCCACGAATAACAGCCTGGTTTTGGGCGACGCAGACGTCGGCCGCGCGATCAGCGTCATGGTGTCGTACACCGACGGGCAGGGCACCGCGGAGAGGTTGACCAGCGCGGTGACGGCGTCGGTGGCCAACGTCAACGACGCACCGACCGGCGCGCCGGTAATCGTGGGCGCCGCGACCGAGGACGAGACGCTGACGGTCAACACGAGCGACATTGTCGACGCCGACGGCCTGGGCGCTTTCAGCTACCAATGGCTGCGCGACGGGGCGGCGATCACCGGCGCGACGAATGGCAGCCTGGTTTTGGGCGACGTGGACGTTGGCCGCGAAATCAGCGTCGTGGTGTCGTACACCGATGGGCAAGGAACCGCCGAGCGAAAGACCAGCCCAGCCACGGCCCCTGTTGGAAACGTCAACGACGCTCCGACCGGCGCCCCGGTAATTGTCGGCACTGCGACCGAGGACCAGACGCTGAGGGTCGACACGAGCAGCGTCGCCGACGCTGATGGGCTGGGAGCTTTCAGCTACCAATGGCTGCGCGACGGCGTGGCGATCGCAGGCGCGACGAATGACAGCCTGGTCCTGGGCGATGCGGACGTTGGCCGCGCGATCAGTGTTGTCGTCTCGTACACCGACGGCCACGGCATGGCCGAGCAACTGACGAGCGCGACAACGGCGCCGGTGACCAATGTCAACGACGCGCCGACCGGTGCGGCGGTAATCGCCGGCACGACGACCGAGGACCAGTCACTGACCGTCGACACGAGCCACATCGTCGACGCCGACGGGTTGGGTGCATTCAGCCATCAATGGCTGCGCGACGGCGCGGCGATCGCCAGTGCGACAGGCAGCAGCCTGGTGCTCGGCGACGCCGACGTCGGTCGCGCGATTAGCGTCGTTGTCTCTTACACCGACGGTCACGGCACGCGCGAGCAACTGACCAGCGCAGCGACGGCGCCCGTGGCCAACATCAACGATGCACCGACTGGCTCGCCGGTAATCGTCGGCGCCGCGACCGAGGACAAGACGCTGACGGTCGACACGAGTGGCATCGTCGACGCCGATGGCCTGGGCGCTTTCAGCTATCAATGGCTGCGCGACGGAGCGGCGATCACTGGCGCCACGAATGACAGCCTGGTTCTGGGCGACGCAGACGTCGGAACGCGCGATCAGCGTCATCGTGCTCGTACACCGACGGGCGGGGCACCGCCGAGCGGCTGACCAGCGCAGCCACGGCCCCCGTCAGGAACGTCAACGACGCACCGGCCGGTGGGCCGGTGATCGCCGGAACCGCGACCGAGGACCAGACGCTGAGCGTCGACACGAGCGGCATCGCCGACGCCGATGGCCTGGGGCGCTTTCAGCTATCAATGGCTGCGCGACGGCAGTGGCGATCGCCGGCGCGACGAATGACAGCCTGGTTCTGGGCGATGCAGACGTTGGCCGCGCGATCAGCGTGTGGTCTCGTACACCGACGGGCAGGGCACGGCCGAGCAACTGACGAGCGCGACGACGGCGCCGGTGGCCAACGTCAACGACGCGCCGACCGGTGCGGCGGAATCGCCGGCACGGCGACCGAGGACCAGCACTGACCGTCGACACGAGCGCGCATCGTCGACGCCGACGGGTTGGGTGCATTCAGCTATCAATGGCTGCGCGACGGCGCGGCGATCGCCAGTGCGACAGGCAGCAGCCTGGTGCTCGGCGACGCGGACGTCGGTCGCGCGATTAGCGTGGTGTGTCTCTTACACCGACGGTCACGGCACGCGCGAGCAACTGACCAGCGCAGCGACGGCGCCCGTGGCCAACATCAACGATGCACCGACTGGCTCGCCGGTGATCGTCGGCGCCGCGACCGAGGACAAGACGCTGACGGTCGACACGAGTGGCATCGTCGACGCCGATGGCCTGGGCGCTTTCAGCTATCAATGGCTGCGCGACGGAGCGGCGATCACTGGCGCCACGAATGACAGCCTGGTTCTGGGCGACGCAGACGTCGAACGCGCGATCAGCCTCATCGTCTCGTACACCGACGGGCGGGGCACCGCCGAGCGGCTGACCAGCGCAGCCACGGCCCCCGTCAGGAATGTCAACGACGCACCGGCCGGTAGGCCGGTGATCGCCGGAACCGCGACCGAGGACCAGTCGCTGCGCGTCGACACCCGCAGCATCGCCGACCCCGATGGCCTGGGCGCTTTCAGCTATCAATGGCTGCGCGACGGAGCGGCAATCACCGGCGCCACGAATGACAGCCTGGTTCTGGTCGATGCAGACGTCGGCCGCGCGATCAGCGTGATGGTTTCGTACACCGACGGGCAGGGCACGCGCGAGCAACTGACGAGCGCGACGACGGCCCCAGTGGTCAACGTCAACGACGCGCCGAGCGGCCTGCCCGTCATCGTCGGTACGGCGGCTGAAGACCAGGTGCTGACCGCCGAAACGAGCGCCGTGTCCGACGCCGACGGCGTGGGCACCTTCCGCTACCAGTGGCTGCGCGACGGCGCCTTGATCGACGGCGCGACGAGCGACCGTCTGCTTCTGAGCGACGCGGACGTCGGGCACTCGATCAGCGTCGCAGTCGCCTACACCGATGCGCTGGGCACCGCCGAACGGCTGTCGAGCACCGGCACGGCGACGGTCGCCAACGTCGACGACGCGCCCTCGGGGCGCCCGCGGATCGTCGGCGTGCCGACCCGCGGCGGCGAAATTGCTGCCGATACCCGTGACATTGCCGACGGCGACGGAGTCGGCGTGCTCGCATACCAGTGGTTCCGCGGCGATGTGGCGGTCGCCGGCGCCACGGGTTCGACCTACCGGCTCGCCACCGCCGATCTGGGGCAGGCGATTCGTGTGGTCGTCTCGTACACCGATGGCCACGGGCATCTGGAAAGCCTCGCCAGCGAGCCCAGCGCTGCGGTTGCCGATGACCGGGCGCCGATCGGCACGCCACGCGTCGTCGGCAGCGCGGTTGCAGGGCAGGTGCTGGCGATCGAAGGTTTCGATCCTGCCGCCGAGCCGGCTGTCGCTGCTTACCAATGGCTGCGCGATGGCGTGCCGATCGCCGGCGCGAGCGGCAGCAGCCTGCGGCTGGGCACGGCCGACATCGGCGCCTCGCTCAGCGTCGAGGTCTCGTTGAAATACGCCGACGGCAGCGTTCTACGCGCCAGCAGCGTGCCGACTGCAACGGTGGTCGCCGGCCCGGCACCCGCGGCGACGCCGGGCCGGCTGACGATCGAGGACGGCCAGGCCCTCGTGCTCGGGCCGGCGTCGCTTTCGACGTTGCAAGCCGGCGCCGGCAGCGAGCTGCGCTACGCCGTCAGCGAGGTGCGCAACGGTCGCTTCGAATCGTCGCTCGAGCCCGGCGTTGCGATTTCCGCCTTCAGCCAGGCTGATCTTGCGGCGGGGCGAATCCGCTTCATCCATTCCGCCGGCGCCGGCGTGCCGTCGTTCCTGGTGACGCTGACCGACGCCGGAGGCGGCTCGGCGACGCTGCGCCCGGTCATCGCGTTCCTGGCGCCTGCGGACGCGACCCCGTTCGTCAGCGGACGGATTGCCGTCGTGCCCGGACCGACGACGCCGGTGACCGCGGTGACGACCGCAACCGCCGAGGCCGCTGCGCCGAGCTTGGTCGCTGTGACCGGCAACCGTTCCCGCAGCAGTTTCGACACCGACCTGCTCGGCCCTCCCGCTGCAGGCGTCGAGCCGACCCTGTCATTGCAGCGCAGCGCGGTCCGCTTGCAAGTGGCCAGCAGCAACGCCCAGCGAATCGACCTCGTCGAGCGGCTCGACCCGGGTGAGTTCAGCCTGCGCCTGGCCGAACTCGCGCTCGATCCCGCGCTGTCGGGTCGCTCGCGCGAAGTCGCGCCGGGAGAAAGGGTGGCGGAGTTCGGGCCGAATCGAGTCGAGGGCGAAAGCTGGTTGTCGAGCGACGCAACCGTGCGCGTTGCCGGGGCGTCCTTCGGCGCCGGGGTGGTCTGGTGGGCGCTGCGCGTCGGCGGCCTGTTCACCAGCCTGCTGGCGTCGCTTCCCGCCTGGAAGCAGCTCGATCTGCTGCCGATCCTGCGCGACGACGAAGACGAGGAAGAAGACGATCCGGACGCAGGCGTCGACGAGGACGCGCTGGCGCGCGAGGAGCGGGCGCTCGACGAGGTCCTCGGCAGCAGTCGCCAGGGGCGGCCCCGATGAAAATGCCGGTCGCAGCGAACCCCGGGTCGGAGGCGCCGTCGCGCCGCGCCGGGTCGCGGCGCAAGCCGCTGCTGCGCATCGGTGCCGTCGAGCGGCTCAGCCTCGGACTGGTTGCGCTGGTGCTCTGCCTGCTGATGTTTGCCGATCTGTTGTTCGGCATCTTCCCGGACCCCGTGGCGACGACCCGTGCCGAGCGCCAGCGCTTCGGCGAAGCCGTGGCGGTGCAGATCGCCGCGCTGCTCGAGGCGGGCGACGATCGCACGCTCGGCAACACGCTACAGCAGGTGGTTGGCCGCAACCCGGACGTGCTGTCGATGGCGGTGCGGCGCGTCGACGGCACGCTGCTGCTGCAGCGCGGCAACCATGTGCAGAATTGGGCCGCAACCGACAGCGGTCGCTCGACCACCGATCACCTGCGCATCGCGGTGCAAGCCGGCAACCGGCACTGGGGCGACGCCGAAATCGCCTTCGCGCCGAGCGGACCACGCGGGCCGCTCGACTGGCTGCGCCAGCCGTCGGTGCTTCTTTTCGTGGTGGTCGGCATCGGCGGCTTCGTGCTGTTCTATGCCTACCTGCGCCGCGCGATGCAGTACCTCGACCCGTCCACGGCCGTGCCCGACCGGGTGCGCAGGGCCTTCGACGTGCTCGCCGACGGCGTGATGGTGCTCGATGCCAAGGGCCGCATCGTGCTTGTCAACCAGGCGCTGCGCCGGCTTCATCCGGCGGCCGCGGCCGAGATGAGCGGCCTGGAGCCCTCGCAGCTCGACTGGCTGCAACCATCGCTCGCAGCGCATGCCGGCATCGGCCCCTGGGATCGGGTCCTGAAGGACGCGACCGCGCTGAGCGACGAGGCGCTGGCCATCGTCCAGCCCGACGGCAGCACGATCGAGACGATCGTCGGCTGCGCGCCGATCCTCGACGGCCAGTCGCGGCAGCGCGGCTGCATCGCCACCTTCCACGACGTATCCGCGCTGCACCAGGCCAACCTGCGGCTGCGCCAGGCGATGACCGAGCTCGAACAGTCGCGCGAGCAGATCAAGGCGCAGAACGAGGATCTGCGCCGGCTGGCGACGCGTGACCCGCTGACCGGCTGCTACAACCGCCGCGCGCTGTTCGATCTTGCCGGCGACCTGCTGGTCGCCGCGCTGCGCCGCAACGGCGAACTCTGCTGCGTGATGGGCGACATCGACCATTTCAAGCAGTTCAACGACGTGCATGGTCATGCCGTCGGCGACCAGGTGATCCAGGTCGTCGCCCGCACCCTGACCTCGCACCTGCGGCAGGGCGACGTGCTCTGCCGCTACGGCGGCGAGGAGTTCTGCATCGTGCTGCCGAACACCACCTTCGCGCAGGCGCTCGAAGTCGCCGAGCGGATGCGCGTCGCGATTGCCGAAACCGCCCGCTCGGGCGTGCGCGGTGCCGAGGTGCGGCAGATCACCTCGAGCTTCGGCGTTGCCTCGCTGACCGACGGCGCAACGCAACTCGAGCAACTGATCGAGCAGGCCGACACGGCGCTGTATGCGTCGAAAGCCGGCGGCCGCAACCGGGTCACCGCCTGGCAGGCGCCGACGGCCTGAGGTCGCGATGCGATCGCGGCATCTGCGCCTGCCCCGGCGCTGCCTGAAAGGCGTCGACCAAGGGTTTCGGAGAGCGTGCGCATGCCCGCCAGCGCGCTTGCGCACTGCAAAATCGAGACGGACGGTACGAGCCAGGCGCTCGCCGCATCGCCTGCACGGCAAACCGAAAAGTCCCCCGGAGGAGACATCATGAGAATCAAGTCAGCCCATCTTTGTCGATCGGCGCACCGCCTGAGCGGTCGCCGCGGCATGGCCCTGGTCGCCCTCGGCAGCGTGCTTGCCGGCTGCGGCAGCGACGGCATCGAGATCAACGCCGTGCCGTCGTTCGCCAGCCGGGTGCAGACGACCCGCTACGACGGTGTCGCCGACGATCTGCTGACCGGCGGTCTCGGCCGGACCGGTCTTGGAGCCGCTGCGGCGCCGGCGTTCGCCAACGCGGCGAGCCCGACGGCTGTGGAGCTGCGCCGCAACGCGATCTACACCAACTACCGGGCCCTGATCGACTACACGCCCGGCGGCGGCTACGGCAGCCTGTACGGGCCGAACATCGACAACAACGGCAACAACACCCTTGGCGAGGGCAAGATCGCCGGCACCGAAACGATCGCGACCGTCGACGACGGCAGTGGTCGGCAGAACGTCACGCTGATGGTGCAGGTGCCGGCGAACTTCGATCCGGCCAACCCGTGCATCGTGACCGGCACCTCGTCGGGTTCACGCGGCATCTATGGCGCCATCGGCACCGCGGGCGACTGGGGGCTGAAGCGCGGCTGCGCAGTGGCCTACACCGACAAGGGCAGCGGCAACGGCATCCACGATCTGGCAGCCGACCGCGTCACCCTGCGCGACGGCACGCTCGCCAGCCGGCAGAGCGCCGGCACCTCGGCGCTGTTCGCTGCCGAGCTGAGCGCCTCTGAACTGGGGAGCTTCAATGCGGCGTTCCCGAACCGGGTCGCCTACAAGCATGCGCATTCGCAGCAGAACCCGGAAAAGGATTGGGGCCGCAACACGCTGCAGGCGGTGAAGTTCGCGTTCTACGTCCTCAACGAGCAGTACGGCAAGGTGGTCGACGCGACCAGCAACGCGCGCAGCGTCGACATCCGGCCCGACAACACGCTGGTCATCGCCTCGTCGGTTTCGAACGGCGGCGGTGCAGCGCTGGCTGCCGCCGAGCAGGACACCGAAGGCCTGATCGACGGCGTCGCCGTCACCGAGCCGATGGCACAGCCGGCGACCGCCAGCGGCCTGACCATCCGCCAGGGTGCGGCGACCGTCGCAACGCACAGCAAACCGATTGCCGACTATTTCAGCCACGCCAACCTCTACCAGCCGTGCGCCGCGCTGTCGGCGAGCGCCGGCCTGTCGCTCAATGCGGCCTTCTGGCCGGCGGCCTACACCGAGTCGGCGCGCAACCGCTGCACCGGGTTGCAGGCCAAGGGCCTGATCACCGGCTCGACGCTCGCCGAGCAGGCCGATTCGGCGCTGGCCAAGATGCTCGCCTACGGCTGGCAAGCCGACAGCAACTTCCTGCAGCAGTCGCACTACCGCTTCGCGACCAACTCGATCGTCGTCACCTACGTCAATGCGTACGGCCGCTTCAGCGTGCGCGACAACGTCTGCGGCTTCAGCTTCGCCAACACCGCGGCGACCGGCGAGCCCGTCGCACAAGCGACAGCGTCGCAGGCATCGCTGTTCGCCACCGGCAATGGCGTTCCGCCGACGACCGGCGTCAACGTCGTCTACAACGAGTCGGTCGGCGGCGCCAAGCTCGATTTCCTCGGCGTCTCGCCCTCGACCACCCTTGCCGACTTCTCGCTCGACGGGGCGCTGTGCATGCGCTCGCTGGTCACCGGCCGCGATGCGGTCAGCGGCGCGGTGCTCACCGGCACGATGAAGGCGCAGTCGGACCGGGTGATCGCCGGCCAGCAGGAGGTGCTGCTCAGCGGTCGTCTGCGCCGCGTGCCGACCTTGATCGTCGCCGGCCGCAACGACACGCTGATTCCGGTCAACCATGCGGCCCGGGCCTATTTCGGCCGCAGCCAGATCGCGGCCGAAGCGCCTTCGTCGATCCGCTATGTCGAGGTCACCAATGCGCAGCACTTCGACACCTTCATCGCGTTCGGTGCGCTTCTTGGCTACGACACGCGCTACGTGCCACTGCATCGCTATTTCGTGCAGGCGATGGACCTGATGTATGCGCACCTGAAGAGCGGCGCGGCGCTTCCTGCCAGCCAGGTCGTGCGCACCGTGCCGCGTGCTCGCGCGGCCGACGGCAGCACCACGCCGATCACCGCGGCCAATGTGCCGCCGATCGTCGCTGCGCCGGCCGCGGGCAACGTCATTGCGTACTCCGCGGGCACGCTGACCGTGCCGGAATGAGCGGCAGTGCCGCGGCCTGCGGCACGCAAGCGCTCGCGCCGCGGGCTGCGGGCTCATTCGGCCGTCCAGACTGGTGTTCGCCGGATCGGTAGTACCCTTCCTGCCTTCATGAACTCGGAAGGTGGGAACGGGACCCGTGCGTGGCCCGAGGTCGCTTCGAGCGGTGTCGTCGTAACGGTTACGGCAGGCACCCGAGATGCGAAGTCGGCACACGCGGCGGGGTCGTTCGCACCCTCGCACGCCTGCGATGCTGGGAAGCTTCAAACCTGTCGTTCTCGAACCCTCCGGTGGCCGCCGCTCGCGTCGGGGTCCGCCGGGCTGGCTGGTCGGTGCGTTGCTCGGCACCGCCGCTGGAGCTGGCGGGCTGCTGTTTCTGCAGTCACGCGACGACGACACCCGGCTGTCGGCCGACGAGTCGAACCGCCTGCGCGCTGCATCGGAAGCCGCGGAGAGTGAGCGCAAGCGGCTGAAGGACGAGCTGGACTCGGCAACGCGCCGGCTCGAGGCGTCGGTGGCCGAGAAAAAGAGCCACAGCGACGAACTCGCAAAGGCCCGCGAAGGCGTCGACAAGCTGCGCGAGGAGCTTGCGGCGTTGATGACCGCGCTGCCGCCGGACACCCGCGGCGGCCCGATCGAGGTTCGCGCCGGCCGCTTCACGGTCGAAGCTGGCAAGCTGGCCTACAGCCTGGTGCTGTCGCGTCGCAAACCCGAAGGGGCAGCCTTCAACGGTGTGGTGCAGCTCGTCGTCACCGGCACCTCGGGCGCGGGCGGAAGCACCACCTTCATCTCGAATCCGCTGCCGCTGAGCGTCGACCGGCATCAGACACTGCGCGGCAACGTACCCCTGCCCGACGGCTTCGCACCCAAGCAAACGACGGTCAAGGTCCTCGACCGCGTTGACGGCAAGCAGCAAGGGCTGCGCGTGTTGTACGTCGATTAGGCGTCACCAATGAAAACGGCGCCGGAAGGCGCCGTGGTGTGGAGGCAGGCAGCCATTTGGCCGCCTGCGTCGTTCAGGCCTCGAACGGCAGCTTGATCGCCGAGAGATCCTTGCGGGTCTCGACCAGCACCAGCGGACCGTCGTCGGCGCGAATCGCCGGCTTCGGCTCGCGCGGCACGCGCACCGGCTGCGGCTCGTTGGCCAGGCTTTCCTGAACCTGGCGGATCTTCTCGGCATCCGAGCCCACCCATTCGAGCCCCGCCGAGGCGGCAATCGCTTGCAAGTCCTCGGCCGGCAGCACGTAATCGGCCGCCAGGTCCTGCTCGGGCTCACGCGCCTGCGCCGGTTCCGCCGCAATCGCCGGCGAAGCCAGCGGCTCCAGGTCAGCGGTCGAAACCGCATCCGGCTGCGCGACGGCTGTCCGCGGCGTCGGCTCGATGAAATCCGCTGCCACAGGTTCGGCTGCCATGGCCGGCGCAGTCGCCTGCTCGTTCGACGCCTCGCTGAACGCCGTCGTCACCGGCGCGGCGGCTGCAGGCTGTCCCGCATCCGAGGCCCATGACGGCGCCGAACCGATCGGCGCAGCGGCGAGCGTCTCGCGGTAACCACCCGCGGGCGGCTCGCTCTCCGGCTGCTCGATCGCCCCGTCGATCGGCGCCACGACTTCGTCGCGCCGGTTGCGGCCACGGCCACCCCGGCGGCGACCTTCACCGCGCGGACCCCGGTCGCCGGGCTCACGTGCCAGCGGTTCGTCGCCAGCCGCGGCGGTGGAGCCCTCGTCGGCACCGTTCTCCGGCAGCGGCGGCGGAAAGTCGGCGGCCGTTCCCAGACCGCCAGCCGCCTCGCCATCGCCTACGGCGACGGCGTCGCTGCCGTCGACGGGCGCTGCGTCGAGGTTGCCCGCTGCGCCCGCAGCGGCTTCGCCGCGGTCACGACCGCCGCGACCACCGCGGCGTCGCTTGCGCGCCGGATCGCGAACCTCGCCGACGGCCGCATCGGTCCCGTTGATCGCGCCATCGTCTGCCGCAACGTCACTCGTCGGCAGCCTTGCGGTTTCCACGGACTCTGCGCCCTCGCTGGGCGGCGGACCGCGCCGGCTGTCACGCTCACCGCGCGGAGGGCGGGGTCCGCGGTCCTCGCGGACCTCGTTGCGCGCCATTTGCGGCTGGGACTCGCCCTGCGTGCGGGCCGGCTGCCCGTCGCGAACGGCGTCGCCACCCTCGCCAGCACCCGGCTCGTCACGGCGCTCGCCGCGACGACCGCGACCATCGCGCCCCTCGCGTGGTTCCGGCCGCTCGCCGCCCTCCGGACGTGGTGCGCGCTCGGACCGCTCGCTGCTGCGGCCGTCGCCGCCTTCGGCGCGCGGTGCGCGCTCGGACCGCTCACCGCGTGGCTCGCTGCTGCGCCCCTCGCCACCCCGGCCCTCGCCGCGCCGGCTGTCGCGGCCATCGCGGCCGCCGCGTCCACCGCGACCGCCCCGCTCGGGCCTTGCCTCGCGCTCGGCACTCGCCGGAGCAGCAGGCGGCGCCGCGGGTGCGACGGCCGCAGGCGCCGGCACTGCAGCCTCGTCGCTGCCGAAAATGCGCTTGACCCAGCCGAAGAAGCCGCCTCCCGCGGGTGCCGCGGGCTCGACGGGTGCGGCCATGACGATCGGCTCGGGCGTCGCTGCGGCAGCCGGCTGCTCGCGCACCGGCGCCACCGGTGCCGGCGTTTCCGGCAGGATGCCCTTGATCACCGGCTCCTGCTTCGGCTTGGCCTTCTCGCGGCGGGTGATGCCGACTTCCTCCTCGACCTCGTCGATCATCGTGTAGCTGGCCTGCAGGTTCTCCAGCCGCGGGTCGTCGTGGCGCAGGCGCTCGAGCCGGTAGTTCGGCGTGTCGAGGTTCTTGTTCGGCACCAGCAGCACGGTGATGCGCTGCTTGAGTTCGATCTTGGTGATCTCGGTGCGCTTCTCGTTGAGCAGGAAGCTGGTCACCTCGACCGGCACCTGCACATGCACCGCGGCGGTGTTCTCCTTCATCGACTCCTCCTGCACCATGCGCAGGATCTGCAGTGCGCTGGATTCGGTGTCGCGGATGTGGCCGGTGCCGTTGCAACGCGGGCAGGTGACGTGGCTGCCTTCGCGAAAGTGCCGGCCGCAGCCGCTGGCGGCTGAGCTCGAGCAGGCCGAACTTGCTGATGGCGCTGAACTGCACCCGCGCACGGTCCTGGCGCAGCGCGTCGCGCAGCCGGGTTTCGACCTCGCGGCGGTTCTTCGACTCCTCCATGTCGATGAAGTCGACGACGATCAGGCCGCCCAGGTCGCGCAAGCCGCATCTGGCGCGCGATCTCGTCGGCGGCCTCGATGTTGGTGCGGGTGGCGGTTTCCTCGATGTCGCTGCCGCGCGTCGAGCGGGCGCTGTTGACGTCGACCGAGACCAGTGCTTCGGTGTGGTCGATGACGATCGCACCGCCCGAAGGCAGGTTGACCGTGCGCGAGAACGCCGTCTCGATCTGGTGCTCGATCTGGAAGCGACTGAACAGCGGCGCGTCGTCGCGGTAGCGCTTGACCTTGGACGCCGTCTCCGGCATCACATGGCTCATGAACTGCTGCGCCTGGTCGTAGATGTCGTCGGTGTCGATCAGGATTTCACCGACATCGGCGGTGAAGTAGTCGCGGATCGCACGGATGACGAGCGACGACTCCTGGTAGATCAGGAAGGCGCCCTTGCCCGACTGCGCCGCGCCGTCGATGGCGGTCCACAGCTTGAGCATGTAGTTGAGGTCCCACTGCAGCTCGGGCGCGCTGCGGCCGATGCCGGCGGTGCGGGCGATCAGGCTCATGCCCTTCGGATACTCGAGCTGCTCGAGGTTTTCCTTCAGCTCTTCGCGGTCCTCGCCCTCGATGCGCCGGCTGACGCCGCCGCCGCGCGGGTTGTTCGGCATCAGCACCAGGTAGCGACCGGCCAGGCTGATGAAGGTGGTGAGTGCCGCGCCCTTGTTGCCGCGCTCCTCCTTCTCGACCTGGACCAGCAGCTCCTGGCCGTTGGCGATCGCATCCTGGATCTTGGCGTCGCGTCCCGTCGGCGCCTTCGCGGAAGTACTGCCGCGAGATTTCCTTGAACGGCAGGAAGCCGTGGCGGTCCTCGCCGTAGTCGACGAAACAGGCTTCGAGCGAAGGCTCGACCCGCGTCACCACCGCCTTGTAGATGTTGCCCTTGCGCTGCTCACGGCCTTCGATTTCGGTCTCGAAGTCCATCAGCTTCTGGCCGTCGACGATCGCCAGGCGGCGCTCCTCGGGCTGCGTCGCATTGATCAGCATGCGTTTCATGTGCTCTCCTTCCGGCGCGGCTCGGGCCGCGCTGCTTCACTGCCGCTGCCGGAAAGTCCGGCGGCGGCGCCTCGACGCACGAGATACGCGGAAGAACCGGAAGGAATCGCCCTGTGGTGCGGGCTGGCAGTCGTTTCGACTGCGCAGTCGCATCCGGCGCGGCGCGACAGTGCTCAGGCGGCGGCTGCAGGTCGCCCTGCCTCCACGACTGCGGAGGCGCGCGTTGCGCCGGCCAATCCGTTCGAGAGAAGCGCAGCCGCGCTGCAGGCGGGCGGATGGCCCGGGCAGTCGGCGCGCAGGGCGCGAGGGGGAAGGGTTCCGCCTGAATTCACTGGACGCGAACGGCAGCACCATCGGGCACGGACAGACGAGGTCTGCACGGCGCCTCTGAAGCGCTACCGCCCATGGAATACCTTGGGGGTGGGTTCGTTCGTTGTTCTCTTCCGCACCGGGCCGTGGGCTGCTGCGTCCCTTGAGGAACCGCGCCCGCCACACGCACCGCTGCGTTGCATCACCTGTGCCGGGGCTCGCCCGGCGACCGCGTCGTCTCGCTCGCGCGGCGGTAAACTCTGCAAAATCAACTACTTACCGCAGCGACGTGGTCCAGCGCATTATAGGGCTCAAAGCCGGCACCCGACCCCGCGGCGCAACGTCCGCGGCACCGCTCGCCGCCCTGCCGCCAGGCGGTGCGCGCGAACCCGAGGTTCGCCGGCTCACGGTCGACGAGGGCTCGGAAGGCCAGCGGCTCGACAACTACCTGATGCGGCTGCTCAAGGGCGTGCCGAAGACGCATGTCTACCGGGTGATCCGCAGTGGCGAGGTGCGGGTCAACCGCGGTCGTGCGGCGGTCGATACCCGGCTGGCGATCGGCGACGAGGTGCGCGTGCCGCCGGTGCGCATGGCCGACGCCGCGACCCGGCCGGCGGCGCCGGCGCGCGAGTTCCCCGTGGCCTTCGAGGACGACCATCTGCTCGCCATCGACAAGCCTGCCGGCGTGGCGGTGCACGGTGGCAGCGGCGTCAGCTCGGGCGTGATCGAGCAGCTGCGGCAGGCGCGGCCCGATGCGCGGTTTCTCGAGCTGGTGCACCGGCTCGACAAGGAGACATCGGGGCTGCTGCTGATCGCCAAGCGGCGCTCGGCGCTGACGGCGCTGCAGGCGCAATTCCGCAGCCGCGGTGGCGAGTCGCCGATCCAGAAGACCTACGCGGCGCTGGTCGGCGGAAGCTGGCCGGCCAGCCGCAAGGTGATCGACGTGGCGCTGCACAAGACGATCGACAGCGCCGGCGAGCGCCATGTGCGCACCGTTGCCGCGGACCATCCGGACGGGCGGCGCTCGATCACGCTGGTGCGCATTGCCGAAAGCTTCGAGCGCTTCACGCCTGCTCGACGTGACGATCAAGACCGGCCGCACGCACCAGATCCGGGTTCATCTGTCTGCCGAAGGTCATCCGGTGGCCGGCGACCAGCGCTACGGCGACTTCGCCCTGAACAAGGCGCTGGCGCGCGGCGAAGCGGTGGCCGGGGTGCGTTTCGAGCGCATGTTCCTGCATGCGGCCCGGCTCGGCTTCGCGCATCCGGCCAGCGGCGAGCGGGTCGAGCTGCAGGCGGCACTGCCCGGCGACTGCGCACGCCTGGTTGCCGCGCTGGGACGTTGAGGCCCGCACGATGCGAAATGCCTACGACCTGATCGTCTTCGACTGGGACGGCACGCTGTTCGATTCGACGGCGCTGATCACCCGCTGCATCCGTTCGGCGTGTGCCGACCTGGGCATCGCCGTGCCGAGCGAGCGCGACGCGAGTTTCGTCATCGGGCTCGGCCTTGCCGAGGCGCTGCAGCACGCCGCGCCGAGCCTGCCGCCCGAGCGCTACCCCGAACTCGGCGAGCGCTTTCGCTTCCACTACCTCGCCGGTGAAAGCGAGATCGTCCTCTTCGGCGGCATCCTGCCGCTGCTGGACACGCTGAAGGCACGCGGCCATCGGCTGGCGGTCGCCACCGGCAAGTCGCGCCGCGGGCTCGACCATGCGCTCGCCAGCGTGCAACTGCGCGGCGTTTTCGACGCCACGCGCACGGCCGACGAAACCGCGTCGAAGCCCCACCCACGCATGCTGCTCGAGTTGATGGCCGAGCTCGGGGTGGCGCCCGGGCGCACGCTGATGATCGGCGACACCACCCACGACCTGGCGATGGCGTCGGCTGCCGGTGCCGACTCGATCGGCGTCAGCTACGGCGCACACGGGCCCGACGGCCTGTCGGCGCTGGCGCCGCGCCATGTGGCGCATTCGGTGGTCGATCTCGGCGGCTGGCTGCAGCGCCATGGCTGAAAGCGCCGAGCGGCCGCTGCAACGCATCTGCGACTCGGACGAACTGGTCGAGCGCGGCCGGGCGGTGCTGTTCGACGTGCTGCTTTACCGCGAACGCCTGCGGGCCTTTGCACTGCGCTTCGACGGCCGCGTCGTGGCTTACCTGAACCGTTGCGCCCACGTCCCGGTCGAGATGGACTGGCGGACCGGCGAATTCCTCGACCGCGAGCGCGAGTTCATCGTCTGCTCGATCCACGGCGCCAGCTACGCCCCGGGCAGCGGCCGTTGCGTCGGCGGGCCGTGCGGGCAGCGGGGGCTGGTGGCACTCGAGGTCGCCGATATCGGCGGGCAGGTCTGTTGGTATCCTTCCGGCGACCTTCGCGCTGTCGAACCCGACACCGCATCCGGGGCCGCCAGCCTGCCGGCACCTGAAAGCACTGCATGAACTCCCCCGAATCCCCAGAAATGCCGACACCCCCCGCCGGAGGCACCGCAGCGGCGGCTTCGTCCGTGGCGATTGACACCGGGGTGTTGCAGGCGCTGGCCCGCGACTATCTGAACGATCGCCGCGCCGAGCGGCGCTGGAAGGCGATCTGGCGCAGCCTGTGGTTGCTGCTGTTCGTGATCGGTCTGGTCACCGTTGTCGCAAGCCGCCATTACGTCGCCACGCCGAGCGGGCCGCACACGGCGCTGATCGACGTCCGTGGCGAGATTGCCGAAGAAGCCCCGGCCAGCGCCGAGCACCTGGTGGCGGCGTTGCAGTCGGCCTTCAAGGACGCCGGCTCGCAGGCCGTGGTGCTGCGCTTCAACTCGCCAGGCGGCAGCCCGGTGCAGGCAGGAATCGTCCATGACGAGGTGCTGCGGCTGAAGGCGCTGCACAAGAAGAAGGTGTACGCCGTCGTCGAGGAGGTTTGTGCCTCCGGGGCTTACTACATCGCCGTTGCCGCCGACGAGATCTACACCGACAAGGCGAGCGTCGTCGGCTCGATCGGCGTGCTGATGGACAGCTTCGACTTCACCGGATTGATGGGCCGGGTCGGCGTCGAGCGGCGCCTGTTGACAGCCGGCGAGAACAAGGGTGTCGGCGATCCGTTCTCGCCGATGACCGAAAAGCAGCGCGGCTATCTGCTGGCCACGCTCGCGCAGATCCATCGCCAGTTCATCCAGGTGGTTCGCGAAGGCCGCGGCGCCCGGTTGAAGGAAACGCCGGAGACCTTCTCCGGGCTGTTCTGGAACGGCGAGGAGGCGGTGCGGCTCGGCCTGGCCGACAAGTTCGGCACGCTCGACTTCGTCGCCCGCGAGGTGATCAAGGCCGAGGAGGTGATCGACTACACGCCGCAGGAAAATGTCGCCGAGCGGCTCGCCAAGCGCTTCGGCGCCTCGGTCGGGGCCGGGGCGATGACGGCGCTGCGCGGGGCGGCAGCGATCCGCTGAGCCGCGTCGCTCAGGCCGCCTGCAGCATGCCCTTGCGTTCGATGAATGCGATCACCTCGGCCAGACCGGCAAGCGTCTTGAGATTGGTCATCGTGTAGGGACGCTCGCCGCGCATGCGCCGCGTGTCGGCTTCCATGACGCCGAGGTCGGCGCCGACGTGCGGCGCGAGGTCGGTCTTGTTGATCACCAGCAGGTCGCTCTTGGTGATGCCCGGCCCGCCCTTGCGCGGGATCTTCTCGCCGGCCGCCACGTCGATGACATACAGCGTCAGGTCCGACAGCTCGGGGCTGAAGGTCGCGGCCAAGTTGTCGCCGCCCGATTCGATGAAGACGATGTCGGCGTCGGGAAACTTCTCGAGCATCCGGTCGACCGCCTCGAGGTTGATCGACGCGTCTTCGCGAATCGCGGTGTGCGGGCAGCCGCCGGTCTCGACACCGACGATCCGCTCGGCGTCGAGCGCACCGGCCACCGTCAGCAGCCGCTGGTCTTCCTTGGTGTAGATGTCGTTGGTGACGACGACCAGGTCGTAGCGCTCGCGCAGCGCCTTGCAGAGCATCTCGACCAGCGTCGTCTTGCCCGAGCCGACCGGGCCGCCGACGCCCACGCGCAAAGGGGGCAGCCGCTTGCTGCGGCGGGGAATGGAATGCAGGCGGGATGGGCTCATGAGCGGAACAATCTCGAATATTGGGTTTCGTGCTGCGCGCTGAGGATCGCGTGCATCGGTGCGAATGCCTGGCGCTCGCCGGCAGGCTGGTGCAAGGCCTGTTCCACCGCCGCAGGGATTTCGGCGGCAAGGCGGGCAAGTATCCGCTGGCCCGCGGACTGCCCGAGGGGCACGGCCTTGAGCGCAGCTTGCACCAGGTTCTCGGCCCAGCCGAAGGCAAAGGCGAGCAGCGTCTGCTGCGACGTGGCGCCCGAACGCACGGCGGCCAGCGCAAAGGCCACCGGCCAGGTCGGGGCCGGCTGCAGTTCGGCCAGCCGGTCGATGCGCGCATCGCCGTCGGCCCCCGCGGCATTGCGCAGCCAGGCCAGCAGCGAGCGGCCCATCTGCTCGCTCTGGGCGCGCAGTTCGGCCGACTCGCGCACCGAGGTCGACCAGGCGTTGAGCGCTTCGATTTCCGGCCCGTCGTCCTGCTGCCACGCCCGGCAGGCGGCGGCGACCAGCGGCAGTTCGGCGCGCGCCAGGACCAGCTGCAGCTGGTCGCTGAGCCAGCCCGCCGCACGCTCCTCGTTGTCGATGCGCCCCGTTTCGACGGCTGATTCGAGCACCTCCGAATAGCTGAAGCCGCCGACCGGCAGCGCCGGCGACGCCAGCCAGATCAGCTGCAGCAGCGTCGCGGAGGAGGGCAGCGCACCGGCGCCCGGGTCAGTGACCGTGTGCGCCATGGTGACCATGTGAAGCGCCATGACCGTGGTCGTGGCCGTGGCCGTGGTCGGCGTTGTCATCGGTCTCGGGGGCGTGGTCATGCCCGTGCCCGTGGCTGTGGCCATGACCATGACCATGACCATGACCATGACCATGACCATGACCCGCAGCGGCCATCGCCTGTCCCGCGGCGTAGGCCCCGGCTTCGGGCTCGAACGCCGCCTGTTCGGCCGTGACGATCAGGTGCATTCGCCGCAGCATGTCGGCAAGCACCGGGTCGGGCTCCAGCTGCAGGCGGTCGGGCTGCAGTTCGAGCGGCACATGACGGTTGCCGAGGTGGTAGGCGGCGCGCACCAGGTCGAAGGGCGTGCCGTGTTCGGGGCAGGTCCGCACCACCAGCACCGCTTGCGGTGTCGCGACGACGACGATCAGCGTTCCATCGGCAGCCACCAGCACGTCGCCGCCGCGCACCACGGCGCCGCGCGGCAGAAAGATGCCGAGCCGGCGGCCGCGCGAGTCGACGGCATCGAAGCGGCTCTTCTGGCGCGTGTCCCAATCGATCGCAACCGTGGCGGCACGGCGCAGCAGCGCCGGCGCCAGGCCACGGCCACCAGGGATCAGCCGTGCGACTTGAAGCAGGCCGGCTTCGCCGGGCTGCGCTGCGGCCGGGCCCGCGCTATCGTCCGTCAAATAGGAATCATTCCTGTTAGCATTTGTCATCTTCATTCACCTTTTTGTCCATGATGCGCACCGCAATCCCGACCGGACTCGTTCTGCTGCTGACCGCCGGTGCGGCCCTGGCGCAAACGGCGCCGGTGCTCAATATCTATTCGGCCCGCCACTACCAGACCGACGAGGCGTTGTATTCCAACTTCACCAAGCAGACCGGCATTCGCATCAACCGCCTCGATGGTCAGGAAGAGCAACTGGTCGAGCGCATCAAGAACGAAGGTGCCAGCAGCCCGGCCGATGTCCTGATCACCGTCGATGCGGCTCGGCTCGAGATTGCCGACCAGGCGGGGCTGTTCGCCCCGCACCGCTCCAAGGTGCTCGAAAGCCGCATTCCCGAGACGCTGCGCACGCCGAACTGGGTGGCTTTCTCGACCCGGGCGCGGGTGATTGTCTACAACAAGGTCGCCGTCAACGGCGCCTTCGTCCAGACCTACGAGGATCTGGCCAATCCGCGGCTCAAGGGGCAGGTGTGCGTGCGCTCGGGCTCGCATCCTTACAACCTGTCGCTCGGCGCGGCGGTGATTTCGCACGACGGCGAAGCCAAGGCCGAACAGTGGGCCAGGGGGCTGGTCGCCAACTTCGCGCGCGCGCCGAAGGGCGGCGATACCGACCAGCTGAAGGCGGTAGCCGCCGGCGAATGCGGCGTGGCGCTCTCGAACAGCTACTACGTCGCCCGGCTGATGCGCTCGACCAAGCCCGACGACCAGGAGGTGATGAGCAAGCTGGCGGTCGTCTGGCCGAACCAGAAGACCTGGGGCACGCACATCAACGTCTCGGGCGCGGGCGTCATCAAGACGGCGCCGAACCGCGATGCGGCGGTGAAATTCCTCGAGTACCTGGCGAGCGACGAGGCGCAGGCGTATTTCGCCGACGGCAACAACGAATGGCCGGTGGTCAAGTCGGTCAAGACGCGCAACCCGGCGCTCGAGAAGCTCGGCGACTACCGCGAGGACAGCCTGCCGATCGGCCAGCTCGCCGCCACCACCGTGCAAGCCCAGAAGGTGTTCGACCGCGCCGGCTGGCGCTGAAGGTGTGAATAAACCTACTGCGCGGCCCGATCTCGCATCTCCGGTGCTCGCCGGACACCTGTCCGGCTGTGCTCCTCAATGCGACCTCGGGCCGCTCGCTACGGTTTCTTTCACACCTTCGGCAGCTGGGGCGCAAGGCATTTAGGCCCGCTCACGGGCGATTTGCCTGCAGATAACGATCATCGGCAGCAGCCCGACGACGACGATCGACAGCGCGGCGGTCGAGGCCTCGGCCAGGCGCTCGTCGGCGGCCAGCGTGTAGGCCTGCGTCGCCAGCGTGTCGAAGTTGAAGGGCCGCATCACCAGGGTCGCCGGCAGTTCTTTCATCGAGTCGATGAAGACCAGCAGCCCGGCGGTCAGCAGCCCGCGCCGCAGCAGCGGCAGGTGCACCCGGCGCAGCGACTCGGTCTGCGTCAGGCCGAGGCTGCGAGCCGCGTCGTCCATGTGCGGGGTGACCCGGTGCAGCGCCGAATCGACGGTCTGCAGCGCAGCGGTGAGGAAGCGCACCAGGTAGGCGTAGACCAGCCCCGCAAGCCCGCCGGTCAGCAGCAGGCCGACGTTCCAGCCGAGGCTGTCGCGCAGCCACAGCGCCACGGCATTGTCGAAACGCGCCAGCGGAATCAGCAGGCCGACGGCGATCACCGAGCCGGGCAGGGCGTAACCCATCCCCGCGGCCCAGTGCGCAGCCCGCGACAGCGGGTGCGCATCGAGCCGTCGCGCGTAGGCGACGAGCACCGCCAGCAGCACGGCCAGCAGGGCGGCGAGCGCCGACACCAGAAAGCTGTTGCGCGCCAGGTCGAGGAAGCGCGGGCCGAACTGGGCATCGCCCTCGTTCAGCGCCATTTGCAGCAGCACACCGCCCGGGATGACGAAGCCGAGCAGCAGCGGCAAAACGCAGCCGGCAATCGCCAGCGCCGCGGCCCAGCCGGTGAGCCGGCTGCCGCGCGGCACCTGCCGGCGCAGCCCGCTGCCATGAAAGCGGGCCCGCCCGCGAGAGGCGTGCTCGAGCGTCAGCACCAGCACGACAAAGGCCAGCAGGCACATCGCCAGCTGCGACGCGGCCACCCGGTCGCCGAGCGAAAACCATGCGCGGTAGATGCCCGTGGTGAAGGTCTGCACGGCGAAATAGGAGACGGTGCCGTAGTCGGCCAGCGTCTCCATCAACACCAGCGTCACACCGCCGATGATCGCCGGCCGCGCCATCGGCAGCGAGATGCGCAGGAAACTCTGCCACGGCGCCAGGCCGAGCGACCGGCCGGCCTCGAGCACGCCCGAGCCGCGTTCCAGGAAGGCCGCGCGCGTCAGCAGGTAGACATACGGATAGAGCACGCCGGCGAACATCAGCACCGCACCGCCGACGGTGCGCACGTCGGGGAACCAGTAATCCGCACGGCTCCAGCCGAAGGTCTGGCGCAGCCAGCCCTGCACCGGGCCGGCGAACTGCAGCAGGTCGGTGTAGGCATACGCCATGACGTACGCCGGCATCGCCAGCGGCAGCACCAGCGCCCACTCGAAGGCGCGGCGCAGCGGAAAGTCGAAATGCGTCACCAGCCAGGCGGAGCTGACGCCGAGCAACGCCGAGCAGATGCCCACACCAAGGCAGAGCGCCAGCGTGGTTGCCACGTACTCGGGCAGCACCGTCGCCGCCAGATGGCTCCAGGTGCCGGCGGTGCCGCCGCTGAAGATGTTGCTGCCGACCGAGAGCACCGGCAGCGCCATCAGGGCGGCGGCCAGCACCGCCAGCCCGGTCAGCCAGTGCGGGCTGCGCATGGCAGCAGGCACCGTCGCCTCGGGCGAGGTCGCCGACTGCAGCGGCGGCAGGACGATCGGATTCATGGATTGAGAAAAAGCGCGGATGCCGGCAGCTGAATGAGAAGGATTCTCGTTAGAGTGTAAGGTCTCGTTTTCAACACCGCGACCCATGTCCCAGAGTTCGCAACCCGTCCTGAGCCTCGACCGCATCTCGCACCGCTACGGCGCCCGGAAAACCGTCGACGGGCTGAGCCTGTCGCTCGACCTCGGCTCGATCTGCTGCCTGCTCGGGCCGTCGGGCTGCGGCAAGACGACGGTGCTGCGCTGCATCGCCGGCTTCGAGCGCGTTGCCGACGGCGAGATTCGCATCGATGGCGCGGTCGTCAGCAGCCGACAGCGGCATGTGCCGCCCGAGCGTCGGCGCATCGGCATGGTGTTCCAGGACTACGCACTGTTCCCGCATCTCGACGTGCAGGGCAATGTCGGCTTCGGCCTGCGCGGCTCGGCCGAGGACCGCCGGCGGGTCGGCGAGCTGCTCGAGACCGTCGGCCTGGCGGCGCAGGCGCGCAGCTATCCGCACGAGCTTTCCGGCGGGCAGCAACAGCGGGTGGCGCTGGCCCGCGCGCTGGCGCCGCGGCCGCGCCTGTTGCTGCTCGACGAGCCGTTTTCCAACCTGGATGTCGACCTGCGCGAGCAGCTGGCCGCCGAGGTGCGCTCGGTCCTGAAGGCCAACGGCACCACGGCGGTGTTCGTCACCCACGACCAGCACGAGGCGTTCGCGATGGCCGACGAGATCGCCGTCATGGCCGACGGCCATATCCAGCAGCTCGACAGCGCCTACAACCTGTACCACCAGCCCGGCAACCGCTTCGTGGCCGACTTCATCGGCCAGGGCGTGTTCGTCGACGGCACGGTGCTGGCGCCGAACTGCCTGCGCATCGAGATCGGCGACGTGGTGCAGGCCGCACCGATCCGCTTCGCCAACGACGCCTCGCTGTGCGCACCCGGCAGCCGGGTCGACATCCTGCTGCGGCCCGACGACGTGGTGCACGACGACGCCAGCCCGGTGCGCGCCAAGGTGCTGCACAAGGCCTTCCGCGGTGCCGAGATCCTCTACACGCTCGAACTCGGCAGCGGTGCCCGGGTGCTGTCGATGGTGCCGTCGCACCACAACCACCTGATGCACGAGGCGATCGGCATCCGGCTGGAACTCGATCACATGATCGCGTTCCCGAAGCAGTAGCCGCCGCGCCGCGCGGCTCAGCCGCCCGAGGGCAGGTAGCGCACGGCGAGCACGCCGTCGATGGCAGCGATGTGCTCGAGCACGGCGTCGGGCACCGGGCTGTCGACATCGACCAGCGTGTAGGCCATGTCGGCGCGCGACTTGTTGACCATGTTGTGGATGTTCAGTCCGGCGTCGGCCATCGCGGTCGAGATCTGGCCGAGCATGTTCGGCACGTTGGCGTTGGCGATCGCGACCCGCCAGGCCGATTCACGCGCCATCGAGACGGCCGGGAAGTTGACGGCGTTGGCGACGTTGCCGTTTTCCAGGTAGTCGCGCAGCTGATCGGCGACCATCAGGGCGCAGTTCTCCTCGGCCTCGCTGGTCGATGCGCCCAGGTGCGGCAGGGCCACCACGCGCGGATGGCCGATCGTCGCCGCACCCGGAAAGTCGCAGACGTAGGCGCCGAGCCGGCGTGAATCGAGCGCCGAGCGCACCGCCGCGTCGTCGACGATGCCCTCGCGCGAGAAATTGAGCAGCACCGCACCCGGGCGCAGCAGGCCGATGTTGGCGGCGCCGACCAGGTCGCGCGTGGCTTCGACCAGCGGCACGTGCAGCGTGACGAAGCGCGCCTGGCGCAGCACGTCGGCGACGCTGGCCGCCTTGCGCACCTGCGCCGGCAGGCTCCAGGCGGCGTCGACGGTGATCTCGGGGTCGAAGCCGAGCACGTTCATGCCGAGCTTGATGGCGGCGTCGGCAACCAGGCAGCCGATCTTGCCCAGGCCGACGATGCCGAGCGTCTGCCCCGAAAGCTCGAAGCCGGCGAAGGCCTTCTTGCCTTCCTCGACCTGGCGCTCGAGGTCGGGCGCCTGGGGATCGAGCCCGGCGACGAACTCAAGCGCGGCCGGCAGGTTGCGCGCCGCGAGCAGCATGCCCGCGAGCACGAGTTCCTTGACGGCATTGGCATTCGCACCCGGTGCGTTGAAGACCGGCACGCCGCGCGCGCTCATCGCCGCCACCGGGATGTTGTTGGTGCCGGCGCCGGCACGGCCGATCGCCCGCACGCTGGCAGCGATCTCGCCGCGGTGCAGGTCGGCCGAGCGCAGCAGCAGCGCGGATGGCTGGTCGACGTCGGCACCGACCAGGTAGCGCTCGGCCGGAAAGCGCGCCAGGCCGCTGGCCGCGATCTGGTTCAGCACCTGGATGCGCAGCCGCTCAGCCATTGCGTGCCTCGAACGCCTTCATGTAGGCGACCAGCGCCTGCACGCCCTCGACCGGCATGGCGTTGTAGATCGACGCGCGCATGCCGCCGACCGAGCGATGCCCCTTCAGCTGCAGCATGCCTTCGGACTGCGCGCCCTTGAGGAAGGCCTCGTCGTGGGCAACGTTGCGCAGCTTGAACGGCACGTTCATCAGCGAGCGGTCGGACCTGGCGACCGGGCTGGCGTAGAAATCGGTCGAATCGAGGTAGTCGTAGAGCAGGGCGGCCTTGGTCTCGTTGTGCGCCTGCATCGCCTCGAGTCCGCCGCGCTGCTTGATCCACTCGAAGACCAGCCCGGCGATGTAGATCGCATAGGTCGGCGGCGTGTTGTGCATCGAATCGGCTTCGGCCTGCGTCTTGTAGTCGAAGGCCGAGGGCGTGATCGGCAGCGACTGGCCGATCAGGTCGTCGCGGACGATGACGATCGTCAGCCCCGCCGGGCCGATGTTCTTCTGCGCGCCGGCATAGATCAGTCCGTAGCGCGCCACGTCGACCGGCCGTGACAGGATGTTCGACGACATGTCCGCCACCAGCGGCACCTCGCCGGTGTCGGGCGTCCAGTGGTACTCGACGCCGCCGATGGTCTCGTTGGCGCAGATGTGGACGTAGGCCGCCTGCGGGTCGAGCTGCCACTCGGATTGCGGTGGAATCGCCGTGTAGCCGCCGGCCTTGCCGCTCGCGGCGATGTGGACCTGGGCGTAGTTCTTCGCCTCCTTGATCGACTTCTTCGACCACTCGCCGGTGTCGACGTAGTCGACGCTGCTGCGACCGCGCAGCAGGTTCATCGGGATGAACGCGTTCTGGCCGATCGCGCCGCCCTGCAGGAACAGCACCTTGTAGTTCGCCGGGATCGCGAGCAACTCGCGCAACCCGGCCTCCGCCTGCGCATGGATCGAGATGAACTCCTTGCCGCGGTGGCTCATCTCCATCACCGACATGCCCGAGCCATGCCAGTCGAGCATTTCGTCGGCGGCCTGCCGCAGCACGGCCTCGGGCAGCGCGGCCGGGCCGGCGCTGAAGTTGAATACGCGTGTCATGGGTTTGCTTTCAGGTGGATCGAGCGGGAACTCGCGAACGGCGCGGGAGCTTACACGGGCCTCGGTGGTTTCGGGCAGACCGACTGCGCGCTCAGGCGAAGGGATTGACGATGCGAACGCCGGCGATGGAAGCACCCGTCTGCAGGTCTTCGGTGAGAAGGACTGCACAGCCGCTTTGCTTTGCAGCTTCGACGATCAGGGCGTCGTAGAAAGAGAGTTTCCAGCGCGCACCGATGTCGATTGCACGCGAGATCATCGATGCGGTTGCTGGCACGACCTCGAAGCCGACGAAGAAGTCGATCCGCTCCCGGATCAGGTCGACGGGCAGTGCGAGCTTGCGCAACCCGGCTGAGACGTACTCCTGCAGGACTTGCGTCGACACCACGCCCGAGCCTGCGGCCATGTGCATTCGAATAAGCGCTGCCGCACGCTGCTGCTTTGCGCCAGCATCCGAGGCGTCGGCGTAAATCAGGACATTCGTGTCGATGAAACTACGAACGGTCATGGAGCTCGTCGCGGTCGAAATGCCAGCCATTCAGGCGGCCGGGGCTCTGCAGCGCGGAACGTTCATAGGCTTCAGCCGCCTCGGCTCGTTGCGCCTCGCCTGCAAGTCGCTCCAGGTATTCGCGCACCGCCTGATTGAGGCTCTTGCCCATCGCCTGCGCCGCTTCCCGCGCACGCTCTGCAAGCTTCTCGTCGACCGCCAGCGTGATGTTCATGGAGTGCTTTCCACATAGCCTGTGCACACAGTATATGTGTCCAAGAGTCGTGCAACTCCAGCACGGTCTCTCTCATGCGTCAGCGCTTCCCTGTCAAAACAAGAAATACCGCTGCGCCATCGGCAGCACCTCGGCCGGCTCGCAGGTCATCAGCACGCCGTCGGCGCGCACCTCGTAGGTCTGCGGGTCGACATCCATGCGTGGCGTGTAGTCGTTGCAGCACCATCTGCGCCTTGCCGATGCCGCGGCAGCCCTTGACTGCGGCGACCTGCTTCTGCAGCCGCAGGCGCTCGTGCACGCCGCCGGCCACTGCGGCGCCGCTGAGGAAGGTCAGCGAGCCGGCATGCAGCGCGCCGCCGTAGCTGCCGAACATCGGCCGGTAGTGCACCGGCTGCGGCGTCGGGATCGACGCGTTGGCGTCGCCCATCGCGGCCAGCGCGATGAAGCCGCCCTTCAGCACCAGCGCCGGCTTGACGCCGAAGAAGGCCGGCTTCCACAGCACCAGGTCGGCCCACTTGCCTTCCTCGATGCTGCCGACCTCGTGCGCGATGCCGTGCGCGATCGCCGGGTTGATCGTGTACTTGGCGATGTAGCGCCTGGCGCGGAAGTTGTCGTTGCGCTCGCCGTCGGGTGCCGGCAGCGCGCCGCGCTGCTGCTTCATCTTGTGCGCCGTCTGCCAGCAGCGCAGCACCACTTCGCCGACGCGGCCCATCGCCTGGCTGTCGCTGCTGAACATGCTGATCGCGCCGAGGTCGTGCAGCACGTCCTCGGCGGCGATGGTCTCGCGGCGGATGCGGCTTTCGGCGAATGCCAGATCCTCGGCGATGCCGGCGTCGAGGTGATGGCAGACCATCAGCATGTCGAGGTGCTCGTCGATCGTGTTGACCGTGTACGGCCGCGTCGGATTGGTCGAGCTCGGCAGCACGTTGGCCTCGCCGACCACCTTCAGGATGTCGGGCGCATGGCCGCCGCCGGCGCCTTCGGTGTGGAAGGTGTGGATCGTGCGGCCCTTGAAGGCGGCGATCGTGTCCTCGACGAAGCCGCTCTCGTTGAGCGTGTCGGTGTGGATCGCGACCTGGATGTCGGTCTCCTCGGCGACCGACAGGCAGCAGTCGATCGCCGCCGGCGTCGTGCCCCAGTCCTCGTGCAGCTTCAGCGCCATCGCGCCGGCCTCGATCTGCTGGCGCAAGCGCATCGGGGCGGCTGGCGTTGCCCTTGCCGAAGAAGCCGAGGTTCATCGGAAAGGCGTCGGCCGCCTGCAGCATGCGGGCGATGTTCTCCGGCCCCGGCGTGCAGGTGGTGGCGAAGGTGCCGGTCGCCGGCCCGGTGCCGCCGCCGAGCATCGTCGTCACGCCGGAGCTGAGCGCCTCGTCGATCTGCTGCGGGCAGATGAAGTGGATGTGGCTGTCGACACCGCCGGCGGTGACGATCATCCCCTCGGCGGCGATGACTTCGGTGCCCGGTCCGATGACGATGTCGACGCCCGGCTGCACGTCGGGATTGCCGGCCTTGCCGATCTTGGCGATGCGGCTGCCGCGCAGGCCGATGTCGGCCTTGACGATGCCCCAGTGGTCGAGGATCAGCGCGTTGGTGATGACGCAGTCGACCGCGTCGCCGGCACCCGGGCCGTTGACGCGCTGCGACTGGCCCATGCCGTCGCGGATCGTCTTGCCGCCGCCGAACTTGACTTCCTCGCCGTAGCCGCCGGCTGACAGCGTCAGGTCGCGCTCGACCTCGATGAGCAGGTCGGTGTCGGCCAGGCGGACCCGGTCGCCGGTGGTCGGGCCGAACATCTCGGCGTAGGCGCGCCGCCCGATCGTCGCCATCTAGAGTGCTCCCTGAACGTCGCCGCGAAAGCCGTGCACCTGCCGGTCGCCGGCATAGTCGACCAGTTCGACCGTGCGCTGCTGACCCGGCTCGAAGCGCACCGCGGTGCCCGAGGCGATGTTCAGCCGCATGCCGCGCGCGGCGACCCGGTCGAAGCGCAGTGCGCCGTTGGTTTCGGCGAAGTGGTAGTGCGAGCCGACCTGGATCGGCCGGTCGCCGGTGTTCTCGACGGTCATGGTGTGGGTGCGCCGGCCTGGGTTCAGCGCCAGGTTGCCGTCGTCGGTGATGATTTCGCCCGGCGTCATGGTCAGGCGATCGGCTGGTGCACGGTCACCAGCTTGGTGCCGTCGGGAAAGGTGGCCTCGACCTGGATCTCGGGGATCAGCTCGGCGATGCCGTCCATCACCTCGTCGCGGCTGAGGATCTGCTTGCCGTCGCTCATCAGCTGCGCAACCGTCTTGCCGTCGCGGGCGCCTTCGACGATCGCCGCGCTGATCAGCGCCACCGCTTCGGGGTAGTTGAGCTTCAGCCCCCGGGCGCGCCTGCGCTCGGCAAGCAGCGACGCGGTGAACAGCAGCAGCTTGTCTTTCTCTCGGGGCGTGAGTTCCATCGCGCGATCTTAAGCAGAGAACATGCCGCGGCGCGGACCCGACGCTTGGCTTATGCTGGCCGCCCGAACACGCCGACCGACACCATGTCCATCCACGGGATCGAAGCCGTCACCGCCGCCTTGCTTGCGGCGCGGCAAGACTTGCAGCTCGCCGACAGCAGCGGGCTCGCCGATGCGCTGGCCAGCGAGGACGAGGCTTACGCGGTCCAGGAGGCGACGGCGGCGGCGCTCGGCTGGTTCGAGCAAGGTGTGCCGCGGCACTGGAAGTCGGGTGGCGCGTCGCGCGAGGGCATGCTGACCCATGCGCCGCTGCCGCCTGCGGGCGTCTGGTCGAGCGGTGCGTCGGCCGGCGAATGGCCGTTCACGCTGCGCGGCATCGAGGTCGAGATTGCGCTCCGGCTGGCGCGGCCGGTCGATGCAGCGCTGGCTGCGGGCCTCGACGAGGCCCGGGCGCGCTCGCTGATCGAGGCGATGGCGGTGTCGATCGAGGTGGTCGATTCGCGCTGGACCGAGGGTATCGGCGCGCCGGCGCTGCTCCGGCTCGCGGACCAGCAGTCGCATGGCGCGCTGGTGCTCGGCGACTGGGTGGCCTACGAGCCGCGCGACTGGGCCCGCCAGGTCTGCCGCGTGCAGATCGGCGAGCGCGAGCCGTTCGAGTGCTGCGGCACGCACGCGCTCACCGATCCGGCCTGGCTGCTGCCGCAGTGGCTGCGCCATGTCACACGCCACGGGCAGGTGCTCGGCGCCGGTGCCGTGGTGACGACCGGCACCTGGGTCGGCGTGCTGTCCGCCGGACCGGGCGAGCATGTTCTGGGGTCGTTCGACGGCGTCGGCAGCGCGTCGTTGCAGCTTTAGGGTCGGGCTCGGCTGCGCGGGCACTTCGGCGGTGCAGGCAAAGCCGATCCTCCCAATCAACGAGGGACAGACGATGAACAACCACATTGCAGACGCAGGACATGGTTCGGCGGCAGGGTCGACGGCACAGGCGGCGGGCGCCCTCCAGATGATCCCTGCGGTGCCGGTCCGCGCTCGTGCAGGCCGGAAGCGGGGCCCTGCAATCGGCCTGTCTTCGGCGGGCGGCATGGCGGCCGCTCCGGAAACCGGCGCGACCGCGCCGGTCGACTTCGCGATCGGCCACACGGTGCTCGGCGCGGTTCTCGTCGCGCGCAGTGATCGCGGCCTGTGCGCGGTTCTGCTCGGCGACGAGCCGGCTGCGCTGGTGGCGGACCTGCAACGACGCTTCGGCGCGGTGAACGGGCGAGTGGGTTGCGCCGCCCTCGACGCCTTGCTGGCGCAGGTGGTCGGCCTGATCGAGGCGCCCGGTGCCGCGGCCGACCTGCCGATCGACCTGCGCGGCACCGACTTCCAGCAACGCGTCTGGCGTGCGCTGTGCGACATCCCCGCCGGGCAGACGGCGAGCTACACCGAAATCGCCGGGCGCATCGGCATGCCGACGGCCGTGCGTGCCGTGGCCCAGGCCTGCGGCGCCAATCCGCTGGCGGTGATCGTTCCCTGCCACCGCGTGGTGCGCAGCGACGGTGCGCTGTCGGGTTACCGCTGGGGCGTGGCGCGCAAGAGCGCGTTGCTGGCGCGCGAAGCGGCGCGCTGACGATTCGGCAGCGCTGCACTTGGTAAGCGTGCACGTCCGGCTTCGCTGACGCGCGAGACGCTGGCGGCGTCCCCACCGGGGGCCCCGTGCCCGCCGGCTACCATTCCGCCATGACCCTGCAGACGAGCGGCGCGAGTGCGCCTGACGAGCCAGACGACGCGACCGAGGCGATCAAGGAGCCGCGCCGCTGGCGCGACAACGGCTGGACCGCCGAAGTCCTGAAAAACGAGGACGATGACGGCTGGGCGGTGGCGATGACGCTCCTCGGCGAGTCCGAGCCGGCGCTGGTCGGCCCCTGGACGATGGGGCGCGACAAGAAGAATCCGAAGCCGCTCGACACGGCGGCCTTCAACACCCTGGTGAAGACCGCGCTCGAGGTGCGCCGCCGCCATGAGCAGCAGCGCGACGCCTTGCTGCACAAGCGGCAGTCGGTGGCGACGGCCGAAGGTGTCGTCCAGGTCACTCTCGACATCGTCCCCGACGACGACGACCCGCATGCTTTCCTGGCGGCGCACGATGCCTTCGGCACGCTGCTGGCACGCCACCGCGTCGCGGCGAACTTCAGATTGACCCAGGCCGCCGCGGCCGCCTGGGCCGAAGCGGGCTTCGCAAAGCCGCGCTAAAGGCCGCGCCCGAAAGGTGCCCGGTGCGCCTGCGCGGCCTCCGGGCACGGACTCGACAGCCCCCGGCTCAGGCCGGCGACGAGCGCAGTCCGTAGGTGTTGGCGCCGACGAACAGGTATTCGACCCGCAGGATCGGGTCGCCGGCTTCGCCTGCAAAGGTGAAGCCGAGCACCGCCACCCGGTCGCCGTTGCGGATTTCGGCGACCTTCCAGGCGTTCATCCGGGTCAGCGGCGCGAGCTCGATCCGCCACAGCTTGTCCTTGCGCGTCGGCAGCTGCGCGGCGGCAAGCAGCCGGGGCCCGTCGACCCCGCTGGACTGTGCCGGCAGCGGCCGCTTCGCGAATTCCGCCGGCAGCTTCAGGTCGGCCGCCGGTTCGAGGTCGAACTCGACGTGCGGATTGCGCCAGGCGACGCTGCGTGCGGTGCCTTCGAGGTAGAGCGGACGACCCTGGTCGAAGCTGCTCCAGCCGTGGTGGGCAAGAACCGCGGTCGCCGGGCTGGCGGCGGCGGCAATGATCAAATCCCTGCGTTTCATCGGTGACCCTTCGAGCGTTCGGCGATCAGTAATAGGCAATCCAGCGGCCGCAGATGATGATGCCAAGCCAAAGCCCGAGCGACGCAAGGGCTTGCAGCCGGGTCGGCGCATCGGCCTTGGCGAGCCCGCCGCGCCAGTGGAACGCCAGGGCGTTCAGCCCGGCGGCGGCCAGCAACACCAGCTTCAGCAGGAATGGGCGGCTGCCCAGCAGTTCGCCCGGCTGGCTGAGGAACATCAGCCCGCCGCTGGCCGCAGCCAGCGCGAAGCCGGCCAGCGTCAACTTCAGCCCGAAGGCAGCGAGCGGCCGCAGCGGCAGCGCGGCGGCAAAGCCGAACAGCCGCAGTTCGACCAGCACCAGGCTGCCGAGGAGCAGCCCGATGCCGACGATGTGCACCACCTCGAGTGCCGGGTACAGCCACGGATGCGAGACGATCCATGCCAGCGCGGTGAAATCGGCGAGCGCCTGCATCGAACCCGCGGTCGCGACGCCGCTGCCTCAGGGGTAGGCGACAGGCGCTGCGGGCTTTCCCGGCTTGTCGGGCAGCGGAATGAACTCGGTTTCGCCCGGCACCGCGGCGAAACGGCCGGCAAGCCAGTCGGCCTTGGCCTGCTCGATGCGCTCGCTCGAACTCGAAACGAAGTTCCACCACAGGTGCCGCGGCCCGTCGAGCGGCTCGCCGCCGAACAGCATCAGGCGCGCCGGCCCGGCCGAGGCGCCCAGCACGATTTCGCGGCCGGCGCCGAAGACGAGCAACTGGCCGGCTTCGTAGACCTCGGCGCCGCCGATGGTCACGCGGCCGTCGACCACGTAGGCGGCGCGCTCGTCGTGCTCAGCCGGCAGGCTGAAACGTGCGCCGGCGTCGAGTTGCAGGTCGGCCTGGAACATCTCGCTGAAGACCTCGACCGGCGAGCGCTCGCCGGCCAGCGTGCCGACGATCAGCCGCGCATGAACGCCCGCATCTTCGAGGGTCGGCAGTTCGGCCGCGCCGTGATGGGCAAACGCCGGCTCGGCTTCCTCGTGCGCATTCGGCAGTGCCACCCAGACCTGGATTCCCGACAGCCGCGATCCGCTGGCCCGCAGGTCGTCGCCGCTGCGCTCCGAGTGGGCGATGCCGCGCCCCGCGGTCATCCAGTTGACCTCGCCCGGACGGATCGGCTGCACGCTGCCGACGCTGTCACGATGGACGATCTCGCCCTCGTACAGGTAGGTGACCGTTGCCAGGCCGATGTGCGGATGCGGCCGCACGTCGAGTCCGTGGCCGGGGTCGAGCGCCACCGGGCCCATCTGGTCGAAGAAGACATAGGGGCCGACGGTCCGACGCTGCACCGAAGGCAGGGCGCGGCGCACGACGAAGCCGCCGCCGAGGTCGCTCTGGCGCGGGACCACCACGGTTTCGAGATCTGACGCTTGCATTTGCATTCTCCGGTCGAGCTGGTCGTCGGGCGACGATGGTGGAAGTGCCGCGACCGCGCCGCGTGAACACGGTTCGCGGTCACTGCAGCGTTCATGGACGATAGCGCGGCGAGCCAGGAGGCCCCAACGATCAGGCAGCCTGGGGCGAGCGCCAGCTTCTTGCTGCGGCGCCTTGACTTGGCAGACCTCGGCCAGCGCCTTCTTCACGGATGCCGCACGCGCCTCGTCGCCGAGGGCGGTGCCTTCGGCACGGATGACTTCGACATCGGTGATGCCGAAGAATCCGAACACCGCGCGCAAGTACGCTTCCTGGTGGTCGAGCGCGGTCTCGAACGCCGTACCGGCATAGAGGCCGCCGCGCGAGGAGACGACGATCACCTTCTTGCCGCCGGCGAGTCCGACCGGGCCGTCGGCGGTGTAGCGGAAGGTGCGGCCGGGCTGCGCCAGCCGGTCGATCCACGCCTTGAGCTGCGACGGAACCGAAAAGTTGTACATCGGTGCACCGACGACGACCACATCGGCGGCGAGAAACTCGGCGATCAGCGCGTCGGTCAGGTCGACCTCGTCGCGCTGGGCACCGTCACTGGCGATGCCGGGCTGCGGCCGCAGGGCCGCCAGCAACTCGCCGTCGAGATGGGCGAGCGGCGAGCCGGCGAGGTCGCGGTAGGCGACGACGGCACCCGGCGTGGCTTGGCGCAACCGGCGCACCACCGAGGCGGTGATTTCGCGGGAAACGGAGTTGGCGCCGAGCGCGCTGGAGTCGATCTGCAGGATGTTCATCGAATGCCTTTCAGGTGTTTCGCAATGCCCCCAGGTTAGCCATGCAAAGCGCATCGAACGAGTGCCCGGAGCGCAAAGCGGCATTGCGCTGGTAGAACAATCACCCGTCGAAACCGGCAAGGGCGCCAGCATGACCAACCGCCTCGAGGACATGGCCTTGTTCGCCCAGGTGGTCGAGCACGGCGGCTATTCGAGCGCCTCGCGCGCCACCGGCGTGCCGACCTCGCGGCTGAGCCGGCGCATTGCCGGGCTGGAGGCCCAGCTGGGCGTTCGGCTGCTGCAACGCTCGACGCGGCGCGTCGTCGTCACCGAGGTCGGCCAGACGTTCTACCTGCATTGCAGCGCCATGCTCGCCGAGGCGCAGGCGGCGATCGAATCGGTCGAGCGCAGCCGCGCCGTGCCGCGCGGTCGGGTGCGCATCAGTTGTCCGATCGGCTCTGCTGCAGGCGGGGGTCGGGCGCATCGTCTCGCGCTTCCTCGTCGACCATCCGCAGGTGCAGGTCGAGCTCGAGGCGACGAATCGCCGCGTCGACGTCGTCGAGGAAGGCTTCGACATCGCCATCCGGGTGCGCGTGCCGCCGCTCGCCGACTCCGAGCTCGTCATCCGGCCGCTCGCGCCGAGCCCGAGCCTGCTGGTCGCGAGCCCGTGGCTGTTCGCCCACCATCCGCGGCCGGCGGGTGCGGCCGACCTCGCGGCGCTGCCGACGCTCGACATGAGCCGCCCGAGCGGCTCGCACGTCTGGCACTTCGCCGCCGCGGACGGCGCGCCGGTGAGCGTCGTTCATCGGCCGAGGCTGGTCACCGACGATTTCGGCGCGCTGCGCCTGGCCGCCCTCGACGGCGTCGGCCTCACCGCGCTGCCGCGCTTCATGGTCCAGGCCGACATCGCCGCCGGCGCACTGGAACACCTGCTGCCTGAGCTGAGCTCGCCGGTCGGCCTGGTGCATGCCGTGCTGCCATCGCGCCGCGGCCTGCTGCCGGCGGTGCGGGCGCTGCTCGACGCGCTGGTGGCAGCGTTCGAGTCGCCGATGCTGTGAGGCGTGAACGGAGCTCGTCGAGCGGCCGAATGCGTACGGCGTCTGCGCGGCCCGGGTCATAGGTTCGCTGCGGGGCATTGCGCTGAAACGTCTCGATGCGCCCCACGCAGATGCAATCCACCATCGTCGACGGCATCCGGAAGCGCCGGCACGAGCAGAGCGCCGGCATGCCGCTCATCCCGGTCCACGGGATTCCGACCTCGCCGACCCTCTGGCGCCGTGTGCTGCCGCGCATTCCGCACAGCGCAAAGGCCTTGGCCGGAACCGAGGAGCAGGATCGAGACTACCGAGCTGCGCAGGTCCTGCGGTCGGGCGGCTCTCCTCAGCAGATCGCACCGGCAGAGAGCGATCTCCTTCTCCTACCGCGGCAGGCCCAGTCCGACGCTGGAGATCTGGCCGTTCGCCAGTTCCCGCACGACCAGCGTTGCGTGGCCCAGGTGCAGGCTGTCGCCAGCCACCGGAGGGCGTCGTATTTCCAGGGCCATCCAGTCACCCAACGACATCGCCTCGTCGGTGGGAATGGGCAGGCCGTAGAACTCGCAGACCGCGGCTACCGGCATGAGCGGGTCCAGTACGAAGTCGCGGAAGACGGCACGCCGACCTGTCTCGTCGGTCGGGTCGGGCATGGCCACGCCCAGGCGGCGCGCTACCAGGCCGATGGTGCTGCCCTGCAGGAGCAGCGACACCAGCACCACGACGAAGGCGATGTTGAAAAGCAGTCCAGCCTGCGGCGTGCCGGCCATCAGCGGAAACAGCGCCAGGACGATGGGTACGGCACCGCGCAGGCCCACCCAGGCGATGAACCAGGTCTCGCGCGGTGTGAATCGGAAGGGCAGCAGGCAGAGCCAGACGGCCAGCGGCCGGGCGACAAAGATGAGCGTCATGGCCACCACCAGCCCGGGCCCCAGGTCACCCAGCACCTTCGACGGCGTCGCCAGCAGGCCCAGCAGCAGGAACATGCCGGCCTGGGCCAGCCAGGCATGGCCGTCCAGTGCGCCCAGGGTGGGTGCCACCGCTTGCGCGGCGCGGTTGGCGACGATCAGCCCGAACAGGTAGACGGCGAGGAAACCCGAGCCGCCCAGCAGCCCGGTGGCCGCGAAGACGGACAGCCCACCGGCGCCGATCAACAGGGCCAGCACGCCGCCCTCGGTGTCGCGCGACGAGACCCGGCGCAGCAACCATGCCATGGCGAAGCCACCCACTGCGCCGACCAGGGCGCCCCAGCCGAACTGCTGCAGGAAAGACGAGGCCATCGTCGCCCAGGCAGATGACGACGGCGGCCGCGGGCGCGATGAGCGCGATGAAAGCCAGGGTCAGATAGACGGCCATCGGATCGTTGACGCCCGACTCGATCTCCAGCGTGGCGGCAACGCGCTCGTTCAGCGTCACGCCCGACCGCGTCAGCAGCGCGAACACCGCGGCGGCGTCGGTGGACCCGACGATGGCGCCGAGCAGCAGTGCCGTCAGCCAGTCCAGGCCGACGAAGACAACGCCGGCCAGCGCGGTGATGCCTGCGCAGACCACCACACCCACCGTGGCCAGCAGCGAGGCCGGCCGCAAGCCGGTGCGGAAGGTGGCGTAGGCCGTGCGCAGGCCTCCATCGAGCAGGATCACGGCCAGCGCCACGTTGCCGACCCAAAAGCTGAGCCGGTAGTCGTCGAACTGGACGCGACCGGGTCCGTCCTCGCCGGCCAGGGTGCCGGCGAGCAGAAAAACGGGCAGGAACGACAAACCGATGCGAGCCGAAAAAAGACCCGCCAGCACACTGGAGAAGACCAGAACCGCAGCGGCGAGCAAGGGCAGGAAAACGGAATCCATGGTCGAGTATCCGGGGTCCGGCGACGCCCCGGCCTGCGACTTCGACCCGGGGCGTTAGCAGGTGCCCGTCGGCATCACGTTGCCGAGGTCAGGCGCCTGCTGAAGCGCCGCGAGTTGGGCAGACGTTGTTCGCTGCGGTCGCTCAGGTCCCGCGGTCTCGCGGCCTGCACGCGTGTAAGGCAGCGATCATCGACGCGCCGAGTTCGACGGAGCACGTAGCGAGGGCACGCGACCCGCGCTGCAACAGACTCGCGAAGTCAGGCAGGGCCCCTTCGGCCGAGGTCGCACACCCGCGAGGGCAGCCGCAGCCGGTTGGCGCACGGCGCCGCGGTGACAGCGGTCCCTGTGCAACTCATGCACCGGTTGCCTCGATCAGGAGACAACGTCGCGACGCTTCACAGCGAGGGTCACTGCGGCTCGATTTGCGCCGCGCGGGCGATCGCGGCGTGCTTGGACATCTCGTCGCTGACAAAGCGGCTGAATCGCGCCGGCGACATGGCGCGCACTTCGATGCCGACGCGGGCGAACGTGCTCAGCACCTCGGGGCTCTGCTGCGCACGCTGCACGTCGGCATTGACGCGCTGCACCACCGCGTCGGGCGTGCCCGCCGGGGCCCACAGACCGAACCACAGAGCAATGTCGAAGCCCTGAAGTCCCTGCTCGGCGAGGCTCGGGATCTCGGGCGCGAACGCCGACCGCGTCGCACTCGACACGCCGAGCGCGCGCAGCTTGCCACCCTGGATGTGCGGCAGCGCCGTGCTCATCGACGCCATCGTGAACGCCACCCGGCCCGCCATCACCTCCTGGATGGCCTCGGGCCCGCCCTTGTACGGCACGTGCAGCAGCTTCACGCCCGCCGCCTGGGCCAGCGCCTCGGCTGCGAAGTGGGTCGAGCTGCCGACGCCGACAGAGGCGAACGCGATGTCGCCCGCCCGCGCCCGCGCGGCTGCCAGCACATCGACCAGTTGCCTGTACGGTCCGTCCGGTGCGGTGACCATGACGTAGGGCGTGACGCCCAGGAACGCCACGCTGACGAGGCTCTTGTGCGGGTCGTAAGGCAGCTTCTTGTAGATGGCCGGATTGGCTGCGTACGAGACCGACTGCACCAGCAGCGTGTGGCCGTCGGCCGGGCTGTTCACCACCGCCGAGGTGCCGATCAGTCCGCCAGCCCCCGGGCGGTTGTCGACGACGACCTGGTGCTTCCAGGCCTGGCCGAGAAACTGCGCCACCACGCGGGCGGCGGTGTCGGCACCCGACCCGGGCGTGAGCGGAACGATCAGCTTCACCGCGCCCGTGGGCCAGGCCTGCGCCCGGACCGGTCCGAATGCGAGCAGGCCTGGCGTGGCCGCCAGCAGCGTGCGGCGGCGCATCACAGCCCATGCTCCTGCCAACGGGCCGAAGGCTCGGGCGGCTCGGCCCTGAAGCCCGCCGCGCCGATGGCGCCGATGGCGCAGAACTCGTCCTTGTCCGACGCGTCGCCGCTGATGCCGACCGCGCCGATGGCCTGGCCGCGTTCGTCGACCACCAGCACGCCGCCGGGCGTCGGGATGAAGCGGCCCTGAGAGGCCGTGGCCAGCGCGGCCTGGAAGGTCGGCCGGTCGGCGAGGCGGTCGCGGATCTGCCGCGTGGCCATGCCCATGCCGAGCGCTGCCCACGCCTTGCCCATGGCGATGTCGTGCCGCAGGATGCCGCAGCCGTCTTCACGCTTGAAGCACACGACGTTGCCGCCGGCATCGAGCACCATCACCGCGAGCGGCAGCAGGCCGTGCTGCGCGCGCAGCCGCAAGGCCTCGTCGGTGATGCGCTCGGCGACGGCCAAGGGCAGACTGGTGTGGACGGAGACGAGTTGCTCGGCCATGGGGTGTCCTTTCAGGGGGTGATGGGAAGGGCGCGGTGCGTGCCTCGCACGCGGCGCTTGCTTGCGGCCGCGCTGGCCGCTCTATTCGACCTTGACGCCGATGTCGCGCACGAGCTTGCCCCACTTGGCGACCTCGCTTTCGATGTACTGCCCGAGCGCCGGGCGGTCCAGTCGGCGCGCCTCCAGCGACAGGGCGTCGAAGCGCTCGACGACGGGCCTGGCACCGAGGGCCTTGTTGATTTCGGTGTTGAGCCGGTCGAGCACCTCGGGTGCCACCTTGGTCGGCGCGAAGATGGCGAACCAGGTGTCGGCCTCGAAGCCCGCATAGCCGAGTTCGGCCACGGTGGGCACGTCGGGCAGTGCCGCGCTGCGCCTGCGCGACATCAGGGCGATCGGCCGGACCTTGCCGGCCTTGGCGAAGGGCACCGCCGGCGGCATGGAGGTGCTCGCGATCGGCACCTGCCCGCTCACCACAGCGTTGGTGGCCGCCGCCGGCTGGAACGGCACGTGCGCGATGTCGACCTTGGCCAGCGAGCGGAACAGCCACTCCGCCCCGAGGTGCGTGGTCGTGCCGTTGCCCGAGGAGGCGTAGCTCAGCTTGCCGCCGCGCGCCAGTGCCAGCAACTCGGGCAGGCTGTTCGCCTTGACGTCGGGGTGCACGTAGATGAGGTTCGGTGTCACGGCGGCCATGGCGACCGGCTGCAGATCGCTCAGCGCGTTGTAGCCGGCGCTGGCGAACAGCGACGGATTGACCGCGTACGCCACGCTGTGCACGAGCAGCGTGTAGCCGTCGGCGGGTGCGCGCATCACCATCTGCGTGGCGATGTTGCCGCCCGCACCCGGCTTGTTCTCGACCACCACGGTCTGACCGAGCGCGACCTGGAGCTGGTCGGCGACGAGCCGCGCCACGATGTCGGTGGAACTGCCTGGCGCAAAGGCGACGACGAGCTTGACCGGCTTGTCGGGCCACGCCGCGTGGACCGGTGTGGCGGACAGGGTGAAGGCGGCGACTGCGGCCAGGCCGGCGAGGATGGACTTCATGAAGGGGCTCTCGTGGTGCGGTGGTGCCACGGTCAGCGGGCCGGGCCCGGTGCGCAAGGCGTGTGGCGTGGGTCGATCGAAGGATGGCGAGGACGACGGCCTATTCGACCTGCCAGACGTCCTCGAAGGCGTGTCGCGGCGACTGCGCGTGCACCGTCTCGCGCCGGCCGTAGCCGAGGTTGCACAGCAGGTTGGTGCGCACCGTGCTGCCGACCCAGCACAGCGCGTCGACCTTGGCGTGGTCGAAGCCCGACATGGGCCCGCAGTCGAGTCCCAGCAACCGCGCTGCGACGATGAGGTACGCGGCCTGCATCGAGCTGTTGCGCAGCGCGGTCGACGCCACCAGCTCGGGCCGGTCGGCGAAGTACGCTGCCGCGTCGATCTTGTGGGGGAACACCTTCGCCAGGGTGGCGGGAAAGTCCAAATCCATACCGATGACGGCGACGACGGGCGCGGACAGTACCTTGTCGCGGTTGCCCGGGTTGACACACGCGGCCAGCGCCTCGCGGCGTTCGCGCGAAGCCAGCAGTCGAACCCGCATCGGCTGCGAATTCATCGAGGTCGGGCCCCAGCGCACGGCCTCGAACAGACGGCGCAGCAGGTCCGGCTCGACGGGGCGCTCCAGAAACTGGTGCTGGGTGCGTGCATGCGTGAACGCAAGGTCCAGCGCCGCCTGCGGGTCCATCGGCAGCAGGGCGTCACTCATGCGGCCGCCTGCAACATGCCGTCCGTCAGGACACGGCAAGCGCCACGGGACGGGCCACGGGCTTCGCCGACCGATGCGACACCCGATGCGAGGCGAGTCGCCTTGCGCAACACCGCGCCGCGCGCGCTTGCAGCGCCCCGCGCAGCGCGCCTGCCGGCGCGCGCGGCCCCACATCGCACCAGGCAGGCGGGTGCAAGGCCTTCGGGGCCGGGCTTCAAAACGGTGGGTCTCATGGCGTTCCTTGTCGTCGATCGGTGGCGCGGCGCGTGCGCTTCGGGTGCTGCACGCACGGGTGCATGGGCGGTTGCGTGCTGACCGAGGTGGCGCGGCTCACGGGGCCGGCAGCCGGGTGTCCAGTGGTTCGAGGCGGAAATCGAAGTGCACGTCGAGGTACGGGCCCGGCATGCCGGCGGCGGCGACCATTGCCGCCTCGCTGCACAGCGTGAACGGCACGCACAGGGGTGCCCGCACACCGAAGACCGCGTCGCGCTCGAGGTACGGGTCGTCCGCCGGAAAGATCTCCGTGACCACCGGCCGGTGCCCCGCAGCGGTCACGATGGCGTGGAAGTGCGCCGGCCGCATGCACGTGCGCCCGGCCTGCTTCAGCAGGCGCCCGACCGGTCCGTCCTCGGGCACCCCGTAAGGTTGCGGTCGCACCGTGCGCACGGTGAACGCACCTTGCGCGTCCGTGCGGAGCTTGCAGCGCAGGTTGTGCGGGTCCTGCAACGCGTCCTGTTGCGGGTAGAGCGCGTTGTCGGCGTTCTGCCAGAAGTCGATTTCCGCTTGCAGCGGCTCGCCGTGCGTCGAGCGCACGTGGCCGTGGAACAGGGTCGGCATGCCCGCCTGACCGCCCGCGAGGTCGACGCCGTTGTCACGCCAGTGCGAGTCGTGCACGTGGAACGGCCCCAGCACGCTGCCCGGCGTGGCGTCGGCCGTGGAATGCAGCAGGTCAACCAGCGAGGACACGCCCAGGATGTCCGACAGCAGGCTGAACTCGTTGCGTGCGTCGTCGGTGATGCGCGCGCTGTCGGTGAGAAAGCGCAGTGCTGCCCGCCACTCGGCATGCGTGAGCCCCACCTCGCGCACCAGATCGTGCAGGTGGCGGATCAGGCCGTGCACGAGCACCGCGGAGCGGGCGTCCTGCATCTGAAAGGCATCGGTCACCGCTGCCGTGATCGTCTTCTGGTCCACAGGGTTCACCTCGAAATTGCGCTCGATGGAATTTATCGATGATTGTTAGTTCTGTCAAATTTAATATTACTGTCTGCGCGATCTGTCTGCGCATGGTGAAGAACCAACGCGCAATGTTGGCCTGGCGGCAGCCGCGTCAGGTCGAGTCCGTCCTGGGTCGCACGGGCGTGTTGCGTCTCGTGTCTTTCTCACTTCGCAAGCATTTGCCCGTCAGAACCATGATGGATCAATGGTGTTGAAACGTTTATAGCTTTACCATCTTCATTTAATCGTTTATCGTTCAGGCTTCCATTCCTGGAGAAGCAATGAGACTGATCAGCTACAAGGCGTCCGGCGTGGCGCAGTGGGGCCTCCTCGACAACGCCGCGGTGATTCCGGCGCGTCTACTCGACGACTCGCTGCCCGATTCACTGCTGGCGTTCATCGCAGCGACGGACGATGCGCAGGCCCGGCTGTCGGAACTTCAGGCGCGTGCAACCGGCGCCGAAGCACTCGCACTTTCCGAAGTCGAGTTGCTGCCGTGCGTGCCCCAGCCGGGCAAGGTGATCTGCCTCGGCGTGAACTACATCGACCACGCCAAGGAAGGCGGCAACCAGATCGGCGACTATCCGGCGCTGTTCCTGCGCTGTGCCACGTCCTTGCTGGCGCATGGCGCACCGCTGCAGGTGCCGCAGGTTTCCAGCAAGCTCGACTTCGAAGCCGAGCTGGCGGTGGTCATCGGCCGGCCCGCACGCTTCGTTGCCGAAACCGATGCGCTCGAGCAGTGTTCGGCTACGCCTGCTTCAACGACGCCACGCTGCGCGATTACCAGCGCAAGTCGACCCAGTGGACGATCGGCAAGAACTTCGACGCGACGGGCGCCTTCGGCCCCTGCCTGGTCACGGCGGACGAGCTGCCCGCGGGCTGCACCGGCCTGCGCATCGAGTCGCGCCTCAACGGTGAGGTGATGCAACGTGCGAATACCGCCGACATGGCGTTCGGTGTGGCGCGGACGATCGCACTGCTTTCCGAAGCGCTGACGCTCGAGGCGGGCGACGTGATCCTCATGGGCACGCCCGGTGGCGTGGGCTACGCGCGCACACCTCCGGTGTGGATGAAGGCCGGCGACACGATCGAGGTCGAGATCGAGGGCATCGGGGTGCTCAGCAACCCGGTGATGGCCTGGGGCGGCTGACCCGTCATGACACCGGGCGCGCGCGCCGCCAGGCCACATCGCCTGCGCGCTGCGGCCTGGCACCCCGGCACCCATGCGCAGCACCGAACGACACCCAGGGCGCGGCGCACCGCCGCCGATGCGACCGTGGCGTGCCGGACGCGTGCCTCCACTCCGAATCCCCGGGTGCACGCGCTCGACCCCCGTACCCCTGACTGGAGACTTCCATGCAACGACGTCACTTCATCGCCGCGACCGCGGCCACCGGCCTGCTGCCCGCGAGCCGCGTCTGGGCGCAGTCGACCAAGGCGATCCGGCTGGTCGTGCCCTTCGCGCCTGCCGGGCCGACCGACAGCTTTTCGCGCCTCTACGCCGAGGCGCTCGGCAAGCAGCTGGGGCAGACGGTCGTGGTCGACAACAAGTCGGGCGCCTCGGGTGCGATCGGCTCGCTGGAGGTCATGCACAGCCCGCCCGATGGCAACACGCTGCTGTTCGGCACCGCGTCCACGCACGCGCTCTACAACCTGATCGAAGCCAAGCCGCGCTACGACGCGGGCGCGTGACTTCGACTACGTGGCCGCGCTGGGCGGCGCGCCGGTGGCGTTCGCCGTCTCCCCCTCGATGCCCAGGACACTCAAGGGCGTGTTCGATCGCCGCCCGGGCAGCCCCCGGCAAGTTCAACTACGGCTCGCCCGGCACCGGCACCCTGCTGCACGTGGCGACCGAGCGCCTGCTCAAGCTCGCCGGCGTGCGCATGAACCACATCCCGTACAAGGGCAGCGGCCCGGCCATGCAGGACCTGATGGGCGGCAGCATCGAGATGGCCGTGGGCACCCTCGGCGGCCTGGTGCCGTTGCACCGGGATGGCCGGCTGCAATTGCTGGGCGTCGCCACGGGGCAGCGCGTGCCCACGGCGCCCGACATCGCGACCGTGGCCGAGTCCGCAGGTCTTGCCGAGCCCTTCGAGGCGATGCTCTGGAATGTGGTCGCGGTGCCACGCAACACGCCCGCGGCCGTTCGCGCCCGCCTGGCTGACGCCTCGCGGCGCGCCATGAGCGAGCCGGCGCTGATCGCCCGGCTGCAGGAGCAGGGCATGTTCGCCGACCTGCACATCGGCGACGCCTCAGCGACTGCCTTCGTCGCAGCCGAGACCGCGAAGTGGGGCCCCATCGTCCGCGAACTGAGTGCCAGTCTGAAGCGCTGACCGATCGCAGCGCCGGCGCGCACCGGTGCTCCGCGGCACCACCGCTTCAGTGGCGCAAGGGGGTCGCCATCCGCAGCACCCGGCGCACGCAGACCGTCTGCCTGCCGTCCGCGGCAGCTCGAAACCGGCTTCGGATGGCAATGCGGCGGGCTGCCGAGCGGCACGGGTGGCGCCGCGACAGCGCTGGGGACAAGTGGGGGGCCGGCTCCGCCGAGCGGTGCGGCTGATTCAGGCGGCAGGCTGGTCGCGCGAGCCGTCGGCCACCAGCGATGCCGTGCGCTGGTAGTGCGCCTCGAGTGCCTGCAGCGCCTCGTCGGTGCGTCCGTCGATGACGGCCTGGAAAATCGCGACATGTTCGGCGTGCACGTCGCGGTCACTGGAACTTGCGGCCAGCGGCGACCTGACGGTAGCGGTACGACTCTTCGGCCAGCGTGTCGCAGAAATCGCGCAACCAGCGCGAGGGGCAGCGCGACAGCAACGCGCGGTGGAAGTCGCGGTGCAGCGCTTCCCAGACCGGATTGGTGACGTACGCTGCCGGGTCGAGCGAGCGCGGCGTGCGCGAAAGCCGGTGCAGCAGCAGCACGAGCCTGTCTTCCATCTCGGCGTCGCGCGCCTCGATCGATTCCCGCAGCGCAATGCTCTCGAGCCGCACGCGCTCGCGCGTGAGGATCGGCAGCTCGTCCCAGTGCAGGGGCGCGACGCTGAAACCGCGCAGGTCCGCGCGATCGACCCAGCCCTCGGCGGACAGCCGGCTCAGCGCCTCGCGCAGCGGACTCGCACCCACGCCGTAGCGCTCGACCAGCGCGTCGACGCGCAGCTTGCTGCCCGGCTCAAGCACACCGTGTGCGATGTCGGCGCGCAAGCGTTCGTAGACGGCGCTGGCGTGCGTGGCCGACGCCACCCCGCGGGATGACACGACGGAAAGCGAGGGTGTTCTTGCCATGCCCACATCGTAGACGATCGTCGATTAAATGCTGATAGTCCGGAGTAATCCGACGCCCGTGCCGCGAATGCAGGATCGTTCACGCCAGTCACGCCAGTCTCGCCAGCAGTCCGCTGTCGCAACTGCATCGCCACGAAGCGCCGCGACAGCTGCCGAGCGCCACTTGCAACGGGTTGGAGGTCCGACACGCGGCGGGAAGAAGCAGGACGCTGTCCGCTGGAGCACCCGCTGCGGCACCTCACGTCATCGAGGGCGCGTCGGTTCCGCTCTGGCGGGTACCGCAGGAGCGCTCAGCGACCTGAGGAAGGCCGCCAGATCGGCCTTTTGTTTCGGCTCCAGCCTCAGTGCCCGCAGCACCCGCACACCGTCGGCGTGCAGACGGCTTTCATCGAGTTCGCTGTAATGGCGCAGCACGTCGTCGAGGGTCGCCGCGCTGCCGTCGTGAAAGTACGGCGCCGTCGCCAGCAGCCCACGCAGGCCGGGTACCTTGAACTCGCCGTACAGGCGCGGCTCCATGACCACATGCCGGGTCGGGACCGTCCTTGGATCGCCGGGTGGCGCGTCGGAAAACGCGCCGAGCCGGTTGTAGGGACTGGCCAGCAACTGCTTCAGCCCGCCCCAGCGCCCGGCGTCGGCGCCGCCAGCAGTGAGGTGCGGACGGCCGATGTCGGCGAATTCGCCATTCGTGAACGCCGCGCCGGTGTGGCAGACGAAGCAGCGGCCGGTGCCCACGAACAGCTTCAGCCCCCGTTGCGCTGCGGCCGGGTAACGCGCCGTGGCCGCGCGGTCCCCGCGCGCCAGGGCGTCGCGGAATTCATCGAACGGCGTGCGCGGTGACACCAGGGTGGCCTGGTACGCTGCCAGCGCCTTGGCGACGTCGACGAGCAGCGGTTCCTGCAGCACCGGGATGCCGAACACGCGCCGGTATCGCCCGCCGAGGTCACGGTCGCGTTCGAACAGCGACCCCATACGCTGCGGCGTCGCCGCGATCTCGTCGTCGGCCAGCAGGGGCAACAGCGAGGCAGCCCACAGCGAGTCGGCGCCGCCGTCCCAGCGGTACCAGCGCTGCTGACCGGCATCGAGCAGGCTGGTGGTGTTGCGGCCGTGGCGTGAAAAACGCCGGCCGTCCTGAAAGCCACGCTTCGGGTCGTGGCAACTGGCGCAGGCCAGCTGGCCGCTGGCAGAAAGCCGCTTGTCGAAGAACAGCCGCCGCCCGAGTGCCACCGCTTCGGCGTTTCCCTCGACGCGGTTGCCGGCATCCGCCCCGCGTGCTGGCGGCCAGGGGCCATGGGACTCGATGCGCGCGCGTTCCTCCGCTGTGAATTCGACGCTGGCGGCCAGCACCGGGCCGGTGGCGATCAGTGCGGCCAGGAGCCACCTCACGGCAGCGTGACGGTCTCGAGCAGCCGCTCGCTGGCGCCGTTCGCCTGCACGTCCAGCCGCAACTCCCAGCGACCCGGCATGTGGAAGAGCAGCCCCTCGACGCGCCAGCGTCCGTCGCCGCGTGGCTGCACGCTGGGGCGGTAGTTCATGCCATGACGGTGCTCGGGCATCCAGGCGTCGACCCGGACGAGGACGGCGCCGGGCGGGCACAGTTGCAGGTCCATGGCGAAGGGACGACCCACGCTCACCGGCGCGCCGTCCACGCGCCACGCCGCCTGCACCCCCGGCGCCTGCATCGATGGCGCCGGAATCGGGCAGGCTGTGGCCGGCAGCACCGCACAGAGCAGCAGCCCGGCCACTTTCATGGCCGCTTCAGCATCGCGCCGAACAGCGCGTCACCATTCTTGTGGGCGATGCGCTCGGCCACGTCCCTCGGCAGGTCGCCCAGCCACTGGCGCGACCAGTTCGCGTGCTCGACGACGAAATGCCAGCGTTCGGGCGTGAAGGTGTCGGTGCCGACCAGGAATCGATCGGGAAACTCGATGAAGGCCGCACGCCAGGCCGGGTCGACCTTTCCGTTGCTGGCGTGATCGCTGCGAAACGCCAGGTCGCACCACAGGTTCTTGTACCGCCGCAACATCTCGCGCACCTTGTCGGGCGAGTCGAATCCCGAGTGCGCCCACAGGATGCGCGCGTTCGGGTCCTGCCTGAACTGGCGCTCGATGGCGTCGGCATCCGAGTGCGAATGCAGGTACAGCTTCAGTTCGCGAGCCAGCTCGACCACGCGGCGCACCACGGGCAGGTCGGCGTCGGCGCCATAGACGTGGTACTCGCCGATGGCCACGTAGCGGTAGGACTTCAGCCGCGATTCCAGGTGCGTGACGATGCTCGGGTCACGCACCCAGGTGCCGATCTCGCCGCGATGCCGGTACGGCCGCAACACCGGGATCACGAGGTCGGGCGCCTCGGCGTACAGCATCTGCGTGCCTTCGTCGCTGCTGCTGGAGACCATCGCCGCCGTCAACCCCGCCTTGCGCAGGATCGCGATGGCCTCCTTCGGCGGCACCTGCGCCCAGGCGTCGCTGCTGTAGTGCAGGTGCGAGTCGAAAATGGGCAAGGTCTGCGCGCCCGCGTTCGATGCGATCGACAGCACACATGCGGAGAACAGGCCTGAAAGTCGATACAGGCGGGCCCGGCGGGAGACGCGGAACGGGTGGAACGGCATCGGAACACTCCAACAAAGCGCAGGCCGCGGCGATCGACTGACGGCCACCGAGGGTGGCAGGCGCCGAGCGCTGCCACCGTTGTGCGAGCAGCGCCCCACGGCGCTCCCGACGGACGCGCAAGCGAGGCAGGGTTGATCTCGGACGCGGCGCACCCCATGGTAGTGGACGCGCCGTGGCTGCGGCGGGTCACAGCGACCGCGCGTTGCTTCTGCTGATCTTGCATGCCGTCAGTCCACCGACGAACAAGACGAACGCCGCGCCTACCCAGGCCCAGCCGCGACCCACATCGCCTGCATTCGCTGCCACTTCCGCAGTCCGGTGTGTGTGCAGCGCGTTCGTCGCGGGCTCGATGGGCTGATTCCGAACGCAGACCCGCGTACCCGCCATTGCCTGACAGCTGCCCCTGAAAACCTCGTGGTCGGCACTCTGAAACGAGCAGGGGTCGTCGACCTTGCGGGCCACGCAGGCGTCCCACATGACCTCGTTGCCGAGGCCACCCTGATGGGCGCGTGCGCCGCCGCAAGCCAGCAGGCAGGCGGTGGCCATGAACAACGCGGCATGCGCCGCGTGAGGCCGCAGCAGGTTCACGGTCAACGCGAGGACCCTTGCTGGCCCTTGAAGCAGCCGATGTACATGTTCTCTCCCGCGCTGGCCGCGTGGTAGTGGTAGCCGCGGACGCTGTCGCTGTGGCCACGGCAGGTGTCCAGGCCCGTGGGTTCCGCGCCGACGGTGTCCCGCAACGCGTGGATCCCGTAACCGTCCAGCGCGTAGCCGATCAAGGCGGCGTGGCCATCGGCACTGGCGACCTGATGGGAGCTGCCCGTCGCCGCGTGGTAGTGGTAGCCGGTGTGCGGGTTGACGTGGCCGCCGCTCTTGTCGAAGGCCGCGATGGTGTAGGCGGCCTTGATGTTCGCCACGGGTGCGGGCGCGTCGATCACGATGCCGTTGAGCGCCACGCCGACACCGCTCATGCCGATCGCTGCGGAGCCGCTGCCCAGCGCCACGGGCGTCACGGGAACCAGGATCGTGCGCGACAGGCCGCCACCGACATACGACATCTTTCCTTCCACACAGTGGTTGTTCAGTGCGAGCGGGACGTTGGGCACCGCCGCTGCCTCGAACAGGGCCTGCGTGTCGGTGACATGGACCTTGCCTGTGGTGGCGTCGAACAGTTGCCAGTTGCTGTTGCCATAGAACGTGGCGAGGCTGGCAATGAACTGTCCGGTCAGGTCGTAGGTCTTGCCGCTTTCGATCCACATGCCGACCGTGGCGCTGTCCGTGCTCGGTGTCCGGGTCACGACATCGGCGTAGACATTGGCGGGGCAGAACGGCCCGACTTCATGGTCGGCCGGCGCGCCGACGGTGACGATCTGGTAGCAGGTCGTCGCGGTGCCGCCGGAGAGTGTGCAGTCCACGGTCGTAACAGCAGTCTTCAGCCCGGCGGCAAGGAAGTTCGCAGGCTGCACCGAAAGCTGCGTGGCTGTGGTTGCAACACTCGCAGAGGCCGTGGTGTCGGCACTCGAATCGCCGCCGCCACAGGCAGCGATCAATCCAGTCGTGGATGCGGCAAGGCAGATCCACCGAGTCATCATGTGCTTGTTCATCGTCGAGACCTTCGAAGGTAATTTGGTTTCAGGCAGACCCGCGGCATGGCCGCAGTGGGACCGACGTTCGCCGTACCGCCATCCGGGCGGCGCGGCCGCAGTCGCCGTTCGAAGACGGACTGCGGTTGTGCTGCGCGTCGGTGTGCAACGGCCATCGCAGCGGTCGACGAAGGACACGGTTCGCATCGTTGTCCCATGGGTCCTTGGCGACGCGTACGACGTGCAGGCTGCCATCGTTGCTGCCCAGGTCCGGATGGCTGAAGCGGAGTTTCGGGGCGAAATGTGGAGGAACGATGAGGGGCAGGTCCCGAGACGATTCGGGCTCGGGTCCTCCAGCCCGCATCGATCGCGCAGGGCAGGCGCATGGCGGCGGTTTCATCGGGCGCCGCCACGGCAATCGAGCTTGTCCAGTGCGACTTCCGCCAGATCGAGTTCGATCTCGACGTCCTGCATGACGGCGTGGCCCACCGCGCCGGCGGTATGCAGTCGCTCGAGTTCGTGGCGCTGCGCCCGCAGCACATTCATCGACAGCGCGCGCTGGGCACTGAGGTCGCACCGGTGCGCGTCGGATGCGCGGGCATCGCTCGGGTCGAGCGCAGCGATGCGGCTCTCGTAGAGACGCTCCCAGGTCGCGGCCCAGTCGCGCGTCCTGGTCGAAAGGGCCTTGAGCCGCTCGCCGTCGATCGTCTGCAGCGCCACGCGGGCGATGGCCAGGTGCACGCCCGGGGCGCCGAGGTACGCCGGCTCGCTGCCCTCCCGCGCGGCCGGCAGCCAGGGCGTGGCAAGCCCGCTGAGCAGCAGCGTCGCACCGATGGTGGCCGCCGCGATGAAGACAGCCAGATCGCGCCCCGGCATGGCCACGCCGGCAGCGGTCAGCAGCGGGATCGACAGCGTCGCGCTGAGTGCCAGCGATCCGCGCACGCCGCAGAGCACGGTCACCAGCTGGAAGCTCGGAAGGCGAGCCGTGCCGCCTGCTGCGCTGCGGCCCGACCAGGCCGCCATCAGTGCCGTCCAGCCCATGCGCAAGGCGAACAGCGTCAGCGTCAGCAGGGCCACGATGCCCAGCAGATCCCAGCGGCTGTGGCCTTCGACGCGGTGCAGTACCTGGCGCATCACCAGCCCCATCATCACGAAGACCGCACCATTGAGCGTCAGCGTCACCGTGCGCCACAGTGCGACGCCGTTGAGCCGCGTGCTCGCGCACAGGTGCCGGCGGTCGAGCAGGCCGCCGCACAGGCCGGCCGCGACCACTGCCAGCACCCCCGATACCCCGAGCTTCTCGCCGGCCAGGTAGGCGGCGTAGGGAATCAGCAGCGACAGCACCGTGTCGCAGCGCACGCCCTCGGGCGTGCTGGCCGCCAGCACACGCCGCAGGCCGTGCGCCACCCCGGCGACCGCCCCGCCGGTGAGCAGCCCGCCGATGGAGACCGTCACCAGGGACTGCGCGGCCGCACCGAACGAGAACTGTGCGGTCACGGCCGCGACCACGGCCAACTTGAAAGCGACCAGCGCCACCGCGTCGTTGAACAACCCCTCCCCGCACAGGAGGACCTGCAGCCGGGGCGGCAGCGCCATGCGGTTGGCGACGGCGCTCACGGCGACGGTGTCGGTCGATGCGAGTGCGGCCGCAAGCGCGAACGCGACAGCCACGGGCATCGCGGGGAGCATGGTGTGCAGCGCCAGGCCGACGACGGCGATCGTCACCGCGACGAGCCCGATCGCCAGCCCGAGGATCGGACGGATCGCGCGCAGCAGCTCGCGCTTGGGCGCTTGCCATGCCTCGATGTAGAGCAGCGGCGGCACGAGCATCGTGAACAGCAGCGCCGTCTGCTCGCGCAGGTCGTCGAGCTTGGCGACCGCCGACAGCGCGAAGCCGGCAGCGATCTGCAGCGCCGCCATCGGGACGGGCAGGCGCCGCCCGAGCGCCTGCAGCACCGCCACGATGCAGACCACCACGAAGGCGAGTTCGATGTACTTCATTCACAGTTCTCGAGAAGAGGGAGCGATGCAGCGCACGCGCTGCAGACGAATCGGCGGTCGCACTGCGCCGGGCCGGACGCACAGGGCAGGGTGGGTGCGGCGTGCCGCGCGTCACGGACGTTGGTGCAGCTCACACCAGCACGGCCAGCCGCTGTGCCAGCCAGGCCGAACCCGCGACCATCGCGGTGACCGAGGCGAGCCGCAGCGCCCGACGTTGTCCGCGTCCGCCAGCGAGCCGGCGGAGCGCGAGCAGCGCCCCGACGGCCACCGCAGCCACCAGCAGCTGCCCGGCCTCGACCCCGGCATTGAAGCCCGCCAGGCCCCACAGCCGGTGCCGCAGGTCGACGCCCAGCCCGACCAGCGCGCCGGCCAGCCCCAGTCCGTGGACCAGTGCGGCGCCGAACACCAGCGCGAGGCGCACGCCGGGCCGCGCGACCGTGCCGCCCGCCCGCACGCGCTGCAGTGCATGGTGGTCGTACCACGCCATGCCGACGATGCTCGCGGCGATGGCGGGCTCGACGACCGCAGCGGGTGCTGCCAGGCCGCCGAGCGCCACGGCCGCCAGCGTGATGCCGTGCCCGACCGTGAAGCAGCTGAGCGCCAAGACCCGGTGACGCAGCCCCTGGCCCGACGCCAGCACCACCAGCAGGAACAGCAGATGGTCCGCGCCGCCCAGCACGTGGGCCATGCCCTGCCGGCCGAAGTCCCAGGCGATGCGCCATGCGCTCGGCAGGATCTCGCCTTCCTCACGGCCGGGTGCCAGCAGCAGGCGCTGCACCGCGTCACCCCGACTGACCGTGACCTCGTGTGCCTGCTCGTCGGCCGCGCTGCCGTACAGCGAGAGGCGCAGGCGCAGCCCGTCGCGCTGGGCGCCCACGTCGTAGCGGCCCATCACCACCATCTGGCGCGCAGCCCCCGCCGTCGCATGGTCGGGCGACGACAGCTGCAGCAGCACGCCCTGCAGCGGCCGGGGTCGCGCGTCGTCACCACCGGCGAGCAACTGCACGCCGCGCGCCACTTGCGCACGAATGGCCGCCTCGTGGCGCTGCAGTTCGCTGGCGGACAGCAGACCGTCGCCGTCGTCGTCCACCCCGGACAACGCCGACACGGGCACCGACAGCACGAGGAACCCGCCGCCGTCGACCAGATTCAGCGTGCCGCGCTGCGCCACCATCAGGTGCGCGTGCGCCGAGGACAGCGTGGCGCTGCACAGCAGCGCAACCAGGAGCAGCGCCACCGCGCGCGGGCCGAATGGCCAGCGCGTGCGACCGGGCTGCAGGGCGGTGCCGGCGATCACAGGCGAGCGGGCGCGCGCGCGCTCACACCGCACCTTTCACGCAGCGCTGCAGGAAGGGGTAGGTGTCGGTCGCGAAGTAATGGTAGATGCCGCCCGGAAACTCCGGCGTCACCCCGGTGCGGCCGTTGCACTCGTCGAGGTCGCCCGAGCCCGCCACGTACTCGTAGTCCTGCGTGAACGTGCCCATGGCGTAGAGCGTGACCGCGGGCCGGCTGGTGTCGGGCGTCGCCTTGAGCCGGTAGCTGCCCGTCATGCGCTGGATCGCCGACTTGGCGTCGCCCGCCACGCTGTAGCCGTAGCGGGCGTAGATCGGAAACCCGTCGGCCGCCCAGCCGATCAGTGTCATCGTCGCGGTATCGCCGCCGCGCGATGCGATGAAGCCTTCGGGCATGCCGTGGTAGTGGTAGGCGCCGTCCGGCTGCACGTGGGCATTGCTGGCGTCGGTGCCGAACTTGAAGCTGTTCTGACCGAGCGCCTCGATGCGCCACTGGCCTGCCGGGGTGCCGGGGTCGCACACCGTCCCCGCATCGTTGCAGCCGCCGTTCGTGCCGGCATCGATCTTCACGCCGTTGAGCACGAAACCGATCGGCCCACGCGGCCCGCCGAGCTGGGTTGCCGTGCCGGTCGCGGCCGGTGTCAGCGTGAACGTCGCGGTCACTGCCTGCGCACGGATCGCGTTCGGGTTGTCGGCATTCGGAAAGGTGCCGACCGTGTGGTCGGGCACCCCGTTGGCCGCCAGCGTGCGCGCCGCCGTTGCGCACGACCAGACGGCGGTGCTCGTGAGATTCACCGAAGACGCTGCGTTGTAGGCACTGTGTGCGTAGGCGCACTGCACGCCGGCGGTGCTGGTGCTTCCAGCGGTCGCCGAAGTGACCGTGGACGCGTCGTCGCTGAAGTCGGCGTCGCTGCTGCCACCGCCGCACGCCACCAGGGCGGCGGCCGCGGTGACCGCCAGCAGCGCGACGCCGAGCGTCGCAGGCAGGGCGACGGGGCGTGCACGCTCGCGCTGCACCGTTGCTCGAGCGGGCCGCTTCACGAGGGCCCTCACTTCGAGGACCTTTGCGGTGCGTTGCCGCCGGCCGGCGGGGCCCCGCTCGGGCGGCAAGCCAGCGGCTTGCCTTCGGGCGCCCAGCAGCTGCCGGTGGCCGTGCCGCGTTCGGACGTGAAGCCGCACGCGTCGCCCGCCTTGGCCGCCTTGCAGGCCGAAATCGCTTCGGCCGGCGGGCCGCGGCGCTCTCCGCCGGGACGGCCCTCGCCAGAACGGGGCTGCGCCAGCGCGGCACTGCCGCACAGTGCCAGAGCGCAACCGAGCAGCGCGGCCGAACCGGGCCGGGCGCGGCGCAGGAATGAATGGGTTGAGAGGTACATCGGTCGACTCCGTCGCGTTGCGGGCCAGTGGCCCAAGTGCGGCGAGTCTGGGCAGCCAATGTGGAGGAACGATGGGTACGGCGCCATCGCTTCTCCACGATCCACGGGCACACTGCGGCCCATGCGCACGAGACTGGCCCACGTCCTGTCGTTCTGGCTGCTTGGCGCCGTGGCGCTGAGCGTGTTGGGCATGGGCGGCGTCAGCGCATGGCACCTGCGCCAGGGCTTCGTCGCCTACCTTCAAGCGCGCGACGTCGAGCGGCTCGACCGGTTTGCCCTGCTGGTGGCGGGACGCATGCAGCGGGCGACTGTCGACTCCGCGAGCCGTGGGGACCCAGCCGCACCACCGGACATGCGCGGCCTGCTGCGTGAACTGGCGGTGCTGGAGGGTCTGCCTTCGGGACCACCGCCCGCCCCGAACGGCCCGCCTGCTGCCGGCCCGGAGGGCGCCGGCGGGCCGGACCGCGAGCCCGGCGCAGGGCCCGGACGCCCGCCCCCGCATGGACCCCAAGGCCGGGAGGACGCCTTCGGTGCACGCGTCAGACTGTTGCGGCCCGACGGCTCGCACTGGGCTGGCCCGCGCTTGGCTCCCGGCGCCCAGGGCCTGGTCGAGCGACCGGTCTTTCTGGCCGGGCAACTTGCGGCGCGCCTGCAATTGCGCCCCGCAGCGCCGCTCCCCGGCGGCATCGAAACGCAGTTCCTGCGCTCGCAGTACCTCGGCATTGCCGCGGTGGCCGCAGCCATGCTGCTGCTCGCGCTGGGCAGTGCGCTGGGCCTGGCCCGCCAATGGGCGCGCCCGCTGCGCGCCGTGCAGGAGGCGACCACGCGCATCGCAGCAGGCGAGCTGGGCGTGCGCGTGCCCATCGAGCGCGGCGACGAGATCGGCGACGTGGTGCGAAACGTGAATGCCATGGCCGCCAGCCTGCAGCGCATCGAAGGCGCCCGCCGGCGTTGGCTGGCCGACCTGTCGCACGAACTGCGCACGCCGCTGGCGGCGTTGCGCGGCGAGATCGAGGCGCTGGTGGACGGCGTGCGCCAGCCGAGCGCCGCCGCCTTCGCCTCGCTGCACGAAGACGTGCTGCGCCTCGGCCGCCTGGTCGATGACCTGCATCTGCTCGCCATGGCCGATCTGCAGACGCTGCCCTACCGGTGCACCGAAGCCGATGCCGTCGATATCGCCGAGGCGGCATTGCAGCGCCATGCCGCATTCGCGCGCGACGCGGGTCTGACCCTGGGTTGGCGCAGCACGCCGACCGCCCCCGTGCCCGTGCGTTGGGACGCGCTGCGCATCGACCAGGTGCTGACCAACCTGCTGCAGAACAGCCTGCGCTACACCGACGCGCCCGGCCGCATCGAGCTGAGCCTGCACGAAGCAGCCGGCACCGTGCACCTGAGCGTCGACGACAGCGCGCCCGGCGTCGCACCGCTCGATCTGCCGCGCCTGTTCGAGCCGCTGTTCCGAGCCGACGCGGCGCGCAGCCGCCACAACGGTGGCAGTGGGCTCGGCCTGGCCATCTGCCGGGCAATCGTCGCGGCGCACGGCGGGCGCGTCGGCGTCAGCGCGTCGCCCCTCGGCGGGCTGCGCGTGCATGTCGAGCTGCCTGTCAACGCAGTCGGGCGCGGGACGTGACCGTGCGCAGCAACTCCACCGAGGTCCTCGTGGTCGAGGACGACCCCAAGATCGCGCAGCTGCTGCTCGACTACCTGCGTGCCGAGGGCCTGGTCGCGCAACGCGGTTGCCGACGGCGCCGAGGCCGTGCGGCACGTCACCCGCACGCGCCCTGCGCTGATCCTGCTCGACCTGATGCTGCCCGGGCTGGACGGGCTGGGCGTCTGCCGCGCCGTGCGCCAGTTCAGCGACGTGCCGATCATCATGCTGACCGCCCGCGTCGACGAGATCGACCGCATGCTGGGGCTCGACACCGGCGCGGACGACTATGTGTGCAAGCCCTTCAGCCCGCGCGAGGTGATGGCCCGCGTGCGGGCCCAGCTGCGCCGCGCCGACGGCCACATGGCGCCCCGCGTGTGGCAGGTCGATGACGACGGCCTGCGCATTGCGTGGCGCGGGCAACTGGCTGGCGCTCACGGCGCTCGAGTTCCGCATGCTGCGCCTGATGCTCGGGCAGCCCGGCCGTGTCTACTCGCGCGCGCAACTGCTCGAGGCCATGCACCTCGACCAGCGCGACGTGAGCGACCGCGCCATCGACAGCCACGTCAAGAACCTGCGTCGCAAGGTGCAGTCGGTCGACCCCGGCTTCGACTGCCTGCGCTCGGTCTACGGCGCCGGCTATTGCTTCGACGCACCGCGGTTGGCCGTCTGAAAGACGGTGCGAAGGGACGTACGCGTACGGAACCTGCCCGATCTGCAGGCCAGCACGGGCAAGCGACGTCGGGCAGCGGAACCGCGACGCCGTGGCCTCGATTCACGAGCTCGACTCCCGCGGTGCGCTCCCCGGCAGGTGTGCGGACACCGTACCCGCCTCGGGCGACTCCGACACCGACGCGCCGGTGCAAGCCTCCCGGGCCGACCTCAGCGCAGCCGCCGGTGCGTGCGCAGGTACGGCACCAGCCCGCCGGCGGCGAGCAGGGTCTGGACGAAGGGCGGCAGCGGCTCGCAGGGGATGACGCGCGGCGTCGCGCCGGTCACGGTCAGGCGCAGGTCGTCGCTGCCGATCGCCAGCTGCAGGCGGTCGCCCTCGGCGATCGACGAGGTGTCGGCGGTGACGAGCAACAGGCCGTTGTTGAGCGCGTTGCGCAGGTAGGTGCGCGCAAAGCTCTGCGCGACGACGACCTCGATGCCGGCGCCCTGGACCACGGTGACCGCCACTTCCATCGCCGAGCCGCAGCCGAAGTTGCGGCCGGCGACCAGCCAGTCGCCGGGCTCCACCGTGGCGGCGAAGCCGGGCATCGGGTCCTCGAGCAGGAAGGCGCGCAGCAGCTGCGGATCGAGCGTGTTCTTCTTGCGGTGCGAGGCGATCAGCGCGTCGGTGTTGACGTCGTCGCCGAGCCGGCGGGCGCGGCCGTGGCGGTGCGAGGTCACCGTGTCGGTGTCGGCCGCTGCACTCACGGGCGCTGCCCCACGTGGGCGGGCGTGGCCTGGGCATCGTCGCCGATGCGCCCGCGCAGGGCCGCCTGGGCGCAGGTGCGCGGCGAGGCCAGCACGATCTCCGCTTCGCGGTTGCCCATGCGGCCGAGGAAGTTGCGGTTGGCGGTCGAGAGCACCCGGCTGCCCGACGCGGGCGGCGGTCCGTCGGTGCCGCAGCAGCCGGCGCAGCCCGGCTTGCGGATGTCGGCGCCGAGCGCGCGGAAGGCGGCCAGCGAGCCGTCGGCCTCGAGCTCGGCAACCACCGTCGCCGAGGCGGGCGCGACGACCAGCTTGACGCCCGCGGCCAGCCGGCCGCCGCGCAGCACCTCGAGCGCCTCGTGGAAATCCTTGACCCGCCCGCCGGTGCAGGTGCCGAGGTAGACGGTGTCGATCGCCAGCGGCGATGCGCCGACGACGTCGACGACGTTGTCGACCTGGTGCGGCAAGGCCAGCTGCGGACGCACCGCGCCGAGATCGAAGTCGAGCCGCTGCGCATAGCGGCACCCCGGGTCGGCCGCCATCGGCTCGCCGCCCGTCACGCCATGCGCGTCGAGCCAGGTCCGGGTGCAGTCGTCGCTGGGAAAGAGGCCCGCCTTCGCGCCGGCCTCGACCGACATGTTGGCCAGCACGATGCGGTCGTCCATGTCGAGCGCGGCGACACCCGGGCCGCCGAACTCGAGCGCCATCGCCGAGGCGCCGTCGGCACCGAGCCGGCCGATCAGCGCCAGCGCGGCGTCCTTGGCGCCGGCGTCGCCCGCCAGGCGCCCATGCAGGTCGATGCGGCAGGTCTGCGGCACGCGCAGCCAGACCTGGTGGCACTGCAGCACGCCGGCCAGGTCCGACGAGCCGATGCCGGTGCCGAAGGCGTTGAGCGCGCCGTAGCTCACCGCGTGCGAGTCGGCGGCCACCACCAGCTGCCCAGGCCGCACCCGCCCTGATTCCATCATCCGCTGGTGGCCGATGCCGTCGCCGACCTCGAACACGTGCACGCCGTGGCGCTGCGCATAGTCGCGGGCGATCGCCTGCAGCGCCAGCGCCCGCTCGCCGGAGGCGGCGCCGTAGTGGTCGAAGGCGAAGGCCAGCGCGTCGGGGCGCGCCGGCGCGGGCAGATCGGCCGCCGGCTGCATGGCGCGGAAGTAGTCGAGCGCCATCGGCACCGAGGCATCGGTGCCCATCGCCTGGTCGACATCGCAGACGACGAACTCGCCCGCGCCCACCCGCCGACCGGCCGCGCGCGAAAGCAGCTTCTCGGCCAGCGTCTGCGCGGTGGCAGCCGGCGGGTGCATGGCCCGTGCCGGTCAGTTCAGGACGATGTTGGCCGAGCGGATCAGCCGGCTCCACTTGTCGTTTTCCGCCGCGATGTGGCGGGCGAAGGCCTCCGGCGGGCCGCCGACGGCGTCGATGCCGAGGGCGGCGAACTTCTGGCGCACGTCGTCGGTCTTGAGGATGCGGTCGATCGCCCGGTTCAGCTTGGTGATCACGGCCGGCGGCGTGCCGGCCGGTGCCGCGATGCCGCTCCAGGAGAGCGATTCGTAGCCCTTGATGCCGGCCTCGTCGAGCGTCGGCACGTCGGGCAGGCTCGGCAGGCGCTTCGGCCCGGTGACCGCCAGCGCCCGCAGCTTGCCCTGCTGGATGAACGGCAGCGACGACGGTGCGTTGTCGAACAGCATCGTCACCCGGCCGGAGATGACGTCGGTCAGCGCCTGCGCGCTGCCGCGGTAGGGCACATGGACGATGTCGAGCCCGGCCATCGCCTTGAACAGCTCGGCCGACAGGTGTGTCGAGCTGCCCGCGCCCGACGAGGCGAAGCTCATCGTTCCCGGCGCCGACTTGCCCTTGGCGACGACGTCGGAAACGGTCTTCAACGGCAGCTCGGACGGCACCACGAAGATGTTGGTGATCAGCGAGGTGTAGCTCACCGGCACCAGGTCCTTCTGCGGGTCGTACGTCATGTTCTTGTACAGGTGCGCGTTGATCGACAGCACGCCGGTGGTCGCCATCAGCAGCGTGTAGCCGTCGGCCGGCGCCTTGGCAACGGCATCGGCGCCGAGGTTGCCCGCGGCGCCGGCCTTGTTGTCGATGATGAACTGCTGCTTGAACTCGGCGCCGAGCTTCTCGGCCAGGATGCGCGCCACCACGTCGGTCGAGCCGCCGGGCGCGAAGGGCACCACGATGCGCACCGGCTTGGCGGGCCAGTCGTCCTGCGCCGCGGCCGGCGCGGCGCCGCCCAGCAGCGCGGCGCCGAAAGCCCAGGTTGCCACGGTGGCAAGGGCGGCGAGTGCCGGCGAGCTGACAAGCGACGGGATCTTCATGGCGTCTCCTCGATTGAACGGAAAGGGTGGGGAACGGGGCGCTTCAGAGCGGCAGGCCCTTGGCGCGCAGCACCGCGTCGAAGCGCTCCGGGTCGGTGCTGCCCGCGGCATTGGCCGCGCGGATGCGGGCCTCGCGCTCGAGGTGCGCCCGCGCGGCCTCCAGCAGCGCCGGTGCCTCGGCGGCCGGGATGGCGATCACGCCGTCGGCATCGCCCAGCATCAGGTCGCCGGGGGCCACCGCCATGCCGGCACAGGCGATCGGCACGTTGATCTCGCCGGGACCTTCCTTGCCGGGACCGCGGTGCGTGTGGCACTTCGCGAAGACCGGCAGTTCGCCTTCGGCCCACTCGAGCACGTCGCGCAGGGCGCCGTCGATGACCAGCCCGCCGAGCCCCACCCGCAGCGCAGTGGTGCGCATCAGGCCGCCCACCAGCGCCTGCGCGCAGTCGCCGCCGCCGTCGATCACCAGCACGTCGCCCGGCTGCACCAGCATCAGCGCCTTGTGGATCATCAGGTTGTCGCCGGGTTTCACCCGCACCGTCACCGCCGGCCCGCACAGCACCAGCCGCAGGTCGCCGTGGTAGCCGGTGAGCCCCAGCGCGCCGACACTCCGGCCCATGCAGTCGCCGACCACCGGCACCGGGATGCTGCGGAAGGCCTCGACGGTTGCCGCGTCGGGTCCGGCGCCGCGCGCGCCGATCCGGTAGCCCGGCGGCCAGGCGGCGCTCATTGCAGCGCCTCGCAGGCGCGCTGCAGCCGCGCGCAGCCTTCGTCGAGCGTCTCGATGGCGGTGGCGAAGGAAATGCGGAAGAACGGCGAGGCGCCGTAGGCATCGCCCTGCAGGACGGCCAGGTTCTGGTGTTCCAGCAGGTGCATGACGAAGTCCCGGTCGGTGGCGATGACACGCCCGTCCGGCGTGTGCTTGCCGATGAAGGCCGCGCACGACGGGTAGAGGTAGAAGGCGCCCTCGGGCCGGTGGCACTGCACGCCCGGGATGTCGGCCAGCCGCGCCAGCACATGGTCGCGACGGGCCTGGAAGATGGCGGTGCGCTCGGCGACGATCCCTTGCGGGCCGTCGAGCGCGGCAATCGCCGCGGCCTGGGCCACGCTGTTCGCATTCGAGGTGCTCTGCGACTGCAGCTTGGTCATGGCCTTGATCAGCGCCGCCGGGCCGCCCGCATAGCCGATGCGCCAGCCGGTCATCGCGTAGGCCTTCGACACGCCGTTGACCGTCAGCGTGCGCGCCTTCAGCCCGGGCTCGACCTGCGCCGGCGTGACGAAGCGCCGGCCGTCGTAGAGAACGTGCTCGTAGATGTCGTCGGTCAGCACGGCCACCTGCGGATGGCGCATCAGCACGTCGGTCAGCGCCTTCATCTGCGCCGCGTCGTAGACCGCGCCGCTCGGGTTGTTCGGCGCGTTGAGCACCAGCCAGCGGGTGCGCGGCGTGATCGCCTGCTCGAGGCTTTCGGCCTGCAGCCGGAAGCCCTGCTCCGGCGGGCAGTCGACGAACACCGGCGTCCCTTCCGCCAGGCGCACGATGTCCGGGTACGAGACCCAGTAGGGCGCCGGGACGATGACCTCGTCGCCCGGCTCGAGGCTGCTCATCAGCGCGTTGAAGATCACCTGCTTGGCGCCGGTGCCGACGATGAGTTCGTCGGGTGCGTAGTCGAGTCCGTTCTCGCGCTCGAACTTGCGCTGGATGGCGCGCTTCAGCTCGGGCGTGCCACCGACGTCGGTGTAGCGGATCGGCCGCTCCAGGGCACGGCGCGCGGCTTCGAGGACGTGCTCGGGTGTGGCGAAGTCGGGCTCGCCCGAGGTCAGCCCGACGATGTCGCGGCCTTCGGCGCGCAGCGCGCGTGCGCGCTGCCCGGCCATCGAGCTGGCAGAGGGCTGGATCCGGTCCAGGCGGCTGGCGATCGCGATCGACATGGCAGGTGGACAGCAGGGCTGCCCGGGAAGCGGGTTCGAGCCGGAGTCTAGGCAGCCGGTCCGATCGAGGCCAACCGTGTTTTCCGATCGATTGATCGACGGCCGCGAAATATCATGGCTCGGTCGCCCACGCTCCCGAACCCCATGGCTGTCCACACCGCCTTGTCGCTGCGGCACCTGCGCTGCTTCCTCGCGGTGGCGCGCCACGGCTCGTTCACCTCGGCGGCGGCCGAGCTGTTCACGACCCAGTCCTCGCTCACCGCGACGATCCAGCAGTTCGAGCAGCGGGTCGGCCTGAAGCTGTTCGACCGGACCACCCGCCGGGTGCAGCTCACCCGCGAAGGCGCCACCTTCGTCGCCGAGGCCGAAGCGCTGCTGCGCCGCTTCGACAGCGCCATCGGCGACCTCGCCGCACTGGCCGAAGGCGCCCAGGGCCAGATCCGCATCGCCGCGGCGGCATCGGTGATCCACCGCTTCCTGGCCCGGGTGATCGACGAGTTCCGCGCGCGCTACCCGGGCCTGAGCTTCGTGCTGCGCGACGGCGGCTCGGAGCAGGTCGAGCGCATGCTGCTCGACGGCGAGATCGACTTCGCCATCGCCAGCCGCCACCAGGGCCACGAGGCGCTCGACTACGTGCCGGTGCTGAGCGACCGCTACGGCGTCGTCTGCGCGCCGGACCATCCGCTGGCGGGCACGACCCGGCGGCTGTGCTGGTCCGACCTGCCGGCCGCCGGCCACATCCGCTTCACACGCGACACGGGGATCGGCACCTTCCTGCGCGAGCACGTGGGCCACCTGCCGCTGTTCGAAGGGCGGGGCGACGAGATCTCGAGCACCCACGCCCTGTTCGCGCTGCTGCGCTCGGGCCATTGCTATTCGGTCGTGCCGGCGCTCGCCGCCGACAGCAGCGACCGGGTCGCACCGGCGCTGCGCTTTCTCGAGCTCGACGAGCCGGTGCTTTCGCGCGAGATTCTGCCTCATCACCCGGCGCCTGCGATCGCTCTCGCCCAACGCCCGCCGCCTGCTCGACAGCCTGCTCGGCGCGATCGCCGGCGGCGCGCTGCCCACCGGCGTGACGGCGCTGGCCTGAGGCGGCGCTTACCATCCGCGGCTGCTCGCTCGCCGGCCTCGGCCGGTCTCTGTTCCGATGTCCCTCGACCACGCCGCACCCGCCGGCCTCAAACCCGCCGCGACGCCGGCGCTGCATCTCGTCGGTGCTGCGGCGTTCGCGAGCATGGCGTCGATGCGTGTCTGCGATCCCCTGCTGCCGGCATTGGCCGGCGAATTCGCCACCAGCACCGGCGGCGCGGCGCAGGCGATCTCGGCCTTCGCCATCGCCTACGGCCTGCTGCAGCTCTTCTACGGCCCGCTCGGCGACCGCTATGGCAAGACGCGGGTGATCTCGTTCGCGGTCATTGGCTGCGCCGTGGCCAACCTGGCGGCAGCGTTCGCGCCGACGCTCGAGTGGCTGGTCGGTGCGCGCGCGCTGTCCGGCGCCGCAGCGGCGGGAATCATCCCGCTGACGATGGCGTGGATCGGCGATTCGGTCGCCTACGAGCGGCGCCAGGAAGTGCTGGCGCGGTTCCTCTCGGCGAACATCTTCGGGATGATCGCCGGGCAGTGGATCGGCGGACTGGCTGCCGAGCGCATCGGCTGGCGGCCGCTTTTCGTCGGGCTGAGCGTGCTGTTCGCCATCGTCGCCATGCTGCTGCAGCGCGCCGAGCGGCGCAGCCGGCGCAGCGGCGCGGCGCCGCACGCAGCGCCGCCGGGGCGATTTGCCGACCAACTGGCGTCGGTGATGCGCCTGTCGTGGGCGCGCCGCGTGGTGGTGACGGTGGCGATCGAGGGCGCCTTCGTCATCAGCGCCTTTGCGTTCGTTCCCGCGTACCTGCACGGGCGCTTCGGTGTCTCGCTCGGCTATGCCGGCGCGATCGTCGCGCTCTACGGTGTCGGCGGGCTGCTTTATGCAGCCACTGCCAAGCGCCTGGTCCTGGCGGTCGGCGAGGGCGGGCTGGCCGCCACCGGCGGCGTGTTGCTCGGCGTCTCGATGGCGATGCTCGCCTTCGGCAACCACTGGGGCTGGGCGCTGCCGGGCTGTTTCATCGGCGGGCTCGGCTTCTACATGCTGCACAACACGCTGCAGACCAGCGCCACTCAGATGGCACCGGCGACGCGCGGCACGGCGGTGGCGCTGTTCGCGTCGTTCCTGTTCTTCGGCCAGTCGCTCGGACTTGCCGTCGCTGCCTGGGTCGTCGACCGCTGGTCGGCGGTGCCGGTGTTCGGCGCCTCGATGGGGGTGCTGCCGCTGCTCGGACTCTGGTTCCGCTCCGGTTTGCGCCGCAGGCGCGTCGCCGCAATGGCAGCGCCGGTGGCGGGCGCATCGACCGGCTGACCGGCCGCCGATCCGCCCGCTGCGCGGTCCCGGCGTCGGCGACGTTCAGCTGACGATGCCGAGGTGCCAGGGCACGAACTCGTTGTCGCCCAGTCCGAGCAGCTCGCTCTTCGTCGGCTCGCCCGACGCCGAGCGCAGGATCTGCTCGAAGATGCGCTCGCCCATGGCCTGCACGCTCAGCTCGCCGTCGAGCACCAGGCCGCAGTTGACGTCCATGTCCTCCTCGAGGCGCTTGAACATCGGCGTGTTGCTCGCCAGCTTGATCGTCGGCGCGGGCTTCGAGCCGAACATCGAGCCGCGGCCGGTCGTAAAGCAGATCAGGTTGGCGCCGCTGGCGATCTGCCCGGTCGAGGCGACCGGGTCGTAGCCGGGCGAGTCCATGAAGACGAAGCCCGCCGTGTCGATCGGCTCGGCGTACTCGTAGACCGCCTGAAGCGGCGTCGTGCCGCCTTTCATCGCCGAGCCGAGCGATTTCTCGAAGATGTTGGCCAGGCCGCCTGCCTGGTTTCCCGGGCCGACGACGCCGTTGAACTGGCCGTTGTGTCCGCGGGTGTATTCCTCCCACCAGGCCAGCCGGTCGAGCAGCTTCTGGCCGACCTCGCGGCTGATCGCACGCCGGGTCAGCATGTATTCGACGCCGTGGATCTCGGGCGTCTCCGACAGGATCGCCGTGCCGCCGTGGCGCACCAGGATGTCCATCGCCGCGCCGAGCGCCGGGTTCGCGGTGATGCCCGAGAAGCCGTCCGAGCCGCCGCATTCGAGGCCGATCTTCAGGTGCGCCGCGCTGACCGGTACACGCGTCACGGCGTTGGCCGCCGGCAGCATCTCCTTGATCGCGGCGATGCCCGCCTCGATCGTCGCCCGGGTGCCGCCGGTGTCCTGCATCACGAAGGTGCGCAGGTTCTCGCCGACCTGCATGCCCTGCGACTCGACCATTCCGGCAACCTGGTTGCGCTCGCAGCCCAGGCCGACGAGCAGCGCCGCGGCGAGGTTCGGATGGCGCGCATAGCCGGCAATCGTGCGCCGCAGCACGTCGAAGTGGTAGCTCGGCGACGACATGCCGCAGCCGCTCGTCTGCGCGAAGGCCACGACGCCATCGACGTTCGGGTAGTCGGCGAGCCGCTCGGGCGTGAAGTAGTCGGCGATCTTGCGGATCGCCGTCGACGAGCAGTTCACCGACGACAGGATGCCGATGTAGTTGCGCGTCGCGACCCGGCCGTCGGGCCGCACGATGCCCATGAACGTGGCGCGCTGGTCCTCGGCAACGTAGTCGACCGGGCGCACGTCCTCGCAGAAGCCCGGGTCGCGGTCGAAGTCGATCAGTTCGATGTTGTGCGAATGCACGTGCTCGCCGGCGCCGATGTCGCGCATCGCCGCGCCGATGACGGTGTCGTACTTCTTCACCGCCTCGCCGGCGGCGATCGGGCGGGCAGCGATCTTGTGGCCCGCGGGCACCTGCGCGCGCATGCGCAGGCCGAACTCGGGCAGCTCCTGTCCGAGGCCGATCGGCTCGCGCGCGATCAGCACGTTGTCGTTGGCGTGCAGGCGGATCAGCGGCGACGAAGAAAGGGTGGCGTTCTGCATGGTGGCGTCTGCGTGAAGGTCAACCCTTGCCCAGCAGTTCCTTGAGCTTGAGCTTGTCGATCAGCACGGCCTCCTTGCGAACGGTCGATGCGGCGTATTTCTCGTACTCGGGGCCGTCGAGGTACATCAGCGGCGCGCCGATCTTTTCGCAGGTTTCGGCGAACTCGCGGCTGCCGGCCGCGACGCGGAACGCCTCGCGCAGCCGCTGGGCAACCGCCGGGTCGAGCCCCTTCGGTGCGCCGACGCCGTTCGGCGCGTCGACGACGACATCGAAGCCCTGCTCCCGCAGCGTCGGCACGTCGGCGAAGTCCTGCGTGCGCTTTTCGCCCCAGGTCGCCAGCAGGCGCAGCTTGCCGCTCCTGACGTGCGGTGCCCACGAGCTGGAGTCGGCCAGTGAATCGACCTGGCCGCCCAACAGGTCCTGCAGCGCCGGCGCGCCACCCTTGTAGGGAATGTGGCTGAGCTGGATGCCGGCGGCGAGCGCGAATTCCTCCATGCCGACGTGCGTTGCACCGCCGATGCCGGCGTGGCCGTAGGTCAGCCGGCCCGACGCCGCCTTGGCCGCGGCGACGAAGTCCCGCAGCGTCTTCCACGGCGCGTCGGCGCGCACCGCCAGGCCGAAGGTCTGCCCCGAGGTGCGGGCGATGTACGTGAGGTCCTTTAGCGGGTCGAGCTGAACGGTGCCGAGTTGCGAGAAGCGCGTCACCGAGATCGGGATCTGGCCGATCGTGTAGCCGTCGGGCTTTGCGCTCGCCATCGCCTTCAATCCGAGCATGCCCGATGCGCCGGCCTTGTTGTCGACGACGATCGTCTGGCCGAGCTGCCTGGCCGCGACCGCGCACAGCGTGCGCATCGAGACATCCGCGGTACCGCCCGCCGGCCACGGGCAGACGAAGGTGATCGGGCGCTCCGGGTAGGCGGCGGCGATGGCGCGCTGCGCAGGCAGCAGCAGCCCGGTGGCCGTGGCGCCAAGGCTGCCGAGGACGAAGTGGCGGCGGCTGGGATGCATGAAGTCTCCTTGTTCTATTGCGTTCTGTTGCCGTGATTGTTGTCGTCTGATCCATTACGATCAATTGAATTCGGCGACTGCCTTCATAACCAGATCGGGATGAACTTCGATGACCCACATCGACCGCGTCCTGCGCTCCAACCTGAAGCTCAAGCACCTGCAACTGCTGGTCGCGCTCGACGAGTTCCGCCACCTCGGCCGGGTGGCGGAGTTCCTTTCGGTGACGCAGCCGGCGGTGTCGAAGACGCTGGTCGAGATCGAACGCATGTTCGACCTGGTGCTGTTCTCGCGCTCGACGCGCGGCACCGAGCCGACGCCGTACGGCGAGACGGTGGTGCGTTTTGCCCGCTCGGTGCTTGCCGACTACGCACGCACGCGCGACGAAATCGCCGCCGTGGCCAGCGGCGCAGCGGGGCGCACGGGCGTCGGTGCGATGGTGGTCGCCATGCCGGTGCTGCTGGCGCGCGCCGTGCAGCTGTTGAAAGGCCGGTCTGCGCAGACCACCGTCTTCATCGAGGAAGGCGACCTGACCCGGCTGCTGCCGAGGCTTCGCGTGGGCGAGCTCGACCTCGTCGTCGGCCGCCTCGAACCCGGCTATGCGTCGCCCGATCTGCAAACCGAGGCGCTCTACGACGAGCCGATGGCGATCGTCGCGCGGCCCGACCACCCGCTTTCCGCGAAGGTGCGCCCGCAGTGGAGCGATCTGGCGCAGGCGCCCTGGGTCGTCCCGCCGGCCTGGGCTTCATCGCGAATCAAGCTCGACCAGATGTTCTACAGGCACGGGCTGCATCCACCGGCCGACCTGATCGAGTCGGCGTCCTTTCTCGCCACGCTGACCTTCGTGCGCGAGCGCGCCGCCATCGGCTTTCTGGCGCGAACGGTCGCCAAACACTTCGAAGGCGAGGGGCTCGTGCGCGTGCTGCCGATCAAGGTGCCGATCGAGTTGCCGCCGGTGGGCATCATTTCGCTGCCTGGAAGGATCCGTACGCCGAGCACCGAACAACTCGTCGATTGCTTGCGCGAGGTCGCAAAGGGCCTCTGAAGTGCCCGGCGACGGGCGCCCGAATACATTCCATTTCGGTAATGGACGATGTCGCCGAAGTCATTGGTACGTAATGGTTACGTCCTTTAGACTTTTCGCCATGGAAGAGCCCGAACCGAAAACCGACGCGCCGCGCTACACCGTCCTCGTCACGGCGCAGCACCTCGCCCCGGAGGCCCAGGAAATACTTCGTGCAGCGGGCGCGCGCCTCGAGTTCATGGACGATCCGGTCACCGAGGAGAGCCTGCTGGAACGGCTTTGCGCCGGCCGTGTCGATGCCGTCGTGCTGCGCGGCTCCAAGCCCTTCACGGCGCGCGTGCTCGCTGCAGCGCAAGGCTTGAAGGTCATTGCCAAGAACGGCGCCGGAATCGACAGTGTGGACCTGGCCGAAGCGGCGCGCCGCGGCATCTGCGTTGCCGTCGCGGCCGGGGCGAATGCCGATGCCGTGGCCGAACATGCCGTTGCGATGACGCTGGCGCTGGTGCGCAACCTCGCCGGCCTCGACCGCAAGGTGCGTGCAGGCGGGTGGGTGGGCAGCACCTACATGGGACGCGACTTCCGCGGATCGGTCGTCGGTATCGTCGGCTTCGGCAGCATCGGGCGCAGCACGGCGCGCCTCGCAGCAGCGCTCGGCGCGCGCGTCGTCGTGCTGCGTCGCCGCGACGACGCGGAGGGCTTCGAAGTCGAGCACGATCTCGATTCGCTGCTGGCCCGCGTCGACATCCTCAGCCTGCACTGCCCGCTCAACGAACGCACGCGCCGACTCATCGGCCGCCGCGAGTTGGCGCGGATGAAACCGGGCGCACTGCTGATCAACACCGCGCGCGGCGCGGTCATCGACGAGGCGGCGCTGGTCGAGGCCCTGCGCAGCGGCCAACTGGCTGGCGCCGGGCTCGACACCTTCGAGAGCGAGCCGATCGCGGCCGACAACCCTTTGCTCACGCTCGACAACGTTCTCCTGACGCCGCACGTCGCGGGCGTCACGCGCGACGCGGCGCTGCGCGTTGCGACCACCACGGCGCGCAACGTCGTCGACGTCCTTGCCGGCCGCGCGCTGCCCGCCTCGCACGTCGTCGTTGCCGGCCCGGGCGTCGGGTCGCCCTGACGCGAACAAGCGATCGCACCGAATCGCTACCGGAAAAATCACTTTCATCAAGGAGACAAGCCATGAATTCCGAAAACCCGGTTGCGCGGCGCAAGTTGCTCGCCGCCGCCTTCCTTGCCGCCGCGGGCACGACCGGCCCTGCGGGCCTTGCGCATGCGCAGGCAAGCTTTCCCAGCAAGCCGGTCGTCTTCGTCGTCCCCTATCCCGCGGGCGGCGCCAACGACATGCTGGGCCGCCTGATCGGCCAGAAGATGGGCGAGGTGCTCGGCACGACGACGATCGTCGACAACAAGCCCGGCGCTGCGGCGATCCTGGGTGCGTCGACGGTCGCGCGGGCACCTGCCGACGGCTACACGCTGCTCGTCGGTGGCCTGGCGACCCATGCCGCAAGCCCGCACATGCTGAAGGCCGACTACGACCCGCTGAAGGACTTCGAGTCGATCGGCATGATCGGCAGTGCGCCGATCATTGCCATCACCTCCAACGAATCGCCGTACAAGACGCTGAAGGACGTCGCCGACGCTGCGAAGAAGGACCCGCGTGGCGTGATGTACGGCTCGTCGGGCAACGGATCGCCACTGCATCTGGCGGGCGAGCTGTTCGTTTCCGTCGCCAAGGTCGACATGACGCACGTGCCGTACAAGGGCGGCAACGCGCACATCATGGATCTGATCGGTGGCCGGGTTCCGGTGATCTTCGATACCGCGACCAACTCGATGCCGCTGATCCGCAGCGGCAAGGTCCGGCCGATCGCCGTCGGAACGCGTGCACGGCTGCCCGAACTGCCCAACGTACCGACCTTTGCCGAGGCGGGCTACCCACAGTTCGAGTTCTCCGCCTGGTACGCGCTTTTCGCGCCGGCGAAAACGCCGAAGGACATCACGGCAAAACTTTCGGCGGCGCTTTCGACTGCGCTGAAAAAGCCCGAAGTCGTCGCCAAGCTCGGCGAGGTCGGCGTGACCGTGGCTGGCGGCGATGCGGCCGAGCTGACGAAGTTCGTTCCGCTCGAATACGAGCGCATCGGCCGGCTGATCAAGACCGCCAACATCAAGGCCGACTGAGGAGCCGGGCCATGAGTGACGGTCACTTGCAAAGGCATCCCGACGACGCCGACCGGGAGGTCGCGGATCTGCCATCGCCCTGCGTTCAGGCGCATGCCGCGAACCTGATGGTGCTGCCCGACGGGGGGCTCGGTTGCGTCTGGTTCGGCGGTTCGATGGAGGGGCGCTCGGACATTTCGGTCTACATGTCGCAGCTGGAGGCCGGCGCCAGCCGGTGGAGCGCACCGCGTCGGCTCTCCGGCGACGCCCGGCGGTCCGAGCAGAACCCGGTGCTCTTTCCGGCGGGCGACGGTTCGCTCTGGCTGCTGCACACCGCTCAGACGTCGGGGCATCAGGACACCGCGATCGTGCGGCGGCGCATTTCGCCCGATGGAGGCAGAAGCTGGGGTCCGACCGAGACCCTCGAGGCCGCTGCGCCGGGAACCTTCGTCCGCCAGCCGATCCACGTGGTGGGCGATGGCAGCTGGCTGCTGCCGATCTTCCGCTGCCGCAAGCTTGCCGGCGAGAACTGGGACGGCAGCCTCGACGACAGCGCCGTCATGCGCTCGACCGATCAGGGCGTTTCATGGCAGCGCATCGTCGTGCCGGACAGCGTCGGCTGCGTCCACATGAACATCGTCGCGGGCGCGGATGCAGGCCTGCTGGCGTTTTTCCGGAGCCGCTGGGCCGACCATGTCTACGCCAGCCGCAGCGACGACGGCGGCCAGAGCTGGTGCAAGCCGGAACCGACCACGCTGCCAAACAACAACTCTTCGATTCAGGCGCTTCGTCTGGCCGATGGCCGGCTTGCGATGATCTTCAATGCGAGCAGCGCTGCCGATGCGACCGAGCGGCGCGAGTCGCTCTACGACGAACTCGACGACGATGCACCGGCCGAAGGCGGCGCGCCTTCGCAACAGCCGCTGCGCCGCGCCTTCTGGGGTGCACCGCGAGCGCCGCTGACGCTCGCCATCTCCGAGGACGACGGCCGCAGCTGGCCCTGGCAACGCGACCTCGAAGTCGGCGACGGCTGGTGCATGAGCAACGATTCGGAGCGTGGGTTGAACCGCGAATACTCGTACCCGTCCATCCGCCAGACGGCGGATGGCGCGCTGCACGCCGCCTACACCGTGTTCCGCCGGCACATCCGCCATGTGCGGGTGATGCCCGACTGGATCGTGCAGCGCGCCGGCGCATAGCGGGCCCCGGGCCGCGCCACGGTGCGCACCGGAACCCGGCGCCGCGCGGCAAGGTCGGAGCGAATTCGCTGCCTGGCGCGTAGCGGACCCACGTCTCGACGCAGACCTCCTGGCGATAAGCCGGGTGCTTCGATCGCCGCCGAAACGACTCTCCGAGGCCGCGCCCGCGGCCGTCTGGATAGGCGACGAGGGCTATCAGGCCAAGCCCGTCAGGAGGCGTCGCGCAGCAGCGCGACGATGTCGCTGTGGTTTCGGGCGGCTGCCAGATCGAACGCCGTGCGGCCCTGGCCGTCGACAAGGTCCTTGCGTGCGCCGCGCACCATCAGCTCGCGCACGATGTCGTAGCGCCCGAGTTCTGCCGCCTCCATCAGCGCCGTGCGCCCGCCCGGCAGGCGGGCATCCGGATCGGCGCCCTGGGTCAGCAGGGCGACCACCGACCGGGCGTCGCCAGCGGCTGCAAAGCGCACGATCGCCGGCGCCTCGGCGGGTGCGGCTGCGACGAGTGCCGGACACCCGGCGGCGGCGAACAGGGCGGCGACGAGCAATGGTTCGGACATGGGCTGCTTCCAGTCAGGCGGGCGACGCGCGGGGGCTGCGCAAATGCAAGCGCCATGCCGAAGCGGCGCCCTGCCGCACGCTGGTGCGTCGCCGCCGGGAAAAATGGCATGCGAATTGCGCTGAGACGGCTTCCTCTTTCCGCATCGCACCATGGCCACCATCCGCTGTCCCGCCTCCTTCACTTCGCTCCGCACGGCGCGCTTCACGCTCAGCTGCTTGGCGGCGGCAACGCTCGCCGCCTGTGGCGGCGGTGACGACATCGCCCAGCTCAAGGCGGACCGCGCCGCGTTCCCGCTGGTGGAAGCCACCGTCGAGAGCTTCCATGCCGCCATGCGCAACGGCGATGTCTCGTGCCGCGATGTCGTCCAGGGATATCTCGACCGCATTGCGGCGTACGACGCCGACCCTTCGGCATCGTTTCCCGGCAGCCCCGGCCTGCACAGCGTCATCACGGTCAGCAGCACGGCGCTGGCGCAGGCCGACTTGCTCGACGCGCGGTCTCCAGCGGCACCATGGCAGGCCCGATGCATTGCGTCACCGTGCTGGCGAAGGACAACTACGACACCTTCGACATGAAGACCACCGCCGGATCGCTGGCGCTGGCCAACAACCAGCCACCCGACGATGCGCATGTCGTGCGCAAGATCCGCGAGGCCGGCGGCATCGTCATCGGCAAGGCGAACCTCGACGGGTTCGCCTTCGGCTTTACCGGCAGCTCGTCGGTCGGTGGCCGAACGCGCAACGCCTACGTCGCTGCGAACAGCGCCGGCGGGTCGTCATCGGGGAAGGGGACTGCAGTCGCCGCCAGTCTGGCGATGGTCGGTCTGGGCACCGACACCGGCGGCTCGGTGCGGGTGCCGTCGGCGGTGGAAGGCTTGTACGGCCTGCGACCGACCTTGCGCCTGCTGAGCCAGGACGGCATCGTGCCGCTGGCGCATGGGCAGGACACGGCGGGACCGATTTGCCGCGACGATGCCGACCGTGCACTGACGATGGATGCGATGGTCGGCTACGACGCGTCGCCCTTCAGCGGCCAGCGAACGGCCAAGGCATGGGACTCGTCCCTGGTGGGGTCCGCCGCAGCCTACGCGGCGATGACCTCGTTGCCGGCAACGTACACCGCATCCCTGAAGGCCGACGGCCTGGTGGGCGCGCGCATCGGCGTCGTTCGTTCGATGTTTCCGGCGGCCACCCCCGCCAACCAGGCCTTCCTCGACACGCTCAACGCCGCACTCGACAAGATGCGCGCCGGCGGTGCCTTCGTCGAGGACACCGACATCGCCGACCGCGCGACGGTGCTGACCGGCTATGCAAGCCTTTCGACTTACCAATTCCGTGACGACCTGACGGCGTACCTCGGCTCATGGAGCTCGGCGGCCGATGCGCATCTGCGCACCACCGAGGACGTCGCGACCGCACTGGCGACGCTCGAGCCGACACGGGTGGCCAACTTCCGCACCTATGTCACTGCCGGCACCAACAAGGAAGCCAACCCGGTCTATCAAAACAACCTGACGCCGCGCGACAACTACGTCATTCCGCGTGTGACCGCGGCACTCGACAACCGCGATTTCGCAAGCGGTGCGAACCGCGGTGCCGCCTATGACGTGCTGGTCTATCCGGTGCTGCAGGGTTTCAACGGCGCCTCGGTGAATTCAGGAAGCAACAACCGGCTGAGCGCCTTCACCGGTTTCCCGGCCATGGCGTTTCCGGCCGGCTTCGTCAAAGCCACGACGGCAGCATCGTCGGTCGAGCCAGTGAACTTCGAAATGGTCGGCCGTGCCTTTGCCGAGCCGACGTTGTTCCGAATCGCCTACGGCTGGCAGCGCACGACAAGCGCCCGGGTGGCAAGCCCGCTTGCGCCAGAGCTGGCGAGACGCTGACAAGCCACGCGATGGTGCGCTGACGTTCCACGCGGAACCGAAGGGCACCGTTGCGGGGCGGGGCCTCGGCGAAAGAGTGCGCTGCGTCGTCGAGTCCGCACTCACCACGGGTTAACGGCGCCGCCAAGGTGCATTCGGCGGCTCCGTCGTGGTGCGCCGTAACGTCGAACCTCACGGCGGGTGGGGGTTTACGGGTTGGTACGGAGCTTGCGGTAACGGTGGACCTCATTCGTTATCCAGGAACCGCTCACATGACCACCCGCCGCATCGCGACCCAGTCGCTGACTGCCATTGCCCTCGGCCTCTGCGCCCTCGGGATCAGCCCCTTCGTCCACGCTGCCGAGGGAACCATCAAGGTCGGCATCCTCCACTCGCTGTCGGGAACGATGGCGATCTCGGAAACGGTGCTCAAGGATGTCGCCTTGATGACCATCGACGAGATCAACGCCAAGGGCGGCGTGCTGGGCAAGAAGCTCGAGCCGGTCATCGTCGACCCGGCGTCGAACTGGCCGCTGTTCGCCGAGAAGGCCAAGCAGCTGATCTCGCAGGACAAGGTCGCGGTGATGTTCGGCTGCTGGACCAGCGTCTCGCGCAAGTCGGTGCTGCCGGTGGTCGAGGAGCTGAACAGCCTGCTCTTCTATCCGGTGCAGTACGAGGGTGAGGAACTCTCGAAGAACGTCTTCTACACCGGCGCGGCGCCGAATCAGCAGGCCATTCCCGCGGTCGAGTACCTGATGAGCAAGGACGGCGGCGGTGCCAAGCGCTTCGTGCTGCTCGGCACCGACTACGTCTACCCGCGCACGACCAACAAGATCCTGCGCGCCTTCCTGAAGAGCAAGGGCGTCAAGGATTCGGACATCGACGAGAAGTACACCCCCTTCGGCCACAGCGACTACCAGACCATCGTCGCCGACATCAAGAAGTTTTCGGCCGGCGGCAAGACGGCGGTGATCTCGACCATCAACGGCGACTCGAACGTGCCCTTCTACAAGGAGCTCGGCAACCAGGGCCTGAAGGCGACCGACGTCCCGGTCGTCGCCTTCTCGGTCGGCGAGGAAGAGCTTCGCGGCGTCGACACCAAGCCGCTGGTCGGGCACCTGGCGGCGTGGAACTACTTCATGAGCCTGAAGAACCCGACCAACGACGCGTTCAAGAAGCAGTGGGCCGAGTACGCAAAGGCGAAGAAGCTGCCCGGTGCCGACAAGCCGCTGACCAACGATCCGATGGAAGCCACCTACATCGGCATCCACATGTGGAAGCAGGCGGTCGAGAAGGCCAAGAGCACCGACACCGACAAGGTGATTGCGGCGATGGCCGGCCAGACCTTTGCCGCGCCGGGTGGCATGAAGTCGACCATGGACATGAAGAACCACCACCTGCACAAGCCGGTGTTCATCGGCGAGGTCAAGGGCGACGGACAGTTCAACGTCGTCTGGAAGACGCCGGCGCCGATCCCGGCCAAGCCGTGGAGCCCGTACATCGAAGGCAACGACAAGAAGAAGAACGAGCCCGAGAAGAAGTAAGGCCAGGGAGGTTCAGCGCGGTGGCCCGAGGGCTGCTGCGCCGAGCCGAACGCAGCGCCCCGGCTGCGTTCCAACGCATGGAATACCCGCGTCGTGCTCACGTGCAATCGGCCGCGCGCGGGCGCTTCGAACGCCGGCCCCTGCGCGGCGCTGGTCCTGCCGCAAGCCTGCGCCGTCGTGTCACCGGCAGCGCGGGGATCGTGCTCTGACATTTTGGAAATGAAACCGTGAGTCGAACCCTCCTTCGCCTGTGGCTCGTCCTGCTCCTGTCCGGCTTCGGTGCGTCGGCGCAGGCGCTGACGGCCGACCAGGTTCGCGCCATGGCCGCCGGCGAGAGCGACTCGCGCGCCGAGGCGATTGCCCGCGCGGGCGGCGAGGGCGATCCGGCGACGCCCGCCTTCCTCCAGGCGCTGCTCGACGACGAGGTCAAGCTCGCCGGCGAGCGGGTGCTGATCGTTCGCGGCAACGTCGCGGTCGATGCCGCCAGCGGTGCGCCGGTGGCGCTGCCGCAGACGCTCGACGACGTCGTCAACAGCAACCGCATTCGCCGCGCAGTCGATTCGACGCTGGCCTCGCTGCAGCTGCTCTCGACCGACACGGCGCAGCGCCGCAAGGCGATCGAGCAGCTGCGCGACAACCTGACCGAGCAGCACCTGCCGATGATCGAGAAGGCATTCGCCGCCGAGCGCGACGCCGGGCTGAAGGACCAGCTCGGGCGGTTGCGCGCCGGCCTGCTGATCGCCTCGCCGCTGCCGTCGAAGCGGCTGGAGGCGGCGCAGTCGCTGCGCGGCAGCACCCAGCCTGCCGTCCGCACGCTGCTCGCCGAACGCCTCGCGCCCGGGGTCGAGACCGATCCTGCGGTGCGCAACCAGCTGCAGCTGGCGCTCGATTCGATCGAATCGCGGCTGGCCTGGGGCGAGCGGCTCGGCGTCGCGCTGACCGGCATCAGCCTCGGCTCGATCCTGTTGCTGGTCGCCCTGGGCCTGGCGATCACCTACGGGCTGATGGGCGTCATCAACATGGCGCACGGCGAGCTGATGATGATCGGCGCCTATGCGACCTGGGGCGTGCAGAACGCCTTCCGCGCCTGGCTGCCCGAGGCGTTCGACTACTACCTGGTGCTGGCGGTGCCGCTGTCGTTCCTCGCCGCAGCCCTGGTCGGGGCGGTGCTCGAGCGCGGTGTGATCCGCTGGCTGTACGGCCGGCCGCTCGAGACGCTGCTCGCCACCTGGGGCATCAGCCTGATGCTGATGCAGGCGGTGCGCTCGCTGTTCGGCGCGCAGAACGTGCCGGTCGAGAACCCGGCCTGGCTGTCGGGCGGCATCGAGCTGCTGCCGAACCTGACGCTGCCCTACAACCGGATCGCCATCGTCGCCTTCGCCGCGCTGGTGCTGGCCGCCCTGGCGCTGCTGATCGCGCGCACCCGGCTCGGCCTGTTCGTTCGCGGCGTGACGCAGAACCGGCGCATGGCCGGCTGCATCGGCGTCGACACGGCGCGCGTCGACACGCTGGCGTTCGCGCTGGGGTCGGGCATCGCCGGGCTGGCCGGCTGCGCGCTGTCGCAGGTCGGCAACGTCGGTCCCGACCTCGGGCAGGGCTACATCGTCGACGCCTTCATGGTGGTGGTGCTCGGCGGCGTCGGCCAGCTGGCCGGGACGGTCTACGCGGCGCTCGGCCTGGGCGTGCTGAACAAGGTGCTCGAAGGCTGGACCGGCGCGGTGCTGGCAAAGATCTTCGTGCTGGTGCTGATCGTCGTCTTCATCCAGAAGCGGCCGCAGGGGTTGTTCGCGATGAAGGGAAGGAGTGCCGAGGCATGAACTTGGCTCTTGCGCCGACGACGCTGGTTTGCGAGCCGGGCCCACGCGAGGCTTGCCGGCATGAGCGCTGCCGGGGGCGGCTGTTCACTGCGTGGCGCTGCGCCGGGATTTCGGCCCGGCAGCCGAGTTCCTTTTCTTGCTTGCCCAAGAAAAGGAACCAAAAGAAGGGCACCCGGCGGCTGCGCCCCCTGGCTTTCGCCAGGGGGTCCGCTGCGGTGCTCGGGGTCCGGGGCGACCGCAAAAACTCGCCCCTGGGTACAGGGGCTCAGACAGTTTGCGGCCGGCGGCTTCGCCGCTGCCCCCGGACCCCTGCGCTCCTCGCCGCATCCAACGGGAAGCATTCGGCTCGCTTGCGCATCGCCTCGGTTGGCTCGCTTCGCTTCGCCCTCGGTACCCGCTTTCAGGCGACGCGCAGCGAGCACTCGGAGGCGATGCGAAGCGAGCCGAGTGGGAACTCCCGTTGGATGCGGCGAGGAGCGCAGGCGGGCGGGGTTGCGGCGCGCAGCGCCGTCGAGCGCGCATGTCTGAGCCCCGTACCCGGGGCGAGTTTGCGCGCTCGCCCCGCGCGCCGAGCACCGCAGCGGACCCTCACGGCGAAAGCCGGGAGGGCGCAGCCGCCGGGTCGCCTTTCTTTGCCTCCTTTCTTTGGCGAAGCAAAGAAAGGAGGTCGGCTGCCGGGCCGAAATCCCGGCGCAGCCTCACGCAGTGAACAGCAGCCGCCGGCAGCGCTGAGTCGATCAACGCTCGCAAGCGTACGAGGCACAGCCCGGCTGCCGGGCCGAAATCCCGGCGCAGCCTCACGCAGTGAACAGCAGCCGCCGGCAGCGCTGAAGCCGGCATCCCGCGCGCATGCATGCGCCACGGCGCAGAGCGCAAAAACACCCCCCAAAAGCGCTCGCCAGGAGCCATGACATGAGCGCCGTAATGCCACTGCCCGTGACGCACAAGTCACCCCGCCTCCTCACCCCGAAGGCCTGGACCGGCGTCGCCGCCGCCCTCGCGGTGATCCTCGTCGCAGCACCGCTGCTGAACCTGGTCGTTCCGGCCACCAGCCCGTTGCACCTCAGCGACTACGCCGTCGGCCTGGTCGGCAAGATCATGTGCTACGCCATCGCCGCGCTGGCGATCGACCTGATCTGGGGCTACACCGGCATCCTCTCGCTCGGCCACGGCGTGTTCTTCGCACTCGGCGGCTACGTGATGGGCATGTACCTGATGCGCCAGATCGGCCGCGACGGCAGCTACCAGAGCGACTTGCCCGACTTCATGGTCTTCCTCGACTGGAAGACGCTGCCGTGGAGCTGGGCGCTCAGCGACTCGTTCGTGGCGACGCTGATCCTCATCGTGCTGGTGCCGGGGCTGCTCGCCTTCGTCTTCGGCTACTTCGCCTTCCGCTCGCGCATCAAGGGCGTCTACTTCTCGATCATCACGCAGGCAGCGACCTACGCGACGATGCTGCTCTTCTTCCGCAACGAGACCGGCTTCGGCGGCAACAACGGCTTCACCGACTTCAAGCGCATCCTCGGCGTGCCGATCGCCACGCCGTCGATGCGCATGCTGCTGTTCGTGCTCACCGGCCTGATGCTGGTCGGCTGCTTCGTGTTTGCCCGCTGGCTGGTGCAAAGCAAGTACGGCCGCGTGCTGCAGGCGATCCGCGACGCCGAGTCGCGGGTCATGTTCACCGGCTACGACCCGCTGCGCTACAAGCTGAGCATCTGGGTCATCTCGGCGGTGATGTGCGGCATCGCCGGTGCGCTCTACGTGCCGCAGGTCGGCATCATCAACCCGGGGGAGATGTCGCCCGCGGCAAGCATCGAGATGGCGATCTGGGCGGCGGTGGGCGGCCGCGGCACGCTGGTCGGGCCGATCGTCGGCGCCTTCTTCGTCAACGGCGCGAAGAGCTGGTTCACGCAGGCGTTTCCGGAGGTGTGGCTGTACTTCCTCGGCGCGCTGTTCATCGCGGTGACGCTGTTCCTGCCGAACGGCATCGTCGGCCTGCTGCGCCGCCTCAAGGGGGAGCGCGCATGACGCCCGAACTCCTGCAGGCCGGCGCTGCGCGCTCGCGGATGGCCGCGCGGCGGCAGATCGTCAACCACGCGTCGGGCGGACGCAGCGCCAGCTACGGCCGCATCGCCGGGGCCGGCGTCGACCTGGCGCACGGCGTCATCCTCTACCTCGACGACATCACGGTCAGCTTCGACGGCTTCAAGGCGCTGAACGCGCTGTCGCTCAGCATCGGCGTCGGCGAGCTGCGCTGCATCATCGGCCCGAACGGTGCCGGCAAGACGACGATGATGGACGTCATCACCGGCAAGACGCGGCCCGACGCGGGCCAGGCCTTCTTCGGCTCGACGATCGACCTGCTGCGGCTGCGCGAGAACGCCATCGCCTCGATCGGCATCGGCCGCAAGTTCCAGAAGCCCACCGTGTTCGAGAACCTGACCGTGTTCGAGAACCTCGAGCTGGCGCTGAAGACCGACCGCGGCGTGCGCGCCTCGATGGCCTTCCGTCTCGACGGCGAGCAGGCCGACCGGATCGCCGAGGTGCTGACGCTGATCCACCTGAAGGACAGCGCAGCGCGCACCGCGGGGCTGCTGTCGCACGGCCAGAAGCAGTGGCTGGAAATCGGCATGCTGCTGATGCAGGACCCGCTGCTGCTGCTGCTCGACGAGCCCGTCGCCGGCATGACCGACGAAGAGACCGAGCGCACCGCGCAGCTCTTCCTGCAGCTTGCCGGCAAGCATTCGCTGGTGGTCGTCGAGCACGACATGAAGTTCATCGGCGAGCTGACCGCCGACGACCCGGCGAAGAAGGTCACCGTGCTGCACGAAGGCAGCGTCCTCGCCGAGGGCACGCTGGCCGCGGTGCAGGCCAACGAGAAGGTCGTCGAGGTCTACCTCGGACGATGAACGCATGTTGAAAGTAGAAGGCATCAACCAGTACTACGGCGGTTCGCACATCCTGCGCAACCTCGGCTTCGAGGCGCGCAAGGGCGAGGTCACCGTCGTGCTCGGCCGCAACGGCGTCGGCAAGACGACGCTTCTCAAGAGCCTGATGGGCGTCGTGCCGGTGAAGACCGGCAGCGTGACGCTCGACGACGTCGACCTGACCCGCGCGACGCCCGTACCAGCGCGCCCGTCGCGGCATCGGCTACGTGCCGCAGGGCCGCGAGATCTTCGGCCGGCTGACGGTCGAGGAAAACCTGCAGATGGGTCTGGCCACCCGGCCGGGCGGCGAGTCGATTCCGGCCGAGCTGTTCGAGCTGTTTCCGGTGCTCAAGTCGATGATCCGCCGCCGCGGCGGCGATCTTTCCGGCGGCCAGCAGCAGCAACTCGCCATCGCCCGCGCACTGGCGTCGCAGCCCAAGCTGCTGATCCTCGACGAGCCGACCGAGGGCATCCAGCCGTCGATCATCAAGGACATCGGCCGCGTCATCCGCATGCTCGCCGACCGCGGCACGATGGCCATCATCCTGGTCGAGCAGTACTACGACTTCGCCGAGGAGCTCGCCGACCAGTACCTGGTGATGGAGCGCGGCGAGATCGTCCAGCGCGGCCTCGGCAAGCAGATGGCCGCGGACGGGGTGAGGGCGCGGATGGCGATTTGAGGGCAGGGCCGCCCGGTCGCCAGATGCATCGGCCTGAAGGCCGCGGCCGTGGTGGCCCGACAGCCCGGCTGTCCTCACGCCGGCCTCCGAGGTGCGCTTCACCGCACCCGTGATGTGCGACGCGCGGATCCGGCTGCACCGTACGCTCCTGGCCGCACATCACCGTGGAAGTGCCGGAGCCGCTGGCCGCGAGGATCGACTGGCGGCGCTGCCTCGTCGACTTGCACAAGGCCCTGTCGGAGAGGGGCTACGGCCGGCTGCACGTCGCCACAGCGGCGGGAATGGCCGAAGCTCGTCGAGAGAGGCGCCTTCGAGATTCGATGCGAGTCGGTCGCGCGCTGCCCGGGCGACGCCGCACGCCGAGGTACCCGGCCCCCGGAAGGCGCGACGTCCCCACCAGGGTTACCACGGTAGCGAGTCTGCGATCGTCTGGCTTGTGACGCCGATCTTTTCTGCCACCTTGTTGCCGATCTGGCAACCCAGCCACACGCCGCCGCGCCGCCCAAGCTGTGCCGGGGTGAGCGGAATGCCGAACTCGCCGTCGGGGTCGGTGCCTTTGATCGTGAGGCCGTCGAACTGCCAGTGCACGCCCAAGTAGACGCGACTGACCGAGTTGTCGACGATCGCTTCCCAGAGGCTTTCGAACGCCTGGTGCAGAACCGGGCGGGGCGCCTTGTCACCGCGGGGATCGCGGTTGCGGCCGTTGTATTCGTCGGAGCGGGCGCAGAAGCGCACGTTGTCCAGACCGTCTGGACCGAACTCCGCCAGTTTCTTCTCGACCAGGAACAGCCGCAGCACCTGGAAGGCGCTGGCACCGAAGGTCGCGTGCCCGGAAGGATAGGCCGGGAAATTGGGCGTGAGGCTCAGGCGCTCACCATTGGTGTCTGGCCGGCCCAGCGGCTTCCATCCGGCCTCCGCTGCCGCCTTGCCTGCCAAGCCGTACGGAATTCCCAGCACCGGACGCCACATCATGTGGTCGGCGCTGTATTTGTAGTGCCAGGCGTCGATGCCGGCATCGGCCATCGCCAGCGCCGCGGCGGCGACGACGCGCAGCTCCTCGTCTTCGGTCAGGCCGGTCCGGTTGCGCGAGTCGATCTCGTCGAGCACGCCGAGGACGATCTGCAGATACAGCCGAGGCGGCGTTCCCAGTTCCGGCGGACCGTCGTAGCCCCAGAAGATGCCGACAACCTCCTCGGAAGGCAGGCGCGAACGCTCCTGCGCCGCGCCTTGGACTGCACCTTCTGAAAGTCCTTGACAAAGTGCTCATCGGGCGTCACGACCGTGCCGGTGATGCGCCCCGGTGGTCTGGGTAGATCGCTCAGGTCCTCGGTGACCAGGCGCGTGGCCCCGCCCCAGGCCGATCCGGCGTAGCCCTGGCCAGGGTCATCGGGTGGCACGCTGTGGGAGTAGGGGCCGCCCGGTGCGTAGACGAGCTTCGTAGCCAATTCCCGGTCACGAAGTCCGAGCAGGTGGACGGCGTTCCCAACCATGCGGCCCTGCAGTTCCGACGCCTCGTTGGCGAGCCCCGGGTGCAGCCCCAGCCACTGGTTCCAGGCATCGTGCAGCGCATCAGCCTGGCTCGGATAGCGCAGCAGCAGCAGCTGCTGGCAGGCTGCCGCGCTCGCGCAGCTGGGGAAGCCGGTGCGCCCTCAGGTGTGCCGTTGGGCAGGGTTCGCAGCCGGCTATTGCGGTCCTTCGGGGCATCGTGCAGCGCGCCCAGGGCCATGCCGAGTGCCCTTGCGGTGAGGAACGGCCCGCGCTGGTCGCCTCGGCTGTGCTGCGGCGTATGGTCTCGCCGCGCACATTCGAGCGACGTGTCGATCCAGAAGCGATGTGGTCGAAAGTAGCTGGCATGGTCGACTCCGGGTGGAAGGAACAGTAGAAAGCGAGTTGCGAATGCGACTCGCAATGCCATTCTTCGGACCATTGCCCGTGCGTGCATCCTCAAAACTGATTAGCTGGGTGGCTCGGCCTCCCTGCTTCTGAGCGGCTTTCTCGGCGGCGGTCGACCGGGGACGAGTACGCTCGCCGGCTGTTCGCCGAAGGCTGCATCCAGTCGGGCTTCTTCTACCGCTTCGCCTGCACCGTGCACCCGCCAGTCGGCGGGCGCCGGCCGACTACGACGTGACGCTGCAGCCGCTGCCGCCCGTGAGCTTCGCAAAGAACGACGTCGCCTTCATCGACCCGACCGGCACCGACCACGACCGCCTCGGCATCGGCCTGCGCAAGGCGCTCTACAACTACATGCACGGCATCGGGGTCGAGAGGACGTGCGCCGCTGGTTCGACTTCCCGGTGCCGAAGGCGAGGGTGCGGAGGGGCGGATTGCGAAGCGTTGCGGAGTAGGGAGCGCGGCGGTGGGCGATTGCCGTAAGACGTGGACGGACGGAAGGCGTCAGCTCCTGGCCCGTGGAAGATACTGACCTTCGATGAGATTGCGAGAATGGCCACGCCAGTGGCAAGTCTCGCCTAACCGTTCCCTAACCAAGGGAAAAAACGATGAACCCGACGCCGATTCGTGACGCTGCAACTGCCCTGAGAGAGGGACAGTGGGACGAGTACACCTCGCTAATTCGTCCGCTACAGCGGGATGATGAAGAGCAGACGTGGGCTGCTCTTGCTGCCGAGCATCCAACATCGGTCAACTTGGTTTCCGTGCTCGCGACCCTCTCGAAAGAGCAAGCCCGAGCAGCCTGCCATCAGCTCCTTCCGGCCATTGGCAAGCTGCCAGCGCTCTCGTTCGAAGAGGCACTTGCTCTCTTGGACTTCGGCATGGCAATCGACGAGTCATATAGACACGCTCCCGCACAGCAACTACACCCGCATTTCGTTCTGCGGCCGAGCTAGGAGTTGATCTCGGCGAGCGCCTTCGAGTCGATGCCACCCGAGGAGAGGTCGCGCTGCGAATCTGGGCGGGCGCCTTTGCGCCAGGGGCTCCACAAGAGGCTGCGAAATATGCGGCTTCCCTGATGACGCGCATGCCCGCTGATACCCTGCTCCTTATAAATCTACTCCACTTCTTGCCGGTCCAGTCGCCAGCGGTTCTGGCGGAACTTGCTCCGCTTGAGCGCTCGCTGGCAGACCTGCTCTTCGGCAAAACGAGCGAGCATGGCCAAGCAGCCTGGTCGGCATTGACGTGCATCTCCGTCTTTTCGCCAGCAGCTATGGATCACCTGCTGGGAGCGCTGGACTCGGGGAACTGCCAGGCCGCAGTCGCGACCGCCAGCTCCTTCTACCGACTGAGTTCTCCTAGCTTTGGCGCCACAGCCGAGCCGCTCCAACGCGTCGTCGATCGACTGCTGAGCATCGGGCTTGTCGATGAACAGGCTCGTGCGCAAATAGATGGCGCCATAGCTTCCCTGATTTTTCGAGACGTGCTTCGCCCGCACGCCGTAGCGTGCTTGCTAGACCTTTGCACAGCCGACGCCGACGTTGTCGAAATGTTTGGGGAGACCTTTAGCGGCCTAGCCCACCAGCAGGACGACTTTTTACGGGTCTTGTCCGAATGGTTGCTGCGTCCCGATGCGAGCTTCTCGTCAATCGGAAGCATGCTATCGCTATGCACGTCGCAGCGAGCGCCAATAGGTCTGGACGCAGCGGCCTTCGCGGCGCAGGGCGTCGAGAGGTGGGTCAAGGCTGCAAGGCGGCTACTAGCCCTAACCCATCATGGGCCGACCTTGTGCGGGTTCACCGCCGCGATTGCTGAAATGGCCGCGCTTGGGAACGGTCGCTTCTCACTCGCGAAGGAGATGCTCAACTTGACCTTCGTGGAGTATCCCAGTGCCACCGAGGAGTTCCTGAAGAAGAAGACGGCGGCATGCCCCCGGGCGGACCCCGCCGCGAACGTCTTCCGCGCGGTCTACGCCGACGCGCTTCGGTGGCGCAGAGTACTCGCACGCCTTCCGGTGCGTAAGGAGCTCCGCCCGACGGATGCGGAACTTCATGCACTGCGGGCGATGAGAAGTCGTTTCAATCGCGAAATCATGCGCGCAGCTGCGGACCGGTCGGTGTTTCGAGACCTGTTTACGAGCGCACATATTGCGCAGGGTAGAAAGTTCGCCTCTCACACACATCTCGGCCCTCCACAGGTAGGCCAGATGGGGCAGTCGAGTCACTCTGTAGAACTGCCGTCCAGTGAGCTGGCCGATCCAATGCGCGGGCTGCTGGAACGTCAAAGCCTACTGACGAGCGCCCGATGACTGATAGTCTGCGCCTGCTGCTTGAAGATTTCCTCGGGTTGATGCGAGAGGAAGGCGAACTCGACGTCTTCTTGCCTTTACTCATGTCAGCTATGGGGCATGAAGTCGTTTACCGTCCGCAGAAGGGTCTCCGGCAGTACGGCGTCGACATCGTCTCAGTCGGGCCCGATGACGATGGTCAGACAAAGCTCTACCTTTGGTTGGTCAAGTGTGGAGACATCGGGCGGACCGACTGGGACTCAGGGCCGCAGTCGGTGCTTCAGTCGATCAATGATGTTGGCTATGTCTACCTGCGAAGCCATGTGGCGCCGGAGCACAAGGCGCTCAAGAAGAAGCTGCTCATCGTCACCAACGGCGACTTCAATGCGAGCCTGAACGAGACGATCGCTGCGTTCCTGGAAGTTTGGTCGCGCAGGACGAAGGTGGCGACAGAGCAGGTCAATGGCTCAAAGTTGGCGGCGTGGACAGAGCGGCACCTGCTGGATGAATATATCCTGCCCAGATCAAACCGGGCGTTGCTGCGTCGCATGCTTGCGAACACAGCCTCTCCGGAGCTCTGCGTGTTAGTGGGACGACGACTCATTGACGAAATGCTCAACAGCGCCCTATTACCAGCGAAATCGGCGAGAGCGCAGACTAAGCGCTTGCTCACGGGCCTGCGGGGCATTCGAACCACACTGAGGGTCTTGCAGACATGGGCGACAAACGAGGACAACCTGCTTGCTCCGTATACTTTATCTCAGTACGCGGTGTTGGCTACATGGTCGCGGTTGCACGACAGGTTCCTGGCGGGCGAACCAGAGCCAAGCCGAGAGTTTAGCGAATTGCTGTTCCACCTTGCGATGGTGGCACAGACATACCACCGGCGCATGGACGCCTATTACCTTGTACAGGACGCGTTTGCAAATGCATTACCCGACAGCTTGCTGGTGTCCCGGACTGTCTTTGACGAGCTAGGCCGCCTCGGGCAACAAGGATGTTTCTGGGCCTTTCAAGCTACTATTGGTCGAAGCGCGCACCTGGAAGTGATTGTTCACGATTACTCCCGTCGCGTTCAAGCGTTGGTCCAGAGTCATAGCTGCAGCGCCTTGCCTGCCTATGACCATCAGTCGGCAAGTATTCATGCGGCGCTCTTGCTTCTGGTTGTGACGGGTCATGGCGACTTCGGCCGCAGCTGGATCCACAACCTATGCCAGCGCATGCACTATGCAACCAGCGCTCGCAAGTTTTTACCCATGTCGGCGCCGTTCGAGGAGGCGATTCTCATGCGCAGTGGTTACGACGAGATGAGAGAGGAATTCTGCTCAACGTCGACGCTCCTACCCGTCCTCCTGACTTGGACCGCCGTGTTGGGAATGAACGAGAGCTACGCTTCACTCAGGGAATACGTATTTCCGAAGCTGAAAGGCACCACCTCAAACTTTTGGAGCTCTGAAAGAGGGTATGACTCGGTCGTTGCCGATGCCGCAGCGCTCCATGAGCACGGTATCGGGGAGGCCGTCATGCAGTTGCCCGAGGAGCCAGGGGAGTTCCTTCGCTTAATGACTAAAGGCCTCGACGGAGTCGACGGTATTGAGACCTCGAAGTGGTACCAGGTTCGTGCACCCTACATTCCACTTCTCGCGGCGCTGCACTGGCAAGCACAGTTGCCGCGAGAGATGCTGGTCCGGCAGGCAATAGCGTTCGCAGCTGCGGAGCCCCCAGCTCATGCTACGAACAGAAGGTCAAAAAGATAGCTCTCGCAGATCGCGATGCGGCGGTACGCCATGGATGCGCCGCTGTATGGGATCTGCACTTCGTTGGAATGTTGCGCGTCCATTTCGAAGAACGCTCGGACACCGCACACGTCAGCTGAGGGTCCAGCGCTCCCGGTAGCGCTCCATGCGAATGACCGCTGCCAGTCTGAAGCCGCCCTCGACCTTGCCCCCTCGGTTGCACAGCTCAACCGCCCCCGCCCGAGCTCCGCCCCGCCCCCGCCAACCCCTCCAAATCCACCGGCCGGTGATAAGGCCGGTCGCCCAGCGCCTCCACCCGCGCCCAGAAGTCGGGCAGCGTCGCCAGGCCGCGTTGGTCCTTGCCGGCGCTCTGGCGCCAGATCGCCCAGGATTGCGGGTGCAGCCGGCTCGCCTCGTCGAAGTGGGTGCGGGCCTCGTCGGCCTGGCCTTCGCGCTGCAGCACCTGCGCGAGGCGGAAGCGCGCGTGCGCCTCGGCCACGGCGTCGTCGGGCGCGCGCAGGCGCTCGGCCACGCGGGCCGCGTCGAGCGCATGGCGGCTCGCAGCGCCGTGGCGGGCCCAGTCGAGCACCGCGGCGGCATAGACCTGCTTGGCCCGGTGGCGCTCGGCCAGCGCGGCCGGGGCGATCTCCTGGGTCTGCGGGTCGCGGTCGCGAAAGCCGTCGGTCGAGCCGGCGTTCTCGGGCGGGCGGACGATGCGGCCGGCCTCGTCGATCCACACCGCCTGCGGCACGTTGGTCAGGTGGTACAGGTCGGCCAGCCGGTGCTCGCGGTCGATCAGGCACGGGTAGGCGGGCGATGCCGCCTCGATCCACGGCCGCGCGGCCTCGGGCTCGTCGAGCGCGACGGCGATCACCGTGAAGGGTTCGCCCTCGGTCTGTTCCATCAGCGATTGCCACACCGGCAAGTCGAGCCGACAGCCGCACCAGGAGGCCCAGGCGACGAGGAAGACGCGCCGCCCGCGGTAGTCGGAAAGGCGGTGCAGCCGGCCTTCGAGGTCGGGCAGCTCGAAGTCGGGCGCCTCGCCGCTGGCCAGCGCCGCGGCGCGCTGCGCGGCGCCTTCGCCCAGCACCCAGACCTGCCCGGCCGCATCGTGAACCACCGGCCAGCCGGCATGGCGCCACACCGCGGCGAGGTCGAGCCGGTCGCCGTCGGCCAGCGGCTGGTCGGGGCGCCGCGGCAGCGGCATGCAGACGTCGCCGCGGCACAGCCCCTCGGGCTTCCAGGCCCAGCCGGTCGCGCGCTCGACGTCGGCGCGCTCCACCCAGAGCGATTCGCCTTCGACATGCGCCGAAGGCAACGACGTCTCGCCGACGTCGTGCAGGATCATGACCATCGGGGCCTCCCTTGCTGCGATGAAGCCAGCATAGCGGTGGGCGGTGCCGCCTGCAGGCGGCCGGCGTGGGCGCCTGGTGCCCGCTACGCCGGCTCGACGATGGCGGCGTTGATCATCGTGCGCAGCTCGCGGCGCACCGGGTAGCTGCTCGACGGGATCAGCTGGGTCATGAAGACGACGCAGACCTGCTCGACCGGGTCGACCCAGAAGGTGGTCGACGCCATGCCGCCCCAGGAGATCTCGCCGCGCGAGGCGGCCACACCGTAGCGCGCCGGGTCGGTGACGGTGGCGAAGCCGAGGCCGAAGCCGAGGCCCTGGTAGGCGGCCTCCGAGAACATGCCCGCTGGGGCGAGTTCGGCCAGGTCCTTGCCGCCGGGCAGGTGGTTGGCGGCCATCAGCGCGATCGTCTTCGGTCCGACCAGGCGAACGCCGTCGAGCTCGCCGCCGCGGCGCAGCATCTCGCAGAAGCGCAGGTAGTCGGCGGCGGTGCCGACCAGCCCGCCGCCGCCCGAGGGCGCCCGAGGCGGCTGGTCGAAGCTGCCGAGCTGCGCCGGCGCCAGGCTGCCGTCGGCCGAGCGCACATAGCACTCGGCGAAGCGCGAGCGCTTGGCCTCGGGCACCTGGAAGTCGGTGTCGTGCATGCCGAGCGGCCCGAGCACGCGGCGGCGCAGGAAGTCGTCGAACGGCATCCCGGAGGCGAGGGCGACCAGGTGGCCGACGATGTCGGTCGAGACGCCGTAGTTCCAGCCGCTGCCGGGCGAGAACTCGAGCGGCACGCCGGCCAGGCTCTCGGCCAGCGCCTCGAGGCTTTCGGCCGTGAAGGCGTCGAGCCGCAGGCTGCGGTAGGCGGCATCGACGTTGGTGCGGTTCTGGAAGCCGTAGGTCAGCCCCGAGGTGTGGCGCATCAGGTCGAGCACCCGCATCGGCGCGTCGACCGGCCGGGTGGCGAAGGCGCCGGGCAGCCCGGCGCGGTAGACCGACAGCGCCTGCCACGAGGGGATCCACTGCGCCACCGGATCGTCGAGCGCGATGCGGCCTTCCTCCACCAGCATCATCAGCGCGATGCTGGTGAGCGGCTTGGTCATCGAGTAGATGCGAAAGATCGTGTCCTCCTCGAGCCGGCGGCCGTCCTCGAGGCTGGCGTGGCCGAGCACGCTGCGGTGCACCAGCTCGCCGCGGCGGGCCACCAGCAGCAGGGTGCCGGCGAGCCGTCGCGGCTCGATGTAGCGCTCCTGCAGGAAGCGGTCGATCCGCGCCAGGCGGTCACCGTCGAAGCCGAGGGCGGCGGGGCGGGCGAGGGGAAGCATCGTCATCGGAGGGTCTCGCGGGTGGAAGGGCGGGGCAGGCGCCGGCAGGCAGGTACGCCAGCGCCTGGCGCCACGTCGTCACGGTATCAGGGTGAGGTGCGGGGCCGCGCGACTGTGACGCGAAATGCGCACGACCAACCAGGCGGTCGCTGAATCGACTTCGCTGGTTTCCAGGAGGGTCGACGACGCGAGAAACCCTTCGCTGTCGTCGATGGCGAAGGGGCGGGGCCAGCGGCGAAGCCGGGTAGAGGCTTTCCGCACTGCGTCGCGGGAGCGCCGGGTCACCGTTGTCGCGGGCGCTGGTTCATTCGCCCGCCGGAGGTTCCTCCCAGGTCGTCGCGGCCGCCCCCAGGGGCCGACCTCGATTGGATCGAGGTCCTGCCGGGCGTCGCCACTGCCGCGACAATGGGCCACTTCGTTTCTGCAAGCAAAGTGGCCGTCCTTCTGCTCATTGATCCGCCTGCTCCGCATACGTCGGCGGAGAAGGCATACGCGCGATGAACCTCGATACCGCCCATCTCGCGCGCTGCATCGACACACTGCAAAGCTCGCTGCGTTTCCTGCAGGAGGCCGCGCCCGACTCGATCGAGTACGAAGTCTTCCGCAACGCGGTCGTCAAGGGGTTCGAGTTGACGCTGGAAACAGCCGGCAAGCTGCTGCGACGGGCGCTCAAGGCATATGCCGGCGCGCCGCGGAAGGTGGATGAGATGGTCTACAAGGATGTCCTCCGTCACGCCGCGAAGCACGGTCTGATCGGCGCGGACGAGGTGACCCGCTGGTTCGCTTACCGCGACAACCGCAACAGCACCGCGCATGACTACGGCATCGGCTTCGCGCAGCAGACGCTCGCCTTGCTGCCGGGTTTCATCGATGACGCCCGGCGCCTGGAAGCCGCGCTGCAGCAGATGTCGGGCGCCGCCGATTGATGCAGCGCTTCGACATGGCGCCTGCCGACCTGGCCGAGTTGCAGCGCGTGCTTGCCGAACACGCGCCGGCTGCCGAGGTCTGGCTTCACGGCAGCCGTGTCAGCGGTGGCTCGCATGCGGGCAGCGACATCGACCTCGTGCTGCGCAATCCGACCGACCTCAGGGCCCCGCTACCGGGCTTGCCGGCGCTGCAGGCTGCGCTGTCGGAGAGCGGCATTGCGGTGCTCGTCGATGTGCTCGACTGGGCGCAGATTCCTGCGTCGTTCCGGCAGGCCATCGAGCGCGATCATGTCGTGCTGCCGACTTGCAGGACGCAGCACGAACCGACGGAACCGGAAAGCCGCTGACGCTGCAGCGGCACGGCGACGGCGCGGCAGCCGCTTCAAGCAGCCGGTCGGCTCTCTTCCGAATCGCCGCGAGCAGCTGCGCCGACGGCACGTGCCAGCCGACGATCGCGCCCTGCGCGGCGATCATCGCCAGCGTCGCCGCCTTGAACTCGGGGAAGTAGCTCTCGGTCGCGTCGGAGACGAGCAGGCAGTCGTAGCCCCGGTCGTTGGCCTCGCGCATCGAGGTCTGCACGCAGACTTCGGTGGTCACTCCCGTGAAGACCAGCTGCGTGATGCCGAGCGACTGCAGCTTCTCGTGCAGCCCGGTCGCCCAGAACATGCCCTTGCCGGGCTTGTCGACGACGAGCTCGCCGGCGGCCGGCGCCAGCGCTGCGATGATCTCGGTGCCGGCCTCGCCGGCGATCAGCAACCGGCCCATCGGGCCGTCGTCGCCGATGCGCAGGCTCGGGTTGCCGCGGCCGCGCTTGGCCGGCGGGCAGTCGGAAAGGTCGGGGCGGTGCGCCTCGCGGGTGTGCAGCACCGGCCAGCCGCGCTCGCGCCAGGCGGCCAGCAGCGCGGCGATCGGCGCGATGGCGCTGTGCAGCAGGCTCACGTCGTTGCCGAGCGAGGCGCCGAAGCCGCCGGGCTCGACGAAATCGCGCTGCATGTCGATGACCACCAGCGCGCAGTGCCCGGGTGCGAGCGGATAGGTGAACGGCGTCGCCGCGATGTCGAGGGTCGTCATGCGGCCTCCGCGTCGGCCACGGCGTGGCCGCCCATGTGCGCGCCGATCGTCCGCCGGTCGGCGTCGGCGGCGCGGGTTTCGTGGACGATCTGCCCGTCGCTGATCACGGCGATGCGGTCGGCGAGCGCCAGCAGTTCGTCGAGGTCCTCGCTGATCAGCAGCACCGCGCCGCCGCGCGCGCGCAGCGCGAGCAGCCGCGAATGGATTTCGGCGACCGCCGCGAAGTCGAGCCCGAACACCGGGTTGGCGGCGATCAGCACATTGATCTCGCCGCCGAGTTCGCGCGCCAGCACGGCGCGCTGCACGTTGCCGCCCGACAGGCTGCCGATCGGCGCGTTCTCGCCGCGCGTCTTGACGCCGTACTCGGCAATCAGCCCGCGCGCGCGCTCGCGCCAGGCGCCGAAGCGCAGCCACTGCAGCCCGGGCAGGCTGCCGCCCTGGAACGGCGGCTGGTCGAAGTCGCGCAGCGCCATGTTCTGCGCGACGCTGAAGTCGGCGACGCTGGCGCTCTTCAGCGGCTCTTCGGGCAATGCACGCAGGCGCAGGCGGCGGTTCTCCTCGCGCGTCGCGCTGTACGGTTCGCCGACGACGCGGACCGCGCCGGAAAGACGGTGCCGCTGGCCGACCAGCGCCTCGACCAGTTCGCGCTGGCCGTTGCCCGAGACGCCGGCGATGCCGAGGATCTCGCCGCGGCGCACCGCGAGGCTCAGGCCGCGCACCGCCAGCGTGCCGCGGTCGCCGGGGACGTCGAGGTTCTCGACCTCGAGCGCCCACGGCGCCGCTGGGTCGGTGGGCGTGCGCACGGCGGCGCTGCCTTCGTTCAGCACCGCCGCGGCGTCGGCCGCCGACTCGCCGATCATCGCGTGGGCGAGCTGGTCGGGCGTGGTCGTCGCGACCACCGCGGCGTGCACCTTGCGGCCGCGGCGCAGCACGGTGACTTCGTCGGCGTAGGCCATCACCTCGCGGAACTTGTGCGTGATCAGCAGCACCGTGCACTCGCCGCGGCGCGCCACCGCGCGCACGAAGGCCAGCACCTCGTCGGCCTCCTGCGGCGTCAGCACCGAGGTCGGCTCGTCGAGGATCAGCAGGCGCGGCCTGAGGTAGAGCTGCTTCAGCAGTTCGAGCTTCTGCCGCTCGCCGGCGGCCAGCGACGACGGCGTGGCGTCGAGGTCGAGGCTGAACGGCGTCGTGCGCAGGAAGGCGGCGAGTGCGGCACGCTCGGTCTTCCAGTCGATGAACGCCGGCGCGCGGCCTCCGGCCAGCAGCAGGTTCTCGGCCACGCTCATCCCCGGCGCCGAGGTGAAGTGCTGGTAGACCATGCCGATGCCGAGCTCGCGTGCGACCACCGGCGTGGCGATGTCGCGCTCGCGGTCGTCGATCAGCACGCTGCCTTCCTCGGGCCGGTGCACGCCGGCGATGCAGCGCACCAGCGTGCTCTTGCCGGCACCGTTTTCGCCGAGCAGCACATGCACGCTGCCGGCCGCCACGCGCATCGTCACGCCGGCCAGTGCGGTGAAGGCGCCGAAGCGCTTGCCGAGGTCGACGGTGTCGAGCGCCAGTGCGCCAGAGGCCGGCGGCAGCGCGCCGATCGGCGTTGGCGGGGTGTGGACGGGGCGGGTCATCCGAGTGCCTCGATCACCGCCTGCGAGGTGGCGACGGCGCCGAAGACGCCGCCCTGCATCGTCACCATCTTCAGCGCCGCCTGGTGGTTGCCGGGGTCGGTCGCCGCGGTGCAGTCGGCCAGCAGCAGGCACTCGAAGCCGCGGTCGTTGGCCTCGCGCATCGTGGTGTGCACGCAGACGTCGGTTGTGATGCCGGCGAGCAGCAGGTTGCGGATGCCGCGGCTGCGCAGGATCAGTTCGAAATCGGTCGCGCAGAAGGTGCCCTTGCCGGGCTTGTCGATGACGATCTCGCCCGGTAGCGGCGCCAGCTCCGGGATGATCTCCCAGCCCGGCTCGCCGCGCACCAGGATGCGGCCGCAGGGGCCGTCGTCGCCGATGCCGCGGCCTTCGCTGCCGATGCGCTGCGAGCGCCAGCGCTTGTTGCCGGGCAGGTCGGAGAGATCGGGGCGGTGGCCCTCGCGCGTGTGCATGACCCAGAAGCCGCGCTCGCGCAGCGCCGCCATCAACCGGGCGATCGGCTCGATCGGCGCGCGTGTCAGCGCGATGTCGTAACCCATCTTGTCGACATAGCCGCCGACGCCGCAGAAGTCGGTCTGCATGTCGATGACGACCAGCGCGGTGTTGTCTGCGTGCCAGTCGCCGTCGTACGGCCAGCGGTACGGATCGGCGTCGACGCCGGCGTAGCGACTCATGCCGGCTTGCGCCGCGGCAGGTCGGGTGGCGGCATGTTGTGCGGGTCGTGGCTTCGCGTCGGCGTGTCGAAGCCGCACGAGCTGCCGTCGGTGTGCACCACCTCGGCCTCCCACGGCAGGCGATAGCGGCCGTTCACCATGTCGTGCATGAAGGTGTAGGGGCAGTCCATCGCGCCGCCGGCCACCGCCGAGTAGCCGCGGTGCCAGAGCTGGTACGGGTTGTTCTCGACCGCCCAGTGCCTGCGCGCTTCGCGGATCAGGTCCGGACGCAGCTCGCAGGTGATGATCTCGTCGGGCCGGCCGCTGCCCTCGACCAGCACCGTGCCGTCGAAGTTGCAGAACATGCCTTCGCCCATCGAGTCGAAGCTGCCGTCGCTGCCGGCGCAGGCAAACGCTGGCGGTGGCCATCAGGTTCTGGAAGGCGTTGGCCTGGTTGGTGATCTTCCAGGCGTGGCGGATCGGCGCCGTGTAGCCGGCGGTGCGCAGCATGATCTCGGCGCCCTGGTAGGCGCACTCGCGCGCCATCTCGGGGAACATGCCGTCGTGGCAGATGATCAGCGCCAGCTTGCAGCCCTTCGGCCCGTCGATCACCGGAATGCCGAGGTTGCCCGGCTCCCAGCCCTCGACCGGCACCCAGGGGTGCAGCTTGCGGTAGTAGAGCGCGAGCTCGCCTTGGTCGTCGATGACGATGCCGGTGTTGTACGGGTTGCCGTTGGGGTTGAACTCCATCAGCGAGAAGCAGCCCCACAGGCGCTGCTCGCGGCAGGCGGCCTTGAACGACGCCACCTCGGGGCCGTCCATGCGGCACATCAGGGCAGGGTCGGTGCGCATCGACAGGCCGTGCAGCGAGTACTCGGGAAAGACGACGAGATCGAGCCCGGCGTTGTTGCGCCGCGCCTTGCCGACCATCGCCACGATGCGTTCGGCCTGCGCGGCCAGCTGCTGCGGCGTCTCGACCACCGGCAGCTGCGACTGCACCAGGCCGACGACGACGCCGTTCGGCGATTTGTTCAAGCCACCCAAGCCACTCATGCGGATCGTTCCTGTTCGTTCGCTATCTATCGGGTTGAAGACAGTTCGCCCGGGCTGCCCTTGGCGACCGCGCCGGGCTTGCAGCTGAGGATGAGAATCAGCAAGGTCAGCACGTACGGCACCGCGCCGAAGAGGTAGTAGCCGCGGCTGATGCCGATCGACTGCAAGCGCCGGGCCGATGGCGCCGGCGGCGCCGAACAGCAGCGCCGCGCCGATGCAGCGCAGCGGGCTCCAGCGCGCGAAGATGACCAGCGCGACGGCGATCAGGCCCTGGCCGCTGGAGATGCCTTCGTTCCAGCTGCCGGGATAGAACAGCGTCAGCGCCGCGCCGCCGAGACCGGCGATGGCGCCGCCGGCGGCGGTGGCCGCGATGCGGATGGCGTTGACCGAGACGCCGAGCGCGCGCGTCGCCGCGGCCGAGTCACCGGCGACACGAACCAGCAGGCCCCAGCGCGTGCGGCCGAGCGCCCACCACAGCGCCGCGGCCATGGCGATGCCGATCGGCAGCAGCGGATTGACCTGCAGCGCGGCCTGGACGACGGTGGAATCGCTCCAGTTGCCGAGCTCGATCGGAGCGAGCTGCGGCGCCTGCGGCTGGATCAGCGGCTTGCCGAGGTAGAAGGCGAGGCCGCTGCCGAACAGCATCAGCGCGATGCCGGTGGCGACGTCGTTGACGCGTGGCAGCGAGCAGAGGAGGCCGTGCAGCAGCGCCAGGGCCGCGCCTGCGGCGGCGGCGAGAAGGACGCCGGCCCAGGGTGAGCCGGTGAGGTAGGCGCCGCCGAAGGCGGCCATGGCGGAGAGGACGAGGACGCCTTCGAGGCCGAGGTTGATGCGGCCGGATTTTTCGGTGAGGCATTCACCGAGGCTGACGAAGAGGAAGGGGACTCCGACGCGGAGGGCGCCTCCGAGGATCGCTGCGGCGAAGGCGATGAGGGTGTCGCTCATCGGGTGACCTCTTGTTCGTGCCTTACGCGTTTGGCGCTGGCGAGCTTTCGGTGCGGCGCGCCGGGAATCCGCCCCGGCAGGGCGGGTAACTTTCTTCTGTCGGGCCAGAAGAAAGTCACCAAAGAAGAGGCCCGAATACGATTTGGCCGGATCGCTTCGGCTGCAGGAGGCCCGCCGACGGCGGCTTCGCGAGAACGGCCACTGCGGGTGTGTTTCCGCCATGGGGCAGAACTTCGTTGTCGCGCCGCGCATGGCAGCGTGTTCGATCGACGAGCAGTCAAACGCTGGTCGAAGTTCTGCCCCAAGCCCGTCACGCGTCGCCGTGGACCTTCTCGCGAAGCCACCGCCTGCGGACCTCCTGTTGCCATACTCTGCGGCCAAATCGTATTCAGGCCCTTTGCTTTGGTTCCTTTCATTTGGGCCCGCAAATGAAAGGGACTCGGCAGCCGGGCCGAGACCCGGCGGGGTGCAGCCCAGACGCGCAAAAGCAGCCAACATCCTCACGCCACCTTCTCTGCAGGAAGCACAGCAGGCCGCACCGGCCGCCGAAGCCGCTGCCAGACTGCAGCCCAGTCCACCCCCCGCAACGACTCGCTCGCGAGAATCAACACGAACGCGATCCCCTGCAGCACCTGCACCGATGCATCCGGCAGATCGAGCCGCCGCTGCAGCAGGCTGCCCGCGGCGCCGAAGCCGCCGAACAGGATCGCGACCGGGATGATCGCCAGCGGCTTGTGCCGGGCGATGAACGAGACCAGGATGCCGGCATAGCCGTAGCCGGCGATCAGCGAGGCGTTGGCGTTGCCGTGCACCGCCGCCACCTCGACCGCACCCGCCAATCCGGCGCAGCCGCCGCCGAGCGCACACGCCATCAGCACCAGCCGGTTCGCCGGCAGGCCGACCAGTTGCGCGGTGCGCAGGTTGCCGCCGACGACGCGCAGCGAGAAGCCGCGCGCGGTGTAGGCCAGCCACAGACCCAGGCCGAGACAGGCGAGCGCGCCGAGCACCAGCCCCCAATGGACGTCGGAGCCGCCGATGCCGCCGATGCGCAGCCCGTCGGCCAGCGAGCGGGTCGACGGCTTGTTCAGCGTCGCCGGGTCGCGCAGCGGGCCTTCGACGATCTGCTTGAAGAGCGCGATCGCGGTGTAGGCGAGCAGCAGGCTGCTGATGGTTTCGTTGACGCCGCGGTACTGGCGCAGCGCGCCGGCGAGCGCAATCCAGGCGCCGCCGGCGATGGCGCCGAACAGGCACAGCACGGCGGTGCCGAAGCCGTTCGCCGGCAGTCCGATGGCGTACGGCAGGGCGGCCGCGGCCAGCCCGCCCAGCACCAGCGCGCCTTCGCCGCCGATGATGATCAGCCCGGCTCGCGCCGGGAGGGCGACGCAGAGTGCGGTCAGCATCAGCGGCGCGGCGCGCTGCAGCGTGTTCTGCCACGAGAACCAGTCGCCGAAGGCGCCCTTGAAGAGCAGCAGCCAGGTCTCTGTCGGACTGACGCCGCTGAAGCTGACGAAGACACCGAACAGCAGCAGCGCGGCAATCAGCGCGGCCACCGGCAGGGCGGCCTCGGCAATGGCGCTGCGCATCAGGACGCTGCCGGACGTGGACCGTTCATTGCGGACGCCCTCACACCGACCCGATCACCCCTTCGACCAGGTAGTTCATCTTCTCGAGTTCGAGATCGGTCTGCTTCAGCGCCTTGCCGGCCGGGATGACGACCTTGCCGGTGTTGTCCTTCTGGCCGCCCTGGAAGATGTCGAACTGGCCGGCCATCATCCGCGCCTTGATCGCGTCGGCCTTGGTCTTGGCCGCGGCGCTGACCGCCGGCCCGTAAGCCGACATCCGCACGTAGCCGTCCTTCAGCCCGCCGCGCAGGAAGTTGGGATGCGGCTTGCCGGCCAGCGCCGCGTCGATGGTCGTCTTGTAGACCGTCGACCAGTTCCACTCGGCGCCGGTGAGATAGGCCTGCGGCGCCAGCTTGGCCTGGCTGGCGTGGTAGCCGCAGACCATCTTGCCGCGCTTGGCGGCGGTCTCGACGACGACCTTCGGGCCGTCGACGTGCATGGTGAAGACGTCGATGCCCTGGTCGGCCAGGCTGTTGGTGGCCTCGGCTTCCTTGACCGGCATCGACCATTCGCCGGTGAAGATCACCGTGGTCGTGATCGCCGGGTCGACCGATCGCGCACCGAGCGTGAAGGCGTTGATGTTGCGCAGCACCTGCGGGATCGGCTTGGCGGCGACGAAGCCGATCTTCTTGCTCTTGCTCATGTGGCCGGCGACGACGCCGTTGAGGTACTGGCACTCGTCGATGTAGCCGAAATAGCTGCCGGTGTTCTTCGGGTGCTTGCCTTCGGTCCACAGGCCGCCGCAGTGCGAGAAGCGCACGTCGGGATGCTTCGGCGCAACGGCCAGGATGTGCGGGTCGAAGTAGCCGAACGAGGTCGGGAACAGCAGCTTGGCGCCGTCCTGGACGATCATCCCGGTCATCGTCTTCTGCACCGCGGTGGTCTCGGGGACGTTCTCCTCCTCGACGACCTTGATGCCGGGCATCTTCTTCAGCTCGGCCGCGGCCTGGGCCTGCGCCTGGTTGTAGCCGAAGTCGTCTTTCGGACCGACGTAGATCACGCCGACGGTGAGCTTGGTCTGCGCTTGCGCTTGACGCAGCGCCCACGGCGAAAGCGTGGCGAGCGTCGCTGCGGAGAGCTGGCCGAGCGCACGGCGGCGCGAGGTGTCGGTCGGGTGCGTCATGCGGGATTTCCTTCGTGCATTCCAGGGATCCGCCGGCGCCGAACCGGTTTGGTGCGACGGACGGTGTTCGACGCGGAATTCCGCAAGAGCTGTGCCACGCGGCCAATCGTCTGCGCGAGATCGAGGGCATCTGAAGCTGCAGCGCGCGCCTCGCTGCGGGTCACTCAGGAGCAGACATGGAACACGTCATTCAGTTGCGCATCGAGAAGCTGCCCGAGGGCGTGTACCTCGCCACCAGTGAAGAGGTCCAGGGCCTGGTAGCGCAAGGAAGAACGATCCAGGAAACGATCGAGATTGCGCGAGACGTGGCGAAAAAGCTGATCGAGGCGCAGCCCTGAGACAACGCGGGTGTGAGTCGGCGGTCAGTCGATCAGGCTCACATGCGCCGCGACGACCTGCCAGCCGTCGGCGAAGCGCACCCAGGTCTGGCTCTGCCGGCCGAGCCTGGCACTGCCTTCGCGCTGGAACTCGGTCATGGCGGTGGCGAAGTCGCGGCCGTAGGTGGTGATGACCGTGCCGGCGATCGTTCGTGCGAGTCCGGTTGCCGGCCGCGCAATGCGGAAGGCGCGGATGGCCTCGATGCCGACCAGGTTCTCGCCGGCGCCGTAGCGCACCGTCGACGGTGAGTCCCAGAACAGCTCGTCGAGGATGTCGACGCGGTTGTTGACCAGCGCGTCTTCATAGCGTGCGAACACGGCCTGCATCTCGGCGAGCACGTCGGGGAGGTTGATTTCAGGCGGCATGGGTTTCCAGGTCGGCGACCGGCGCGTGCACCACGCCGGCGAGTTGCAGCTGGTGCGCGACGCGCAGCACGAGGTCCTCGCGCCAGGGCGCGGCGATCAGCTGCACGCCGATCGGCAAGGCGGCATCGCAGCCCCACACCGGCACGCAGGCGACCGGCAGGCCGATGCAGCGAGATCGGCTGCGTCAGCAGGCCGAGGCTCGGCCGCGTCGGCACGCGCTGGCCGTTCGAGTTCCATCCACTCGCTGCCGAGCGGCGTGGCGACGCACGGTGTGGCCGGCGCGATCAGCACGTCGACGTCGCGCAGCAGCTCGGCTGCGCGCAGCGCGAACCAGCGGCGCATGCGCTGCGCCTGCACCACCCACGCGGCCGGAAGCAGGGCGCCGGCAAGGAAGCGGTCGCGCGACAGCGGCTCGAAGTCGGCGGCGCGGCGGCGCAGGTTCGGCAGGTGCAGCGCCGCCGCCCTCGGCGTTGGTGATCAGGAAGGCCGCGGCGCGGGCGCGGGCCACCTCCGGCAGCTCGACCGCGCGCCGCACGCCGAGCGCTCGCGCGACGTGCGCGACGGCGGCGCGCGCCTCCGGGCCGCGCGTTGGCCTGGAAGTAGCCGCCGAGCACGGCCGATGCGCAAGCCGTCGCTGCCGCGCGCCGAGCGTCGCCGCGGTCGGCTCGACCGGGCGCGCGACGCAGGCGGGGTCGCCGCGCGTCGGCGCCCTGCATCGCGTCGTAGCTCAGCGCCAGGTCGCGCGCGCGTGCGCGCGAACGGGCCCAGGTGGTCGAGGCTGGCGACGAACGGATAGGTGCCGTTGCGCGGCAGCCGGCCGAAGGTCGGCTTCAGGCCGAACACGCCGCACAGCGACGACGGCACGCGGATCGAGCCGTTGGTGTCCGAGCCGAGCGTCGATCGGCACCTGCCCGGCGGCGACCGCCGCGCCCGAGCCGCCCGACGAGCCGCCGGCGATGCGCGTCAGGTCGTGCGGGTTGTGCGTCGCGCCGACATGGGCAGTTCTCGGTGGTGAAGCCGTAGGCGTACTCGTCCATGTTGAGCGCGCCGACCAGCACCGCGCCGGCGGCTTCCATGCGCTGCACCAGCAGCGCGTCGGCGGCGGCGGGCGGTGCGTCGCGCTCGATCTTCGAGCCGGCGAGCGTGGCCAGGCCCTCGATGTCGAACAGGTTCTTGACCGCGAACGGCACGCCGAGCAGCGGCAGCGCGGCCGTCGCCGCATCGCCGGCGGCCAGCGCCGCATCGAGGCGCGCGGCCCGCGCCAGCGCGCGCTCGGCGGTCACGCGGTGAAGGCGTTGACGCGGCCGTCGGTCGCGGCGATGCGGGCGAGGCTCGACCGCACCAGCGCCCCGGCGGTGGTCGCGCCGCTGCGCACGGCGGCAGCCATCGCCGCGGCGCCCTGGTCGGCGAAGCGGCGCCGCCGCTCACCGTGCCGAGGGCCCCGGCTCGATCGGGATGAAGACCTCGGCCGGCTCGTCGTGCGTTGCCAGCGGCATGCCGTTCAGCAGCTCGGCGAGACCCGCCGCCAGCGCGAAGTAGCGCAGCACGCCGGGGCGGTGTTCGGCCGCGAGCGGCAGGCCGAGCAGCGCCGCCGTGGCGTCGACGTAGGCCTCGATCTGTCGCGCGTCGCCGAGGCTCACCGCCGCACCTCGCGCTGGAAGATCTCCAGGCTGAGCTTCTTGGTGGCGATGAAGCTCGGCTCGGACAGCGTGTCGACGGTGCGCGGCCGCGCATCGTCGTACGTGCAGGATCTCGGCGACCCGCGTCGGCCGCTTGGTCAGCAGCAGCACCTGGTCGGCCAGGTAGACCGCTTCCTCCAGGTCGTGCGAGACCAGCAGCATGGTGGTGCCGGTCTGCATGAACACCTCCTGCAGCTTCTCGCGGATGAAGAGCGTCATCTCGAAGTCGAGCGCCGAGAACGGCTCGTCGAGGAACAGCACCTCGGGGTTCGGCGCCAGCGCGCGCATGATCGACGCCGTCTGCTGCTGGCCGCCCGACAGCTCGTACGGGTAGCGCTTCAGGTCGAACTTGACGTCGAACGACGCCACCAGCTCCTCCATGCGCCGGTCGACCTCGGCCTTCGACGCGCCCTTCGAGCTTCAGCGGATAGGCGATGTTGTCGATGGTGCGCATCCACGGGAACAGCGCCTCGCGGTAGTTCTGGAAGACGTAGCCGATCTTGGTGTCGCGCCAGCGACTTGCCGTCGAACAGGATCTGCCCGGCGTCGATCGGGACCAGCCCGGCGATCATGTTGATCAGCGTCGACTTGCCGCAGCCGTTCGGCCCGAACACCGAGACGATCTTGTGCTTCGGGATGTCGAGGTCGAAGTTCTCGTACAGCGGCCAGCCGGCGAAGTACTTGGTCAGGCCGCGGATGGTGATGTGCGTGCCGGCGCGGGCCGGGCACGAACGGCGGCGCCAGCGGCACGTCGGCGCAACGATCGGGCATTCAGCGACCGCGCTCATCTTCCGCTCCAGTGCACGATGCGTCGCTCGAGCGACGAGGAACAGGATGTTGAGCGCATAGCCGAGCGCGCCGGCGGCGAGGATCGAGGCGTACATGCTCTTGCACGTTCATCACCTGCTGCGAGTCGATGATGCGGTGGCCGAGGCCGTTGTCCGAGCCGATGAACATCTCGGCGACGATGACGATCACCAGCGCCATCGAGACCGCCGAGCGCAGGCCGACGAAGGTCGGCTGCAGGCTCTCCCAGACCAGCACGTCCTTGAAGATCTGCCAGCGCGACGCGCCCATCACCGCGCGCCGCCATGACCCGCTGCTTGCGCGCGTTGATCACGCCGTAGGCGCTGTTGAAGAGCACGATCAGGAACGCGCCGAAGGCGGCGATCGCCACCTTGTTGATGTCGGAGACGCCGAAGATCAGCAGGAACAGCGGGATCAGCGCCGACGACGGCGTCGAGCGGAAGAAGTCGATCAGGAACTCGACGCTGCGGTACGCGCGTCTCGTTGCTGCCGAGCAGCACGCCGAGCGGCACGCCGATCACCGCGGCGATCAGGAAGGCCTCGAGCGTGCGCCACACGGTGACGGCGAAGTCGATGCAGCAGCGGGCCGCCGGCGAGGCCGGTGACCAGCGCGCCGCAGCGTGGCCGAGCGGCGACGGCAGCAGGATCGGCTTGATGCAGCCCGAGGCGCACCACCAGGTCCCAGACGATGAACAGCACCAGCGGGCCGATCACCGGCAGCAGGCGTCCGCTGTCGAAGCGCCTGGCCGGCTTGGCGACGCAGCGGCCGGGCCGGCAGCGCCTGCACGGGCAGCACCGGCGGCGGCGACGCCGCGGTGCCGGCGAGGGCCGCGGCAGGCGCTCGGCCGCAGCTCGAAGTGGCGGTCGGCGTCATGGTCAGCCCTTGTAGAGCATCGAGCTCGACGATCAGCGCGCGACGCGAAGATGCCCTTGTCGGAGAACAGGTCGAAGAACTTCTGGAAGTGGGCGACGTCGGCTCGGCGTGAACTCGTTGTAGAGCATGTAGGCGGCGAGCGGCACCTCGGCCGTCAGCGGCCCTTCGATGGCGGTGTAGCCCTTCATGTACTGGCGCGCCTCGGCCGGGCTTGCTGCGCACGAGCTCGATGCCCTTGGCGTAGGCGGCGATGAACTTCTTCGCCTCGGCCGGGTGCTTCTTGATGAAGCCGAGGTCAGCGACGCCGAGCCGCCGATGCCACGGCGCCATCGGGTCGCCGAGGATGTACTTGGCGATCACGCCGGCTTCGAGCACGCGCGTGGTGCCGTTCATGCGGCCGATGGTGCCGGTCGGCTCGAGCGTGTAGCAGGCGTCGAGCTGCGCCGGCGGCGAGCGCGGCGACGTGCTGGCCGATCGGCAGCTCGACCACCGTCGCGCCGGTGGCGCCGGCGCGCTCGAGCACCGTCTTGGCGAGGGTCACGTTCTGGATGCCGGGACCCGAGCGCGACGCGCTTGCCTTTCAGGTCGGCGATCGTCTTGACCGGGCTGGCGGTCGGGGACGATGAACTCGTCGAGCACGTTCTTCGCGTTGCTCGGGTTGGTGGCGAAGATCTTGAAGGTGCCCGGCTGCGCGATCTCGCCGATCGCGAGGTTGGCCGAGCCGGTGCCGTTGGCGGTGCCGTCGGAGCGGCCGGCGAGCATCGCTTCCATGACCTGCTGCGCGCCGGCGAACTTGCTGCGCTTCGACGTCGAGGCCGGCTTCCTTGAAGTAGCCCATCTCGATCGCGGCGAAGAACGGCAGCCCGGCGGCGATCGGCCAGTAGCCGATGCGGATCTTCGGCGTGGGCTGCGCCAGGACGAGCGCGGGTGCACCGATGGCCGCGAGCGCGGCGCCCGATGCAGCGCCGGCGATCAGCCGCCGCCGGGTGGTCTCGGCGGCGTCGGCGGGCGGAAGGGGGCGTGATGTCATGGCGGACTCCGTTGAAGCGAGAAAGGGGAATTTCACGAGCGCACCGCGCCCGGCCCGGTGTTACGGCGCGTTGACGAACGAGCGCCAGCCGCCGTACGACGTGATATCGCGGGCGCCGGCCAGTGCCTGCGCTTCGCAGAGGAAGCCGTGCACCCGCCGGCCGTCGGCGAGCTCGACGCTGCCGAGGCCCAGCGGCGCTGCAATCAGCGCCAGGAACGACCCGACTGCGCGAGCGGCACCTCCCAGACCTCGACCGGGATCGCTGCGCCGCCCTCGGCAACGCGCACCATGCCGGGTTTCGGCGGCGTGGTGTTCGGCAGGGCGTAGAGGCGGTAGTGCGGCGCCGTGGTCGTCGCCTGCTGCAGCGTGGCGCCGCGCTCGATCAGCTGCCCGTTCAGCGGCAGCCCGCTCAGATGCGCGCCGACGACGGCGATCGGCAAGGTCGGCTGGCTGGCCGGCCACGGCGCATTGGGCGTCGCGGCGCTTTCGACCTGCGCGCGACCGGTGGCGCCGAGCGGCAGCGCGACCGCGTCCTGCCACGCGGCGCCGAAACGCGCCAGCGCGGCATCGGCCGCTGCCGGTGCAATGAAGGTCACGCCGAAGGGCAGGCCCTGCGCCGTCATCGACGAAGGCAGCGCCAGCGCGCACCAGCCGAGCAGGTTGACGAAGTTGGTGTAGGTGCCGAGCCGCGCGTTGGCGGCCAGTGGCTCGGCGTCGATGTCGCTGTGGCGCGGATGGCCGGGCGCCGTCGGAACCATCAGCAGGTCGACCTGCTGCCAGATCGAGCGCAGGCTGCGCTGCGCTTCGCGCAGCCGGTATTGGCCGCGGAAGGCGTCGGTGGCGCTGAACGCCGACGCACCTTCGACCACCCGGCGCACGCTCGGGTCGAGCGCCGCGGGATCGTCCTCGAGCAGCCGCTGCACCACGGCGTGGCGCTCGGCCACCCACGGGCCGCTGTAGAGCAGCTCGGCCACGGCGTGCAGCGGCGCGAAGTCGATCGCGACGACCTGGTGGCCGAGCGCCTGCACGCGCGCCTTGGCGCTGTCGAAGCCCTCCGCATAGCCGCTGCCGGCGTCGAACTGCGGCGCCGCCGGAATGCCGATCCGCAGCGGCTGCGACCAGGCCGCCGGGCCGGTGCGGAAGTCGCTGTACGCGTCGCCAGCGTCGTCGCCTTCGATCGTTGCCAGCACGAGCGCCGCGTCGGCGACGGTCAGCGCCAGCACCGAGACGCAGTCGATGCTGCGGCAGGCCGGCAGCACGCCGCGCGTGCTGACCCGGCCCGGGCGTCGGCTTGAGGCCGACGATGTTGTTGAAGCCGGCCGGAACGCGCCCCGAGCCGGCGGTGTCGGTGCCCAGCGCGAAGGCCACATCGCCACGCGAGACGACGACCGCCGAGCCCGAGCTCGATCCGCCGCTGATACGTTCGGCGTCGAAGGTGCTGCTCGGCCGGCCATACGGCGAGCGCGCACCGACCAGCCCGGTCGCGAACTGGTCCAGGTTGGTCTTGCCGAGGCAGACCGCGCCCGCGTCGATCAGCCGGGCCACGACGGCCGCGTCGCGCTGCGGCGTGAAGGCGAACGCCGGGCACGCCGCGGTGGTCGGCAGACCGGCGACATCGATGTTGTCCTTGACCGCGAAGGGCACGCCGAAGAGCGGCATCGCCTCGATGGCGCTGTGCCGCTCGCCGAAGTCGGCGGCGCGCCTTTCGAGTCGCTCGATCTGCGCCTCGAGCTGGGCGGCATCGACGAGCGCGATCCAGGCGACGTCGGGCTCCGCGGTCAACCTCGCGTGCAGCGCCCGCAGCAGGGTGTCGGGCGATGCGCCGCCTGCGTAGGCCTCGCGCCAGTCGGCAAGCGTCGTCGGACGGGATGGCGATGAATCTTCGTTGTGGTGCACGCGGCCGCTCCTCGAGCAGCCACCGCACGACCCGTGCCAACGTCTGTGATCTACAGCGGCGGTGCCTGAAGCCCAGCCGTCCGGGGCGCCACGACGCGGGCGGGTCGATCAGCGACGCGTGTCGCCGCCGCGGGATTCCGCGTGGCCCGGATCAAGCCCTGAACCGGGTTTCTCGAGGCGAAATGCCCAGCGCTGCAAGGTCGGCCGCCAGCACAGGAAAAGCCGGTCGCCGCGTTCGATCAGCCAGGCTGCCCCCGGCAGGCGTCCGACCCGGGCGAGCCAGCGCCAGCCGGGTAGCGCAGCCCACAGCGCGAGGAAGGCGTGTGCGCCGCTGAACAGTTGGCCGCTGCCGTCGCGCACATGGAATCGCGCCAGCAGCTGCTCGCGCGTCGCGCCCGGCGGCAGCGGCAATGACGCGTCGCTGACATCGGCGAAACACACCGGCGCCTCTCACCAGCGCACACCTGCAAGGCATGATGCCGCCCCTTTTCGAACCCTCGAGAGTCGCCCCTTGCAGACCGAACGAATGAAATCCCCGCCCCCGGTGCGCCGGGTCCTGTTGTGCCTTGTCGCTGCCGCAATCGCCGGCTGCGGCGGCGGCTCGTCCAACGACATCCAGCCCGCCAGCGCCCCTGCACGCATCGACCGCGAACTGGCCGGCTGCCGGACGATGATGGCGGGCGGGCAGGCTCCGGCAGTCGCGGACGACCCTGCGCTGCGCGGCCTTTGCTTCGAGGCCTTCGCCGTCGTCCACGACGCGTCGACACGCACACCGAAGTTGGTGCTGCAGGCCATCGACCGGGCGAGCCTGACTGCGGCGCAGGCGGTGCCGCGAGTCGACAATTTCTACGAGGAGGCGCGCCTGCCGGCGGCCGAGCGCTCGACGCTGGCCGACTACCGGGGCAGTGGCTACGACCGCGGGCACATGGCGCCGGCGGCGGACATGCCGACGGTGAGTGCCTCCGCGCAGAGCTTTTCGCTCGCCAACATCGTGCCGCAGGTGCCGGCGCACAACTCGGGCCCATGGAGCCGCATCGAGAGCGACACGCGCAGCTACGCGATGCGCGCGGCGGGTATCGTGTACGTGGCCACCGGCGCGGTCTTCGACGCCGGATCGGCTTCCATCGGCGCGGGACAGCGGGTGCGGGTGCCGACGGTTTTGTTCAAGCTCGTTCACGATCCCGCCACCGGTCACGGTTGGGCGCACTGGCAAAACAACGCTGCGGCCACCGTTGCCGACGCGCCGATCACCCGTGACGAGCTGGTGCGCCGACTCGGCTATGACCCGATGCCCGGCGCAGTCTCGGCGGATTGATGCCGAAGCGCTGACAGCACCGCGGCGAACACCCATGCCTGCGCTGCGTTGCGATGGCTTCGACTGCTTCGTCTCGATGGTGCCTCAGCAGCACCGCCCGATCCGGCTGCCGTAGCGCGCTTCCTGGCGCTCGCGGAAGAAGGCTTCATAGCTCATCGCCTCCTGATCCGCGTGACGCGCCTGCATATGCAGGAGATAGGTCTCGTAATCGGGTACGCCGACCATCAGCCGGAAGGCCTGCGCCAGGTAGCGCCCGCCCTGGCGGGCATCCTCGGCCCAGCCACCGCGCCCCGCCCGAGGAGGCGGCTGGTGAGGGGCTTCGACTGCCACTGCGTCGGGCTTCGTCACTGCACCGCCGGCATCGCCTCGAAGGGCGTTTCGTGGACGGTCGGCCGGTTGCTGGCCCGCGCCGCCATCACGGTCTTGATGCTGTAGACGAGCACCGAAACGACGACCAGCATGAAGAGCGCACAAAGCGCTGCATCGAGCCGGTCGTTGAAGACGATGCGGGACATCGCCTCCGGCGTTTTCGCCGGGGCCAGCAACTGTCCCTGCGCCAGCGCGTCGCCATAACGCCGCGCGTGCGCCAGGAAGCCGATCTTGGCATCGGCAGAGAAGATCTTCTGCCAGCCCGCCGTGAGGGTGCAAATCAGCAACCAGATTGTCGGCAGCACGGTCACCCAGGCATAGCGTTCGCGCTTCATCTTGAACAGCACGACGGTACACAGCAGCAGCGCCACCGCGGCGAGCATCTGGTTGGCGATGCCGAACAGCGGCCAGAGGGTGTTGATACCGCCGAGGGGATCGACCACGCCCTGGTACAGGAAGTAGCCCCACGCGGCGACGCACAGCCCGGTTGCAATGAGGTTCGCCGGCAGCGACTCGGTGCGCTGCAGGGCGGGAACGAAGCTGCCGAGCAGGTCCTGGAGCATAAAACGTCCGGCGCGCGTACCGGCATCGACAGCGGTCAGGATGAACAGTGCCTCGAAGAGGATTGCGAAGTGGTACCAGAAGGCCATCATCGAACGGCCACCGATCGCTTGCTGCAGGATGTGCGCCATGCCGACCGCCAGCGTGGGTGCACCGCCGGTGCGGCCGAGAATCGTGGTTTCGCCCACGTCCTTGGCAGTCTGCAGCAGCATCTCCGGAGTGACCACGAAGCCCCAGGTGGAGATCGTCGCGGCAACCTTGTCGGCGGTGGTGCCGACCAGTGCGCCCGGGCTGTTCATTGCAAAGTAGATGCCCGGGTCGATGACCGAGGCGGCCACGAGCGCCATCACCGCGACGAAGGATTCCGCGAGCATGCCGCCGTAGCCGATGAACCGCGCATGCGTCTCGTTTTCCAGCATCTTCGGGGTGGTGCCCGAGGAAATCAGCGCATGGAAGCCCGACACCGCGCCGCAGGCAATGGTGATGAAGAGGAACGGGAACAGGCTGCCGGCCCATACCGGGCCGCCACCGTCGGCGAAGCGGGTGATCGCCGGCATCCGCAGGTCGGGTGCGACGAAGACGATGCCGATCGCCAGGGCGACGATCGTCCCGATCTTCAGGAAGGTCGAGAGATAGTCTCGCGGTGCGAGCAGCAGCCAGACCGGCAGCACCGAGGCGACGAAGCCGTAGCCGATGAGCAACCACACCAGCGTCGTTCCCTCGAAGGTGAACCATGGCGCCCAGGTCGGGCTTTGACTGACCATCTGGCCGCCGAGGATTGCCAGCATCAGCAGCACGAAACCGATGACCGAGATCTCGCCGATCCGGCCGGGGCGGATGTAGCGCATGTAGACGCCCATGAACACTGCCACCGGAATCGTCGCTGCGACCGTGAAGGCACCCCAGGGCGAATCGGCCAGCGCCTTGACGACGATCAGCGCCAGCACCGCCAGGATGATGATCATGATCATGAAGGTGCCGAAGAGGGCAATCAGTCCGGGTACCGTGCCCATCTCCTGCTTGACGAGGTCGCCGAGCGAGCGGCCATCGCGGCGGGTGGAGACGAAGAGGACGATGAAGTCCTGTACCGCACCGGCGAAAACCACGCCGGCGAGGATCCACAGCAGCCCGGGCAGATAGCCCATCTGCGCCGCGAGCACCGGCCCCACGAGCGGGCCGGCGCCGGCAATTGCGGCAAAGTGGTGGCCGAACAGGACGTACTGGTTCGTCGGCACGTAGTCGAGGCCGTCGTTGTGACGATAGGCCGGGGTCGCGCGCTTGGAATCCAGGCCCAGCACGCGGTAGGCGATGAACAGGCTGTAGTAGCGGTAGGCGATCAGGTAGGTGCAGACTGCAGCGACCACCACCCACAGGGCGCTGATGGTCTCGCCTCGACTGAGGGCAACCGTGGCGAGGGCGAAGGCGCCGAGGATCGCAACGGCAAGCCACGGCAGGTGGCGGCGAACGAAGGTCATGGCAACGCTCCTTTCGGCAGACAGCGGGCAGTACGCGCGTTTTTTTGCGGCGACGATCCGGCAATTGAAATGCCTGTTTCGCTGGAACGGTGGATGGCCGACGACCGAGGGCAGTCCGGATGCGGGAACGGATCACATGGCGAGTTGCCGCTGCAGCCATCGGGCGGCCGCGCAGTCGATGGCGATTGCCAGCCAGGCCGACCAGAGCGTGTGGCTGAGGAAATGAGCGCCACGCATCTGCTGCAGGAATCCGAGCGCCAGGCCTGCAGTCACCGCGCAAGCCGCAACGGCAACCGCCTTGCGCGGCGCCTTGGCCGTCCAGAGCAGCGACACGGCAATCAACCACAGGCCGCTGGTGGCGTGCCCTGCGGGAAAGCAGTGGCCTGCGGCCACCCCGGGCGGTGCAGCCTCGAGCAACCGCACATAAGGGGCCCATCCGCCATAGCGCGACAAGTCCCATGGACAGTGGCTGAAAGCGATTGCCTTGAGCAGTGAGACCGAAAGCGGGATGGCGAGCGCCGTGGCGGCAACGGCGCGCAGCCGCAACCGTTGCTCCGCAGCCAGCCACTTCGCAGGCCGTACGGCATCGATGGCGACCAGCACGAGCAGCGTGACACCCAGGATGCTCATCGCCTGGCGAAGGCGGTGGTGCAGGAGGACCTCGGCAAACCAGCGATGCCGCCACGGGAACCCGTGGGCAGCGGGGTCGAACATGGCATCGGCCAGTCGCAGGTCGAGATCGGTGAATTCACCGAGCGTCAGCAGCATGGCCGCAGAAGCTGCCAGGCCGGCGAGGGCGGCCCACCCCCGGCGCGTCCCGGAGCCTGGGGCCAGGCCGCTCACCAGAGCACGGCGAGCCAGACGCCGGCGGCGACCACCAGTGCCAGCAGCACCGCCGCACTGCCGAGATCCTTGGCCCTGCCGATCAACGGATGGGGTTCCAGCGTCACTGCGTCGGCCAGCGCCTCGAGCGCCGAATTGAGCAGCTCCGCCAACCACACGAACAGCACGGCGGCGATCAGCAGCAAGGTCTGGAAACGGTCACTGCCGAGCCAGGGTGCCATGCAGATCAGTGGCAAGCCGACGACCACCTCCTGCCGGAACGCCGCCTCGTGCCGCCACGCCGCCGCCAGGCCGCGCAGCGAGTAGCGCCATGCCCCCAGGAGTCGAGCCGGCCCGCCGCGGCTCTTGAAGCGCGACGCCGCCCGCTCGCCATCGCCACCCGGTCCCCGGTTCAATGCAGCCGCTCCGCGGGATGGTCTCCCGCGCCGACACCGCCGCGAAGCACGTCGGTTGCCAACTGGTACTGGGCCACCGCCTGATCGATGATGCGGCGCGCCCGCGGGTCGGCCGAATCGATGGCATCCCCATTCAGCGCATCGACGACGCGTGCCTGCCGCTTCGGCCCGAGTTCGGCGACCAGACCGCCTTCCATGTAGCCGACAGTCAGATAGTTCGCCATGAATGCCCGCTGGTGACGTTGTCCATCTGTCAGGATGTCCTGTCCGAAGAAGCGCGACGTGTAACTCATATCGAGCAATGCCAGCAGCGTCGGGGCGACATCGATCTGCGATGCAACGGTGTCGACGAGCCCGGGAGCGACGAAACCCGGCGCATAGACGATCAGCGGGATGCGGTAATTTTCCGGCGGCAGGTCGCTGCGGCCGCGGCCGTGCGACGTGTGGTCGGCCACGAAGACGAATACCGTGTTCTTGAACCACGGACGTTGCGCGGCTTCGCGCATGAACGCACCGATCGCCCAGTCGGCGTACTTCACCGCCCCGTCACGGCCGGTCCCGGAGGCGATGTCGATCCGCCCGGCCGGATACGTGAACGGCCGATGGTTCGACGTCGTCATGACATGCGCGAAAACCTTGCCGCCCGCCGCCGTGCGTTGGTCGATCTCGCGGATCGCTTGTCTGAACAGGTCCTCGTCGGCAACGCCCCAGATGGTTTCGTGGCTGATGGCGTTGGCGGGTATCGCGCTGCGGTCGATCACGCGGTAGCCGTTGCCGCCGAAGAAGTCGGTCATGTTGTCGAAGACACCATAGCCGCCGTAGAGGTACAGCGCCTCGTAGCCGTGCTCCTTGAAGACACCCCCGATGGTCTGGAAGCCGGTGTTGTGCTTGCGCATGGGCACCGCATGCCCGGGCGTCGGCGGCACCGACAGCGTCAGCGCTTCGAGCCCGCGGACCGTTCGCAGACCGGTTGCGTACAGGCGCGTGAACGCCAGGCCCTGCTGTGCCAGTCGGTCGAGGTTGGGCGTCAGTCCGGGCTTGCCGCCGAACGACTCGACGAAGTCGGAGCCGAGGCTCTCCATCGAGACCATCACCACGTTCATGGCGCGTTCCGCCCGCGGTGCGCTCACCTTGCGCTCGAGGGGATGCGGACCCCCTAGAAAGGCCGGCGATCCACCGCCCGCGGCGAACGCACGCCGCGTCAGGTCGCGGGCGACCTCCGGTGGCAGGGTGCGGTAGAAGGCACGGAAATCGAGATCGTTGTTGCGCAGGGCGCGGGCGAACTCGTAGTAGCCGTTGCCTGCCAGTTCGCGGGCAGCGGGTGTCTCGACGGATTCCCGGGTCGTGTCGTCCACCAGCCGCCAGGAAGCGGCAGCCAGCAGCACCAGCAGCCCGGTGCAGATGCATCGCGTCCACAAGTTGCCGCCGTCCGCCATGGCTGCCCGCCAGACGGGTCGGGCGATTGCGGCGCCGATCAACAGACCGACGCCAGCCACTGCGGCGAGGAGTCGCCCCACGGGATACGACTGGCGGATGTTGCCCAGAACCTCGCGGCTGTACACCAGGTAGTCGACGGCAATGAAATTGAAACGCGACGCGAATTCGTTCCAGAAGATGCCCTCGGACAGCCCGGTCAGCAGCATGCCGACGAGGGCGAAGGAAAAGAGCATCGATGCGCTGATGGCGTGGGCACGTCGGCCCCATCCCCGACCCGGCCAGACCAGCGCGAGCAGTGCGAACGGCAGCAGCAGATAGCTTGCGGCAGCCAGGTCGTAGAGCGCACCGGTTGCCAGGATTCGCACCAGACGGCCCGGTATGGCGTTGCTCCAGTCGCCTTCGAGGCCGATCAGGCCGAGGCGTACGAGCGTGTTGACGGCCAGGAACGTGGCCCCGACCCAGAGCAGGAGCGCGTAGCGGGGCGGAATGCGGGAGTGCCCTTGAGGGCGAAGGGGTTCCCGTGGTGAAGTGAGCGTTTTCTGCATGCCTTGGAACCGTCAGCGCGCCACCGGAACTTCGGCGACAGGGGCCGGCATGCTCGCTGTGTGTTCCTTAAGGCCGACTTAAGCTGCCGCGCCGGCGCGTCGACAATCGCTGCCGGGCAGCTCACCGATGCGAATCCTCCTGATCGAAGACGACAACATGATCGGCAGCGCCGTGCGTCAGGGTCTGGCCGACGCCGGCTTTGCGGTCGACTGGGTGGCCGATGGCCGCGCTGCCGAACTGGCGCTGGGAAGCGGCGGCTATGACATGGCCCTGCTCGACCTCGGCCTGCCGCGCAAGGACGGCATGGCACTGCTCGCACAGCTTCGCGGTGCCGGCTCGAACCTGCCTGTGCTGGTGATGACGGCGCGGGACTCGGTCGAGGACCGGATCGCCGGCCTCGATGCCGGTGCAGACGACTATGTGCTCAAACCCTTCGATCTCGACGAGCTGGTCGCGAGGGTGCGCGCGCTGTTGCGTCGGCATGCCGGCGCCGGCAACCCCCTGTCGATCTGGGGCGACCTGAGCCTCGACCCACAGCGGCGTCGCGTGCTGCGCCGCGATGTCGAGGTCTTGTTGTCGAGCCGCGAGTTCTCCATCCTCGAGGCCCTCATGCGGCGCCCGGGTGCAGTGGTTTCGCGAGAACAACTCGAGGACACCGTCTACGGCTGGGGCGAAGAAGTCGGCAGCAACGCGATCGAGGTGCACCTGCACCACCTTCGGCGCAAGCTCGGCGCCGGCACCATCGTCAATGTGCGCGGGGTGGGCTGGCGACTCGCCGAGGTCTGAGCATGCGCTCCATCCGGCAGCACCTGCTCGTCTACATCCTCGGTGCACTCGGCCTGGGATCCGCGGTGCTGCTCGGCGTGGCCTACCTCGCCGCGGTCGGCGAGATCGACGAAATCTTCGATGAGAACCTCAAGCAGGTTGCGCTGACGGTCGCCACCTATCAACAGCCGGCTTCGAACGGCCGGCCGCCGAGACTGCGCAGCGAGCTGCCGACGCTGCCGATGGCACTCGAGGCCAGCGGTGACTTCGATTTCGTGACCACGACCTGGAGCGTCGACGGCCAACGGATCTTCACCTCGGCGCCGGAAGTCCACCTGCCGTTCGTGCCACGTACCGGCCATACCACGACCGTCATCGGCGACGAGGTCTGGCACCTGTACTCGATCGTCACACCCGATGGCGTCGCACAGGCGGCGCGCCGGGAGACGCTGCATGCCGCACTTGCCGCGGAATCGGCCGCTGCGCTCGTGCCACCGGTGCTGGCGCTGCTCGTGCTGATCGGCGTGCTGCTCACGGTGGCACTGCGCCGTGGACTGCGCCCGCTCGGCGACACGGCGGCGGCGTTGGCGGCGCGCAGCGCGCAATTGCTCGAGCCGATCGACCAGGAAGCTGCGCCGCTGGAGATTGCGCCGTTGATCGCTTCGATCAACGACCTGATGCGTCGCCTTTCGCAGGCTTTCGTGGTGCAGCGGCGGTTCATCGCCGATGCGTCGCACGAACTCCGCAGCCCCTTGACTGCACTGCGTCTGCAGCTGCAATTGCTCGAGCGGGCGAGCGACGAGGCGGGACGTGTCAGCCGCTTGAACGACTTGAAAGCCGGTGTGGAGCGTACCCAGCACCTGATCGAGCAGCTGCTCAGCCTGTCGCGTGTCGAAGCCGATGCGTCGCTGTGTGCCCACGAGCCGGTCGACCTGCGCCAGCTCGCGCATGGCGTCATCGGCGAGGCGATCGTCGAGGCCACACACCGGGGCCTCGATCTGGGTGCGGACGCGCTCGAGCCGGTTCAGGTCGCTGGCGACCGTCACGAGTTGACGATCCTGCTGGCGAACCTTGTCAGCAATGCCATCCGCCATACGCGGAGGGGGTGTCGCATCGACGTGCGAACCTACCGCGCAGCCAGCGGCGACGCGGTGCTCGAGGTTGCCGATGACGGGCCTGGAATCCCGGTCAGCGAGCGCGATGGTCTGTTCGAGCGCTTTCGCCGGGGTCACGCCGCATCGCAGGAGAACCTGCCGAGCAGCGGCCTCGGGCTGGCGATCTGCAAAGCCATTGCCGGACGCCATGGTGCTTCGATCAGCCTCGAGAGCGGGCGCTCGGGACGGGGGCTCAGGGTGCTTGTCACCTTTGGCAGGCCGCTTCCGGCTGCCCGGCAAGGCACGGGGGTTGCCGAAGCGCTTCGCTCGATTTGTCCCTCATCGTCAAAGGAAATGAAATGAAAACCCGTTTTGTCGCGTTTGCAATGGCCTGTTCATTCGCGGCCGTTCCCGGTCTTTCCAGCGCCAAGGGCTGCCTCAAGGGTGCCGCGGTCGGCGGCATTGCCGGTCATGTTGCGGGTCACGGCGTTGTCGGTGCCGCCGCTGGCTGCGCCGTCGGCCACCACATGGCGAAAAAGAAGGCGAAAACGCACGCCCAGCAATCCCGGGGCGACGCGGCGTCGACGGCGAACAAGTGACCTGCCGAACCGGGCACCCGGTCGTCAGAAATTCCGGGATTCGGTAACGGGGCCGGGGTGGGCGGCTCTGCGAGTACCGCCTACCGCTTCCCACTCCTGGGCCGCAGCCTCGGACCGACAGGTCACCAGCCGACAGCCTGCCCATCGCGCCGGGGATCCGATCCCGCGGCGTAGACCGGAGGGTTGTCGCCCCCAACCGTCGCTCCGTCGAGCCGCTCGATCAGCTGGGCGCTGCCGAAGTCGAGATTGCCCGGCGGCGCGACGCGCAAGGCGTGGCCCATCGACCGCAGCTCGTCGACGATGCCCGCCGGCACGCTCGGCTCGAGCGTCAGCATCGCCTCGTCGTCGATGCGCCAGCGCGGCGCATCGACGGCCGCCTGCGGCTCGAGCCCGTCGACGCGCGTGCGCAGCACCATCTGCAGGTGGCCCTGCGCCTGCATGTTGCCGCCCATCACGCCGAAGGCCATCAGCGGCTTGCCGTCCTGCGTCATGAAGGCCGGGATGATGCTGTGCATCGGCCGCTTGCCGCCCGCCACCTGGTTGGGATGGCCGGGGGTGGTGACGAAACCCATGCCGCGGTTGTGCAGCGCGATGCCGGTGCCGGGTACGACGACGCCCGAGCCGAAGCCTTTGAAGTTCGACTGGATGTACGAAATCATCCGCCCTTCGGCATCCGCCGCGCACAGGTACACCGTGCCGCCGTTGCCCGGCTGTCCCGCCTGGTAGCTGCCGGCACGCGCCGGGTCGACCTGCGCGGCCAGTCGCTGCAGATACCCCGGTTCCAGCAGCGCCGCCGACTCCGTGCGCATGTGCTCGGGATCGGCCACGTGTGCGTACAGCTCGGCGAAGGCCACGCGCATGGCTTCGACTTCGAGGTGCATCCGCGCTGCCGAGCCCGCCGGCGCCGCGTCGTAAGGCAGGTTCTCGAGCACGCCCAGCGCGATCAGCGCGGCGATGCCCTGGCCGTTGGGCGGAATCTCGTGCACCCGCACGCCGCGGAAGTCGACCGCGATCGGCTCGACCCAGTCGCAGCGGTGCGCCTCCAGGTCGGCCATCGTCAGCGCCGCGCCGTGCACGGTGGCGAAGTCGGTGATGGCCCGGCCGAGGGCACCGCGGTAGAACGCCTCGCCGCGGCTGCGTGCGATATCGCGCAGCGTCTCGGCCTGGTCGGCAAAGTGCCACAGCTCGCCCGCGCGCGGCGCGCGTCCGTTCGGCATGAAGGCGCCGAATCCCGGCTGGTCGGCAAGCTCGACCGCTGCCTGGGCCCACTGCTGCGCGATCACCGGGCTGACCGGGAAGCCGTTGCGCGCATGGCGCAGTGCGTCGGTGAACAGGTCTTCGAACGGCAGCACGCCGAAACGCTCCGACAGCGCCACCCAGGCCGAGACCACGCCAGGAACGGTGACGCTCTCCCAGCCGACCCGGGGCATCCGGTCGAGGCCGGCGAAGCGCTCCGGGCTCCAGGCGGCCGGCGCCCGGCCGGAGGCGTTGAGGCCGTGCAGCCGCTCGCCGTCCCAGACGAGCGCGAAGGCATCGCCGCCGATGCCGTTCATCGTCGGCTCGACGACGGTGAGGGTGATTGCCGCCGCCAGCGCCGCATCGATGGCGTTGCCGCCGCGGGCAAAGGCCGCGGCCCCGGCCTGAGAGGCCAGCGGCTGCGACGTGGCAACGACATTGCGCGCCAGCACCGGCTGATGCGACGTGGGAGAGGCAGGTGTCCAGTTCATGGCGCGATGCTATTCCAGGGCGCCGGCGGCAGCCAGCAGCGGCCAGCGGCAGTCGTCGACGCGGCGGGCCGGCGCCTAGATCGTCACATTCGCCGCCTTGATGACCGCGCCCCATTTCGTGCGGTCGCTGGCCGTCAGTTGGGCCAGCCGGGCCGCGTCCCCCGGAACCACGAGGAAGCCCTTCTGCACCAGGCTGGCGACCATGGCCGGGTCGCCGAGCGCCTTGGCGACGATGCCCTGCAGTTGCTTCTGCATCTCTGCCGGCGTGCCCTTGGGCACGAAAAGGCCGAACCAGTTGTCGACGTCGTAGCCGGCGACGCCCGCTTCGGTGATCGTCGGCAGGTCGGGCAGCGTCGGCATGCGCAGCGTCGACGCCACCGCCAGCCCGCGCAGCTGGCCCGACTTGAGGAACGGCGCCGACGCGGCGACGCTGTCGAACATGAACGGGATGGTCCCGGAAAGCAGGTCGGGAAGCGCCTGCGAGCTGCCACGGTACGGCACATGCGTCAGCTTGACGCCGACGCGTTGCGCCAGCAGCTCGGCCTCGAGGTGCGACAGCGTGCCGTTGCCTTGCGATGCATAGGTGGCGCGGCCGTCGTTGGCCTTCAGCCAGGCGATGAACTCGCGCATGTTCTTCGCCGGCACGCCAGGGTGGACGTTGAGCACGTGCGGTGCGCTGGCGAGCAGCGCCACGGGATCGAAGTCGCGGCCGATGTCGTGTGTCGCCTTCGGATACAGATGGCCGGCAATCGCCTGGTTGGTGACCGCGCACAGGAACAGGTTGTACCCGTCGGCAGGACTCTTTGCCGCTGCCTCGAGGCCGATCATGCCGCCGGCGCCCGGCTTGTTCTCGACCGCCACCTGCTGGCCGAGCGCTGCGGCGATGCTCTCGCCGAGGGTGCGCGCCAGGATGTCGGTCGCCCCGGCGGGCGGGAAGGCGATGGTCATGCGCAGCGGGCGCGTGGCATAGCTCTGCGCCCGGGCGGCGAGCGGCAGGCCGGCGGCTGCGGCGAGCAGGGCCGTGCTGCCGGCATATCCGAGCAGGCCCCGGCGGGTCGGCGAAGCGCTCGCGAGCGTTTGCGGAAGAAGGGTCTGTGCGTCCATGGTGCGGACTCCTGGTGGCAATGAATCGATCGGTGGTGGGGAGCATGAACCGGGCCGCATGATCTCCTGGCAGGGTACGGCCGGCCTTTCGGGTGCTGTGCACAATCGCCGTCCCGCCGTCGGATGCGCCCATTGCCCCGGGCGCCGAAGCCATGCTGACCGTCCATCACCTCGACGACTCGCGATCGCAGCGTGTGCTCTGGCTGCTCGAAGAGCTCGGCGCCGCGTACGAAGTCCGGCCCTACAAGCGCGATGCGAAGACGATGCTGGCGCCGCCGGAACTGCGTGCGGTGCATCCGCTCGGCAAGTCGCCGGTGCTCAGCGACGGCGAGATCACGGTGGCCGAGTCGGGTGCGATCGTCGAGTACCTGCTCGACCGCTTCGACTCGGGCCGGCTGCGGCCCGCCGCCGGCACGCCTGAGCATCTGCGCTACCGCTACTGGCTGCACTTCGCCGAAGGGTCGGCGATGCCGCCGCTGCTGCTCAAGCTGATCTTCGACCGCATCGCCAGCGCGCCGATGCCGTTTTTCGCGAAGCCGATCGCGCGTGGCATCGCCGCCAAGGTGAGCCAGGGCTTCATCGCGCCGAACCTGAAAAGCCAGCTCGACTTCATGGAGGCCGAGCTCGGCCGCAGCGCCTGGTTCGCTGGCGAAGCGTTCAGCGCCGCCGACGTGCAGATGAGCTTTCCGCTCGAAGCCGCCGCCGAACGCGCCGGGCTCGACGCCAGCCGGCCGAGGTTGTTCGACTTCCTGCGGCGCATCCACGAGCGGCCGGCGTACCGGCGGGCACTCGAGCGCGGCGGGCCGTATCGCTTCGCCTGAGGCGGGCCGCCCGCGGCGTCGCCGGGGAACAAGGGTTGCCCGACGCGGACTTCACCACTTCAGGGAAGACCGATGGCTGACAACCTGCAAGCAACCGGCGGCCAGGACCGCCTGCGCATCAACGTGAACCAGGACTACGAAGTCGCTGATTGGGCGAAGAAATTCGACGTCAGCGCGGAGCAGCTGAAAGAGGCCGTTCAGGCCGTCGGTGACCGCGCCGACGATGTCGAAATGCACCTCAAGGGTGTTCGCACCACCACCCAGGCCGAGCAGATGAAGGATGCGGGCGGCTGAACAACCGCCGGGCGTGCGGCCGTCAGTGGCGGTCGCCCTGGCGAGTCAGGTTGCCGGTCAGCTTGTTGTGAAGTTCCTCGATCTGGTCCGTACGAAGGATCGACACCGCAATGTTCTGTCCGGTACTTGATTGCGTCATGATGTTGGCCGGCACCGTTTCATGCTGCAGACCGAAGTAGTGGCCGATCTCGTGCGCCAGCGTGCGCGCCACGGCGTCGGGCGTGCGTGCAATGCCCTGATTGGTCATCGCGCAAATGACGGTCTTTCCCCACCATGGAAACTTGCCGAGGCCGACGTTGCCGGCTTCGAAGCTGTTGACGACGATCACATCGACCTCGCCGGGTACTTTCCACTCGGGAGGGAAGGTCGCCGACTCCAATCCACCGATGTCGAACTTCTCCGTGTTGGAACGGAAGGTGATGCGTGCCACCTCGGCCTTGATCAAGACCTTCTGGTCGATGAAGAACCGATCGACCTTCACCACGCCGCCTTCGATGAAGCTTCGCACCCCATCCGTGCTGGTCAAAGTGCCGGGCAGGTCGCCATTCGCTCCCGTGACGACCGTGATGTTGAGGCGAATGGTGAAGGGCGTCACCCGCACCGAGGTGGTTGCGTTCCCCCAGAGCGCGCGGCCACCGTGCTTCGGCGAGCCGAGGTCGGAGATCTGGCCCGCGTTGCGCAGGTACATCACGCCACCCTGCCAGTCCTCGCTCTTGTAGAGCAGCACGGCGTCTTCGCTGCCCATCCGGATCGAGCTCGGGCCGTTGCCGAGGGTCGTGTCCTTGAGCGACGCGAAGTCGCGGGTGACGTTGAGGGAACGACCTTTGCAGTCGGGGTCCTGGAACAGGGTGATCGTCATGGGCGTCTCCTCTTGAACATGCGGGCAATCGTAGGCTGCACGGTCGACGACGCAATAGGTGCTTGCGCTCCCGACATCAGGGCGATCTGTCTCGACGCCCGTTAAATAATGCGGCGATGAAGACCACGGATCTGAACACCCCCGCCGCGCTGATCGACGTGGCGCGCATGCGGCGCAACGTCGAGCGGATGCAACGCCGGATGGATGCGCTGGGCGTGCGCTTCAGGCCGCACGTCAAGACCAGCAAATGCATCGAAGTCGCGCGCCTGCAGCTGGCGGCCGGCGCAAGCGGAATCACCGTGTCGACGCTCAAGGAGGCCGAGGCGTTCTTCGCCGCCGGCATCGACGACATCCTCTACGCAGTGAACATCGCGCCGAACAAGCTGGCGCAGGCGCTCGTGCTGAGGCGCAAGGGATGTGCGCTGAAGCTGCTGGTCGACAGCACGGCCTCGGCGCAGGCGGTTTCAGCCTTCGGCCGCGAGCATGGCCATGTGTTCGAAGTCTGGATCGAGGTCGATACCGACGCACACCGCTCGGGCGTCAAGCCCGACGACCCGTTGCTGATCGAGGTCGCCGAGGTGCTGCAACGCGGCGGCATGCGGCTCGGCGGGGTGCTCACCCACGCGGGTTCGAGCTACGAAGTCGACACGCCGCAGGCGCTGCAGGCCATCGCCGAGCAGGAGCGCCAAGGGTGCGTGCGTGCCGCCGAGCGCCTGCGCGCCGCCGGGTTGCCGTGCGAGGGCGTCAGCGTCGGCTCGACGCCGACGGCGCTGTCGGCGCGCCATCTCGAAGGCGTGACCGAAGTCCGCGCAGGCGTCTATGTCTTCTTCGACCTGGTGATGTGCAATGTCGGTGTCTGCGAGGCCGACGACCTCGCACTCAGCGTGCTGACCACCGTCATCGGGCACCAGCCCGACAGGGGCTGGGCGATTGTCGACGCCGGCTGGATGGCGATGAGCCGCGACCGTGGCACGGCGAACCAGGCGCGCGACTACGGCTATGGCCAGGTCTGCAGCCTCGACGGCACGCCGCTCGACGGCTGGCTCATGAGCCAGGCGAACCAGGAACACGGCATCGTTTCGCGTCTCGGCGAGGTCGATCCGGGCGTCGTCGAGCGCTTTCCGATCGGCTCCGCGCTGCGCATCCTGCCCAACCATGCCTGCGCCACCGGGGCGCAGTTTCCCGCCTACCACGCCGTCGACGAAAGCGGCCGGCTCGCCGTCTGGGAGCGCTTCCATGGCTGGTGAGCCCACCGCAACGGCGCCGTCGATCGTTGCCGTCGACCCGCCGGGACTCCGCGCGCCGGGCGGCCACTACAGCCACGCGGTCGTCGCCAACGGCTTCGTCTTCGTGTCGGGCCAGCTGCCGATCACGCCCGAGGGCGTCAAGCTGACGGACGCAGCGTTCGATGCACAGGTCGAGCAGGTGCTCGCCAACCTCGAAGCCGTGCTGATCGGCGCAGGCAGCAGCGTGGCGCAGCTGACGCAGGTGCGCGTCTATCTCGACCGCATCGACAACTGGCCCGCGTTCAACGCCATCTACGCCAAATGGGCAGGCAGCGCACGGCCCGCCCGGGCGGTGGTGCCCACCGGGCCGCTGCACTTCGGCCTGCAGGTCGAGGTCGAGGCGGTCGCCCTGTGCGGTGCCGGGCAGGGCTGACCGACGCGCCGCTTGCGGTGCCGGCGCGCCAGCGACGCGGCGGCACCCACCTGCGAACTCGGTCCGCCTCGATCTTCGATGTTTTGACCACCGCGCCCAGCGAACCAGCCCGGCCCGGGTGTCGTCGCCAAGCTGCAGCAACACACCCAAAGCCAACACGCTCGTCGATCGCGACGCGCTCGACGAGCCCGGGTACGATAAAGTAAGGAAATCTTACTTTACGACAAGTCCTCCCATGCTTGCCAAGCTCACCTCGAAGAACCAGCTCACGTTGCCGAAGACCGTGACGCAGGCCATCGGCCCCGCCGAATACTTCGATGTGCAGACGCGTGACGGCCAAATCGTCCTCACGCCGGTACGCATCCAGCGCGGCGATGCGGTGCGCGCGAAGCTCGCCGAGCTGGACCTGACCGACGCCGACATCGGCGATGCGGTGACATGGGCGCGCGTCGGCGCCCCGTCGGATGAGGCTGGCAAGCCGGTCATTGCCGCCACGCGCGCCGCTCGTCGCATGAGCGCGTCGCCCGCGGGCGACAAGGCGCGCCGCAAGGAGTGAAGACGCCCACTGCCCGAGCCCGGGTCCGAGCCCACGAGCCCCCGCGCGTGGTCATCGACACCAACGTCGTCGTGTCTGCGCTCGTCTTCGCCAGGGGTAGCACCGCCCAGCTTCGCGCCGCATGGCAGCGCGGCGCCTGTTTGCCGCTGGCCAGCACGGTTACCGCGCAAGAACTGGTCCGGGTGCTCGCTTATCCGAAATTTCGGCTCGATGCCGCCGCACGGCAGGAGTTGCTGGCCGACTACCTGCCCTACGCCCTGGTGGTACGCATCCCGGAGCCGCCGCCCGCGGTTCCCGAGTGCCGCGATGCGTTCGATCTGCCATTTCTCCACCTGGCCACTGCGGGCCGTGCCGACGCGCTGGTCACCGGCGACGGCGACCTGCTGGCGCTGTCCGGCCGAGTGGACTACCCGATCACTTCACCTGACGCTTTCCTGGAAAGCTTGTCGAGCTTTGGGACTTCTGCAACGTCCTGAAGGACGACGGGGTTACCTCTCGCGGTACGTCACCGAGCCCGGCAGGCGCGACGCTGTCGTGTTGCCTGACAACGTGCTGTTTAAAGGCAACCTCGGAACCGAGATCTGCCGCGACCCGATGGAAACGTGCAACCTGCACACGATCCTGCGCCTGCCGACCGGCAACTTCCACGCGCGGGTGGCAGGCACCGCCCTGACGGCGGACCCCATGCAGCAACGAAAAAGGCGCACCTCGAAAGGTGCGCCCTCGACCGAAGCCGCGCGCCCCAGAACCTGGGACTGCGCGGCTCGAAGCTCGATCAGCGCGCGCGTGCGCCGGTGGCCGTGGCGTTGTCGCTCTTGTAGATGAAGCCGAAGTAGGCGCCGACGGCCGCCAGCGCGGCATGCAGCCAGACATCGTGGCCGTACAGCGGCACCAGCCCGAAGGTGGTGTGCAGGTTGGCCGCCGGGATCAGGCCCATCACCATCAGCAGCGCATAGGCGATCGCGACCGCCTTGCCGTAGGTGCGCGCGGCACCGTCGGACTTGGCAGCGAGCAGGCCCCAGACGCCGAACAGCAGATGGGCCGCGTTGTGCAGCACGTTCACCGCGAACAGGCCCATCAGCAGGCCGAGCCCGGCGGTGACCGCCACGTCCGGATGGGTGTGCGGCGCTGTCACGCCCGGGATGAAGCCGGCAGCGCCGACGAGCAGGAAGACGATTCCGAAAACGAGGGCGAATTTTCGAAGCATGGTTTTCTCTCGAGGTTGTTGCGATGGAGTGCGGGTCGAGCTGGCCCGACCGTATTTGTAAGCAACCGTTATCCCCAACGGCCCGACCGCAGCCACCTGGCGGCGCCGCCGATTCAGTCCGCAAGACATGCTGCGCCGCGGCGGGAATGGCAGAGGGATGCAAGCTCGAGTAACCGGCGGGCATGCTTCCTCGGCGGCCCGGCTCGGTCGCTCGCGGAATCTGCAAACCGCGCCGGGAATAGGGGTTGCCGAGGTTCGCCCCAGCCTTTCGATCAGGAGCCGGCATGCCCGACAGCCTCGATAGGACCGGCGGCGAGGACCGCAAGCGCGTCGACGCGAGCTGAGGCCACGAGATGCGCGAACGGGCCCGCAAGCTCGACGTCGCCCTCGAACAGCTGCGCGCGGCGATCGAGGCGGTCGGCGACCGCACCGACGACGTCGAGATGCACCTCGAGGGCAGCGCTGCCACGACCCAGGCTGAACGGCGTAGGACGCGAAGGGCTGACCAGGCAGCAGGCGCGTGCACCGCACCTCATCGGCAGGCGCAGGCGCGCAGTGATCCGCCGCCGGCTCCACGCTTGCCACGCGTGTGAACTTTTTTCAAGGAGACCTGCCCATGCGCCCGCCCCACCTGTTCCGTACCGCGGCTCGCGCCGTCCTTGCGATAAGCCTCGTCGCTGCCGTGCCCCTGGCCATCGCCGCTGCGCCGGTCGCGGGCCATGGCCAGACGCACACCGCGCCCAAGGCCGCCGAGCGTGCCGACAAGGCGCTGCGCTACCGCGTGGTGTTCAACGTCACCGAGGCATCGAGCGACGGCAAGCCGAATCCCACCCTGGCCAAGGTGGCCCGCTTCGTGAACCTGCTCGCCGAGGACGGCGTGCGGCCGCGCCGGGGCGATGTCGTCGCCATCGTTCACGGCGACGCCACGCCGGAGGTGATGGGCGAGGCGGCCTGGCGCGAGCGCCGCGGCACGCCGCATCCCTCGCTCGATCTGATCCGTCGCCTGCGTGACGCCGGGGTGTCGGTGCGCGTGTGCAGCCAGGCGCTGCACAGCCACGACATCCCGCCCGCCGCCGTCGATGCGGCGGTGCAGGTCGACGTGGCGGCGATCACCACGCTCGCCAACCTGCAGCTGCGCGGCTGGGCGCTGATCCCGGAATGAACACGACGGCCGGCGGGGGACCGCGCCGCCGCACCTGCCTTGCCGCCGCCGCGGCGCTGCCACTGGCCACGCTCGCCGGCTGCACGACGCCGGCACCGGCGGGCGGGCGCTCGGTGACCATCCTTCACTTCAACGACACGCACGGCCGGCACCGGCCCTTCGCCGTCGCGCCGGGCAACGCCACCGCGCAGACCGGCGAGCCGCGGCGCCACGAGGCGTTCGATCGCGCCGGCTTCGTCGGCGGCTACGCCGCGTTGGCGAGCGCCGTTGCCGAGGCCCGCCAGCGCCACGGCGCCGACCGCGTGCTGCTGCTGCACGGCGGCGACGCCTTCTCCGACGACCTGCTCGGCAACCTCAGCGGCGGCGAGGCCACGATCCGCTGCCTGAACGCACTCGGCGTCGATGCACTGGCGCTCGGCAACCACGACTTCGACTATGGCGTGCGGCGTACCCGCCAGTTGCAGGCGCTGGCGCGCTTTCCCATGCGGGGCGCCAACGTGCTCGACGAGGCCAGCGGCGAGCCCTTCCTCGGCGAGCCGGTGCAGCGCTTCGAGCGCGGCGGCGTGCGCGTCGGGCTGCTCTGCCTCGGCTACCACAACACGCCGGACACGGCGAGCGCCGAGCACCTGCGCGGGCTGCGCTTCGGCAGCGGCATCGACGCGGCGCGGCGCTGGCTGCCGGCGCTGCGCGCGACGAGCGACCTGGTCGTCGTGCTCTCGCACCAGGGCAGCGCGGTCGACCGCGTGCTCGCGCGCAGCGTGCCGGGGATCGACCTGATCGTCGGCGCGCACTCGCACGATGCAATCTCGCCGCCCGAGCGCGTCGGCGACAGCTGGATCGTGCAGGCGCTGTCGGACGGCGCGGCGCTCGGCGAGGTCACCGTGGCACTCGACGCCGGCGGCCGGATCGAGCGCGTCGACGGTCGCCTGCATGTGCTGTGGGCCGACCGCTGGGCGGCCGACCCCGGGATGGCGGCGCTCGTCGAGTCGCTGCGTGCGCCGCACCGCGCGCAGCTGGAGGCGCCGCTCGGCCGCGCCGCCGAGCGCATCGGCCGGCGCTACCGCGCGCCGAGCCCCTTCGACGTGCTCGTCGGCGAGCTGCTCATCGAGCGTACCGGCGCCGAGCTGGCGCTGCTGCCCGGCGTCGGCTACGGCGTCTCGCTCGAGCCTGGCGTCGTCACGCGCGAGGCGCTGGCATGCGCTGCTGCCGCACCCGTCGCGGGCGGTGACGGCGCAGCTTCGCGGCGGCGACCTGCTCGAGGCGCTCGAGCAGAACGCCACCAACCTGCGGCCCGCCGACCCGATGGACCGCGTCGGCGGCCTGCTGCAGACCGCCGGTTTGCACTGGACGCTCGACCTCGGCGCGCCGGCCGGCCGCCGGGTGCGCGAGGCGCGCATCGGCGACGCGCCGCTCGATCCGGCGCGCCGCTACCGCGTCGCCACGCACCAGGGCCTGCTCGGCGGCCTGCACCGCCTGCACAGCCTGCGGCGGGCCGAGGCGGTGCAGCCGCTGCTGCAGACGGTGGCCGAGCTGGTCGAGGACGCCCTGCGCGAGAACGGCACCCTGCGCGCGCCGCGCATGAGCGAGGTCCGGCTCGTCGACACCGGCTGACCGCGCCGGGCGGCAGCGCCTCGGCATGCACCAAAACAGGACTTCCGCTTGCCCGGTTCACTTGTCGAACAAACGGAGACCAGACATGTTCTTCCAGCGCTTGAAGACGCCGGGACTTGGCCACAACGCCTACCTGATTGGCTGCGGCGAGGGACTGGCCGTGCTCGTCGACCCGCGACGCGATGTCGACGAGTACCTCCGCCTCGCCCGCGACAACGATCTTTCGATCGCCTACGTGCTCGAGACGCACCGCCAGGAGGACTTCGAGTTCGGCTCGCGCGAGCTGGCGCGGCTGACCGGTGCGCAGGTGGTCGGCCTCGACCACGAGTTGTTCGGCGACATCGACCGGCGCCTGGCCGACGGCGAGGAACTGAAGGTCGGCTCGACGCGCTTCGTCGCGCTGTCGACCCCCGGGCACACGCCCGAGAGCACCAGCTATGCCTGTTACGCCCCCGACAGCGGCGACGCCTGCTGGGCGGTGTTCACCGGCGACACGCTCTTCGTCGGCGACACCGGCCGCACCGACCTCACCGACGCCAGCAAGACGGGTGAGCACGCCGGACAGCTGTGGGACTCGGTGCACACCAGGCTGGCCCCGCTCGGGCCGCAGGCGCTGCTCTACCCGGCGCACGGCTCCGGCTCGGCCTGCGGCGGCAACATCTCGTCGCGCGACGAGTCGACGATCGGCATCGAGCAGGCGACGAATCCGGTGTTCACGAAGGACCGCGACGGCTTCATCGAGCACAAGCTCGCCGAGAAGATGGCGCGCCCGCCCTACTTCCGCCACATGGAGGAGGTGAACCTCCAGGCGGGCCGGCCGATGCCGGCGCTCGCCGGCGTGCTGGTGCTGCAGCCGAAGGAGTTCCAGGCGCGCATCGCGGATGCGCGTGTCATCGACACCCGGCCGCCCGAGGCCTTCGCCGGCGCGCACATCGCCGGCAGTTACAACCTCTGGACTGGCGGCGTGCCGGCCTTCGGCGGCTGGATCGCGAGCGCGGGCGACCCGATCTACCTCGTCGTCGACAGCAGCGCCGACCTCGAGCAGGCGCTGCGCTCGCTCGCGCGCATCGGAATCGACTCGGTCGAGGGCGTGCTGCTCAACGGCGTCGAGGGCTGGCGCGAGCAGGGCCTGCCGATCGAGACGCTGCAGACGACGAGCGCGCAGGAGGCTGCGGCCTGGCGCGAGGAAGGCCGTGCGCAGGTGCTCGACGTGCGCGACCAGTACGAGTGGGACGAGAAGCACATCCCCGGCGCCATCCACCAGTACGTCGGCGACCTGGAGCAGCAACTCGACCAGGTGCCGAAGGACCGCGACCTCGTCGTGCACTGCAGCGTCGGCCATCGCTCCGGGCTGGCGGTGAGCATCCTGCGCCGCCACGGCTACACGCGAATCTGGAACCTGCTCGGCGGCATCACCGCCTGGTCGCAACTCGGGCTGCCGCTCGAGAAGCCGAACTGACGAACCGGAAAAGGGAGTTCGAAGATGGAAACGCAAGCCGTTGCCGCCTGGTCACCGTACCTGGTGGGGGTGCTCATTGGCCTGCTCGCGGTGGCGACGATCTGGATCGCCGACAAGCCGCTGGGTGCCTCCTCGGCGTATGCCAGCCTGGCCGGTTTGATCGGCCGGGCTCTTGCCCCGCGCCACACCGAGCGCCTGGCGTACTTCCGAGACAACCCGCCGAAGGTCGGCTGGGAATTCGTGCTCGTCTGCGGTGTCGTGATCGGGGCGGCGCTCGCCGCCTGGACCGGCGGCGAGTTCACCGGGCGCTTCGTGCCGCCGCTGTGGAGCGAGCGCTTCGGCGAGGGCGTGGCACTGCGCGCCGGCGTCGCCTTTGCCGGCGGCGCGGTGATGGCCTACGGCGCGCGACTGGCCGGCGGCTGCACCAGCGGCCACGGCATCAGCGGCGCGATGCAGCTGTCGCTGAGTTCGTGGATCGCGCTCATCGCCTTCTTCATCGGCGCCGTGGCGACGGCGCAGCTGCTCTGGGCGGGAGGCTGACGATGGCGACCGACGAAAAGAACCAGGGCGGTGAAGCCGGCAAGCCGCGCAAGCCGTCGATGGCGCTGGCGCTGCTGTTCGGCATCGGCTTCGGCTTCCTGCTGCAGAAGGGCGGCGTGGCCAAGTACGAGATCCTGATGGGGCAGTTCTTCCTCACCGACTTCACCGTGGTGAAGGTCATGCTCACGGCGATCATCGTCGGCATGGTCGGGGTGTACGGCCTGCATGCCCTCGGCAAGCTCGAGCTGCATGTCAAGCCGACCCGCTATGCCTCCAACATCACCGGCGGCCTGCTGTTCGGCGTCGGGCTGGGGCTGCTCGGCTACTGCCCGGGCACCGGCGCCGCGGCGGTCGGTCAGGGCAACCTCGACGCGTTGGCCGGCATTGCCGGGCTGGTGGCGGGCAGCTGGATCTATGCCGAAACCTCGGGCTTTGTTGCCAAGACGATCCACCGGGTGGGCGACCGCGGCAAGGTGGTGCTGGCCGACCTGGTGCACGTCAAGCTGCCGGTGTTCATCGCCCTGTTCGCGGCGCTGCTCGGCGCCGGGCTCGCGTTGGTGCAGCAGATCTGAAGCGCCAGTTGCGCCACGGGCTGCAGGTTTTACGCCGCCCGTCTGTCTGGCTGGGCTGGCGCTGGCATGCGCCTCGCATCGACCGAAGCACCGATCGCCCAGCATCCCGCCGACGCCGGTTGCCCGAACCGGCTGCTGCCACCGAGCGGGTCGGAAGCGAAGGCAAGCGCCGATTGCCGGCACGGCCGCAGGTCGCCACCCGCGGCAGACGCGCTCAGTCCGCCTCGATCTTCGACGCCTTGACCACCTGCGCCCAGCGCACCAGCTCGGCCCGGGTGTAGTCGCCGAGCTGCTGCGGGTTGAGATAGTCGGCCGAAGCGCCGAGCTCGGCGGCCTTCTGCTTGAAGGCGGGGGTCGCCATGACCTTGGCGATTTCGGCCGACAGCTTGTCGACGATCGGCTTGGGTGTCGCCGCGGGCACGTACACCGCGAACCACGAGGTGGCGTCGAGCCTGGGCAGCCCGGCTTCCGCCGCAGTCGGCACGTCGGGCAGGCTCGGCAGGCGGGTCTTGCCGGTGACGGCGAGTGCGCGCAGCTTGCCGGACTGGATGTGCTGCATGTACGGCGGCGGGGTGCCGAAGGTGACGTCGACCTGGTTGCCGAGCAGGTCCTGCAGCGCCGGGCCGGTGCCCTTGTACGGAATGTGGTTCATGTCGACGCCGGCCTGCTGCTCGATCATCGCGCCGGTGACGTGCTGCAGCGAACCGTTGCCCGACGACGCATAGCTCAGCTTGTTCGGATTGGCCTTGGCGTAGGCGATCAGCTCGGCCATGTTCTTGACCGGCAGGCTGGCGCGCGCAACGACGACCTGCGGCGCGCTGAGCACGTTGGCAACCGCCTGGAAGTCCTTCGGGTCCCACTGCAGCGGCGTCTTGCTGACCGCCGGGGTGATGACGTGGTAGCCCGAGTACTGCATCAGGATGGTGTAGCCGTCGGCCGGCGCATTCTTCACCGCGACCGCGGCAATGCCGCCGCTCGCGCCGCCGCGGTTCTCGACGACGACGGTCTGGCCGAGCGCCTTGCCGAGCGGCTCGGCGAGCATGCGCGCGGCAATGTCGGTCGTGCCGCCCGGTGCCGTGGGAACGATCATCGTGACCGGCTTGTTGGGATAGGTCTGCGCATGCGCTGCGAAGGGCAGGGCGGCAAGGGCAAGCGCGGCAAGGGTCTGGCGGCGGGCAAGGTTCATGGAGGGCAATCGGTTGGCGGCGAGCAGCCGCCCTGGGGAAATCGGAAGCGGGACGTGCGACGCCCCGCGGGGGCCTGGCACGCTATCAGAAGGTGTGAAAGAGACCGTCGCGAAGTCGCTCGGGTCATGGCTGCTCAGACGCCGGTGCGTGGCGCGCCCTTGGCGAGCGCCCGCTCGCGGATCGCGCCGAAGTCGGCGGGCACCGGGTGCAGGTCGAGCCGGCGGCCTGCCTTGGTGATCTGGCTCGGCGTGTCGTGGCCGATCAGCGACGGCAGCCGCTTCGACGCCTCGATCAGCTTCTCGAGATCGACGCCGGTGTCGTAGCCCATCAGCTCGAGCGCGTGGACGATCTCCTCGGTGCAGACGTTGCCGGTCGCGCCCGGCGCGTACGGGCATCCGCCGAGGCCGCCGAGCGAGGCGTCGAAGCGGTCGGCGCCGGCGTCGATCGCGGCGAGCACGTTGGCCAGGCCCATGCCACGCGTGTTGTGGAAGTGCAGCGTCAGCTCGGTGCCCGGCCAGCGCTCGCGCGCTGCACGCGTCATCGCCGCAACCTGGCTCGGGAAGGCCATGCCGGTGGTGTCGCAGAGCGTCACGCCGCTGACCCCGAGCTCGACATAGCGATCCGCCCAGCCGAGCACCACGTCCTGCGGCACGTCGCCTTCCATCGGGCAGCCGAACGAGCACGAGAGCGAGAAGTTGACGGCGACGCCGCTTCGCCTGGCCAGCTCGATCACCGCCTGCAGCGCCGCATACGACTGGTCGCGCGTCATCCGCAGGTTGGCGAGGTTGTGCGTCTCGCTCGCCGACATGACGATGTTCAGTTCATCGGCGTGCGCGTCGATGGCACGCTCGGCGCCACGAACATTCGGCACCAGCGCGCTGTAGACGACGCCGGGAACCCGGTCGATTTCCCGCAGCACGATTTCTGCATCGCGCAGCGCCGGAATCGCCTGCGGCGAGACGAAGGCGGTGGCCTCGATCTTGGCCATGCCCGCCTGCGACAGCGCATTGACCAGGGCGATCTTGTCCTCGGTGGGCACGAAGGCGGCTTCGACCTGCAGCCCGTCGCGGGTGCCGACTTCCTGCATGTGGATGCGCTGGCGGGCGCCGTTCCAGACGTTGGCGTTCATGCAATGACTCCTTTGCTTCTCAAGGTGGCGATGTTCTCCGGCGACAGCCCCATCTCGCGCAGCACCGTGTCGGTGTCGTCGCCGATGTGCGGCGCCGACGAGCGGATCGTTCCCGGCGTTGCCGACAGCTTCGGCACGACGCCCGGGACATCGAGCGTGTAGCCGTCGCGCGTCTGCTGCGGCAGGATCATGTCGCGTGCCCGGAAGTGCGGGTCTTCGTGGATGTCCTTGGCGGTGTAGACCTTGCCCGCCGGAACGCGCGCCGTGCCGAGTTCGTCGAGCACGGCGCTGACGGTCCGCGACACGGTCCACGCCTCGATCGCCTCGTCGAGCTCGGCCACACGCGCGACCCGGCCGGCGTTGCTGGCGAGGTCGGGGGCATTGCCGAGATCGCTTCGGCCGATCACCTCCATCAGCCGCTTGAAGATGCTGTCGCCATTGCCGGCAATCAGCACATAGCCGTCGCTGCACTTGTAGGCGTTCGACGGGGCGATGCCGGGCAGGGCGCTGCCGGCGGCCTCGCGCACCGCGCCGAAGGCGCTGTACTCGGGGATCAGGCTTTCCATGACGTTGAACACCGCCTCGTGCAGCGCCACGTCGATCACCTGGCCCGGCCCGCCGTCGACCTTGCGGTGGTGCAGCGCCAGCAGCACGCCGATCGTGCCGTGCAGCGCCGCCAGCGTGTCGCCGATCGACACCCCGACGCGCACCGGCACCCGCCCCGGCTCGCCGGTGAGGTGCCGCAGGCCCCCCATCGCCTCGCCGATGGCGCCGAAGCCAGGCAGGTCGCGATACGGGCCGGTCTGTCCGTAGCCGGAAATGCGCAGCATCACCAGCCCCGGGTTGAGCCTGGAGAGTTCGTCCCAGCCCATGCCCCACTTCTCGAGCGTTCCGGGGCGGAAGTTCTCGATCAGCACGTCGGCCTCGGCGATCAGCTGCCGCGCCAGGTCCTGGCCTTCCTTCTGGCGCAGGTCCAGCGCCACCGAGCGCTTGTTGCGCGAGCTGACCTGCCACCAGACCGATGTGCCCTCCTTGATCAGCCGCCAGTTGCGCAGCGGATCACCGGTTCCGGGCGGTTCGATCTTGACCACGTCGGCGCCGAACTCGCCCAGCATCTTGCCGCAGAAGGGGCCGGCAATCAGTTGCCCCATCTCGACCACGCGGATGCCGGCAAGGGCGCCGGCCTTCATCTCAGTCATGTCGTCTCCAGGTCAGCGTACGAACAGCCACGGCTCGTCGACGCGGCGCCGCGACTCGTAGTCGCGGATGCGGTCGGCCTGCAGCAGCGTCAGGGTGATGTCGTCGAGCCCCTCGAGCAGCCGACGGCGGCGCTCGGCGTCGACCGCGAAGGCGATCGTCTCGCCGCCGGGCGTCGTCAGCGTCTGCGCCTGCAGGTCGATCGCAAGGCGATAGCCGGGCGTGGCCTCGACTTCGGTGAACAGGCGGTCGACCGTGGCCGGGTCGAGAACGATCGGCAGCATGCCGTTCTTGAAGCAGTTGCCGTAGAAGATGTCGGCAAAGCTCGGCGCGATCAGCGCCCGGAAACCGTCGTCGTGCAGCGCCCACGGCGCATGCTCGCGGCTCGATCCGCAGCCGAAGTTCTCGCGCGTCAGCAGGATCTGCGCGCCGCCGTAGCGCGGCTGGTTGAGCACGAAGTCGGGGTTCTTCGGCCGCTTCGAGTGGTCCATCCCCGGCTGGCCGATGTCCAGGTAGCGCCACTGGTCGAACAGGTTCGGACCGAAGCCGGTGCGCCGGATCGACTTCATGAACTGCTTGGAAATGATGGCGTCGGTGTCGACGTTGGCGCGGTCGAGCGGTGCGACCAGCCCGTCGAGCGTCGTGAAGGATTCCATCAGACGGCCTCCGCCTGCAGCACGCTGATGTCGACGAAGCGCCCGGCCACCGCCGCCGCAGCGGCCATCGCCGGGCTGACCAGGTGGCTGCGGCCGCCGGCGCCCTGGCGGCCCTCGAAATTGCGGTTCGAGGTCGAGGCGCAGCGCTCGCCCGGGTTGAGCCGGTCGTCGTTCATGCCCAGGCACATCGAGCAGCCGGGTTCGCGCCATTCGAAGCCGGCGTCGATGAAGATGCGGTCGAGCCCTTCGGCCTCGGCCTGCGCCTTGACCAGGCCCGAGCCGGGCACGGCCAGCGCCAGCTGGATCGACGGTGCGATGTGCCGGCCGCGCAGCACCGCAGCGGCGGCGCGGAAGTCCTCGATGCGCGCGTTGGTGCACGAGCCGATGAAGACCTTGTCGGGCCGGATGTTCTCGATCGGCGTGCCGGGCTCGAGTCCCATGTAAGCCAGCGCCTGCTCCATGCCCAGGCGCCGCGTGGCATCGGCCTCGGCAGCCGGGTCGGGCACGCGGCCACCGACCGGCACCACCATGTCGGGCGAGGTGCCCCAGGTGACCATCGGCCTGAGCCGCGTGGCGTCGATCTCGACCACCCGGTCGAAGGCTGCGCCCTCGTCGCTGACCAGCGTGCGCCAGTAGGCCGCCGCCTGCGGCCAGTGCGCCGGGCCGGGCGCGAACGGCCGGCCCTCGACGTAGTCGATGGTCTTCTGGTCGACGCCGATCACGCCGATCCGTGCGCCGGCCTCGATCGCCATGTTGCACAGCGTCATCCGGCCTTCCATCGACAGCGCCCGGATGGTCGAGCCGCCGAATTCGATCGCGTAGCCGGTGCCGCCCGCCGTGCCGATGCGGCCGATCACCGCCAGGATCAGGTCCTTGGCGGTGACGCCAGCCGGCAGCGCGCCCTCGACCTTCACCAGCATCGGCTTCATGCGCTCGATCGCCAGGCACTGCGTCGCCAGCACATGCTCGACTTCGGACGTGCCGACGCCGAAGGCCAGCGCGCCGAAGGCGCCGTGGGTGCTGGTGTGCGAATCGCCGGCGACGACCGTCATGCCGGGCAGCGTCGCGCCCTGCTCGGGGCCGATGATGTGGATGATTCCCTGCCGCCGGTCGCCGAGTGCGAACTCGGTGATGCCGAACTCGCGGCAGTTCTCGTCGAGCTGCGCCACCTGGGCCCGCGACAGCGCGTCGCGGATGCCACCGGGCACGCGCTCGGCCGGCGTCGTCGGCACGTTGTGGTCGGCGGTCGCCAGCACCGTCTCGCGCCGCCACGGCTTGCGGCCGGCGAGCCGAAGTCCTTCGAAGGCCTGCGGGCTGGTCACCTCGTAGACCAGATGCCGGTCGATGTAGAGCAGCGTGGCGCCGCCGGGAATTTCGGCGACGACGTGGCGCTGCCAGAGCTTCTCGAACAGGGTTCGGGGTTCAGCGGGACGTTCCATGGGGGCGCAGTGTGAGTCTCGAAAGCGATTGGATGCAGACATGGACGCCGCTGCGTCGCAGCCGGCGTCGGGCGATTTCCCTGACCGCAGCGGCGGGATCAGGAACCCTTTGCAGGCGCCTTGTTGCGCTCGGTGCGGGCGGCGTTCTGGCGTTCCAGCTCCTTGGCGGCCGTCAGCCGTGCAAGACCCAATGCGGGGCGCCCGCTGCCCTGTTCGAGGCGCATCTCCCAGTCATCGGGGCGCGACCACACCCGGCCCCCCGGCGACGGCTGGGCGGCAGCACCAGCGCGCCCGCTCTGGCCTGCGCCGGCTGCCGCAGGCGGTCCGAACCGCTCCTCGAGGGCCTTTGCCAGGCGGCCCACCTGGGCCGGCTCGAGCGTGAACGACAGCGAGGCCAGCTGACCCTCGCGAAAGTCGGCGGTGGCCGTCCTCACGGGCGCGCCGAGCAGCGCATTGCGCGTGGCGCAGTCGTTCGGCGGGCGCCCCGGCTTGGCGCGGCGGCACTGGTCCAGCACGAAGCGGCACACGCCCTCCGCCGGCCGACACCGGTGGTCGGGCAGCTTCGCCGCGTACTCCTCGATGGTCGCGCCCAGCGCGACGCCGGCATAGCTGATGCTGTCCGCGGTCCCGGCGCTGGCCGATGCAACGGCGGCAAACAGAAGGGCGCCGAACAGAGGTTTCTTGACCATGTTGTCTTGTTCTCCTGCAGCATGCGCTGCCTTTCGGTGCCGCCAGGCAGTTCGGCGGCACCGGCGATCAGACGAAGCGATCCGGCCCGTGCGTGTTTCGGCGTGAAACGCGGCACCGGCCAGCCGCCCGGGTGCAACGCATCAGGCTTTCGCCGGCGTGCCCTTCAACCCTGCAAGCACCTTGTCGGGCGTGAACGGCAGCGAGCGCAGGCGCACCCGCGTGGCATCGAAGATCGCGTTGGCGATCGCCGCAGGAATGGCGGTGGCAGTCGGCTCGCCCGCGCCCCACGAGGGCTCACCCGGCCGGTCGATCATGTCGACCTCGACCTTCGGCGCCCGGTCGGCGGTCAGGATCGGGTAGCTCGCCCAGTCGACGCTGGTGACCTTGGTGCGGTCCCAGTTCACCGCCTCGATCAGCGTCCGGCCGACGGTCTGGATCGCGCCGCCCTCGATCTGGTTGGCGAGGCCGTCGGGGTTGACGATCTGGCCGCAATCGTGGCCGACGCAGATGCGGCTGACGCGGACGTCGCCGGTCTTGCGGTCGACCTCGACTTCGGCAACCGCGGCGACGTACGTGGTGGCGTTGTTGTAGCGCACGTATGAAATTCCGCGGCCCTTCATCGTGTCGCCGGTGGCGCTCGCCGGATTGGCGCCGACGCGCGGCTGCCAGCCGGCGCGCTTCATCGCCGCCTGCATCACGGCGATGGCGCGCGGATCCTTCAGATGCTTCAAGCGGAACTCGGCCGGGTCCATGCCGGCCGCGTGCGCAATCTCGTCGGCGAAGGACTCGTTGGCAAAGCTGTTCTCGATCCGCCCCGGGCTGCGCAGGTGCGCCGAGCGGAAGAAGGTCGCTGCGATGTGGCGGGTGTTGACGCGCAGGTTCGGCAGGGTGTAGGGCGCCGCCGAGTTCTGGAACAGGAAGCCGACCCAGTTGCCCGGCTTCGGCAGCGCCGACATCGGTGGCGGCGAGCAGCGGGAAGTCGAGCGGCTTGAAGGCGACGATGTGATTCAGCGCGATCCAGAAGTCGCCGGACCACGCGACCACGTTGCCCTTGGCGTCGATGCCGGCTTCCATGTCCATCGCCCGCGGCGGGCTCTTCGGCGAGCGCGCCGTCTCGTCGGCACGGCTCCATTGCACCCGCACCGGCTTGCCGATCAGCGTGGCGATCAGCGCCGCGTCGGCGGTCGCGTCCTCGTGGCCGTTGCGGCCGTAGCAGCCGGAGCCATCCAGGTAGACCAGGCGGATGCGCTCGGCCGGCATGCCGACGATCGCCGCCAGCTCGGCCTGCATCGAATGCGTCGCCTGCGACGCCGACCAGACGGTCAGCTGGCCGTTCTCGAGGCTCGCAACGGCGGCCGACGGGCCGAGCGAGGCATGGGTCTGAACCGGGAACTCGTACGTCGCCTTGACCCGCTTCGCGCTGCCGGCGAGTGCCGCCGTCACATCGCCGACGTTCTGCGTCAGCTCCTGCTTGGCGACCGGCTGCGCGCGCCAGTAATCGAACACCTTGGCCTGCTCGGGCAGGCCGGTGCCGGCCGACCAGCTCGCCTTCAGCGCCTGCGCCGCCTTGATCGACGCCCATTCGTTGCGCGCAACGACGGCGATGAAGTCGCCCTTGCGCACCGTCTGCACGAAGCCGGCGACCTTCTTCGCCTCGCTGTCGTCGTAGGACTGCAGCCTGGCGCCGAGGTCATCGGCGCGGACGACCCGCGCATGCAGCATGCCGGGCAGCCGCATGTCCTGCACGAAGGTGAACTCGCCCGACACCTTGGCCGGGATGTCGACGCGTGCGATCGGCTTGCCGACCACCTTGTAGTCCTTGGCCGGTTTCAGCGGCGCCTTCGGATCGACCGCAAGCTCGAAATTCCGGTCGCCGACCAGTTCGGCGTACGACACGGCCTGGCCGGGATTGAACTTGTTGACGATCACGCCGTCGACGACCATCAGCTCGGCGGCCGGGACGCCGAACTTCTGCGCCGCGCGCTCGACCAGCGCATGGCGGGCGGTCGCCGCGGCACGGCGCAGCTCGCCGCCGCCTTGCGAAATCGTCAGGTTGGCGCCGGTGATCCACTGGTCCGGCGTGGTCGCGGTGTCGCCCATCACCATCTCGATGCGCTCGAACGGGACGTCGAGCTCGTCGGCCGCCATCTGCGCCATCGCGGTCTTGGTACCGGTGCCGAGGTCGACCTTGCCGGTGTAGATGGTGATTCGGCCGTCTCGCCCGATGCCGACGAACGAGTCGACCGCGTCCTTGGCAACCGACTTCGGCGGCGGCAGGACGGCGGCAGCGGTTCGCGGCGGCCGGGCAGGCGCAACGGCGCAGCCCTGCAGCGAGAAGCCGACGACGAGCATGGCGCCCGCGCCCTTGAGCAGCGAGCGGCGTTGCAGCAGTTGGGTGGTGCTCATGGCGGCGCTCCTCAGGCCTGTGCGGCGCGAAGCACCGCCTTGCAGATGCGCTGGTAGGTGCCGCAGCGGCAGAGGTTGGCGCTCATCGCCGACTTGACCTCGTCCTCGCTCGGCTTGGGCGTCTTCTGCAGGAAGGCCGCTGCCGTCATCACCATGCCGTTGCAGCAGTAGCCACACTGCAGCGCCTGCTCGTCGATGAAGGCCTGCTGCACCTTGCCCGGCTTTGCCGAGCTGCCCAGGCCCTCGAGCGTGGTCACTTTCTGGCCGCTCATCGCCGACATCGGCATCAGGCACGAACGCACCGCCTCGCCGTCCAGGTGCACCGTGCAGGCGCCGCACTGGCCGAGGCCGCAGCCGAACTTCGGGCCGTGCAGTTCGAGGTTGTCGCGCAGGACGTAGAGCAGCGGCGTGTCGGGCTCGGCTTCGACGCGGCGCTGCTGGCCGTTGACGGTGAGTTGGTACTGGGCCAAGGGGTGTCTCCGTGGGTTGCGGCCACTGGTGGGCCGTTTGGGGCGCGCCGATGATTGCGAATTGGCGCGCGAAATGGAATCAGTATTCGGCGACGCTGCCATCGCAGGACGCGATGGCCCGGGCACAGCCGCGCCGGCATCAGGGAAAATCCCGAGGCGAGCGGACGGCTGTCCGACCGCTGCGGCGCTGCACCTGGCGGGCTTATGCCGGCTCGGCGCAACGCCGGGCCGGCGCGCAAGCGGTCAGAGCCGGCGCACCTTCACCGACCGGCCCTTGACCTTGCCCGCATTCAGCGCCTGCAGCGCCGGCTTGGCAATCTGCCGGTCGACGGCGACGTAGGTCGAGAACTCGTTGACGTCGATCTTGCCGATCTGGGTCGCGGCGAAGCCCATGTCCTTGGTCAGCGCGCCCAGCACGTCGCCGGCGCGGATCTTTTCCTTGCGGCCGCCGAGGATCTGCAGCGTCGCCATCGGCGGACGCAGCGGCTCGTCGCTCGTCGGCGTCAGCTCGGCCAGCGGATGCCAGTCGCCGTCGCTGCCCTGCATCTGCTCGATCCGGCCGACGCGCCCATCTCGTCCAGGCTGGCCAGGTTGAAGGCCCAGCCGGCGGCATCGCCGCGGCCGGTGCGGCCGATGCGGTGCATGTGCACCTCGGCGTCGGGCGTGATGTCGACGTTGATCACCGCCTCGAGCTCGGCGATGTCGAGCCCGCGCGCCGCGACGTCGGTGGCCACCAGCACGCAGCAGCTGCGGTTGGCGAACTGCACCAGCACCTGGTCGCGGTCGCGCTGCTCGAGGTCGCCGTGCAGCTCCAGCGCGACGAAGCCCTGCGCCTGCAGCACCGCCACCAGGTCGCGGCACTGCTGCTTGGTGTTGCAGAAGGCCAGCGTGCTGACCGGCCGGTAGTGGTCCAGCAGCAGGCCGACGGCGTGCAGCCGCTCGGCCTCGGTGCACCTCGTAGAAGCGCTGGCGGATCTGGCTGGCAGCCGTGCGCGCTCGGTCAGCGTCACCTCCTGCGGGTTGCGCATGAAGCGCGCCGCCAGCCTGGCGATGCCTTCCGGGTAGGTGGCCGAGAACAGCAGCGTCTGGCGCTTCGCCGGGCAGGCCTGGACGATCGTCGCGATGTCGTCGGCGAAACCCATGTCGAGCATGCGGTCGGCCTCGTCGAGCACCAGCGTGTTCAGCGCGTCGAGGTCGAGCGCTGCCGCGCGTCAGGTGGTCGAGCAGCCGCCCGGGCGTGCCGACGACGATGTGCGCGCCGTGCTCCAGGCTCGCCAGCTGCGCCGCGCATCGTGCGCGCCGCCGCACAGCGTGAGCGACCTTGATGTTGTCCTCGGCGCGCGCCAGGCGGCGCAGCTCGTGCGTCACCTGGTCGGCCAGTTCGCGCGTCGGGCACAGCACCAGCGCCTGCACCGCGAAGCGCCGCGGGTTCAGGTTGGCCAGCAGCGCCAGGGCGAAGGCGGCGGTCTTGCCGCTGCCGGTCTTGGCCTGCGCGATCAGGTCCTTGCCGGCGCAGCGCCAGCGGCAGGCTGGCCGCCTGGATCGGCGTCATCTTGTCGTAGCCCAGCCGCTGCAGGTTGGCGAGCACGGCCGGGGCGAGCGGCAGGCTGGCGAAGTCGCCAGCGGCGCTTGCCGCACCGGGCTTCGAGGGTGTGGCGGAGGAGTCGGATGCCGCAGCGGCTGCGCCGGCGGTCTGGGTGGAAACGTTCATGGGCGATTGTCACGGCGCCAGGGTGCGGCGCCCCCGGCGGTCGCCCGCGTCGCGCTCAGGCAGCCGCTGCAATCTGGCGCAGTGCGCGCTCGAAGACTTCCACCGGCTGGCCGCCCTGGATCAGATGCTGCTCGTCGATGATGACCGTCGGCACCGCGTGGATGCCCTGGTCCAGGTAGTGCGCCTGGCGCTCGCGCACCTCGGCCGCGAACTCGTCGCTGGCCAGGATCGCGCGGGCACGCGCCTCGTCCAGGCCGGCCTCGCCCGCAAGGCGCGCCAGCACCGCCGGGTCGCTCGGGTTCTCGCCGTCGGTGAAATAGGCCTTCAGCAGGGCATGCTTCAGCTCGCGCTGGCGTCCCTCGAGCCCGGCCCAGTGCAGCAGGCGGTGCGCGTCGAAGGTGTTGTAGGTGCGCTGGCGCTTGCCGGCACCGAAATGGAAGCCGACAGCTTCGCCGCGCTGGTGGATCGCCTCGGTATTCGCCGCCACCTGCGCCGGGGTCAGACCGTACTTGCGGCTGAGGTGGCCGACGATCTCCTCGCCTTCGGGCGGCATCTGCGGGTTCAGCTCGAACGGCTGGAAGTGGATTTCGGTTTGCAGCCCGGTGCGGGCGATGGCCTGCTCGAGCGCCGCCAGCCCGATGGCGCACCAGGGACAGGCAATGTCGGATACGAAGTCGATTTTCATGGCTGCCGAGTCTAGGAGCTTGGCCGCCGCCGCGCCGTCCGCAGGGGCTTGCCTGCGTGGCCCCTGGCGACGGCGCCGCCGCGCTCGGCCGCGGTAAAGAAAGGTGTCGCCGCCCGCAGGGGTCAACGCGGCCCTTGGAAGCCCGTTGTCAGGGGGCGTGCCTCGAAGCACCGAGCGGCTCGACTCCAGCAGGCTTGAAGAGGCTGGGGCCATTGGGGTTACGGGGTCAACCGGAGCACACCGGTGCCGCCCAAGGTGTCGGCGGCGGATGTGCTCGCCCATCGCCGTGTGTCCGCATGGCAAACCAGGGAATTCACCATGAAGCGCGTTTCAGCAAAGCTCTCGACCCTTCTGCTCGGCGCCCTGTGCGCCGTCTCCTTCCATGCAGCGGCACAGCAACCTCCACAGCGTGCGGACCGGTCCAGCACGATCACCTTCTACGAAGGGGAGGGTTTTGGTGGCCGCTGGTTCTCGGCGAGCGATCGGCGCATCGGCAACTTCAACCGCTTCGGCTTCAACGACGCGGCCAACTCGGTGCGCGTGCGCGGTGGCCGCTGGGAAGTCTGCACCGCGCCGCGCTTCGAGGGTCGGTGCGTCGTGCTGCGCCGCGGCGACTACCCGTCGCTTCGCGAGGCCGGGCTCGATGGCCGCATTTCGTCAGCGCGCCCGGTTGTCCGCGGCAACCGCGTCGACGACCGCAGGGATGTCTACGACCGCCAGCAGGCACCGGTCGATCGGCGCTGAGCCGGGGTGAGCGGCGACAGGGGCGGTCCCGCGGCCGCCCGTTCTTCGTCGCGCCCGCAAAACAGCGCGCCCTGCGCCCGCGCTGCCGGGTTGCCGCTCAATCCACCCGCCGCAGGCAGTCGACCAGCCGCCGGGCGGCCTCGGGCAGGGCGTCGTAGCGGCGCACGCACACCGTCAGTTCGCGGTGCCGCCAGGCGTCGTCGAGCGCGACGATGGACACGCCGAATGCGTCGCGGTACGACTCGGCCACGGCCCGCGGCATGGCGCCGATGCCGAGGCCGGCCTCGATCATCCGCGCCAGGGCGTCGTAGCTGGTCACCTGGATGCGCAGCTGCCAGGGGCGGTGCGCGTCGAGCGAGGCGCGTTCGAGCAACTGGTTGATCGAGCTGCCGGTGTGCAGGCCGACGAAGGCGTGATCGAGCGCATCGGCAAAGCGCAGCGAGCCCGCGCCGGCCAGCGGATGCGACGCCGGCGTGACCAGCACGAGTTCATCGCGGTGGTACGGGAAGACCTCCAGCCCGGGGCTCGCCTCGGCCACCACGCCGACGCCGAGGTCGGCCGCGTTGTCGGCCACGGCGCGCACCACCGCCGAGCTGATCTTCTCCTCGAGGTGCAGCTGCACGTCGGGATAGCGCACGACGAAGTCGGCGATCTCGCGCGGCAGGAACTGGGCGATCGACGAGATGTTGGCGACGATGCGCACCTGGCCGCGGGTGCCGCCGGCCCACTCGCGCATCTCGCCGGCGATCTCGTCGATCTCGTGCAGCAGCCGGCGCGCACGGGCCAGCAGCGCCAGCCCGGCGGCGGTGGCGCCGACGCCGCGGTTGGTGCGCAGCAGCAGCGGCGTGCGCAGGCCGGCCTCGAGCTCGCTCATGCGCCGGCTGACTGCCGCCGCCGCAATGTGGCTGCGCTCGGCGGCGGCAGCGATCGAGCCTTCCTCGATCACCGCGACGAACAACCTGAGCGACGTGGGATCGAGGCGCATGCCGCATTCTGGTGCGTGCGGCGGCAGGGGGCTTTTTGCCGTCGGTGCGCCAGTACCGCAAGCTTGGCGGCCCGTCGACGCTTCGGCATCGAGTCGCTTCCGCACCGAGACGGCCACTCGAAGCTGGCGATGCACGGCCGTGTGCACCAAGCCAGCGCCGAGACGCCCGAAGTGGACTGCTCCACCGGCGCTCTCCGAGTGAATGCGCCGCGGCGCCGGGGCACTGGCAGACCGGCATGGCACTTGCGAGTGATGGGCATGGGGCGGTCCGGGCAGCGGGCTCGGGGGCCGTGCCGAATGTCCGTGCTGCGGTTCTGCTGCCATGAATCAGCGCCAAGCCGGTCTTCGCATCTCGGCCCTGCAGGCATCGACCTGTGCACCGCCCCTGACCGGAGCACCCGCAGCTTCCGGTGCGGCGAATGACGTTGCTGATGTCAATCGCTGCAGGCCCGTCGCACTCGACCCATCCGCCACCTTCACCGTCAGAAACACCCTACCGCCATGGCCTACCTCGCTCCTGTTGAATTTGTCTCGAAGATGGTCGACGCCGGAGAATCCAAGCTCCTGATGTCCACCCGGGACACGCTGATCCGCTCCTACATGGCCGGGGCGATCCTCGCGTTGGCCGCGGCCTTCGCCGTGACGGTGACGGTCAATACCGGCAATCCGCTGATCGGCGCGCTGCTGTTCCCGGTCGGCTTCTGCCTGCTTTATTTGCTGGGCTTCGATCTGCTGACCGGCGTGTTCACCTTGGTGCCGCTGGCCATGCTGGACAAGCGCCCTGGAGCGACCTGGGGCGGCGTGATGCGCAACTGGACGCTGGTGTTCTTCGGCAATTTCGCAGGGGCGATCACCGTTGCCGTCTTCATGGCCATCATCTTCACGTTCGGCTTCACGCAGGCGCCCGACGCGGTCGGCATGAAGATCGGCTCGATCGGCGAAGGCCGTACCGTCGGCTACGCCTCGCACGGCGCCGCCGGGATGCTGACGCTGTTCATTCGCGGCGTGATGTGCAACTGGATGGTTTCCACCGGCGTCGTCGCGGCCATGATGTCGACGACGGTCTCGGGCAAGGTCATCGGGATGTGGATGCCGATCCTGGTGTTCTTCTACATGGGCTTCGAACACTCGATCGTCAACATGTTCCTCTTCCCGGCGGGCCTGATGCTGGGCGGGCATTTCACGTTCATGGACTACCTGCTGTGGAACGAGATCCCGACGGTGGTGGGCAACCTGGTGGGCGGGCTCACCTTCGTGGGCGCGACGCTTTACTCCACGCACTACAAGACGGCGCCCCTGCGCGGCGCCGGCTCCGCGCGCCCATCGACGGCCAAGCGCGCAGCAGCCTGAAGCCGGCGTGCTGTCCGTCCGCATCGGCCAGCACTCGCAGGCGGGCGTCGGCAAGGTCTCGAATCAGGACTTCCACGGCGCCGTGCTGCCGCGCGGCTCCCAGCTGACGACCAAGGGCATCGCCGTCGCGCTGGCCGACGGCATCGGCAGCAGCCGGGTCAGCCATGTCGCGAGTGCCGCGGCGGTGCGCGGGTTCCTGGAGGACTACTACGCCACCTCGGAGGCCTGGCCGGTCCGCCGCGCGGCGCGGTGCGTGCTGCAGGCGACGAATGCATGGCTGCACACGCAGACGCAGTGCGGCGACGGCCGCTTCGACAAGGACCTGGGCTGCGTCTGCACCTTCAGCGCGCTCGTGCTGAAGGGGCGCGACGCGCACCTGCTGCACGTGGGCGACACGCGCATCTACCGACTGCATGCGCATGCACTCGAACAACTGACCCAGGACCACCGCGTCCGCGGCGATGGCAGCGGAACGTTTCTCGGGCGTGCGCTCGGCGTCGACCGCAGCGTCGACATCGACTACCTCGCATGGCAGCTGGAGGCGGGCGAGGTCTACCTGCTCGCCACGGACGGCGCCTACGAGTACCTGGACGCCGCCGCCCTGCATGCCGCGCTCGCGGCGAACGCCGATGACTTCGACGGTGCCGCCCGGGCGCTGGTCGCTGCCGCGCAAGCGCGCGGCAGCACCGACGACGCGACCGTTCAACTGGTGCGAATCGAGGCGCTGCCGGAGCCCGATGCCCACGTGTTGCACCAGCACCGTGAAGGCCTGGCGCTGCCACCGGCCTTGCAGCCGCGCATGGAATTCGAGGGGTACACGATCGTTCGCGAGCTGCATGCCAGCGCGCGAAGTCGCGTCTACCTTGCGCTCGATGCCCAGACCGGGCAACCGGTGACGATCAAGACACCGTCGGTGGACCTTGCCGGACAAGCCGAGTCGCTCGACCGCTTCATGCTGGAGGAGTGGGTCGCCCGCCGCGTCGACAGCCCCCATGTGGTGAAGGCGGCCGCCCCGATTCGGCCGCGGCAGCATCTGTTCGTGGCGATGGAATACCTGCCGGGACAGACGCTGGCGCAGTGGATGATCGACCACCCGGCCCCGACGCTCGACGCGGTGCGCGGCATCGTGGAGCAGGCCGCGAAGGGCCTGCAAGCCATGCACCGCAAGGAAATGGTTCATCTCGACGTGCGGCCCGGCCAACCTGATGATCGACGCCGCGGGGACGGTGCGCCTGATCGACTTCGGCGCCACCCTCGTTGCCGGGCTTGCCGAAGCGGCGGGGGACGCGCAGCCGGAGGTCCACGCCGGCGAATTGCAGTACGCAGCGCCCGAGTGTCTGCTGGGCCGAGGCGCCAACGCGCGCTCGGACTTGTTTTCGCTTGCGGTCGTCACCTACCAGATGTTGACGGGTCGCCTGCCGTATGGGCTGGCGCTGGCCCGCGCGCGTTCCGAACGCGACCTGCACCGACTGCGCTACGTGCCGCTGCACCACCACCGCCCGGAGCTGCCGGCCTGGCTGGACGCGGTGCTGCGCAAGGCGCTGCAAGTGAAGCCGCAAAACCGCCAGGAAGCCATGTCGGAGTTCGCGCACGACCTGCGCGCTCCCGCAGCGGAGTTCCGGCACCCGAGAGGCGTTTCATTGATGGACCGCGACCCGGTGGCTTTCTGGCGCGGGCTGTCGCTGCTGCTCGCCGCGCTGCTGCTGGGGATGCTCATGCTGGTGGGGCCGATGGTCGCGGCCAGGGGCTGAGCGTTTCACTGTCGGGAAGCGCCGCAGTGAACGAGACGGCTTGCGGTGGCGCAACCTGGCAGCGACTGCCAACACTGGTAGTGCGTTTGCAGGACGTTGGCTGCAGACTCACAGCTGTCCGTCGGATTTTCTGAAGCTGCCCGATACTCAGCCTTGGCTTTTCGCATTTCGCATTTCGCTTCTACGAAGCAGCCGTTCGTGACCTCCGGCAGCCAAGCGCCCCCGTGCCGCCCAGACCCGTGCGCGTCAGGCGAGCGCCTGATCCACGCTGGCGAGGGTCACTCTCGGTGAGAGTCCGTCCACAGCAATGAGGTGCAGCATCTCCGTCGTGGTGGTGCTGGCGTCGGTCAACACCGTCACCTTCCGGTAGTCGTCGGCACGACGCAGATAGCGCTGTGTGGGTGACGCAGTTCTGCGTCATCCTCCCGCAAATGACCAGCTCGTCGACGCCAAGTCCTTGAAGCGTCTCGTGCAGTTTGCGTTCCCTCGAACGCATCCGCATGCTGCTTGGTCACGATGGGCGATTTGCTCACGGCGCTGCGCACGCGCTCGTGAAGCTTCACGCCTTCAGTGTCGGGGTTGAAGAACGGCGCCGGCTGGTTGGGGACGTGCTGCACGAAGACCACCGGCATGTCCTTGGCGCGAGCCAACCGAGGATTGCTTTTTCGGTGGCGGCGAGCGTCGGCTCGGCATTCCACAGCGGGAAGGCGCCGCCCTCGAAGTAGTCGTTCTGGACGTCGATGACGACGAGTGCTGGCTTGCTCATGGCGATGCTCCTGCGTGTGAAGGAGGACGATTGTTCCCTCGGAGGATCTGCCCCTGGCGACTGGCCTGAATGACCGATGTCGATAAGATCGGGCCAACTACTTTCCAACGAAAACCAGTGCACGGCAAGCTCGTCCAGGGACCTGCGTCGTCGTCGTCGCCTTCGACGGGATCAGCCCCTTCCACCTGTCCGTTCCGTGCATCGTGTTCGGGGACGCGCTGGGAAGTGATTCGCCTTTCGAGGTGGTTGTTTGCGCAGCCGAGCCACCGCCCCTGAAGACCACGGCAGGCTTCAGCTTGTCGGACCTGGCCTCGTTGGACGCATTGAAGAAGGCCGACGCGATCGTGGTCCCCAGCTGGCGCGACGTGAACGAACGGCCACCGCAGCGCCTGCTCAAGGCACTGCGCGAGGCGCACGCGCGTGGCGTACAGATCGTGGGCCTGTGCTTCGGCGCACACGTGCTTGCGGAGGCCGGTCTCCTGGATGGTCGGCGGGCGACGACACACTGGGAGTACGCGAAGGCGATGGCCGACCGGTTTCCAGCCGTGGATATCGACCCGAACGTCTTGTATGTGGAAGACGGACAACATATTGACGTCCGCCGGAACGGCGGCAGGCATCGACGCCTGCCTGCACCTCGATGCGCCGGCGCCTCGGCACCGAAGTGGCCAATCGAATCGCCAGACGGCTCGTCGTGCCCCCGCACCGCGAAGGTGGGCAGGCTCAGTTCATCGAGCAGCCGCTTCCAAGCACCGCGGGCGGGACCCGCCTTTCACAATTGATCGACTCGGTCCGTGCGCGTCTTGACCAGCCGCACAGCCTGGACAGCCTGGCGTCTGAAGCGAGCATGAGCCGCCGCAGCTTCACACGTCAGTTCAAGGCGTTGACGGGGGCGACCGTGCAGTCCTGGCTCCTGTCGGAGCGCCTGGCGATCTCCCAGAGGCTGCTGGAGCAGACCGATCAGTCCGTGGAGCGGATCGCGGAGATGGCAGGCTTCGGCTCCGTCATCTCGATGCGTCATCACTTTCGTCGGACGGTGGGAGTCAACCCGACCACCTGGCGACGAAGCTTCGCTGGCGGGGCGGGTAGCGCACTTGTCGAGCCTGACCCCGGGGCGGCGACGAGGTAGCGGTCTGTCTGCTGGAATCGACAAGGGGCATCGAGCCACACCGGTCGCGGTGGTCACCTCTGCACGCTGATCTATTTTCAACAGAGCGAAGTTTTCATCGCTGATCCAGGCAGTGCCTCACGGCCGCCAGCTCTTCCTGCAGACGCGACACCAGCGGCGACTCAGACACAGGCTGACCTGCTCGTGCCGCACTTTCGAGCTGGGCACATGCTGTCACCGAGCCTCCCGGCGCCGATGGAGAACGCAGCCGACTTGAACTTGTGTGCAGCCTCCGCGAGGGCATTCAGGTCGCTGCGCAACACGGCCTGGCTCAACTCGGCGCTGCATTCGTCGGCGCTGTCCTTGAAGGCGCACAGCACGTCGGCGATCACGTCTTCGTCGTTTCCGATCAAGGCCTTCAGCACCGCCAGGTCCACTACCGGCAAGGCCGCCAGATGGCCGGCCGGGGCGTCGACGGGTGAGACCGCTGGAACGATGGCCGCCGGGGCCGCAGTCGCCGCCTGGTCGATCACTGCAGGGTCGGCCAGGTTGGGAGTGGCAGGCAACCATTCCTCGATGGCTGCCTGAAGCCGGGGCAGCGGCACCGGTTTGCGGAGGTAGGCATCCATGCCCACATCGCGGCAACGCAGCTCGTCCTCATCGCATCGCATTCGCACTCAGGGCGACGATTGCGGTTCGTGGCGCACCATTGGCCTGCTCTTCGGCACGAATAGCGGCCGCCATGGCGTACCCGTCCATTCGTGGCATGCGCAGGTCGGTGAGAACCAGCGCAAAGTCGCCGCTGCGCCAGCGTTCGAGCGCAACCTGGCCGTCCTCGGCGAATTCGGCATCTCGACCGAACAGTTGCAGCTGCTGCCGGATGAGCTCGCGGTTGGTCGGGTTGTCCTCGACCACCAATATGCGCCTGCCTTTCTGCGGCGGGGCTTGTGAAACCGCGGCCGTGGCCATCTGCTGCACCCTTTCAACGACCCCCACATGGACAGGATCGGCAGCCAGCCTGCCGCTTGCCAGCGCCAGCACGCGGTAGAGCGAGCGCCGGGTCATACCGCAATGATCCAACAGCACCAGATCCTCCACCTCGACACGCGGTTGCCGGCGGTTGCCGCTACCCAGCAGGAGGAAGCGCGTGCCGGGATTGCCTGCACGCCTGGCCAGGTCGCGCAAGGTTTCGATGTTCATCCGGGTCTGGCTTGGCATCAACAGCCATATCGGGGCTGGGTCTGCGGTCCATGCTTCCGATGCCCGCTCGACGCTGACGCCTGCCCAACTCGAGGTAGGCCGCAAGGTCGTCGCCGAGGGGCGTGTCGCTGCCGATGATGCAGCAGCGAAGCCCGGCGACCAGGGCAGCCGCCGGCTCGGCCGGCATCTCGCCTTCGGCATGGGGAAGTGTCAGCACAACCGAGAACACGGCGCCCCGCCCGACGGCGCTGCGCACGGATATTTCGCCACCCATGAGCTTGACGAGGGTGCTCGAGATCGCCAGCCCCAGGCCCGTGCCGCCGAATTGCCGGGTGGTGGAAGCGTCGCCCTGCACGAACGGGGTGAACAGGCGTGTGACGGTGGCCTCGTCCATGCCGATACCGTTGTCGGCCACGCTCAGCTCGACTGTCGCCGACGCCTGCATCGCAGGTCAGCAGGCTTGCCCGCACAGCGACTTGCCCGTGCTCCTCGCGCCCGCTGCTGAACTTGATGGCGTTGCCGACCAGGTTCACCAGCACCTGGCGCAGCCTCGCTTCGTCACCCAGAAGCAGCGGGATCGTCGGCTCGACGAACAGCGACATGCGCACGTCGCGCTTGATGGCCGTGTGGTCGAGCATGCCGCAGACGGCTTCGACCATGTCGGCCAGGCGCAGCGGCGCCTGCTCGATCTGCATGCGCCCGGCCTCGATCTTCGAGAAATCGAGGACGTCTTCGATGATTCCCAGCAGCGACTGGGCCGAGTCGCGGATCAGGTCGACCATCTCGACCTGGTAGCCCTGCAGGCTGGTCTGCTGCAGCACGTCGACCATGCCGACCACACCGTTGAGCGGCGTGCGGATCTCATGGCTCATCGTGGACAGGAAGTCCGACTTGGCCCGGCTGGCGAGCTCCGCTTCCTCTCTGGCCTGATTCAGCTCGGCGGTGCGAGCCAGCACGCGTGCTTCGAGTTCGGCGCTCAGCCGGCGGAACTTTTCCTCGCTCGCCCGCAACGCTTCCTCCGCCTGTTTGCGCTCGGTGACGTCCTGCGTGGTGCCGACCATCTTCAGCGGCCTGCCCGTTTCGGCGTCGAAGAAGATCTTCGCGGTCTCGTGCACGATGCGCTCCTCGCCGCCCGGCCGAATCAGCCGGTGGACGATGGAGTACACGCCGTGCTCGCGAATCGCTCCGGCCACCGCCTCCCGGACGGCTTCGCGCTCCTCGTCGGGCACGGAACTGAAGAGGAGTTCACTGCTGACCTCGACGGCGCCCGGCTCGTAGCCGGCGATCCGGAACATTTCGTCGGACCAGCGACATGGATTCGCATTCGCGTCCGCAACCGTCAGGTCGACCTCCCAGCTTCCAAAATGCCCGATACGTTGCCCGGCAGCCATGGTCGCTTCGCTGGCCGAGAGCGCGGCCTCGACCGCCTCGCGCCGGGCAATGTCCTCACGCAGCGCGCAATTCGCTGCTTCGAGCTGCAGCGTCTTCTGCCCCAATTTGCGGATCAGCGTCTCGTTGTAGAGCTTGAGTTGGATTGCCTCATCCTCCACCGCGATTGCGGACGGCAACGGGCCCGCAGACACGGCCTTGGCCTGCACCTCGCGCAGTTGCGCCAGCAGGTGGGCAGGCTTGAAGGGCTTTTGAATGAAGGCATCGGCGCCCAGCTTCAACGCGAGATTCTCGTCATCCGGTTCCGTGTAGGTGGCGCTGCAGACGACGAACGGGATCGCGTTCAGGCGCACGTCGGCTTTCCAGTGGCGAAGCAGCGTGTAGCCGTCCATCACCGGCATGAGCAGATCGGAGATGACCAGGTGGGGCGGGGACAGCCGGGCCATGCTCAGCGCTTCGGCGCCATGGCGCGCGAATTCGACCGTGCAGTCACCGCTGGTCAGCAGCTGCTGCATGTAGACGAGACTTTCCTCCCTGTCATCGACGACCAGTATGCGGGTCATGGCTTGTTCAGCAACTGGCGCAACTGCACCGTGTAGCGATCGATGCCTTCCGAATCGGCGAGCGACGCGGCGACGATCGTCGAGCGCGCCAGCGAGCCTCGACCGGCGGTGCCGTCGAAGCGCGTGAGCGCGTCGGCAACGCGCGCGATGGCGCCAGCGCTCAGGCGCGCTCGAGACCGCATAGCCCGGCGGCGGCCCGCTGGCCATCTCGGCCATGGTACGCACCCGGTCGCGCAGTTCGTTCGGGAAATCCGCTGTCTGGCTTTCCGTCAACGCCAGTGCGGCGACCGACGGGTCTTCGAGCGCGCGGATGCTGCTCGACGCCGTGACCAGGAACTCGACAACGATGTTCTTGCCCGGGACCAGGCCGTTGGCGGCCAGCCACTCGAGCGTGACCATCGACGTGATCGCCAGGCGGTCGAGCGACACCAGCTTCTGGCCCTCGAGGTCACGCGCTGAATTCAGCGGGCTGTCGCGACGCGTCGCAATGACCAGCTTGGCGGGTACGTTGACCCGGGCCACGATGCGGCAGTTCCAGTCCAGCTCGGCCAGACGCAGAAAGTGGACCGGCGCAAATACGATGTCGTAGTCACCGCGCCGGATGTTCTCGCCAAGTGCACGCAAACTGGCCGCAGTGAACAGGTCGATCTTGACCTGAAGCGTGCGCTCGAGATGGTCGCGCAGGGGCTCGAACACCGCGACCATGCTGCGCGTCGACAGGTAGGGCACGAGTCCGAGGCGCAGCGTGGCAGGCAGTGCATCCTGCGCCAGCGCCGAACCGAGCGAGCCGACTCCCAGCAGGGCTGCCAGATAGCGCCGACGATCAGGTTGAAGTGCTGCAGGACATGGAATCTCCCGGGGTGGCGGGTTCAGGCCGGTTCGTTACCGTCGACTGCAAGCAGGTGGTCGATTTGCGCCAACAGCTGCGGGACCCGGAACGGCTTGGTGATGTAGGCATCGAAACCCGCGGCATGGCCGCGCGCAATGTCGTCCGGCATCGCATTGGCCGTCACGGCGATGATCGGCGTGCGCCGGAATTCTTCGCTGGCACGCAGCACCCGGCACAGTTCCGCGCCGTCCATGTCGGGCAAGCGGCCGTCGATGATGATCAGCGCCGGCAGCCGGGCACGTGCCTGCGCCAGGCCAGCCGCCGCATCGGGCGCGACCTCGAGCACCCAGTCGGCACGTTGGCCGAGCGCCTCGGCCATGACGCGCGCATTGGTGGGGTCGTCCTCGACATAGAGGATGAACTTGCGCGCTTTGCCAGCTGGCGCGACCGACAGCCGAACGCGGCGGTCGGCAACGTGCTGCAAGCCAGCGCGCCGCCTGCGCCCGGAAGGTGCAGCGTGATCGTCGTTCCTTCGTCGCGTGCCGACTCGACCGCGATGCGCCCGCCCATCAACTCGACCAGCCGGCGCGTGATGACCAGGCCGATGCCGGTGCCCTCCACGTCGCTGCGTTCGGCGCCCAGACGATCGAAGGGAATGAAGAGGCGCGACATCTGCTCGGCCGACAGCCCGATACCGGTGTCGCGCACGGTGATGACCACCCCGGCCGGCACGTGCGCTCGCGCCAGGACCGTCACGCTGCCGCCACGGCGGTTGTACTTGATCGCATTCGAGAGCAGGTTGTTCAGCACCTGCCGCATGCGCGTGCCGTCACCCAATACCTCCAGGCCCGGTGCTCACGTCGTGGACGAGCGTCACGCCCAGGTCTCTGCGCCTGCACCTGCTGGATCCGGACAGACTCCTCGACCATGCCAGACAGGTCCAGCGGCTCGCTGTTGACCCGCATCGACCCCGTTTCGATGCGCGACAGGTCGAGCACCTCGTCGATCAGCTCGAGCAGGTGCCAGCCGCTGCGCGCAATGTAGCCCGCGGCTTCGATGGTTTGGCTCGACACGTCCGCGTAGCTGGGAATCATCTGGGAAAAACCCAGGATCGCATGGAGCGGTGTGCGCAACTCGTGGCTCATTCGTGACATGAAGTCAGACTTGGCGTTGTTGGCGTTTTCCGCCTGCGCCTTGGCGGCCGCCAGTTCGGCCGTCCGCAGCTGTACCCTGCGCTCCAGTTCCTCGTTCGAGTCGCGCAGCCGCTGCTGGGAGGAAAGGTGCTCGGTGATGTCGCCGGAACGAAGTCACGGAGAGGCTCCCGCCGCCGCTCGTCATCAGGGGCACCACGTCAAAAGTCAACCAGGCGGCGTTCGCCCTCCGGCAGCACGCAGTTCGAGCCGACGTGCAAGGCGTCCTCTGACTGAAAATCGCCGTCAGGCGAAGCGGTAGCATCCTGCACGATGTCTGCGAACCGTGCTGCATCGCACAGGCGCTAGCCCGTGGGCAAGGCTGTTCGATTCTGCGCAACTGGGCTTAGCATCACGCCCCGCAGGCGGCAAGCGGCGGGATTGAACGCGAGGAGTTGCCCGTCGGCATGTTGCAGCAAACCACCTTCGCGCATCGATTCGATCAGGCAGCAGGTGGATGCGTCGCGCTCCAGCCGATGGCCTAGTAGTCCAGCGCGGTCTGCGTCGACAAGTCGTGAAGGCGGCGTCGACCTGGCTGCTCATCGTCCTTGCCGCGGACCGTGAACCTTGCGCATTGGCTTCACCGGCGCCGACCCGGCGCGCGCCCGCTGCCAGCTCGGCGAGCTCGGCGGTCACGATCCCGGTCAGCAGCAGCAACAACAGCGCCGACACGGCCAGCCCTGATGCCCGAGATGCCGAGCGCCCACCGCCACAGCGCGGTCAGAGCCTTGCTCGGCGGCCGATGCTCGAGATGCCGAACTCGAGCTGCCCGTAGGACACGGCCGGCGAGCGTGATCGGGCCGCCAAAATGGTACGCACCGACCTGAAGCCTGCGACGCCGGCGCGGGTGCTGCCGAGCCGACGGTCATCGCGACCCGAACCACCGGGACGGTCGGCGCTGTGCCTGTGCTGGCCAAGCACGCGCCCTGACGTCGACTCGAGGATGCGTGATGTAGGCCAGGTCGGCGCGACGGCCTGGGCTTCGTCGAGCAGCTCCTGCAGTGCGCCCAGGTTCAGTTCCACCAGCAGGGGGCCGCCGAGGCGACGAGCAGACTGGTTGAGCGCGCGCGCATCGACCACGACGTCGGTGGCGATCCAGTCGCGAATGACCCGATAGGCGCTGAAAGTGAACAGGGCACCCAGCAAGATGTCGATGGCCAGGGCCCCGACCAGCAGGCGCATGCGCAGGGAGCGGTGGAACACGGAGGCAAACATCTTCCATTCGGCCCTCTGACGCCGCCGACTGCGCTGAGAAAGCGCCATCGCCGATACGGTCCCGACCAGGTGATGACAGAATTCTATGTTCGCCCCGGTGCCGGGTGTGGTATGACCAAGCGACGACCGGTGCGCTTCGCGTTGCGCGGTGGCCAAGTGCCGCCCCGCCAGTCGCTCCTCAGCGCGTCGCCGTCGACGCGGGCGCCGCAGGCGCCAGCCGCCGCGCCTCGAATTCCAGCGGCGGCGTGCTCCGGAACGCGCCGCTGGTCTGCATGCGCAATGCCAGCCGCTCGTCGGGCGGCTGGCCGCGCAGTTCGGCGCTGTAGCGGTGCGTGAGCTCGCGCGTCTCGTTGCCCATCGACTGCTGGGTCCGCGTCTCGAAGTGCAGGTTCGTGCCGTCGAACGTCAGCTTCTCGATGGCGCGCGGGTAGCCCAGGAAGGTGGCGGTGCCGGTCAGTTGACCGGCGTGGCGCTGGAACGCGAAGCGCTCGGCGTGCTTCGTCGCCCCAGCCGTATGTCACCTCGGCCTGCCAGCTGCCGACAAGCCGCGCGGACGGGTCGGCAGGCACCCCGGGCCTGATCCAGCAAAGCGCGGCGACGGCGCTGGCGGCAACGGCCGCGCCGCCCAGCGCCCACGGCCAGACGCGGCGCTGCCGGTGCAGGCCGGCGGCATCGGCCAGGCGGGCGATGTCGGCGTCCCAGTGCGCGTCGCTGAGGCTCAGCGCGTGGCGTCGCGCCAGCGGTTTCAAGGGCTCGGGCAGGTCGGCCTCGGCCGGCATCTCGGCGCCGGGCAACAGCACCGGCACCACGCGCGCACCGCTGTCCAGCGCCAGTGCAACCTCCAGGCGCACGAAGTCGGCGGCATCGTCGATGCGCCGCAGCCCCGGCGCCCCGCCGCCGGCCCAGAGCGGGCCGATCAGCACCAGCACCGTCTGCGCACCGGACAGTCGGGCGCGAATCGCGGCGACGAAATCCTCGCCGGGCGGAATGTCGCGAACATCGCGGAAGACGCCGGCGTGGCCGACGCGCTTCTCCAGCGCTTCCTCCAGCCGGCCGGCGTAGCCCGCGGCGTCGTCGCGCCGGTACGAGATGAATACGCGGTTGGCGCTGCTGCCGTTCATGCGTCGGGTGTCAGCGGCCTGCTGACCGCGCATCACTCCCACCCATAGGTCTTGATCAGCGCGGTTGCGATCTCACCGTGCAGATCGCTGTTGTCGCTGTTGATCAGCACGGCGTACCCCGACTTCTTGCCCGGGTAGCCGCGGAACTGGCCGGTGAAGCCGGCATTCGCACCGTTGTGCCAGAACCAGGCGCTGTCCTGGCCGATGTTGCCGCTCGGCATGCCGAGCGAGTGATTCAGCATCTGCTGGGTCCGCGTCGCGTCGAGCACGGTCTGCGAGCCGACCACGCCGCCCTGGTTGATGGCGATGACGAAGCGGCACAGGTCGCCCGCGGTGGTGTAGAGGCCCGCCGCAGCGCCTTCCGGGTAGCGGTTGCGCTTGCCCGCGATGACTTCGCCGCTCGCGTTGTGCCCCGCCGCCGCCGGGCCGCTGTGCGCTGGCGCGCTGAGCGTGAAGGTCGACTTGCTCATGCGCATCGGCGCCAGCACGTGGGCCTGCATCCAGTCGGCGAACAGCACGCCACGCTGCTGCTGCAGCAGCTGCATCATCAGGACGAAGCCTTCGCCGGAATAGGCGCCGTCGGCCATCGAGCCCGGGTCGTAGGTCAGCTCGACGCGGTGCGAGTTGACGCTCACGCCGGCGCGATCGGATTTGCCGTTGAGCACTTCCTTGACCGTCGGCACGCCGACGCCGGCCACGTTGGCATAGCCGGCGAAACCGCCACCACCGCCGGCAGCGAAGCCGGAGCACGCATCGGTCGGGTTGGTCGCACCGCGTCCGATGATGCCGCCGCGGTGCTGCAACAGCCGCCGCAGGTTGACCTTCGCCGCCCACGACGACGGCGCACAGGCGCGGCGCGGCAAGGTCCAGCCGAGCTTCGGGTTGACGTTCTCGTCGAGCCCGATCAGGTTGTCCTGCACCAGCTGCAGGAAGCCCACCGCGGCGACCGGCTTGCTGCACGAGGCCGCCTGGAACACGGTGTCGGCGTGGACATGGTCGGCGCTGCCTTTTTCGACGCGGCCGTAGGTCGTCGCCCACGCCACCTGGTTGTTGAGCACCACCGCAACGCTGGCGCCGGGCACCTTGTGCGCCGCCATGCGGTCCCAGATGCTTTGCCATTGGCCGCCGACCTGCACGATGCGGCCCTCGAACTGGCGCAGCAGGTCGTTGGGTGCCGCCGTCTTCGGCGTGTTGGTGACGATCGACCAGCCGTTGCCGAATTCGAAATTGACGTGGTCGACGCGGAAGTTGGCACCGATCGCGCCCATCTGCGCATAGCACTCGTCGGGAATGCGTCGCGCGAAATAGCGGTCGTGCGCCAGGATGACGAACCCGCCACCGGGCGTGAAGGCCACACGCTGCGCCGGCCGCAGCCCCTGCGCGAAGTTGCACAGCAGCTGATAGCACTCGTCGTCGATGTTGCGGCAATAGGAGCGACTTGCCGGCGAGGATCGCCCAGCGGTTGCCGCCGGCGTGCGGGAACGCGATGCAGGTCGGTCGCGCACCGGCGTTCCACAGGCTGCCCAGGCTGTCGTAGCACTCGTCCGGGATGCCGCGGGCAAAGTAGGTCTTGTCGGTGACCACCACCCAACGGTTGCCGCCCTCGGGGGGAAACGCCACCACCCGGATCCTGTGGCCGGCCTGGCGCAGCTCGCCGAGCTTGGCGTAGCACTCGTCGGGGATGCCGCGCGCAGCGAGCCCGCTGTCGGTGACGAGGACCCAGCCGCCCGACGGCGTGAAGGCAAAGGCCTGCACGCCGGCCGGGCCCATCTGCTGGAGCGTCTGGTGCGCCTCGTCGGGGATGTTGCGGTTGAAGCAGGTGAAGGCCATGGAGCGCTCCTTGACATGGCGCTGGTCGGGTGGCGGGGGTTCGCCGTCCGCGATTGCGCCAGGGGAGCCTACTGCCGCCCGCCGTGCCTGCATACCCCAACGGCAAGGGAGCGCGTCGCCGCCGGCGGCCGCGGCAAGTCGCCGGCGTTCGCCGTCCCTCCGGGCTGCGACGCTCCCCGCGCAGGCCCGGATTGCGCACCGCGCTGCACCACGCCGGACGACGCGCCGAATATCATCGACCCCACCCTGACGCGCGGACCCGGCCGATGATTACCCTGCACCACTGCATGAGCGCGCGGTCGTTTCGCGTGCTCTGGATGCTGGAGGAACTCGAGGCGCCCTACACGCTGAAGATGCTGCCGTTCCCGCCGCGGGCGATGCAGCGCGACTACCTGCAGGTCAACCCGCTCGGCACCATTCCGGCGCTGTTCGACGGCGAGGTGCAGATGACCGAATCGGCAGCGATCTGCCAGTACCTGGCGGTGCGGTTCGCGCCGACGCCGCTGAACGTCGAGCCGCATGAACCCGGCTTCGGCGCCTTTCTCAACTGGCTGCACTTCGGCGAGGCCACGCTGACGGTGCCGCAGACGCTGGTGCTGCGCTACGGCCGCTTCGAACCGCCGAACCGGCGCCTGCCGCAGGTGGCCGACGACTACGGCAAGTGGTTCATTGCCCGGCTGCGGACGATCGAGGCGCTGCTCGCGACGCAGCCGACCCTCTGTGCCGGCCGGTTCACCGCGGCGGACGTGTCGGTCGGCTATGCATTGATGCTGGCCGGGCATCTGTCGCTCGACGCCCGCTTCGGCCCGGCGGTCGCCGCCTACTGGGAGCGGCTGCGCAACCGCGACGCCTTCCGGCGCGCGCTCGACGTGCAGCACCGCAGCGCGGTCGAGCAGGGCGTCTCGACCGTCCCCGCGCCCGACACGCTGCCACCTGGAGACCCCGCGTGATCCGCATCGACGACCGCACCACGCTCGGCGATGCCCTCTTCGCCGCAGCCGACCGCTATGGCGATCTGCCGCTGCTGGCGGCACCCGCCAACCCGGCACGGGCCTACCACCCGGCCGGTGTCGAGTTCAGCTTCGCTGCCGCGGCGAGCCGCGTGCGCGAACTCATGCAGCGCTACGCCGAGGCCGGCTACGGCACCGGCCACCGCATCGGCCTGCTGCTGGAAAGCCGGCCCGAGCACATGCTGCACAAGCTGGCGATGAACGCGCTGGGCGTCTGCTGCGTGCCGATCAATCCCGACTACCGGGCGCGCGAGCTGGCCTACCTGATCGACCATGCGAAGGTCGACCTGGTCGTCGTGCTCGCCGCGCGCCGCGGGCAGCTCGATGCCGCCCTGGCCGAGGCCGGGCACCGGCCGGCGGTGGTCGCGTTCGAGGACTTCGACGGCGGCGTGCCGGCCGCCGCGCGCGCCGCCGAAGGCGGCACGCCGACTTCGGAAACACCCGCCAGCATCCTCTACACCTCGGGCACCACCGGGCGCCCGAAGGGCTGCGTGCTGTCGCACCGCTACGAGCTGGCGGCCGGCGAGGCCTACGCGACGCGGGGCGGGCTGGCGTCGATCGCCGGCCCGGGCGAGGACCGGCTCTACAACCCGCTGCCGCTGTTCCACGTCAACGCATCGATCCTGTCGTTCTACTGCATGCTGCTCACCGGCAACTGCCAGGTGCAGACCGACCGCTTCCAGCCGAGCCGCTTCTGGAGCGAGGTGCGGCAGTCGCGGGCGACGATCGTCCACTACCTCGGCGTCGTCATTCCGATGCTGCTGAACCAGCCGGCGAGCGCCGCAGACCGCGAGCACCGGGTGCGCTTCGGCTTCGGCGCCGGGGTCGAGCCGCAGCTGCACGCGGTGTTCGAGCAGCGCTTCGGCTTTCCGCTGCTCGAGCTGTGGGGCATGACCGAGATGGTCCGCGCGCTGACCGACAACATGCCGCCGCGGCAGGTCGGCAGCCGCGCCTTCGGGCGTGCGGTGCCGGGTGTCGAGGGCCGCGTCGTCGACGATCTCGACCGCGAGCTGCCCGACGGCACACCGGGCGAGTTGGTGATCCGTCATTCCGGGGCGACACCGCGCAAGGACTTTTTCTCCGGCTACCTCGACGACCCGGCCGCGACCGAGGCCGCCTGGCGCAGCGGCTGGTTCCATACCGGCGACATCGTCACCCGCGACGCGAGCGGCATGTTCCGCTTCGTCGACCGGCGCAAGAACATCATCCGCCGCTCGGGCGAGAACATCGCCGCCGCCGAGGTCGAGGCGTTGCTGCAGACGCATCCGCGCGTCGCGCAGGTGGCGGTGATGGCATTGCCCGACGAGGTGCGCGAGGAGGAAGTGCTCGCCTGCGTCGTGCCGAAGCAGGCGCCGGCCGATGCGGCCGGTCGCGAGCAACTGGCGCGCGAGCTGTTCGACTTCTGCCACGCCAACCTGGCGTACTACAAGGCGCCGGGCTATCTGTGGCTCGCCGAAAGCATCCCGACGACCGCGACGCAGAAGATCCAGAAGCACGCGATCTTCGCCACCGAGGTCGACCCTCGGCAGTTGCCCGGGATGATCGACCTGCGCCACTTGAAGAAGCGCGGATAAGCGGCAGGCACCGCGCGTTTCCGGTCGGGCGAGGCCAGGGCGCCGCAGCCCTGCCTGCCTGCCAGCCGGCGACGGTCGCGGCTGCCCGCGTGCGCTCAGCTGCCGCGCAACTCCGCAAGCAGGGCGATCGCCCGGTCGGTACGCACGTCCTTCTCGGCAGCCATCTGCCGCGCGATGCGGTCGACCTCGTCGCCGACCGCGCCCGCGACCAGGGCGATGTTGCGCGCATGCAGCGCCATGTGGCCGCGCTGGATGCCTTCGGTCGCCAGGGCGCGAAGCGCGCCGAGGTTCTGCGCCAGCCCGACGGCGACGGCGATCTCGCCCAGCTCCTGCGCCGAGGTCACGCCGAGGATCTTCAGCGCCAGCCGCGCCAGCGGATGGGTCTTGGTCGCGCCGCCGACCAGGCCGACGGGCATCGGCATCTCGATCGTGCCGACCAGGGCACCGGCGTTGTCCTTCTCCCAGACCGTCAGCGAGGTGTACCGGCCGCTGCGGCAGGCATAGGCGTGCGCGCCGGCTTCGACGGCACGCCAGTCGTTGCCGGTGGCGACGACCACCGGGTCGATGCCGTTCATGATGCCCTTGTTGTGCGTCGCTGCCCGGTACGGGTCGACGGCGGCAAAGGTGTAGGCGTCGAGCACGCCTTCGACGATTTCTGCGCCGGGGCGCTCGGCGGTCGTCAGCGCCTCGGGCGTGATGCGCACGCGGGCGCGCGCCAGTCGCAGGTCGGCCAGGTTCGACAGGATGCGCAGCCGCACCGTGCCGCCGGTGATCTGCTCGACCAGCGGCGACACCGACTCGGCCATCGTGTTGACGGTGTTCGCGCCCATCGCATCGCGCACATCGACGATCAGGTGCATGACGACCATCGCGCCGCGTGGCGTGTCCGGGAAGACATGCACCTCGATGTCGCGGCAGCCGCCGCCCAGGCCGATCAGCACCCGGTCGCGTTCGTTGGCAACCGCCAGGATGCGCTCGCGATTCTTCAGCAGGGCCTGCCGCGCACCGTAGGGATCGCCAACGCCGAGCAGCTGCACCTGCGCGCGCATCAGCGGTGCGGTGCTCGAGGTTTCGAAGCCGCCGCAGTCGCGCGCCAGCTTGGCCATGAACGAGGCGGCAGCCACCACCGAAGGCTCCTCGACCACCATCGGAACCAGCACGTCGCGGCCGTTGACCTGGAAGTTGGCCGCAACGCCGAAGGGCAGCTCGAAGGTGCCGACGACGTTCTCGATCATGCCGTCGGCCAGCGCCAGCGGCAGGGCGCCGGGTCGGGCGAGGAGGGCGATGTCCTCGGCACTCAGCGAAGCAGCGGCGGCGAGTTGCTGCAGTCGTTCGGCAGGGGCCAGCGTTCGGAAGGCGGGCAGTCGTGAATCGGTGGTCATGGTTGTCTCCGGCAGGTGGGCCGTGACGCTGAAGCAGGTGCAGCGGGTTGCGCAATCGCGCGCAACCCACGCGTACTCGCGTCACAGGTCCGGTGTGGACAGATCGGTGCCACCGTGCCGGCAAGGAGCCTTGCGACGACGGGGCGCCCCCGCCGCTTCTGCGGCGGCTGGTGGGGGTACGCGTACTGTAGTTCGCGCAGCCACCAGGGCGCGGCCGGCAATGCACTGCATGGGATCGCTGCGCAGCGAGACCTGCCTCCCGCGTCGGCCGCAGGGCAATGAAGGGGGGAAAATCCACGCTTCAAAGCCGATCGTTCGGCACGTCAACCCCTAGTCTCGTGCCTGCTCGGCGCATTCCGCCCGGGATGCCGTACCGACTCCAACCCGAATTCGCCCTCCTTGAACTTCCTCACACCGAGTTACGACCTGCGGGTGGTTGTCGCGTCGATCCTGGTTGCGTCCATGGCGTCGTATGTGGCCATCGACCTGGCCGAGCGCGTCCGCGGCCAGGATCGCCGCGTTGCACTGGCCTGGTGGGCCGGAGGTTCGCTGGCACTCGGCACGGGTATCTGGTCGATGCATTTCATCGGCATGCTGGCGTATTCGCTGCCGATCGCGATCGGCTACACCCATCTGCTGACCTTCGTCTCCTGGGTGGCGGCGGTCGGGGTGTCCGGCGTCGCTCTGTGGGGGGCCAGCGTCGGGCGGCTGAGCGCTGCACGGCTTCTTGCCGGATCGGCGGCGATGGCCGCGGGCATCTGCGCCATGCACTACACCGGCATGGCCGCCATCGATGTCGCTCCGGGCATCGTCTGGGACCGATGGCTGGTCGCAGCCTCGGTCGCCATTGCCTTCGGCGCGTCGGCGGCTGCGCTGCTGATCTTCTTCGGCCTGCAACGCCTTGCGGGACGCGAGCGGGGCTTCCTGCTGCTGGGGCTGAGGCTCGCGGCGGCGGCGACGATGGGAATGGCCATCAGCGGCATGCACTACACCGCCATGGCAGCGGCGAACTTTCCGCTCGATGCGGTCTGCCGCAGTGCGGGGCAGCTGGGGGGCCAGGGACTCGGTGTGCTGGTGCTGGTGGCCACGGTGCTGATCCTCGGGCTGACCTTGTTCACCTCGCTGCTCGACTCGCGGATGCGCGACAAGACGACCCGGCTTGCCGACTCGTTGATGGTCGCGAACGAGGAACTGCAGCGCCGCGCACTGCACGACGCACTGACCGGGTTGCCCAACCGGCTGTTGTTCCAGGACCGTCTCGACCATGCGATTGCACGCTGCCGGCGTGACGCCGTCCGCTGCGGCGAGCGCCACGCCGAGCGGGTCGCCGTCATGTTCATCGACCTCGACGGCTTCAAGCCGGTCAACGATTCGTTCGGCCATGCCTTCGGCGACCTGCTGTTGAAGGAAGCCGCCGTCCGGATGCGCGCCGGCGCCCGCGAAAGCGACACCTTCGCGCGCATCGGCGGCGACGAGTTCGTGCTGCTCGCAGAAGGCATCTTCAGCACCGAAGACGCACTCCAGGGCGCGCGGCGCCTGATCCAGTCGATCGCCTCGCCGTTCCAGATCGAGCGGCGCGAGGTCTCGATCTCGTGCTCGGTCGGCATTGCCGTGTTCCCCGACCACGGAGCGGCCGAGAAGCTGGTCGCACGTGCCGACGCCGCCATGTACGCGGCCAAGCAGGCCGGCGGCTCGCGTTACATGCTCTACGAGCTGAGCATGGAAAGCGATGCGCGCGAGCAGGTCGAACTGCAGGGCGACTTGCGCAGCGCCATCGCCAACGGCGAACTCGAGCTGCACTACCAGCCGAAGGTCAACGGCCGTCTCGCCGAGATCGACAGTGTCGAGGCGCTGCTGCGCTGGCACCACCCGACACGTGGCGCGGTGTCGCCGGCCGTGTTCATCCCGGTGGCGGAACGATTCGGCCTGATCGTCAGCGTCGGCAACTGGGTCATCGAGGAGGCGTGTCGCCAGCTGCGGGCCTGGGCCGACGACGGCGTCAAGACACGCGTCGCGATCAACATTTCACCGCACCAGCTGCGCCAGCGCGACCTCGTCGAGCGCATCGAGGCGGCTCTCGAGCGCCACGGCATCGAGCCGGCGCAGCTGATGTGCGAGATCACCGAGTCGGTCGCCATGGACGACGTGGGCGAAACCCAGCGCACCTTCGACGGCCTGGCGCAGGCCGGGGTGTTCCTGTCGATCGATGACTTCGGCACCGGCTACTCGAGCCTGAGCTACCTGCGGCAGCTGCCGGCCCGGCAGCTGAAGATCGACCGCAGCTTCATCAAGGACCTGGCAACCAGCGTCGATGCCCGGGCGGTCGTCGACGCCGTCATTCGCCTGTCGCATGCGCTCGGCCTGCAGGTCGTCGCCGAAGGCGTCGAAACGGCAGTCCAGCGCGACGTGCTCCTCGAACTCGAGTGCGACGAGTTGCAGGGCTACTTCTTCGCAAGGCCGATGTCCGCGGCCTCGCTGCTCGGCTGGGCGAAGGGCGAGCGCCCTGCGGGCTCTATCGGCTTCTCAGCAGCGTCGCTGGTCGGGGCCATGGTGCCGGCTTAGCGGGCGCTGGTTCTCATCGACGGAGTTCGCCTCACGCGGCGAACGCGTGTCGAATCGACACCGCGCAAAGCCACGCTGCGGCGGCGCGAGGAAGTCATTGCCGAGCGTTCGGGCGCCGCGTCCGGCGAGAGGAAGCCGATCGGGGCCGTTCGCGAAATCCAGGTCGGACCGGTCGGTCTCAGCCCATCGCGATCGGTTCGCCGTTGACCGCCCAGCTGACGCCGAAGCGGTCGGTGAGCATGCCGAAGGTCTTGGCCCAGAAGGCCGGCATCATCGGCATCGTCACCCGGCCCCCTTGCGACAGCGCATCGAAGGCGCCCTGCGCGTCACCCACGGTGTCGAACTGCAGCGCGAGCATGGTGCCCTTCATGCCCTCGTAAGCCATGCCGGGCGGGGTGTCGCCGGCCATCAGCATCGCCCCGCCCGGCAGTGCCAGACACGCATGCATGATGCCGTCGCCGCCGGGCGGCGCGCCGTCGCTGCAGCCACCCGCCTGCGGCGGCGGCATGTCGGCGTAGCGCAGCATCGCCAGGGTCGTGGCGCCGAGTGCCTGCTCGTAGAAGGCGAAGGCCTCGCGGGTGTTGCCGTCGAAGCTCAGGTACGGGGTCAGCGTCGTGCTCATGGAGTTCCTCGGTCGGTCGTGCAGGGGTGGAGACTGCGTGGCGTTCGGCCGCGATCGCCCGGACGCGTCGCTTTTCAGCCGTAGTAGTTGACGATCGTCTTGGTGGTGCTGAATTCGTCGAGCGCCATCAGCCCCTTCTCGCGGCCGTGTCCGCTGCGCTTGGTGCCGCCGAAGGGCAGCTCGACGCCGCCGCCGGCGCCGTAGCAGTTGATGAACACCTGGCCCGAGACGATGCGCCGGGCCATTCGCTGCTGTCTGGCGCCGTCGCGCGTCCAGACGCCGGCGACGAGTCCGAACTCGGTGCCGTTGGCCAGTGCGACGGCCTCCTCCTCGGTGTCGAACACCTGCGCCGCGAGCACCGGGCCGAACACCTCGTTGCAGACCAGCGCGTTGTCGGCTGCGACCGGCCCGAAGACGGTCGGCGGAACGAAGAAGCCACCCGCCAGCGACGCCGATGGCTGGGCCTGCGCCAGCATCTTCAGACCGTCGCGGTGCGCGTTTTCGATGAACTCGAGCACCCGCCGCTGCTGGGTGGCGTTGACCACCGGGCCGAGGTCGGGGTCGTCCTGCGGCGCGCCGATGCGCAGCGCCTCGAAGTGCCGTGCGACCCGCTCCGTGAACGCGTCGAAGATCGGCCGCTCGATGATCACGCGGCTGCCTGCGGAGCAGGTCTGCCCGGTGTTCTGGACGATGGCCTTGCACACGGTCAGCGCCGCCGCATCGAGGTCGGCGTCGGCGAACACCACCTGCGGCGACTTGCCGCCGAGCTCGAGCACCACCGGCACGTGGTGCGCGGCAGCCGCTTCCTGCACCAGCCTGCCGACCTGCGGCGAGCCGGTGAAGGAAACGAAGTTGATCCCGGGGTGGCGGCTCAGTGCCGCGCCGGCCACTTCGCCCAGGCCGGTGACGATGTTCAGCGCGCCCGCCGGAAAGCCCGACTCGACGATCAGCTGGCCGAGCTCGAGGCAGACCAGGCACGCGTCTTCGGCCGGCTTCAACACGGTGCCGTTGCCCATCGCCAGTGCCGGCGCCAGGCTGCGCGCGAACATCTGCGCCGGGTAGTTCCACGGCGTGATGTGCGCGGTGACGCCGAGCGGCTCGCGCACCACGGTGACGTTGTGGTCGTTGAGGTAGGGGATCACCTCGCCGTGGACCTTGTCGGCGGCACCGCCGTAGAACTCGAAGTAGCGCGCCACCGCCCGAATGTCGGCGCGGGCCTGCGAGATCGGCTTGCCGGTGTCGTGCGCCTCGATCCACGCCAGCCGCTCGAGCTGGTCGAGCACCCGGTTCGAGAACCTCGTCATCAGCCGCCCGCGCTCGGTCGCGGTGGTGCGGCCCCAGTCGCCGTCGAGCGCCGCACGCGCCGCGGCCACGGCGGCGTCGATGTCGGCGGCACTGCCGCGCGCCAGCGCCGCCATCGGCTGGCCGGTGGCCGGCGAAACGACCGGCAGCGGCTCACCTGCACCCGCCAGCCAGCGGTTGTCGATCAGGTGCCCGTAGAGCGGAACGTTCTCGTGGTGCGCGAGGGCCGTGGGGAAGAGGGAACGGTCGTCGTACTGCATGGAAGTGGGCGCACGGCTGGCGGCGCGAGGCGGTGCACGGCGGCGCCGGAGTGGGCATTCTTCAACACCGCTCGAGGCCCGTCCATGGGAGTTTCATCAACCCGCACCGGCGCAAGGCCGAACGGGCGGCCTGCGCCGCCCGTGGCGCGTCCGCCTCAAGGCCAGAGGATCTGCGTCTCGACCGAGATGATCGGGTCGATGTCCCCGGCGAAGTTCGGCAGGTCGGCGAGCAGCGTCTGCCCTTCGGGGCTGGCGAAGGCGGCGGCGAGCGCTTCCTCGGAATCGAACCAGAGTTCCGAGAAGCCGTCGTAGTCGAACTTCGGGAAGCGGCCGCGTTCGACCAGATTGACCGAGTAGCGGCGCAGGCCAGGCAATTTGACGCACAGCGCCGCATGCTTCTTCAGCCAGTGCTCGACGAAGGCCTCGTGCGAGATGCCTTCCTTCCTGCGGAGGATTCCGAGGCGCTTGGTGTAGGTTTGCGGCATCGTGAAGCTCAGCCCAGGTGGTGGCCGAAGAAGCGCATCGTCCGGTCCCACGCCTGTTGCGCCCAGACCGGGTCGTACTGGGTGATCGGAATGCGCCCGGGGCCGACGGCGGTCTCGTTGGCAAAGCCGTGCTGCGCCAGGTAGCGGTGGCCCTCGTAGGCCACCTGCGCCTCGCGCAGCCTGGCCTCGAGTGCGTCGACCTTGTCGATGCCGAAGGCCTGGTCCTGTGTCGCCCAGTGCGCCATCAGCGGCCGCGCGCCGATCTTCGATGCATCGACGAATTCCAGCGGCGGCAGGCCGTACCAGACGACGCCGGCATCGGCTTCGGGCACCATCGTCATCGACAGCACCGTCAGCGCGCCGCCCATGCAGTAGCCGGTCACGCCGACCTTGCCGCTGCCGCTTGCCGCGGCCTTCAGGAATTGCACCGCGCCGCGGATGTCGTTGCTGGCCGCGTCGCCGAAGTCCAGGCCGCTCATCAGGTGGTGCGCCTCCTCTGCCTCGAGCGTGCGCTTGCCCCGGTAGAGGTCGGGCACCAGCGCGGTGAAGCCGCTGCTCGCAAAGCGCTCGGCAACGCCGCGAATCTGGTCATTCAACCCCCACCACTCCTGGATGACGACGACCGATGCCAGCGGTTGCTCCGCCTGCGCCAGCCAGCCGCTCGCGGACTTCCCGTCGGGGCGGTTGAATTCGACCATCTTTCCCATGCCGTTGCTCCATGTTGTGGGGGAGGGCAGTATCGCCCGACAAGGGGGTTTCGGGTGGTCGCTGAACGACGCCCCAGCGTCGTTCAGCGGGTGCGACCGCCGTCGACGTGCCGACGTGGCGAGACGGCTGCCTGGCCGCCTGCCAGATCGGCAAGCGGCTGTAAAAAATCCGCGGCTCGATGTTCGGGGCGTCGCCGTCCGGACTATTCTTCGGACGCTCCCAGCGAGCGCCGCGCCACTCGACCGGGAGAACGGCTCCTGCAACGCAGCGCGACAGGCGCGAGGCGCGAACGCAGCCCACGCCAGATGAAAAACACCGAATCGATCGAACCCAGCGACGCCGAACGGGAGTCCGCCCCGCCCCGCCCGGCGCTTCCCTTCCCGGTGGTGGGTATCGGCGGCTCGGCGGGTGCGCTGGGTGCACTGCGCACCTTCTTCGAAAACGCGCCCGCGAAGACGGGGATGGCGTTCGTCATCGTCATGCACCTGTCGCCCGAGCACGGCAGCGAGCTCGATGCCATCTTGCAGCGCTCGACGCGGATGCCGGTGCAGCAGGTGACCGGCACGGTTGCGATCGAGGTCGACCATGTCTATGTGATCGCGCCGGGGCACCAGTTGTCGATGAGCGACGGCCACCTGATCATCAACAAGGTGGCCCGCCAGTCGGGGCCGCCGGTCGCCGTCGACATGTTCTTCCGCTCGCTGGCCGAGGCGCACCGCGAGCACGCGCTCTGCGTGGTGCTCTCCGGCACGGGCTCCGACGGGTCGGTGGGCATCAAGCACATGCGCGAGCTGGGCGGCGTCACGATCGCGCAGAGCCCCAGCGATGCCGAATTCGACGACATGCCGGTGAATGCGATCGCCACGGGCGTGGTCGATTTCGTGCTGCCCGTGGCCGACATTCCGCAAAAGCTGATCGACATCTGGGGCAACGCCCAGCGAATCGAGCTGCCGCCGATCCCGGGCGGGCCCACCCCCGCGCGTGCGATCGAATCGCCGGAGGCCACCGCAGGCGCGCAGGAGGCGGTGCGCCAGATCCTCGCCGGGCTGCTCGAGCACACGCGCAACGACTTCTCGCACTACAAGCCCGGCACCGTCTTGCGCCGCCTCGAGCGGCGCATGCAGGTCCACCGGGTGCCGACGCTGCAGGCCTATCAGGCCGTGGTGCAGGCGCAGCCCGCGGAGTACGACGCGCTGCTGCAGGACCTGCTGATCAGCGTGACCTCGTTCTTTCGGGACCGCGAGGCCTTCGAGGCACTCGAGCGTCAACTCGAGCAAAGCTTTGCCGAGCATCTGCATTCGGGTCGACCCCTGCGGGCCTGGGTGGCGGGCTGTGCCACCGGCGAGGAGGCGTATTCGGTCGCGATGCTGCTGTGGGAGTTCCTGGCCGCGAAAAATGCGACGCAGCGGGCGCAGGTTTTCGCTTCCGACATCGACGAGCGCGCCATCAGCATCGCCCGCGCGGGACGCTACCCCGAGGCCATCCTCGCCGACTTGCCGCCGACCCGGCTGCGCCAGTTCTTCGTCGCCGAATCCGGGCGCTACCAGGTCCGCAAGGACTTGCGCGAGGCGGTGCTTTTCTCGGTGCACAACCTGCTGCGGGACCCGCCTTTTTCCAAGCTCGACCTGCTCTGCTGCCGCAACCTGCTGATCTATCTCGACCGCGAGGTGCAGCAGCGAATCCTGCAGACCTTCCATTTCGCGCTTCGTCCGGGCGGCCTGCTGTTCCTCGGCAGTGCCGAGTCGACCGAAGCAGCACCCGAGCTGTTCGAGATCGTCGACCGCAAGCAGCGCATCTTTCGCTCGCGATCCACGGCGGCGTTGCCCGGCCCACGGCCGCCGATGGCATTCACCGCGGTGCCCGCGCGGGACATGGCCGAGAAGGCGATTGCAGCCCATTCTCAGGTGCAGAGCGACAGGGCCCGGCTGCACGAGCGGCTGCTGGCGCACGAGGCGCAGGCGAGCCTGCTGGTCGATGCCCGGGGGCTCGTCCTGCACCTGTCGGACAGGGCCTCGAAATTCCTGCGCCATGTCGGCGGTGCGCCGTCGCATTCGCTGCTTGCGCTGATCCGGCGCGAGATCCGCGTCGAGCTTCGTACCGCGCTCACGCTCGCCCGCAAACGCAACTGCAGCGTCGACTCGAGGCAGGTCGACGTCGAGTTTCCAGGGATGGTCAAGCGCGTGCGCGTGGTGGTGACGCCGTGCACCCTGCCCGAAGCTGCCTCGCTCGGCCTGATGCTGGTGCGCTTCGTCGAGACCGACGCGTCGCTCGCACCCGACGAGCCATCGCCTGGCGGCCGTGATCCGATGCTCGACGAGCTCGAGCAGGAATTGCAGACCACGCGCGAGCGCTTGCAGGGCAGCCTGGGTCTCGCCGAGACCTCCGGCGAGGAATTGCGCGCGGCCAACGAGGAGCTTCAAGCCATCATCGAGGAGCTTCGGTCTGCGACCGAGGAGCTGGAAACGAGCAAGGAGGAACTGCAGTCGGTCAACGAGGAGCTGATCTCGCTCAACGACGAGTTGAAGGCGCGCGCCGAGGATGCCGCGGCGGCGAGCAACGACCTCAGCAACCTGCTTTCGTCGGCGGACATCGCCACCATCTTCGTCGACGGCGCGATGCGCATCAAGCGCTACACGCCGCTCGCAACCAACGTCTTCAATCTGCTGCCGACGGACGTCGGCCGGCCGCTGTCGAACATCACCCACCAACTCGACTACGACGCGCTGCTCACCGATGCGAAGGAGGTGTTCCACTCGCTGCGCTCGGTCGAGCGCGAAGTCGCGGGCTCGGGCGGCAAGCGCTTTCTGGTGCGGGTCGTGCCGTACCGGACCGACGAGGACCGCATCGAGGGCGCGGTGCTGACGTTCATCGACATCAGCGCCCTGCGCCAGACCGAGGAGAGCCTGCACCTGGGTGAGCTGCAGATGCAGGCGGTTGCCGAAAGCGCGACCGACTTCGCCATCATCACGCTCGATCCGCAGGGCCGCGTGACCCACTGGAGCCGGGGCGCCGAGCAGTTGTTCGGCTACCGCGAGGCCGAGATGACCGGGCAGCTGCTCGATGCCATCTTCGTACCGGAGGACCGTGCCGCAGGGGCTCCGGCCGCCGAGGTGCGCTGCGCTCGCGAGGCCGGGCGCAGCCTCGATGAACGCTGGCACCTGCACAAGGACGGCACCCGCCTTTATTGCAGCGGCACGATGCGGCCGCTTTCCGAAGGCGGAATGCACGGCTACGTCAAGATCGCGCGTGAGCTGACGGCCACCAAGCTGGCCGAGGAGGAACGCGAGCGGTTGCTCGCCAGCGAAAAGCAGCTGCGCGCCGAGCTGGAGCGCGCGAGCACGCTGAAGGACGAGTTCCTGGCGGTGATGTCGCACGAGCTGAAGCACCCCCTCAACCTGATCCACATCAACGCGGAACTGCTGACGCGCCTACCGGCGGTCAAGGACAACGCCGAGGTCGCGCGACCGGCCAACGTGATCCGCCGCACCGTCTTCAGCCAGGCGAAGATCATCGACGACCTGCTGGATCTGTCGCGGCTGAACACCGGCAAGCTGCAACTGAACCTGGGCCCCGTCGACTGGCCCGCACTCATCCAGCGGATCATCCCGGCGGTGCAGGCGGACGCGCAGGCCAAGGAGCTCGTGGTGGGCGTGGCGATCGAGCCGCGGGCGGTGATGATCTGGGCCGACTGGGTGCGTGTCGAGCAGATCGTCTGGAACCTGCTCAGCAACGCGGTCAAGTTCACCCGCGCCGGCGATGCGGTCGACGTGCGCCTCTCGGTGGAAGGCGACATGGCACGGCTCGACGTCGCCGACACCGGCCGTGGCATCGAGCCGCACCTGCTGCCCCATGTGTTCGAGATGTTCCGCCAGGCAGGCGATGACAAGGCGCGCCGGGAGGGTGGACTCGGCATCGGCCTGTCGATGGTCAGGCACCTGAGCGAACTGCACGGGGGCCGGGTCGAGGCCCGCTCGGACGGCCCCGGCAAGGGGGCCTGCATCAGCGTCTGGCTGCCGTTGTTGAGCGCGGCCGGCGCCGCCGGCGTCGAGCAGGCGCCGGCTGCCCTCAGCGGAATGCGCATTCTGCTGGTCGACGACGCCGAGGACACGCTGGAATCGTTTGCCATGCTGCTGCGGCTCGAAGGGGCCGAGGTGGTGACGGCGCGCAGCGGGCCCGACGCGCTGGCTGCGCTCGACAACCCGAGCCCGCGCCTCGATCTCGACCTGGTCATCTCCGACGTTCGCATGCCCGGCATGGAAGGCTACGAATTCCTGGCGCTGCTTCGCGAGCGCGAAGCCGCACGTTCGCTGCCGGTGATTGCGCTCACCAGCCTGTCGGGCGGCGCCAGCACCGCGCGCCTGCTGGCGTGCGGATTCATCGCCCACCTGACCAAGCCGCTCGAGATCCACCGGCTGCTGCAGGCCATCGACGAGATGCAGCTTCGACCGGGACAAAAAGCCCACCGCGCCATCTGAACCCGCCGCCGGGCGAACCGCCGCCTGCCCGGCCCGCAGCGGTCAGCGCGCCGCGGCCGCCTGCGCCAGCACCAGGTCGGCCGCCTTTTCCGCAATCATCATCGTCGGAATCTGCGTGTTGCCCGACGGCATCGTCGGCATGATCGACGCATCGGCGACGCGCAGCCCCGCCAGCCCGATCACCTGCAGCGCGCTGTCGACCACCGATGCGGGGTCCGACGGCGGCCCCATCCGGCAGGTGCCCATCAGGTGCCAGGCGGTGCCGCCACGCTGGCGGGCGAACTCGAGGAAGTCGGCGTCGCTCGTCACCGCCTCGCCCGGGAACTCGTCGCGCTCGCGGAAGCGGCTGAGCGCCGTGCCGTGCAGCATGCGGCGCGCGAGCCGCAGCGCGGCGACGACCACCTGCCGGTCTTCCTCGGCTGCCATGTAGTTCGGCTGCACCCGCGGAAAGTCGAACGGATCGGCCGAGCGCAGGCGGATCGTGCCGGCGCTCTTCGGCCGCAGCTGGTAGAAGCCGAGCGTCATGCCGGGGAAGTCGTCGAGCAGGCCGGCCACGCCTTCCTTGTAGCTGCCGGGGCTGAAGTGGAACTGCAGGTCGGCACGGTCGAGCGCCTCGTTCGACTTCCAGAAGGCGTAGGCCACCGACGGGCTGATCGACAGGATGCTCGGCTTGCCGATGCACCACAGGCCGATCTGCGCCAGCAACTGCACGCCGCGCGCGGTTTCGTTGAGCGTGCGCGCGTTCTTCACCCGGCAGACCGAGCGCACCATGTGGTGGTCCTGCAGGTTCTCGCCGACGCCTGGCAGGTGGTGCTGCACGGCGATGCCGGCAGCGCCCAGCACCTCGGCGGCGCCGATTCCCGAGAGCATCAGCAGCTTGGGCGTGTTCGCCGCGCCGGCGCAGACGATCACCTCGCGGCGGGCGCGCACCTCGCGCAGCGGCTGGCCGGCGCCGGCCGCATACGCCACGCCGACGGCGCGGCGGCCTTCGAGCAGGATGCGCGTGGCCTGCGCGTTCGTTCGCACCGCCAGGTTCGGCCGCTTCATCACCGGCTTCAGGAAGGCGGTGGCGGCGCTGTAGCGCCGGCCCTTCCAGATCCAGCGCTGGTAGTAGCCGGCGCCTTCCTGGCGCTCGGCGTTGTAGTCGGGGTTGTCGGGCACGCCGATCTCGCGTGCGCTTTGAATGAAGGCGTCGCACAGCGGGTGGCGCCAGTCGCAGTCGGCGATCGGCAGCTCGCCGTCGCTGCCGCGGTAGTGCGGGTCGAAGGTGCCGATGCGGCGTTCGCTGCGCTTGAAGTAGGGCAGCACGTCGGCGTAGCTCCAGCCGGGGTTGCCGCGCGCGGCCCAGCCGTCGTAGTCCTCGCGCTGGCCGCGGGTGCAGTTGAAGCCGTTGATCGCGCTCGATCCGCCGAGCGTCTTGCCCTGGGTCGTCGGGATGCGCCGCCCGGCCGTGCCTTCGCCGGGCTCGGTCTTGAACTGCCAGGTGTAGGTGTCGTTGGTCGCCAGCTTGATGAAGCCGGCGGGAATGTGGATGAAGAGGTTGCGGTCGGGCGGGCCGGCCTCGAGCAGGCAGACCGTCGAGCGGCCGTCGGCCGACAGGCGGTTCGCCAGCACGCAGCCGGCAGCGCCCGCGCCGACGATGACGAAATCGAAGCAGTCGGTGTCGGGTGGCGCGGTGCTCATCGACCGCCTGCGCCGCGCTCAGCCGCTTCGGCCGGGGTGCGGGCCGCACTGCGCGCCAATCGGGCGGCCGGCGGCGCGGCGGGCTCCAGTGCCACCGGTGCCAGGGGAGGAAGCGCGCGGATCAGGTCGGCTGCCTTCTCGGCAATCATCATCGTCGCGGCGCAGGTGTTCGCCGACGGAATCGTCGGCATCACCGACGCGTCGACGATGCGCAGCCCCTCGACGCCGTGCACCCGCAACGCGTCGTCGACGACGGCGCCGGGTTCCGCGGCCGGTGCCATCCGTGCGCTGCCGTTGACGTGGTACGACGAGACGCCGTAGCGGTGCGCGAAGGCCAGCAGGTCGTCGTCGCTCTGCACCTGCTCGCCGGGCAGCGATTCCTTCGTGGCGAAGCGCGCCAGCTCGGGCGTGCGCAGCAGCCGCCGAGCCAGGCGGATGCCGCCGAGCAGCACCTCGCGGTCGCGCTCGTCGGCCAGGTAGTTCGGCTGGATCAGCGGGTCGGCGTAGGGGTCGGCCGAGCGTGCCTCGACGAAGCCGGTGCTGTGCGGCCGGTGCTGCCAGACCCCGCAGGTCATCCCGGGATAGGTGTCGAGCACGCCGACGTAGCCTTCGCGGTAGCTCGCCGGCGCGAAGACACCCTGCAGGTCCGGCCGCGAGAGGCCTTCCTTCGACTTCCAGAACCAGTGCACCAGCGACGGGCTCAGCGCCAGGATGTTCGGCCGGCCGAGCAGCCAGCTGCCGATCTGACCCCACAGCCGCGGTGCGCGCGACAGCTCGTTCATCGTCGACATCGCCTTGACGCCGGCGACGACGCGCACCGAGAAGTGGTCGCTCAGGTGCTGGCCGACACCCGGCAGCGCATGCACCAGCGGCACGCCGATGCGCTGCAGCAGTTCGCCCGGGCCGATGCCCGACAACTGCAGCAGCTTCGGCGTGTTGATCGCGCCGGCGCAGAGCAGCACCTCGCGCCGCGCCGCGACCACCCGGGCGGTGGACGCCGCCGTGCCGCGGGTGTAGCGCACGCCGGTGGCGCGCCGGCCGTCGAACACCACCGCCACCGCGCGCGCGTCGGTGCGCACCGTCAGGTTCTTGCGCTGCCGCGCCGGCCAGAGGTACGCGCGGCCGGTGCTCATCCGCCAGCGGCCGTCGATCGTGCGCTGGAAATAGCCCACGCCTTCCTGCGAAGCGCCGTTGTAGTCGGGGTTGCGCGGCATGCCCAGGCCAACGGCTCCGGCGATGAACTGCTCGCAGATCGGGTGGATCCAGGCGATGTCGCTGACCGGCAGCGGCCCGTCGCGCCCGCGCAGCCGGTCGTCGCCGGGCCCGATGCGCCGCTCGTTGCGCTTGAAGTAGGGCAGCACGTCGGCGTAGCCCCAGCCGCGGTTGCCGAGTGCGGCCCAGCCGTCGAAGTCCTCGCGCTGGCCGCGGTTGTAGACCAGCCCGTTGACCGAGGTCGAGCCGCCGAGCGTTCGCCCCTGCGGCAGCGGTATGCGCCGCCCGCCCGTCTGCGCCGTCGGCTCCGACGTGAACTGCCACGTGTACGCCGGGTTGAACAGCACCTTGATGAAGCCGGCCGGGATGTGCAGGAACGGATGCCAGTCGCGCGGCCCGGCCTCGAGCAGGCAGACCGTGCTGCGGCCGTCCTCGCTCAGCCGGTTGGCGAGGATCGCGCCGGCCGCACCGGCGCCGACGATGACGTAGTCGAAGCTTTCCGCTTCCGCCGCCATCAGTGCGCCCCGAGGTACGCGGCCCGAATCTTCGGGTCGCGCCGCAGCTCGGCGCCGCTGCCCTGCATGGTGATGCGACCGGTCTCCAGCACGTAGGCGCGCTCGGCCACGGCAAGCGCCTGGTTGGCCATCTGCTCGACCAGCAGGATGGTCACGCCATGCGCCTTCAGGCCGCGGATCACGCCGAAGATCTCCTTGACGATCAGCGGCGCCAGGCCGAGCGACGGCTCGTCGAGCAGCAGCAGCTTGGGCCGTGCCATCAACGCCCGGGCGATCGCCAGCATCTGCTGCTCGCCGCCCGACATGGTGCCGGCCATCTGCTTCTGGCGCTCGCGCAGCCGCGGGAAGATGGCGAACTGGGCGTCGATGTCGGCGGCCAGCTCGACCGCGTTGGCGTCGCGGTGGTAGGCGCCGAGCATCAGGTTGTCGCGCACCGTCTGGTCGGCAAAGACCTGCCGGCCCTCGGGCGACTGGGCGATGCCGAGCGCCACCCGCTGGTGGCCGGGCAGGCGGGTGATGTCCTGCCCCTGGAAGCGCACGCGGCCACCGGCCGCGGCTTCGAGCCCGGAGATGGTCTTCATCAGCGTGCTCTTGCCGGCCCCGTTGCCGCCGATGATGGTGACCACCTCGCCGGCGTGCACCTCGAGCGAAATGCCCTTCAAGGCCTCGATCGCGCCGTAGCGCACCTCGAGGTTCTCGACCTGCAGCAGCGGCGCGTCAGACATGGCCCGCTCCGGCCGCACCGGCGAGCGGCGGCGTCGCGCCATCGGCTGCATCGTCGTCGTCGGTTTCCTCGTCGCCGAGGTAGGCCGCGATGACCCGCGGGTTGCGCTGGATGTCGGCCGGCTTGCCTTCGGCGATCTTCTCGCCGTAGTCGAGCACGATGACGTGGTCGGAAATCGCCATCACGAGGTCCATGTGGTGTTCGATCAGCAGCACCGTGATGCCGAGGTCGCGCACCTTGGCGATCAGCTCGATCAACGCCTGCGTTTCCTGCGGGTTGAGGCCGGCGGCGGGCTCGTCGAGCAGCAGCAGCCGCGGGTGCGTGGCCAGCGCCCGCGCCAGCTCGAGCCGGCGCTGCAGGCCGTAGGGCAGGCTGCCGGCACGTTCGTGGGCCTTCTCGCGCAGGCCGAGGAAGTCGAGGATCTGCAGCGCCTCGTCGGCAGCCGCCGCCTCGGCGTGCGCCGCGGCCGGCAGGCCGAAGAGGTAGCTCGGGAAGCCGGGCTCGATCAGCCGGTGCAGGCCGACCTTGACGTTGTCGAGCACGGTCATGTCGCTGAACAGCTTCAGGTTCTGGAAGGTGCGGCCGAGGCCGAGCTGTGAAATGCGGTTCGGCGCCAGGCCGGCGAGGTTGCTGCCGTTGAATTCGATCGTGCCGCGGTCGGGCGGCACGATGCCCGACAGGATGTTCAGCAGCGTCGTCTTGCCGGCGCCGTTGGGGCCGATCAGCGAATGGATGTGGCCGGTCTTCAGCTCGATGTCGACGTTGTTGGTCGGCACCACGCCGCCATAGGCCTTGTAGAGGCCGCGTGCCGAGAGCAGCGGCCGATCCGCAGCGAGCACCTCGGTGCCGCGCAGCCGCCACTCCCCTGCCGGAGGCGGCAGCGGCGGCTGGCGACGCATCGCCGGCGAGAGGCGCGTGGCCAGCTTGCCGATCGCACCCGCCAGCCCGTTGGGCATGACGTAGAGCGCGAACAGCAGCAGCGCGCCGTAGGTGAAGTGCTGCACGTGCGGCCAGCGGGCGAGGAAGGCATCGAGCAGCGTCAGCACGATGGCGCCGAGCAGCGGGCCGTAGATCGACGGCCCGCCGAAGAGCACGATCAGCAGGAAGAAGATCGACATGCCGAAGGTGATGAAGTCGGAGCTGATGTACTGGTTCTGCTGCGCCACCATGGCGCCGGCGAATCCGCAGGTGACCGCGCTGACGACGAAGGCGAGCACCTTGTAGCGGTAGACGCTGACGCCGACGCTCTCGGCGGCGACCTCGGCGGTGTTCACCGCCATCAGCGCGCGGCCGACCTTGCCGCGCAGCAGCGAGCGGATCATCAGGTGCGCGACGATCGCCAGCGCCCCGGCGAACCAGACCCACTCGCGCGCGTCGAAGGCCTTGCCGAACCACGACGGCGGCACCACGCCGTAGATGCCCTGCTGGCCGGCGAAGACGTCCTGCCATTCGGAGACGACCTTCTCGACGACGATGCCGAAGCCGATCGTCACCATCGCCAGTGCCGGGCCCTTGACGCGCAGCGCCGGCAACGCGATCAGCACGCCGAAGAGGCCCGCCATCACACCGGCGGCGACGAAGGCGAGCCAGGGATTCCAGCCGTGGCGCGCGGTCAGCAGCGCCACCGTGTAGGCGCCGACGGCAAACAGCCCGGCATGGCCGAGCGACTTCTGCCCCGCATGGCCGACGAGCACGTTCAGCCCGGCGGCGGCCAGGTAGTTCATGGCGATCAGGAACAGCACCTTCAGGTAGAAGGCGTTGTCGGTCAGGAACGGGACGACGGCGATGGCCGCGGCGACGGCGGCGACGCCGCCCATGTGCGCGAGATTCGAGCGGCGTGGGTCCTGCATCAGACCTTCTCCGCCACGCGCTGGCCGAGCAGGCCTTCGGGCTTGAGCACCAGCACCAGGATGATCAGCAAAAAGATGCTGATCTCGCGCAACTCGGCATGCCACAGGCCGACCAGCGCCTCGACCAGGCCGAGCAGGAAGCCGCCGAGCATGCAGCCGCGGGCGTTGTTCAGCCCGCCGAGGATGGCCGCCGAAAAGGCCTTCAGCGCGATCGTCAGGCCCATGAAGACCGAGGCCGTGGTGATCGGTGCGATCAGCAGGCCGGCAAGGCCCGCGAGGCTGCTGCTGACGACGAACGCCAGCACAACCACGGCGGACACGTTGATGCCCATCAGCGTCGCCGCGTTGCGGCTTTGCGCCACCGCGCGCACCGCCTTGCCGATCTTGGTGCGCCGCATCACCAGGTCGAGGCAGAGCATGACGACGATGCTCGAGCCGAGCACGAGCACCTCCTGCGGCAGGATGCCCGCGCCGCCGATCCGGATGACCTCGTTGCCGAGCGGCGACGGCATGACCATCGGCGACGGGCCCCAGATCGCCAGCGCGGTGTTCTGGATGATGATGCCGAAGCCGATGGTGCTCATCACCCAGGCCAGGCCGCCCATGCCGACGAAGGGCCGCACCGCGGTGTAGTAGAGCAGCACCCCGAGCAGGCCGAGCACGACGATGCTGATCACCAGGCTGCCCACGTAGCGCAGCAGCGTCACGTCCTCGGGCTGCAGCGCGCCGGTGACGCCCTTGCCCGAGAGCAGCAGCAGCCCCGAGACGGCGACGAAGGCGCCGGCGACCAGGAACTCGCCCTGGCCGAAGTTGAAGGTCTTCGTCGTGTTGTGGGTGATGTTGAAGCCGAGCGCGACCAGGGCATAGATGCTGCCCAGAGCCAGCCCGCTGAACACCGCCTGGAGGATCGCGACCATGCCCGCCCTTTGCAGTGAGTGCCGCTCGCGGGCCGGCGGCCCGCAAGCGCGTGCAGCCGGTTACTTCTTCAGATCGGCCGCGGTGAGCGACTTGATGAACGCGTCCTCGTAGCGCACCGGCGTGTTGCCCTTCCAGCGCGCGAGGTAGAAGTCGGCCACGCCGAGGCCCTCGTGGTCGGTCTTCGAGAACGGCTTGTTGTAGGTCTTGATCACGCCCTGAACGCCGTCGATCTGCTCGAGCGCTGCGGCGACCTTCTCGCCGTCGGTGGTGCCCGCCGCCTTCATCGCGGCGGCCAGCAGCATCACCGCGTCGTAGGCCTGCGCAGCGCACGGGAAGGTGGTCAAGGTCGGGAAGTTCTTGCGCACCCGCTCGCCCAGCGCCTTGGTCCTGGCGTTGGTGTCTTCGGTCGTCGACGCCGCCAGGATCAGGTGCTCGGCCATCTTCTGCCCGGCAATGCGCGGCAGCAGCGAGCTGAGGTTGCCCCAGGTGCCGAGCGTGACGGGCAGGTAATTGATCTTTTCCATGCTGCGCAGCACATGGCCCGTGCCGTCCGCAATGGCGTAGACGATCACCGTGTCGGCGCCCGCGTCGCGAAGCTTGGTCAGCTGCGACGTCATGTCGGTGTCCTTCGGGCCGAACTTCTCCACCAGCACCGGGGTGACCTTGTGCAGCGCCAGCACCTCGGTCGCGTCCTTGATGCCGCCCTGGCCGTAGCCGGTCGAGTCGGCCAGGATGCCGATCTTGCCGGTCTTCGACGCCTTGACGGCATAGGCGCCGAGCAGCGCCACCTGCTCGCGGTCGACCATCGAGACGCGGAACAGGTAGTTCTGCGGCTCCTTGGCGTAGCGCAGCGTGATCTCGGTGCCGGTGGCGATCGGCACCACGACCGGAATCTTGCGCTGCTGCGGAATGTGCAGCCAGGCCAGGGCGTTGCCCGAGTTGGCCGGGCCGACGACGGCGTGGACCTTCTCGTTGTCGATCAGCTCGGTCATGTTCTGGATCGACTTCGGCGGCGCGCCGAGGTCGTCACGGATCACCGGAACCAGCTTGCGGCCGAGCACGCCGCCGGCGCGGTTGACGTCCTCGATCGCCGCCTCGAAGCCCCAGCGGCCAGCGATGCCGAGCTCGGCAACGCCGCTGGCCGACTGGTCGGCGTTGTAGCCGATCTTGATGTCCTGCGCCTGGGCGCCGGCAGTGGCAGCGGCGAGCAGGGCGGCGGCGATGACGGTGCGCCGGGTGGGATGAAAGAAGTCGGACATCGTGTCTCCTCGAGCGGGTCGTGAAAATGAAAAGCAGAACCGCGTCCGTGGTACCCGGCGTCGGTTGCGGCGAAGCTTAAGCGACGCGTCCCATTGATGGAGACAGGTTCTTCCCGGGGGTCGGGCTGCGGGGACATCGTCACCGCTCGGCGCGAAGGCGGCACCACAGGTCGACGACGCGCTGACTGTCGCCGTCGCAGGCGCGTTTCGCCGCGGCGGCGCGACCCCCCGGTGCAAGGGCTGCGGTCGGTCAAGGGCGACAATTGCCGCGATGGATCTCGACCACGCGACGCTCGAGGCGATGCGCCGCCAGCATCCGGCGTGGCGGCTGCTGGCGGCCGATTCGGCGCCGCTCGTCGCCAGTTTTCTGCACCGCGCCTTCATCGTGCCGAACGTGCGCCTGATGAGCCAGTCGGACCTTGCCGAGGTCCTCGACGACTGCCTTTATGCGGTCCGCGAGCAGCGCCCGGACACCCCTTACACGAAGTCGGCCTCGCACTATCTGAACGACTGGGCGGCCAACGACAAGGGTTGGCTTCGCAAGTTCTATCCGCCGGGCTCCGACGAGCCGCATTTCGACCTCACGCCGGCCACCGAGAAGGCGATCGCTTGGCTGGCGAGCCTTGCCGAGCGCGTTTTCGTCGGCACCGAGTCGCGGCTGCTGACCCTGTTCGAGCTGCTGCGGCAGATGAACGAGGGCAGCGAGACCGACGTCGAGGCACGCGTGGGCGAGCTGCAGAAGCGCCGCGACGAGATCGACGCCGAGATCGACCGGGTGCAGCGCGGCGACGTGCCGCTGATGAACGACACCGCCGTCAAGGAGCGGTTCCAGCAGTTCGCCGCGCTTGCGCGTGAGCTGCTTGCCGATTTCCGCGAGGTCGAGCACAACTTCCGCGCGCTCGACCGCCGCGTGCGCGAGCGCATCGCCCTGTGGGACGGCGCCAAGGGCGCACTGCTGCACGACATCATGGGCGAGCGCGACCTGATCGCCGAGTCGGACCAGGGGCGGAGCTTTCGCGCCTTCTGGGACTTCTTGATGTCGCAGGCTCGGCAGGAAGAGCTGACGCAATTGCTCGACCGCGTGCTCGACCTGCCGCCCGTCGCCGAGCTGGCGCCGGACGCGCGGATGCGGCGGGTCCACTACGACTGGCTCGAGGCCGGCGAGCACGCCCAGCGCACGGTGGCACTGCTGTCGCAGCAGTTGCGCCGCTTCCTCGACGACCAGGCCTTTCTCGAGAACCGCCGCATCATGGAAATCCTGCGCTCGGCATCGAAGCCGGCGCGCTCGCCGTGCGCGAGTGCCCACCGGCGGGCGACTTCATGTCCATGGCCGACACCGCCGCGGGCATCGAGCTGCCGATGGAGCGGCCGCTGCATGCACCGCCGCTGAAGCCGGCGATCGCGAGCACCCGGCTCGAAGCCGGCACCGAAGACCTGGACGCCGCTGCACTCTATGCGCAGTTCGTCGTCGACACGCGCCGCACTCGCCCAGCACGTGCGGCAGGCACTGCAGCAGCGCTCGCAGGTGACGCTGCACGAACTGCTCGAGGCGCGCCCGCTGGCGCAGGGCCTGGCCGAACTCGTCGCCTACCTGCAGCTCGCCGGCGAACGACGCGGCACGCTGATCGACGACGGGGTCGAGGATGTCATCGCCTGGCAGAGCGAAAGCGGCGCGACCAGGCGCGCCCGACTGCCGCGCGTGATCTACACGCGATGACGATGGCGGCCCAAGGCGTGGTGCAGCCCGACCTGTCGGCAGTGGTGATTCCGCTGCTCAAGGGCGTGATCTACCGCGATGCCGACGCCGCGCAGTGGGGCGCGCTGCTCGATTTGCAGGGTCGGGTGCGCGACTACGTCAGCGTGCTCGGCCTGGAGTTGAGCCTCGACCAAGCCGAAGGCTATGCCTTCCTGCGTGCCCGACCCGAGTCGGAGGAAGACGCCGCGCCCAGGCTGCCGCGGCTGGTCGCGCGCCGGCCGCTGTCGTTTCCGGTCAGCCTGGTGCTTGCGCTGCTGCGCAAGAAGCTCGCCGAGTTCGACGCCGCGGGCAGCGGCACGCGGCTGATCCTGTCGCGCGACGAGGTGGTCGAGACGATCCGCGTCTTCCTGCCCGCCGGCAGCAACGAGACGCGGCTGATCGACCAGGTCGACGCGCACCTGAACCGCATCGCCGACCTCGGCTTCATCCGGCGTCTGCGCGGCCAGAACGAGATGATCGAGGTGCAACGCATCATCAAGGCCTTCGTCGACGCGCAATGGCTGGCCGATTTCGATGCGCGGCTGGCGGGGTATCGGGCGCAGCTGGCGGGAGACATTGTTAAAGAATGAAGGCGGCTTCTGCATCGGGATGGCTGGTACGCTCTCGCGGTGAAGGCGACGCAGTATTTCGAGGCCATCCGCACGCGCCCGGATAGAGCACCGATCCGGGACGAGTGGATCGAACGGGCAATCCGGTCTCCGCTCCGTGAAACCATCCAGGCCGACGGCCGCGTCAGGCGGTGGGTACAGGTGCCAGAAATGGGCAACCGCTACTTGCGTGTTGTCTTGATGTCCGACCTAGAAACGGTCCACAACGCATTCTTCGACCGAAGGTTCGTGCCATGAGAGTTCGCTATTTTCCAGACACAGACACGCTTCTGATCGAGTTTCGGGACGTACCCATTTCGGAAACGCGCGATCTCGATGAGAACACGCTGCTCGAGGTCGATGCCAGCGGAAACATTTGTGCGATCACCATAGAGCACGCTTCGAGCAGAACGGGTGCACCCCACTTCTCTTACGAACTGGTCGAAGCATGACGTGCGGGGCGACGCAGGTGTTCGGCAGCAAGCTGTTCTCGGGCTGCAAACGCTTTCACGGCCGCTGACTCGGCCCGCGTTGCCCTCGACCCTTATGCAAAACGAGGCGCTCTCCTTCGACTTCCTTGCCGACGAGCAGCTGTCCGGATTTCGCCTGCAGCGGCTCGAGGTCTACAACTGGGGCACCTTCGACGGCCGCGTCTGGACGTTGCGCGCCGATGGCCGCAACGCGCTGCTGACCGGCGACATCGGCTCGGGCAAGTCGACACTGGTCGACGCGGTGACGACGCTGCTGGTGCCGGCGCACCGCGTCGCCTACAACAAGGCCGCCGGCGCCGACAGCCGCGAGCGCACGCTGCGCTCCTACGTGCTCGGCCACTACAAGTCCGAGCGCAACGAGCAGCGGCGCCGCGGGCCGGCCGGTCGCGCTGCGCGACGCCAGCAGCTATTCGGTCATCCTCGGCGTGTTCCACAACGCCGGCTACGACCAGACCGTGACGCTGGCGCAGGTGTTCTGGCTCAAGGATCCGCATGGCCAGCCGGCGCGCTTCTATGTCAGTGCGCCGAGCGCGGCGCTGTCGATCGCCGGCGACTTCGCCGACTTCGGCACCGACATCGCCCAGCTGCGCAAGCGGCTGCGTGCGAACGGCGTCGAAATGGAGGACAGCTTTCCGCCATACGGAGCGCTGTTCCGCCGGCGCTTCGGCATCGACAACGAGCAGGCGCTCGAGCTGTTCCACCAGACGGTGTCGATGAAGTCGGTCGGCAACCTGACCGATTTCGTGCGCAGCCACATGCTCGAGCCGTTCGACGTGGCGCCGCGGCTGCAGGCGCTGATCGCGCACTTCGACGACCTGAACCGCGCGCACGAGGCGGTGCTGAAGGCCAAGCGGCAGGTCGAGCTGCTCGCGCCGCTGGTCGCCGATTGCGCGCGGCACGACGAGCTGGTCGCGCAGGCCGAGCAGCTGCGCGCGTGCCGCGAGGCGCTGCGGCCGTACTTCGCGGGACTCAAGGCCGAGCTTGCTCGATCAAGCGCATCGCCAATCTGAACGACGAGCTGGCGCGCCACGCTGGCCAGATCGAGCGCGTCGACGCGCAGCATGAAGGAGCAGCGAACCGAGGAGCGCGAGCTGCGCCGCGCGATCGGCGACAACGGCGGCGACCGACTCGAACGCCTTGGCGCTCGAGATCGACGCGCAAGGACCGCGAACGGCAGCGCCGGCTCGACAAGGCGAAGCGATACGACGAACTGCGGCGCCGGCTCGGTCTGCTTGCCGTCGACAAGGCCGACGACTTCGTCGCGCAGCGGCGCCTTTGCGCCGGCGTTGCGCGAGACGGCTGCCGAGCGCGAAGCTGCTGTGCAGAACGCGCTTAACGAAGCCGGCGTCGATTTCGCTCAGGGTCGCAAGGAACACGACGATCTGAGCGCCGAGATCGCCAGCCTGCAGGCGCGGCGCAGCAACATCGACGCGCAGCAGATCGCGATGCGCAGCAGCGTTGTGCGTCGGCGCTTGAAGCTGTCCGAAGCCGACATGCCGTTCGCCGGCGAACTGCTTCAGGTGCGCGACGACGAGCGCGACTGGGAAGGCGCGGCCGAGCGGCTGCTGCGCAATTTCGGCCTGTCGCTGCTGGTGCCCGACGCGCACTATCCGGCGGTGGCCGACTGGGTCGACCGCACGCATCTGAAGGGCCGGCTGGTCTATTTCCGCGTCCGGCCGGCGCGCAAGGACGGGCGCGGCGACGTGCCGTCGCTGCACCCCGATTCGCTGGTCCGCAAGCTGGCGCTCAAGCCTGATTCGCCTTTCTACGACTGGCTCGAGCGCGAGCTCGGCGCACCGCTTCGACATCGCCTGCTGCACAGCGCCGGAGCAGTTCCGCCGCGAGACCACGGCGATCACGCGCGCCGGCCAGATCAAGGCCCCCGGCGAGCGCCACGAGAAGGACGACCGGCACCGCCTCGACGACCGCAGCCGCTACGTGCTCGGCTGGAGCAACGCAGGCCAAGATCGCCGCGCTGCAGGCCAAGGCACGGTGCTGCAGGCGCGGCTGGCCGAGATCGGCACCCGGCATCGGCGGCCTGCAGAAGGAGCAAAGTGAGCTGCGCGAGCGGCTGCAGTCGCTCGGCAAGCTCGACGAGTACCGCGATTTCGCCGAGCTGGACTGGCGCTCGCTCGCCGCGGACATCGCCAGCGCTGCAAGACGAGAAGCGCGCGCTCGAAGCAGCATCGGACGTGCTGAAGCACGCTCGGCGAACGGCTCGCCGCATTGCTTGAAGCGCTCGATGCCGACGTCACGCGCGCTCGATGAGCGCAAGGACCATCGCTCGAAGGCCGACGCAGAAGCTCGCCGATGCGACCGCGCTGCTGCGAGGCGACGCGCGCTGCTGGCAGATGCGCCTTCAGCGGCGGCGCAGGCCGGGCACTTCGCGCTGATCGAGCCGCTGCGCGCCGAGGCGCTCGGCGATCACGCCCTGACTGTCGAGTCGTGCGACAACCGCGAGCAGGACCTGCGCAAGTGGCTGCAGGAGCGCATCGACGCCGAGGACAAGAAGCTGGCACGGCTGCGCGAAAAGATCGTCAAGGCGATGGCCGAGTACAACGAGGCGTACAAGCTCGACACGCAGGAGGTCGACGCGAGCGTCGACGCCGCCGGCGAGTACCGCGCGATGCTCGACCGGCTCGCACGCCGACGACCTGCCGCGCTTCGAGCGCGCTTCAAGGAGCTGCTCAACGAGAACACGATCCGCGAGGTCGCCAACTTCCAGTCGCAGCTTGCACCGCGAGCGCGAGACGATCAAGGAGCGCATCGCGCGCATCAACGACTCGCTGACGCAGATCGACTACAACCCGGACCGCTACATCGTGCTCGAAGCGCAGCCCGCGACCGACGCCGACATCCGCGACTTCCAGACCGAGCTGCGCGCCTGCACCGAGGGTGCGCTTCACCGGCTCGGACGATGCGCAGTATTCGGAGGCCAAGTTCCTGCAGGTCAAGCGCATCATCGAGCGCTTTCGCGGCCGCGAGGGCTCGGCCGAGCATGGACCGCCGCTGGACGCGCCAAGGTCACCGACGTGCGCAACTGGTTCGTCTTCGCTGCCAGCGAGCGCTGGCGCGAGGATCGAGAGCGAACACGAGCACTACTCCGATTCGGGCGGCAAGTCGGGCGGGCAGAAGGAAAAGCTCGCCTACACCATCCTGGCCGCGAGCCTCGCCTACCAGTTCGGCCTCGAATGGGGCGCGGTGCGCTCGCGCTCGTTCCGCTTCGTCGTCATCGACGAGGCCTTCGGCCGCGGCTCGGACGAATCGGCGCAGTACGGCCTGCGGCTCTTTCAAGCAGCTCAACCTGCAGCTGCTGATCGTCACGCCGCTGCAGAAGATCCACATCATCGAGCCGTTCGTCGCGAGCGTCGGCTTCGTGCACAACGAAGACGGCAGCGCGTCGAAGCTGCGCAACCTCGGCATCGAGGAGTACCGCGCCGAGCGCGATGCGCAGCGGGCGCCGGTTGCTGAATGACCGGCTGGACGACCGCCGGCGACCTGCGCGCGCAGGTGCAAAGGCTGTGGGACAAGGGGCGGCTGCTCGCTGCCCTGGTCGAGCCGGGTGACGGGTTTCCGCTGCGGCTGGCGCTGAAGGCGCCTTCGTCGGCCGAGCTGTCGGACCGCTTCGACGAGGCGCGCGCGTGGTCGCGGTCGCTGCAACCGGCGCAGGGCAGCGGCTATCGGCTGGTGCTGCGCGAGTTCAGGCATCGGGTGCTCGGCAACAACGCCTTGCCGGGCGAGGCGTGGGTCGACTCGCTCGACGATGCGCTGCGGTTGATCGGCAAGACGGCCGATGGCCGCCGCTTCGTCGCGCTCGTCGCCACCACCCGCGAGCGGCTGCCGGCCCTGCTGCCGTGGTTGCAGGCGAATCCGCTGCGTGCGCTCGCGCTGGCCGGAGAGTGGCCGACGCTGCTCGCGATCGTCCTCTGGCTGCGCGCGAATCCACGGCCGAACGTGTATTTGCGGCAAGTCGATCTGCCCGGCGTGCACAGCAAGACGATCGAAGCCAGCGCCGGTGTACTCGCCGAGCTGCTCGACCTCGCGTTGCCGCCCGAAGCGGTCGACGCTGCCTTTTCGGGTACGGCCAACTTTGCGCGCCGCTACGGCTTTCGGTCGAAGCCGGTGCGGGTGCGATTTCGAATGCTCGATCGTGGACAGTCTCTGCTATCGACCGGCGTCGAAGAGGACATCGCGCTGAACCACGACGCGTTTGCGCGGCTCGACCCGCCGGTATCGCGGGTCTTTGTTACCGAGAACGAAATCAACTTCCTCGCCTTTCCACCGGCGCCTGACGCGCTGGTGCTCTTCGGCGCGGGCTACGGCTTCGACAAGCTCGCCGAGGCGCGTTGGCTGAACGACCGCACGCTGCACTACTGGGGCGACATCGACACGCACGGCTTCGCCATCCTCGACCAGCTGCGCGGGCACTTCGCCCACGTCGAATCGTTTCTGATGGACCGCGACACCTTGCTCGTGCACGAGCTGCAGTGGACCGACGAGCCGCAGCCGACGCTGCGCGACCTGCCGGGCCTGACCGCCGAAGAGCGCGCGCTCTACGACGCCTTGCGCTGGAAGCGTCTGGGCGAGCGCCCGATCCGGCTCGAACAGGAGCGGATCGGATTTCGCTGGCTCGAGCGGGCGGTGGCGGCGACCTCTGGCGATCTTGGTGGCGCGTCGGCAGTCATGGGGGATCTCAGGTCGCCGCAGGCTTCCTGAACTCTGCGCGCTTCTTGGTCTGCGTCGCCTTGCCGCGGATGACGCCGGTGGCGACCTCCAGTGCGGCGAACAGGTTGACCGTGCCTTGGCGGCTGGAAGCTAGCTTCGATTCAAGTGCACCTCATGGCGCGACGCGAAGGGGGTGTCCGCGGGTGCCGGGCGGGCGAACAGGTAGCCTTGCAGGTAATCGCAGCCGCGCTGCCACAGGAAGTCGGCCTGCTCGATCGTCTCGACGCCTTCGGCGATGACGCGAAGGCCCAGGTTGTGCGCCATGACGATGATCGTTTCGCAGATTGCCGCATCCGAGGCGTCGTTGAGGACGTCGCGAACGAAGGCGCGATCGATCTTCAGGAAGTCGATCGGGAAGCGCTTCAGGAAACTCAGGCTGGAATAGCCGGTGCCGAAGTCGTCGACCGACACCCGCACACCGCGCTCGCGCAGCGCCGACAGCGTGCGCACGAACTCGTCGGGACGCTCCATCACCACCGATTCGGTGACCTCGAGCTCGAGCTGTTGCGCATCGACGCCGTGACGGCGCAGCGACGCCTCGATTTCCTCGACCACCCTGCCGTTTCGAAACTGCGAGGCCGACACGTTGACGGCGATCGGCAGCGCCAGGCTGCCGCTGTCGCACCAGAGGCGGCTCTGGCGGCAGGCCTCGTCGATGACCCAGCAGCCGAGCTCGTCGAGCACGCCGAGCGCCTCGGCCTCGTCGATGAAGGCGGCGGGCTGGAGCAGCCCCCGCTGTGGATGCTGCCAGCGCACCAGCGCCTCGAAGCCGACGACGGTGCCGTCGCTGGCGTCGACCTTCGGCTGGTAGTGCAGCACGAACTGCTGCGACGCGATCGCCGCCTGGAACTCGTTCTTGACCTGCAGCCGGCGCTCGGCGGCTGCGCTCAAGGTCGGCGCGAACAGCCGCGTGTGCGCGCGCCCACCCTCCTTGGCCGCGTACATCGCGATGTCCGCATGCCGAAGCAGCTCGCTCGCGGCGGTGCCGTGCTCGGGATACAGCGCGATGCCGGCGCTGGCCGTCAGCGACAGGTGCTGGCCGTCGATGTCGAGCGGGGCGCAGAGTGCCTGGACGCTCCCGTCGGCCCGGCGCTGCGCCTCCTCTGCACCGTTCGTGCCGGTGAGCAGGAGGACGAACTCGTCGCCCCCCATGCGCGCCACCGTGTCGACTGGCGCGACGCTCTCGCGCAGGCGCTGCGCGGCGGCGCACAGCAGCGCATCCCCCGCCGCATGGCCCATGCTGTCGTTGACGAACTTGAACCGGTCGAGATCGAGGATGACGACCGCGAAGCCCGCGCCCGAGGCCGTGGCGTGCAGGATGGCCTGCTCGATGCGGTCGGCCAGCAGATTGCGGTTCACCAGCCCGGTCAGCGCGTCGTGTCCCGCCCGATGGGCGAGTTCTTCCTCGTAGCGGATGCGCGCCGTCAGATCGATCTGCGAGCCGACGTAGTGGGTGAGCGCGCCGGACTCGTCGTGCACCGGCGCGATGCGCAGGTCGATCCAGAACGGGCTGCCGTCCTTGCGGTAGTTGCGCAGCACCGCATGGCCCTCGCGACCCTCGCGGATGGCCTGGCGAATTTCCTGCAGGCCGCCCTGGTCGCGGTCGACGCCCTGCAGGAAGCGGCAGTTGCGGCCGATGACTTCGTCGCGCCGGTAGCCGGTCAACGTCTCATACGCAACGTTGGTGTAGATGATCGGCATGTCGGGCTGCGTCGCATCGCAGATCAGGATGCCGGCGCTGCTGGCGTCGCTGGCGCGCTGCGCCAGCCGCAGCGCCTCCTCCGCCTGCCGCTCGTCGGTGATGTCGCGCAGCGCACCCGTGTAGCGCACGATGCGGCCGTTCTCGTCGCGGATCGGCACCAGCCGTCCATGCACCCAGCGCTGGACGCCGTCGTTCAGGCGGTGGATGCGGTAGGTGATGTCGAGCGGCTCGCCGGTGCGCGCGGCTTCGGCTCGCATGTGCCGCACGCGGTCGAGGTCGTCGGGATGGATCAGGCGGTCGTACTCGGCCGCGTCGACGGACCGGACGTGCTCGGGTATGCCGAGGAGGCGATGCGTGTAATCGCAGCCGCTCTTCTCGCCGGTCAGCGCATCGACCGAGAACGAGCCGATCCGCGCGACCTCCTGCGTTTCGCTCAGTTGCCGCCGCGAATCGTGCAAGGCGCGCAGCACGGCATCGCCCTCGATGATCAGCGCCGCCGCGCTGGTCGCCATGTCGACCAGCGCGCGCGAGGACGCGGTCGGCTCGCCGGCTTTCTCGAAGTAGACATTGAGCGTGCCGATGGCTTCCTCGCCGCGGGAAAAAAGCGGCAGCACCCACATCGCGGCGATGCCTTCCGCCGCGAGCTGCTCGTGCAGCCAGGACCAGCGGGTGTCGCTGGCGAGATCGCTGCACAGGATGTCGACGCGCTGCTCCAGCGCCATGGTCCAGGGCGGATGCGGATGGCCGAGGTCGAACGTGGCGGGCTCGACCCGGGGCACGGCGGGCGACTGGCCGATGCGTTGCAGCTGCCGGCGATCGGTGCCGACCCGTTCGATCGACACGCGAGCGCGGTGCAACTGCTTCGACAGGCCGTGGCACAGCCGTTCGGCGAGGCCGCACACCGGCTCGCCGACTGCCGACCGCCGCAGCACATCGAACAGCAGCGCGTTGAAGGCCATGCAGCGGCTCTCGTGATGCGCCGCACGCCGCCCCTCGAGCAGCGCATTGGCGAGCAGCGCCGCACCCTCGAGTCCGGCACGCTGCATCGACGTGATGCCGCATCCAGGGGACACGGCCAGGATCAGGGCGCCGAGCACGTTGCCCGAGCGTGCTCGCAGCGGCAGGGCGGCGCAGGGATACGGCTCGCCCGCCTCGCCGATCGACCCCTCGACCCAGCCATCATGCTCGGCCACCACGCGAGCCATGCCGCCGCCGACAAGCCAGGGCCGTGGCGATCCGTCCCGGCTCAGGACGACAGAACGGCTCGATGCGGCGATCGGCTCGAGGGCTGCCGCCACGGCGTCGCTGCCTTGCAGCAGGAGGTGGAGCAGGGCCTGCAGGTCGGACGCTTCGGACAGCGAATCAAGCGCGTATTCGTTCAGCTCGGCATCCGGCATGCGCAGTCCTTCTGATGAGGTTCAAACCCGAGCGAGCCGAACCGGCGGGGATGTTCCAGTCACAGCCGGGACGACGTTTCGAGCCTGGCCGCCATGCGGAACGACGCAGTCCATGCCCGCGGGTTGTAGCTGCGGCACCGGAGGCGCGTGCAAGGGTGGACGCACGCCGGACTGCGTTCGCCGCCGGCCGTACGGGCCGGCCTCGTACACGCCGGACTCCCAGCAACCCGCCGGGTGCGCACACCGAGGCAAAACCGACGAGCCGCGCGTTCACGCAGGCAGGAAAGGCGCATAGAGGCAGAACTGCGGGGACACGACGCGCGAGCATACGCGTGAAGAGGTTCGGCTGCCGCCTCACGACCCACTCAGGTGCACTGGTCTGCAGCGAGGCAAGGCCTCGGGCTTGCGTGGGCCCGTCTGACTGGTTTCGCGACGGGGGACAGCGGCGGCTGGTCTGGATCGATGAGACGGGATTCCACGGTCCTCGTCGTCTGACCGCTGTACCTCGGAACCAGTTGGTTATCGGCGGTCGAGCCGATGAGGCCGCCGCTCCAACGTGGGCGACCGGTCACCGGCAGCTTCCATGAGTCGCGAACGGGTGCTGCCGACCCTTTCCGGTCCGTTGCCGCCGGCTCCTTTAGCGACCGGTCACAAGCTGCAACCAGACTGTTGGCAGTAACTGTGCAGGAGTCTCTTATCCCTCGCCGTCGGCCGCGTCGCGCGACTGACTGAAGACAAGTCCTCGACACCGACGGTGGCGCGAGCCGTGTCTCGTGTGACAGCACTCCCCCTGGTGTCGGCCCACACCAAGTTATGCTGAATCTCGCCATGGATCACACCCACGTCGCACCACCTGTGCCGCTCGCCAAGCTCGCTCCGCCTCGATTGGGACGCGTTTTCGCGCGCGAGCGTGTCTTCGCCGCGCTCGACGGGTTGGCCACTTCGCCTGGGCTTTGGGTTGCCGCCACGCCGGGCGCCGGCAAGTCGACCGCGCTGGCGACCTGGCTGCAGGCACGGGGGCGGCGCACCTTGTGGCTGCAGATCGACTCCGGCGACGCCGACCCGGCGACGCTGGCGACGTCGCTCGATGCATTGATCGCCGACGCCGCCGGTCGCCGTGACGTCTGGCCGGCCTTTGGCGCCGACGATGCGGCCGATCTTCCCGGCTGGCTGCGTCGCCGTGTGCGCGCATACCTGCGCGCGCTGCCGCCGCCATGGACGCTGGTGCTCGACAACGCGCAGGAGTTGCCCGCCGACGCTGTGCTGCTGTCTGCATTGGCGCAGGCGCTGTCGGAGCTTCCCGAAGGCGTGCAGTGGGTGTTCGCGAGCCGTGAGCCGCCGCCCGCCTCGTTTGCCGGCGCGCTTGGGCGCCAACAGCTGGCACTGGCCGAACCGGGACTGCTGCGCTTCGACGATGCCGAGACGTTGGTGCTGACACGGCTGCACGGCCGTCCCGACGCCATGGCACCCGCGCTGGCCGCTGCGCAGGGCTGGGCGGGTGGCATGACACTCATGCTCGCCGGCACACCGGCCGCGGCCTTGGCGCCCGAGCCGGCAGCACGGGAGCGGCTGTTCGACTACTTCGCCGAGGAGGTGCTGAGCCGGCTCGATGCCGATGCGCAGCGCTCGCTCGGCATGCTGGCGTTGCTGCCAGCGGCCGACGCCGCAACTCGCTGCCGAACTGACCGGCCGCAACGACGCGGTGGCCCTGCTCGAGCGGCTGGCGGCGGCCAGCCTGTTCACCGACCGCCGCGGGACTGGGGCCGGCACCGTCTACGTCTTCCACGAGTTGTTCGCCGTGTTCCTGCGCCGCCGGATCGAGCGCGCGTTGGCGCCGACTGCGCTGCGTGCGCTGCGCGCACGCGCCGGCCGGCTGCTGCTCGCGCGCGGCCTGGTCGACGCCGGGCTGCAGCGGCTCGCCGATGCCTGCGCCTGGGACAAGACCGCCGCCGCGCTGGCGCGGCTGGCGCCGGACTACATCGCCACCGGCCGCACCGCGGCGCTACGGACGCACCTGGACCGGCTGCCCGACGCGCCACGGCGCGCGCTGGTGTATCTGCGCGCGCTGTGCGCGCTCGACGTCGACCCGGCAGCGGCGCTGGCCGACCTTGAAGTCGCACAGCGCGACGCCGGCGACCACGCCGACGCTGCGCTGGCCGTTGCGGCCGCACGCGCTGTGGCGCTGCTCGCGCTGGGGCGCACCGCCGCGCTCGACGGCTGCCTGCAGGTGCTTGACGCGTTCGCGCAGCGTGCCACCGAAATCGCCACGGTGGCTGGCGCCGACGTCGACAGCCACACCGGCGTAGCCAACGACGAACTCGCGCTGCGCGTTGTGCCCGGGCTGCTCAGTGCGGTCGTCATCCGTGCTCCCTGGCACCCGCTGGCCGAAACGCTGGCTGCGCGTGCCGAACGATTGCTGCACCGCGAATCGGCGCCGGGACAGCGGCTTCTGCTGGGCACGCTGGTCTTCCACCTGCTATGGCGCGGCCACGTCGACCGGCTGGAGCGCATCGTCGCCCATATCGACGCGCTGTGCACGGATTCGGCGGCGGCGCCGCGCGCGCTGCTTCGCTGGTGGGGTGTCGCTGTCCTCGTGAAGACGCTGCTCGGCCGCCAGCAAGAGGCGCACGAGGACGCCCAGCGCGCGCTCGCGCTCGTCGCGTCGGACACGGCGCTTGCGCCGCAGCGCGCCGGCTGCGAATTGCAGGCGATGCTGGTCGAACTTGCAGCGCGCGACGCCGCCGCAGCGCGCCACCACCTCGACGCCGCCGCCTGGGCGCTGCGCCCGGACCAGGCGGCCGAGCGCAGCACGCTCGAGCACCAGCGCGCCATCCTCGCGCTGCTCGAGCAAGACGCGCCGACCGCGCTGCGGCTGATGCGCGCGGCGGTCGACAGCGCGCGCGGCAGCGGCTTCGTGTTGCGCGAGCACATCGCGCTCATTGGCCACGCGCTCGCTGCCGCGTGCAGTGGCTCGCATGCCGAAGCGGCGCGCGTACTCGACGAGGTGTTTGCGCACCCGTTCCATGCCGAGGCACGGTGGCACCACTGGGTGGGCGGCGCCGTTGCTGCGTACGCCGCGCTGCAGCGCGGCGAAGGCGAGGCAGCGCTGACGCACCTGCGCGGCGCGCTTGGCGCCGCGGCCGCGCATGGCTTCCGCCATGGTCCGATGCTGTTCGCCTGCGGCGACATGATGGCGCGGCTGATGGCATTGGCGCTGGCGCACGGCATCGAGCCCGCGGTCGCGCGTGACATCGTGCGCCGCCACACGCTCGCGGCACCGTCCGGGGCCGATGCGCTCTGGCCCTGGCCGCTGCGGGTGCACGCGTTGGGTGGCTGGCGCGTCGAGCTAGACGACGCGCCGCTGCCCGTCGGCCGCAAGGAAAGCCGGCGACTGCTCGAGCTGCTGCGGCTGCTTGTTGCACAGGGTGATGCACCGCTGTCGTTGGGGGTGGCAGCCGACACGTTGTGGCCCGACGCCGAAGGCGATGCCGCGCGCAATGCGCTGGACAACGCACTGCACAGGCTGCGCCGGATGCTCGGCGGCGACGACCGCGTGCTGCTGCGACACGGCGCGTTGCTGCTGAACCCAGCGTGCTGTTGGAGCGACGTCGCCGCACTCGACCGTCAACTGGAGGCGCTGGATGCCGCGACCCCGGCGCAGTTGCCGGCTGCCGTGCGGGCGCTCGGCGCCGCCTACCCGGCCGTGCTGCTGCCGGGCGATGACTCACCGGGCATCGCGCTGCGCAGGAGCGCACTGCACCGCCGCGTCGTGCGCGCACTGCACGGATTAGGCCGGCGGCTGGCCGCCGCCGGGGACGCTACTTCGGCGGCCGGCGCCACTGAGGCCGCGGCCGCAGCTGAATCGCTACCCGATCTCTAAGACCGCGCGGTGCACTGTGCGAACCGTGGCGCCGATCCCCGGCGCGGTCGACTGGAGTACAGCACATGGCACTCGCGCACCATCCCAACCGGCGCACTCTGCTCAGAGCAGGCGCTGCCCTCGCTTATGCCACGGTTCTCGGCGCGCCCACACGCGCAGCGCACGCCGCAGATACCCCGGCGCTGCGCATCCTGACCACCGCGCCCGGCGGCACGATCCCCGACATCGTCGCACGCCGCTATGCCGAGCAGCTGGCGCAGGCGCGTCCCGGTGGCATCGTTGTCGACAACCGCGCGGGCGCGGCGGGGCGCATCGCGGTCGCTGCGCTGAAGCAGGCCGCGCCAGACGGCTCCACCTTGCTGCTGGCGCAGGGCGCGGTGGCATCGGTCTACCCCTTCCTGTACTCCAAGCTCACCTACGACCCGCAGGCCGACCTGCAACCCGTGTCGATGGCGGCCGAGGCGGTGCTCGGCCTCGCGGTCGGTCCGCTGGTGCCGGCGTCGGTGACCGACCTGCGCGGCCTGGTGGACTGGGTGCGCACAAACCGCGCGCAAGCGAGCTACGGATCACCGGGCGTCGGCACGCTGCCCCATCTGATGATCGCACTGCTGGCCGCCGAGCAAGGCCTCGACTGGACACACGTCGCCTACCCCGGCGGACCGCCGGCGCTGATCGACCTGATGGGCAGACGACTGGCGGCGCTGGCGCTGCCCGAAGGGCTCCTGCGCCCGCTGCGTGACGCCGGCAAGCTGCGCGTGCTGGCGGTCTCGGGGACGCAGCGCAGTGCTTTCCTGACCGGGGTGCCGAACGTCGCCGAGCAGGGCTTCCCGTCGCTTGCGATGCGCGAATGGTTCGGGTTCTTCACGCCCGGCGGCACCGCGCCGGCCTTGATCGAGGCCGCATCACGTGCCATCCGCGAGGCGGCGCGCCAGCCATCACTGCAGGCCGCCTTGGCCGACGCCGGCATGGTCGCGGTTGCCAGCACGTCCGATGCGATGCGCCAGCGCATCGCCGACGAGTTGCCGCACTGGCAGCGCGTGCTGGCAACGACCGGCGTCCGCGCAGAATGAACGCCGAAGCGCAGGCCATGGCCGCCAGCTGGGACGCCGCGGCCGCGGGCTGGGACCGACATGGCCCGCTGGTGCGCGCCTGGTTGCGCGATGCCACCGATGCGATGCTGGACGCCGCCGGCGTGCGCAGCGGCGTACGCGTGCTCGACATCGCCGCAGGCGCCGGGGACCAGACGCTGGACATCGCTCGCCGCGCTGGGCCGCACGGCGAGGTGCTCGCGACCGACCTCTCGCCGGTGATCCTGGCCCATGCGCAGGCACGGCTGGCCCAAGCGCGTGCCGCGGGCGAGCCGCTGGCGTCGGTGCGTACCGCCGTGGCCGACGCGCAGGCGCTGGCGCTGGCCGGTGCCGGCTTCGACGCCGCCGTGTGTCGGCTCGGACTGATGTTCTGTGCCGACCCCGGTGCGGCGCTGCGCGCCGTGCGCGCGGCGCTGGCGCCGGGCGGCCGTTTTGCGGCGCTGGTTTTCGCCGGGCCGGCCGGCAACCCGTGTATCACGACGCTGGTTCAGACCGCGCTCGAACTGGCAGGAGCGCCGCCCGGCGACCCGTTCGCGCCAGGCACTTTGCTGAGCCTTGGGCGGCCGGCGCAACTGCAGCGGCTGATGGCCGAGTCCGGCTTCGACGCGGTCTCGGTGCGCACACTGGACGCGCCAATGTGCACGTCGGGCGTCGCCGAATACGTCAGCTTCGTGCGCAGCGCCGGCTCACCTGTCATCAGGCTCATCGATGCTCTGCCGCCCGCGCGCCGAGATGCCGCCTGGGCCGAGATCGCGCGGCGGCTTGCCCGCTTCGAGTCCGTCAACGGCTGGGTCGGACCGAACGAATTGCTTCTGGTGGTCGGTGCGTGACCGACAGACCGGGTGCACCGCCCCGGGGAGACGAATCCTGGCGATGCGATGCGGCTCGAACGCGGACGATGCGGGAGTCGCCGGCCGGGCGGCAACCAGCGGCCAGAAGGTGTCGGCAAGCGGTCGTCCGAGGGTGCGGTGATGCGTGGTCGCTCCTGGCCGGGAACGCAAGTAGGAAGCCGCGTCGGAAAGCTGCCCTCCGGCCCGCGGTGCGGCGGCTGCTGAGCTGCCACATCGCTGGCGAGCGCAGTGATCGGCAACCTGAATGGTGGGCGCAGCGGACAGCCACCCGGGGTGCCGGCGTCCGCCCCCGAATTCGAACGATAGACGCCATCCCGGCGATCTCCTAAAGTCCGGGTGGCGGCATCTGTCGCGCATCTTCCAGCCCGGAAGCCTCATGTTCACCCTCACCAGCCCCCAGATGGGCCGGCTGCAAGTCCAGTCCGATGCGCGATACGCCATCACGGAGGCGCGCCATCTCGCGGCCTATGCGCCAGCGCTCGATGCCGTCGCAGGCCGCGATGGCCTGCAGGCGGCGGTCCATGTCGGCCTCGCGACCGCACGCCGCGCCGGTTTCACCGAGGGGCGACACATCCGCCTGCTGCTCCAGCTGATGCCGCATTTCGGCAGCCGCTTCGACACCGACCCACAGTACACCTGGCTTCACCCCTGGCTCGACCCTGCTGCGGTGCACGGCGCGGCCGAACGGGCCCGCATGCTGTTCTGGCACGCCACGCTCTACCTAGAACGCGCTTACGGACCCCAGGGCGTTCACGGCATCGGCGCGGCGCTGCGGGGAGCCCGGCGCGGCCTCGCCGACTTTGCCGCCGTCGGCGCCGACCCTGCGGCACACGCACCCGGCCTGATCGCACGGCTGCACCCGCAGCGCGTGCCCTACCTGTCACGCGACACCGCCTCGAAGCTGATCGACCATGCGTTCAGTGAAGCGCCGAGGCTCGGGCTCGGCGGACCGGCGGCCGGGCCTCTGCTGCTGGCGCTGATGTTCGGCTTCGGCCACGGCGTCGCCAGCGATCCGTTGCATCCCTGGGTCGCCGACGTATTGGCCCGTCCGGACCTCGATGGCGAAGCCCGGACCGCAGCACTGCACGCTCGCGCGCAGGCCACCCTGGCGATCCTGCTCGAACCCGTGACGGAGGCGCGACGCTGATGTGGTGCGATTCGTCCCCTTCCGATCCTGCCGCGCCGGCAGCCGCTGGCGGCGGCGGCGCAAGCGCGGCGCCCGATGCAGGTGCCGACGCGGCAGCCCCTGCGGATGCCGGCGCCGATGCCGGAGCGGCCGCAACCGCCCCCAGCGCGGCTGCGGCAGAGCCGGCGCCCGCTGACTGCGGCCCGGACACCGTAACGCCTTGCCCCTGCGCCGGCGCTGCCGTCACGTCGCAAATGGTGATGACCGAGCCGCCCGACCGCGCCCGCACCCGCATGGCGGTGGGCGAACGCGTGGAGCTGACGTACTCGCTCGGCGCAGCCACCTGGGCGCCGGCCGACCACCTGTCGGCGGCCAACGGTGCCAGCGTGACCTTCACCGCACCGGACGTTGAGGGCACCCTCACGATCACCGCCACCGGCGGCGGCTGCAGCGCAGCGATCACGCTGACCGTCGTCGAACCCGACACGGTGCGCATGATCAAGCGCTTCAGCCGCGCGAACCGCGTGCTGCACCATGCGAACAGCCTGACGCTGCAGTTCAGCACCAACGTCTTCCTCGGGCCGGACGATGTGAATTTTCACCGCGTGCAGGTGATCGAGAGCGAGGCGCTGGCCACCGCCTCGGGCGTTCTGACCGCCAACGGCGGCCTCGGGCATCACCCGGCAGCCACTGGCACCGGGTTCACGACGCATGTGCAGGCCGGCATGGGCACCTTCTTGTCGGAACATGACAACGTCGGGGTCAGCAACCCCGCCCCGTGGGTGGCGCCGCAAACAGGCGCCGTGCTGATCCCCATTCCCTGGCGCTGGCGGGTCGGTGCGGCCGGGCCTTTCCGGCGCCTGCACACCGTGAATCAGCGTTTCAATGTCGACGCCACCGGGGTGATCGCCGGCACCAAGGCCGGTGCCCGCGCGGCGGTGAATTTCGCCGACCCGAGCTCCGTCGAATGACGCGCGCACTGGCCGCCCTCGCCCTATGCCTGGCTTGCGCTGCAAATGCCCGAACCGACCTGCACCCGCGCGCGCACTCGATACCGCCATGAACCCCACCATCACGTCCCTGCTGCAGCGCTACGACGAACAGCACGACCTGCTGCTACTGCGCACGGCTGGCGAGGCACTCGACCGAATCGACCTGTTCGCACCGCTTGGCGCGCAGGCCCGCGGCGAAGCGCGGCTGGCCGTGCTGCAGGGCTGGCTGATGGTGCTGGCGCGGCTCGACGCTGCGAGCGACTCAAGCTTCGATCCGGCCCACACGCCGGCGATGAAGCTCGCGCCGGTGTCGCCCCCCGGCGGGCCGGTGTACCCGCCGGGCATCGATCCGAGCGCGGTCCGGGAACCGCAGATCAGGGCCGACTACGAACGGTCGCTGGTGGCGAACCAGCGTGAGCGCGAGCGGGCCGCACGCCACTGGAACTGGAGCGCCGTCGACATCGAACTGTCGGACCGCGCACGGCGCTTCGTGGGCCGCTTCTACACCGCATCGAACGCCGACCAGGGCGAACTGCTTGGCGCCATCGAGCAAGCCGGCCTGAGCCCGTCGCGCCGCAAGCGGCTGATGCTGCCTTGACGCGGCCGGGCGGACCTCGATTCGGCTGCTATTTCGCAGCCCCGCTCGCGACCGCCACATAGCGCGCCACCGCGAGGATCTGTTCTTCCGTCAGGCTGTCCTTGAACGACGGCATGCTGCCGATGCCGTTGCGCAACGCCGCGGCGACGCGCGCGGCATCGGGCTTCAAGTCGTCGAGATCGGGGCCGACCGCGCCGGTGGTCGCTGCATCCTTCAACGTGTGACAGAGCGCGCAAGCGGGGACTGCCGTCTGAATGAAGAGCTGCTTGCCGAGCGTCATCTGCGCATCGGCAGCGCCCACGGCGGCAGGCGCCGCCATCAGCGCCACCAGCGCGGGTGCTGCTGCAAGCAGGTGCATTCGTCGGCGGGTGCGGTGCTTGTTCATCGAATCGGATACCTGTGGGTCGAAGGTGCGCATCAGGCGACGGTCACCGTCACCGCGTGGTCGAGCCAGCTGTTGTTGTTGTAGCCGCTGGCGTTCTCGAGGCGCGCTTCGGGTTGCACGTTGCCCGCTGCATCGGTGGCGCGACTGGCAATGCGGTGGTTGCCCGCGGGCAGCCTGGCCGCCAGTGCGAACTGGCGCCAGGCGTACTTGCCGAGGTCCGGCCCGATGAGCCGCGCCTCGCGCCAGGTCGTACCGCCGTCGACCGAGACCTCGACCTTCTTCACCGCGTGAAGTCCGCCGAAGGCGACGCCGTGGATCTGCACCATGCCGGCGGCAACGGCACTTTCGGCGAGCGGCGAGTTGACCCACGACTTGACGCTCATCTCCTGCACCGACGGCTGGCTCGGGTCGCCCTTGACGCCGAGCGGCGACAGCCGGTAGCCGTGCGACATGATCGCGGCGTCGGATTCGCCGGCGGTGAAAGCCAGCCGCTTGATGTACTTGATGTGGTTGACGCCCTGGTAGCCGGGGACGATCAGCCGCAGCGGGCCGCCGTGGGCAATCGGGATCGGCACGCCGTTCATCTCCCAGGCGAGCAGCGCGTCGCCGAGTGCCGCGAGCGGCACCGACCGCTCGACGACGATGCTCTTCGGGTCGATGCCGGCCGGCAGCTTCTCGCCGCCAGTGCCGGTGATGTAGCGCATGCCCTCGGCCGTGCCGCCGAGCGCCTCGGCGACGGTCTTCAGCGGCACGCCGCTCCAGACGACGCAGCCGGCGGCGCCGACGCTCCACGGCGTGCCGCTCGGCTTGCTCGGGAAGAAGCCTCGGCCGTTGCCCGAGCACTGCAACACCATGGCGACGGTTTCGACACCCATCGTCTTCAACTCTCGAACCTTCAGCGTGCGCGGGTTGCGCACGCCTTCGACCGCCAGCTCCCAGCCGTCGCGGTCGGCGACGATCCCCGCTTCGGGCGCCGGCAGGTTGTTGCGGATGTAGAGGCGGTCACTGGGCGTGACGACGCTGGTGCCGAAGGCGCTGCGCTTGGTCTCGAGCGTGCCGGCGCTGTGGACGATCACGCTGTCGGCATCCTTCCAGGCAACGTACGCGGGCAGCGGCTTGGCCTGCGCCGAAGCGGCACCGGTCCAGGTGCCGAAACCGGCGGCGGCGAGCGCGCCGGCGCTGCCGGCGAGCAGGTGGCGCCGGTTCAGCGGCTCGATCGGAAGGAGGGTATGGTTCATGGCAGTCTCCGGTTCTTGTTGGCGACACGGCGGTTCATGGCCGCCTGGGGTTGGTTGGGACGCGAACGTCGCGGCGGGTGCCGCGCACCCGCGGATGCGGAGCGTGTCGCCGCTGCGCACGGCAGGTTGACGAAGCGGGCGATCGACCTCGGCCCGGCCGCCGCAGCCGGGCGAAAGGACGGTTGCCATCATGCGCCCGATCCCTTTCCTGCGGTGCATGACAGGAAGAATGCGACCCTCAGCCAACCGTCGAGGCACCCTTCGTGGCCGAACGTGCCGAAGCGGAATTTTCCGGAGTGGCACCTCGACAGGCCCGCCCTGAGCGGTGATGCAAGTCGCCACAGCCGGGTCGGCCAACCCACGCGCGCCGCTCATCCCGGCTTGGCGAATCTCACTGCGTGCGGTGTCTTGCGCCTGGCGCAAATGGGCGCAGCGGGCCCGCATGCAACTACCGCTGTTGCAGCAGCTGCGCCACCACGCCGATCGCGATGACCTCGGGTTCCTTGCCGTCGATGCCGTCGATGCCGATCGGGCAGTGCATGCGCGCGATGTCGGCGGCGGCAATGCCGAGCGCCTGGTAGCGGTGGATGAAGCGCTCGCGCTTGGTCTTCGATCCGATCAGACCGAAAAACCCGAAGTCGCCGCGCCGCAGGATCCTTTCGCCGATTCGCAGGTCGAGGTCGTGGCGGTGGGTGAGGACGAGGTAGTGCGCGCCCGCGGGTGCGCCCGCCACTTCGGCGTCGGCGGGATCGGTGACGATGCGGCGGATGTTCGCCGGCCATTCGGCCGTGCCGAGCGACGCCGGGAATTCATCCTCGCGGTCGTCGATCCAGTCGACGCGCACGGCCAGCGGCACGAGCAGCCGGGCGATGGCGCGGCCGACGTGACCGGCGCCGTACAGCTGGAGATGGAAGCGCATCGGTGCCGCCGGCCATCCGGCGATCGCGCCGGCGTCGAGCGGCGCGAATGCCAGGCTCAGCGCGCCGCCGCAGCACTGGCCGAGCGAGGGACCGAGAGCGAGGTCGAGCACCACCTCACGGCTGCCCGGTGCGGCGATCAGCGCGCGGGCGTGTGCGATCGCCTGCCATTCGAGGTGGCCGCCGCCGATGGTGCCGGCGCAGCGATCGGCCGCCACCAGCATTCGCGTCCCGGCCTGGCGCGGCACCGAGCCGCGCGTGCGCGCAACCGAGACCACCACCGCGGCGACGCTGGCGGCCAGCCACTGCGCCGCGGTGTCGCGCAAGTCGACCATCAGCCTCCGGCGGCGCCCGCGCTCACCGCCTCGACGGCACGCAGGATCGCCTCGGGCGTGGCCGGCGCCGACAGCGGCGGGTCGATCCGGTCGCTGCCGACCGCCGAGACGGCGTCGCGGATGGCGAAGAAGACCGAGAACGGCAGCAGCAGCGGCGGCTCGCCGACCGCCTTGCTGCGGTGGATGCTGTCGGCGAGGTTGGTGTTGTCGAACAGCTCGACCTTGAACACCGCCGGGCAGTCGTTGGCCGTCGGAATCTTGTAGGTGCTCGGCGCATGCGTCATCAGCAGGCCGGCGTTGCGCGAGCCGTCGGCCGGATGCCAGACCAGCTCCTCGCTGGTCAGCCAGCCCATGCCCTGGATGAAGGCACCTTCGATCTGGCCGATGTCGAGCGCCGGGTTCAGCGAGCGGCCGACGTCGTGCAGCAGGTCGGCACGCAGCAGCTTCCACTCGCCGCTCAGCGTGTCGACGATCACCTCGCTGACCGCGGCGCCGTAGGCGAAGTAGAAGAAGGGATGGCCCTGCATCCGCGCCGCGTCCCAGTGCAGCCCCGGCGTGGCGTAGAAGCCGTCGGACCAGAGCTGCACCCGCTGCAGGTAGGCGGCGGTGACGAGTTCGTCGAAAGCCATGCGGCGGCCGGCGGCATGAACTTCGCCGCCGTCGAAGCGCACGTCGGCGGCGTCGCCGCCGAGCCGGGCCGCAGCCACCGCCGCAAGCCGCTCGCGGATCTGCCGCGCGGCGTCCTGCGCCGCCTTGCCGTTGAGGTCGCTGCCGCTCGATGCGGCGGTGGCCGAGGTGTTCGGCACCTTGTGCGTGTCGGTGGCGGTCACGCGCACCCGGTCGAGATCGATGCCGAGTTCGTGCGCCACCACCTGGGCGATCTTGGTGTGCAGCCCCTGGCCCATCTCGGTGCCGCCGTGGTTGACGAGCACCGAGCCGTCGCCGTACACATGCACCAGCGCACCGGCCTGGTTCAGGTGCTGCAGGTTGAACGAGATGCCGAACTTCACCGGCGTCAGCGCGATGCCGCGCTTGAGCACCGGGCTCGCGGCGTTGAAGGCGCGCGCCGCAGCGCGCCTGGCGCGGTACTGGCTGGTCGTGGCAAGCCGGTCGGTGAGCTCGCCGATGACGTTGTCGTCGACGCGCTGGCCGTACGGCGTGGTGCGGCCGATGTCGCCTGCCGACGGGTCGGGTGCCGCGTAGTAGTTGATGCGGCGCACGTCGAGCGCGTCCTTGCCGAGCGCGCGGGCGATGCTGTCGACGATGGCCTCGATGGCGATCGCGCCTTGCGGGCCGCCGAAGCCGCGGAAGGCGGTGTTGCTCTGCGTGTTCGTCCTGGCGCTGTAGCCGTGCAGGGCGACGTTCGGCAGCCAGTAGGCGTTGTCGAAGTGGCACAGCGCCCGGGTCATCACCGGCGCCGAGAGGTCGGCCGAATGGCCGCTGCGCGAGACCAGGGTCGCCTCGGCCGCCAGCACCCGGCCGTCGTCGTCGAAGCCGACCTCGTAGGCGATGTGGAAGCAGTGCCGCCGGCCGGTGATCAGGAAGTCGTCGTCGCGGTCGAGGCGCAGCTTGACCGGGCGGCCGAGGCGCCGGGCCGCGACCGCGGCGATGCAGGCGAAGGGCGCCGACTGCGACTCCTTGCCGCCGAAGCCGCCGCCCATGCGCCGGCACTCGACCTGCACGTCGGCGATGCGCAGGCCGAGCGCGCGCGCCACCAGGTGCTGCATCTCGCTCGGGTGCTGCGTCGAGCAGTGGACGAGCATCGTGCCGTCCTCTTTCGGGATCGCGTAGCTGATCTGCCCTTCGAGATAGAACTGCTCCTGGCCGCCGACGTCGAAGGTGCCGGCCAGGCGATGCGGCGCGGCGTCGAGCGCGGCGCGGACGCTCTGGCCGTCGACGCTCCGCTCGAGGTGCATCGGCGCGACGGTGTATTGCTGCTGCGCATGCGCTTCGAGGTGCGACAGCGTCGCCGGCAGCGGCTCGACCCGCATCTCGCCCGCGGCCTGCGCCGCGGCACGGCGCGCGGCCAGCCGCGTCGTCGCGATGACCGCGAACACCGGCTGGCCGCGGTAGCGCAGTTCGCCGTCGGCGAGGATCGGCTCGTCGTGGACCACCGCGCCGCAGTCGTTCGGACCCGGAAGGTCGGCGGCGCAGAGCACGGCGACGACGCCCGGCCTGGCGCGCAGCGCATCGAGCGAGAGGCCGAGCAGCCGGCCGTGCGCCACCGGCGACAGACCGAGCGCCGCGTGCAGCGTGCCGGCGAGTTCGGGCAGGTCGTCGATGTACGGCGCCTCGCCGGCGACGTGCAGGTGCGCCGACTCGTGCGGCCGGCCGGTGCCGAGCGGTGTCGCGGCTGCGCGCGGGGCTTCGACCGTCGGTGCGGGCTGCAGCAGGGGAGCCGGGATCGGTTGGTTCATCTTCAGGCGGGGCTGGCAAGTTCGGCGTGCCGGGCGGTCCAGACACTCAGCCGATCGGCGGCGAGCGGCTGGTCGGCACGCGTCTCCAGCCAGAAGCGCTTCAGCAGGTTCTGCGCCACCTTCAAGCGGTAGGCGCTGCTGGCGCGCAGGTCGCTCAGCGGCGTGAAGTCGGTGGCGAGCGCCTGCTGCGCGCTTTCGATGCCGGCTTCGGTCCAGGGCTGGCCTTCGAGGGCGGCCTCGGTCGCTGTCGCGCGCTGCACGGTGGCTGCCATGCCGCCGAAAGCCACGCGCACGTCGCGCGCGATGCCGTCGTCGATGCGCACGCGAAGCACCGCACACAGTGCCGAGATGTCGCTGTCGTAGCGCTTGCTGATCTTGTAGGCACGCAGGGTGTGCAGTGCGCTCCCGGCCGCCGGCAAGGGGACGCGCAAGGCCTGGACGAACTCGCCGGGCTCCAGCCGGTTCTGCAGGTAGCCGGTGTAGAAGTCGGCCAGCAGCAGGCGGCGCACGCGTTCGCCGCAGCGCAGCTCGATCTGCGCATCGAGGGCGATCAGCACCGGCGCCGAGTCGCCGATCGGCGAGCCGTTGGCGACGTTGCCGCCCATGGTGCCGGCGCTGCGGATCGGCGGCGAGGCGAAGCGCAGCCAGACTTCGTTCAGGCCATCGAAACGCGCGGTGAGCGCCTGCCAGGCGGCTTCGAGCGAGGCGCCCGCGCCGATCACCAGCTCGCACCGGCCGTCGGCCGCAAGCTCCTCGCCGACCTGCTTCAGCTCGGCCACGTCGCCGAGATAGACGATCTCGCCGAGGTCGCGGAACTGCTTGTTGACCCACAGTCCGACGTCGGTCGAACCGGCCAGCAGCTGCGCGCCCGGCAGGCTTTGGCGCAGCGCCGCGAGGGCGGCGAGCGTGCGCGGCGCATGGAAGCCCGGGCCGTCGACGGCAGGCCGGTAGGTGAACGTGGCCTCGCCCGAGCCGATGCCGGCGAGCGCGTCGACCGCAGCGCCGCTGTCGAGCCGGACCGCCGGCAACTCGAACATCCGCTCGGCGGCGTCGAGGATCGGCCGGTAGCCGGTGCAGCGGCAGAGGTTGCCGGACAGCGCGTCGGCCAGCTGCTGCCGGGTCGGCCGGGTGCCGGCCTCGAGATGCCGTTCATAGACCTCGAACAGCGACATCACGAAGCCCGGCGTGCAGAAGCCGCACTGCGAGGCGTGCGCATCGACGAGTGCCTGCTGAACCGGATGCAGCGGCGCCTGCGCGCCGACCGCCGCGGCGCCACCGGCGACGGCCTTCAGGTCCTCGACCGTGTACAGCGCCTTGCCGTGCAGCGTCGGCAGCAGCCGGATGCAGGCATTGGCCGGCTGCAGCGACAAGCCCGGTGGCGCCTGCGCAGACTGGGCCGCGACTTCGCCGATGACGACGGTGCAGGCGCCGCAGTCGCCCTCGTTGCAGCCTTCCTTCGTTCCGGTGCAATGCGCCTGCTCGCGAAGCCAGTCGAGCACCGTCGTCGTGGGCTCGACGCCAGCGACGCGGACCGCGGCGCCACGATGAAAAAAGACGATCGGTGAGTCGTTCATGGCGAGGCCCGGGCAGGGGTGGGAGCAACCTTGCGCAGCCGGGGTCGGCGGCCGACGCATCATGACGGATCGCGGCCCGAAGCGAATGGAGAGGCCGCCCCAGTCCGGACGCGGGCGAAACGGCGTTCTTCGCGGCAGACTCGGCGCGTGCACCCGCTGCCAGCCCGGCACGACGCCGACGACCGAGGTGAATCGATGGCCCCTGAACCACCACCCGACCGCATGGCCCTGCGCGGCGACCTGCTCGACTTCGTCGGCGCCCCGCAATGGGGCGAGGTCGATTCGCCCATGGTGCGTTTTCGCCGCGACCACTGGCTGCTGATCGAAGGCGGCCGCATCACCAGCGTGGCCGCCGACGACGCCGCGCTCGACGCGAGCTGGCAGCGCAACGACCAGCGTGGCCGCCTGGTCATGCCCGGTTTCATCGACACGCATGTCCACAGCCCGCAGCTCGATGTCATCGCGAGCTACGGCAGCCAGCTGCTCGACTGGCTCGAGACCTACACCTTTCCGGCCGAAAGCCCGCTACGGCGACCCGGCCGTCGCCGCGCAAGGCGCTGCGCTGTTCCTCGATGCGCTGCTGGCCGCCGGCACGACCAGCGCGGTGGTCTACCCGACCGTGCATGCGGCGAGCGTCGACGCCTTGTTCGCCGCCGCCGCATCGCGCGGCATGCGGCTGATCAGCGGCAAGGTGCTGATGGACCGCAACGCGCCCGAGAACCTGCGCGATGCCAGCGTCGCCCAGGCCGAGCGCGAGTGCATCGACCTGATCGGCCGCTGGCACGGTCGCGACCGGCTGGCGTATGCCGTGACGGTGCGCTTTGCGCCGACCAGCACGCCCGAGCAACTCGCCATGGCCGGCGCACTTTGCCGCGCCGACCCGAGCCTCTACCTGCAGACGCACGTCGCCGAGAACCGCGCCGAGGTGCGCTGGGTCGGCGAGCTGTTCCCGAAGGCGCGCAGCTATCTCGACGTCTACGCTTCGGCCGGCCTGCTGCACGCGCGCAGCGTGCTCGCGCACGGCATCTGGCTCGACGACGCCGATCGCTGCGCCGTCTGTGCGGCGGGCGGCCAGATCGCCCACTGCCCGTCGTCGAACCTGTTCCTCGGCAGCGGCCTGTTCGCCTGGCGCGCGGCAGAGGCCGCCGGCGTGCACGTCAGCCTGGGCAGCGATGTCGGCGGCGGCACCGGCCTGGCGACCCTGCGCACGCTCGGCGACGGCTACAAGGTGCAGGCGCTGGCGGGCGAACGGATGACGGCGTGGAAGGGCCTGCACATCGCAACCCGGGGCGCAGCCGTCGCGCTCGGCCTCGACGACGAGATCGGATCGTTCGATGTCGGGCGGCTGGCCGACGTGTGCGTCTGGGACTGGGCCGTCGGGCCGGTGGCCGAACGGCGGCTGTCGTTGGCCCGCGACTTGCACGAACGGGTTTTCGCCTGGATGACGCTGGGCGACGAAAGGAACCTGATGGAGGCTTACGTGGCGGGACGGCCCCTGTACCGGCGGGCCGGTGGGTGATTGCGCGTGTCTGCAGCGGGCGGTTGTGAGCGTCTCGGATAAAACCCTGCCATGTCGCGCCTAGAACTTCACGGGATCAGCAAGCAGTATCCCGCCGTCAAGGCCAACGACGCCATCGACCTGGTGGTCGAGCCTGGCGAGATCCACGCCTTGCTCGGCGAAAACGGCGCCGGCAAGTCGACGCTGATGAAGATCGTCTACGGCGCGGTCCAGCCCGATGCCGGAACGATCCGCTGGAACGGCGAAGTCGCCTCGATCGGCAACCCGCAGCAGGCGCGCCGGCTCGGCATCAGCATGGTGTTCCAGCACTTCAGCCTGTTCGAGACGCTGACCGCGGCCGAGAACATCTGGCTCGGCCTCGAGCCCGGACCGAAGCTCGCCGAGGTGACGCAGCGGATCGTCCGCCTGGCCTCGGTCTACGGCCTCGACGTCGAGCCGCAGCGGCCGGTGCACACGCTCTCGGTCGGCGAGCGCCAGCGCGTCGAGATCGTGCGTGCGCTGATGACCGACCCGCAACTGCTGATCCTCGACGAGCCGACTTCGGTGCTCACGCCGCAGGCGGTCGAGACGCTGTTCGTCACGCTGCGCCGGCTGGCAGGCGAGGGCTGCAGCATCCTCTACATCAGCCACAAGCTCGACGAAATCCGCGCGCTCTGTGACCGCTGCACCGTGCTGCGCGCCGGCCGGGTAACCGGCGTGGTGCGCCCGGCCGACGAAAGCAACGCCAGCCTGGCGCGGCTGATGATCGGTGCCGACCCGCCGCAGCTCCAGCACCGCGCCGCTCGCAGCGGCGCCGAGGTGCTCACCGTGCGCGGCCTGAACCTCGTCAAGGCGCAGCCTTTCGGCGTGTCGCTCGAGGCGGTCGCGTTCGAGGTTCGCGCCGGCGAGATCGTCGGCATGGCCGGCGTCTCGGGCAACGGCCAGCAGGAGCTGATGGCCGCGCTTTCGGGCGAGGACCCGCGGGCGGCACCCGATTCGATTCGCCTCGACGGCCAGCCGATCGGCAACCGGTCGCCGCGCGAGCGCCGCCGCGCCGGGCTGCATTTCATTCCCGAGGAGCGGCTCGGCCGCGGTGCGGTGCCGAGCCTGTCGCTGGCGCAGAACACGCTGCTGACGCGGACCGAGGCGCTCGGCGCCTGCGGCTGGATTCGCGGCGACGCGGTCAGCGCCCTGGCAGCCCGGTTGATCGAGCGCTTTCGGGTCAAGAGCGGTGGCCCGCAGGTGGCGGCGAACAGCCTGTCGGGTGGCAACCTGCAGAAGTTCATCGTCGGCCGCGAGATCGATGCGGACCCGAAGCTGCTGATCGTTTCGCAGCCGACCTGGGGCGTCGACGTCGGCGCGGCGGCGCAAATTCGCGGCGAGCTGTTGCGGCTGCGCGAAGCCGGCTGCGCGCTGCTGGTGGTCAGCGAAGAACTCGACGAGCTGTTCGAGATCGCCGACCGGCTGCTGGTCATCGCGCAGGGCCGCGTCTCGCCGAGCCTGCCGACCGCCGAGGCCTCCGTCGAGCGCATCGGCGAGTGGATGAGCGGCATGTTCCCGAGCACCGACGAAGGGGCGCGCCATGCTGCGGCTTGAAGCGCGGCCGCAGCCCTCGACGGCGATGGCCTTCGTCTCGCCGCTGCTCGCGCTGGCGCTGACCCTGCTGATCGGCATCGCGCTGTTCGCGCTGCTCGGCAAGGACCCGGTGCGTGGGCTGCAGATGTTCTTCTACGAGCCGATCCGCACCGGCTACGGCCTTTCGGAGCTGGCGATCAAGGCGACGCCGTTGCTGCTGATCGCGCTCGGCCTGGGTGTGTGCTTTCGCTCGAACGTCTGGAACATCGGCGCCGAGGGCCAGTTCATCCTCGGCGCGATCGCCGCCAGCGGCGTGGCGATGACGGCCGACCGCGAGACCGGGCGCTGGATCGTCATCGCGATCCTTGCCGCCGGGGTCGTCGGCGGCATGGCCTGGGCCGGCATCGTCGCGCTGCTGCGCGACCGCTTCAATGCCAACGAGATCCTGGTCAGCCTGATGCTGGTCTACGTCGCCGAGATGCTGCTCAGCTGGCTGGTCGCGGGGCCGTGGAAGGACCCGCAGGGCTACAACTTTCCGCAGACGATCACCTTCGCCGCGGCGACGAAGGTTCCGCGCCTGGTCGAAGGCTTTCGCGCGCACATCGGGCTGCTGCTGGCGCTGGCGGCGACCGGCATCTGCTGGCTGCTGCTGTTTCGCAGCTACGCCGGGTTTCAGCTGCAGGTCGGCGGGCTGGCGCCGGCCGCGGCGCGCTACGCCGGCTTCTCGTCGCGGCGGGCGATCTGGACCGCGCTGCTGATCTCGGGCGGGCTGGCCGGCCTGGCGGGGGGGCTGGAAGCCGCAGGGCCGCTCGGCCAGCTGACATCGAGCGCGCCTTCGGGCTACGGCTTCGCCGCGATCATCGTCGCCTATGTCGGCCGGCTGCATCCCGTCGGGGCGATCTTCTCGGCCATCCTGATGAGCCTGTTCTACCTCGGCGGGGAGCTGGCGCAGTCGCGCATGGGGCTGCCCAAGTCGCTGACCGGCGTGTTCCAGGGTTTGCTGCTGATCACCCTGCTGGCGTGCGACACGCTGATCCACTACCGGGTGCGCCGGGCGCGGCGGGCGGCGCCGGCGCTGGCGGCGGTCACCGGGGCGCGCAGCTGATGGAATCGCTCGCCTTGCTGCTTGCCGCGACCTTGAGCGCCGGAACGCTGCTGGCCTTTGCCGCGCTCGGCCTGCTGATCAACGAGCGCGCCGGCGTCGTCAATCTCGGCGCCGAGGGGATGATGCTGGTGGCGGCGATCGCCGGCTATGCGACCGCATTCCACACCGGCAGCGACCTGCTCGGGTTCGCTGCGGGTGCGGCGAGCGGCGCGCTGCTCGCCGCCGCCTTCGGCGTGCTGGTGATCTGGCTGAACACCAACCAGGTTGCCACCGGGCTGGCGCTGAGTCTGTTCGGGGCCGGCTTCTCGGCCTTCGTCGGCATCGGCTACGTGCAGGAGCGCCTGGGGCCGCGCCCGCGCTTCGAGATACCGCTGCTGGCCGACCTGCCGTTCATCGGCCCGGCGCTGTTCCGCCAGCATCCGCTGGTCTACGCGGCGATGGCGCTGACCGCCTTGCTCGCCTGGATGCTGTATCGCACCCGGGCCGGGCGCGTGCTGCGCGCCGTCGGCGAATCGCCCGAGTCGGCGCATGCGCTCGGCTACCCGGTGCGGCGCATCCGCATGGCGGCGGTGGTGGCCGGCGGCGCCCTGTGCGGCATCTCGGGCGCGTACGTGTCGACGGTCTACACGCCGCTCTGGGTCGAGGGGATGGTGGCAGGCAAGGGCTGGATCGCGCTTGCCTTGACCACCTTCGCCACCTGGCGGCCCGGGCGGGCGCTGCTCGGCGCCTATCTGTTCGGCGGGGTGACGATGCTGCAGTTCCACCTGCAGAGCGAGGGCGTGCAGATCGCCTCGCAGTGGCTGGCGATGCTGCCCTACCTGGCGACGATCGCCGTGCTGGTGCTGATCTCGCGCAATGCCGGCTTCATCCGCATCAACATGCCGGCGTCGCTCGGCAAGCCGTTCTTCCCGGGACGCTGAGCCGCCCGGCTGCAAAATCGAGTCAAATTTTTCAAGGAGCGTTGATGACCCAAGCGAGCAAGCGGGCGCTGCTGCAGACGGCGTGCTGGATCGGCGTGGCGGCGGCACTGGCCGGCTGCGGCAAGAAGGACGAGGCGCCCGCGGCTGCGGCAGCCGGCGCGGCGGCGCCTGCGGCGGCCGCCGATCCGCTGAAGATCGCCTTCGTCTACATCGGCCCGGTGGGCGACGGCGGCTGGACCTTCGCGCACGACAACGGCCGCAAGGCGGTCGAGAAGGAATTCGGCGCCAAGGTGGTGACGACCTTCGTCGAGAAGGTGCCCGAGTCGGCCGACGCGGAACGGGTTTTCCGTGATCTCGCCGGGCAGGGCAACAAGCTGATCTTCGGGACGACCTTCGGCTACATGGAGCCGATGCTGAAGGTGGCCGCCGACCAGAAGGACGTCCGCTTCGAGCACGCGACCGGCTACAAGACGGCCGACAACCTGCGCAGCTACGACAGCCGCACCTATGAAGGCGCCTACCTGGCCGGCATCATCGCCGGCTCGGTGACCAAGACCAACACGCTCGGCGTGGTCGGCTCGATCCCGATTCCGGAGGTCATCCGCAACATCAACAGCTTCACGCTCGGTGCGCAGACGGTCAATCCGCGGATCAAGACCAAGGTCGTGTGGGTCAACGAGTGGTTCAACCCGCCGAAGGAAACCGAAGCCGCCCAGTCGCTGCTCAACGCCGGCGCCGACGTGCTGATGCAGAACACCGATTCGTCGGCGGTGCTGCAGACCGCCGAGAAGGCCGGCAAGCACGCCTTCGGCTGGGACAGCGACATGAGCGCCTACGCGCCGAAGGCACACCTGGCCTCGGCCGTGATCAACTGGGGTCCGTACTACGTCAAGTCGGCCCGCGAGGCACTCGACGGCAGCTGGAAGGGTGGCAGCGGCTCGTGGTGGGGCGTCAAGGAAGGCGCGATCGACCTGGTGGCGATCTCCGACCAGGTGCCGACCGATGCGCGATCGAAGGTCGAGGCGGTCAAGGCGGGGTTGAAGAACGGCAGCTTCGTCATCTGGAAGGGACCGATGACGGGAGCCGACGGCAAACTGGTGCTGAACGAAGGCGAGGTCGCCGACGACAAGTTCCTGGGTGGCGTGAAGTTCTACGTCAAGGGCGTCGAAGGGCAGGTGCCGGGCGCGAAATGAGCGCGGGCGAGCCCATGACCGACCTCGACTCGATTGCACGCGATCGCCTGCCCGGCCTGCTTCGGCGCATGCCGAAGGCCGAGCTGCACATCCATATCGAAGGCTCGCTCGAGCCCGAGCTGATCTTCCGGCTCGCCGAGCGCAACGGCGTGGCCTTGCGCCATGCCGATGTCGAGGCACTGCGCGCCGCGTACGCCTTCACCGACCTGCAGAGCTTTCTCGACATCTACTACGCCGGTGCGAGCGTGCTGCTGCAGGCGGACGACTTCTACGACATGGCGATGGCGTACTTCCGCCGGGCGGTCGACGACAACGTCGTCCACGCAGAGCTGTTCTTCGACCCGCAGACGCACACCGACCGCGGCGTGGCCATCGGCACCGTCTTCGAAGGGCTGAGCCGCGCGGCCGAAGAGGCCCGGCGTGAGTGGGGCATCAGCTCGGCGCTGATCCTCTGCTTCCTGCGCCACCTGTCCGAGGCGGCGGCGTTCGCGACGCTGGAGCAAGCACTTCCGTACCGCGAGCACTTCGTCGGCGTCGGTCTCGACAGCGGCGAGCGCGGCAATCCGCCGGAGAAGTTCGCCCGCGTCTTTGCCCGCTGTCGCGAGCTCGGCCTGCACGTCGTGGCGCATGCGGGCGAGGAAGGGCCGCCTGCGTACATCGAAAGTGCCCTCGACGTGCTCGGGGCCGAACGCATCGACCACGGCGTGCGCTGCGTCGAGGACCCGGCGCTGGTCGAGCGGCTGGTGCGCGAGCGGGTGCCGCTGACGGTCTGCCCGCTGTCCAACATCAAGCTGCGCGTCTTCGACTCGCTGGCGCAGCACAACCTGGCCGGGCTGCTCGATGCCGGGGTGATGGCGACGGTCAATTCGGACGACCCGGCGTACTTCGGCGGCTACATCAACCAGAACTTCATCGAGGCCTTCGAGGCGTTGCCGCAGCTCGGCGCCCGACATGCCTACGCGTTGGCGCGCAACAGCTTCGAGGCCAGCTTCGCGCCCGCCGCCGACCAGGCGCGCTGGACCGAAGCGCTCGACGCGGTGTTCGCCGGCGGCTGACGGCAGCGTCTCAGGCGCGCATCGGCGCAGGCGCGAGCGCCTGGGCAAGCGGCGCCGCCGAACTGCCGAACGCATAGGCATCCATGCCCAGGCAGCCGTAGGTCACGCTCTCGTGCAGGCGATGCGGCATGGCTTCGCGGCCGCCGGCGCCGGCGGCCACGAACCACGGCAGCAGGTGCTCGTCGGTCGGATGCATGTCGGCGGCATGCGGTGCCTGGCGGCGGTAGTCGAACAGGGCGTCCCAGTCGCGCGCGGCGCTGCGCTCCGCCATCCAGCCCCGAAAGGCGGCGCTCTCGGCAATCTCCGGCTGCTCGACCGGCGCCGCCATGCCGCCGGAAAAGACCCGCCGCAGGTTGTGCGTGATGCTGCCGGTGCCGAGCACCAGCACGCCTTCTGCAGCCAGCGGCGCCAGGGCCTGGCCCAGCGCGAACTGCGCCGCGGGCGACTGCGAGGCCACGAAGGCCAGCGGCAGCACCGGAACGTCGGCCTCGGGGAAGAGGTAGCGCAGCGCGGTCCAGATGCCGTGATCGAGCCCGCCGTCGGTGGTGGTGCGGCTTTCGATGCCGGCCTGCGCCAGCAGTCCGGCAACGCGCGGCACCAGCCCGGGTGCGCCGGCGGCGTCGTAGCGCAGCGTGAAGAGCTGCGGGTCGAAGTTGCCGAAGTCGTGGACGGCCTGGTGGCGCGGCGCGGCCAGGAGCACCGGCGTACGCGCCGAGGTATGCGCCGAGACGGCGACGATGGCCCGCGGGCGGCCGAACCCGGCCACGAGCGCGCGGCCCAGGCACTGCATGAATTCGCCGGCGGCACCCGGCTGCACGGCGATCATCGGCGAGCCGTGCGAAACGAATATCGCCGGCAGGCAGGGGCGTGAGGGTCCATCGGCCGATTGGAGCATCGCGGCGGGGTTCCTTCCACGCGCCGGGCATTCGTGCAGGGCCTCGTGTAAGGTGCCGCCATGAATTCACAGCCGTCCCTCCCGACAACGCCCACGACCTGGCTGCTTGCCTGGCGCCAGTTGCGCCGCGACCTGCGTGCCGGCGAATTGCGGCTGTTGTTCGTCGCGGTCACGCTGGCGGTGGCGGCGCTGACCGCGGTCGGATTCTTTGCCGACCGCATGAACGGCGGCCTGACGAGCAATGCCCGCGAACTGCTCGGCGGCGACGCCATCGTGAGCAGCGACAAGCCGACGCCGGCGGTGCTCGTCGAGCAGGCGCGCGCGATCGGCCTGGCGACCGCGAGCACCGCCAGCTTTCCCAGCATGGCGCGCGCGCCCGACGACAAGGGCGGCGCCTCGCGACTGGCGGCCGTGAAGGCGGTCGGCGACGGCTACCCGCTGCGCGGCAAGCTGTTGCTGCAGGAGGGGGCCGGCAGCGTCGAGCGCGCGCAGCCGCCGCAGCCGGGAACGGTCTGGGTCGAAGCGGCGGTGCTCGACGCACTCGGCCTCGCGGTCGGCGATTCGCTGCTGCTCGGCGACGCGTCGCTGCGCATCGCGGCGGTCATCGGTGCCGAACCCGACCGGGGCGGCGGCTTCATGAGCTTTGCGCCGCGGGTCATGCTCAACCAGCGCGATCTGCAAGCCACCGGGCTGATCCAGCCGGCCAGTCGGGTGACCTATCGCCTGGCCGTGGCGACCCGCGGCGACGAGCGCGCACTGCAGCGTTTTCTCGCCGGGGCAGAGGACACGATCCGCAGCCAGGCGCTGCGCGGTGTCCGGCTCGAGTCGCTCGAATCGGGCCGGCCGGAGATGAAGCAGACGCTCGACCGGGCCGAGAAATTCCTCAACCTGGTCGCGCTGCTGTCGGCGCTGCTGGCGGCGGTCGCGGTGGCCATCGCCTCGCGCGACTTTGCGGCACGCCACCTCGACCACTGCGCCATGCTGCGGGTGCTCGGGCAGCCGCAGCGCAGCATCGCCCTGCAGTACCTGATCGAATTCACGCTGGTCGGCCTGCTCGCCAGCCTGGCGGGCGTGGCGATCGGCTATGCGGTGCACCACGTGTTCGTCTGGCTGCTGGCCGGGCTGGTGCGCACGACGCTGCCGGCGGCGAGCCTCTGGCCGGCCTTCTTCGGCATGGGGGTCGGGCTGACGCTGCTCGCCGGCTTCGGTCTGCCGCCGGTGCTGCAGCTGGCGCGGGTGCCGCCGCTGCGCGTCATCCGCCGCGACGTCGGCACGCTTGCGCCGGCCTCGCTCGCCGTGCTGATGGCCGGGGTCGGCGGCTTTGCCGCGCTGCTGCTGGCGGTGGCGAGCGATCTGCGGCTCGGGTTGATCGCGGTCGGCGGCTTCGCCGCGGCAGCGCTGCTGTTTTCGGCGCTCGGCTGGCTTGCAGTACGAATCCTGGTTCGCGCGGTGCCCGAGGCGAGGGCGCCGCGCTGGCTGGTGCTGGCAACGCGCCAGCTGGCCGCGCGGCCCGCGTACGCGGTGCTGCAGATTGCCTCGCTCAGCCTCGGCCTGCTCGCGCTGGTGCTGCTGGTGCTGCTGCGCACCGACCTGATCGCCAGCTGGCGCCAGGCGACGCCACCCGACGCGCCGAACCGCTTCGTCATCAACCTGCAGCCCGACCAGGGCGACGCCTTCCAGGCACGGCTGCGGGCGTCGGGCGTTGCGCGCTACGACTGGTACCCGATGTTCCGCGGCCGGCTGGTGGCGGTCAACGGCAAGCCGGTGGCGGCCGACGAGGTGGGCGATGAACGCGGCAAGCGTCTCGTCGAGCGCGAATTCAATCTCAGCCATGCCGCGCAGATGCCGGCGCACAACGAGCCGGCCGGCGGACGCTGGGTCACCGAGGAAGCCGATGCGCTCAGCGTCGAGGAGGGGCTGGCGAAGACGCTCGGCCTGAAGCTCGGCGACCGGCTGCGTTTCGAAGTCGCCGGGCAGAACCTCGAGGGCCGCATCACCAGCCTGCGCAAGGTCGACTGGAGTTCGATGCGGGTCAATTTCTTCGTCATGTTCCCGCGGGCCAAGCTCGACGATGTGCCGGTGAGCTACATCGCCGCGTACCGGGCTCCGACGACACCCGGTTTCGACAATGCGTTGAACCGCGAATTCCCGAACATCACCAATGTCGACGTTTCGGCATCGATCGCCCAGGTGCAGCGGGTGCTCGACCAGGTGGCGCGGGCGGTCGAGTTCCTGTTCGCGTTCACGCTGGCCGCCGGGCTCGTGGTGCTGTTCGCTGCGATCACCGCCACGCGCGAGGGGCGTTCTCGCGAGTTCGCCGTGATGCGGGCGATCGGTGCCAGCAGCCGCCTGCTCGGCCAGGTGCAGCGGGCCGAGCTGCTCGGCGTCGGCGCGCTGGCCGGGCTGCTGGCGACGCTCGGCGCCGTCGCTGTCGGCTGGGCGATGGCGCAGTTCGTCTTCGATTTCAGCTGGCGGCCGCAATGGTGGGTGCCGCTGGCCGGCTCGGCGGCCGGGGCCGCGCTGGCGCTTGCCGCCGGCTGGTGGGGCCTGCGCGACGTGCTGCGGCGCCCGGTCGTCGAGACGCTGCGCCAGGCGGTGTGACGGCGGAACAACGAGGCGCGCCTGCGCGCGGCATACTTGCGGCATGGTCGATGCTGCGTCCCCTGGCGTGCTGCGGGTGCTGCACCTCGAAGATTCCGAACTCGATCACCAGTTGACGATGGCGCATCTGATGCGCAGCGGCCGGCGGGTCGAATGCCTGCGTGTCGAAACCGAGGCCGACTACCTGCGGGCGCTGAACCAGCGCTGGGATGTCGTCATCTCGGACTACAACCTGCCCGGTTTCTCTGGGCTGGTGGCGCTGGACCTGCTGAAGGCCAGCCGCTGCGACGCGCCTTTCCTGCTGGTTTCCGGCGAAATCGGCGAGGAAACGGCTGTCGAGGCGATGCGCAACGGCGCCAGCGACTATTTGCTCAAGCACAACCTGACGCGGCTGGCACCGGCCGTGCTGGGCGCCGTCGCCGCCAGCGTCAGCCGGCGCGAACGCCAGCGCGCCGATGCCGAGCTCGATGCCTCGAAGCAGCGGCTGCACGAACTGGCGCAGTACCTGCAGACCAGCGTCGAATCCGAGCGCAAGGCGATCGCCCGTGAAATCCACGACGACATCGGCGGCTCGCTGACCGCGCTGAAGTTCGAGCTCGCCTGGGTGGCCCGGCACGCCGAGAGCGACGCGCTGCGCGAGCGGATGGTGGCGGCCCTCGAAACCCTGGGCCTCGCCATGGAAGCGACGCAGCGGATCATGCACAACCTGCGCCCGGCAATTCTCGAGCAGGGGCTGGTTGCGGCACTGCAGTGGATGGCAGGCCGGTTCGAGCGGCGCACCGGCGTGACCTGCGTACTGCGCACGCCGCCCGGTCCGCTCAACCTGCCTCCCGGTGTGCCGCTGGTGGCCTACCGGACGGCGCAGGAGGCGCTGACCAACATCACGAAACACGCCCAGGCCACCCGGGTCGACATCGATCTCGCGCTGGCCGGCGGCGTGCTGTCGCTCGAGGTCGGCGACAACGGCCGTGGCCTGTCGGCGAGCGACCTCGCCAAGGCGCGGTCGTTCGGCATCCGCGGACTGCACGAGCGTGCCCAGACGGTGGGTGGCTGGGTCGAGCTGAGCAGCACGTCGAGCGGCACGACGCTGATCCTTTCGGTGCCGCTGGCGGATTCCGCTGCTGCGGCCAAGTCGACCGTGCACCAGGATCACGAGCCCGACGACGAGGATCCGACGGTCTGGGGAGACGTCGAATGATCCGCGTCGTGCTCTGCGACGACCACGCGCTGATTCGCCGCGGCATCCGTGACACGCTGTGCGACGCCAGCGACATCACCGTGGTCGGCGAGGCTGGCGAATACGGCGAACTGCGCTCGCTGCTGCGCCAGACCGAATGCGACGTGCTGGTGCTCGACATCAACCTGCCGGGTCGCAGCGGTCTCGACGTGCTGCATGCGATGAAGGACGAAGGCAGCACGCTCAAGGTGCTGGTGGTCTCGATGTACCCCGAGGACCAGTACGCCATCCGCGCGCTGCGTGCCGGAGCCTTCGGCTACGTCAACAAGGGCGGCGACCCGGCGCTGATCGTCGCCGCGGTGCGCACCGTGGCGCAGGGGCGCAAGTACGTGACGCCGGAAATCGCCCAGATGCTCGTCGACAGCCTGACCACGTCGAGCACGCAGGCCGCGCACGACAAGCTTTCCGACCGCGAGATGCAGACGCTGGTGATGATCGCCTCGGGCAAGCGGCTTTCGGATATTGCCGAGGAACTGAAGCTCAGCCCGAAGACCGTCAGCGTCTACCGGGCCCGGGTGCTCGAGAAGCTGGCGCTGACCAACAACTCGGAAATGACCGTCTATGCGATCCGCAGCGGACTGGTCGGCGACGGCACGTGAGCAAGGCCTTCACCCGCGAAAGCGACGCCGAGGACGACGAGGGCGACGAGCCCGCGCCCCCGGCGCTGCCTGCCGGTGCGCGCAACTACATGACGCCCGCGGGCTATGCCCGGCTGCGCGCCGAGTTGCTGGGCCTGCTCGATGTCGAGCGGCCGAAGGTGGTCGAAGTCGTCTCCTGGGCGGCGAAGAACGGCGACCGTTCGGAAAACGGCGACTACCTCTACGGCAAGAAGCGGTTGCGGGAGATCGACCGGCGCATCCGCTTCCTGACGCGGCGGCTCGACATCGTGGAGGTCGTCGATCCGTCGCTGAACCACGGCCGCGACCAGATCTTCTTCGGTGCAACCGTGGTGTATGCCAACCAGGCCGGCGAGGAACGCACGATCACGATCAAGGGCATCGATGAATCCGACAGCAGCCAGGGCGAGGTCAGCTGGATTTCGCCGATCGCGCGCGCCTTGCTCAAGGCGCGCACCGGTGACGAGGTGACCCTGCTCACGCCCGGCGGCACCGAGCGAATCGACGTTCTCGAGGTGCGCTACCCGGCGCCCGCAGGCGCGGCGCCGGCCTGATCGCCCGCGCGCCGCAACGGTGCGTCGCCGGCGCGGGTGCGGGCGACATGCAGCACCACGCGCGAGCGGCGCAGCGCGCGCATGACTTCGGAAAGGTGCAGCCGGTCGCGAACGCTCAGCAGCAGGTGCAACTCGCTGTTCTCGGCCGAGACATCGCTGCCCATGTGGACATGCGTGATGTCGGCCTCGGCGCCGGCGATCGCCTGCGCCACCTGGGCCAGCACGCCCTTGCCGTTTCGCACCAGAAGCTGGACACCGGTCTCGAAGGGCCGTCCGGGCTGCTCGGCCCAGTCGACACCCATGAAGTTGTCGCCGGCGCGGCGCAGCAGCCGCCGCGCGACCGCGCAGTCGGCGGCATGCACCGTCAACCCTTCGCCGCGGCCGAGGTAGCCGACGATCGCGTCGCCGGGTATCGGCCGGCAACACGCCGACAGCTGGATCGACGCGCCTTCGCTGCCGTCGATCAGCACCGACCCCTGCGCCGGTATGGCGTCGTCGGTCGCAAAGCGGCCGAGGGTGAGCGTCACGGCGTCCGGGCGAACGCCGCGCTCGGCCATCAGCAGCGCCAGTCGCTTGCCGACGATGGTCGCGATCTTGCGGCCGAACCCGATGTCGGCACAGAGTTCCGCCGCGCTTCGGTTGCCGCTCCAGCGCGTCAGCTGCTGCCACAGGAACTGGGTCTCGGGCGAGTCGCCCGGCGGCAGCAGGTAGCCTTCGGCACGCAGCGCCTGCGTCAGCATCTTCTCGCCGAGCGCCTGCGACTCCTCGAGCTCCATCGTCTTCAGGTAGTGGCGGATGCGCGAGCGAGCGCGGCCGGTGTGCACGAAGTTGAGCCAGGCCGGGTTGGGGCGGGCGTTCGGCGCGCCGACGATCTCGACCACGTCGCCGCTGCGAAGTTCGGTGCGCAGCGCCACCGCCTGGCCATTGATCTTGGCCGCGACGCAGTGGTCGCCGACATCGGTGTGGATGGCATAGGCAAAGTCGATCGGCGTCGCACCGCGCGGCAGCGCCAGGATCTTCGAGCGCGGCGTGAAGACGTAGACGGCGTCGGGAAACAGGTCGATCTTGACGTGCTCGAGAAACTCGCCGGCGTCGCGGGTCTCGGACTGGATGTCGATCAGCGACTGCAGCCAGAGCGCGCCGAGCCGCTGCGCCTCGGCGCCTTCGGGCGCATGGCCATGCGTCTTGTAGAGCCAGTGGGCGGCGATTCCCTCCTCGGCGACACGGTGCATGGCCTGCGTGCGGATCTGGAACTCGACCGGGCCGCCGACCGGGCTCACCAGCGTGGTGTGCAGCGACTGGTAGCCATTGGCCTTCGGAATCGCGATGTAGTCCTTGAAGCGCCCGGGGATCGGCTTGTAGAGCTGGTGCAGCACGCCCAGTGCTGCATAGCAGTCGGGCAGCGCGTCGACCACGATGCGGAAGCCGAAGATGTCGTTCACGTCGGCGAAGCTCAGGTGCTTCTCGCGCATCTTGCTGTAGATCGAAAACAGCGTCTTTTCGCGTCCGCTCACCTGGACTGCGGTGGCATTGAGCGCAAATGCCTTCTCGACGTCGCGCCGCACCCGCTCGACGATGTCGCGCCGGTGGCCGCGTGCCTTCTGCAGCGCCCGGGAGAGCGGCGCATGGCGCCATGGGCACAGATTCCTGAAGGACAGGTCCTGCAGCTCGCGATAGACCTGGTTCAGTCCCAGGCGGTGCGCAATCGGGGCATAGATGTCGAGCGTCTCGCGGGCGATGCGCAGGCGCTTGGCCGCTGCCATCGAACCGATGGTGCGCATGTTGTGCAGCCGGTCGGCCAGCTTGATCAGGATGACCCGCACGTCGCGCGCCATCGCCAGCAGCATCTTGCGAAAGCTCTCGGCCTGGCCTTCCTCGCGCGTCGAGAAGTTGATCTTGTCGAGCTTGGTCAGGCCGTCGACCAGATCCGCCGTCGCCACGCCGAAACGCTCGATCAGTTCGGACTTGCCGACGCCGCAATCTTCCATGGCGTCGTGCATCAGCGCCGCCATGATCGCCTGCACGTCGAGGCGCCAGTCGGCACACAGGCCGGCCACGGCAATCGGGTGGGTGATGTAGGGCTCGCCGCTGGCCCGGAACTGCCCGAGATGCGCGACATCGGCGAATCGGTAGGCGCTCTTGACCCGCCGGATGTCGGCGTCGTCGAGGTAACCGAGCTTGTCGGTGAGTGTCGCAAAGGAAGCCGCCGCAGCATCGCTCGACGGCGGGCTCGCCACGGCCACCGGCGCTCCCGCCGGGCGCGTCTCGCGATTCAGGCCATGAGGGCGTGCAGTCATGCGCCGAATCTAGCGTGGATTGGTGTCCATCCGGGGCGCCGGGTGCATCGGCACGCCGGTGAAGGCGTGCGGCCGGAAATGAAAACGGCCCGCGAGGGGCCGTTTCGTCAGGGGTGCTCGCCGCGTCAGACGGGCACTTTGCGCAGCATCTCGATGCCGATCTCGCCGGCGGCAATCTCGCGCAGCGCCGTCACGCCGGGCTTGTTCTTGGTTTCGAACTTCGGCGCATGGCCTTGGCTGAGCATGCGCGCGCGATACGTCGCGGCAAGCACCAGCTGGAAGCGATTGGGAATCTTGGCTAGGCAGTCTTCCACCGTGATGCGGGCCATGTGTCGCTCCAGAAAGGTTCAGATCAGATCGAGCGCAGCAAAAACGGCGGACTTGCTGCGTTGCTGCGAGACGTACTTGAGGCGCTGCGAATGAACGACCGTTTTAAGGTCGAAAAGCGCTGTCTCGAAGAGGGCATTGATTATAACGAAGTCGAAGTGCCGGGCCTTGGCGACCTCGATTCGCGCCGTGCACAGCCGCCGGGTGATCGCCTCGGGCTCGTCCTCGCCCCGGCGATTCAGGCGCTCGGCAAGTTCCTCCCAACTCGGCGGCAGGATGAAGATCAGCACCGCATTGGCGAACAAGCGCTTGATCTGCAGCGCGCCTTGCCAGTCGATCTCGAGCACCACGTCCTGGCCACTCGCCATGCGCTGCTCGATGGCCACGCGCGAAGTGCCGTAGAGCTGGCCATGCACCTCGGCCCACTCGAAGAACTGGCCGGCAGCGATCTTCTCGCGGAAACGCGCTTCGTCGATGAAGTGGTACTCGCGGCCGTCGCGCTCCTGGCCGCGCGGCTGGCGGGTGGTGTGCGAGACCGAGACCACGAGGTGGGCATCGACCTGCAGCAATGCGCTCACCAGGCTCGACTTGCCGGCGCCGCTCGGCGCGGCGATGACGAACAGGTTGCCGGGGTAGTCCATCCGGGCTATTCGAGGTTCTGCACCTGAACTTCGACTGCGAAGCCAAGTCCTTGTCGCGTCAACATATTTCTTAAGCCATGCGCTGGAAACCCCACATGCAAAAACATGCAGGACTGCGCAGAGTCGTTTCCACCTCTAGGCGCAGGACCAGAACTGTAGCTTGCGCGCGATGGTTGCCGAAGGATGTGCGTGCACGGCGTTGCGAGTTGCAATCCACTACCGAGGGGGACTGCTCCGTCCGGGACCTACCATCCGTACTCACAGCGCACCGCCGAAAGCATCCATGGAGTTCAAGGACTATTACGCCACCCTGGGTGTGCCGCGCGAAGCCACCGCTGACGAGGTCAAGCGCGCCTACCGCAAACTGGCACGAAAGTACCACCCCGACGTCACCAAGGAAGCCGATGGCGAAGCGCGCTTCAAGGAAGTGGCCGAGGCCTACGAGGCGCTGAGCGATCCCGAGAAGCGGGCTGCTTACGACGCCGTCGGGAGCGGTTTGCGACCAGGCCAGAACTTCGATCCGCCGCCGGGGTGGGACGGCGGCTTCGAGTTCAGTGGCCGCGGAGCGAGTCCCGGCGAGGCGAAGGATGCCAGCGAGTTCTTCGAGTCGCTTTTCGGCCGGCAAAGGGGCGGCGTTGGCGCCCGCGACATGCACCCGGGTGGAGGCGACCACCATGCCAAGGTCATGATCGACCTCGAGGACGCCTATCGTGGCGCCCGACGCACCATCTCGCTGCGGGTGCCCGTGGTGGACGCGAATGGCCAGGCCATGCTGCAGGACCGGCAGCTCGACGTCAACATCCCGAAGGGGATTCGCGAGGGACAGCATCTGCGACTGGCACTTCAAGGGGCACAAGGTCGCGCCGGCGCACCGGCGGGCGATCTTTACCTCGAGATCGTTTTCAAGCCGAGCCCGTACTTCCGCGTCGACGACCGTGATGTCTACCTCGACCTGCCGGTCGCGCCATGGGAGGCGGCGCTCGGCGCGTCGGTGGCAGCGCCGACGCCCGATGGAAGCGTGCAACTCAGCATCCCACCCGGATCGACGTCCGGTCGCAAGCTGCGGCTCAAGGGCAAGGGCCTGCCGAGCAACCCCGCCGGCGACCTGTACGTCGTGCTGAACATCGCGCAGCCTTCTGCCGACACGCCCGTGGCGAAGGATGCCTATGCCGCACTGGCGGCCGCCTTCCCGACCTTCAACCCGCGCAGTGCCCTGGAGGCAGGACGATGACCGACAACCCCACTTTCGTTGTCGACGCCGTTGTCGTCGAAGATGAAGTTCGCTTCTCGCTCGCCGACCTGTGTCGTGTCTGCCGCGCCGACAGCACGCAAGTCATCGTGCTCGTCGACGAGGGCGTGTTGCAGCCCGCCGGCCGCGCTCCCGACGAGTGGCTGTTCAGCGGGGCTTCGCTGCGGCGTGCGCGCGTGGCGTTACGCCTGGACCGCGACCTGGAGATCGGCCCTGCAGGGCTCGCCCTGGCGCTCGATTTGCTCGATGAAATTGAGACGCTGAGGGCCCGCCTGCGGCGGGCTGGTGTTCGCTGAAAACTCGGCCGCGGCCATTCCAGCGGGCGTGCAGTGGACACGGGTACGCAAGGGCGAACGGTAAAGCTGATACGCTCCTCTGGCCGGTCGCAAACCCGGCTCGCGGTATTCAGCCGTTTATCCTGCGTGAATCCTGCGTGAATCCTGCCTTCCACATCGCCGTCGTCGACGATGAAGTCGACATCACCCTGCTGTTGGCAAACTACCTGCAGGGCCATGGCTATCGGGTTACGCAGCTGCACAACGGCCGCTCGCTAATGGAGCTGATGCCGGCCGATCCGCCGGCATTGGTGTTGCTCGACCTGGGACTGCCCGGCGAAGATGGCTTCGTATTCGCCCGCCAGCTACGGGAACACTGGCGTTGCGGTCTCATCATCGTGACCGGCCGAGGCGATTCGGTCGACAAGGTCGTCGGTCTTGAGGTGGGCGCCGACGACTATGTGACCAAGCCGTTCGACCTGCGCGAGCTGGTTGCGCGCATCAAGGCCGTACTGCGGCGAATGGGATCAAGCGAATCGCCCGCCGCGGCGGCGGCGGCGACCTTACCGTCCGGGAAGCTCCGCTTCGCCGGCTGGGAGCTCGATACCGCGGCGCGTGCCCTCGCCAGCCCGCAGCAGCAGGACGTGGCGCTCACCCGAGGCGAGTTCGATCTGCTGTGCACCTTTGCCCAGCACCCGGGCCGCGTGCTTTCACGCGACTTCCTGCTCGAACAGACGCATGGCCGCGAAGCGGGGCCGTTCGATCGCACTGTCGACGTGCAGGTCGGGCGCCTGCGCAAGAAGCTCGAAGCCGATACGGATGATCCGCAAGTCATCAAGTCGGTTCGCGGCGCGGGCTATATCTTCGTGCCAGTGGTCACTACGGGATAGTTCAGCGCCATGGCGAGACCGAGCCGTCCCCGGTGAGAGCGCTGCGATGACGGCGCCGCTCGACCCCGTTCCCGCAACGCCGCTGGGGGTCGACGAGCGCACTGTTTTCCGGGCGCTTTTCGCCGCCTATCCGGACGCCCTGATCGTTGTTGATGCAGGCGGTTTCATCGCGCTGGCCAACCCGGCCGCGGCCAGTCTGCTTGGCTACACCGTCGACGAACTGGTCGGCCTGCACGTCGATGCGCTGGTGCCCGACGGTATTCGACCGCGGCATGCGGCCTACCGCGCCGCATACGCCCATGAGCCGCGCCCACGACCGATGGGCACCCAGATGGACCTCGTCGCCAGGCGCCGCGACGGCTCCGAGGTGATGGTCGAGATCGCCCTCAGCCCGTTGCAAAGCCATGGCCTGCCCCTCGTCGTGGCCGCCATTCGCGACGTCGGCGCGTACCCTCGCGTCAGGCAGGCGTTGCAGCGCGCCCGCTACAGCGGGCAGCTGGCCCATCTCGGTCGACTTGCGGTCGAGGTGCGCAATCCGCCTGGCCTGCTGGCAAAGGTGCCGGGAATCGCCGCCGAGGGCCTGCAGCTGGACGTCGCGATGGTGTTTCTGCTGGAGTCGACCCGGCTCGAGTTTCGCGTTGCCGCCGGCATCGGGCTCGGCGCGGACGAGGCAGCCGGCACCCGCGTGTCGAATACGCCTGACACGCTCCCCGGCTTCGTGCTCAAGGAGGCTGTGCCGGTGATCGTTGCCGACTTCGCGAGCGAGCGGCGCTTCTCGGTGCCGCAGCCCTATCTCGATGCCGGCGCGACGAGCGGGCTTGCGGTGCCGCTGTCGGACCGCGGCCGCCTCATCGGCGTCGTCGCAGTTCGCACACGCGATACCAGGCCATTCGGCGCCGACGAGGTCCACTTTCTGCAGTCGCTGTCCGACTTGCTCGCCACCAGCCTGCAGCGTGCGCAGTCGGAGGAAGCGCTCAACCACGCCCAGCGGCTTGAAAGTGTTGGCCAGTTGACCGGCGGCATCGCGCACGACTTCAACAATCTGCTGACCGTCATTCTGGGCAATCTGCAGGTGCTCGAGGAGCTGCCGGCGCTGGCTCGCGATGCCCGCTCGCAGCAACTCGTCGGCGCGGCCGTGCGCGCCGGCAAGCGCGGCGCGGAACTGACCAGCAAGCTGCTCGCTTTTTCGCGGCGGCAGGTGCTGCAACCGAGCTCGATCGACCTGAGTGCGCTGCTGCATTCGCTGGCTGACATGCTGCGGCGGACGCTCGACCAGCGCATCCGCATCGAGGTCGACGCACCGGCTGATTGCTCGCCGGTGCTGGCCGATCCTGGGCAACTCGAGTCGGCGCTGTTGAACATCGCGATCAATGCCCGCGACGCGATGCCCGACGGCGGCACGCTGCGGTTTTGCGCCGAGGCGTGCAGCGATCTGCCCGATGCGGCGCGCCATGAGCTCGACGAGCCGAGTGCGCCACTGTGCGGCTTCGTCGCCATCGCCATCAGCGACACCGGCGCGGGAATGGCCGAAGAGATTCGGGAGCGCGCGTTCGAGCCTTTTTTCACGACCAAGGAAGCGGGTCGCGGTACCGGGCTGGGACTTGAGCACCGTGTACGGATTCGTCGAAGCAGTCGCAGGGTGCGATCGCCATCGACAGCACGCCCGGCGTCGGCACCACGCTGACGCTGTACCTTCCCCGGCCGGGAGCGTTGCGAGGCGACCACCGCAGGGGAGGCGGCAGGTGCAGGGCACATGCGGTGCCCGTTGGCTTGAAGGTGCTGATGGTCGAGGACAACGGCGACGTGCGCGGCGTCGTTCGTGCGTCCCTGGACAGGCATGGCAGTGCGAGGTGACGCTGGCTCCACGCGGCGAGCAGGCCTTGGTCGCACTCGATCCGGATGCGACTTTCGACCTTCTGCTGACCGACATTGCGCTCGGCCCCGGGATGCGCGGCACCGATCTTGCGGCGGAGGCGCAAAAGCGCTTTCCGCGGATGGCGGTGCTGCTGATGTCGGGGTTCTCGGCCGAGCTACTCGAAGTCGACCGTGACTCCCCGCCGGGGTGGGAGCTACTGCGCAAGCCGTTCACGCGCGACGAACTGGCGCAGGGCATCGTCCGCGCGATCGGTCCACCGTAACAACAGGCGCGCGGCGGGGTAGCCGCGCGACACCGTCAATGCAATGCGGAAGCCGGCGCCAAGCAGCGCTGCACGAAGGTGGCGAGCACCCTGACGTCGGGGATGTGCACGTCGCGACGCCCCTTGCCGGCAAAGCCGATGACCTTTTCGCGCGCCATTTTCGACAGCACGCGGCTGACGGTTTCGAGCGTCATGCCGAGGTAGCTGCCGATCTCGGTGCGCGACATGCGCAACGTGATCTGGTCGGTGCGCAGGCCACGCCGGCCGAGCGACTCGGTCCAGTGGCGCAGGAACTCGGCAACGCGCGCATCTGCGGGCAGCGTGCACACCGACATCAGCGAGTCGCGGTCGTGGGCTATTCGCGACTCATCGCCTCGTGCAGCAGCGTCAGCAGCTCGGGCCTGCCGGTGCACGCCGCGAGCAGCGCGTCATAGCGGATGATCCAGACTTCGCCGGTGTCCATCGCGATCGCATCGCACGAATACTGGCCGTGGGCGATGCCGTCGAAGCCGAGCCAGTCGCCGCGAAACTTCAGGCCGACCACCTGTTCGCGCCCGTCACGCGCCAGGTTGACGATCTTGAAGAAGCCGGCATTCAGGATGTACAGGTTGCCGAAGCGCTCACCCGCCTGGTAGACGGTGTCGCCGGCATGCACGGTGCGACGCTGCGGCGCGAGCACGTCGCTCAGCAGTTGCAGTGTGCCGGCGACGTCCTGGCAAGCGCGCGGGCCGGCTTGGGCCCGCGTTGCGACGGCCGAGGAAGTCGCTGATGCGCGAGTAGACAGTTCGGATCGGACGTGGTGGCGGGGTAAGCGGTGGCAGTGCTAAGCATCGTTGGAGTCCTGGCTGGCTTGCGGCGGTTCGATGCAGCCAAGGCTAGCCAGCAGGCGATAACCCAGTGACAACCGCCCGCATCGATCGGTAACGCTGAGTGACCGGCATGTGTCGGTTGCGTCGCAATCGCGTATCGGGTTCGTCTGACCGTTACCGGGCTTGACCTGGGTCAAGTGCGAGCGCAGCCAGCGTGGGTAGTCTCGGTTGATCGTGCAAACGACGCCCGTTTTGTACGACCTCCCCATGCACCCCTCCTTGGAGCACCATAGCCGCGCGGCCTTCGAGCCGCCGTGGGACGCGAGCGTGGTGCTGGCCAACGCCCGCGCGCTTCAGCTCGCGTTTCAGCGCCGGAAAGACGCAGACGCTGCTTCGCGGCAAAAACTTCGGGCTGCTGTGCGAAGCCGACGACAGCCGCGACGCGGCATTGTTTCGACGTGGCCGTCGTCGAGATGGGCGCCCATGTGGCCCATCTCCGTCCGAGCCAGATCGAAGCTGGGAACGGCGCAGGAGGTGCATCACACCGCACGCGTGCTGGGCCGGCTTTACGACGCAGTCGAGTGCCAGGGCATGGCATCGATTCTGGTGCAGCAAGTCGGCGTCGATGCTGCCGTGCCTGTGTTCGACGACCTCGCTTCCGCCGATCACCCGACAGCGCGGCTTGCGGAACTGGTGGGCGGCGACGCATCGCCGGCCGAAAACCGGCGCTTCGTGCTGCAGGCGGTGCTGCTGAGCGCCGTGCTGTGAGCGTCTGCGCCTTCTCGCCTCGATCGTCCATTCGACCCCCGCCGAACAGCCGAACCGGCTGCAAAGGAACCCCCGCCATGAGAGCACTCGTCTACAACGGTCCCGGCTGCAAGAGCCTGGAAGAACGACCCAAGCCCGCGATCGAGAACGCCGACCGACGCGATCGTCAGGATCACCCGGACGACGATCTGCGGCACCGACCTGCACATCCTGAAAGGCGACGTGGCGACCTGCCAGCCCGGCACCGTTCTCGGCCACGAAGGCGTCGGCGTCGTCGATGCGGTCGGTGCCGGCTGTCGCCACGTTCAAGCCCGGCGACCGCGTGTTGATCTCGTGCATCACGCGCGTGCGGCCGCTGCGAGCCATGCCGCAAGGGCATGACCTCGCACTGCACGACCGGCGGCTGGATTCTCGGCAACCGCATCGACGGCACGCAGGCCGAGTTCGTGCGGACCCCGCATGCCGACACCAGCCTGCACCCGATTCCGGCGGGCGCCGACGAAGAGGCGCTGGTCATGCTGAGCGACATCCTGCCGACCGGCTTCGAGTGCGGCGTGCTGAACGGCAAGGTCCAGCCGGGCTCCACCGTCGCCATCGTCGGTGCCGGTCCGATCGGGCTGGCGGCGCTGCTCACGGCGCAGTTCTATGCGCCGTCCGAGATCATCATGATCGACCTCGACGACAACCGGCTTGGCGGTCGCGAAGCGCTTCGGCGCGACGGCGACAGTCAACAGCGCGGCTGGCGACGCCGCGCAGCAGGTGATGAAGCTGACCGGCGGTCGCGGCGTCGACACGGCGATCGAGGCGGTGGGCATCCCGGCCACCTTCACGCTCTGCGAGGACGTCGTCGCGGCGGGCGGCACGATTGCAAACGTCGGCGTGCACGGCAGCAAGGTCGATCTGCACCTGGAGCGGCTGTGGTCGCACAACGTGACGATCACGACCCGGCTGGTCGACACGGTCTCGATCCCGATGCTGCTCAAGACCGTGCAGTCCAAACGTATCGACGCCGCTCAGCTGATCACGCACCGCTTCAAGCTCGCCGACATCCTGCAGGCCTACGACACCTTCAGCCAGGCTGCCGAGACCCGGGCGCTGAAGGTGATCATCGAAGCCTGAGGAACGAACCGTGAACCTCGCCCGAACCGACCCGATCGTCACGCGCCCCGATCAGAAACCTGAAGGGCTGACGGCAGGCCGCATCGCCGATCCCTCGGTCGTGGCGGCCGACGAGGTGGCAAAGACTCTCGGCACGGACCTCGCGAACGGGCTGACCGAGAACGAGGCCGCCCGCCGGCTGTCGGCGAACGGCTCCAACGAGCTGCAAGCGGTGGCGCCGGTCCCCGCCTGGCGTCGGGTCCTGGCGCATTTCCAGGATCCGCTCGTCTACCTGCTGCTCGGCGCCGTGGTCATCGCGCTCGCCGCCTGGCTGATCGAGGGCCGCGTCGGCTGGCCGGTCGACGCGATCGTCATTGCCATCGTCGTGCTGCTCAACGCGGGGCTCGGCTATGCGCAGGAGGCCAAGGCGCAGGCGGCTGTGGCCGCACTGGCGCGAATGACCGCTGTCACCGCCGCCGTGGTGCGTGACGGGCGCCTGCAGCGCGTGCCCAGCGCCGGGCTGGTGATCGGCGACGTGCTGGTGCTCGGCGAGGGCGACGCCGTCGGTGCCGACGCGCGCCTGGTCCAGGCTGCGTCGCTGCGCGTGCACGAAGCGTCGCTGACGGGAGAGAGCGAGGCGGTGCTGAAGGACGCCACCACCCTCGCGCAGCCGACTGCCATCGGCGACCGCTTCGACATGGTCTTCAAGGGCACGGCAGTGACGCAGGGCACCGGGCGCGCGGTGGTTACCGCCACCGGGATGGCGACGCAGATGGGCGAAATCGCGCACCTGCTCGACGCCACGAAGGAGGCGCCGACGCCGCTGCAGACGGAGGTCGCGCGCATCGGCCGGATGCTGGGCCTCGCCGTCGTCATCATTGCCGCCGTCGTCGTCGCCACCATCCTGCTGATCTCCGACATCCGCAACGCCGGCGACGTCACGCGCGTGCTGCTGCTCGGCGTCTCGCTGGCGGTGGCGGCCGTGCCCGAGGGGCTGCCGGCGATCCTCTCGGTGGTGCTCGCGATGGGCGTGCAACGAATGGCGAAGCACCACGCGATCGTCAAGCAGCTGTCGTCGGTCGAGACGCTGGGCTCCGCCTCGGTGATCGCGTCGGACAAGACCGGCACCCTGACCCGGGCGGAAATGACCATCGAACGCGTGATGACCGCTTCGGGCGGCACGCGGGTGACCGGCGTCGGATACGCGCCGCACGGCCAGGTGGAGAGCGCCAGCGCGAAGCTCGCCGACGGGCCGCTGCATGCCGAGCACGTCGTGGTGCTGAGTGGCGGCAGCCTGGCCGGCAATGCCGAGCTCCGCCAGGCGGCCGGCGGCGAGTGGGAGATTCACGGCGACCCGACCGAGGCCGCCTTCCTGGTGGCCGAGCGCAAGCTCGGTGTCGCCGAGCGGCGCGCCCGGCGTTTCGAGCGCCTCGCCGAAATCCCCTTCACCTCCGAACGCAAGATGATGTCGACGATCGAGGTCGACCACGAACACGGCGATGCGGCCGTGCTGATCAGCAAGGGTGCGCCGGACGTGCTGCTCGGCCACTGCAGCCGGGCCCGGGTCGGCATGGCCGTCGTCGAACTCGACGACGCGTTGCGCGCCCGGCTGCTGGCCGACGTCGACACGCTGTCCGACGCCGCGCTGCGCACCCTGGCCGTCGCCTACCGGCCGCTCGATGCCGGCGAGGACCCGCAAGCGGCGGAAGCGCTCGAGCACGACCTCGTCTTCGCCGGCACCGTCGGCATCATCGACCCGCCACGCGAGGAGGCCGCTGTCGCCATCGGCGAGGCGCGCCGGGCCGGCATCCGCGTGATCATGATCACCGGCGACCACCCGCGCACCGCAGCGCGGATCGCCGCCGATCTCGGCATCGTCGAGCCCGGGGCCGCCGCCTTGACGGGGCTGCAGATCGATGCGCTGGACGGGCCTGCCTTTGCCGAGGCGGTGCGCACGACCTCGGTCTACGCGCGCGTCTCGCCGGCGCACAAGCTGCGCATCGTCGACGCGCTGCAGGCCGACGGCAACGTCGTCGCGATGACCGGCGACGGTGTCAACGATGCGCCGGCACTGAAATCGGCCGACATCGGCATCGCCATGGGCCTGACCGGGACCGAGGTGACCAAGGAAGCGGCGAAGATGATCCTCGCGGACGACAACTTCGCGACCATCGTCCAGGCCGTGCGTGAGGGCCGGGCGATCTTCGACAACATCCGCAAGTTCCTGCGCTACCTGCTGTCGTCGAACATGGGCGAGGTGCTGACCGTCTTCCTCGGCGTGGTCGGGGCCGGCGTCATCGGCCTGACCGGCGCCGACAGCGGTGGCGGCCACGCCGTCGTGCTGCCGCTGCTCGCCACGCAGATCCTCTGGATCAACCTGATCACCGACTCCGGGCCGGCGCTGGCCATGGGCGTCGACCCGGTGACCGACGACGTCATGGCGCGCAAGCCGCGGCGCCTGAGCGAACGCGTGATCGACGCGCGCATGTGGGTGGGGGTCATCGTGACCGGTGCCGTGATGGCCGTGGTGACGCTGCTGACAATCGACCTGTACCTGCCCGGTGGCTTGACCGAAGGCGCGGGCGACCTCGATACGGCGCGAACGGCGGGCTTCACCGTGCTGGTGTTCGCCCAGTTGTTCAACTGCTTCAACGCGCGCTCGGAGACGGCGAGTGCGTTTCGCAACCTGTTCGTCAACCGCTGGCTGTGGGGCTCGATCGCGCTGTCCGTGCTGCTGCAATTCGCCGTCGTCCACCTCGGCGTTCTCAACCTCGCCTTCGGCACCGTGCCGCTGACGCTCGAGCAATGGCTCGTGTGCGCGGCGATGGCGAGCGTGGTGCTGTGGGTCAGCGAACTGCGCAAGCTGGTGGGAAGGGGCTGGCGGCCAACGACTTAGCCCGGGCGGACCGGCGACGGTCGCTGCAGTGCAGATTGCCGGCGCCGAAGCACGCGCCTCGGCGCCCGGCCGGCGTCGCTCAGTAGCCCATGGTCATGTGGTCGACGACCTTTCGCACGCCGGGCGTGCCCCAGGCGGAATGCGTTGCCAGCTCACGCTCGGCCCAGCTGTGGACCGACCCGCTCAAGGTCACATCGGCGCCGTGAACTTCGACCTCGATGTTTTGCGCATCGACCTTCGCACGCCGCTTCAATGCGGCTTCGATTTCGGCTTTGACGGCGCCACTGGAGAACTTCGGCCGGACGGCGATCTCATCGCTGACACCCGTCACGCCTCGCAGCGAGCCAACGCCTCGAGCGGCGTCCAGCCTCTGGAATTCCCAGTCGACCTCGCCGGTCAGCGTGACCCAGCCACCTTCGACCATGGCGTTGACACCGTCCTTGGGCAACGACGCCGTCCACTGCAAGAGGTTGTCGACCGAACGCGCGATGTCGGCGTCGGTGCGCTTGCTCGATCCGGGAAGCAGGATGTCGATTTCGACCGCCAGCGCTCGGACGCCGGCGACCCGCTGGGTGGCCCGCTCGGCAGCCCACTTCTCGGCAAAACTGCCCACATGACCGGCCAGGGTCACGACGCCCTCGTCGACCTCGACGCCGATCAGTTCGGCGTTTACGGAGGGCTCCCACTTCAGTTCGGCCATTACATCTTGCTGCAGTTGTGCGTCGGTTTTCATGAACTTCTTTCGATCGTTGAGGGCGACCGAGCATGCGCCGAAGTCCGGCGTACCCCTTGACGTGGATCAATCGCGGGGGCTGCACCACGCTGGCCTTCCGCGCGCGATGGAACCGGGCTCGGTGCGGCTTTTTAGCGCGCTCGGCGCCCGGGCCGAATGCTCGCGAATCGGCGTCCGCAACGCATTGCCTTGTGCTGGATCAAACGCCGGTGCACTTGCCACGGCTAAGGTCGCGGCATCTCGATCACTCCGGCGGAGCCCTTTATGAACACCTTGCGTTCCATCCTGCTGCACGTCGACGCCTCGCCCCGGTGCGCTGTGCGTTTGCGGCTCGCCCGGGCCATCGGCTTGCAGCAGGAGGCTGCCGTTACGGCGCTGTACGCGGTTTCGCCGAGCCTCCTCGACCAGCCGTTTGCCTACACCGAAGGCTCTGCGAGCATTCTGCCGATACTCGAGCAGATCGACGCCGACCGGCGCGCTGCAGCCAAGACGGCGTTCGACCGCGAAGAGAGTTCCGCCCCCTCGACGATGCGCTGGGCCGACGTGGGCCGCCAGCCGGCGCTGCAAGGCTTTGTCGACCACGCCCTGTACGCTGATCTGCTGGTTCTCGGTCAACGCGACCCGAGCGACGCGCAAGCCGGGGGGGTTCCGGCGGACTTCGTCGAGTCGGTGTTGATCGACTGCGGCCGGCCGGCGCTGATCGTGCCCTACACCGGCTCGTTCACGAGCGTCGGACGCGACGTGCTGGTCGCGTGGAAGCCGACACGCGAAGCCGCCCGCGCGGTGGCGGGCGCATTGCCGCTCCTGCAGCGCGCGCGCAGGGTGCATGTCGTCGGCTCGTCGACAGACTCGGCGGAGCACCCGGACGGCCGTCCGGATCTTGCTGGCTACCTGCGCTTGCACGGCGTCGAGCCGAAGGTTCAGTATCACAGCGCCTCCTCGCTCGAGACCGGCGAGGGCCTGCTTTCGCTTGCCGCAGATGTACAGGCCGACCTGCTGGTGATGGGCTGCTATGGCCACACGCGGGCGCGCGAATTCCTGCTCGGCGGCGCTTCGCGAACGATCCTTCGCTCGATGACCTTGCCGGTCCTGATGGCGCATTGACATGGTTCTCCGGCGAATTCGATTCAGCGGCGTCCGCATGACCTTCCTGGTCTGGCTGGGCCTTGCTCCAGCTGTCCTCACGATGGCCGTGCTCGGCCTGCGCGCCTACGGGGCCCACCGGTCGGCGCTCGCCATGCAGGCGCTTCTGAAGGGCCTGGAAGCGAGCCGCACCGACCGACTCGGGGAGCGGACACTGCCGACGACACGCTATGACATCCGTGAACTCGAGGGCTTGCCGGCGCCTGTGCAACGCTACTTCCGGGCCGTGCTCAAGGACGGCCAGCCGATCATTACCGCGGTGACGATTGACCTCGCAGGTACCTTCAACATGTCGGCGACCCGCCCGCAGTGGAAGCCCTTCACCTCCAGGCAGCGAGTCGTTACCCGCCGGCCGGGTTTTGTGTGGGACGCCGAGATCGCGCTGCTGCCGGCCTTGAAGGTTTGCGTGGTCGACAGCTACGTCGGCGGCGAGGGCCTGCTCCACGCCACCGTGGAGGGCCTGTTGACCATGGCTGACGTGCGCGGTGACGGTGATATTGCCGGGGGCGAGTTCATGCGCTGGTTTGCCGAAGCCGCCTGGTACCCGACAGCGCTGCTGCCCAGCCAGGGCGTGCGCTGGCAGGCGGTCGACGAGCGTTCGGCAAAGGCCACCCTCGTCGACGGCCCGCTTGCGTCGACCTTGCTGTTCCGATTCGACGACGCGGACCTGATCGACTCGTTCCGTGCCGAAGCGCGTGGCGGCATCGTCGAGGGGAAGCTGGTCATGGCGCCATGGGAGGGCCGTTGGTCGAACTATCAGTGGCATGACGGCGTGTTGCTGCCCACCACCGGCGAAGTGGCCTGGATGCGGCCCGAGGGGCGCCGGCCGTACTTCGTCGGAACGATCAAGTCGATCGCCTTGGAGTTCTCGAGCTGATCCAGCGGCTCCGCCATCGAACGACCGCTCCGAACAGCGAACCGACCCCTGCGGTGATGACCATCGTCAGCGCGCCCCAGAAGGCGACGCGCTCGGCTTCGCTGTCATGCCGGCCCTCAATCCCGCAAGAAAACCCCCCTCAACCGGTCTTGTTTCTCCTGAGGCGAAGAGGGCGGTTCGGTCTTCTTCAGTGCCGCACCTTGGCGAACACTGCACCCGTCTCACGCGGCTGCGGGCTCCCACGGGTTGAAGTACGGGACGCTGGCGCGCTCAAAGTCGGAAACATCGCGGGTGACGACAGTCAATCCATGATGAGCAGCGGTCGCTGCAATGATGAGGTCGGGCTGCGAGAAAGTGTGCCCGGCCTTGCGGCCCTTCTCGACCATGAGGCGCCACTTGAGCATGACATCCTCCGAGATCGGCAAGACGCGCCGCTCGAACATGGGTCGAACCTTGTGATTGAGCCAGTCCGCAAGGTCGGCTCTGCGGCCGGCGTCGCTGATCATCTCGATGCCGAACCGAATCTCGGCCAGGGTAACGGCACTGAGAAAGAGCGCTTCAAGCGGCTGCGCGGCGACGAATGTGACAACGCGCTGTTCCGGCGACGGGCGACGAAGCTCCGAAATGACGTTGGTGTCGAGGAGCCAGCCAGTCACAAGGCCACATCCCGCACAGGCATCGGCGCGCGTGCCACTGCGAGGTCGACGTCTCGGTGCGGTGACGACTGAATGGCTTCCACGAGGGCGCGACCGGTCTGGGCGCCCTGCAGGCGGCGAAATTCCTCGGCCGCGATGACGACGACCTCGTCACGCCCGTGGACGGTGACGTGCTGAGCGCCTTCACTTCGGACACGTCGGACCAATTCGCTGAAGCGGGCCTTGGCGTCCTGTAGGACCCAATGTCCGGGCAAGCCGACGACTGAGGAACGTGAATTCTTGTCCATAGGACGTATTCTAGTCGTTCTGACTAGATTGGCGCCTGCCGCTCGCGAAGCAGCGTTTCTGGAACCGACGCTTCTGCGCGTACGCCATCGCGGCGCGTAAATCGGCCTCCGAGCCCAGCGAGCGACGCTTAAAAGTCCGGCCCTCTGTACCTCGAACACCTTTGCCGCGTCGAGGATCGATACGCGGTCGCCCGCGAACGTGAACTTGCCGCTGCCGACATTCCGGTCCAGCGCGCCATGCGCCAGCGTGCGTGCTGTCGACTGCACGCTCGAGCAGTCGATCACCTGATTGCCGTCGCCCCAGAAGGTGACGCAACGAACAAGTCGATGGCCTTCGCGTTCTTGAGCTGATTCGGCGGCTCCGCCATCAAACGACCGCTCCGAACAGCGAACCGACCCCTGCGGTGATGACCATCGCCAGCGCACCCCAGAAGGCGACGCGCCAGGCGCCCCGCAAAGCGGCGGCGCCGCCGACCTTGGCCGAGATGGCGCCCAGCGCCGCCAGGGCGGCGACCGACGTCGCCGATACCCAGGCCGTCAGGCCCGGCCCCGGCACCAGGGCGGCAACCGCCAGCGGCAGCGCGGCACCGACCGCAAAACTCGCGGCCGAGGCCAGCGCGGCCTGGAGCGGCCGCGCGCGAAGGTCCACGGAAATGCCGAGTTCCTCGCGGGCATGGGCAGCCAAGGCGTCGTGGCTCATCAGCTGCTCGGCCACCTGCCTTGCGAGAACCGGGGCGAGGCCGCGTGCGACATAGATCGCCGCCAGCTCGCGCAGTTCGGAAGCGGGTTCGTTGGCGAGTTCGATTCGCTCGCGGGCCAGGTCAGCCTTCTCGGAGTCGGCCTGCGAATGGACCGAGACGTATTCGCCAGCGGCCATCGACATCGCCCCGGCCACCAATCCGGCGATGCCGGTCAGCAGGATGCTGCCGTGGCTGGCGCTGGTAGCGGCCACACCGACGACGAGGCTTGCGGTCGAGACGATGCCGTCGTTCGCTCCGAGCACCACAGCGCGTAGCCTTGCCACGCCGATGTCGATCATGGTCGCGACCGGCCGTGGCGCCACACAGGGCGTGCTGTTCCGCGACGCAGCGGCGATCGAGAACCTGCGCAAGGTCGACACGCTGATCGTCGACAAGACTGGCACGCTGACCGATGGGCGGCCGACATTCGAACGTGCGGTTGCCACTTCCGGCTTCCACGAGGACGAGGTGCTGCGCCTGGCAGCGAGCCTCGACCAGGGCAGCGAGCATCCGCTGGCCGCGGCCATCGTCGCCGCGGCCCGCGAGCGGGGCCTCGCCCTCGACAAGGCCGAGCAATTCGATTCCGAGTCGGGCATCGGCGTGCGCGGGCTGGTTGCCGGGAAAACGCTTGCGCTGGGCAACACGGCGCTGATGCAGCAGCTCGGCATCGACGTATCGGTGTTGACCGTGCCAGCCGAGACGCTGCGCAGCGACGGCGCCAGCGTGATGCATCTTGCGGTCGACGGCCGCCTCGCCGGCCTGCTCGCCGTCTCCGACCCGGTCAAGGCGACCACGCCCGATGCGCTGCTCACGCTGCGCAGCGCCGGGCTTCGCATCATCATGGCCACCGGGGACGGGCTGACGACGGCGCGTTCGGTCGGCCAGCGGCTCGGCATCGACGAGGTGCACGGTGAAGTCAAGCCGGCCGACAAGCTGCAGCTGGTTGAGCGCCTACAGCGCGAGGGCCGCGTTGTCGCGATGGCGGGCGACGGCATCAACGACGCACCCGCGTTGGCGCGCGCCGACGTCGGCATCGCGATGGGCACCGGCACCGACGTGGCGATGAACAGCGCCCAGCTCACGCTCGTCAAGGGCGACTTGCGCGGCATCGCGGCAGCGCGGTCGCTGTCGGTCGCGACGGTGGCGAACATGAAGCAGAACCTCGCCTTCGCCTTCGTCTACAACGCACTCGGCGTGCCGCTCGCCGCCGGCGTGCTGTATCCGTTCACAGGCTGGCTGCTGTCGCCGATGATTGCCGCACTGGCGATGAGCCTGAGCTCGGCGTTGGTGATCTTCAATGCCCTTCGGCTGCGCGGAGCGGCGTTGCGGCAGGACTGATGGGTGACCTGTGAGCGATGCGGACGCATTGCCGACGGTTCAATGCGACATCAGGACCGGAACTGTCATCGTCGCCAGCAGCCCTTGGGTCGCGCCGCCGATAAGGCGCTCACATCATTGCGCTCAAGCAGCTGATCCGCGGCACCGTGTCGCAGACCTCCGTCTACTCGCGCGAGGTGGTCAAGGAAGCGCTGTCGGTGAATGCGGCGGTGGTGATCCTTGCGCACAACCATCCGTCAGGCTCCGTGGAGCCGAGCCGGGCCGACGAGTTTCTGACGCAAACGCTGAAGACTGCGCTGGCGTTGGTTGACGTGCGCGTACTCGATCACCTGTCGGTGGCCGGCGCCGACGTTTGTAGCTTCGCTGAGCGTGGACTTGTGTAGCTCCGGCGCAGGCGCCGCTTTGCGGCGCTTCCTTCCGCTCAAGCCAGGCTGATGCGCCGGACTTCGATCGCAAAGGCGCCGGCCTGGCGCCCGGCGATCAGGATGCCGACCTGGCGGATACGGGCAGGGTCGAGTGCCGGTGCGCCGAGGATTTCTCGGCCGTGGAAGGTGGCGCGGAAGGTGGACAGAGGAATGTGCAGTGTCTGCCAGGTAGCGCTCGGGGCCAAGGTGGCCTGGTAGTTGATGCTGTCGAAGGCATCGTCGGTCAGCAGGTTGAGCTTGAAGCGCTTGCCAGTGGCGCGGGCCTCGATGAAACAGGACTGCGCGCCGGTTTCTCCTCGGTCGGCGGGCGTTGACCGGATCGACGCAAAGCCGCCGTTGCGCTCGAGCGAGACGTTTCCCTCGAAGACCGCATGACCGGCCCGGTCGTGTCGCAGCCGGCTGCTTGAGACGCCGCCCATCACGCGGTCGTCGATCGCTCCCCACTCGGCGACCGCGCCAGGGTCACTGAAGTCGAACAGCAGCCATGTCCTGTCCGGGTCGCTCATGGCGCGATTCTGCGGCGTCGGGGTCGCCGCCGCGGGTGGCAAGATTCACCCAAAGAAGGGAGACAGGGATGAACCTTGGTGAACTGCAAGCTGAGTTGCGGCACTTCGCGGCGGAGCGCGACTGGCAGCCGTTTCACACGCCCAAGAACCTGACCACGGCGCTGATGGTCGAGGCGGCCGAGCTTGCGGAGATATTCCAGTGGCAGACCCCGGAGGAGTCCCGGCTTTCGCACGAGGATGTCGCAGCCAAGCAACGCATCGGCGAGGAGGTTGCGGATGTGCTCCTCTACCTGCTGCAGGTGGCAGATCACTGCCAGATCGATGTGTCGCAAGCGGTGCAGGACAAGCTGGCGAGAAACGCAGTCAAGTACCAGGCGAAACGCGCGATCCCGCGGGTGTCGCCGACGCGCGCATCGGTGCCAGGTACGCATGTGTTGCTGGACTACGAGAATGTCCAGCCGAGCGATGCCGAGCTGCGGGTGCTGGTCCCGGATGTGGACCAGGTCTGGGTGTTTCATGGGCCGCACCAGCGGGAGGTCGAGAAGCGTTTCGCGTCGTTCGGGACCGGTGCCATGGCCGTGCCGATCAGTAAGACGGGCAAGAACGCGCTGGACTTCCATCTCTCCTTCTACATGGGCTACATCGCGTCGCGGAATCCCGATTCGAAGATGGTCGTCGTCGCCAACGACAAGGGCTACGAGCCCATGCTGGAGCATGCGAAGGCGATGGGCTTCGTGGTGCGTCGGCAGCCCCATGGTGAAGTGAAGCCACCAGCGAAGAAGGCCGTCGCGAAGAAGCTGGCCGCCAAGAAGGTGCCAGCGAGGAAGGTTGCTGCAAAGAAGGCCACGGCGACGAAGGCTGCGGCCAAGCCGGTCGCTGCGAAGAATTCAGTCGCCAAGGCGCCAGCGCCTTCGCCCGCGGCGAAGAAGGCGCCGCCGCCGAAGGTCGTGCCTGCCAAGAGGGCAGCAGCTCCCACACCGGCTGCGGCGAAGGGCGTGGCGGCTGGGCCAGGCAAGGTGTTGGCCGTTTCCGCCTCTGTGGCGCCGAGTGGCACCGGTGCTGCCCCTGAATCCCCGTCGCCGAGGAAGTCGGTGTCCGATGCCGACATCAAGAGGATCACCGAGAACCTTCGCAAGGTCGGTGTCAATCGCCCGACGAAGCCGGCCGCACTGCGGCGTTTGTTGAAATCGCTGCTCGCCGCCGAGACCGGGGATACCTCGATCGAAGTGGCCCTCGACAAGCTGCTTGCGGCCGGCACCGTGGTGATCAACGCCGAGAGCGACGTCGAGTACCCGTTGTTCGAGTCCGCTGCGGGGGCCGCAGCCGGCGCGTCATAGGGCTCTGCTGCGCGGTTCGCTGGGTGGGGTCCGCTACGACCTCCATGAGCTCGAAGGGCGACAGCACTCCGGCGAGGTGGTCGGGGTGCGTTTTGTCGATGACCAGCCACAGGGTGGGTCCCTTCTGAACCTTCGTCTGCTCCAGCACCTCGGCGATCGTCGTGTCTTCCTGTAGCAGATCCGCCTCACGCAATCTGACCAACCGCATGCCAGCCGCCTTCGCATCCTGAATCGGCTGGGCGAGACGATTCTTCCTGCTGTCCCCGTTCAGGAACTTGGCCAGGCCGATCTCCGACACAAGCCACCACGATCTGCCGATGCGCACGGGCAGGAAGGAAAACGAGTGCATCAACATGAGTTGCCGGGCCTGGGCGACCGGTTGCCAGGGCTGTACGGTCATGGGTGACTTCACCATCACGTCCTTGACCTTCCTCTCGACGTTCGTCATCAGTGCCTCCTCCAGTCCGATGCATAGCTCGATGGCGGCTTCGGTTGCGTGGCGCGCGTAGGCGCCGATATGCATTGCGTCGTTGCGGGCCGTCTGGACCGTTTTGCAGAGCGCCTCGAACGACTTGAATGTCGAAGGGAAGCGTTCGGGCAGGTCAGTCAGCACCGGCGAGTTCGCCGCGCAGACGGCAAGCTTGGGCTTGTACTGCTCAAGTGCCGCCTGTTTGCCGTGCAGGCGAAGGCCCAGAGCTTCAAGTGCGAAGCAGATGGCTCCAAAGCCTTCGGCATCGGCCAGGGCGGCGTAGCGCGCCTCACGGAAGCAGTCGCGGTAGTAGACGCGCTCTCTGGGATTGAGGTCCTTCGACGAGGAACCCGGTCGGGGCGCTGGACTGGGAGGCATGCAGTGGCCTGGTTGGCTCGGCGAGAGAGGATGGTAGTTCTCCTGGGTGGGCTGGCTGTGGCAGCCGTGGCGGCATCTGTTGCCGAGGTGTCGATCGGGATGTTCTTCCCGGGCGTGTCCCCCGCTGCGCGAGGCCGGGCTGTTGCGCTGCGCGTCGAGCCGCTGGCAAAGGCCCATCGTCTCGCCCCTGTCGGGCTGTCATCCCTCACGCGTTCACGGTCAGGCCGGCGATGCCGGCTGAGACACGCGGCGGCCCTTTTTCCGTGCCCGGGGATCGCGGTCTTCTTCGTCCGTCATGCTACGCATGACCGACGCCCGCTTAGCGATCGGGCCGGCTTGCAGGTCGCTGCGCTGCGCTCGGTGCTCGCGCGTCCCGAACGCTACCCCGGGCACCCGCCAAGCCCGGAGCCGGGCCGCTGAATACCAAGTGAGGTGAAGTGTTCGCAGCGGCTCGTCCGCTGCGGCTCAGGTCATTCGGTCGGCTGCGCTGCAACCGCGGCGCCAGGAGAGCTGGCACATCGGCCGCGACGCTGCGCAGCCCGGGGGGAGGGGGCTTCAAGCGGTGGGCCGGGAAACCGGCTCACTGCTTCGGCTGCAAAGGTTCACCGCTTCGGCTGCGTGGAACCCCACCCATCCCCTGGCCCCCTCTCGCGAGGAAAGGGTACTAACAGCCACGCCCACCCCCGCCGCCGTCGCGGGGCGGAGCGAAGCGTCCGAGCAGAAGGGTCAGTTTTGAGGGATACCAAGGGCGGTTCCCGACTGGTTCTTAGAGCAGGGGATTTCGATCAGGTCGTTGGTACGAGTGGAGCAACGCAATGCGCACCTGGCCGGTGCTGTCCGGCTGGAGTTCGTCAACGGTCGCGAGGGCAAGGTTGCCAAGGCGACGCTGACGGCGATTTTCGACAATATCCGGCGTGGCAGCGGCGACGAGCGTGAGGCAACGGCCATCCAGTGGATGCTGTGGGGCAAGCAGGCCGAGAACGCCGCCGATTACCTGGGCAAGGGCAGCCATGTGAACGTGGTGGGCCGAGTTCGCAACAACGACTACCGGGATGCGAGCGGAGCAGAAGTGTTCGCGCTGGCCTTTACCTGCGAGGAGATCGACTGTCTCGACGGCAAGGACGAGCCGGCGATGCGGCGTGCGCGGCTGGAGGAGGGTGCAGCCCACCACGACGGGAATCCCGCGGCGGCCGGCCGCACGGAGGAAGCAGGCGGGCGGCTAAGACTGTGAAGGGCAGGACGGTGGGTCCGCCAAGTTTGTGCAAGCGGTGCTTGCACGTTTGCGACGAGCACCATCAGCTGGCGGTGCAGGACAGGCTGCCCGACTTTGGGACGCATGACAGAGGGTTGACTGGACTCGACGGATCGTTCAGGACCCTTTAAAAGCTACTCCAAGTTTTGCACCTGCTCGCGCAGCTGCTCGATCGAGACCTTCATCTCGACCGAGATCGTCGTGAGTTCGACCGACGCGGCCTTCGACGCCAGCGTATTGGCCTCGCGAAGCAGCTCCTGCACCAGAAAATCGAGCCGCTTGCCGACTTCGCCACCCGCCTCGAGCAGGCGGTCGATCTCGTCGAGATGCGAGCGAAGCCGGGCCAGTTCCTCGGCCACGTCGATGCGGATCGCGTAGGCGGCGGCCTCGTTGAGCGCACGCTCCTGCGTGGCCTCCGCGCTGATGCTGCGCGCGCCGCCGCTGGTCTCGAGCGCCTGCTGCCAGCGCTCGCGGAACTTCTGTTGCTGGCGCTCGATGACCGCCGGTATCAGCGGCTCGCATTGCGCAGCAAGTTCGCGCAGGCGGGCAATACCTTCGGCCAGCACCTGCGCCAGCCGCGCGCCTTCGCGGGCTCGCGCGGCCTTCAGCCCGGCGATGGCGCTTCGCGCCGCTTTCAGCACGTCCTCGTCGAGCGGCCGCTGGGCGTGACCGCCCTTGCACCACTGCATGACTTCGTGGACCGAAAGCTCCTTGGCGCCCGGCAGCCAGCCGCGCACCGCCGCCTGCAGGCTCGCCAGCCGGTTGAGCTGCTCGGCCTGCGGCTGCGGCCAGGCCGCATCGGCGTGCGACGCGCTGGCAATTCGCAACTCGATCTTGCCGCGGCGGAAGGCGCCCGCGAGCAACTCGCGAAGTGCCGGCTCGAGCGCGCGCATCTCGTCCGGCAGGCGGAATGCAAGGTCGAGAAAGCGGCTGTTCACCGAGCGCAGCTCGAGGGTGACGGCAGGCGCTTCCGATGCCGTCGCCGGGCCACCGATCAACGCCTCGCCAGACGCCCCGCCGCCCGGCCGCAGGGCGCTGGAAACGGCATTGGCGTACCCGGTCATGCTGTAGACTGGCATGCTAGTTTCCACGCGGTTCACGCGGCCAAATCGCGATTATGTCAAAGCCGAAACCCGCTCCTTTGCCGGCCGGCACGATGGTCGGCGGCTACCGGATCATCAAGAAGCTGGCAGCGGGTGGCTTCGGAGTCGTGTACGTCGCCGAGGATGCCGAGCAGCGGCTCGTCGCGATCAAGGAATACATCCCCTCGTCGCTTGCCGAGCGCGGCACCGGCGAGCTGACGCCCCGCGTCGCTCCGGACAAGCAGCCGCTTTACCGGCTCGGCCTGAAGAGTTTTTTCGAGGAAGGTCGCTCGCTCGCCCAGATTGCGCATCCCAGCGTCGTCAGCGTGCTCAACTTCTTTCGCGAGAACGAAACCGTCTACATGGTGATGAACTACCTGCAGGGCGACACGCTGCAGGACTTCATCATCACCGCCCGCGACCTGAAGCGTGACAAGGTTTTCCGCGAGTCGACGATCCGCTCGCTGTTCGACGAGATCCTGCGCGGCCTGCGCATCGTGCACCAGCACAAGATGCTGCATCTCGACATCAAGCCGGCCAACATCTTCATCACCAACGAGAACAAGGCGGTGTTGCTCGATTTCGGCGCGGCGCGCGAGGTGCTGAGCAAGGAAGGCGACTTCATCCGGCCGATGTACACGCCTGGCTTCGCGGCGCCCGAGATGTACAAGCGCGACGGCTCGCTCGGACCCTGGACCGATATCTATGCCATCGGCGCCTGCATCTATGCGTGCATGCAGGGCTACCCGCCGAACGACGCGCCGCAGCGCATCGAGAAGGACCGGCTGGCGCTGAGCCTTTCTCGCCTGCGCAACGTCTACTCCGACAACCTCATCCATGTCGCCGAATGGTGCATGGCGATCGATCCGCTCGAGCGGCCGCAGAGCGTCTTCGGCCTGCAGAAGGAACTCGCCCGCGAGATCGAGCGGCGCTACACCAAGCTGAGCATCAGCGAGCGGCTGAAGATGCAGATGGAAAACATGGGCAGCGGTGCGAAGGCCTGACCGGGCGCCATGGCGCACCGGACGGCGCCGCTAGCGATGCGCTTTTCCGTGTTCCAGCTCAGCCGTCAGGGCGGGCGCGAGAAGAACGAAGACCGCATGGGCTACTGCTACACGCGGCAGGCCGGCCTGTTTGCCGTCGCCGACGGCATGGGCGGTCACCCCGAAGGCGAAGTGGCATCGCAACTGGCATTGCAGGTGCTGTCGAACCAGTTCCAGCGTGAATGCGTCACGTCGCTCGACCATCCGCTCGACTTCCTGCAGCGTGCGATCGGCGTGGCGCATCGCCAGCTGCTTGCCTATGCACGGCAGCGCCGCATGGCCGATTCGCCACGCACGACGCTGGTCGCCTGCATCCTGCAGCAGGGCACCGCGTGGTGGGCGCATTGCGGCGATTCGCGCCTGTATCTGCTGCGCGGCAGCGATCTCGTCACACGCACCCGCGACCATTCGTATGCCGAATTGCGCGCCGCGCTGCAGGCGCCACCCAATGCACGCGCTGCCAACCGCAACGTGTTGTTCACCTGTCTGGGCAGCCCGGTCGATCCGGTGGTTGACGGCGTCGGTCCCCTGGCGCTGAAAACCGGCGACCGGCTGCTGCTCTGCTCCGACGGCCTCTGGGACAACATCAGCGATGTCGACATTGCCCGGCAGATGTGTGCCGACAGCATCGACCGCACGGTTCCGCGGCTGGTCGAGCAGGCGCTGCTGGCGGGTGGCGCCCGCTGCGACAACGTGACCGCGCTGGCGGTCGAATGGGAGTCGAGCGAGTCGCCGGTGGCGTCCGCAGGGGATGTGCCTCCGGAGGCCGAGCCGGACTTCCCGTCGACCTTGCAGTGGGGTGCCGACGACACCGCCATGGCGGCCACGGCGCCGGCAGGCTTCGACGATGCCGAGCTGGATCGCTCGATCGATCAGCTCAACCGCACCCTGCGGGACAAGAAGAAGTTCCCTCCCTAACTGCGAAAGACCCGATGACTTTCAACCGCCACAACGATCGCGCGGCCGATGCACTGCGCCCGGTCACGATCCAACGCAACTACACCCGCCATGCCGAAGGATCGGTGCTGATTTCCTTCGGCGATACGCGCGTGCTTTGCACTGCGTCGGTCGAGGACAAGGTGCCGCCGCACAAGCGAGGCAGCGGCGAGGGCTGGGTGACGGCCGAATACGGCATGCTGCCGCGGGCGACGCACACCCGCTCGGACCGCGAGGCCGCACGCGGCAAGCAGAGCGGCCGCACGCAGGAAATCCAGCGGCTGATCGGCCGCTCGCTGCGCTGCGTTTTCGACCTGACAAAGCTCGGTGAGCGCACCATCTCGCTCGACTGCGACGTGATCCAGGCCGACGGCGGCACCCGCACGGCGGCGATCACCGGGGCCTATGTGGCGGCGAAGGACGCCGTCAACGGCCTGCTGGTCGCTGGAAAGCTGACCGCCTCGCCGATCCGCCAGGCCGTGGCTGCCGTATCGGTCGGCATCGTCGACGGCGTGCCGTTGCTCGACCTCGACTATGCCGAGGACGCCGCCTGCGACACCGACATGAACCTGGTGATGACCGCGAGTGGCGGCTTCGTCGAGGTGCAGGGAACCGCCGAGGGCGCGGCTTTCAGCTGGGCGGAGATGAGTCGGCTGCTCGAGCTCGGCGAAGCCGGCATCCGCCAGCTGCTCGCCGCGCAGGCCGCCGCGCTGGCCGGTGTCGGCGCCGCGCCGCGATGAGGCTGGTCCTCGCATCGAACAATGCCCACAAGCTGGTCGAGATGCAGGCGCTGTTCGGCGCCCTGCCGGTCGAGCTGATCGGGCAGGCGAGCCTCGGCATCGGCGAGGCCGACGAGCCGTTCGCCACCTTCGTCGAGAACGCGCTGGCCAAGGCGCGGCACGCCGCCGCGCAGGCGGACGCTGCGGCAATTGCCGACGACTCGGGCCTGTGCGTGGCCGCGCTCGGCGGCGCGCCGGGCGTGCGCTCGGCGCGTTTTGCGGTGCTTGCCGGCCGGCCGGCGGGTGATGCCGAGAACAACCGCCATCTGCTCGATCAGATGGCGGGCATCGCCGACCGGCGCGCGCGTTTCGTCAGCGTGCTGGTCGCGATGCGTTCGGCCGGCGACCCGGAGCCGCTGATCGCCGTCGGCGAATGGGCGGGCGTTCTGCTCGAGGCCCCGCGCGGAACGGGCGGCTTCGGCTACGACCCGCTGCTCCAGGTGCCGGCGCTCGGCTGCTCGGTCGGCGAGCTCGACGCCGCCACCAAGAACATGCACAGCCACCGCGCGGTCGCGGCGCGGCGGATGCTCGCTCTGATGCAGGCGCACTGGTTTGACTGAAGCGCGGCCGCAGGCGATTGCGATCGAGCCGGCCGGGGAGAGCGCTGCGGCCGTTTCGGCTGCTGACCGGCTGACGAGCTACATGCGCAGCGGCACGCTGCAGCTGTCGGCCCTGCCGCCGCTCTCGCTGTATGTCCACCTGCCGTGGTGCCTGAAGAAGTGCCCCTACTGCGACTTCAATTCGCACGAATGGGGCGCGCGCCGGGGGCAGGCCGAGCCGCTGCCGCAGCGCCGTTATCTCGAGGCACTGCGGCTCGACCTCGAAGCCGCGCTGCCCTTCGTCTGGGGACGCCGGGTCCACAGCGTCTTCATCGGCGGCGGCACGCCGAGCCTGTTCGACCCCGAGGCCATCGACCGCCTGCTCGGCTCGATCCGCGCGCTGCTGCCGCTCGAAGCCAACTGCGAGGTCACGCTCGAAGCCAATCCCGGCACCTTCGAGCGCGAGCGTTTCCGCGGCTATCGCGCCGCCGGCGTCAACCGGCTGTCGATCGGCGTGCAGAGCTTCGACGACGCCAAGCTGCGCGCCATCGGCCGCATCCACGACGCGGCGCAGGCACGCGCCGCACTCGACGAGGCGAGCCAGGCCTTCGATACCTGGAATCTCGACCTGATGTACGGCCTGCCCGGGCAGACGCTCGCCGAGCTCGAATGCGATCTGGATGCGGCGTTGGCCTTCGCGCCGCCGCATCTGTCGATCTACCACCTGACGATCGAGCCGAACACCTTGTTCGCGGCGCGGCCGCCAGCCGGTGAGCAAGCGTTGCCCGACGACGATCTTGCAAGCGAGATGCTCGACCGGATCGGCGAGCGCACGGCGGCCGCCGGTCTCGGGCGCTACGAAGTCTCGGCTTTTGCCCGGCCGGGACACCGCTGCGTGCACAACCTCAACTACTGGCAATTCGGCGACTACCTGGGGATCGGTGCCGGCGCCCACGGCAAACTGAGCTTTGCGCACCGCATCGTGCGTGAGGTGCGCTTTCGCGATCCGGTGACCTACATGCAGCAGGCCGAGCGGGGTGCGGCGGTGGCGCAGCACGAGGAGGTGCCTCGCTCGCAACTGCCATTCGAATTTGCGCTGAACGCGCTGCGTTTGCGTGAAGGCTTCGAGCTGACGGCGTTCCGCGAGCGAACCGGCCTGATGCCTGGCGCAATCGAGCCGGCCCTGCAAGCGGCCGAAGCCAAGGGCCTGATCGGGCGCGACCTGCAGCGTGTCTGGCCGACCGACCGCGGCTTCGACTTCCTCAGCGACCTGCAGGCGCTTTTTCTCGCGGCCGATTGACGGGGCCTGCAGTGCCTTCCGCGCAGGCTTGCAGGCGACTCAGCCGGGCATCGCCGGCTGCGGGCTGAGCAGCACGATCAGCGCGCCGTGCCCGCCGTCTGCGGCGCGGGCATGGGTGAAGGCAAGCACCTCCTTCTTCTGCACCAGCCAGGTCTTGACCTTGGCCTTGAGAACCGGCTCGCGGCCCGGCGAGCCGATGCCCTTGCCGTGCACGATGCGAACGCAGCGCAATCCCTGCTTGACGGCGTCGCGGATCAGGGTTGCCACGGCCTCGCGCGCGGCCTCGCGGCGCAGGCCGTGCAGATCGAGCTCGGCCTGGATCACCCAGACACCCCGGCGAAGCTTGCGCACCACCGCCGGTGAAATGCCGCGCCGACGAAACGACAACCCTTCATCGGTCTCGAGCAGGCTTTCAACGTCGAAATCGTCCGAAATCGCTTCGCGAACGACCTGGGCCTCGTCCTTCAGCCTTTGCATCGGCACGGCCGGCGGGCGCGGCCGTGCCAGCGGCGGCGGCGCCTCGTGACGCAGCGGGATCACGGTGCCGACGCTCGACGCGAACAGCTGGCGTTCAACAGCTTCGCAGGCGGCGCGTTCGCGCGCGCGGCTGGCTTCTTCGGCAGCGGCGGCCGCGGCGTCGGCGAGTGCCTGACGCAGCGTGCCGAGCTCGTCGAGCCGGTGCAGCTTGCTCCTCACAGCAAGCCCCGCTCGGCAAACGAGACGACCTGCGTGCGAGCGACCACCAGATGGTCGAGCACGCGAACGTCGACGAGCTGCAGCGCGCTGCGCAGCGTCTGCGTCAGGAATTCATCGGCGCGCGACGGCTCGGCAACGCCCGAGGGATGGTTGTGCGCCAGGATGACGGCGCAGGCGTTCAGCGCCAATGCGCGCTTGACGACCTCGCGCGGATAGACGCTGGTCTGTGTCAGCGTGCCGCGGAACATCTCCTCGCAGACCAGCAGGCGGTGCTGGCTGTCGAGGAACAGCACCGCGAACACCTCGTGGTCGCGAGTGCCCAGCCGCAGCCGCAGATAGTCCTTTACCTGCTCGGGCGAGCCGAAGGCACTGCGTTCCTCGAGCTGCTGCGCCAGCGAGCGCCGCGCGAGCTCGATGACGGCGGCGACCTCGGCGCGCTTGGCAGGCCCCAGGCCCTTGACCTGCTTCAGCGCCTCGGCGTCGGCGTGCAGCAGGCCGCAAATGCCGCCGAAGCGCTCCAGCATCTGCTCGGCCAGCTGCAGCACCGAGGTGCCCTTGAAGCCGGTGCGCAGCAGCAGCGCCAACAGCTCGGCGTCGGCCAGCGAGGCCGCACCGAGCGAAAGCAGCTTCTCGCGCGGGCGGGTGCTGGGGGGAGGTCTTTGAAGGCCATGGCCTTGTCGGGCGGCGGTTGAACGCCGCCAACTAAAATCGACGCCAGTCTAGCGAAGAGGAACCGCGCTTGAATTCAATCCACGCCGGGTCCTTCCTGACCCTGCACTACCGGCTTGCCGGACCCGACGGCCGCGATGTCGTCAACACCTTCGCCGTCCAGCCGGCCACGCTGTCGCTCGGCACCGGTGAATTGGCCCCGGCCATGGAGCAGCGACTGCTCGGGCTCGAGGAGGGCGCGCGCGAGTCGTTCGAGCTGGCAGCGGGCGAAGCCTTCGGCGAGCGCAATCCGCAGCTGCTGCAGCGGGTCAAGCGCAGCCTGCTGGCGGAGTGGGGCGACCCGGCCGAGCACTACAGCGTCGGCGATGTGGTCCAGTTCCCGACGCCAGGGGGCGAGGGCGCCTATGCCGGCGTGGTGCGTGAAGTCGGCGGTGACTGGCTGCTGTTCGACTTCAACCATCCGCTGGCAGGCAAGCCGGTGACCTTCGAAGTCCACGTCATCGGGGTGCTGTGATGCAAACCATCGAAGAAGTCACGCTGGCCCAGCCGCGGGGCTTTTGTGCCGGCGTCGACCGGGCGATCGAGATCGTCGAGCGGGCGCTGCAGAAGTTCGGCGCGCCGATCTACGTGCGCCACGAGATCGTTCACAACACCTTCGTCGTCAACGACCTCAAGCGCAAGGGGGCGATCTTCATCGAGGATCTCGCCGACGTGCCGCCGGGCGCGACGCTGGTTTTCAGCGCCCATGGTGTCAGCCAGGCGGTGCGCCGCGAGGCCGGCGACCGCGGCTTCAGCGTCTTCGACGCCACCTGCCCGCTGGTCACCAAGGTGCACGTCGAAGTCGCCAAGCTGCGCAAGCTCGGCTATGAATTCATCATGGTCGGCCACAAGGGCCATCCCGAGGTGGAAGGCACGATGGGCCAGTTGAACGAGGGCATTCACCTCGTCGAGGACGTGGCCGACGTCGCCCGGGTGAACGTGTCGCAGACCGAGAAGCTCGCCGTCGTCACGCAGACCACCTTGTCGGTCGACGACGCGGCCGAAATCCTGGCGGCGATCAAGGCGCGCTTCCCCAGCGTGCGCGAGCAGAAGCAGCAGGACATCTGCTACGCCACGCAGAACCGCCAGGACGCGGTCAAGGTGCTGGCGCCGTCGGTCGATGTCGTGATCGTGGTCGGCAGCCCGACCAGCTCGAACAGCAACCGGCTGCGCGAGCTTGCCGAGCGCCTGGGCACGCCGGCGTACATGGTCGACGCCCCCGAGGACCTGCGCGCCGACTGGCTGCAAGGCAAGCGCAGCGTCGGGCTGACCGCGGGTGCCTCGGCGCCCGATCACCTGGTGCAGCAGGTTGTCGAGCGGCTGCGCGGCTTCGGCGCGCTGGCGGTGCGAACGATGCCGGGCGTTGCCGAGACCATCGAGTTCCCGCTGCCGAAGGGACTGAAGTAGCCCGCGCCGGCAGCGCCGCGGCTATTCGGCCGCGAGCACCTGCGAAGCCGCATTGACGACGGCAGCAATGCGTCCGATGTCGCGCAGCTGCTGCGTGGTCAGGCCTTCCTTCTTCAGCAGCGCCGAATGCGAACGCACGCAGAAGTGGCACTTGCCGACGATCGACGCCGAAAGCGCAAAGGCTTCGAAACGCTTCTTCTCGACGCCACCGCTCGTGGCGTAGGCGTTCATCCGCAGCTCGGCACGGGCGGTCTTCAGCTCGGCGTCGTCGGCCATCTCGACGAACGGGTACCAGACGTTGTTCATGCCCATCAGCGCCGAGGCGGTGAGCACGGCGTTGGCGTCCACCTCGCTCAGCTGCGCGCGGAAGGCGTCGATCAACGGCTTGCTGCGGGCGGCGAAGGCGGCGGCCAGGGCGACGCCGATGGCGTCCGCCGGTGCCAGGCTCGAGCGGGCGATGACGCCGTCGAGGTTCAGGCGGATGTCCTTGGCGTAGTCGGGGATCTGCTTTTTCAACGCTTCGAGGAATTCCATGGGGTTCTCGCGGGTGGGTCGGCGCATTAGAAGGCGCCGCAATGAAAACAGCCCGGCAATGCCGGGCTGACGGAGATCAGCGGGGCAGGATCAGAGCGTCGAATCGCCCACCGCGCGGTTGCACGGGCACAGCTCGTCGGTCTGCAGGCCGTCGAGGATGCGCAGCACCTCGTCCGGCGAACGGCCGACATTCAGGTTGTTGACGCTGACGTGCTGGATGGTGTTGTCCGGATCGACGATGAACGTAGCACGCAGTGCAACGCCTTCGACCTTCGCGCGCACGCCGAGCTGGTCGACCAGCGAGCCGGTCGTGTCGGCGAATGCGTAGTGGTTCATCTTGTTGAGGTCCGGATGCTCGCGGCGCCAGCCGAGCTTGGAGAACTCGTTGTCGGTCGAGCCGCCCAACAGCACCGCGTCGCGCTCGGCGAACTGCCCGGCCAGCTTGTCGAAGCCGACGATCTCGGTCGGGCAGACGAAAGTGAAGTCCTTCGGATAGAAATAGATCACCTTCCACTTGCCGGGGAAGCTCTTCTCGGTGATCGTCTCGAACGCGGATACGCCGTTTTCCTCGTGACGGGTGAAGCCGGGCTTGACGCCGGTGACGGAAAAGGCTTCCAGCTTGTCTTCGACGGTTTTCATGCGTGATGTTCCTGATGCGCGGTTGGGAAGAATTCGCTATAGGCAGCGACCGGTTGCAATTATGGAAGCTCTGGCGGCCGGGACGATAGTTTCTAACCATCGCCGGCATAGACGGGCCGGCGCGGCTGCAGGACGGCTCCCTACAATTCGCGCCTTTCCGCTCTTTCGGCAGCCACCGCGGCGCTGACCTCCCCATGCTCGACATCAGCCTGCTGCGCAAGGACCTCGACGGCGTGCTGCTGCGGCTGGCGCGGCGCAACCCGGCGCAGCCGGCGCTCGACCTCGCCCGCTTTCAGCATCTGGAGGCCGAACGCAAGCGCATCCAGACGCACACCGAGGCGCTGCAGGCGCAGCGCAATGCGCTTTCCAAGCGCATCGGCCAGAGCAAGGCCCGCGGTGCCGATGCCAGCGCCGAGATGGCCGAAGTCAGTGGCATCGCCGACGAGCTGAAGCGTTCCGCCGAGCAACTCGAACAGGTGCAGCACGAACTCAACGCGCTTCTGATGACCTTGCCGAATCTTCCGCAGGACGGCGTGCCGGACGGCGCCGACGAGTCGGGCAATGTCGAAGTGCGGCGCTGGAGCCCGGCGGGCAGCGAGCCGCCGCAGTTCGGCTTCGCGGCAAAGGACCATGTCGAACTCGGCGTGCCGCTCGGCCTCGACTTCGAGACCGCGACCCACCTCGCGGGTTCGCGGTTCGTCTTCATGCGCGGGCCGCTCGCCCGGCTGCACCGCGCCCTCGGACAGCTGATGCTCGACCTGCACACGACCGAGCACGGCTACGTCGAGTGCTACACGCCCTACATCGTCAACCGCGACATTCTGGAAGGCACCGGGCAGCTGCCGAAATTCGAGGCCGACATGTTCCGCGTGCTGCGCGGCAGCGACGAGCGGGAGGGTGGCGAGCGGCGCACCGACCAGTACCTGATCTCGACCTCGGAGATCACGCTGACCAACAGCGTTCGCGATCAGCTGCTTTCCGCCGCCGCGCTGCCGCTGCGGCTGACCGCGCACACGCCGTGCTTCCGCTCGGAAGCCGGCAGCGCAGGGCGCGACACCCGTGGTCTGATTCGCCAGCATCAGTTCGACAAGGTCGAGATGGTGCAGATCGTCGATCCCGAGCAGTCCGATGCGGCGCTCGAGCAGATGGTCGGCCATGCCGAAGCGGTGTTGCAGCGACTCGAGCTGCCCTACCGCGTCGTGGCGCTTTGCGCCGGCGACATGGGCTTCAGCGCGGCGCGGACCTACGACCTCGAAGTCTGGCTGCCGGGCCAGAACGCCTACCGCGAGATCAGCTCCTGCTCCAACTGCGAAGCCTTCCAGGCGCGGCGGATGCAGGCGCGCTACCGCAGCGCGCAGGGCAAGACGGCTTTCGTGCACACGCTCAACGGCTCGGGGCTGGCCGTCGGCCGCGCGCTGGTCGCCGTGCTGGAAAATCATCAGCGGGCCGACGGCCGGATCGCCGTTCCCGAGGCGTTGCGCCCGTACCTCGGCGGCCAGGAAACGCTGGGCTAGAATTCGCCGCCTTGGCTTGACCCGCCAAGCGTTTCAGGAGAGGTGGCAGAGTGGTCGAATGCGCCAGACTCGAAATCTGGTTCAGCCTTTCAGGTTGACGTGGGTTCGAATCCCACCCTCTCCGCCAGGTGCAGCTGTGAAAACGGGGTGATTTCTGGCAGCTACCCACGGAATCCGAAACGACCGCAGTGGCATCCTGACGCCGCTGCCACGGTATGGCGCTCCAGCAAGCTGGGTGAACCACTGCTGCGCATCCGTTCCAAGAGGGATTTGCGACGACAAATTTCGCTTTTGGCGGCATTGGTCGGCGCACACTCTTTATCACCGAGCCCAATAGCGGCTGCATCCTGCGCTGAAATGCCGGTGGCCGGCAGACCGATGTTGTCCCACGGTTGACGAACTTTCCGCGTTGCAACTCAACCGCAGGATCGGCGGTGCACTGCCAATCTCCCCGGCGGTTGCCATTGCGCTACGGTTGACGCAGGCCGGGCGGGATGCTGAGTCTCCTGTGCGCAGGCGCTCCGAGTTTCGAAGTTCACAGGGTTTGTCCGCGCACAGCCAGAACGGGTGTGCGCATACCGTTGCGGGCCGGCCTTGATGGTCACCTCTAGAAAAAAGGAAGTATTGATGTTGAAGGCGTGCAGCGTCGCACTTTGCGCCGCATTGATTGCTCCTGCCACACTGCGGGCAGAGGTCGTCCGGTTCGAGGTATTGCAAAGCGTCCCTGCCTTTGAAGGCAGGAGCTTCGGCAGCGCCGGCACTTACGTGAAGATCACTGCACGCGCAACCATCTCAGTCGATCCAGGCGATCCGCGCAATGCCTTGATTGCCGATATCGACAAGGCTCCCCGCAATGCCCAAGGCCGCGTGGAAGCCACCAGTGACGTGGTGGTGCTGCGGCCGGCGGACCCGTCGCGCGGCAATGGCACGCTGCTGGTGGACGTGCCCAACCGCGGCCGCAAGCTGGCGCCGCAACTGTTCGACGATGTAGGCCAGCCGGCTGCCAACCAGGCTGACAAGGCCGACGATGCGGGCATCGGCTTCCTGCACGGGCAGGGCTACACCATGGCGTGGGTGGGCTGGCAGGCGGACATCCCCTCCGCTGCAGGACAGCTGGCGATGGCAGCCCCAGTCGTGCGTGGCGTCACAGGGTCGGCGCGCGACGAGTTCGTGTTCGACCACGCCCGCACGCCGGTCACCGCCACGCTCTCGTCGCAGCTCGGCGATCCGGCTTCGCTTGGCGTGACGGTGCGTGCCCGTTGGGATGCGCCGCGGGAGACGCCCCCAGGGATGTCGATTCGCGCGATCGGGCCGCAGACGGTGGAGATCGTTCGTCCTGCCGCCGGTTTCGACGCGGGGGCGCTGTATGAAGTGACGTACGTGGCGCGAGATCCCGCAGTTCTTGGCCTGGGTTTCGCCGCCACGCGGGACGTGGTCGCTTTCCTGCGCCGCGACACGGGCGCCGGAAACCCCCTTGCGGCCAGCGGGCGCAGCTCGGTGCATCGGGCCATCGGCTTTGGTGTATCGCAATCCGGCCGTTTCCTGCGCGACTTTCTCCACCTCGGCTTCAACGAGGACCTGAGCGGCGCGATGGTGTTCGATGGCCTGATGCCGCACGTCGCCGGCGCACGCCGCATGGCCACCAACGTCCGTTTCGGCCAGCCTGGCCGCAACGCCCGGCATCCGCAGGACCCGGCCTGGCAGGCCGATCTGTTCCCCTTCACGTACGAAATCTTGACGGACCCCCTGAGCGGGCGCCGAGACGGCCTGATGCTGCGCTGCCGGCTGAACGGCACCTGCCCGCGCGTAATCCAGACGGACAGCGAGCACGAGTGGTGGGCATCCCGGGCTTCGCTGCTCGTGACCGATCTGAAAGGCAATCACCTGGAGCTGCCTACCGACGTACGGGCTTACATGATCGCCGGCACACCCCACTTCGCGGAACCCACAGACCGCTTGCGAAGCGCGCCCACGATGTCGGTGGCTGTCAATCCGATGCACGCCGGGCCGCCGATGCGGGCCCTGCTGGCCGCCATGCAGTCCTGGATCGCCGATGGCGTTCAGCCTCCAGCCAGCCGTGTGCCGATGGTTGCGCACGGTACCCTCGTCGCGGCGGCGGATGCGCTGCCGCAAGTCATCCCTGGTCTTCCGTACCGTGCGATCTACACGGGCGCCAGCCTGACCGATGTGTCCGTGTTTCCGCCCCGGGAGCTCGGCCGTTATCCCGTCTATGTGCCGCGTGCCGACAACGACGGCATGGCGATCGCCGGCGTCCGGATGCTGCCGCTGGCTGTGCCGCGTGCGACCTACACCGGCTGGAATCCCCGTGCCGAAGGCTTCGGCGCGGGCTCGCTGTTCCCGCTGCAGGGTGCGGTGGTGCCTTTCGCCGCGACGCGCGCGCAACGCGAGGCCGCGCGTGATCCGCGCCTTTCTCTGGAGGAACGTTACGCCAGCGACGCAGCGTATACGGCCGCGGTACGCGCAGCAGCCGACCAGATGGTCGCGGAGCGTCTGTTACTACCGGCCGACGCACGGCGTGCGACAGATTTGGCGGGGCAAGGGCAGCTCGCGAAACTGCGCTGAGCCCACAGGCGAGGGCACATGCTCCTGCCAGCTGCCGCGGACTTGCAGCTCCCGCATCGAGCGCAGACTGGGCCGTGCCCAATGGCCCGGGATGGGCCTCTTGCGGAGGCAGTCCCGCTGCGCCGGTAATGGCGTTAGCGGTACGAGTTCGCCGCGGCTCGGCGACTGTGAACTCGCGGAATGCCGACTAGGAATTGCCAAGGTGACGACGCTCCCGCGGCGGGCGCCCGAGAGCGATCATCTTCCTTCCGCAATGCGAGCAACGGTAGAGTCGCGTGGCTGGGACCAGCCTCAGCCAAAGGGGGCGCGGCAGACGGAAGAGCTGATCGCTCGGGCAGTTGTGAGTCCGAAGCATGGGAGTGCAAAGCCTGAGGTGAAAGCCCCAGGGTACCGCGGGGAAACCCTTAGGCGCTCAGTCGAGGCCTAGGTGGCACTGCCTATACCTACTTGTAGGGGGGACTTCGCAAGTGGCCAACTTGCCCGACTGCAACCCCAGCCTCCTTCGGAAAAAAAGCCCCCGCTTCGGAACGAACCTGCAGGATGACCATGCTCTACAAGGTCATGCACGGCGGAGCGCGCAGCTGAGCCCCGGCGGGGCTGGACACGGCGCAGGCCGGCCGAAGACTGATCCCCGCGGGCTGACATTCCGCAGACGGAGGACGAGAAGGCGCTTTGTCATCACCTCATGAACCACCCGGGCACCGACCTGCACATCCGTTTCGATGCCGCGAAGGCGCGGCTCCGAGGGGCGGCCGAGGCGGGCAAGAAAGTAGCGCAGGCCCGGGTGGCGAGGTAGGCCGACAGCGGAAGGTTCGCGCCGACTGCGCCACCGCTCGAGCCGATTCCGGTGCGAAGAATGGGTTGCGTGATCGGGTGCGTCACGGGTGCTCGATGGGCAAGGCGAAATCGACACTGCGTTTTCAATGAGGGGGACGGCGAAAACATGCTTCGCCAGTTTGCCCTTTCGCCGCAGGCCGGCTGCCTTTCTCGCATTGCCGAGGCGCACGAACGGCTCGAACAGGGCTCCGTCATTTGCAATGTCGCCCTCGAGATTTCCGGATGGCCATGGCCAACATCTGACGGGTCGCAGAAGCTGATACGTATGTTCGACCCGGCTCGACTCGTGTTCCGGGGAACTCGGCTGCTGCCGAGCCGTCCGAAGGCGATGATTCCGAACCCATCGCGCTGGACCCGTCCACGTCACTGGCTGCCCCTGTTGCTTGCCGCCTGCCTCGGCATCGGGCTGAGTGCCGGATGTAGCACGCTCGACGAGCAGCAGCGCCGCTGGATCTTCCAGCCGGGCGACAGGACCTGGGCGGGCGGTCTGTGGGCCGCCGAGGGCATGCAGGACGTCTGGATCGACCTGGCGGGCCAGTCGGCCGCCGACGACGGCTCGGCCGCAACGCGGTTGCACGCCCTCTGGCTCGGGCAGCCGCGACCCGACGCACCGGTGCTGCTTTATCTGCACGGCGCCCGCTACGACGTTCGCGGCAGTGCGCCGCGGATCCGGCGCATGCACGAACTCGGTTTCTCGGTGCTGGCGGTCGACTACCGTGGTTTTGGCCGCAGCACGCAGGCCTTGCCGTCCGAAGCGTCGGCCAACGACGACGCGGCGGCGGCCTGGCGCTGGCTGGCGCGCGAATACCCGCGAAGCCGGCGCTTCATCTTCGGCCATTCGCTCGGCGGCGCCATCGCGGTGCAACTCGCCAGCGATGTACACGACGCCGCCGGGCTGATCGTCGAGGGCGGCTTTCCGTCGATTCCGGAGGTGGCGTCGACGTTTCGCTGGGGCTGGTTGCCCTTCGGCGCGTTCGTCACCCAGCGTTTCGACGCCGCAGGTCGCATCGCGCGGCTGCGCATCCCGGTGCTGGTGGTTCACGGCAGCGAGGACCGGCTGATCCCGCCCGAACTCGGGCGCGCGCTCTACGATCGGGCGCCGCAACCCAAGCGCTTCGTGCTGGTCGAGGGCGGCTCGCACCACAGCACCAATGCCGTCGGGCAGCCGCAATACCGCGAAGCGCTTGCCGAGCTGTTCGGCATCTGAATGGCCCTGGCCGGCACGCGTGGCACCATTTGCCGCGGCGGTTCAAGGCCACGGTTCTTTACACGCCGGTCACATCCCACCGCGGGTTGCAGCCGCAGGATGCAGGCTCTTCACTGCCTCGAGAGAATCTCATGAGCCGAATTGCTCCCCGCCTGTCCCGCCGCCACGGCGGCTTGTTGATCGCGCTGGCGCTGAGTGCCGGCCTGCCGGCCTGTGCACAAACTGCAAGCGTTGCACCGGGCGCTGCCGCACCGCATGCGTACGCCGAGCAGGGCCGTCGCATGTCGCCCGAAGCGGCCGCAGCGCGCCGTGCCGACCGGATGCTTGCCGGCCTGAACGTCGGCGAAGCCGAGCGCGGCCGAATCCGCCAGATCGTGCAGGCAGCGACGGTCGATCTCGCCGGCCAGCGCGACGCCCGGCGGCAGCTGCACCAGCAGTCGATGCAGCTCTTCGCTGCGCCGGTCGTCGATGCCGCTGCAGCCGAGCAGCTGCGCCAGCAGATGGTCGCCAACCACGACCGCGTGACGCGCAGGCGGCTGCAGATGCTGCTCGACATCAGCGCGGTTCTCACGCCCGAGCAGCGCGCCGCCGTGCTGCAGCGCATGCAGCAGCGCGGCGGCCATGGCATGCACCACGGCATGCATCGTGGGGGCGGACAAGGGGGCGGCGGCTACCACGGCATGCAGCCGGGGCAGCCGCGGCCGTGATGCGCCTGCCCGCAGCGCTCGTGCAGACGGGCGGCGCCTGCTGTCCGGTGCCGATCGCCTGAAATGGCGCAGCTGCTGCTGATCGACGACGACCTGCGTCTGACGGCGATGGTCAGCGACTACCTACGCGACGCCGGCTTCCAGGTCGAGTGCGCGCCGACGCTGCGCGCCGGGCGCGAACGCATCTCCCGCTCGCACTTCGATGCCGTCGTCCTCGACCTGATGCTGCCGGACGGCGACGGGCTCGACCTCTGCCGCACGCTGCGCGGCGACCCGCGCACCCGCGCATTGCCACTGCTGATGCTGACCGCGCGTGGCGAACCGGCCGACCGCATCGTCGGCCTCGAACTCGGGGCCGACGATTACCTGGCCAAGCCATTCGAGCCGCGCGAGCTGCTGGCCCGGCTGAAGGCGCTGCTGCGACGTGCGGCGCCGCCGGACAGCGACGACGAGGTGCTGCGCTTCGGCCGGCTGGAAGTCGATGAGGCGGAGCGCATCGCGCGCGTCGACGGCCGCCCCTGCGAGCTGACCGGCTACCAGTTCGACCTGCTGCTGGTGCTGGCGCGCAATCCCGGGCGCGTGCTGTCTCGCGACCGCATCATGGATGCACTGAAAGGCCATCCGCTCGACGCATTCGACCGGTCGATCGACGTCCACGTCTCGCGAATCCGCGCTGCCATCGAGGACGATCCGAAGCGGCCGCGCCGGGTTTTGACGGTTCGTGGCGCTGGCTATGTGTTTGCGCGCAAGCAGGATGCGCAGCACGATTAGCCGCGACGCCAGGGTCGGCAGGCACCCGCAAGCACCGGCACGGGTATGAAATCGCTCACCCTGCGCATCTACCTCACCGTGGTCGCGGTGCTGCTGGCGTTCGCGCTGGTTTCCGGCTGGCTTTTCCAGCGCCAGGTCGACGAGCAGCGTCAGCGCTCGGATTCGGTGCTTGCCGAGCGGATGACTGCGTGGGCCGAACTGATCGAACGCTCGCTGCCCGATGCGGACGCCGCGCGGGCCGAGCAGGCCGAGGCGCTGCTCGACTGGTCGCAGCGTTTGCGACTGCCGCTGGCACTCGACGACGCGGCCGGGGTGCGCATCGCCGAATCCGAGTCCTACCTCCGGCGAGGCGGTGATGCCGGCGGGCAGGCGGTCGCCGTGCAACTCGACGACCGTCGCACGCTGCGGGTGATGCGGCCGTGGCCGCGCGCGGCGCGCGGCGGCCGCCCCGACTGGCGTGCTGCGCCCGGTGCCGGGGGGCCACCCGGGGCCTGGCACTGGATGACATCGCGCCGTGCCGGCGGCGGCCTCGAGCTGCTGCTGTTGCTGCCGCTGCTGTTCGTGGCCATTGCCGCCGCGGCGTGGCCGGCGGTGCGCGCGCTGACGCGGCGGCTGCAAACGCTTCGCGACGGCGTCGAGCGCTTCGGCTCGGGCCAGTTGAGCCAGCGTGTCGACATCGGCGGCAGCGACGAGGTTGCCGCGCTGGCGGCGAGCTTCAACCAGGCCGCAGCGCGCATCGAGGCGCTGGTCGGCTCGCACCGTCAACTGCTGGCCAACGCCAGCCATGAACTGCGCTCGCCGCTCGCACGCATGAAGCTCGCCGCCGCGCGGATCGCCAGCAGCGACCAGCCGGCCGAGCGCGAGCGCATGAAGCGCGAGATCGATCGCAATGTCCGTGAACTCGACGCCCTGGTCGATGAGGTGCTGCTGGCCAGCCGGCTCGACGCAGTGGGCGGACTCGACACCGCCGAGACGGTCGACCTGTTGCCGCTGGTGGCCGAGGAAGCCGCGGATTTCGATGCAGCGGCGGGCGGCGTGGCGGCGGTCGTGCGAGGCGACGAGCGGCTGCTGCGGCGTGCGGTGCGCAACCTGTTGCAGAACGCGCAGCGCTATGGCGGCGGCGAGATCGACGTGCAGGTGGGCTGCGCCGAGGGCCTTGCCTCGGTCACGGTCTGCGATCGCGGCCCGGGTGTGCCGCCCGCGCTGCGCGAGCGCATCTTCGAGCCGTTCTACCGACTGCCCGGCCAGGCCGAGGATGCCGGCGGCGTCGGTCTCGGCCTCAGCCTGGTGCGGCAGATCGCCGGGCGGCACGGCGGCACGGTGTCGTGCGACGCCCGCGAGGGCGGCGGCAGCTGCTTCGTGCTGAGCCTGCCGGGTGTGGACGGAGCGGGTGAATCAGCGGCCTGAGCGCCGGCCGACCCGCAGCAGCACGCAGCCGAGCGCCCCTGCCGCCAACCACAGCCCCACGGTGGCCGCGGCCCAGAACGCCATTGCGCCGTGCAGTTGCGCCGGTGTCATCGGAACATGGCCGAAAGCGAGCAGGTAGCCGCACCCCAGCCCGACGCCCCACACCGCGACGACATAGACCAGCAGCGGCAGGGCGGTGATTCGCCACGCCCGCAGCACGCCTGCCGCCAACGCCTGCGCCGCGTCGGCAAGGTGAAACGCGGCAACCCAGCCGATGAGCGGCAGCGCTGCGCCGATCACGGCCGGGTCGGGCGTGTAGCTGGCAGCGATCGCCTCGCGCAGTAGCAACACCGCGCTGCCGAGCAGCGCCGCAACCAGCAGCGCGAGCTGCAGCCCATGCCAGCCGACGCTGCGCGCGTCACGCAGATCGGCCGCGCCGATGCGCTGCGCGACCAATGCTCCGGTGGCGTGCGACAGCGAAAGCGGCACCATGAACAGCAGCGCCACGAGGTTGGCGGCGATCTGGTGGCCGGCGACGGCATGCGTGCCGAGCCGGGCGATGAAGAAGGCCATGAACGTGAAGCCGGTGACTTCGACCAGCAGCGCCGATCCCATCGGCAGGCCCAGGCGCAGGAATGCGACAAGGCTGGCCCGGTGCGGCTTCCAGCCCTGCGGCGCATCGAACTCGAAGCGGCGGTAGAACCGGTCCGTGCGAAGCAGCGCCAGTGCTGCCAGCCACTGCAGCCACATGACGACGGCCGTTGCCATGCCGCAGCCCGCGACGCCCCAACCGGTCAGCGACAGGCCGACCGGAAGACCAGCCATGTCGACGCCGCCTACGAGCAGGACGCTGAGCGGAATCTTCAACGCCAGCCCGCCGAGCTGCAGCAGCATCACCGCCTTCGGCCGCGACACGGCGACATTGAAGCCGCGGTAGGCGGTGAAGAGCAGGGCGGGCGGCAGCCCGACCGCAAGCGCGCCGAGATAGTCGCGGACCTTGGCAGCCACCTCCGGCGATGCCTGCGACAGGCTGAGGAAGGGCTGCGGAAAGAGCAATACGCTGCAGCCGACCACCGACAGCCCGAGCGCCACCCAGAGCGACTGGTGCCACTGGCGACCGGCCTCGCGGTCGTCGCCCGCGCCATGCAGTTGGCCGACGATCGGACCGATCGCCAGCACCACGCCCATCAGGCCGATGAAGATGCTGATGTACGCCGCGGCACCGATGGCCAGCGCTGCCAGGTCGACCGCGGCATGCCGCGCGACCAGCAGGGTGTCGACGGTGCTGAAGGCAAGTACCGCGAGCTGACCGACGAGCACCGGCCAGGCGGTGGTCGCGATGCGGCGCGCGTCGGCGAGAAACGCAGCCGCTGCGCTGCGGGTCGCGACCCGATTGCCGGGCTGCTGCGCGAGACCGGCTGCCGCTGTCACCTCGGGTCTGCCGGCGTCCCGGTCGCGCCCGCAGGCAATGCGTTGCCAGCCGCGCGGGCAGCCGGCTCGAAAGCAGCCGGGTCGGGATGGTCGATACCCGTCGCGGCGCGCGCACGCTCGCTGTAGCGGTTGAAGCGCCAGGCCGTCCCTTCCTGGGTGATGCGGCGCCAGGTCTGGCGCTTCTCGGCGGGCGTCATCCCGGTCCAGTGCTGCACCTCGTCGAAGCTGCGGCCGCAGCCCTTGCAGATCGAGTCGCCCTGGCTCGTCGAGCAGATCGCGATGCACGGCGCATCGGGTGTCGTCGCATACCAGTCGAGCCATGCCGCGTGCGCCTTCGGCGGCATCGTCGCCTCGTCGCAGAGCGGCTCGTGGTGATAGACCATCAGCGCGTAGACCTCGGCCAGCGAGCGCACCTCGGCGCAGGCGGTGACGCCGTCGGGCGAGGGCTTGCGCTCGCGCCACCAGTTGATGGCCGACTCGATATCGGTGATGTGAATGCCAGCCATGGGGTTGCTGCCGGCGTTCAGTAGTCGAGGCCCATCGCCGAGCGCACGGTCGCCATCGTCTCGCGGGCCACCGTGCGGGCCCGCTCGGTACCGGCCTCGACAATGTCGCGCAGCCGCTGCGGCTCGCGCAGGTACGGCTCGGCACGCTCACGCCAGGGGCGCTGCTCGGCGATCACGGCGTCGATCACCGGCTGCTTGCATTCGAGGCAGCCGATGCCGGCGGTGGTGCAGCCGCGCACAACCCACTCGCGCGTCGGCGCGTCGCTGTAGAGCTTGTGGAAGTCCCACACCGGGCAATCCTCGGGGTTGCCGGGGTCGGTGCGGCGCACGCGCCGCGGGTCGGTGGGCATGCGGCGCAGCAGCAGGGTCACCTTCTCGGGCGGGTCGCGCATGGCGATCGTGTTGCCGTAGCTCTTGCTCATCTTCTGACCGTCGAGCCCGGGCAGCTTGGCCGTCTCGGTCAGCAGCACCGCCGGCTCCGGCAGGATCGTCTTGCCACTGCCGCGCAGCTCGCCGTCGAGCCGCTCGCGATCGGCAGCACCGAGCGAGCCACAGCCGGCGATCAGCGCCCGGCCCGCCTCCAGCGCCGCCTCGCTGCCGGCCTCGCGATAGGCGTGGCGGGCAGCCTCGAAGGCCTTGGCGTCGGCCTTGCCCATCTTGCGCAGCGCTGCGGCGACCTGCTGCTCGAAATCGGCCTCGCGACCGTACAGGTGGTTGAAGCGCCGGGCCACTTCGCGGGTGATCTCGACATGCGGCGCCTGGTCTTCGCCGACCGGCACGAATGCAGCACGGTAGATCAGGATGTCGGCCGACTGCAGCAGCGGATAGCCGAGAAAGCCGTAGGTCGCGAGATCGCGGTCCTTCAGCTTCTCCATCTGGTCCTTGTAGGTCGGCATGCGCTCGAGCCACGCCAGCGGCGTGCCCATGGCGAGCAGCGTGAACAGCTCGGCGTGCTCGGGTATGCGGCTCTGGATGAAGATCGTCGCCCGCTCCGGGTCGAGCCCGGCAGCCAGCCAATCGACCACCATCTCGTACACGTTGCGCCCGATCACCTCGCGTTCGGCGTAGTGCGTCGTCAGCGCATGCCAATCGGCTACGAAATAGAAGCAGTCGTAATCGGCCTGCAGGCGGATCCAGTTTTTCAGGGCCCCGTGGTAGTGACCGAGGTGCAGGGCGCCGGTGGGCCGCATGCCCGACAACACGCGCTGAGCGGGCGATGCCGCGAGGGGGACGTCGGAACTCATGGCCAGCGCTCAGATGGGGGCGCCAATTGTAGGTTGGGCACTCGCGCCGCCGCAGCAGCCGGCCGATACACTGCGCGGCCGATTGCCGCCCATGAAACAACTCGTCATCCTGATCTCCGGTCGCGGCTCGAACATGGCGGCGATTGCCGATGCCTGCGCCGAGCAAGGCTGGCCGGCGCGCATTGCCGCGGTGATCTCCAGCCGCCGCGATGCCGCCGGTCTGCGCGAGGCGCAGCGCCGCGGCATCGCAACCGAGGTGGTCGACCACCGCGACCATGCCGACCGCGCCAGCTTCGAGGCGGCACTGGACGCAGCGATCGAGCGGTGGCGGCCGGACTTCGTGCTGCTCGCCGGCTTCATGCGCATCCTGACGGCGCCGTTCGTCGAGCGCCGGGCCGGGCGCATCGTCAACGTCCATCCGTCGCTGCTGCCGGCGTTTACCGGTCTCGACACGCACCGTCGGGCCATCGACGCCGGCTGCAAGCTGGCGGGTGCGACGGTGCATTTCGTCACGCCCGAACTCGACCACGGGCCGATCATTGCCCAGGGTGCGGTGCCGGTGCTTGCGGGCGATTCGCCCGACGCACTGTCGTTGCGCGTGCTGCAGATGGAGCACCGCCTGTATCCCGAGGCGGTGCGTTGGCTGGTCGAGGACCAGCTCGATTGCGATGGGCGCCAGGTGCGGCATCGGCTTGGCCGGCCGCAGGCGTTCACCTGAACCTGCCAGTCGCGGCGCACGCGGCCAGCGCCTGATCGCAGCGCCGCGGTCCTCCGGATAATCGGGCGATGAATCCCAACGCCCTGCTCGAACTCGCCACCGAACTGCTGCACCGGCTGATGCGCTTCGAATCACCCGCCGATGGCGTGCTGTCGGCGTTCTTCCGCGAGCATCGCGCGCTCGGCCCGCGAGAGCGCCATACGCTTGCGGAGACCGCCTATACGGTGCTGCGCAAGCGACTGCTCTTCGAGCAACAGGCCAGCTCGGGCAAGGGCGAGCGGGAGCGCCGGCTGGCGCTGCTCGGCTGGCAGGGCAACGCCGGTTTTCTGCGCGCCGCGCTGAGCGAAGCCGAACAGCAGTGGCTGGCGAAGGCGCAGGCGGTCGATCCGGGCGGGCTGCCTGCGGCCCTGCGCCACAACCTGCCCGACTGGCTCGCCGAGGCGCTGCAGCAGCAGCTCGGCGACGCGTTCTGGCCGCTGGTCGAAAGCCTGGCGCAGTCGGCGACGCTCGATCTGCGTGTCAACACCTTCAAGGCCAAGCGGGAATCCGTCCGGGCGGCGCTTGCAGAAGCCGGCCTCGCGGCCGAGCCGACGCCGTTCTCGCCCTGGGGCTTGCGGGTCGACGGCAAGCCGGCGCTGAACCGCCTCGATGTGTTCCTGCGCGGCGAGGTCGAGGTGCAGGACGAGGGCAGCCAGCTGCTGGCACTGCTGACCGATGCAAAACGGGGCGAAATGGTCGTCGACTTCTGCGCCGGGGCGGGCGGCAAGACGCTCGCACTGGGTGCGACGATGCGCAACACCGGACGTCTCTACGCGTTCGATACCTCCGGCCACCGACTGGCAGCGCTGAAACCGCGGCTGGCGCGCAGCGGCCTTTCCAACGTGCATCCGGTTCAGCTGGCGCATGAGCGCGACGACCGCGTCAAGCGCCTGGCCGCGAAGATCGACCGGGTGCTCGTCGATGCGCCGTGTTCCGGCCTCGGCACGCTGCGGCGCAATCCGGACCTGAAGTGGCGCCAGACACCGCAGACGGTGCAGGAGCTGCAACAAAAGCAGATCGCCATCCTTTCGAGTGCGTCGCGGCTGGTCAAGCCCGGCGGGCGTCTGGTCTACGCCACATGCAGCCTGCTCGACGCCGAGAACGGCGCCGTTGCCGAGGCATTCGGGCGCGAACACGGCGAGCATTTCGAGCTTCTCGACGTTGCCGAATTGCTCGGCGGGCTCGGTGTCGAAGGCGCCGCTTCGTTGTGCGAAGGTGCCATGCTGCGGCTCTGGCCGCACCGGCACCGCACCGATGGTTTCTACGCGGCAGTTTGGCAGCGCTGCTGAAATGTCAAAGGCGTGTATATAGCCACAGGTTTCTTAGGGTTGTCCCGAGGACCGTCACATACAATATGAACACGCCAAAGGTGGCGTTTTGAAAGTGACTGAATGGATTTGCTGAGCACGGTTTGGAATGGATCGGTCGACTGGATGGCCAATGGTCTGATCGCGACCACGTGGTGGCAGGTGGTGCTGATCACCCTGGCCTTTACGCACGTCACGATCGCCGCGGTCACGATCTATCTGCACCGCTCGCAGGCGCACCGCTCACTCGACCTGCACGCCATTCCGTCGCATTTCTTCCGCTTCTGGCTGTGGCTGACCACCGGCATGGTGACCAAGGAATGGGTCGCGATCCACCGCAAGCACCACGCCAAGTGCGAAACCGAGGAAGACCCGCACAGCCCGGTCGCCAAGGGCATCAAGACCGTGCTGCTGACCGGCAGCGAGCTGTATCGCGCCGAATCGAAGAATGGCGAAACGCTCGTCAAGTACGGCCACAACACGCCTGGCGACTGGATCGAGCGCAATCTCTACACGCGCTACAGCTGGCAGGGCGTGGGTGTGATGCTGGTACTCAATGTGTCGCTGTTCGGTGCGATCGGCGTGACCATCTGGGCGATCCAGATGTTGTGGATACCGGTCACCGCTGCGGGCATCATCAACGGCCTGGGTCACTGGTGGGGCTACCGCAATTTCGAGGCGGCTGATGCGTCGACCAATATCTCGCCGTGGGGCCTTCTGATCGGCGGCGAAGAGCTGCACAACAACCACCACACCTATCCGACGTCGGCAAAGATGTCGGTCAAGAAATACGAGTTCGACATCGGCTGGGTCTATATCCGCGGGCTCGAGATGCTGGGCCTTGCGAAGGTCCGCAAGACGGCGCCGATGCTCAAGCTGGGCGAGGTTCGCGCGGTGGCCGACGACAAGACGCTCGAGGCGGTGATTGCCAATCGCTACGAGGTGATGGCCAAGTACGCCCGCAGCCTGCGACACGCCTGCGGCTCGGAAATCGACCGCTTGCGTGCGGAAGGTGCGTTGAGCCGGGCCAAGCTTGACGAACTCCAGGCCGCGACGCGCTGGCTGCACCGCGACGAGGAGAAGATCCCGTCGGCGATCCGGCCGAAGGTGGTGGCGGCCCTCGAGCACAGCCCGCTGCTGGCCAAGCTGCTGGCGATGCGCGAAGAGCTGCGTCTGCTGTGGACCCGCACCAACGTCTCGGCCGAGCAACTGGTCCTCGACCTTCAGGCCTGGTGCCGCAAGGCCGAGGAAAGCGGCATCGCCATGCTGCAGGACTTCGCTTTGAAGCTGCGCGCCGCGCAGCACGCCTGAGGGACACGACATACGCCGCGCGCGCAAAGCGCGCGCCAATGAAAAAGGCCCGCATTCGCGGGCCTTTTTGCTGGCTGCTGCCTCGAGGCTCAGCGCAGCTTGGTTTCCTTGTACATCACGTGCTTGCGTGCCTTCGGATCGAATTTCATGATCTCGATCTTTTCCGGCGTGGTCTTCTTGTTCTTGTCGGTCGTATAGAAGTGACCGGTGCCGGCAGATGACTCCAGCTTGATCTTCTCGCGTCCACCCTTGGCCATGGTCAGCTCCTGCTAAAAATTTGGTTCACAGTTCGCCGCGCTGGCGCAGGTCGGCAACGACCTGATCGATACCGACCTTGTCGATCAGCCGCAGTGCCGCGTTGCTGATGCGCAGGCGCACCCAGCGGTTTTCGGTTTCGAGCCAGAAGCGCCGGTAGTGCAGGTTCGGCAGGAAACGGCGCTTGGTTCTGTTATTGGCATGGGAAACATTGTTTCCGGACATCGGGCGCTTGCCCGTGACTTGACAGACGCGTGCCATGACGCTCTCCGATCGATTCGCAAAAGAGCGGGATTATAGCCAGCGACCCGAGCAAGGCCGGTCTCAGTCGGTGAGGAAGCGCTCGGCGTCGAGTGCCGCCATGCAGCCGGTCGCCGAACTGGTGATCGCCTGGCGATAGACATGGTCCTGCACGTCGCCGGCAGCGAACACGCCGGGAATGCTGGTCATGGTGGCCATCCCGTCCAAGCCGCTGCGGGTGACGATGTAGCCGTCGCGCATCTCGAGATGGCCCTTGAATATCTCGGTGTTCGGATGGTGGCCGATGGCTATGAAGCAGCCGTGCACCGCCAGTTCGCTCGTGCCGTGGTCGCGCGTGTCGCGCAGGCGAACGCCGGTGACACCCGACGCATCGCCGAGCACTTCGTCGAGCGTCTGCCAAAGATGGAGCACCACCTTGCCGGCGGCAACCTTGTCCATCAGCTTGCCGATCAGGATGGCCTCGGCGCGGAACCGGTCACGCCGATGGATGACGTGAACGGTGCTTGCGATGTTGGCGAGGTACAACGCTTCCTCGACCGCGGTGTTGCCACCGCCGACGACGCAGACCACCTGGTCGCGATAGAAGAATCCGTCGCAGGTCGCGCAGCCGCTGACGCCGCGGCCCTTGAAGGCTTCTTCCGATGGCAAGCCGAGGTATTTGGCCGATGCGCCGGTGGCGACGATCAATGCGTCGCAGCTGTAGCTGCCACTGTCGCCGTTCAGTCGGAAAGGGCGCTCGCCGAGCTCGACCTCGTGGATGTGGTCGTAGACGATCTGCGTGTCGAAGCGCGCGGCGTGCTGCTCGAAACGCTGCATCAGCTCGGGGCCTTGCACGCCGGCGAAATCGGCCGGCCAGTTGTCGACGTCGGTGGTCGTCATCAGCTGGCCGCCCTGGGCCATGCCGGTGACAAGCAGCGGTGCGAGGTTGGCACGGGCGGCGTAGACGGCGGCGGTATAGCCGGCCGGCCCGGAGCCGAGAATCAGGACGCGGGCGTGACGATGGGAGGTGCTCATGGGAACTCGGGTCGGTGCAAACGCATGAAGGCCAGCAGTCTGGCACGCCATCCGACCCGGGCCGATTGCGGCTGGCTATGGGTTCGATCGGGTGGCGCTGGCCCTGCCCGGGGTATAAATTGCATTCGGCCGCAGAAAGCCAACCCCTTCAGGAAAGATTCGACGATGGCGATGCTCTCCAATCTCGACCTGATCCGGCGCGTGCCGCTGTTCTCGATGCTGACGAACGAACAGGCGCTGGGTATTGCCAGCAACATCGTCAAGCGACGCTTCCGTCGCGGCGAAATCATCATCGAGCACGGACAGAAGACGAATTCCCTGTTCATTCTGCTCGCCGGTCGGGCCCGGGTGGTGGCGGCGGATGCGCGTGGCCGCGAAGTGATCCTGGCCGTTCTGCAGTCGGGCGACTACGTCGGCGAAATGAGCCTGATCGACAACGAGCCGCACTCCGCCACGGTCCGCGCCGAGGTCCAGACCGACATGCTGGTGCTCGGGCGGGCCGATTTCGCGCGCTGCCTGCCGGAGAACTCGAGCCTGTCGTACGCCATCATGCGGGGCCTGGTGCAGCGCCTGCGCAGCGCCGATCGGCAGATCGAATCGCTGGCGCTGCTCGACGTCTACGGCCGGGTGGCGCGGGCGCTGCTCGACATGTCCGAGTTGATCGGCGAGTCGCGCGTCATTCGCAACAAGGTTTCGAGGCAGGACCTCGCCAAGGCGGTCGGCGCGTCGCGCGAGATGGTCAGCCGGGTGATGAAGGACCTCGAGGAGCGGGCGATGATCGAGACCCGCGAAGACGGTTCGGTGCTGTTGCGCGAACAGCTCGCCTGAGCGGCCGCCCGGGTAGCGCCGCGCCTCCGGCGCCGACCGCCGGGGCACCATCCGCGACAATCCGCGGATGACGTTTTCGCTGGATTCCCTGCGCGCCGACGGCGCAACTTCGTTCGAATCTGCCGCGGAGGCAACGCCACTGCAGCGCAGCCCGCGCCGCAGCAAGGCGGCCGCTGCCGCAGCGGCGCCGAAGGCCCCGATCCCTGCCAATGCCGACTGGCGTGCCCAGCTGGTGGTGCTGTTCGGCGGCGTCGCGCTGCTTCTGGTGCTGCTGGCATTGCTGACGCACGATGCCCGCGATGCGGCCTTCTCGACCTCTGGAGCCGCTCTGGCGATCCAGAACAAGGCCGGGGCGCTGGGTGCGTGGCTTTCCGACGCCGGCTACTTCCTGTTCGGTTTTTCGGCGTGGTGGCTGGTCGTTGCTGCGGCTCGGGTCTGGTTCGGCGCGCTGATGCGGCTGCTGCGCAGTTCGGCTGCCACCGCCACGCCGATCGGACTGGTGCCGCGATGGACTTTCTGGCCGGGTCTAATCGTGCTGATCTGCGCCAGCGCGGCGCTCGAGTGGACCCGGCTGTACCAGTGGGAGACGCGGCTGCCCGGCGGCCACGGCGGTGGCGTGCTCGGTTACACCCTCGGCTCGCTCAGCCAGCAGGCGCTCGGCTTTGCCGGCTCGGGCGTCCTGTGGATCGCCTGCCTGGTGGCCTCGCTGTCGGCGGCTTTCGGGTTCTCATGGGGGCGTACCGCGGAGCGCGTTGGTCGTGCCCTCGATTCGCTGCTGGTGCGGCGGGTCGAGCGCATCGAGCGCGCCGAAGACCAGCGACTGGGCGAGCAGGCGCTGCGCGAGCGCGAGAAGGTGGTCGAGCGCGAGCATCAGCGCAGCGAGTCGCAAGTGCCGGTGGTGATCGCGCCGCCCGCGGTCGACGCACCCAAGAGCGAGCGCGTGGCGCGCGAAAAGCAGGCAGCGCTCTTCGTCGGCGAGGCCGACACCCGCCTGCCGCAGGTCGACCTGCTCGACACGCCCCCGGCGCGCGTCGAGACGGTGACGCCGGAGACGGTCGAGATGACTTCGCGGCTGATCGAGAAGAAGCTCAACGACTTCGGCGTCGAGGTCCGGGTCGTCGCGGCGTCGCCCGGACCGGTGATCACCCGCTACGAGATCGAACCGGCCACCGGGGTCAAGGGTTCGCAGGTCGTCAATCTGGCCAAGGACCTTGCCCGCTCGCTGAGCCTGGTCAGCATCCGGGTCGTCGAAATCATTCCCGGCCGCACGACCATGGCGCTCGAGCTGCCGAATGCGCGGCGCCAGTCGATCCGGCTTTCGGAAATTCTCGGCTCGGAGGCCTATCACAGCGCCAGCTCGCAGCTGACCATCGGCCTCGGCAAGGACATCGTCGGCCATCCGGTGGTCGTCGACCTGGCGCGGATGCCGCACTGCCTGGTGGCCGGCACCACCGGCTCGGGCAAATCGGTCGGCATCAACGCGATGATCCTCAGCCTGCTCTACAAGGCCGAGGCGCGCGATGTGCGGCTGATCCTGATCGACCCGAAGATGCTCGAGATGAGCGTCTACGAGGGAATTCCGCACCTGCTGGCGCCCGTCGTCACCGACATGAAGCAGGCCGCCAACGCGCTCAACTGGTGCGTCGGCGAAATGGAGCGGCGCTACAAGGTGATGAGCAAGCTGGGGGTGCGCAACCTGGCGGGCTACAACAAGAAGATCGACGACGCGGCGGCGGCCGAGGAAACCATTCCCAATCCGTTCAGCCTGACGCCCGAGGAGCCCGAACCGCTCGGCCGCCTGCCGTTCATCGTGGTCGTCATCGACGAGCTGGCCGACCTGATGATGGTCGTCGGCAAGAAGATCGAGGAACTGATTGCCCGGCTGGCGCAGAAGGCGCGCGCGGCCGGCATCCATCTCGTGCTGGCGACGCAGCGGCCGAGCGTCGACGTGATCACCGGCCTGATCAAGGCGAACATCCCGACGCGCCTCAGCTTCCAGGTCTCGAGCAAGATCGACAGCCGCACCATCCTCGACCAGATGGGCGCCGAGGCACTGCTCGGCCAGGGCGACATGCTCTACCTCACGCCCGGCGGCGGCGTGCCGGTACGGGTTCACGGCGCCTTCGTCAGCGACGAGGAGGTGCACCGCGTCGTCGATTACCTGAAGGGACAGGGCGAGCCGAACTACATCGAGGGCATTCTCGAAGGCGGCACGCTCGAGGCCGAGGGCGGCGAATCGGCCGCAGGCGATGTCGCCGGCGCCGCGGGCGAAGCCGACCCCATGTACGACCAGGCGGTGGCGATCGTGCTGCAGCACCGGCGGGCATCGATCTCGCTGGTGCAGCGCCATCTGCGCATCGGCTACAACCGCGCCGCACGATTGCTGGAACAAATGGAGAAGTCGGGGCTCGTATCGCCCATGGCAACCAACGGCAACCGCGACCTCATCGTCCCGGCACGCGGCGAATGAAGCTTTCCGGAAACACCAGGCACTTTCTTGCGGCCCTCGCGCTGGTGGGCGCAGCGCTTCCGGCGCACGCCGACGCAGTCGACACGCTTCGCGATTTCGTTCGCGAGGTGAAGACCGGCCGTGCCGCCTTCACACAGACGGTCACTTCGCCGGATGGAGCGAAGAAAAAGACGTCGAGCGGTACCTTCGAATTCGCCCGGCCGAACCGCTTTCGCTTCGAGTACCTGAAGCCGTTCACGCAGTCGATCGTCGCCGACGGGCAGAAGGTCTGGATTCACGATGCCGACCTGAACCAGGTCAGCTCGCGCAAGCTGAGCGACGCCCTGGGCGCCACGCCGGCGGCGCTGCTCGCGGGTGCATCGCTCGACAACGATTTCAGCCTGTCGCCGCTGCCGGCGAAGGACGGGCTGGAGTGGGCGCTGGCGAAGCCGCGCCAGTCCGAGGGCGCGTTCGAATCGCTTCGCGTGGGCTTTCGCGGCAAGGAGCTGGCGGCGGTCGAGATCACCGACAGCTTCGGCCAGCGTTCGCAGCTGCAGTTCAGCGGGTTCGCGGTCAACCCGTCGGTGCCCCTGACGCGATTCCGCTTCGTGGTGCCGAAGGGCGCCGACGTACTCGAGCAGTAGACGCAGGCGAGCCGCTGACGATCGGGTCGCTCGGTCGTCGAGCGAAGCCCGGCGGTGCGTTCCCGCTGCGTTGCTACTTCGGCCGGAAGGTGCATCGTCCGCCGCGGCGACAATTACCCGATGCAAGCCCCGCAGCGGCACCCCAGCGACGAACGTGACGCCAAGCCGCTTGCCGAGCGCATGCGTCCGCGCACGCTCGACGAGGTGATCGGCCAGTCGGCCCTGCTCGGTCCCGGCAAGCCATTGCGCGTGGCGTTCGAGTCGGGTCGGCTGCACTCGATGATCCTCTGGGGCCCGCCGGGCGTCGGCAAGACCACGCTGGCGCGGCTGATGGCCGACGCCTTCGATGCCGAGTTCATCACCATGTCGGCGGTGCTCGGCGGCGTCAAGGACATCCGCGAGGCAGTCGAGAGCGCCCGCGCGCTGCAGGCGGGTGGCCGGCGGACGGTGGTCTTCGTCGATGAAGTGCACCGCTTCAACAAGGCGCAGCAGGATGCCTTTCTGCCGCACGTCGAGGCCGGCCTTTTTACCTTCATCGGTGCCACCACCGAGAACCCTTCGTTCGAAGTCAATTCGGCACTGCTCTCGCGTGCGACGGTGCATGTGCTCAAGCCACTGGGCGACGACGATCTGGCGCTGCTGCTGTCGCGGGCGCGTGAGTCGCTGGTTGCGCCGCCGCTGAGTGCCCCCGCCGCGGCCCGGCTGATCAGCTACGCCGACGGCGATGCCCGACGGCTGCTCAATGCCTACGAGAACCTGGTGGGTACGCTGCAGCTCGGCGGCGCTGCGGGCGACGCCGAGGTCACGGTCGAGCAACTCGAGAATGCGCTCGGCGAGCAGCTGCGCCGCTACGACAAGGGCGGCGAGCAGTTCTACGACACGATTTCGGCGCTGCACAAGTCGGTGCGCGGCAGCGACCCCGATGCGGCGCTGTACTGGTTCGTCCGCATGCTCGACGGCGGTGTCGATCCGCGCTATGCAGCGCGCCGGATCATCCGCATGGCCAGCGAGGACATCGGGCTCGCCGACCCGCGGGCGCTGCGAATCGCGCTCGATGCCGCCGAGGTCTACGAGCGGCTCGGCACGCCCGAAGGCGAGCTGGCGCTGGCCGAAGCCGTGCTCTATCTCGCCGTGGCACCGAAGTCGAACGCCGCCTATGTCGCCTACAAGGCGGCGCGGGCCTATGTGGCGGCCGATGGCACCCGGCCGGTGCCGCTGCGGCTGCGCAACGCGCCGACACGGTTGATGAAAGAACTGGATTACGGCCGCGATTACCGCTATGCACACGACGAGGCCGGGGGCGTTGCCGCGGGCGAGCGCTACTGGCCCGACGACAGCCGCGGCGCTACTTTCTACCAGCCGGTCGACCGCGGGCTCGAAATTCGCATTGGCGAGCGTCTGGCGCAGTTGCGCGAGATCAACCGGGCCGGCGGCCGCCGGCGGGAGAACCCCTGACCCATGGACACCCTGATCCAGCAGATCATCAACGGCCTGGTGCTCGGCAGCGTCTATGCGCTGGTGGCGCTCGGCTACACCATGGTCTACGGCATCATCAACCTGATCAACTTCGCCCACGGCGAGGTGCTGATGGTCGGCGCGCTGACCAGCTGGACGGTGGTCGGCGCACTGGCGGGCACCGGCTGGCCAGGCTGGCTGCTGCTGTCGATCTCGGCGGTGGCCGCGGTGATCGTCTGCTGCGTGCTCAACTTCACGATCGAGCGGGTCGCCTACCGGCCGTTGCGCAATGCGCCACGGCTTGCACCGCTGATCACGGCGATGGGTGTCAGCCTGCTGCTGCAGACGCTCGCCATGATCATCTGGAAGCCGAACTACAAGGCCTATCCGATCCTGCTGCCGAGCGAGCCGTTCCACATCGGCGGCGCGGTGATCAACACGACGCAGATCCTGATCCTCGTCTTGACGGCGATCACGCTGGCCAGCCTGATGTTCCTCGTCAACAAGACCAAGCTCGGCCGCGCCATGCGCGCGACGGCGGAAAACCCGCGCGTGGCCAGTCTGATGGGCGTGCGGCCGGACATGGTGATATCCGCCACCTTCGTCATCGGTGCCGCGCTCGCAGCGCTCGCCGGCGTGATGTACGCGGCGAACTACGGCTCGGTGCAACACAGCATGGGCTTCCTGCCGGGGCTCAAGGCCTTTACGGCCGCTGTCTTCGGCGGCATCGGCAATCTGCCCGGGGCGATGCTCGGCGGCGTGCTGCTCGGCCTGATCGAGTCGCTCGGTGCGGGCTACATCGGCGTGCTGACCGGCGGCGTGCTCGGCAGCAACTACCAGGACATATTCGCCTTCATCGTGCTGATCGGCGTGCTGACACTGCGGCCGCAAGGCCTGCTCGGCGAACGCGTGGCGGACCGCGCATGAGCGGCGTCGCGGGCGTGACCAGCACCGCATACGGGAGCGGGACACCGTGGTGAGGACCAATGCCCACAAGCTGCTCGTCTTCCTGGTGGCGGCCGCGGCGCTGCTGGTGGTGCCGCTGATCGCCCAGCAATTCGGCAACGCCTGGGTGCGCATCATCGACGTTGCGCTGCTCTATGTCCTGCTGGCGCTCGGGCTGAACATCGTCGTCGGCTACGCCGGGCTGCTCGACCTCGGTTACGTCGCCTTCTATGCCGTCGGTGCCTACCTGTTCGCCTTGCTGGCGAGCCCGCATCTGGGCGACACCTTCCCGGCCGTCCAGGCCGTGTTCCCCGACGGGCTGCACCTGCCACTCTGGGCAGCGCTGCCGCTGGCCGCGGTGGTCGCGGCGTTCTTCGGCGTTCTGCTCGGCGCACCGACGCTCCGGCTGCGCGGTGACTACCTGGCGATCGTCACGCTCGGTTTCGGCGAGATCATCCGCGTCTTCCTCAACAACCTCGATGCGCCGGTCAACGTCACCAACGGCCCGCGGGGCCTGTCGCAGATCGACTCGGCGCAACTCGCCGGCGTCGATCTGGCGCGCAAGGGCGAGCTGTTCGGCATCGAGCTGCCGGGTGTCACCAACCACTACTACCTGTTTCTGGCGCTGGTCGTGCTCAGCGTCGTGATCTGCTCGAGGCTCGAGCACAGCCGCATCGGCCGCGCCTGGATGGCCATTCGCGAAGACGAGATCGCTGCCAAGGCGATGGGGATCGACACGCGCAACCTCAAGCTGCTGGCCTTCGCCATGGGCGCCTCGTTCGGCGGCGTCGCCGGGGTGCTGTTCGCCAGCTTCCAGGGCTTCGTCTCGCCGGAATCGTTCAGCCTGCAGGAGTCGGTGATGATCGTCGCCATGGTGGTGCTGGGTGGCCTCGGTCACATTCCCGGCGTGATCGTCGGCGCGCTGCTGCTCGCCGCCTTGCCCGAGGTGCTGCGATATGTGGCGGGCCCGCTGCAGCAGATGACCGATGGCCGGCTCGACGCAGCCATCCTGCGCCAGCTGCTGGTCGCCCTGGCGATGATCTCGATCATGCTGATCCGTCCGCGCGGCCTCTGGCCGGCGCCGGAACACGGCAAGCGCGCACCTGCCGCCGGGAGTGCGGCCGGTGGCTGACTGGGTGCTGCAGGTCGAGGGGGTGTCCAAGCGCTTCGGCGGGCTGCAGGCGCTGAGCGATGTCGGCATGGCGATCGCGCGTGGCCAGGTCTATGGCCTGATCGGTCCCAACGGTGCTGGCAAGACGACGTTCTTCAACGTACTGACCGGGTTGTATGCACCCGATTCGGGCGTCTTCCAGCTCGACGGCAGGCCTTACCGGCCGAGTTCGGTGCACGAGGTTGCCAAGGCGGGTATTGCACGGACTTTCCAGAACATTCGCCTTTTCGACGAGATGACGGCGCTCGAGAACGTGATGGTCGGTCGCCATGTGCGCACCCGCTCGGGGCTGCTCGGTGCGGTGCTGCGCACGCCGGGCTTCAAGGCCGAGGAGGCGGCGATCGAAGCGCGCTCGCGCGAGCTGCTGGACTACGTCGGCATTGCCCGCTACGCCGACTACCGGGCGCGCACCTTGAGCTACGGCGACCAGCGCCGGCTCGAAATTGCCCGCGCCTTGGCGACCGAGCCACGGCTGATCGCGCTCGACGAGCCCGCCGCCGGCATGAACGCGACCGAGAAGGGCGTGCTGCGTGAACTGATCGACCGCATCCGCAAGGATGGGCGGACGATCCTGCTCATCGAGCACGACGTCAAGCTGGTGATGGGCCTGTGCGACCGCGTGACGGTGCTCGACTACGGCAAGGCGATCGCCGAAGGAACGCCTGCCGAGGTGCAGCGCAACCCGCTCGTCGTCGAGGCTTACCTGGGTGTTGCGCATGCGGGTTGAGGCCGACGGAACGGCGCCGCTGTTGCTTGCCGTGCGCGATCTGCATGTCGCCTATGGCGGCATCCAGGCGGTCAAGGGAATCACCTTCACGGTGGGCGAGGGCGAACTGGTGAGCCTGATCGGTGCCAACGGTGCCGGCAAGACGACAGCCCTCAAGGCCATCACCGGGCTGCTACCGGCGGCCAGCGGCGACATCGAGCTGCTCGGGCGTCCGATACGCGGACGCGGCGCCTGGGAGCTGGTGCGCGAGGGGTTGGTGATGGTGCCCGAAGGGCGCGGCACCTTCGCCCGGATGAGCATCGTCGAGAACCTGCAGATGGGCGCCTTCGTGCGCAACGACAGCGAAATTGCCGTCGACATCGATAAGGTTTTCGAAATCTTTCCCCGCCTGAAGGAGCGGCGCAGCCAGCTTGCCGGAACGATGTCGGGCGGCGAGCAGCAGATGCTGGCGATGGGCCGCGCACTGATGGCCCGGCCGCGGCTGCTGCTCCTCGACGAACCGTCGATGGGCCTGTCACCGATGATGGTCGAGAAGATATTCGAGGTCATCGGCGACATCCACCGGCGTGGCGTGACCGTGCTGCTCGTGGAGCAGAACGCCAGCCGCGCGCTGCAACTGGCCAGCCGCGGCTACGTGCTCGACTCAGGGCAAATCACCATGAGCGGAGAGGCCCGGCAGCTGCTGCGCGACCCGCGCGTGCGCGCGGCCTACCTCGGCGAATAGGCCCTCCCTCCACCTCGGCGTTGCGAATGTGGCAACGGCTGGTGAAAACCACGGCCGAAACGTCGAGAGAGGTGCCTAGAATCGCCGCACTGGATCAGCGTAGGAGACCGCTTTGAAAATCAAGAGCCAAAAAGACTTCTGGTCGGGGATCATGTTCCTGGTCGTGGGTGGCGGGTTCGCCGCCGGGGCCTACAACTACTCGATGGGCACCGCGGCGCGGCCCGGGCCGGGCTACTTCCCGTTGATCCTCAGCACGATTCTCGCGGTCCTCGGCGCGATCGTGCTCTTCAAGTCCTTGACGGTCGAGACCGCCGACGGCGACCCGATCGGCAAAATTGCGTGGCGTCCCTTGCTCGTTGTCCTGGTGGCGATCACCGTGTTCGCGATCTCGATCCAAAGACTCGGCATGTTCATCTCGATCCCGATCCTGATCGGCATCGTCAGCGCGGCCGGTGACGAGTTTTCCTGGTTGGGGGTGATTGCCAGTGCGGTCATCCTGACCGTCTTTTCGTACCTGGTCTTCATCCTGGGCCTCGGGCTGACGATCCCGTTGCTCCCGAGCTTCCTTGCTGCCAGCTGAACAACAACCGGACGCCAAGCCATGGATCTGCTAAACAACCTAGCGCTGGGTATGGGGGTCGCACTGACCTTCCAGAATATCCTTTACGCCTTCTTCGGCGCACTTCTCGGTACCTTGATCGGCGTGCTGCCGGGGCTCGGGCCGGTCGCAACGATCGCCATGTTGCTGCCGTCCATCTATGCGCTCGACGCCACGCCGGCGCTCATCATGCTGGCGGGCATCTACTACGGCGCGCAGTACGGCGGCTCGACGACGGCCATCCTGATCAACGTGCCGGGTGAATCGGCCTCGGTGGTGACCGCCATCGACGGCTATGCCATGGCCCGCCAGGGCCGGGCCGGTGCGGCGCTGGCCGCGGCCGGACTCGGGTCGTTCTTTGCAGGCTGCGTCGGCACGATCGTCATCGCGGCATTCGCACCGCCGCTGACCGAGCTGGCTTTCAAGTTCGGGCCCGCGGAGTATTTCTCGCTGATGGTGCTCGGCCTCGTCGGCGCGGTGGTGCTGGCCTCGGGTTCGCTGCTCAAGGCGATCTCCATGATCATCCTCGGCCTGTTGCTCGCGCAGATCAACACCGACGTGATCTCGGGCACCGCGCGCTACAGCTTCGACATTCCCGAACTGACCGACGGCATCGGTTTCGTGATCATCGCGATGGGCGTGTTCGGCTTCGGTGAAATCATTGCCAACCTCGGCATGCCTGCGGAACATCGTGAGGTGTTTACCAAGGACGTGAAAGGCCTTTGGCCGACGAAGCAGGACTTCAAGGATGCCTGGCCCGCGGTCGTGCGCGGCACGGTCCTCGGCAGTGCGCTCGGCGTGCTGCCGGGAGGTGGCGCGTTGCTTTCGTCCTTCGCGTCCTACACCTTGGAGAAGAAGCTTGCCGGTACCAAGGGCAACTTCGGCAAGGGCGATATCCGCGGCGTGGCAGGCCCGGAGTCGGCGAACAATGCAGGCTCGCAGACCTCGTTCATCCCGATGCTGACGCTCGGCATCCCGCCGAACGCCGTGATGGCGCTGATGGTGGGCGCCATGACGATCAAGGGCATCCAGCCGGGCCCGCAGGTGATGACCAGCAACCCGCAGCTGTTCTGGGGGCTGATCGCGTCGATGTGGGTCGGCAACCTGATGCTGATCATCCTGAACCTGCCGCTGATCGGCATCTGGATCAAGCTGCTGACGGTTCCGTACCGATACCTCTTCCCGGCCATCACGCTGTTCTGCTGTATCGGTGTTTACACGCTCAACAACAACAATTTCGACGTCTACATGACGGCGATCTTCGCGTTGATCGGCTACGCCTTCTACAAGCTCGGCTGCGAGGGAGCGCCGCTGCTGCTCGGCTTCATTCTGGGGCCGATGATGGAAGAGAACCTGCGCAGAGCGTTGCTCTTGTCACGCGGCGACTGGTCGACTTTCGTGACGCGTGGACTGTCTGCAGGCCTGCTGTTCGCAGCGCTGCTGCTGGTGGTCATCGTCATGCTGCCCTCGATTCGCAAGAAGCGCGAGGAGACGTTCGTCGAGGATTGAAGCAGCACGTGCGGCCTGTCCGGCCGCTCGTCATGCCGAACGGCACCGCTTGCGCGGTGCCGTTTCTGCTTGTGGTCGCCAAACCTGTTCAGAAGCGTGGCAAGACGTTCGAGTTCGACGGGTCGACCGGCTACCGGTGCACGAGCCCCGCCGAACAGCCAGGGTATCGCCGCGTTGATGGCGCCCGTGTACGTGCCGGCGCCTTATTCGACCTTGGCGCCCGAGCGTTTGACGACCGGCCCGTACTTCGCCAGCTCGCGCCGGACGAAGGCGGCAAAGTCCTCGGGCGAGCCTGGCATGGCCTCGGCCTGCAGCCCTGCAAGCCGGGCGCGCAGCTCGGGCGTGGCGAGCGCGTCGACAAAGGCGCGATTCAGCCGGGCGGTCACCTCGGCGGGCAGGCCTGCCGGCCCGAACAGGCCGAACCAGGTGTCGATATCGAAGCCGGCCAGGTTCGGCGCCGCCTCGGCCACCGTCGGCAGATCGGGAAGCAGGCTGGAGCGGGATGCGGTGGTGACTGCCAGCGCGCGCAGGCGCCCGGCACGCATGTTGGCCGAGGCTGCCGCCAGGTTGTCGAAGTTGAGGTCGACCTCGCCGGCAAGCAGCGCCAGCTGCGCCGCATTGCCCCCGCCGTACGGGATGTGGACCATAAACGTGCCGGCCTGCGCCTTGAACATTTCGCCTGCAAGGTGCCCCGCACTGCCGATGCCGCCCGAACCGTAATTCAGCCGCCCGGGGTTCCTGCGCGCGTAGCTCACCAGGTCGGTGAGCCGCTCGATGCCAAGCGTGCGTGCCCGGTCGGGGTTCATCACCAGAACGTTGGGAACCCGCGCCACCCCGGTGATTGGCGTGAAGTCGCGCAGGGCGTCATACGGCATTCGCGCGTACAGCCACGGGTTGATCGCATGCGTTGCGACCGCCCCCATCAGCAAGGTCTGTCCGTCTGGAGGCGACTTGGCGACACTGTCGGCGCCGAGGTTGCCCCCGGCACCGGGGCGGTTCTCGACGATCACGACGCCCACCGATTCGCGCACGCGCTCTGCCAGCGCGCGCGCAACGATATCGAGCGGTCCGCCGGCCGGGTACGGCACGACGATGCGAATGGGCCGCGTCTGCGCGAGCAGAAGCGAAGACGGTGCGGCGGCGCTTGCGACAAGCGCACCGAGGCCACGGAGAAAGGGACGGCGGTTCATACGGCAGGCTTCGAGATCGGCGGACCCCGAAGCCTACCGCGTGGCGTCAGTAGCTCGCCGAGCCGAACCCGCGATGACTGCGCGCCAACGCACGCGCGACCTGATGCGAGCTGTCTTCGGGCATGGCGGCTTTCGGAGCCGCGACCTGGCTTGCCAGGTGCGCCTCGGCCGCGCGCATGACGTCGGCTCGCTGGGGATCGATCGACTGCCACTTGTCGCCGGCAATACGGAGCGCGCGTCGCGCCCGGTTGCTGCCGATGCTTTCCAACAACTGGTAGACCGATGCAGCGAAGTCGGCGGCCCATACCGCGCCGCGCGGCGCCACTGGGTTGATATGCGCAGGCTGACGAATGACGGTGCTAACCATGAAGGACCTCCAGAGTGCCGGAAAACTTTCCGGCCTGGCTGAACTATAGGGTAAACCCTGATCTATGGCAACGCTTCGCACACCGTGCGGGCGTTATCAATTAGGGTTTACTCTCGGTCTTCATGCTTGTCGGCCTCGGTGGTGAACGCATCGGCATAGAAGGCCTCGGGCGGAAGCCCACAACCTGCGACGAAGTCACGCTGCGCCGCATCGACCATCGTCGGGTTGCCGCAGGCGTAGACCTCGTGGGCCGACAGGTCCGGGAAATCGGCCATCACCGCCTGATGCACCAGGCCGCTGCGGCCGCGCCAATCGCCCGCAGCCGCGTCGGAGAGCACCGGGATATAGCGCAGCCACCCGCCCGAGGCGGCGGCCTGCTCGACCCAGTCGTGCAGGTACAGGTCGCTGCGCGTGCGGCAGCCCCAGTACAGCCACGCCGGCCGGTCGCTTTGCAATCGCTGCAAGGTTTCGACGATGGCCTTGATCGGCGCGAGGCCGGTGCCCGAAGCCAGCAGGATCAAGGGACGGCTGGATTCCTCGCGCAAGAAGAAACTGCCGAACGGCCCCTCCAGGCGCAGGATTTCGCGCTCCTTCAGCGAGGTGAACACCCGGTCGGTGAAGACGCCGCCCGGAACATGCCGGATGTGCAGTTCGATGCCCGGTTGGCCGGTGCCGAGGATTTCTTCCTGGCGCTGAGGGTCGTTGGCGATGGAGTAGCTGCGGCGCAGCCCGTCCTGCAGGATGAACTCGACGTATTGGCCCGGGCGGTAGCGCAGCCGGTCGTTGGCCGGAAGCTGCAGGCGGATGATCGCCACGTCATGCGTGGGGCGGATGATCGAGGCGACGCGCGACGGCATGCGGCGCGGCGGCACCTCGTCGAGTCCGACCACCGTGCGAGCTTCGATAACGACATCGGTCTGTGCTGCTGCACGGCAGGTCAAGGTCCAGCCGGCAGCCTCCTCGTCGGTGCTCAGCGCTTTCGCCTGATGGGCGCCGTGGATCACGCGGCCCTCGAGCAGCCGGCTCTTGCACGATCCACAGGCGCCATCCTTGCAGCCGTACGGCAGGCCCACGCCCTGGCGGATCGCGGCAAGAAGGATCGGCTCGTCGCGATCGACGCTGAAGGATCGGCCACTCGGCTGCACGGTGACGGTGAAGCTCATGGGCGCGCTTTCGTAAACTGGTTGCCATTCTCCCCGATCGTCCACGCCCGCACGGGCGACGGCCGACCCACCGCACCATCCATGCATGCTCCCTCGCCATCGCAGCCACGGCAGTTCCACCGTCCGACCTTGCTGATCGTCGGCTGCGGCGACATCGGGTTGCGCGTGGCGCGGTTGCTGGTGGGCCGGTGGCGTGTGCTGGCGCTGACCTCCACGCCCGAGCGGGCGCAGCTGCTGCGCCAGGCCGGTATCGTCCCCATCGTCGGCAACCTCGACGATGCGCGCTCGCTGCGCCGGCTGCCCGCCGGTGCCGATGCACTGCTGCATCTGGCGCCGCCGCCGTCCGCGGGTGCCGAGGACCGGCGCACGGCCCACCTGCTTGCCGCAATCGGCCGACGCCCGCCGCCCGGTTGCATCGTCTACGGCAGCACGACCGGCGTCTATGGCGATGCCGGCGGTGAACGCTTCGACGAAACCCGATCGGTCGCGCCCGGGACCGATCGCGCCCGGCGACGGGTCGACGCCGAGCGGCGGCTGCGCGCCTACGGGCTCGAGTCCGGTGTTCGCGTCTGCGTGCTGCGCATACCAGGCATCTATGCTGCCGACCGGCCAGGCGGCCATCCGCGTGAACGACTGGCCCGGGCGACACCCGTGCTGCAGGCAGCCGACGACGTCTACACCAACCACATCCATGCCGACGACCTGGCCCGCGCCTGCGTGGCGGCGCTGCTGCGCGGGCGGCCGCAGCGCGTCGTCCATGCCAGCGACGACTCTGAACTGAAGATGGGCGACTACTTCGACCTGGCCGCAGACCTCGCCGGGCTGCCGCGCCCGCCGCGGCTGAGCCGTGCCGAAGCGGCGCAGCGGCTTTCGCCGATGGCGCTGAGCTTCATGAGCGAATCCCGGCGCCTCGACAACCGGCGGCTGAAGCAGGAGCTGCGGCTGCGTCTTCGCTACCCGACGGTGCGAGAGGGACTTTGAGGCCGCTCGGCGTCAAACGCCGGTGGGTCGACGCAAGGTGCGCATCCGGTCGGTCGTCTGCACCTTGACCGACTCGACGCCGCCGCGCCGCCGGATCTCGAGGCTGATTTCGCGCTCGGACCGCTCGCCGCCCCAGAGCGTGCGATAGAAGCCCGCCAGGTCGCTGACCTCGCTGCTGTCGAGACGCACGATCTGATCTCCCGGCTGCAAGCCAGCCGCTTCCGCAGGGCTGTCTGGCGCGACGCGGATCACCACCACCCTGCCGTCCTCCTCGACGCAGCTCACGCCGATCCAGGCGCGATGGCTGGCCCGCGACGAGCCGCTGGCGCGAAGCTCCGCCAGGATCGGTTTCAGCAGGTCGATCGGCACGAACATGTTGCCCGGCAGCCCGGGCATTCCGCGGCCGAGGCTGTCCGCGACGACCAGCGAGCCGATGCCGACGAGTTCGCCCTCGAAATTGAACAGCGACGCGCCGCTGTGATCCGGACGTGGTGGCGCGGTGAAGAGCGCGTCCTCGATGTGGTACTCCCAGTAGCCGGTAAAGGCGCGCCGGGAAACCAGCCGCGCGAGGCTGACACCACCCTGTGCGCCGCCGCTGGCGATGACCAGCGGCTCGTCGTTCGGCGCGCTGGCAGCGTTCGCAAAGCGAACCGGCGCGACGGCGACCGGCGCCAGCGCCTGCAGCAGCCCGAAACCCGACGCCGGATCGTAGGCCACGACGCGCGCGGGTATCGAGCGCGCGCCGGGCAGCAGCAAGTCGATGTGCTCGGCCTCGAGGATCAGATAGCCGATGGTCAGCACCAGCCCGTCGGCGGCGATCACCACGCCGGAGCCGCGACGCTCGCGGCCGAGTGTCGAGGCCGAGTTCGCGCCGTCGACGCTGCGAACGTGGACGCCGACGACGGCGGCATTGGCCAGCGCCAGCGCTTCGGCCCGCCGGCGGGTATCGGCGTCGACCGTCGGCGCCGGTGCTGCCACGACAGCCGCGGGGCCGCCGGGGTCGGGCGCTGCGACGAGCGGTGCACCGGCCATTGCGAGCGCCACCGCCAGGGGCCAGCGCGCGCGATTCAGTCGAAGGTGCGCGGCGATGAAGCTGCGGTCGACTGGACGAAGAGATCCTTGAAAGCGGCTGCATTCGTGGCTCCGTTGACCGCAGGTCGACGGACGGTGCAGCTTTCGTGCCGGACGGTACCGGCCCAGGGCGCGGCGGCCGACCTCTCAGCGGCGCCGGCTGCCGAACGGTGCCTGGCCACGCCAGTAGCGCAGCATCAGGTAACCGCCGAGCATGCCGCCGAGGTGGGCAAAGTGCGCCACGCCGGAACCGCTGTCGGCAAAGCCGAGCAGCAATTCGAGGCCACCATAGACCGCGACGAAAACCTTGGCCTTCATCGGTATCGGCGGAAAGAGCGGCACGATCGTCCGGTTCGGGAAGGTCATTCCGAAGGCAAGCAGCAGCCCGAACAACCCACCCGACGCGCCGACGGTCGGATAGACCGAGCCGGAGAGCGCCGCGACCAGCAACTGGGCAGCCGCAGCGGCAAGCACGCTGGCCGCATAGAACTGGATGTAGCGCCGTCCGCCCCAGAGGCGTTCGAGTTCGGAGCCGAACATCCACAGGCCGAGCATGTTGAAGAACAGGTGACCGATGCTGCCGTGCAGGAAGGCGTAGCTCGCCAGCTGCCACGGCATGAACCCGGCGTCGAGCGGCCAAAGCGCCAGCAGGCGCACCAGCATCGGCCCGGCGAAGAACTGCAGGCAGAACGCAGCCACGTTGAGCAGCAGCAGTGCTTGGGTAATCGGGGGCATCGACGGCATGCAGCGTCCTTCAGGGAGTCGGCGCGATTATCGCGGCCACACCCCCGGCAGCAGCCGCGGGCAGTAGCAGGGTGCATGGCATACTCCAGCCCCCCGGCCTCGGTGGCGAAATTGGTAGACGCGCGGGACTCAAAATCCCGTTCCGCGAGGAGTGTCGGTTCGATTCCGACCCGAGGCACCAGGCGTCCGCGCTTCGGGCGCGCTGCCCGACTCCTGCAACAATCGCTGCAGGAGACCGCATGACGCAAACCCAAGCTCGCTACAAGACGCTGGAAGACACCATCGGCGCGACACCGCTGGTGCGCCTGCACCGCCTGGCGGGTGCGGCAGAGCGCGGCAACGTCGTTCTCGGCAAGCTCGAAGGCAACAACCCGGCCGGCTCGGTCAAGGACCGCGCGGCGATTGCCATGATCCGCGGCGCCGAAGAGCGCGGCGAGATTCGCGCTGGCGACACCTTGATCGAGGCGACGTCGGGCAACACCGGCATCGCGCTCGCGATGGCTGCGGCTGTCCGCGGCTATCGCATGTTGCTGATCATGCCGGAGGACCTGTCGATCGAGCGCGCGAGAACGATGAAGGCCTTCGGTGCCGAGCTGATCCTGACGCCGCGTTCGGGTGGCATGGAATACGCGCGCGACCTGGCCGAGCAGATGCAGCAGGCGGGCAAGGGGCGGGTACTCGACCAGTTCGCCAGTGCCGACAACCCGCGGGTGCACTATGAAACCACGGGCCCGGAGATCTGGAACGATACCGACGGCCAGGTCACGCACTTCGTCAGCGCGATGGGCACGACGGGAACCATCACCGGTGTCTCGCGCTACCTCAAGGAGCGCAACCCGGCGGTGCGCATCATCGGCGCCCAGCCCAGCGAAGGGTCGCGCATTCCCGGCATCCGCAAGTGGCCCGAGGCCTACCTGCCGAAGATCTACGACCCGAAGCATGTCGACGAGCTGGCCTACGTCAGCCAGGACGACGCCGAGGAGACCGCCCGCCGGATGGCTCGCGAGGAGGGTCTCTTCGCTGGCATTTCCGCGGCCGGCGCCTGCTGGGTGGCGCTGCAGATCGCCCGGCAGGTCGAGAACGCGACCATCGTCTTCGTCGTCTGCGACCGCGGCGACCGCTACCTCTCGACCGGCGTCTTTCCGGCCTGATGGACGAGATTTACCGCTATTGCCCGCGTTGCGCCGGGCTGCTCGCGCCCTCGGCGCGCGACGAGGACGGCGGGCCGAAGGTACGGCTGCGCTGTGGTGCCTGCGAGTGGACGCACTGGAACAACCCGACGCCGGTGCTCGCGGCGGTGATCGAGCTTGCCGACCGTGGCGGCCAGCTGCTGCTGGCGCGCAACGCCGCCTGGACCTCGAAGACATTCGCCCTGATCACCGGCTTCATGGAAGCGGGTGAGGCACCGCAGGACGGCATTCGCCGCGAGGTTGCCGAGGAGACGGCGCTGCAGGTGATGTCGCTCGACCTGATCGGCGTCTACGACTTCCAGCGCATGAACCAGGTGATCATTGCCTATCACGCGCTGGCGCACGGCGAGATTGCGCTTTCGCCCGAATTGGCCGAGTACCGGCTGTTCACGCCCGAGACGGTGCAATGCTGGCCGGCGGGCACCGGCTACGCGCTTGCCGACTGGCTGACCTCGCGCGGGCATGTGCCGCGCTGGCGCGCGCCGCTCCAGCCGTCGGCGGCCGCCGAGTCGCCGCCGATCCGAACCCCTTCCGCCGAGGCCCCCTGATGGACTTCCACAAAGAACTCGACACCCGTGGGCTCAACTGCCCGCTGCCGATCCTCAAGGCGAAAAAGGCACTGGCCGACCTGCAGAGCGGCGACGTGCTGAAAATCGTCGCCACCGACCCGAGCTCGATGCGCGACTTCCAGGCTTTTGCGCGGCAGACCGGCAACGAGTTGCTCGAACAGAGCAGCGAGGCAGGCGAGTTCACCCACTACCTGCGGCGCCGCTGACGCCGCACTGCGGCGCGTTTCAGTATTCGAGCGCGCGCAGATACTGCCGGAAGCTTTCGCCAAGCTCCGGATGCGCCAGGGCCAGCTCGACGTTGGCCTCGAGAAAACCTTCCTTGCTGCCGCAGTCGTAGCGCTTGCCGTCGTAGCGGTAGGCATAGACCTTCTCGCGGCGGAGCAGGCCGGCAATGCCGTCGGTGAGCTGAATTTCCCCGCCGACGCCGCGCTGCTGGGCGGCGATCTGGTCGAACACCCCCGGCGTCAGGATGTAGCGCCCGGCCACACCCAGGCGTGACGGTGCGTCCTCGGGCGCCGGCTTCTCGACGATCTGCGAGATCTCGACCAGCCGCTCGCCGACCTGCGTGCCGGCGACGATGCCGTAGCGGCGGGTGTGCGCGTCGGGCACTTCCTGGACTGCAAGGATCGAGGACTGCAGTTCCTCGAACTGCGCCACCATCTGCGCCAGGATGCCCGGCTTGCCGACCATCAGATCGTCGGCAAGCAGCACCGCGAAGGGTTCGTTGACCACCACGCTGCGGCCACAGAGCACCGCATGACCCAGTCCGAGCGCCTTCGACTGGCGGATGTAGATGCACTCCATGTCGTCGGGCTTGATCGACTGCACCATCGCCAGCAACTCGCGTTTGCCAGCCGCTTCGAGTTCGCTCTCCAGTTCGTAGGCGGTGTCGAAGTGGTCGGGAATGGCGCGCTTGTTGCGCCCGTTGATGAAGATCATCTGCCGGATGCCGGCGTCGTAGGCTTCCTCGACCGCGTACTGGATCAGCGGCTTGTCGACCACTGGCAACATCTCCTTCGGTTGCGCCTTGGTGGCAGGCAGGAAACGGGTTCCGAGTCCGGCGACCGGGAAGATGGCTTTGGTGATCGTCATACGGCCTTTAGCGAAGCAAACGAGGAGTGGACGGGAGCAGCGCTGCGAGGCAAGTCACGTGCTCAGACGCCCGGCAAGCCGGTCGAGCTGCTGCTGCAGGTGCTCGCGGTTCGATGTGAAGTCGGCCTGGCGCCGGCGCTCGGTTTCGACCACCTCGGCCGGGGCGCGGGCGACGAAGCCGGCGTTGCCGAGCTTGCCCGCGGCCTTGGCGATCTCGCCGTCCAGGCGGGCAATTTCCTTGCGCAGGCGCTCGAGCTCGGCGCCTGGATCGACCTTCACCTCGAGTGCGAAGCGCAACCCGCCGTGCACGGCAGTCGGTGCATCGCGCGATGCGGCTTCGAAGGCGCCGGGTTCATCGAGCACCTGCACCGCAGACACCTTGGCAAGGGCCTTCAGCAACGGCGTCGCCGCACGCGCCCATGCGCCATCGCCGTCGACCAGAAGCGGAACCCGCATCGCCGGCGACAGGCTCATTTCGCCCCGCAGATTCCGGCACGCGCCGATGACCGCCTTCAGGCGGGCGATCGCCGCGTCCGCGGCCGGGTCGACCCGTGCCAGGTCGGGCCGTGGGTACGGCGCGGCGATCAACCCCAGCGGCCGGCCTTCGGCGCGGCCGGCAATGGGCGCAACCCGCTCCCACAGCTCGGCGGTGATGAACGGCGTGACCGGATGCAGCAGTCGAAGCACGGTTTCCAGCACGCGGATCAGCGTGCGCCGGGTGGCGCGCTCGGCGGCCGCATCGCCGGCCTCGGCAGCCGCCGACAGCTGCACCTTGGCAATCTCGAGATACCAGTCGCAGTATTCGTCCCAGACGAACTGGTAGATCGCGTTCGCAACGTTGTCGAGCCGGTACTCGGCAAAGCCCTTTTCGACCGCCGCCTCGGTGCGCTGCAGCTCGCCGGTGATCCAGCGGTCGGCATCGGAAAAGTGCAGATAGCCGTGCGCCGAACCACCCGGCATGCAATCGGCCTTGCTGTGCTCGACCAGGCCGCAATCGCGACCTTCGCAATTCATCAGCACGAAGCGCGTCGCGTTCCACAGCTTGTTGCAGAAATTGCGATAGCCCTCGCAGCGCTTGGCGTCGAAGTTGATGTTGCGACCCAGGCTCGCCAGCGAGGCGAAGGTGAAGCGCAGCGCATCGGCGCCGAAAGCGGGAATGCCGTCGGGAAATTCCCGCTCGGTGTCCTTGCGTACCCGCGGCGCCGTTTCCGGCTTGCGCAGGCCGCTGGCGCGCTTGTCGAGCAGCGGTGCCAGTGCAATGCCGTCGATCAGGTCGACCGGATCGAGCACGTTGCCTTCGGACTTGCTCATCTTGCGGCCCTGCGCATCGCGCACCAGGCCGTGGATGTAGACGTCGCGGAACGGCACCTTGCCGGTGAAGTGCACCGTCATCATGATCATCCGGGCGACCCAGAAGAAGATGATGTCGAAGCCGGTGACCAGCACGCTCGACGGCAGGAACAGCGCGAGTTCGGGCGTCTGCTGCGGCCAGCCGAGGGTCGAGAACGGCACCAGCGCCGACGAGTACCAGGTGTCGAGGACGTCCTCGTCCTGCTTCAGCTCGCCGCTGTAGCCCGCGGCATGCGCCTTGGCCCGTGCTTCGGCCTCGTCGCGGCCGACGAACAATTCCCCGCCGCTGCCGTACCACGCGGGAATCCGGTGGCCCCACCAGAGCTGGCGGCTGATGCACCAGTCCTGGATGTTGCCCATCCACTGTCGGTAGGTGTTGACCCACTGCTCGGGGACGAAGCGCACCGCGCCGCTGTCGACGGCGTCGATCGCTTTTTGCGCGATGCTCTTGCCATCGGCACCCGCCCGCGTCGTGGCGACGAACCACTGGTCGGTGAGCATCGGCTCGACGACCTGACCGGTGCGCGCACAGCGCGGCACCATCAGCTTGTGCTTCTTCACCTCGACCAGCAGGCCGAGCGCTTCGAGGTCGGCGACGACGCGCTTGCGGGCGACGAAACGATCCAGTCCCCGGTAAGGCGCCGGTGCGTTGTCGTTGACCGTCGCATCGAGCGCCAGCACGCCGAGCACCGGCAACCCATGGCGCTGGCCGACGGCGTGGTCGTTGGCGTCGTGCGCCGGCGTCACCTTGACGACGCCGGTACCGAATTCGCGGTCGACGTAGGCGTCGGCGATGACGGGAATCTCGCGGTCGCACAGGGGCAACCGGACGCTGCGGCCGACCAGTGCCGCATAGCGCTCGTCGTCGGGATGCACCATCACCGCGACGTCGCCGAGCATCGTCTCCGGCCGCGTCGTCGCGACCGTCAGCGAGCCGCTGCCGTCGGCCAGCGGATAGGCGATGTGCCAGAGGAAGCCGTCTTCCTCCTCGCTTTCGACTTCGAGGTCGGAGACGGCCGATTTCAGCACCGGATCCCAGTTGACCAGCCGCTTGCCGCGGTAAATCAGCCCTTCTTCATGCAGCCGGACAAATGTGTCGGTGACGACGGCCGAGAGCTTCGGGTCCATCGTGAAGTACTCGTGCTGCCAGCTGACGCTGGCGCCCATGCGCCGCATCTGCTGCGTGATCGTCGCGCCGCTCTGCGCCTTCCAGTCCCAGACGCGTTCGACGAACGACTCGCGGCCGAGCACATGCCGGTCGAGCCCCTGCGCCTGCAGCTGGCGCTCGACGACGATCTGCGTCGCGATGCCCGCATGGTCGGTGCCCGGCAGCCAGAGCGTGTTGTCGCCGCGCATCCGGTGGTAGCGCGTCAGCGAATCCATGATCGTCTGGTTGAACGCGTGCCCCATGTGCAGCGTGCCGGTGACGTTCGGCGGCGGCAGCTGGATCGAGAACGAGGCGCGGGCCGCGTCGAGCGCCGGCGTGTAGGCGGCGCTGGCTTCCCAGCGTTCGGTCCAGCGGGATTCGATGTCGGCAGGCTCGAAGGATTTGGCGAGATCGGTCATGAGAGCCGCCGGCGGCTGCGCTACGCAGCCAGTGGCCGGGGTGCAGCAGAGGGAGGACTTGGATTGTAGGAGGGCGTCCCGCACGCCTCGCCCTGCCGGACCGCTCGCCGCTTTGCACGGTATCGCCCGGCAGGTTGCGGCAACGATCCCGCACCCTTGTCGACGAAAACGGTTGCGAACGTCCGCGGCGGCGCGCCTTGCCGGGAACAGGCGTTGCCTCCGGCGTGGCCATCAATCAGAGGTAACCCCAATGCGACTTCGCCCTATTGCTGCACTCTTGATCGTTGGCTCGGCGTTGTCGGCCGCCTATGTTCCGGTCAGCCAGGCGGCCGACAAGCCGCCTGGCTCGGGTGTTGCCACGCCGACCGGCACGCGCTTCAAGGCGGATGCCGACATGCAGTCGGTGTTGAGCGCCCTCGCTGCCCTGGGAGGCAAGCCGATCGAGACGCTCGACCCCGTCGAAGCGCGCAAGCAGCCGACTCCCACCGACGCGGTCATGGCCGTCCTGAAAGCGCAGGGCAAGGACACCAGCCCGACCGCACTCGTGCCCGGCGTCACCAGCAGCGACAGCACCATCCCGGGGCCGGCCGGCGCACTGCCGGTCCGCATCTACACCCCCGACGGCAGCGGTCCGTTTCCCGTGATCGTCTATTTTCACGGGGGTGGCTGGGTGATTGGCAGCAAGGAGGTGTACGACGGTGGCGCCCGTGGCCTGGCCAAGCAGGCCAAGGCGGTCGTTGTCTCGGTCGATTACCGCCTTGCGCCGGAAGCACCGTTCCCTGCCCAGCACGACGATTCACTCGCCACCTACAAGTGGGTGGCTGAGAACGCGGCCTCGATCAAGGGCGACCCGAAGCGGTTGGCACTTGCGGGTGAGAGCGCCGGCGGCAACCTGGCAATCGCCACTGCGATGGCCGCGCGCGACCAAAAGCTGGCTGCACCCTTGCACGTGTTGTCGGTTTATCCGATCGCCCAGGCCAGCAACCTTTCGACCCCGTCGTATGTCGACAGTGCATCGGCCAAGCCGCTCAACAAGCCGATGATGGAATGGTTCGCCAAGCATGTGTTGAGCAAGCCCGAAGACAAGAAGGATCCGCGAATCGACCTGGTGCATGCCGACCTCAAAGGTCTGCCGCCGGTCACGCTGATCAGCGCGCAGATCGACCCACTGCGCAGCGACGCCGACCTGCTGGCTGCATCGCTGAAGAAGGCCGGCGTCAAGGTCGAGCACAAGCTCTACAGCGGCGTGACGCACGAGTTCTTCGGCATGGCGGCGGTCGTCGGCAAGGCCAAGGCGGCGCAGCAATTCGGTGGTGGCAGGCTCGAGCAGGCGTTGTCGGCTGCGCCGAGGCGCTGACCAGCGCTCGGGCATCGGCAAACAGGCGAGGCCCGAGCCCGTCGCGACACCCGGCCCGCGATTGCTCGATTTCGCACCATGCCGTGCCGGGCAGCGACACCGCAGCGTTTCTGTCATTTCCTCGGCACGAGCGGCTCGGCGCCTGGATGCCGGCATCGACGACCTGCGGCATGGACCAGCGAGCCGCACCCGCCTCCTAAAATCGGTGCGATGACTTCTGAAACACGGCCGGTGTCGCGCCCCGGCGTCGCCGCCGCTCACGATGGTGGCTCGGGGGAAATCGATTCCCCTGTCCATGCACCCGAGGGCCTGTTGCGCAACCTCAACCCGGAGCAGCTCGCGGCGGTCACGCTGCCGCCGCGGCCCGCGCTGATCCTTGCGGGGGCCGGATCGGGCAAGACCCGGGTGCTGACGACGCGAATCGCCTGGTTGATCCAGACCGGCCAGCTCTCGCCCGGCGGCGTGATGGCGGTGACCTTCACCAACAAGGCTGCCAAGGAGATGCTGGCGCGGCTGGCGGCGATGCTGCCGCTGCCGGTGCGCGGCATGTGGGTCGGTACCTTCCACGGCCTGTGCAACCGCTTCCTGCGGGCGCACTGGAAGCTGGCGGCGCTGCCACAGGGCTTCCAGATCCTCGATTCGTCCGATCAGCTGTCGGCCGTCAAGCGCGTCATCAAGGCGATGAAGCTCGACGAGGAACGCTACGTTCCGAAGCAGGTGACCTGGTTCATCGCCGCACAGAAGGAGGAGGGGCTTCGGCCGCAGCATGTCGCGGCGGTCGACGAGCAAACGCGGGTGATGGTGCAGGTCTACGAGGCCTACGAGGCCCAGTGCCAGCGCGAGGGCGTCGTCGACTTCGCCGAGCTGATGTTGCGCAGCTACGAGCTGATGCGTGACCACGACGCGCTGCGCGAGCACTACCGAATGCGCTTCGGCCATGTGCTGGTCGACGAGTTCCAGGACACCAACCGCCTGCAGTACGCCTGGCTGAAGATGTTCGCCGGACCGCAGACGGCGGTTTTTGCCGTCGGCGACGACGACCAGAGCATCTATGCCTTCCGCGGCGCGCAGGTCGGCAACATGGCCGCCTTCGAGCGCGAGTTCGGCGTGCAGCAGGTCATCAAGCTCGAGCGCAACTACCGCTCGTTCGGCAACATTCTCGACAGCGCCAACGAGCTGATTTCGCGCAATACCCGGCGCCTCGGCAAGAACCTGCACACCGACGCCGGCGCGGGCGAGCCGGTGCGCGTCTTCGAGGCGCCGAGCGATTTCGCCGAGGCCCAGTGGTTCGTCGACGAAGCACGCCAGCTGCACCGCGACGGCACGGCGCGGCGCGACATTGCACTGCTCTACCGCAGCAATGCGCAAAGCCGGGTGATCGAGAGCGCGCTCTTCAATGCCGGGATTCCGTACAAGGTCTACGGCGGATTGCGCTTCTTCGAGCGCGCCGAGGTCAAGCACGCGCTCTCCTACCTGCGGCTGCTGGAAAATCCCAACGACGACACCAGTTTCCTGCGCGTCGTCAATTTCCCCGCCCGCGGCATCGGTGCACGCACCATCGAGCAGCTGCAGGACGCGGCGCGCAGCAGCGGCCGAAGCCTTTACCAAAGCGTCACCGCGGTGGCGGGCAAGGCGGGTACGAGCTTGTGCGGGTTTGTCGCGCGGATCGACGCCATGCGCGAGGCGACGCGCGGCCTCACCCTGCGCCGGATCATCGAACACGTGCTGCAGCACTCCGGGCTGGTCGATTTCTACAGGGCCGACAAGGAAGGTGGCGACCGGATCGAGAACCTCGACGAACTGGTCAATGCCGCCGAGGCTTTCGTCACCCAGGAGGGCTTCGGCCGCGACGCGGTGGCGCTGCCGCTCGACGAACAGCGCGGCGGCGGACCGTTCGGCGCCGCCGCTGCGCCGCTGGCTGCGGTCGCCGCCGAGCTCGCACCCGACGTCGACACCGGCGAGATCGTCTCGCCACTGGCCGCCTTCCTGACGCATGCCTCGCTCGAAGCCGGCGACAACCAGGCGCAGGCCGGGCAGGACGCGATCCAGCTGATGACCGTCCATTCGGCCAAGGGCCTCGAGTTCGACGCCGTCTTCATCACCGGGTTGGAGGAAGGCCTTTTCCCGCACGAGAACAGCGCCAGCGAGATCGATGGCCTGGAGGAAGAGCGCCGCCTGATGTACGTGGCGATCACCCGGGCGAGGAAGCGCCTGTATCTCAGTTTCAGCCAGACGCGCATGCTGCACGGCCAGACGCGGTACCACATCAAGAGCCGCTTCTTCGAAGAACTGCCCGAGGGCGCGCTGAAGTGGCTGACCCCGCGCAACCCCGGTTTCGGCTCGGGCTATGCCCGCGACTACCAGGCGGCCTGGGCGCGCAACACCGGTTTCAGCGGCATGGCCGGCGCGGGCGCGCGCGGTGGCGAGCGAGCTGCGGCTGCGCCGGCGCTGCAACCGCGCGCACCAGGGCACGGCTTCCGCTCGGGCCAGAGCGTCTTCCACAACAAGTTCGGCGAGGGTGTCATCGTCACCCTGGAAGGCAGCGGCGAGGAAGCCCGTGCACAGGTCAACTTCGGGCGCCACGGCCTGAAGTGGCTGGCGCTTTCGATTGCCAAGCTGACGGCGGTCTGAAGCCCGGCCCTGTTGAACCGGGCAGCGCGGCGTACCACGCGAACGACCCGGCCGAAACAGACTCGCCTACTCTTTGCCCGGGGTGACCACGTCGATGGTCTTGCCGATCGCCTTGCCGGTCAGCGTCACACCCGTACTGACCACCGCCCCGGCGACCGAAATGGCCGCGCCCGTGGCCGCGCCGGCGACTGAAACCACGGCGCAACCCTGCAGCAAACCGGCTGCACAAGCGACGAGCGCTGTCGACAGCGTGGCGCCTAACCGCCGGTGCCCCGGGGCCGACGACCGACTCGTCACTTGGCGAACAGCGACTGCATGTCGGCAAAGGCCTTGAACTCGAGCGCGTTGCCCGACGGATCGAGGAAAAACATCGTCGCCTGCTCGCCGGCTTCGCCTTTGAAGCGGATGTGCGGCTCGATCACGAACTTCATGCCCTCCTGCTGCAGGCGGTCGGCGAGTGCCTGCCACTGCGGCATCGTCAGCACCACGCCGAAATGCCGCACCGGCACCTGGTGACCGTCGACGCCGCTGGTGGCACGGTGGCCCACCTCGGCAGGCGACAGATGCGCGACCACCTGATGACCGTAGAAGTCGAAGTCGATCCATTCGGACGAACTGCGGCCCTCCGGACAGCCGAGCAGGCCGCCGTAGAAACGACGTGCCGCTTCGAGGTCGGCAACCGGAAAAGCAAGGTGGAACGGCTGCAGCGGTGCAGGGGCGGTCTGGGCGGTCATGGAGAGTCCTTGGAGCTGGGTCATTCGGGCAGGTGTCGCGAAGCTGTGCCGTCACGCGGGCAGAGGCCTATCCGCGGCCGACAAACGGCATCTTCGTCGCCATGATGGTCATGAACTGCACGTTGGCCGACAACGGCAGCCCGGCCATGTGGACGATGGCGTCGCCGACGTGCGCCACGTCCATGCGCGGCTCGACGACCTTTGCGCCGTTCGGCTGCAGGATGCCGGTGGTCATCCGCGTCGTCATCTCGGTGGCGGCATTGCCGATGTCGATCTGCCCGCAGGCGATGTCATGCGCCCGCCCGTCGAGCGAGGTCGCCTTGGTCAGGCCGGTGATGGCGTGCTTGGTTGCCGTGTACGGTGCGCTGAAGGGCCGTGGCGCATGCGCCGAGATCGAGCCGTTGTTGATGATCCGGCCGCCCCGCGGCGTCTGCCGCTTCATGATGCGAAACGCCGCCTGGGTGCAGAGGAATGCCCCGGTGAGGTTGATGTCGACCACAGCCCGCCATTGCTCGACCGTCAGCTCGTCGATCTCCACCGGCGGCGCACCGGTTCCGGCGTTGTTGAACAGCAGGTCGAGCCGGCCGTGCACCGCCATCAGCCGGTCGAACAGCGCGGCAACCGATGCCGGGTCGGTGGCATCGGTCGCCACCGGCAGCAGCTGCGGGCCGAGATCGCCTGCCACCGCCACGGTCTCTTCCAGTGCCTGCTGGCGGCGCCCTGCCAGCACGACCGACCAGCCGGCGCGCGCCAGGGCCAGGGCGCTGGCGCGGCCGATGCCGCTGCCGGCACCTGTGACGAGAGCAATCTTGCAGTCCATGGGTGTTCCTCAGGAGGCCGCCGGCAGCGCGTCCGCCGCAGGCGGCGCTTCGAAGCTGTCGGCGAAGGTGTCGTAGAGCGAGACGTAGAAGACGGTCGAGAAAAGCAGGCCCGCCGGCATCACCGTCATCATGACAAGGCGCGGCTCGCCGATCACGGTGGCGACCAGCTGCATCAGCAGCGAGAAGGCGAGGATCACGCCCAGCCAGCTCAGCGCATAGACGAGAAACGCGCTGCCATTGCGCCAGCACGCCACGCTGCTGAAGAACAGCGACTTGGCGAAGCCGAGACCGCCCCAGTAGACCAGCGCCGGCGCATGCCAGAAGGGCAGCGCCAGCAGTCCCGCCAGCAGCAGGCGCAGCGCGACGCCGAGCAGCAGCCGGCCGTCGGTCAACTGGTTGGCGATCGCCTGCGGATCGACCTTCTCGGCGGTCATGGCTTCCTGCAACGCCTCGAAGCTGCCGCCGTCGACCGCGCTGCTCAACAGCATCACGACCGCGGTCGACGCCGCGTAGGCGCCGCCGAGCTGCAGCAGCGCCGTGCGTCGGGCGCCAGCCTGCCGCAGCGGCTCGATAAAAACCTTCACCGACGAGCCCAGGCCGCGGCGGGCGCGTTCGCCGGCAATCATGAAGCCCAGCGATACCAGTGGCAGCGAAATCAGCAGCAGCACCGAGCCGACCAGGGGCAGCATCATCAGCAGCAGCATGCCGAACAGGAAGCAGGCGAACAGCAGTGTGAAGGCCAGCGGATGGGCAAAGAACAGCGCGAAGCCGTTGCGCACCCAGGCCGTCCCGCGCCGCGCGGGTGCGATACGGAGCCTCACGTCCGGTCGGCGCGGCGCCGGTAGTGCCACGGCGCGTCGATCGCATGCCGAAGCACGCGCTCGAAGTGGGCCGGATCGTGCGGCGCCAGCATGCTCGCGTCGCGCGGCAGATGCCAGTCCCAGAGGCGCGAAATCCAGAAGCGCAACGCCCCTGCACGCTGCATGGCTGCAAGGCTGCGGACTTCGTCGCCACGCAGCGGCCTCACCGCGTCATAGGCATCGAGCAGCGCCTCGGCCCGCTCGTCGACCAGGCGACCGGACGGCAGGTCGACGCACCAGTCGTTGAGACAGACCGCGATGTCGTAGACGTAGCAGTCGACGCCTGCGAAGTAGAAGTCGAAGACGCCGGACAGCGAATCGCCGTCGGCAGCGGCATCGCTCTCGTCGAACATGACGTTGTCGCGGAACAGGTCGCCATGGATCGGTCCGCGTGGCAACGCGGCATAGAGCGCCGAGCCGGCCACCTGCTGCTGGAAGACCAGCTCGTGCTCGAGCAGCTCGCGCTGGGCGGCGCTCAGGTGCGGCGCCACCAGCGGCGCCGTCGCCAGCCACCAGCCGAGGCCGCGGAGATTCGGCTGCATCCCATCGAAGTCGGCCGCGGCCAGGTGCATCCGGGCGACCATGCGGCCGACGCTCGCGGTATGCGCCAGATCGGGCGCCAGGTGCTGGCTGCCGCGCAAGCGGTTGACCACCGCCGCAGGCCGTCCCTGCAGCCGGTGCAGGATCTCGCCGCTGCGGTCGGCCTGCGGCGCCGGCACCGGTATGCCGTGCGCTGCCAGGTGCTTCATCAGGTGCAGGTAGAAAGGCAGCTGTTCGAACGACAAACGCTCGAACAGCGTCAGCACATAGCGACCGTGCGTCGTGTCGGCGAAGTAGTTGGTGTTCTCGATGCCTCCGGAGCAGCCCTCGAGAGCGGTCAGCCGGCCGATGTCGAGGCGGTCGATCAGCTGGCTGGCGGCGTCGAACGGCACCTCGGTGAAGACCGCCATGCGAAATCAGAAGGCGAGAACGCGCCAGACCCGCTTGCCGACCGCCGAGCTGCTGCCCGAACGGCCGTCGGCGTCGTCGCGCAGGTCGCGCTGCGGCAGGAACTCGTAGCCCCCCGTGGTGCCGTCAGCCGGCCTGACGCTGATTCGCGTCAGCTGGCCGCGCACACGCGTTTCTTCGATGCGCGTGCCGCGCTCCTCGATCACGGTCACCCGGACATTCGGCTCGGTGCCGCCCGGCGCAGCGGCGTCGGCGCCTGCGACGACCGCTGCTGCAGCCGGGGCACTGGCCGATGCCGCCACACTCGGGGCGGTCGCCGCCGTCTGCGCCCATGCCGGTAAGCCAAGAGCGGTGAGCACGATCAGGAGGCGAGCATTCATGGCTGCATTTTAGGCGCGGCAGTTCGCCACCAGCCCGGGCGGCATCGGGCGAGGACGCTCCCGCACAATTCCCCGATGACCGACGACCGAAGCGAAAAGACCGTCCTGCTGGTGGACGGGTCGAGTTACCTCTACCGCGCGTTCCACGCGCTGCCGGATTTGCGCGCACCGGACGGATTCCCCACTGGGGCGATTCACGGCATCGTGGCCATGATGCAGCGGCTGCGCACGCAGATCCCGGCGGCGCACGCGGCCTGCGTCTTCGATGCCCCCGGGGCGACCTTCCGCCACGAGTGGTTCACCGAGTACAAGGCGCAGCGCTCGGCCATGCCCGACGCACTGGTGCAGCAGATCGAGCCGATCCACGAGGTGGTGCGGCTGCTCGGCTGGCCGATCCTGATGGTGCCCGGGATCGAGGCCGACGATGCGATCGGCACGCTCGCCAGCGTGGCTGTCGATCGCGGCCACCGGGTGATCGTCTCGACCGGTGACAAGGACCTGGCGCAACTCGTCAACCCGCACGTGACGCTGATCAACACGATGAGCAACGAGACGCTCGACATCGCCGGTGTGATCGGCAAGTTCGGCGTGCCGCCCGAACTGATCATCGACTTCCTGACACTGACCGGCGACACGGTCGACAACATACCGGGCGTCGAGAAGGTCGGGCCGAAGACGGCTGCGAAATGGATTGCCGAGTACGGCTCGTTGCAGGGGGTGATCGACGCGGCGCCCGGCATCAAGGGCGTGGTCGGCGAGAACCTGCGCAAGGCCATCGAATGGCTGCCGAACAGCCGCCGCCTGATCACCGTGCGCACCGATTGCGACCTCGCCATGCACCTGAACGGCTGGCCAGCGCTCGATGCCCTGGTGCTGCAGCCGGTCGACCGCGAGGCGCTGTTCGCCTTCTACAACCGCTTCGGCTTCAAGAGCCTGAAGCGCGAGCTCGAGGATGCGCTTGCCGCGGCTGGCCGCGTACCCCCCGCCGCGGCCGCGCCGGCCGACACCGCGGCCGATCCCGCCGAGCCGCTGCGCAAGATCTACGAAACCGTGCTCAGCCGCGAGGCGCTCGATGGCTGGGTGCTGCAGCTCGAAGCGGCCGCTCGCGAGAAGCGGCTGGTGGCGCTCGACACCGAGACCGATTCGCTCGACGCGATGCAGGCGCGGCTGATCGGCCTGTCGCTGAGCCTTGCACCCGGCGAGGCGGCGTACATCCCGGTCGGCCACGACTATGCCGGCGCGCCCGAGCAGCTTACGGTCGACGTGGTGCTCGCCGCGCTGCGGCCGTGGCTCGAGGACGCGGCGGCGCCGAAGCTCGGCCAGAACATCAAGTACGACATCCACGTGCTGGCCAATGCGGGCGTGTCGGTGCGCGGCTATGTGCACGACACGATGCTCGAAAGCTACGTGCTCGAGGCGCACCGGCCGCACAGCCTGGAAAGCCTGGCCGAGCGCCACCTCGGCCGCAGCGGCATTGCCTACGAGGCGCTCTGCGGCAAGGGAGCGGCACAGATTCCCTTCGCCCAGGTCGAGGTCGGCCGGGCCACCGAATACTCGTGCGAAGACTCGGAAATGGCGCTGCACGTGCACCAGACGCTGGCGCCGAAGATCGATGCCGATGCGGGCCTGCGCTTCGTCTACTCGCAGATCGAGCTGCCGGTGGCGCAGCTGCTGCAGCGGATCGAGCGCACCGGGGTGCTGATCGACCCGGCGCTGCTTGCCGTACAGAGCCGCGAGCTCGGCGAGCGGATGGCCGCACTCGAGCGCGAAGCGCACGAGCTTGCCGGCCAACCGTTCAACATCTCGTCGCCGAAGCAGATCGGCGAAATTCTTTTCGGCAAGCTGGGATTGCCGGTGGTGCGCAAGACGGTCTCGGGTGCGCCGAGCACCGACGAGGCGGTGCTGGAGCAGCTGGCTCGCGACTATCCGCTGCCCGCGCGCATCCTGGCGCACCGCAGTCTGGCCAAGTTGAAGGGCACCTACACCGACAAGCTGCCGCTGATGATCGACCGCAATACCGGCCGGGTTCACACCCACTATGCGCAGGCGGTGGCGGTGACCGGGCGGCTGGCGAGCACCGACCCGAACCTGCAGAACATTCCGATCCGCACCCCGGAGGGGCGGCGGGTGCGCGAAGCCTTTGTCGCGCCGCCGGGTCATTCGATCCTGAGCGCCGACTATTCGCAGATCGAGCTGCGGATCATGGCGCACATCAGTGGCGACGAGAACCTGCTGCATGCATTCTCCGCAGGACTCGACGTGCACCGCGCCACCGCGGCCGAGATCTTCGGCAGCACGCCGCAGGAGATCACGCACGAGCAGCGCCGCTATGCCAAGGTGATCAACTTCGGCCTGATCTACGGCATGAGCGCCTTCGGTCTCGCGGCCAACCTCGGCATCGAGCGCAGCGCGGCCAGCAGCTACATCGAGCGCTACTTCGTGCGCTATCCGGCGGTCAAGCGCTACATGGACGAGACGCGGGCGTCGGCCAAGGCGAGCGGCTTCGTCGAGACCGTGTTCGGGCGCCGCCTCTGGCTGCCCGAGATCAACAGCCCGAACGGACCGCGCCGAGCGGGCGCCGAGCGGGCGGCGATCAATGCGCCGATGCAGGGCACCGCGGCCGACCTGATCAAGCTGGCCATGCTGGCTGTGCAGGCGGGTATCGATGCCGAAAGGCGCGCCACCCGGCTGGTGATGCAGGTCCACGACGAACTCGTCCTCGAGGTGCCGACCGCCGAGGTCGAATGGGCACGCGCCGAGGTGCCGCGCATCATGGCGTCGGTCGCTGCGCTACGCGTTCCGCTGCTGGCGGAGGTGGGGGTCGGCATGAACTGGGACCAGGCGCACTGAGCGCCGTGGCGTCGCGCAGTCTCAGCCCGGCATCAGCCGCTGCGGCTCGATCTCGACCGAGGTGGCGCCGTTGCCGATCCACACCCGGCCGTCCTGCACCGTCACCTGCAGTTGCATGCCGCGTGCGGCGAGGCCGGCCAGCTCGGCGCTCTGTTCCGCAGGAAGCCGCCAGACCGACAGATTGCGCGCCCGACTCAACTTGTTCCGGATTGCCGACCACCAGAGCGGCGTGCTGGCGCTGTAGCTGACGACGCTCACCCGGTCGGCGCGACCGCAGGCCTTCATCAGCCGCTTGTCATCGGGCTGACCGACGTCGATCCAGTGGACGATCCGGCCGGTCAGGTCCTTCTGCCAGAGGTCGGGCTCGTCGGTGTCCCAAAGGCTTTTAGCCAGCTCGAGCGCGCCCTGGTCGTTGTCGGCCGGTGCATGCAGTGCGTAGGCCAGCAGCCGAACCATCATCCGCTCGTCGGTTTCCGAGGGATGGCGGGCAATCGTCAGCGCATGGTCGGTGTAGATGCCGCGGTCCATGTCGGCAAGTTGCAGCTGGGCTTTGTGGATCGTGGCTTTGAGCGCCATGGAACTCCTCGAGTGGCGGCGATTAGAGCAGAGCGACAATCGCCACCCGCCGCGCCGCACAGCACCGAGAACCCATGACCCTGAAGAAGACCGATCTCGCGAGGAACCTCGCGCTCAAGCTGGAAAGCCGGCGCAAGGGCTCGGCCACGCCCGACCGCTTTGCCCAGGGCGCCGCAGCGGCGGCCGACAAGCGTGAACAGCGCAAGCGTGACGCGGCGGCCGGGCTGGTGCCGTTTGCCTGCAAGCTCCCGGCGGAACTGGTGAAACAGCTTCAGCAACGCGCGACCGACCATCCGGGCGGACTCAACGCACTGGCCGCGGAGTTGCTGGCGCGTGGGGACTGATGCTTCGCGCGATGGAGTGGTCGTTCGTGCGTTTCTCGCAGCGCGGCCTGACGACAGGCGAAAAAAAACCGCGGCTTTGACCGCGGTTCGTATCGACGGGCTTTCGCCCGCCTGCTTTACAGAACGCGAATGTTCGCGGCCTGCAGGCCCTTCTGGCCCTGCTTGACTTCGAATTCCACTTTCTGGTTTTCGGTCAGCGTCTTGAAACCATTGCCCTGAATGTCACGGAAATGGGCGAAGAGGTCGGCACCGCCTGCGTCTTGAGCAATGAAGCCGTAGCCCTTGCTTTCGTTGAACCACTTCACGGTACCGGTTTGGGTCGTCATTTAACTTTTTCCTAACTCTCTGCGAATAATGCGCGGCACATGCCGTCGCATGCAGCAACACTCAAGAACGTTTCCGGGGATTTGGCAATCCCGCCGCGAGAACCGCGACAGGCTGAGATCACACCACTGGTCTTGCGCATAACTGTGCGCGGAATGTAACACTTTCGAGCGCGACCTCTACGTCGACACGCCAGCGAAAATACGTCATGTCCAGAAACCAGCTGTCCACCCAGGCTGCCGCGCCTGCCTTCGCCGCGGCGCCCACGCACCGCGTTTCGGCGCCGTCCCGATGAACCTGATCGATTTCGAAGTTCGTGGCGACCACATCGCCCTCGACTCGCTGCTCAAGGCGACCGGCCTGGCGCCGAGCGGCGGGGTCGCCAAGGCCATGGTCGCGGGTGGTGGCGTCCAGGTCGACGGTCGCGAGGAGTTGCGCAAGACGTGCAAGCTCCGGGCGGGACAGACCGTTCAGTTTGCCGATTCCCGCATACGACTTGTGGCGGCGGGAGGTGCTGCATGAGCTTGGCGCCGCCCCTGGTCCAGGCGTCGGTGCTGCCTGCCGTCCTGCGCGATGCGGGCTATGGCGTCGTCGATGCCGCAGGCGTCGCTCGCCTGGCGGATGTCGGTACGGCCGATCTGCAGTCGCTCGGCAATGCATGGGATCAGCTGCCACCCGATGGCTACTTGCGCGATGGCGGACGCTACCGGCGGCGGCGCCACGGCTGCTTCATCGTCGACGGCGCCCAGGTCATTCCGGTTGCCCAGCGCGCGCACTGGCAGCCGGTCGACTACAACGCGCTGCACGGCGGCATCGAGCGCTGGTTCGAGGCACTCGACCCACAACTGGCCGGCTCCCCCGCCTGGCCGCGGTTGCTAGCCGGCCTGGGCCGCGTGTGTGGTGCAGTCGCTGGAGCGCAGCGCTGGTTCGTCGAGGCGCACCAGTTCCGCATCGATGCCGACGGCGGCATCGGCCGTCCGACACCGGAAGGAGCCCACCGCGACGGGGTCGACTTCGTTGCCGTGCTGCTGGTCGCGCGCCGCGGCGTCAAAGGCGGTGAGACGCGCGTGTTCGAGGCCGAGGGTCCGCAGGGGGTGCGTTTCACGCTCCTCGAACCCTGGTCGATGCTGATGCTCGACGACGCTCGGGTGATCCACGAATCGACACCGATCCAGCCGCTCGATGCCACGTCGACAGCCGGCAGTGCTTACCGCGACACGCTGGTGCTGACCTTTCGCGCCGGCGGGTTTCAGGGGCCGGCCGGCTGAGATTCAGCTGTCGCGGACGTCGGCAACCACCGTGTCGCCGAAGTCGGGTCGGCGCAGCCAGGCCAGCACGCGGGCTGCAGCCGCCGCGGGCGACGCCAGTTCTCCGTGTTGTTTCAGGCCGAGAAATCGTTCGCTGTCGGGAAAGCCGCGCGGGTCTGCATGGCGCAGCTGCGCCTGCATGTCGGTGTCGACGACCCCCGGCGCCAGCGACACGATGCGCGCGCCGTTGCTGCGGCCGCCTTCCTCGAGTGCCACCGCGCGCGAAAAGTGGTCGAGCCCCGCCTTGGCCGCGCAGTAGGTTGCCGCGCCCGCCATGCTGCGGCGCCCGAGCCCCGAGGAAATGTTGAGAATTCGCCGCCGACCTCGCCAACGCACGGTTTCGCGCAGGAATGTCGCGCTCAGCAGGATCGGCGCTTCGAGCCCCACTCGCAGCGCGCGCGACAGATCGGCGTCGTCGCTCTCGTGAACAGGACCGACGCGGCTGATTACACCGGCGTTGTTGATCAGCGTGGCTTCGGCGAAACGGCCGGTATCGACCGCCTGCAGCCAACCCTCGAGGGCCAGGGCGACCTCGGCCGGATGCGAGAGATCGCGCCGCCATTGCTCGATGCGCGCACCAGCCGCGCGCGCCCTTGCATTCAGTTCGGGATGCGGCAGCCGGGAGATACAGAGCAGCACCACATTCGGCGCAAGCAATTGCTCGGCGAGCGCCGCTCCGAGCCCGCGCGAAGCGCCGGTCAGGACATAGAGCGCGGCGTCCGGCATGGTGCCTTCGCCTCGGGTTCGAAGACTCACCGGCGGTTTCCCAGAACGGGCAAGGCTGCAGAACGGAACATGAAAATGGCCCGCGAGCGGGCCATTGGGCAAGGGCGTCGCCACGACAGCGACGCATTTTGCTGTTTCATCCGCGCTGCTGGATGCCCGCAATCAACCAGCCGCCGTCACCGCGAGTCGGCTTGGTCAGGTGCCAGACCTCGTCGAAGCGATTGGGCGTCGCACCGGCTTCCTCGCGAATCAGTCCGTGGAACCGCACGCTGGCAATCTGGCGTTCGGCTTCCTCGGCGACATCGAGCACCTCGGCAGCGACCTCGACCACGTCGGTCTGCTGCGCCGCGCCAGAACGCTCCTGCAGGTCGAGCCGAGCGGCTGCGAACATCTCCGGTGTCGTGAAGCGACGCAAATCATCGAGGTCGCCGGCGTCGTTCGCCGCCTGCAGCCGGATGAAGATCAGCTTGGCAATGCGCTCGAACTCCGGCACATCGAAGCCGGCTGGAACCGTCCGCGCCGGTGCAGCCGTGGATGCAAGGCTGCCAGCGACTGCGGCGCCGCCGACCGCAGTGCCCGACGCTGGGCTGAGACCCTGTTTGAGCATCGGCTCGCCAGCCGCCGCAGTCGACTGCCACGCCTGCTGTGCCGGGCTGGCCGAATGCGATGCGGCGCCGCCGGCGCCCGCCATGGCCATGCCGCCGGTGCCGCGCGATTTCGTGCCGAATCGATTCATCAGGAAGCGGATGGCGACAACCGCCACGACCGCCAGCAGCGCAAGCATCATGAAATTGGCCAGGCCTTCGCCGAAGCCGAAGTGGCTGGCGAGGGCCGCGAGTCCGAGGCCCGCTGCCAGGCCGGCAAGCGGCCCCATCCACGAACGCTTCGGTGCGGCAGCTGCCGCGGTGGCGCCAGCGGCCGTTGCGGGAGCAGCCTGCGTCGGTGTGGCGGGCCGGGCAGGCACGCTGTCTGGCGTGCTGCGCGCCGGCAGGCTGCGCTGCATTCCCTGCGAGCCACCGCCGCCGAGCCGCCTGGCCTCACTGTCCATCGGCACCACCGCGGTCGAAATCGCAATGACCAAGGCACCCAACCACCAGGTTTTCATATCGTCCTGCTCCGCTTTCTATGAGTCGATTGTCTGCAGCCCGCCACGCGAGCGCTTGCAGTGTGCACCACAAGCCGCGGCGCACGCTGCATAGGTTGCTGTCGATCGGGCAAAGTTCAAGCCGCGTGGGGGCCGTCAACGTCGAGCCGTGACCCGCCAAACCGCATTCCCGACATCGTCGGCCACGAGCAGCCCGCCCCGCCGGTCGACCGCGACGCCGACCGGCCGGCCGCGCGCCTCGCCCGCAGCGGACAGAAACCCGGTCAGCACGTCGCGCGGGGGGCCGGCGGGTCGGCCACCGGCAAAGGGCACGTGAACGACCTTGTAGCCGCTCGGCGGCCGTCGGTTCCACGAGCCGTGCTGGCCGATGAACATGCCGCTGGCCAACGCCGGGTCGCCGAAGCCCTGTGCCCAGGCCAGCCCGAGCGACGCCGTATGCGCGCCGAGCGCGTAGTCCGGCACCCGGGCCACAGTGACGAGGTCAGGCCGTGGGGGTTGGACGCGCGTGTCGACGTGCTGGCCGAAGTAGCTGTAAGGCCAGCCGTAGAAAGCGCCGTCTTGAACCGCCGTCAGGTAGTCAGGCACCAGGTCGCTGCCGAGTTCGTCGCGCTCGTTGACCACGGTCCAGAGCACGCCGCTTGTCGGTTCCCAGGCCATGCCGTTCGGATTTCGCAGGCCCGAGGCAAACAAGCGCCGCGTTCCCAACCGCAGGTCGACTTCGTGGATGGCTGCGCGATCGGCCTCTACGGCCATTCCATGCTCTGCCACGTTGCTGTTCGAGCCGACGGTCACGTAAAGCTTGGTGCCGTCTGGCGAGGCGATCAGCGCCTTGGTCCAGTGATGGTTGCGCGGGCCCGCGGGCAGGTCGACGACGCGTACCGGCGCCGATCCGGCCTTCGTCTGGCCTTCGACATAAGGAAGCCGGACGATCGCGTCGGTGTTGGCGATGTAGAGCTGCCCGTCGGCCAGCGCCATGCCGAACGGCGAGTTCAAGCCTTCGACAAAGCTGCTGCGCAGCTCGGCAACGCCGTCGCCATCGGCGTCGCGCAACAGGGTGATGCGGTTGGCGCTCGGTGTCCCGGAGCCGGCACGCTTCATCAGCAGGCCCATCACCCAGGCACGCGGACCGGTCTCCGCCGGCTTGGGCGGTGCATCGCTCTCTGCGACCAGCACGTCGCCATTGGGCAGCACGTGCAGCCAGCGCGGATGCTGCAGTCCGGTGGCGAAGGCACTGACGGCTGCACCTGCCATCGGCGTCGGCGCTTCGCCGACGCTCCAGCCGACCGCGGGTGCAACCTTGACGGTCGGCACCAGCGACCGGTTGGGCGGCGGAAGTGTCGGCGTGGGGCCGATGCCGGCGGCCTCCGGCAGGCGGGCTGTCTCGCCGCAAGCCGCAAGCCATGCGGCGAGCAGTGCCGGCAGCAGCAGACGGCCCAGCAGTCGAGGTGAGGAGAGGGGGGTCATCGAGGCCTCGGGAGTCGCATTGCACCGAGTCTCGCACGCTGCGGAGCAGCCAGCCGGCCTGCGGATAATCCGGTGATGAACCTCCTGCACCGGCCCGTGCGATGGACGCCAGCCGGGCGTTGCGTTGCGGCGGCACGAGCGTCGCGCGCCGTGGCTGGGCGAAACGCGTGCTGAGCTGGTTCGAGCGCGGCGTCGACCCCTATCCGGCCGAACTCCGCGAGCGCCTGCCGAATCGACTGCTGCCGTTCCTGTGGGCCTGCAGCCGCGGTGCACGGCCGTTCCTGCTGGCGCTGACGCTGCTGACCGCACTCACCGGCGCGTTCGAGGCGCTGCTTTTCAGCATGCTCGGCAGCATCGTCGACTGGCTTGGCGAGTCGCCGCCGGCCCAGTTCTGGGCCAGCCGACGTGGCGAGCTGATGCTGCTTGCCGGCGTGGTGCTGGCCAGCCCGCTGCTGGTTGCGCTGCAGACGATCGTCAAGCACCAGGCGCTCGCCGGCAACTTCGCGATGCTGTTGCGCTGGAACTTCCATCGGCTGCTGCTCGGCCAGAGCATCGGCTTCTTCCAGGACGAGTTTGCCGGGCGCATCGCGACCAAGGTCATGCAGACCGCCCTGGCCGTTCGCGACACCTGGTTGATCGGGGCCGAGATTCTGGTCTTCATGGCGGTTCACCTGATCACCCTGACGGCGATCGCCGCCAGCTTCCACCGCTGGCTGCTGCTGCCCTTTTTCGGCTGGATGCTGCTCTACGCGGCTGCCGTGGGCTATTTCGTGCCCCGTCTGGGGCGGGTTGCTGCGGTGCAGGCCGATGCCCGGTCGCTGATGGCCGGCCGTATCACCGATGCCTATACCCACATTGCGACCGTCAAGCTGTTCTCGCACACCCAGCGCGAGGCTGGCCACGCCCGCCGCGCGATGCAGGCGTTCATGCGTCCGGTACACCGCCAGATGCGGCTCGTCAGCGGATTCGACGTCGTCAACCATGCGCTCAGCATGCTGCTCGTGGCCAGCACCGCCGGACTCTCGCTGTGGCTCTGGTCGCGCGGCGAGGTCGGCGTCGGCGCCGTTGCTGCAGCCACGGCAATGGCCTTGCGCCTGAGCGGCATCGCCCATTGGGTGATGTGGGAGGTGGCATCGTTGTTCGAGCATCTCGGCACGGTCCACGACGGCATGCGGCTGCTGTCGCGCCAGCGACTGGTGCTCGACGCGCCCGGCGCGCAGCCGCTGGTGGTGCGCCGTGGCGAAGTGCGACTCGAAGAGGTCGCCTTCGGCTACCCGGGTGGCGAGGCGGTGGTCCGCGGCGTGTCGCTGCTGATTCGGCCGGGCGAGAAGATCGGTCTGGTCGGCCGTTCGGGCGCAGGCAAGTCGACACTGGTGAACCTGCTGCTGCGCCTGCACGACCTGGATGGCGGCCGCATCCTGATCGACGGCCGGGACATTGCCGAGGTGACGCAGGAAAGCCTGCGGGCGCAGGTCGGCGTGGTGACGCAGGACACGTCGCTGCTGCATCGCAGCGTGCGCGAAAACATCGCCTATGGCCGGCAGGACGCCCGCGACGACGAGGTGCGCCGCGCCGCCGAGCGCGCCGAGGCCCACACCTTCATCACCGAGCTGGTCGACCCTGCCGGGTGCCGCGGCTACGACGCGCAAGTCGGCGAGCGCGGCGTGCGCCTTTCGGGTGGGCAGCGCCAGCGTATCGCCATCGCGCGCGTGATGCTCAAGAACGCGCCGATCCTGCTGCTCGACGAAGCGACCAGTGCGCTCGATTCGGAAGTGGAGGCGGCGATCCAGGCGAGTCTCTACCGGCTGATGGAGGGCAAGACGGTGATTGCGATCGCGCACCGGCTGTCGACGATTGCCGCCATGGACCGGCTGGTGGTGCTCGACGCGGGCCGCATCGTCGAGAGCGGCGACCATCGCAGCCTGGTCGCCGCCGGGGGTCTGTATGCACGCCTCTGGGCACGGCAAAGCGGCGGCTTCATCGGCGAGGACACGGGCGAGGACAGCGCCGGGCCGGCGCAGCCGGGCTCCGCGCCGGCCTGAAGGTCGGCATCGCCACGCGCCTGGGAAGCCCGTTTGCTAGTCGCGTCCCACATCGTCTTGCAAGAGGAACCCTATGAATACATTGAATCTCGCGCGCCTGATCGCTACCACTGCAGCGGTGGCGGCTCTGGCCGGCTGCTCCGGCATGTCCCGCCAGGACCAGGGAACCCTCGGGGGCGCAGCCCTCGGCGGGGTGGCTGGCTCGGTTCTGACCAACGGCAGCACCGTGGGCACGGTCGGCGGCGCCGTGCTCGGCGGCGTGGTTGGGCGCGAAACCCAGAAGAACAAGTAATCCCACTCGTCACGGCCTGCCCGAGGCCGTGCGCTTGCACGGACAACGGCGCGCGAATTTCGCGCGCCGTTGTCCGTGGTGGTCTGCAGTGGAAAGTATCTGCCTGCCACGACGACTCGCCTTCGGCCGTCTGTAAACTCGCCCCCTTTTGGTCTGGCATCCCCGCATGCCGCTGTATCGATGGCCGAGGTGAGCGAACTTTTCGAACTGCGCAGTGCCTCGATGACGCTCGTGGCATTGGTCCTGCGCAGCGTCGATCTCGACGGCTTGGAGGCGAGTCTCGATGCTCGGCTGCGTGACACGCCCGAGCTCTTCAGCGACGACGCCGTGATGCTCGACCTGTCGCCGGTCGAATCCGAAGCCGCGCCGCTCGACTTCGAGCGTCTTCTGGCGCTGCTGCGCAGCCGGAGGATGCTTCCGGTGGCCGTGCGGGGTGGCAGTCCTGCACAGATGGCTGCTGCGTTGCAGGCCGGTCTTGCTGCTGTTCCCAACGCCCCGGTCGTGCGCGAGGCCACTCGCAAGGATGTGGCAGCCGAGGGCAATTCGACGGTCCAGGCAACCACCGGGACACCGCCCCCGACACCCGTCACACTTCCGCCGGACGCGCCGCCCACGGAGCCCGGAGAGACCCTGCCCGCTGGGCGACCGCTCCATGTCGCGCTGGTTGTCGACCGGCCGTTGCGGTCCGGCCAGCAGGTCTACGCACGCGGTGGCGACCTCGTCGTTTTGGCGGCGGTGAACTTCGGTGCCGAGGTGATTGCCGACGGCAGCATCCACGTTTACGCGCCCTTGCGCGGCAAGGCGATCGCCGGTGCCAAGGGCAACGCCGCGGCGCGCATTTTTTCGACCTGCATGGACGCCGAACTGGTGTCGATCGCAGGCACCTACCGCACGACGGAAAATCCGCTGCCGAGCGACGTTGTCGGCAAGCCCGCGCAGATTCGGCTCGACGGCGAGCGGCTCGTCTTCGAGCCGCTCGGCTGACGCCCCACCACAAAGGAACCGCCCTACATGGCCAAAATCGTTGTCATCACTTCGGGCAAGGGCGGTGTCGGCAAGACGACCACCAGCGCCAGCTTTTCGTCAGGACTGGCGATGCGCGGTCACAAAACGGCGGTGATCGACTTCGACGTCGGGCTGCGCAACCTCGACCTGATCATGGGCTGCGAGCGGCGCGTGGTCTACGACCTGATCAACGTCATCCACAACGAGGCCAACCTCAGCCAGGCGCTGATCAAGGACAAGCAGTGCGAGAACCTGTTCGTCCTCGCCGCTTCGCAGACACGCGACAAGGACGCGCTGACGCAGGACGGCGTCGAGCGGGTGCTGAAGGAGCTTGCGGACATGGGCTTCGAGTACATCGTCTGCGACTCCCCGGCGGGTATCGAGACGGGCGCGCTGATGGCGATGCACTTTGCCGACGAGGCGCTGGTGGTGACCAACCCCGAGGTGTCGTCGGTACGCGATTCCGACCGCATCCTCGGCATGCTCAACAGCAAGACGCACCGGGCGATCAACAACCTCGAGCCGGTCAAGGAGCACCTCCTGATCACCCGCTACAACCCGAAGCGGGTGGTCGGCGGCCAGATGCTCTCGCTCGAAGACATCAACGACATCCTGCGCATCAAGTTGATCGGCGTCATCCCCGAGTCGGATGCGGTGCTCAATGCATCGAACCAGGGCTTGCCCGCGGTGCACATGGAAGGCACCGACGTCGCCGAGGCGTACCGCGACGTGGTGGCGCGCTTTCTCGGTGAGGACCGGCCGATGCGCTTTGTCGATGCGGTGAAGCCAGGCTTCTTCAAGCGCCTGTTCGGCGGGAGGTGAGGTCATGGGACTCCTCTCGCTTTTCCTGGGTGAAAAGAAGAGTACCGCGAGCGTCGCCAAGGAACGGCTGCAGCTGATCATTGCGCACGAGCGGGGCGCGCGCGGCTTGCCGCCGACGTACCTGGCCGACCTGCAGCGCGAATTGATGGCAGTGGTCTCGAAGTACGTCAAGGTCGACCTGCAGGACATCAAGGTGCAGATGGAGCGGCAGGACAACCTCGAGGTGCTGCAGGTCAAGATCGAGCTGCCCGAGCAGCCGCGCTAAGCACCGGCCGCCGGTTTGCTGTGCCGGCGGCATTGCCGCTCCTACCGAGAACCAGCCCATGCGCCATGTCGTGTTCAACCAGAAGGGCGGCGTCGGCAAGTCGACGATCACCTGCAACCTCGCCGCGATCAGCGCGCACCAGGGGCTGCGCACGCTGGTCGTCGACCTCGACCCGCAAGGCAACTCGACGCGTTACCTGCTCGGCCCGGCTGCCGACACCGTCAACGCAACGATTGCCGACTACTTCGAAGAGACGCTGAAATTCAGTGTCAGGCCGAAGACCGCGCCCGATTTCGTCATGGCCACGCCCTGGCAAGGGCTGCACTTGATGCCGTCGCATCCCCGGCTCGACGAGTTGCAAACGAAGCTCGAATCGCGCCACAAGATCTACAAGCTGCGCGACGGGCTGGACGAGCTGGCCGGCCGCTTCGACCGCATCTACATCGACACGCCGCCGGCGCTTAACTTCTACACCCGCTCGGCGCTGATCGCCGCCGAGCGCTGCCTGATTCCGTTCGACTGCGATGATTTCTCGCGCCGGGCGCTCTATGCGCTGCTCGAGAACGTCCAGGAGATCCAGGCCGATCACAACCGCAACCTGGTCGTCGGCGGCATCGTCGTCAACCAGTTCCAGCCGCGCGCGAGCCTGCCGCAGCGGCTGGTGCAGGAACTGGTCGACGAGGGCCTGCCGGTGATGCAGCCCTACCTCAGCGCATCGGTGAAGATCCGCGAGTCGCACGACCAGGCTCGGCCGATGATCCATCTCGATCCGAAGCACAAGCTGACGCTCGAGTTCCTGGCGCTTCACGAGGCTCTGGTCAAGTGAGCGGAGCGACTGGCGCGCAGGCAGCGCCCGCGGCGGCTGCCGACGGCGATCTGGCCGACGCGACGTTCTTCATCGTGCTCAACGTCGCCTCGGGTCATCTGCAAAGCGATGCCCGTCAGGAGGCGATCGAGCGTGTGCTGGGCGAGGCGGGGCGCAAATGGCGGCTTTTCAGCGTCACCGACGCCAGCCGGCTCGAGGATGCGGCCCGCGAGGCGGTGGCAGCGGCACGCGAGTGCGGCGGCATCGTCGTCGCTGCGGGCGGCGACGGCACGATCAACACCGTGGTCCAGGCCACGCTGGCCAGCGGCTGCGCTTTCGGGGTGCTGCCGCAAGGCACCTTCAACTTCTTCGGTCGGGTGCACGGTATTCCCGACGATCCGGCCGAGGCCACGCGTGCGCTGCTCGGCGCCACGATCGAGCCGGTTCAGGTGGGCCTGGTCAACGAGCGGGTCTTTATCGTCAATGCCAGCGTCGGCCTCTACCCGCAACTGCTCGAGGATCGCGAGGCCTATAAATCGCGTTTCGGACGCAGCCGGATGGTGGCGATGTGGGCCGGGCTGGTGACACTGCTTCGCGGCCACCGGCAGCTGCACCTGCGCATCGGTGCCGACCACCATGCAACGACCATCCGCACACCGACCCTGGTGGTCGGCAACAACCGGCTACAGCTCGAAACCATCGGCATTGCCGATTCCTCGGCCGTCGAGGCAGGTCGGCTGGTCGCCATCGTGCTGAAGCCGATCGGCACGCTGGCGCTGCTGTGGCTCACGCTGCGCGGTGCCGTTGGCCAGCTGGGCGACGCCGACGATGTGCACAGTTTTGCTTTCGATTTTCTTACCGTCAAGCCGCGCAGCCGGCGCGTCAAGGTGGCGACGGACGGCGAGATCACCTGGCTGCGCACGCCGCTGCAGTTCCGCGTTGCGCCGCAGCCGCTGCGTCTGCTCAAGCCCCGGCCGACCGAGCAGCCGGACGGTGCCGAGCTGCTTTCTTGAGCCTGTTGCTGCAGATTTCCGATCCCCACTTCGGTACCGAACGGCCCGAGGTGGTCGAGGCGTTGCTGCGGCTGGCGGCCGAGCAACAACCGGCGATTGCGGTGATCTCGGGCGACATCACGCAGCGGGCGCGCGAGGCGCAATTCGCCGCCGCGCGCAATTTCGTCGACCGCCTGGGCGTCGCGAAGACGCTGGTGATCCCGGGCAACCATGACATCCCGCTCTACAACCTGCCGGCACGCCTGTTCTCGCCCTATGCGCGCTACCGCCGGTTCTTCGGCAACGATCTCGAGCCGGTGATCGACACGCCGGACTGGCTGGTGATCGGCGTCAAGACGACGCGCCGTCGGCGCCACAAGGATGGCGAAGTCTCCACCGCCCAGATCGAGTCGGTGGCCGAGCGACTGGGCGCTGCAAAGCCACGACAGCTGCGCGTCGTCGTGACGCACCAGCCGCTGCTGGCGACGCGACGATCCGACCGCGCCAACGTTCTCCACGGTGCGCAAGCCGCGATCCATCGCTGGTCGGCAGCGGGTGCCGACCTGGTGCTCAGCGGCCATATCCACCTGCCGTTCGTCGAGCCCTTCAGCGAGCAGGTCGAAGGTCTGCCGCGTTTGCTCTGGGCCGTGGAGGCGGGTACCGCGGTTTCTCGGCGGGTGCGCGAGGGGGCAGACAACTCGGTCAACCTGATCCGCCGCGACGACGTCGACGTGCTGGCGCACTGCATTGCCGAGCGCTGGGATTTCTCGGCCATCTCGCAACGATTCGAACGCGTCAAGGCGAGTCGATTGCGCGTGGACCGCGGGGCGACGACCGCCGCCTGAAAACCAGCAGCTGGTTGTTCGCCGGCATGACGATGCGCTCGGACAGCGACAGTCCGGCGTCCGATGCGGCGCACTCGACTTCGGCCAGCGAGCGCACACCCCAGCGGGAATCACGCGTCCGCAGCGACGCGTCGAACGCCAGGTTGCTGGGCGCCGGCATCTCCCCGTCGATCCAGAACGGGCCGTAGACGAGCAGCGGTGCCGCCGCGTCGAGGTGGCGCGCTGCGCCACGCATCAGGCTTGACGTGGCGGCGAATGGCGCGATGTGCAACAGGTTGGCGCAAACGATGGCGTCGCAGCGCCGCTGCAGCGGCCAGGCGTCGGCGCAGACGTCCAGGACGATCGGCTGCAGCACACCGCCCGCGCCGGCGCTGGTGGCCCAGGCGCGAATCGAATCGAAGGCCGTCGAGTCGACATCGCTCGGCTGCCACTGCCAGCCGGGCAGTGCCGGGGAGAAATGGGCTGCATGCTGGCCACTGCCGCTGGCAATCTCCAGCGCGAAACCCGTGACCGGCAGACGTTCACGCAAGGCGGCGAGGATCGCCGGGGCGTTGCGCTCGGCGGCGGCACTGAAGAGGCGGCAATCGGCGGATGACATGTCAGCAGGCAGGCGTTTGCTCGATTGTGGCGGGTCGAGGGGGTGCTGGGCAGGCGGTTTGCCGCACCTCGCTGCCGCGATGGCGCGGCTTTGGAAGACCCACTCACGATGTCTGGCTGCACCATTCGCCCCGCGACCTTGCGCGACGCTCGATCCATTGCCGAAATTCATGTTGCCGCCTGGCAGGCGGCTTTTCGAGGGCTGGTGCCCGAAGCGCATCTCACGAGCCTGTCGATCGACAAGCGCCTCGCCTTCTGGCGGGAAGCCATCGAGTACGCCGAGCCGCAGGTCCAGGTGGCGTTCGATGGCGCTACCGCGGTCGGCTTTGTCGGCTACGACCGCTCGCGCGACCCGCGCACGCCGGCAACCACCGGCGAACTCTGGGCCATTTATGTCCGCCCGACCACTTGGGGCCAGGGTGCCGGACTTGCCCTCTGGGATGCCGCACGCGACGGCCTGATCGAGGAGGGCTGTACCGAAGTGACGGTCTGGCTGCCGCTGCGCAACGAGCGCGCATTGCGCTTCCATGAACTGGCAGGCTTTCGGCGCGAAATCGCTTCGGCGAAGACGGTCGAGATCGGTGGCGTCAAAGTCGAGGAGATCCGCCTGCGTCGCGCGCTGGGCTGAAGGCAGGCGCCCCGCTTTCAGAGCCCTGAAGCGCCTGCAATAACTGGCAGGCTGTCGTCCGGCAGATGCGCCACGCAATCCAGGACCGAGATCACATGTGGCGCCTGGCGTGAAGCCATCGTGACCGAGGTGTTGCCGATCCTGAGCGCTGCATCGAGCGTCGCCGGTCGCACCAGATGCGACTCGATCAGGCTGCGGATGACCAGCCCGTGGGTGACGACGACCAGTGCACCCGCGGCGCGTCGCTCGCGCCGTTGCAAACCCGAAAACGCCCGTGCCACGCGCTCGGCGAACACCGCAGGCGACTCGCCGGCCGGCGGCAGCTGATCGGTCGTTCGCGGGTCGAAGCCGAGATCGTGCCAGCGCTGCCCACGCCAGTCACCGAAGTCACGTTCGCGCCAGACCGGATCGACCTCGAGGCGCGCGCCGCTGCGCGCGGCGACCTGCCGGGCGGTGTCGAGCGCGCGCGGCAGGTCGCTGCTGACGATCACCTCGATTTCGACAGCAGCCAGTCGCTCGGCGACGTGTTGCGCTTGCAGCCGTCCGCGCGCACTGAGCGGCGTGTCGGCCGGCTGGACGATCTGCGCGACGTTGAGATCGGTCTCGCCGTGACGCACGAAGATCAGCGACATGGTTCTTGGCGCAGGGCCGGGGTGGGGAGGAAGCGGTGATTATCGCGAGCGTGCCAGGGCGCGTGCAGCGCATACTCCGGCCGCTGAAAAACCGAGCCCACCATGTCCGACCCGATGCTTCCAACCTTCGACGATGTCGTCGCCGCTGCAGGACGCCTGCGCGGCCAGGCCCACCGCACACCGGTGTTGCAGTCGAGGACGCTCGACGAGCGCCTCGGCTGCAAGCTCTATTTCAAGTGCGAGAACCTGCAGCGCATCGGTGCATTCAAGTTCCGCGGCGCCTACAACGCCCTGGCCCGCCTCGACGCCGCGCAGCGGCGGGCCGGCGTGGTTGCGTTCTCCTCGGGCAACCATGCGCAGGGCGTGGCGCTTGCGGCGCAGTTGCTCGGCATCCCCGCAACGATCGTCATGCCGCACGACGCGCCGCGGGCCAAGCTCGACGCGACGCGAGGCTACGGCGCCGAGGTGGTGATCTACGACCGTTTCACCGAAGACCGCGACGAGATCGGCCGGCGCCTCGCGCGTGACCGCGGGCTGACGCTGGTGCCGCCATTCGACCATACCGACGTGATTGCCGGCCAGGGCACGGCGGCGCTCGAGATGATCGAGGAGACCGGTCCGCTCGACAGCCTGTTCGTGTGTCTCGGCGGCGGCGGGTTGCTCGCCGGCACGGCACTTGCGGCCCGCGCAATGGCGCCGGCATGCCGGCTCTACGGCGTCGAGCCCGAGGCCGGCAACGATGCCCAGCAGTCGCTGCGCAGCGGTGTCCGGGTGAAGATCGCGACGCCGGCGACGATTGCCGACGGTGCCCAGACGCAGCAGCTCGGTGAACTCACCTGGCCGATCATTCGCCGTGAAGTCGCCGACATCCTGACCGCCAGCGACGCCGAACTGGTCGAGGCGATGCGCTTCTATGCCGAGCGGATGAAGCTCGTCGTCGAGCCGACCGGCTGCCTTTCGCTGGCCGGCGCCGTGCACGGCGGTGTCGACCTGCGCGGGCAACGGGTCGGCATTCTGGTCAGTGGCGGAAATATCGACCTGGCACGGTATGCCCAGCTGCTTGCCGAAACGTTGTAGATCGACACCTCCAAAGCCGTTGCGCCGACTTCGCGCCTGCTTACAGCCCTGCATGCAAAAATCGTCGGTACGAATTGGGGACCCAGCGCGCTGTCTGCCGAAAGGCAGGCGCAGCCGGGTCTCGAAGGTACCGCAGCGGTCGTGGTGCCCGATGTATTGAGGATTGCTTTGCAATGACCGTTGTCGTGGATGAATGTGTTTTCGAGCTGCGCTTTGCACCCTTGCGTGCCGATGCCGCCGCGCTGGCTTTTCCATGCGACTGCGACGGCCGGGTGCAAATCGATGCGCTGAGCGAGCGGGCACGCGTCGACTATCTGTTCGCGCGCGCCGTGGTCGGCTTCCACTACGCCCGGCCGGTGATCGCCGCGCTCTGAACCGGCTGCCCCGCCGCCCGGGGTCTGCCGTCGGCTCAGGCGACGCCTAGCAGGGCGTGCAGGCGAGTGCTTGCGGTGGTGTATTCGAGCGCGATGCGCTCGCCCGGCGCCAGGTGCGCCGCCGCGGCGAAGGCAGCCAGCGTGGCCTCGTGGAAGCCGCTGACGATCAGCTTGCGCTTTCCAGGGTAGGTGTTGATGTCGCCCACGGCATAGACACCGGCCAGACTCGTCTGCAAGGTCGCGGGATCGACCGCCAGCTGCTTCTTCTGCATCGCCAGCTGCCAGTCGGCAACCGGTCCGAGCTTCGGCGAGAGGCCGGACATCGTCAGCAGCGCATCGGCAGCTATCCGGGTACTCGAGCCGTCGCTGCGCACGACCTCGAGCGCGCTCAGCCGGCTTGCGTGTGTGTCGAATGCGACAGGCTGCCCGACTTCGAAGACGAGGCGGCGCTGCTGCCGGAGCGACTCGAACACCTGCAGACGGTCGTCAGCAGCCTGCAACACGTCGCGCCGATGCAACAGTATCGGTGCGGGGCGACCCGCGCTGGAGCCTCGAGCGGCGAGCACGATCGCCGCATCGACCGCGGCTTCATCGCCGCCGACGACGACAAGCTGGTCCCAGGCGCCTGCCGCGGCCTCTTCCAGGCTGCCGAACAGCTGCTTGCCGGCAAAGACTTCGATGCCGGGCAGCTTCAAGCCTCGGGGCTGAAACGCGCCGACCCCCGCGGCAATGAACACGGTTCGTGCGACGAAGCGGCAGCCCTTCGACGTCGACACATCGAACCGCCCGTCACTGCGCGGCTGCAGCGCGTCGACCAGCTGGCCGAAGTGAAACCCGGCGCGCATGGGCGCGATCTGCCGCAACAGGTTGTCGACCAACTCGCGGCCGGTGCAACGCACGACCGAGGGGATGTCGTAGATCGGTTTGTCGGGATACAGCGCCGTGCATTGGCCGCCAGCGGCGGGAAGGACGTCGACGACCTCGGCATGCAGCGCCTGCAGCCCCAGCTCGAACACCTGGAACAGCCCGACCGGGCCCGCGCCGATGACCAGCGCGTCGGTCTCGATCGGCGAGGCCGGACCCACCGCTGCATCGGCCATCCGGGCGTTCAGCGCACGAGTTCGGCGAGCTTGCCGGTGCGGTCCTTCCATTCGTCGGCGTCGGGCAGCGCCGCCTTGCGCTTGGTGATGCTCGGCCAACCGATTGCCGCCAGTTCGGCATTGAGCTGGATCATGTGCTGCTGATCGCCTGGGACGTCCTCCTCGGGCATGATCGCGTTGACCGGGCACTCGGGAATGCAGACCGCGCAGTCGATGCATTCGTCGGGGTCGATGGTCAGGAAATTGGGGCCTTCGCGGAAGCAGTCGACCGGGCAGACATCGACGCAGTCGGTGTACTTGCAGCGGATGCAGGATTCGGTGACGACGTGGGTCATGACACAGGCTCGAGGTAAGGGCGGGCGCCGTCGCGGCGCAATGTGCGATTTTACGGCGGGGGGTCGGCGCCTGCCGGGGGCGGCCGGGGGGCCGTGGTTTGCAGCGGCCGCGCGCCCGCCCCGACCGTCAGCACCGTCGGACGGCCGGCATGCCGTGCGCTGCCCGCTGCAAGCGATGCCAGCGTCGAGTCGGTGTGCAACGCATCGGGCCAGCCGGCGCGCGAGCTGACTTGCGCCGGCGCATCGGCGGGCCATCCGGCGGCGGCGAGCCGACGCGCCAGGGTGGCGAGCTGCCGGCCCGCCATGTAGTAGACCTCGGTGTCGGCGCGCTGTCCGCCGCCTGCCGGCAGCGATGTGCCAGCCGCTGCGTCGGCGGTCACGGCCGTGCTCAGCCGCACGCTGCGGCCGTCGCCGCGTCGGGTCAGCGGCCGGCCGCTTTCGGCCGCAGCCGCCAGAGCAGCCGTCACGCCGGGAACGATTTCAAAGTCGATTCCCGCATCGGCCAGTGCCAGCAACTCCTCCTCGAGCCGGCCGAAGATGCTCGGGTCGCCGCCCTTCAGCCGAACCACCCGGGCGCCTGCCGCAGCATGCTCGACCAGCAGCGAATTGATCGTCGCCTGCGGCGTGCTGTCCTCGAAACCGCGTTTGCCGACATCGAGCCAGCGCGCCTGCGGCGCATGGCGGCGCAGCGCCGGGTCGGTGAGGGCGTCGAACAGCACCACCTCGGCGGCAGCCAGGCGCTCGGCCCCGCGCACGGTGATCAGGTCGGCGGCACCCGGGCCCGCACCGACGAAGACCACCCGGCCTGGTTTCACGCCACCGACGCGGCGCGAACGAGCAGGGCGCCGCTGGTGCGGTTGCTCGCCGGGTCGACGACGATCAGCGAGCCGCCGGTGCGGTTGATCTCGTAGGCTTCGACCGGCAGCGGCTGCTGCGTCTCGACGACGACGCGGCCGATCTCGTTCACCGCCAGTTCGTGGGCATCGGTCTCGGCGAGGGTGTGAATGTCGAGCCGGCTTTCGATCCGGGTGATTCGTGCCTGCACCCAGCGGTGGCCATGGCGCACCCAGTATTTGCGGCCGACGACGGCGGGTTCGGTATCGAGCCAGGCGAGCGTCGCCGAGAAACGCTGGCTCGGCTGCACCGTCTGCGGCGTCGAGATCCAGTCGCCGCGCGACACATCGAGCTGACGGTCCAGGACGACGCCCGCCGACTGGCCTGCCTCGACCCGTTCGACGACCTCGCCGGCAAGCCGCACCTCGGCCACCCGGGCGCGCTCGCCGCTCGGGAAGAGCTGCACATCGTCACCCGCCTGGATGCCGCCGTGCGCCACGCGACCCCACAGCGTGCGCGGCTGGTTGCCGGTGCCTTCTCCCTCGCGGGCGACGTACTGCACGGGAATCAGCAGGTCGCCGTCCTTGCGCTCCTGTGCGGCCGGCAGCGCCTCGAGCCACTGCAGCAGGGAGGGGCCGTCGTACCAGTCGGCGTCGAGCGGCTGCGTGACGTTGTCGCCGCGCAGCGCAGAGACCGGGATCACTGCAGCGACCTCGATCCCCGCCTGCCCGGCAAAGGCCAGCAGCGCTTCGCGTGCAGCGGCGTAGGCCCGCCCCGGGTCGGCCACCGCGTCGAGCTTGTTGACCGCAAAAACGATGCTCGGCACGCGCAGCAGATGCGCCAGCAGCGCATGGCGGCGCGTCTGCGGCAGCAGCGCCAGCGGCTGGGCGTCGATGTCGAGCTTGGTGATGTCGACCAGCACCACCGCGGCGTCGCTGCCGGCCGCGGCGGTCACCATGTTTCGGGTGTACTGCTCGTGGCCGGGCGCGTCGGCAATGATGAACTTGCGCTGCCGGGTCGCGAAATAGCGGTAGGCGACGTCGATCGTGATGCCCTGTTCGCGCTCGGCCTCCAGACCGTCGGTCAGCAGCGACAGGTCGATCGGTGCGCCGGCGGCGCGCTTCTCGAGCGTGTCGAGCTGGTCGGCAAGGATCGCCTGGCTGTCGAACAGCAGCCGTCCGATCAGCGTGCTCTTGCCGTCGTCGACACTGCCGGCGGTGAGAAAGCGCAGCGCGCGGTGGTCGGCGACGGCGGGTGCCATGGCCGCAGGCGTTGCAATGGCAGCCGTCATCAGAAGTAGCCCTCTTTCTTGCGCCGCTCCATCGAGGCATCCGAGGTGCGGTCGTCCATTCGGGTCGCGCCGCGCTCGCTGACTGTCACCTTTAGCGTTTCGGCAACGATCTCGACCGCGTTCGCCGCCGGGCTCTCGACCGGGCAGGTGCAAGTCATGTCGCCGACGGTGCGAAAGCGCACCTCGGCCGTTTCGACGCTTTCGCCGGCTTCGCACGGCGTCACGTCGGTCAGCGGAACCAGCAAGCCCTTGCGCCGGATCACCTGGCGCGCATGGGCGAAGTAGAGGTTCGGCAGCGGAATCTGCTCGCGGGCGATGTAGAGCCAGACGTCGAGCTCGGTCCAGTTGCTGATCGGGAAGGCGCGCATGTGTTCGCCGGGCTTGATGCGGGTGTTGAACAGCGTCCAGAGCTCGGGCCGCTGCTCCTTCGGCTGCCACTGCCCGAAGCTGTCGCGGTGCGAAAAGATGCGCTCCTTGGCGCGGGCCTTTTCCTCGTCGCGGCGCGCGCCACCCATCAGCACGTCGAAGCGGTGCTCCTCGATCGCTTCGAGCAGCGCCACCGTCTGGTGGCCATTGCGCGATTCGAGCGGATGCGACAGGCGCACCGTTCCGCGGCGGATCGAATCCTCCAGATGCCCGACGACCAGCCGCTCGCCCATCTCGGCGATGCGGCGATCGCGGAACTCGATCACCTCCGGAAAATTGTGTCCGGTATCGACATGCAGCAGCGGGAAGGGCAGCCGCCCCTTGTACTGGCCGTCGGCGCCGCGGCTCTTGAAGGCTTTCTCGGCGAGCCGCAGCACCACGCACGAGTCCTTGCCGCCCGAGAAAAGCAGCGCCGGGCGCTCGAAGGCCGCGACGGTTTCGCGCAGGATGAAGATGGCTTCTTCTTCAAGCCAGTCGAGATGCGTGTGGTCGAGCTGCGGCAGCAGCTGCTCGACCGTCAGGGGTGCGTTCATGCGGGCTCTCCGATCGCCCGGAAGGGCAGTGGCGACACCGCCGCTGCGGGCTCGCTGGTCAGCGGCTCGACGTCGCCACCGGAGACGTGCAGGCCGCACTCCTTGGCGCGGTCGTCTTCCCACCACCAGCGGCCGGCGCGGAATTCCTCGCCGACGGCGATCGCCCGGGTACACGGCGCGCAGCCAATGCTCGGCATGAACTCGTCGTGCAGCGGGTTGTACGGCACGCCGTTCTGCTCGATGTAGTGCCAGACATCCGCCCACGACCAGTCGGCCAGCGGATTGACCTTGGTGCGGCCCTGCGCATCGACCTCGGTCGCATGGACTTCACCGCGCTGCGCCGACTGTTCGCGGCGCAAGCCGGTGACCCAGGCATCGCGGCCTTCGAGCATGCGCGCCAGCGGCTCGAGCTTTCGCAGGCCGCAGCAGGCCTTGCGCAGCGCCACGCTTTCATACATCGGCAGCTTGCCGTTGCGCGCGACGAACTGCACCACCGTCTCCTCGACCGGCTTGTAGACCTCGACCGGCCGCGCGTAATGCGCTTCGATGCGCCCGATCAGATCGACCGTCTGCGGGTGCAACATGCCGGTTTCGAGCGTGGCGACCGGGATCGGCAGCGCGTGCCTGGCGATCAGGTCGGTGACGACCATGTCCTCCGCGCCGAGGCTGGTCGACTGGACGATGCAGCCGGCGTGGTCGGCGGCGGCCCTGCGCAGCACGTCGACCGACGCCACGACGCGCTCGTCGAAGCCGGTGGTCTTGCGCGCATAGAGTGCAATCGCGCTCATCGGCCGACTCCGCGGTCCGACGCGCGCGCGAAGAGCGGCTGGCTGCTGCGCACGTCGCCCTGGTAGTGGGCTGGGAAAAAGGCCAGGGCACGCTCCGCCGCCTGCTGCGACTGGTCGGCGCGCAGCACCGCGGCGTCGAAGCCGTTGCGCTGCAGCAGCGGCATCATGTCGACGAGCACTTCGCCGGTGGCGCGAACCTGGCCGGCAAAGCGATGGCGCGAGCGCAGCAGGTGCGCCTGGCTGTAGGCACGGCCGTCGGTCCACTTGGGAAAGTGCAGCGCGATCAGCGCCAACCGGGCAAAGTCGCCGGCAAACGGCTCCAGCTCGGCGTCGTTCGGCAGCAGCAGGCCGACCGGCGCGTCGGCGGGCCAGGTGTCGCGCACGCCTGCCCATTGCGCCGGCGTCAGCACGGCATGCGCGAAGGGCGCAGGTGCCGTCTCGCCCTCGGCGGCCGGCCGCCACGCATCGGTTGCGATGTCGATGAATTGCATGCTCATGCTGCGTGCGCCGTTGTGCGTCGAACCTCGTTGGCCGCCGTCTTGAAGGGCGTGATGCCGACCCGGCGCACGGTTTCGATGAAGCGCTCGGCGGGGGCGCGCTCGCTGCGGTAGGTCTCGACCACCGCCTCGATGACATCGGGCACCTCGTCGGCCGAGAACGACGGCCCGATCACCTTGCCCGGTGTCGCCGGCCCGCTGAGGCGCGAACCATCGGCGCCGTTGAGCGTGATCTGGTACCACTCGCTGCCGTCCTTGTCGACGCCGAGGATGCCGATGTGGCCGCTGTGGTGGTGGCCACACGAATTGATGCAGCCGCTGATGTGCAGGTCGATGTCGCCGATGTCGTAGAGCCGGTCGAGGTCGTCGAAGCGCTCGGTGATCGCCTGAGCGATCGGGATCGACCGGGCATTGGCGAGCGCGCAGAAATCGCCGCCCGGGCAGGCGATCATGTCGGTCAGAAATCCAATGTTGGGGGTTGCCAGGCCGGCCTCACGAGCCGCCTGCCACAGTGCATGGAGGTCCGCCGCCGGCACCCATGGCAACACCAGGTTCTGGTCGTGCGAGACCCGCAGCTCGCCGGCGCTGAAGCGATCGGCGAGATCCGCGGCCTGGTCCATCTGACTGTCGGTGGCGTCGCCGGGTGGTTGGCCATTGCGCTTGAGCGACAGCGTCACCGCACGGTAGCCCGGCAGCCGGTGCGGATGGACGTTGCGCTCGAGCCAGCGTTGCCAGGCGAGCGGCGCATCCGCCGGTGCCGTGATCGCCGCTTCGTCGCGACCGCCGACGCCCGCCGGCAGCTCGAAGCAGGCGGCAACGCGGTCGAGCTCGCTTTGCGGAATGAGGTGCGCGGTGCCGCCCTCGTCGTTGTCGAGGATGCTGCGGAACTCGGCTTCGACGTCGTCGATGAATCGCTGTCCCTCGGCCTTGACCAGGATCTTGATGCGCGCCTTGTACATGTTGTCGCGCCGGCCGTGGCGGTTGTAGACGCGCACGATCGCCTCGATGAAAACGAGGATCTGCTGCCACGGCAGGAAATCCCGGATCACCGTGCCGATCACCGGTGTGCGTCCCATGCCGCCGCCGACCAGCACCTGGAAGCCGACTTCGCCCGCCTCGTTCTTCAGCAGCTGCAGGCCGACGTCGTGCCAGGCAATCGCCGCCCGGTCCTCGCGCGAGCCGCTGACGGCGATCTTGAACTTGCGCGGCAGGAAGGCGAATTCGGGGTGCAGCGTGCTCCACTGGCGAAGCACTTCGCTGTAGGGACGCGGGTCGACGATCTCGTCGGCGGCGACGCCCGCGAAGCAGTCGCCGGTGATGTTGCGAATGCAGTTGCCGCTGGTCTGGATGCCATGCATGTCGACGGACGCCAGCTCGTCCATGACCTCCGCGCCGCGGACCAGGGGGATCCAGTTGAACTGCAGGTTCTGCCGCGTCGTGAAGTGGCCATAGCCGCGGTCGTACTCGCGGGCAATGTGCGCCAGCTTGCGCAACTGGGTCGAGTTCAACTCGCCATAGGGCACGGCGATGCGCAGCATCGGCGCGTGGCGCTGAACGTACCAGCCGTTCTGCAGCCGCAGCGGCCGGAACTCCTCTTCGCCGAGCTGGCCGGCGAGATGGCGTTCGAGCTGGTCGCGGAACTGGGCGGCGCGCTGGTGGACAAATTGCCGGTCAAAGTCGGTATAGGCGTACATCGTTCGAAGTCGGGCAGTGTGCGGTCGGGGCAGGCGGCGGCTCGGCCCGCGAGGGCGCGACTGTACCGACCCGGGCGAAGGCGGCGAAGAACTTTATCGGCAGTTGCTTATGGCCGGGTGCTCTAACAGCGTGCGTTTGCCGGCGCCCAAACGAACAAAGGCCCGGCATCGGCCGGGCCTTTGAAGCCGAAGCAGCGCTTCGGCGTGCGAGCAGCGGATCAGCTGTTGCGCTGAGCCTGGGTCGTCGCGGCTTCGGCAGCCTTCATCGCGGTGGAAGCGGCGGCCTGGAAATTCGACTGGGCGACTTCAGCAGCCTGCTTGGCAGCCTTCTGAACGGTCTCGTAGGCGCTGTTCGCAGCGGTGACGGCGGTCTTGACCATCGCCACGGCGTTTTCCGAGCCGGCCGGCGCGTTGCGCACGGCGTTGTCGACCGCGTCCATGAACTTGCGCTGGGTTTCAGCAGCCTTGGCTTCGGCGACACGGCCGACTTCGGCGTTGGTCGATGCAGCGATTTCGTACAGGTGGCGGCTGTAGGCCGCAGCCTTTTCGGCAGCCGGCTGCAGCAGGCTGGTCTGCAAAGCCAGCAGCTCGCGGGCATCCTTCACCGACAGCGCGGCACGCGTCGTGTCGGCCGCTTCGCCCATCGCCAGCTTGGCTGCTTGCAGGTTCAGCTCGACCAGCTTTTCGACGCCTTCGAACGCCTTGGCGGTCAGGCCGAAAAGGGTTTCGAGGTTGGCGCGTTGGCTGGCGGCGAGTTGTTCGGGGGTCATCATGGTGTTTTCTCCAAGGGTGGTGTGATCAACCGGTGCCTCGTTGTGCACTGCACCATGGAACGAAGTATCGCCCAAGGCGAGCGGCCATGCAAGCGGTTTTGTTGCAGTGCAGCAAAAAATCGGTATCCGCATGTTTTTGCGACTTCGCCGCGGCGGCAGAATCGATCGATGCACGTCTACTACGCCGACGAATTCGTCCTGCCGCTGCCGACCGGGCATCGATTCCCGATGCACAAGTACGCGTTGCTGCGTCAGCGGCTCGAGGATGTCGCCGACATCCACCCCCGCCAGGCGCCACCGGCCAGCGACGGCGAGCTGGCCCTGGCGCACACGCCGGGCTATGTCGATGCCGTCGTGCATGGGCTGCTCAGCGCCCAGGCGCAGCGCGAAATCGGTTTTCCCTGGAGCGAGCGGATGGTCGAGCGCGCGCGGCGCTCGGTCGGGGCGACGATTGCCGCCGCCCGCTCGGCAATGAGCGAAGGCGTATCGGCCAACCTGGCCGGCGGGACGCACCACGCCACGGCCGACCACGGCAGCGGTTTTTGCGTCTTCAACGACGTGGCCGTGGCCGCCCGGCTGATGCAGGCCGAGCTGCACCGGCAGCGGCCGCCGCGCCGAACGCTGCTGCGCATCGCGGTGATCGACCTCGACGTCCACCAGGGCAACGGCACCGCGTCGATCTTTCGCGACGATCCGAGCGTCTTCACGCTGTCGATCCATGGCGAGCGCAACTTCCCGTTTCGCAAACAGCCGGGCGACCTCGATGTCGGGCTTGATGACGGAACGGGCGACGCCGAGTACCTGCAGGCGCTCGACGGCGCGCTCGACGCCCTCTGGCAACACCACGCCGACGCGCTGCCTGGCCTGATCTTCTACCTCGCGGGTGCCGATCCGCACGAAGGCGACCGGCTCGGCCGGTTGCGCCTGACCACCGAAGGGCTTGCCGAGCGCGACCGGCGTGTGCTCGCGGCCGCACGACAGCGCGGCATTCCGGTGGCGCTGTCGATGGCCGGCGGCTACGGGCGCGACATCGAGGACACGGTCGGCGTGCAGCTCGGCACCCTGCGCGCCGCGCGTGACAGCTGGCGCGAATGGCGCAGGCCACCGGTTGCGGCTGCCGCGGGCTGAACGCGCAGTGCGGCGCATGCGGCGCGCCGACGGCCTGTTCGACAATCGCCGCACAGCCTGACGGGAGCGTGCCGTCGACCTGCCTTCCGCCTGATCCAAAGGACCCTTGATGAAACCCTCGATCCTCGTTGCCCGCGCCGTCTTCCCCGAGGTCGTGCAGCGGCTGCAACCCTACTTCGAAGTCGACGCCAACAACGAGGATCGCGTGCTGCCGCCCGACGAGCTGCGCCGGCGCCTGCAGGGCAAGGTGGGTGCGCTGACCACGGGCAGCGAGCGCATCGATGAGGCGCTGCTGGCCGCAAACCCGCAGCTGCGGGTGGTTGCCAACATCGCGGTCGGCTACAACAACTTCGATGTCGCGGCGTGCACGGCGCATGGCGTGCTTTGCACCAACACGCCCGACGTGCTGACCGAAACCACGGCCGACTTCGGCTTCGCGCTGATGATGGCCACTGCCCGGCGGATTTCCGAAAGCGAGCACTACCTGCGCCGCGGCGAGTGGACGCGCTGGGCGCTCGACATGTTCGTCGGCAGCGACATCCACGGCGCGACGCTCGGCATCCTCGGCATGGGACGCATCGGCCAGGGTGTCGCGCGGCGTGGTGCGCACGGCTTCGGCATGCAGGTGATTTATCACAACCGCTCGCGCCTCGACGCGTCGCTCGAGGCCGCGTGCAAGGCGCGCTATGTCGACAAGGCCACGTTGCTGCGCGAAGCCGATCACCTGGTGCTGGTGCTGCCGTACTCGGCCGAGTCGCACCATGCCATCGGCGCCGCCGAACTGGCGCAGATGAAGCCGAGTGCGACGCTCACCAACATCGCCCGTGGCGGCATCGTCGACGATGCCGCGCTGGCCGAAGCGTTGCGCGAGCGGCGGATCGCCGCGGCCGGGCTCGACGTCTTCGAAGGCGAGCCGGCGCTGCATCCCGCGCTGCTGACCGTGCCGAATGTCGTGCTGACACCGCATATTGCCAGCGCAACCATCGTCACCCGGCGCGCCATGGCCGATCTGGCTGCCGACAACCTGATTGCGGCGCTCGGCTGCGGCCCGAACGCCGGCCGGCCGCCGACGCCGATCAATCCGCAGGTGCTGTCTGCCCCTCGGTGAGGTTTCTCGCCGGCTGATTGGCCGGTTTTGCGCCGCGGCGCTGCTCGCGCTGGCCTGCGGCGTTGGCGCATCGACCGCTGCCGAGCCGCTGATCGTCGGCTCGAAGCGCTTTACCGAGTCGTACATCCTCGGCGAGATCGTCCGCCAGACGCTGCAGGCGCAGGGTGTTGTCGCGCAGCACAAGCCCGGCCTCGGCAACACCGGCGTGCTCGAGCAGGCGCTTGCCGCCGGCGCGGTCGACATCTACCCGGAATACACCGGCACGATCGTGCGCGAGCTGCTCAAGCGCGAAGGCAATCCTTCGCTCGACGAACTGAATCGCTGGCTTGCGCCGCGCGGCTTGAAGGCGGCCGTGCCGCTCGGGTTCAACAACAGCTATGCGTTGGCACTGCGCGAGAGCGATGCCGAGCGGCTCGGCCTGCGGCGCATCTCCGACCTGCTGCTGCCCGCCGCGCAGGGGCTGCGGCTCGGCCTGTCGCACGAATTCATGGCGCGCGCCGATGGCTGGCCGGCGCTCGTCGCCGCCTACGGCCTTCGGCTGGCGTCCGCTGGCGGGCTCGACCACGGCCTGGCCTACGACGCCATTGCGGCAGGACGGGTCGACCTGATCGATGTCTACGCCACCGACGCCAAGGTCGGCCGCGTCGGATTGCGTGTGCTCGAGGACGACCGCGGCTTCTTTCCGAAGTACGACGCGGTGCTGCTGATGCGCAGCGCCGTCGATGCCGGGCCGCTGCGCGCGCTCGAAGGCCGAATCGACGCGCGAACGATGATGGCGATGAACGGCCAGGTCGAGATCGACAAGCAGAGCTTCGCCGAGGTGGCGCGGCGCTTCGTCTCACCCGCGGCGCAAGCGACAGCCGACTCCGGCGGATTCACGGCACGGCTGTTCGGCGCTGATTTCATGCGCCTGGCGGTGCAGCATCTGCTGCTGGTCTTCGGCTCGCTGTTCTTCGCGCTGCTGCTCGGCGTTCCACTCGGCGTCGCCGCCTGGCGCTGGCCGCGCAGCGCAGCCTGGCTGCTCGGCGCGGTGGCCGTGCTGCAGACGGTGCCGTCGCTGGCGCTGCTGGCCGTCCTGATCGCGCTGCTCGGCCACATCGGCCTGCTGCCGGCGCTGATCGCACTCGTCCTCTACGCGCTGCTGCCGATCGTGCGCAACACGCATGCGGGGTTGCACGGCGTGACGTCGGCGCTCGCACAGGCTGCTCTGTCGCTGGGCCTGACGCCTGCGCAGACGCTGCGCTGGGTGCAGTTGCCGCTGGCCGCACCGACGATGGCCGCGGGCGTGAAGACCGCCGCGGTGATCAACGTCGGCACCGCCACCCTGGCGGCATTCGTCGGCGCCGGGGGTTTCGGCGAACGCATCGTCGCCGGCCTGGCTGTCAACGACAGCCGGATGATGCTTGCCGGCGCACTGCCGGCCGCAGCGCTGGCGCTCGGCCTGCAGGCGGCGTTCGAAGCGATCGAACGCCGCCTGCTCGGCAGGCCGGGCCGCGCGGGCTGAGCCGAGCGCCGCACGGCGGCGTGCGCGGACAATTCGGCGATGAACTGGCCGACTGTCCTGATCCTTGTTCTGCTGCTGTCGAACCTGGTCCTGCTGCTCTGCGTCTTCATGCGACAGCAGCGCGGCGATGCAGCGGGCGGCGTGCACCAGGCGGTGACGCTGGCAGCCGAGCGGCTCGAGCGCGAACTGCGTGATGAGGTGGCGCGCAGCGGCAGCGGAACGCGGCAGGAGATCGGCAAGACGCTGGCGCTGTTCCAGCAGACGCTGGTGGCGCAGCAGGCCGCGACGACGCGGTCGCAGAACGAGCAGCTCGACGCCTTCCGCGGTCAGCTGGCCGTCCAGTCGCAAGCGGCGAGGGAGGCCCAGGAGGCGGGGCTGCAGCGTTTCTCAGAACATTTGGGGGTGCAGCTCGGTGCGCTCTCCGAGGCCAACGAGCGCCGCCTCGGCGAGGTCCGGACGACGGTGGAGCAGCGCCTGGCCAGCCTGCAGGCCGGCAACGAGCAGAAGCTCGAGCAGATGCGCTCGACGGTCGACGAGAAGCTGCACGCGACGCTCGAGCAGCGCCTGGGGCACAGCTTCCGGCAGGTTGCCGAGCGGCTCGAGCAGGTGCACCGCGGCCTGGGCGAGATGCAGCTGCTGGCACGCGATGTCGGCTCGCTCAACCGGGTGCTGAACAACGTCAAGACGCGCGGCATTTTCGGCGAAGTGCAGCTCGCGGCGCTGCTCGAACAGGTGCTGACACCCGGCCAGTACGCCCGCGACGTCGAAACCGTGCCGGGCTCGGGCGCGCGCGTCGAGTACGCCGTGTCGCTGCCGGGTCAGCGCGACGATGGCCAGCCGCTGTGGCTGCCGATCGATGCCAAGTTCCCGCGCGAGGACTATGAACGGCTGCTCGACGCGCACGACCGCGCCGACGCGGCCGCTGCCGAGGCCGCCGGCAAGGCGATCGAAGGCCGGCTGCGCATCGAGGCGCGCACCATCCGCACCAAGTATGTCGCGGCGCCGCACACCACCGATTTCGCGATCCTGTTCGTTCCCACCGAAGGGCTGTACGCCGAAGCGCTGCGCCGCCCGGGGCTGCTCGAAGCGCTGCAGCGCGAGCACCGGGTGATGCTGACCGGGCCGACGACGTTGCTGGCGCTGCTCAGCAGCCTGCAGATGGGCTTTCGCACCCTGGCGCTGGAAAAGCGCTCGGTCGAGGTGTGGGAAGTGCTCGGCGCGGTCAAGACCGAATTCGCCAAGTTCGGCGACATGCTGGTCAAGACCAAGCGCAAGCTCGACGAGGCCAGCAGCACCATCGAGGCGGCGCAGACCCGAACCCGGGTGATGACGCGCAAGCTGAAGTCGGTCGAAGCCTTGTCCGAGTCGCGCACCGAGTCGCTGCTGAGCGCGCTGGTCGCGGAGACGGATGAGCCGGACGGGGAGCCCGCTGGTGCACTGGCAGTCCGGCCAGGGGCGTGACGGCGGGCCGCAGGAGCGCGGGAAACCTTAAGAATGGGTGCCCGCCCCTCGCTCCAGTCAGCACCTTCGGGCGCAAGCCCATCGCTCGCTGGGTCCGTGGCGGCGTGCCGGACCGTTCAGAAACGGATTCCCTCGGTGCCGGTTCGTGGCGGCGCCGGCCGCTCGACAGGGCGGCGAATAGTCGGCGCCGCGACGCTGGCAGCTGGCGGAACGCCAATCTCGGTCCGCTCGGTGACCGGGCGCGCCGGCGGGCGTTGGTAATCCCTCGGCAGTTGCGAGACCGCAGGGTAGCCGGCGGCATCCAGGTACTGTTGCCAGATCGACTCGGAGAATCCCCGCACCACCTGGCTGCCGATCGTCAGCGTCGGCGCCTCGCGACCGCCGCTCAGGCGTTCCAGGGCTTCGATATCGGCTCGGCTTGCCACCGTGCGCTCGGAGTAGGGTATGCCGCGATCGGCCAACCACTGGCGCGCCGCGTCGCAACTCGAGCCGCAACCCTCGGCGACGTAAAGGGTGACCGGATAGCTCGTCGCCGCACGACGCAGCGCGGGCGGCAGCGCCGCGGCGGCAGCTTCGCGCGGGGGCGAGGTGCTGCTGCTCGGCGCGGCCTGCAGCCGATCGGTGTAGGTCACGCGCCCGTCGGGGCCGACCACCTTGTAGAACGCCCACGCCGGGCCGGCGCAAAGACCGATGCCCAGAAGCGCGGCTGGAGCCGCACGCCGCAGCACCTGCCCGATCCGGCGCCTCGGTGCGTCCACACGAGCCTCAGGCCATGCCCTGGTGCCGCAGCAGCGCATCGATGCTCGGCTCACGGCCGCGGAAGGCCTTGAAGCTGTCGAGCGCCGGTCGGCTGCCGCCGACCTCGAGCACCGCTTCGCGGTAGCGCCGGCCGGTCTCGGCGTTGAGCACGCCGCTCTCGCCTGCGGTCTCCTCGAAAGCGCTCCAGGCATCGGCGCTCAGCACCTCGGCCCACTTGTAGCTGTAGTAGCCAGCCGAATAGCCGCCCGAGAAGATGTGCGTGAAGCCGTGCTGAAAGCGATTGAACTGCGGCGGCTGCATGACATGAACCTCGCGGCGAACCTCGTCGAGCACGCGCTGCACGTCGGCGCTGGCCTGAGGCTCGGCATGGATTCGCATGTCGAACAGCGCCAGCTCGACCTGGCGCAGCGTCTGCAGGCCGCTCTGGAAGTTCTTTGCCGCGAGCATCTTGTCGAAGAGCTCCCGCGGCAGCGCCTCGCAGCTGTCGACATGCGCCGTCAGCCGACGCACCACGTCCCACTCCCAGCAGAAGTTCTCCATGAACTGGCTCGGCAGCTCGACAGCGTCCCATTCCACGCCGGAAATGCCCGAGACGCCGATGTCGTCGACCTGCGTCAGCAGGTGGTGCAAGCCGTGGCCGAATTCGTGGAACAACGTCGTCAGGTCGTCGTGCGTCAGCAGCGCCGGACGCGCCACGCCGTCGCTGGTCACGGGCGCCGCGAAGTTGCACACGAGGTGCGCAATCGGCGTCTGCAACGCGCCGCCCGCCTCGGTCGGCCGAACCCAGCGGTCGCGCACGCCGTCCATCCACGCGCCCGAGCGCTTGCCGGGCCGCGCATACGGGTCGTAGTAGAACTGGCCGATCAGCCGGTTGCGGCCGGCGTCACCGCCGGCACTGCGGCGCTCGACCCGGAAGAAGCGAACGCTCGGGTGCCAGACCGGCGCTTCGTCAGGCTGGATCACCACGTCGAACAGCGTTTCGGCGATACGGAACAGCCCTTCGAGCACCTTCGGCTCGGTGAAGTACTGCTTCACTGCCTGGTCGCTGAAGGCGTAGCGGGCCTCCTTCAGCCGCTCGCTCGCGAACGCCAGGTCCCACGACTGCAGATCGTCGAGGCCCAGGTCGGTTCGGGCGAATTCGCGCAGTTCGGCAAGGTCGCGCTCGGCGTAGGGACGCGCGCGCTGCGCCAGGTCGCGCAGGAACTCGCTCACCTGCTGCGGGCTCTCGGCCATCTTCGCGACCAGCGACACCTCGGCGTAGTTGGCGTAACCGAGCAGACGCGCTTCCTCCTGGCGCAAGGCGAGGATTTCAGCGATGACCGGCGTGTTGTCGAGTTCGGCGGACCCCAGCTCGCTCGCCCGCATGACATAGGCGCGGTAGAGCCGCTCGCGCAGACCCCGGTTCTCGGCGTACTGCAGCACCGGCTGGTAGACGGGGGCGTGCAGGGTCAGCTTGTAGCCATCGCGACCTTCGGCGGCCGCCGTTGCCCGGCAGGCGTCGAGCACGTCGCGCGGCACACCCTGCAACTCGGCTTCGTCAGCGAAGTAGCTGAAGCCGTCGGTCGCGTCGAGCACATGCTCGGAAAACTTCTGCCCCAGTTCGGCCTGGCGCTCCTGCAGTTCGGCAAAGCGCACGCGGTCGCTGCCATGCAGCTCGGCGCCCGAAAGCACGAAATCGCGCAGCGCATTCGCCAGCGCACGGCGGCGGGGCACGCTGAGCGCAGCGGCCGACGGGCTGGCCATCACCGCCTTGTACTTGGCGTAAAGCCGCTCGTCGGCGCCGAGCCGCGTGTAGAAGGCGGTGAGCGGCCCGAGGTTCTCGTTGTGGGCCGCCCGCAACTCGGGCGTATCGGCCACCGAACTCAGATGACCGACGACGCCCCAGGCGCGACCGAGTCGTTCCGTGGCCACATCGAGCACGGCCGAGAGCGCTTCGTAGTCGGCCGGAAAATCGTCGCCGGTGACGCGGGCGAGCGCCGCTTCGGCGTCGCTGAGCAGCTGCGCCATGGCCGGGGTGACATGCTCCGGGCGAACCGCGTCGAAGAAGGGAAGGTCGGTGCTGTCGAGAAGCGGATTGGTCATTCGTGTTGCCTGGAAGGGAGTCGGGTCGCAAGGGCAAGCGAGCGTTCGGCGGCGTCGACGGTGTTGGACAGCAGCATGGTGATCGTCATCGGCCCGACGCCGCCCGGGACCGGACTGACCGCCGAGGCGACCTGCGACACCGCTGCGAAATCGACGTCGCCGCAGAGCCGCCCGTCGGCGCCCCGGTTCATGCCGACATCGATCACCACCGCCCCCGGCTTGACCATGTCGGCGGTGATCAGTTCCGCACGGCCGACGGCGCTGATCAGGATGTCGGCCCGGCGGGTGTGTTCGGCCAGATCGGGCGTTGCGCTGTGACAGATGGTGACGGTGGCACTGGCTTGCAAGAGCAGCAGCGCCATCGGCTTGCCGACGATGTTGCTGCGCCCGACGACCACCGCATGCTTGCCGCGCGGATCGCAGCCGATCGACGCCAGCATCTGCATGCAGCCGGCGGGCGTGCACGGAACGAACCCGCCCGGCCGGCCGACCAGCAGGGCGCCGGCGCTTGCCAGGTGAAAACCGTCGACATCCTTCAGCGGTGAAATCGCGTCGATCACCTTCAGCTCGTCGATCTGCGCCGGCAGTGGCAGCTGCACCAGAATGCCGTGGATCGCCGGGTCGGCGTTCAATGCCGCGATCCGCGCCAGCAGCTCGACTTCGCTCAGCGTCGCCGGGTGCTGCTCGAGCACGGAATGCAGGCCGTGGTCGGAACAGGCCTTGACCTTGTTGCGGACGTAGACCTGGCTTGCCGGGTCGGCACCGACCAGCAGGACAGCCAGGCCGGGCACGCAACCGCGCGCCGCGAGGCTTGCGGCCCGTGCGCCAATCCGGGCGCGCATGGCGCGCGACAGGGCAACACCGTCAATCGATTGGGCATTCATCGGAACAGGTCCCGGTAACAGGGCAAGTGTTGGCTCGACCTGCCGGCGCCGTGTTGACGCAGCGGGCGAGGCGCCCGCGCCCGCAGGCCTCGATCAGCTTTTGCTCGGCTGCGCGCCGAGCGCCGTCTTGAGCAGGTCGGCGACCGTGTTGGCGTTCAGCTTTTCCATGATGTTGGCGCGGTGCGCCTCGACCGTCTTGATGCTGATGCCCAGGTCGTCGGCAATCTGCTTGTTCAGGCGGCCGGCGACGATACGCTCGAGCACCTGTGCTTCGCGCGTCGTCAGGCGGGACAGCAGCGCGTCGCGGCTGGCGGCCTCCTGGTGCGACGAGAAGGCGACGCGCGCCTGCTCGAACATCCGCTCGACCAGCGCCAGCAGTTCGTCTTCCTTGAAGGGCTTCTCGATGAAATCCATCGCACCCTTCTTCATCGTCGTCACCGCCATCGGCACATCGCCATGGCCGGTGATGAAGACGATCGGCAGGGGGCTGTGGCGCTCCATCAGCCGGTCCTGCAATTCCAGGCCGCTCATGCCGTCCATGCGGATGTCGGCAATCAAACAGGCGACTTCGCGTGGGTCGAAACGCGCCAGGAACGACTCCGACGAATCGAAGCAGCGCACGCGGTAGTCCTTGCCTTCGAGCAGCCACTGCAGCGAATCGCGGACCGCTTCGTCGTCGTCCACCACGTAGACGGTTCCACGCTTCGGAATCAAGCTCATGAGTGGACGGCCACGAGGGCCTCGATGCGGGAAGTATCGACAGGCAAAGTGAAGCTGAAGCAACAACCTGTGACAGACGAGCCATTGTAGAGGTTCTGCGCCCGTATCCGTCCCCGGTGCGACTCGATGATCGTGCGGCACAGCGACAGGCCGATGCCGAGCCCTTCCGCCTTGGTCGAGAAGAAGGCTTCGTAAAGCCGTGCGATCACCTCCTCGGGCAGCCCCGGCCCCAGATCGGTGACGCTGAACTCGATGACTTCGCCGTCGTCGGTGTGCTTGGGCACCACGCGCAGTTCGATGCGCCGGCGCGCTGGCGGCATGCGTCCCAGATCGATCGCCTCGGCAGCGTTCTTCAACAGGTTGAGCAGCACCTGTTCGATCAGGATCGGGTCGACCAGCAACGGCGGCAGACGTTGCGCCACGTAGGTCTGGATCGTCACCTTGCGTCGGCGCAGTTCGATGCCCGCAAGCTCGACTGCGTCGTCGATGATGGCGCGGGCGCGCGCCCGCTGGCGTTGCGGCTCGCTGCGCTTGACGAACTCGCGAATGCGCCGAATGATTTCGCCGGCGCGCTGCGCCTGGCGAGAGGTCTTCTGCAGGGCAGCGAGCAGCTCGGTCTTGTCGATGGCATCGTTGTTGACGCGCGAGACGATGCCGTTGCAGTAGTTGGCAATCGCCGTCAGCGGCTGGTTCAGCTCGTGCGCCACCGACGAGGCCATCTCGCCCATGGTGATCAGACGGCTCGTGACCTGCGCCTTTTCTGCCTGGGAGGCCGCCAGCGCTTCGGCCTCCCGCCGCGCAGTGATGTCGGTCGCGATCAGCATTTGCGCCAGCCGTCCGTCGGTCCACTGGATAAACCGGGAGCGCACGTCGAACCACTTTTGCAGCGATTCGACAAAGACCTCGCGCAGGCCCGGCGACGGGTTGCCTGGCGTCTCGCCGGCAGGCGCACCGAGCAGGCTGTCACCGGCGTCCGGGGCCGTTGCCTCCTGCCCGGGCGCCTCGTCGTCGCCGGCGAGTTGCGCATGCGCCTGCGGGCTGATGCCGAACCAGAGGCGGTACGAGCGGTTGGCAAAGAGCAGTTCACCCTGCTGCACCGAAAGCACCGAAACCGCCGCGTCCAGGCCCTCGAGCACGGTGGTGAAACGCTCGTGCGAGGCGGTCAGCTGGTCGCGGATGCGCTTGGCCTCGGTGATGTTGGTCATCGAGGTCATCCAGCCGGTCTGCTGATTCTTCGGATCGATCAGCGGTGACACATACATCCGGGCATCGAAAAGAGAACCGTCCCTGCGCATCACCTTGACCTCGATGCCGCCGGCCGGGCTCTGACCGCGCAGTTCCTGCTGCAGCAAACGGCTGTTCTCCTCGTAGCGATCGGGAGGCCAGTGTGGAAACGGGGGACGCCGGTAAAGCAGTTCCGACTCGGAGAAGCCGGTCATTGCACAGAATGCCGGGTTGACATAGGTGATCCGGCCCTGCAGGTCCATCGCCCGCATGCCGGTCAACATCGAGTTTTCCATCGCCCGTCGGAAGTTGGCCTCGGACACCAGCTTCTTCTGCATCTGCAGCCTGCGGCGCATGTGGCGCCACGTGCCGATCAGCATCCACAGCGTCAGCAGGCTCAGTGCCGCAACCATCCAGAACAGGGTGTTGCTGATCAGCCCGAAAGACGTCCGATAGCCCTCGCCGGACAGCACGATGCCGTTGCCGACCGGCGCCAGCGGCACCGAATGGATGATCGACGGGCGCCGCACCTTCTGACCCGGCATGAGCGGCAGCGTGCTGGCGAACGTCGAGCCGTCGGCATCGACCAGCCGCACCGTGTGTCGATCGACCGGCGCACTCTGCATGACGTATCGAAGCAGCCGCTCCAGCGGGTATTCGGCCAGCAGCACACCGCCAAAGGTGCCGCTGTCGACCAGCGGCACATAAAGTTGCATCGAAGCGTTGCCCGCCTCGTCGACAACCGGCTTCGAATACACCGGCTGTCGCGTGCGCTCGGCGGCAGCGAACGCTTCGAGCGCTGCGTGGCTCCAGGGCACGGCGGCGCGCGAGGACGGATCGCCCAGGTAGGCTTCGGCGGTCGCAGGGGCGTGGCCCGCCTTTCGTGCCCGGTCTCTGTCGACCCAGCTCAGCGAAGCGATTTCCGGCCGGTCGAGCACGAGGCTCTCGGCCTGTCGCGCGAAGGCTGCGGGCGTCAGCGGCCGACCGACCGCGTCGCGGGCCATGCGCACGAGCTGCTCCTGGTTTTCGAGCAGCCGCAGATAGAGCTGCTGCTGGACCACCTCGGTATCGCGCTGAACCGACTCGCGCTCGCGCTCGAAGTCCTCGCGGTGCAGATACCAGAACGCCAGAATCATCGCTGCGAGAAAAAGCAGCACCGAGAGCAGCGGCGCGAGGGTCGCGAAATTGTCCTGTTCGGCTGGCGTGCGTCGTCGCCACCAATGGCGCCACCAGCTGCGTGAAGGCAGCGGCTCCTGCGCATCCGGAAGGTGGGAGGCCGGGGTGGACATCGATCGATTATCCCGGCCGATGCGCCGCCCTCCGGGCCCATGGGGGGCGAGTGGATGCAGCCATGGCTCGCTTTTGTGGGAAACTTTCTTCGACAGGACCAACAAGGAGGAGACCGAATGTCCGCGATGCCTGAAAACGTGATGGGTGCAGCTGCAAACGACAGCGATGCCCAGGAAACCCGGGAGTGGCTCGATGCCCTGGCCGCCGTCATCGGCAGCGAGGGTGGCGAGCGGGCTCACTTCCTTCTTGAGCAGCTGATCAACGAAGCGCGCCAATCGGGCATCGACGTGCCGTTCTCGGCCAATACCGCCTACGTCAACACGATTCCGACCGACCAGGAAGAGCGCTGCCCCGGCAATCTCGACGTCGAAGAGCGGCTGCGCGCCTACATGCGCTGGAACGCGATGGCGATGGTGGTCCGCGCCAATCGGCTGAATCCGGAAGACGGCGGCGATCTCGGCGGCCACATTTCGTCGTTCGCGTCGCTGGCCACGATGTTCGGCGCAGGCTTCAACCACTTTTGGCACGCCGACAACACGGCCGCCGGCGGCAACCATGGCGGTGACCTGCTCTACATCCAGGGCCATTCGTCGCCCGGCATCTACGCGCGCGCCTTCATGGAAGGCCGGATCACCGAGGAGCAACTGCTGAACTTCCGCCAGGAAGTCGACGGCAAGGGCATCTCCAGCTACCCGCATCCGAAGCTGATGCCCGAGTTCTGGCAGTTTCCGACGGTGTCGATGGGCCTCGGGCCGCTGATGGCGATCTACCAGGCGCGGTTCCTGAAATACCTCCACGCGCGCGGCATCGCCGACACCAGCCAGCGAAAGGTCTGGGTCTTCTGCGGCGACGGCGAAATGGACGAGCCGGAGTCGCTCGGCGCGATCGGCCTGGCATCGCGCGAAAAGCTCGACAACCTGATCTTCGTCATCAACTGCAACCTGCAGCGGCTCGACGGGCCGGTGCGCGGCAACGGCAAGATCATCCAGGAGCTCGAAGGCGAATTCCGCGGCTCGGGCTGGAACGTCATCAAGCTGATCTGGGGCGGCTACTGGGATCCGCTTCTTGCACGCGACAAGGAAGGCCTGCTGCGCAAGGTGATGCTCGACACCATCGACGGCGACTACCAGGCGATGAAAGCCAACGACGGCGCCTTCGTCCGCAAGAACTTCTTCGGCCAGCATCCCAAGCTGCTCGAAATGGTCTCCAAGATGAGCGACGACGACATCTGGCGGCTGAACCGCGGCGGCCACGATCCGCAGAAGGTCTACGCGGCCTATCACAAGGCGGTCAACACCAAGGGCCAGCCGACCGTGCTCCTGATCAAGACGGTCAAGGGCTTCGGCATGGGCAAGAGCGGCGAAGGCAAGATGACCGCCCACCAGACGAAGAAGCTGACCGACGAGGACATCAAGAGCTTCCGCGACCGCTTCAACATCCCCATTTCGGACAGCCAGCTGCCTGAACTGCCGTTCTACAGGCCTGCCGAGGACACGCCCGAGATGCGCTACCTGCACGAGCGCCGCCAGGCGCTCGGTGGCTACCTGCCCAAGCGCCGTGCGCGGGCCGACGAACAGCTGACCGTCCCGCCGCTGGAAACCTTCAAGGCAGTGCTCGACCCGACCGCCGAGGGCCGCGAAATCTCGACCACGCAGTCGTATGTGCGCTTCCTGACGCAGCTGCTGCGCGACAAGGAACTCGGCCCCCGCGCGGTGCCAATCCTGGTCGACGAGGCGCGCACCTTCGGCATGGAAGGGCTGTTCCGCCAGATCGGCATCTACAACCCCGCAGGGCAGAACTACACGCCGGTCGACAAGGACCAGGTGATGTACTACCGCGAGGACAAGGCCGGGCAGATCCTGCAGGAGGGCATCAACGAGGCTGGCGGCATGGGTTCGTGGATCGCTGCGGCGACCTCGTACTCGACCAACAACCGCGTCATGGTGCCGTTCTACGTCTACTACTCGATGTTCGGCTTCCAGCGCATCGGTGACATGGCGTGGGCAGCCGGCGACATGCAGGCGCGGGGCTTCCTGCTCGGCGGCACCTCGGGCCGCACGACGCTCAACGGCGAGGGACTCCAGCATGAGGACGGGCACAGCCACATCCTTGCCGGCACGATCCCGAACTGCATCAGCTACGACCCGACCTTCGCGCACGAAGTCGGCGTGATCCTGCACCACGGCCTGAAACGCATGGTCGAGAAGCAGGACAACGTCTACTTCTACATCACGCTGCTCAACGAGAACTATCCGATGCCGGGGCTGAAGGCCGGTACCGAAGAGCAGATCATCAAGGGCATGTACCTGCTGCAGGAGGGCGACATGTCCGGCAGCAAGCCGCACGTCAACCTGCTCGGCAGCGGCACCATCCTGCGCGAGAGCATGGAGGCGAAGAAGCTGCTGGAGGCCGACTGGGGCGTGTCGGCGTGTGTCTGGAGCTGCCCGAGCTTTAACGAGCTGGCGCGCGAAGGCCAGGACGCCGACCGCTGGAACCTGCTGCATCCGACCGAGAGCCCGCGCCAGCCGTTCGTCGCGCGTCAGCTCGAAGGGCATGCCGGCCCGGTGATCGCCTCCACCGACTACATGAAGAGCTACGCCGATCAGATTCGCGCCTTCATGCCGAAGGGCCGCAGCTACCGTGTGCTGGGGACCGACGGCTATGGTCGCAGCGACTTCCGCAGCAAGCTGCGCGAGCATTTCGAGATCAACCGCCACTACATCGTGGTTGCGGCGCTGAAGGCACTGGCCGACGACGGCACGCTGCCCGCAAGCAAGGCCGCAGAGGCGATCGCGAAGTACGGCATCAAGGCCGACAAGGTCAATCCGCTTTACGCGTGATTCACGCCTGATCCGCCCGCTGTCGCAGGTGCGGCAGCAGCGGTGCGCCGCCCGGTCGCGCCGCCTTCGAGAGCAACGCTGGAGACGAACAACATGGCAGTGGTGGAAGTCAAGGTCCCGGACATCGGCGACTTCAAGGAAGTGGAAATCATCGAGTTGCTGGTCAAGCCCGGCGACAAGATCGCGGTCGATCAGAGCCTGATGACCGTCGAGAGCGACAAGGCGTCGATGGAGATCCCGTCGTCGCACGCCGGCGTCATCGCCGAGATGAAGGTCAAGGTCGGCGACAAGGTGAGCGAGGGCACGCTGGTGCTGATGATCGAGGCCGAAGGCGGCGCATCGAGTTCCGCGCCGGCACCGGCGGCACCCGCCCCGGCGCCCGCGGCGGCGGCGCCGGCGCCTGCGTCCGCCCCTGCGTCAGCGCCGGCTGCGGGCGGTGGGACGGTCGAAGTGGCTGTGCCGGATATCGGCGATTTCGACGAGGTTGCCGTCATCGAGGTGATGGTCAAGCCCGGCGACACCATCAAGGTCGAGCAGAGCCTGCTGACCGTCGAAAGCGACAAGGCGTCGATGGAGATTCCGTCGTCGCATGCCGGCGTCGTCAAGGAAGTTCGCGTCAAGCTCGGCGACAAGGTCTCGAAGGGCACCGTGGTGGTGCTGCTCGAGGCGGCAGGCGGTGCAGCCGCACCGGCGGCGCCGGCCGCGGCGCCAGCCTCTGCATCGGCGGCACCGACCCCACCGGCCGCGGCGCCGGTGCCGTCGTCGCCGGCGGCAGCAGCGGGACCGGCAGCCGGCTATGGCGGCGTGTCGCGCCCGACGCCGACGGCCGCGCTGCAGCCGCACGAGCCGACCTCGCCGCAGGGAACGCTGCCGCATGCGTCGCCCTCGATTCGCAAGCTCGCCCGTGAGCTCGGCGTGCCGCTTGCAGAAGTGAAGGGCAGCGGGCCGAAGGGCCGGATCACCCAGCAGGACGTGCAGTCGTTCGTCAAGTCGGTGATGTCCGGCGCAACGTCGACCCAGGCGCAAGGGCCGCGCTCGGCGCCTGCGTCGGCTGCAGCCGAGGGTGGCGGCATTCCGGGCTTGCTGGCCTGGCCGAAGGTCGACTTCGCGAAGTTCGGCGCCGTCGAGCGCAAGGACCTGTCGCGCATCAAGAAGATCAGCGGTGCCAACCTGCACCGCAACTGGGTGCTGATCCCGCATGTCACGAATCACGACGATGCCGACATCACCGAACTCGAGGCTTTCCGCGTCCGCCTGAACAAGGAAAACGAGAAGAGCGGCGTCAAGGTCACGATGCTGGCGTTCCTGATCAAGGCGAGCGTCGCTGCGCTGCAGAAGTTTCCCGAGTTCAATGCCTCGCTCGATGGCGACCAGATCGTTCTCAAGAAGTACTTCCACATCGGCTTTGCCGCCGATACGCCGAACGGCCTGATGGTTCCGGTGATCAAGGATGCCGACAAGAAGGGCGTGATCCAGATCTCGCAGGAGATGAACGACCTGGCCAAGAAGGCTCGCGACGGCAAGCTCGGCCCGGCGGAGATGTCTGGCGGGTGCTTCTCGATCAGCTCGCTCGGCGGTATCGGAGGTCGCTACTTCACGCCGATCATCAACGCCCCTGAAGTCTCGATCCTCGGTGTCTGCAAGAGCACGACCGAGCCGGTCTGGGACGGAAAGGCCTTCCAGCCGCGCCTGATCCTGCCGCTCAGCCTGAGTTGGGATCACCGCGTTATCGACGGCGCGGCGGCGGCGCGATTCAACGCCTTCCTGATCCAGATCCTCGGCGATTTCCGCCGCGTGCTGCTCTGAGCCGCGATCCAACCGAAAGTGCTGAACATGGCCCTGATCGACATCAAAGTTCCGGACATCGGCGACTTCAAGGAAGTCGCCGTTATCGAGTTGCTCGTCCAGCCGGGAGACACCATCAAGGAGGAGCAATCGCTGCTGACCGTCGAAAGCGACAAGGCTTCGATGGAAATTCCCTCATCGCATGCGGGCGTCGTGCGTGAGCTCAAGGTGAAGGTCGGCGACAAGGTGGGCGAAGGCAGCGTGGTGCTGACGCTCGAAGCCGAACAGGCCGGCGCTGCGGCTGCCGCGCCATCGCCGCCGCCCACGTCCGACGCCGCGCTGCCCAGTGCACCGGCCCCGGCCCCGACCGTTGCCGCGCAGGCACCGAATGCTGCCAGCTATGGCGGCGGCGCCGATCTCGAATGCGACCTGGTGGTGCTCGGAGCGGGCCCGGGTGGCTATTCGGCCGCCTTCCGGGCAGCCGATCTCGGCATGAACGTGGTGCTCGTCGAGCGCTACCCGTCGCTCGGTGGCGTCTGTCTGAATGTCGGCTGCATTCCTTCGAAGGCGTTGCTCCACGTCGCTGCGGTGATGGACGAGGTCAAGCACTTCGACTCGCTCGGCATCAGCTTCGCTGCGCCGACGGTGGACCTGGCGAAGTTGCTCGCGCACAAGAACAAGGTGGTCGGCAAGCTGACCGGTGGCCTGGCCGGCATGGCCAAGATGCGCAAGGTGACGGTCATCCAGGGCAATGGCGAATTCCTCGATCCGAACCACCTCACCGTGGCGATGGCCGACGGCAAGTCGCAGACGCTCAAGTTCAAGCAAGCGGTCATCGCTGCCGGCTCCGAGGCGGTGAAGCTGCCGTTCCTGCCGAAGGACGATCCGCGGGTGGTCACTTCGACCGGCGCGCTCGAACTGCGCAGCCAGCCCAAGCGGATGCTGATCGTCGGCGGCGGCATCATCGGCCTCGAGATGGGCACCGTCTATTCGACGCTCGGCGCGCGGCTCGACGTCGTCGAGATGCTCGACGGACTGATGCAGGGCGCCGACCGCGACCTCGTCAAGGTCTGGCAGAAGATGAATGCGCCGCGTTTCGACAACATCATGCTGAAGACCAAGACGGTTGGCGGCGAAGCCACGGCGGACGGCATTCTGGTGCGCTTCGAGGGCGAAGGAGCGCCCGCCGAGCCACAGCTCTACGACCTGGTGCTTCAGGCGGTGGGCCGCACGCCCAACGGCAAGAAGATCGGCGCCGAGAAGGCAGGGGTCCGCGTGGGTGAGCGCGGCTTCATCCCGGTCGATGTGCAGATGCGCACCAATGTGCCGCACATCTTCGCCATCGGCGACATCGTCGGCCAGCCGATGCTTGCCCACAAGGCGGTGCACGAGGCGCATGTCGCGGCAGAAGTCGCCTCGGGCGACGCCCATGCGCGCTTCGACGCGCGGGTGATTCCGAGCGTGGCCTACACCGATCCGGAGGTGGCCTGGGTCGGCCTCACCGAGGACGAAGCCAAAGCGCAGGGCATCAAGATCAAGAAGGGTCTCTTCCCCTGGAATGCCTCGGGTCGCGCGATCGCCAACGGGCGCGACGAGGGCTTCACCAAGCTGCTGTTCTCGGAAGAGACGCATGCCATCGTCGGTGGCGGCATCGTCGGCACGCATGCGGGCGACATGATCGGCGAAGTGGCACTGGCAATCGAGATGGGCGCGGACGGGGTCGATATCGGCAAGACGATCCATCCGCACCCGACGCTGGGCGAGACGATCGGCCTGGCGGCGGAAGCCTACGAAGGGGCTTGTACCGATCTGCCGCCGGTTAAGCGGCGCTGATCGACGACGGAAAAAGAAAAGGGGAGCCTGAGGCTCCCCTTTTTTCGTGGCTGCGTTCAGCGTGTAGTCGGCGTGCTCGGCGTCATCCGCGGCAGCGGGCTCGGTGCAGTCGATCCGACGCTTCCCGACGCCCGCGGCACCATTCCCTGGGACGGCGTGGTCGACGGGTTGCCCATGGCACCCGGACGAACCTGGCTGGTGCTCGGTACACGCGGCGAGCTCCCCGGACCCGTTGCCGGGCCGGCCGGCGGCAGGCTGCCGGGCCGTGAGGAACCACGGCCCGCCGGCTCGATCGGGCCGAGGACCGGCGAGGTCGACGCTGGCGGCGCATTCGTCCGCACCATTTGGTCGGCCCGGGTGTCGAGCGCCGGTCGAGGGGTCGAGGCGACCTCCGGGACCAAGATCGGGCAGCGGCGCGGCGCATCCTCGCCCGGCGACCAGGTGTCGATCTCCGGACCGGTTGCGGCGCCAGGGCCGGCAAGGCCGAGCGTGCTGACCAGCTTGTTCACCGACGCTTGTGTCCGCACATAAGCGAGGCCCAGGTCATGCTGTGCATTGGCCTGCGCACGTTGCGCGGTGTAGACCTCGTTTTCAGAGTTCAGCAGGTCGAGCAGCGTGCGCTGGCCAACACCCGTCTCGAACTGCTGGCGATAGGCATCTCGCGTCTTGACGATCGCCGCGGTGTTGCGATCAAGCTGCACCAGCTGCTCGGTCAGCCGCCGGGTGTCGTTGTAGGCGATGCTCGCCACCTGGCGCGCATCGCGGCAGGCCTTGTCGCGAAGATCGCCGGCCTGACTGACAAGCGCCACTTGCTGACGGACCCGGGCGCGATCGCCGCCACCGTTGAACAGGTTCCAGTTCATCACGATCTCGGCCCTGGCATTGCGTGTCTGGTCAGGGAGCGTCTCGTAATTGCGGCCGGCGCCGCCGCGAAGGCGTGCCTCGACGCGCGGCTGGAACGCTGCCTCACGCACGCTCACCGCAGCCCGCGCTGCACGCATGCCTTCGATGCTGGCACTGATTGCCGTGTTGCGCTGAATCGCCGTGGCGACGGCATCGGCTTCGCTCGAGGGCATGTTCGCCTGCATCAGCGCAGGCGTCGGCAGCTGGGCTGGCGGCTGCTCGCCCACGATGCGTTGATAGCGGGCGATGACGTCGTGCAGGTTGGCAACCTCGGTCGTGAGATTCGACTCGGCAAGCGCCTGCCGGGCACCCACCTGCTCCGAATCCACACCCCTGCCAACGCCGGCACGAACCCGCGAGTCGATCTGCAATGCGGCATAGCGGTGCTGGACGAAGTTGTCTTCCGCCAGCTGCACCAGTCGCCGGTAGCGCAGCACATCGTAGTGGGCTCGTGCGGCATCGAGTGCCGTTTGCTCCGTCAAGTCGAGCAGTTCGAAGTAGCGACCCAGCCGCTCGTGACCCGACTGGCGCACTTCACTGGCGGTACCGAGCCCGTCCCAGAGCAGCTGGCGCAGCGTCAGACCGACGCCGCTGCTGGTCTGCGTCTGGCCTTCCGGCGTGCGGTTGTCGTAGCTGGTCCTGCCCCGGCCGATGCTGGCGTTGAGGTCGAGCTTGGGAAGCAGGTTCGAGCGGGCAGCGTCGACCGCACTCTCGGAGGCTCGGTAGGCGTTGAAGCGTGCCGAGATCTCCGGGTTGGACTGCAGGGCGGTCTCGACGGTCGTGCGGAGCGGATCGCCGGTCTGGGCGGCCGCTGGCAAACCGACGCCGAGCCCGGCAATGGCTGCCGCGATGGCAGTGAGCGACAGACGTCCCGGGCGGGCCGCGGGAGTGGAGAGCTTATTGATCATGCAGTCCTCTTCTCGTTACTTCATGGTCGCCGACGACGACGTGTCGAACGCCGCCGGTCGTTGGCATTGGCAGCCGCACGCGGCGTCCCCGGTAAATATGCAACGTGATGAAACCGTTCGAACCCGAGTTTAGGCGGAGTTGCGCAGTACTTCACACAGTTGAGGGCGCTGCACAACGCCTTTTCATGGGAGGCGTCGATTCTTCTCGTCGAGCGCGTCCGAAGTTGCTGCCGATTGCGCAAAGGACTCAAGTCGGCTGCCTCGCCGCCGATGTTCCTTTGCCAAGCGCACCCCATGCCGCCGACCGATTTCCCACACTGCCGCTTCGTCCAGGCTCTGTCTCTGCGGCAACCTTCCTGGTTCGGCCGCGGTTTCGCCCAGTTGCGCGGCGGTTGCGGGTTGCAGTGGTTTCTGGGCCGAGCGGGCGCCTGGCTGTTCGTCTTGCTGCTGGCGCTTCATGCCGGATTGCAGGCCTATGACGCCTCGCGCATGCTGTCGGCTGCGCAGACGCACGGCCCGCGCGCGGTGCAGGGTGCCCGTGCGCTTCAGGCCGCGCTGGCGCAAGCCGTGGCTTTGAACGACAGCGGTCGCTTGCAGACCGTCAATCGCTTCTACAACCAGACGGTGGAATTCGTCGACGACATTGCCGGCTGGGGACAGATCGACTACTGGGCCAGCCCGATGGAGATGCTCGGCAAGGGCGTCGGCGACTGCGAAGACTACGCACTCGCCAAATACTTCGCGCTGACCACAATCGGCATGCCGGCGTCGCAGTTGCGTGTCGTGTATGTTCGCGCGCTCCAGGGCGGTGCTTCGGTGGCCCACATGGTTCTTGCGTACTACCCGACGCCGGGCGCGGAACCGTTCATCCTGGACAACCTCATCGACGAGATCCGCGCCGCGTCGGCCCGACCCGACCTGACGCCGGTATTCAGCTTCAACACCGAAGGCCTGTGGCAGGGCGTGGGCAGTCAAAGCGCTGGCGACCCCACTGCCAAGCTCTCGCGCTGGCGCGATTACCTGCTGAAGGTACGCGCCGAAGGTTTCTGACGGGAAAAACATGTCGCTGATTCGCCAGATCCGTTTGTTGCTGCTCGGCACGCTCCTGCTCGCCTTCATCGGCAGCGTCGGCGTCACGATCGCTGCCGCACGCGACACGATGCAGACGCAGCTGCGCCTGAAGAACAGCGACAACGCCACGGCGCTTGCGCTGGTGCTGTCGCAGCAGCGCGGCGAGCCGCAGTTGATGGAGCTGGTGATGTCGGCGCAGTTCGACAGCGGCTTCTATCGCTCGATCCGCATGGTCTCGTCCAGCGGCCAGGTGCTGTTCTCGCGCGAGGCCAACGTTCGGCCGGCGCACGCACCCGCCTGGTTCACCCGCCTGGTGCCGATTGCATCGACCCCCGGGCTGGCACAGGTATCGGACGGCTGGCGGGCACTCGGCTCGGTGCAGGTCGTCAGCCAGCCGGGCTTTGCGTACGACGAGCTGTGGAGGGGCAGTTTGCAGTCGGCCGCAATCCTCGCCGCACTCGGGCTGCTTGCTGCCGCGCTGGCGAGCGTCGTGATGCGGCGTATCCGCAAGCCGCTCGACCAGGCGGTGCGCCAGGCCGAGGCACTGGTCAACGGCGAATTCGTCATCGTGCCGGAGCCCCGGGTGCCCGAGCTGAAGCGGGTTACCCGCGCCATGAACGCCATGGTCAGCCGGCTGAAGACGATCTTCGAAGCGCAGGCGGCACAGGTCGAGGCGCTGCGCCGCCAGGCGCATGCCGATCCGCTGACCGGGCTTGCCAACCGCCACCAGTTCATCGGCGAGTTGGTCGCCACCCTGCAGAACGAGGAAACCGAGAACGATGCCGCGCTGCTGCTGCTGCGCTTGATCGACCTGGCTCGCATCAACCGCGATGTGGGCCACGCGGAAACCGACCGGATGATCACGGCCGTGGCGCAGGCGCTGCAGTCGCAGGCCGGCCAGACGAGCGGCTGCCGCATCGGCCGGCTGAACGGATCGGACTTCGCGCTCTCGTTGCCAGCCGGAACGTCGGCCCTCGTCATCGCAGCGACGCTCGCGCAAAGCATGCAACGGGTCCTGAGCGACTTCGGCGCGAGTGGCGGCGTCGCCATCGGTGCCGTCATGGTGCGCGGCGACCGGCCCGTGCCGGAACTGATGGGCAGTGCCGACGCGGCGTTGGCACGTGCCGAAAGCCGCGGTGCCTACGCGGTCGAGGTGCTCGACCTCGACGAATTGCCGGGCCCGGTTCGGGACGGCCTCGGCGAGGCGATGTGGCGCCAACGCATCCTCGAAGCCCTCGAAGGCGAGCGCGCAGTGCTGGCGCAGTACCCGGTGCTGAACCGTGCCCGCGAACCGATCCACCTGGAATGCCCGATGCGCCTGCAGCTCGAGCCGGGCGGGAGCATCGAAACCGCCGCGCGCTGGCTGCCGCTGGCCTTGCGCACCCGACTGACGCCGCTGCTCGACGAACGCGCCGTGCGGCTGGCGCTGTCGGCGAGCGCACGGGACGGCCGTGCCCGCTGCATCAACCTGTCGAGTCCTTCACTGCTCGACAGCGGCTTTGCCTCGCGTCTGCGCGCACTGCTGCTGTCGATGCCGGCACAGGCTCGGTTGCTCTGGCTCGAGCTGCCGGAAACGGCTGCCGTCGACCACTTCGATCTGGTCCAGGAACTCGGCCGCCAGCTGCGTCCGCTCGGCGCGCGTCTGGGCCTGGAGCACGCCGGCGCGCGGCTTGGCCAGATCAAGCGGCTGCTCGAGGCGGGGCTCGACTATGTCAAGCTGGACACGTCGATCGTCCACGGCGTCGACCGAGACGCCTCTCGGGCAACCTTTCTGCGCGGTGTCGTCGGCATGCTGCATGGACTGTCGCTCCAGGTCATCGCCGAAGGCGTCAGCGACGCCGCGGAGGCCGAAGCGGCCTGGGAAGCGGGCGTCGACGGCCAGACAGGTCCTTGGCCGAGCGCACTTCGGGGCGATCTGGTCGGCTGATTGATTTCGCTGCGACTGTGCTCGATCCGTTCCGGGTCGGCGCGTAGACATCTGCCAATAATTTCTGTCGGGAATTGACCTGCGAGCCCAGTGCGCCGCCTTGGCTCGCCGTTAGCGTTCCCCTGGCGACGACTTGAGCGGATCTCACCGCCGGGGTGCCATGCGCCGCTCATGTCCCCCGAAACGGGCGCTGCCCATTTCTCCTCCTTTACTTCGCTCTGCACGACACCCCACCGGCGCGATTGGGCGCCGCTCGAGCTGTTCTGCAAATACAGCGAGCGGTGCGCGGCCGGGGGTGTCGGGTGGGCGGCGTAGTGAAGTAAAGGAGGAGGGCTTGGCCAAAGGCCAAGACCGGGGGACATGAACGGAGCCGCCTACCCGGCGACCCCGGCCCGCTCGAACGCACGCATGAATTCGAGCACCGCGGTGTGGCGCAAGGGCCGGCAAATGAACCGGCGAGCCCAATGCGCCGCCTTGGCTCGCCGTCATCGTTCCCCTGCGACGAATTGAGCGGATCGCGCCGCCGGGGTGCCGTGCGCCGCTCATGTCCCCCGAAATGGGCGCTGCCCATTTCTCCTCCTTTACTTCGCTCTGCACGACACCCCACCGGCGCGATTGGGCGCCGCTCGAGCGGTTTTACAAACACAGCGAGCGGTGCGCGGCCGGGGGTGTCGGGTGGGCGGCGTAGTGAAGTAAAGGAGGAGGGCTTGGCCGAAGGCCAAGGCCGGGGGACATGAACGGAGCCGCCTACCCGGCGACCCCGGCCCGCTCGAACGCACGCATGAATTCGAGCACCGCGGTGTGGCGCAAGGGCCGGCAAATGAACCGGCGAGCCCAATGCGCCGCCTTGGCTCGCCGTCATCGTCCCCCTGCGACGAATTGAGCGGATCGCGCCGCCGGGGTGCCGTGCGCCGCTCATGTCCCCCGAAATGGGCGCTGCCCATTTCTCCTCCTTTACTTCGCTCTGCACGACACCCCACCGGCGCGATCAAGCACCGCTAGAGCGGTTTTACAAATACAGCGAGCAGTGCGCGGCTGGGGGTGTCGTGTGGGCGGCGTAGTGAAGTAAACGAGGAGGGCTTGGCCGAACGCCAAGGCCGGGGGACATGAACGGAGCCGCCACCCGGCGACCCCGGCTCGCTCGGACGCACGCAGGAATTCGAGCACCGCGATGTGGCGCGAGGGCTGGCAAGTGAACCGGCGAGCCGCAAACTCCTGACCGCAGCACCGACGAATCGACCACGGCAGCGAAGAAACCAAAGTCGCCCTTGCAACGCCAGGATCAGCGCTCTGTCATCGCGTAGGCACGCGCCTTCAGCACCGGCTTGAGCAGATAGGACATCACTGTCTTGTTGCCGGTCAGGATGTCGACCTCGGCCGTCATGCCCGGCATGATGGGCATCTTCTCGCTGAAGTTCGGTTGCGCGGTTCGTACCCGCACCAGATAGAAGGCATTGCCGCGCTCGTCGACGACGGTGTCGGGGCTGATGTTCTCGACCTTGCCGGCGAGCCCGCCATAGATCGAGAAATCGTAGGCGGTGAACTTGACGTTCGCTTCCTGTCCCGGGTGGATGAAGGCGATGTCCTTCGGCTGCACCTTGGCCTCGAGGACCAGCGCATCGTCGAGCGGAACGATCTCGACGATGTCCTTGCCCGGCTGGACGACGCCGCCGACAGTGTTGGCCAGCAGTCGCTGCACGCGGCCGCGCACGGGGCTCTTGACCTGCGACTTGTCGACGCGGTCGAAGAGGGCGACCGCGCCTTCGTTCAGCGCATTGAGCTTGCCCATGACCTCGGAGAGCTCACGCCGCGCTTCGTTGCGGAACGTGATCTGGGTTTCCTGGATCTTGCGCTGCGCCTCGCCGATCGACGCCTGGGCGCGCGAGATCTGCGCTGCGGCCTGTTCCATTTCGCCGCGCGAGCGCGATACCTCGCGCTCCAGGCGCAGGATGTCGACATCGGAGACGGCGCCGATCGCCAGCAGCGGCCGGGTCTTGGTCAGTTCCTGCCGGTTGAATTCGAAGCTGCGTTCTGCCGATTGCCTGCGGGCGCGCATTTCCGCCAGCTCCTGCTGACGCTGCGCCAGCTGCTGCTCATTGATCGAGACCATCATGCCCAGCTCTGCCATGCGGGTTTCATAGAGCCGCCGCTCGGCGTCGAGAATCCGTTCCTCCTCAGGCCCGTGTTTAACGCTCAGCTTTGGCGGCTGGAACGACTTGCCGTCGGCCAGCGCACGCAGCCGCGCCTGCCGTGCCTGCAGCGCATAGCCCTGGGCCGCGCTTTCGCGCACGCCCGAGGTGGCGCGGGTCTCGTCGATCTTCAGCAGCAACTGGCCCGCTTCGACGACCTGGCCTTCACGAACCAGGATTTCGGAAACCACGCCGCCATCGAGTGACTGCACGACCTGCAGCTGGCGCGACGGAATCACCCGGCCATCGCCACGCGTGACTTCCTCGATATGGGCGAACGATGCCCAGAGGATCAGCAACACGACGATCGCCATGGCCGCGCGGACGATGGTCTGCGCCCGGTGGGTCTTGGTGCGCGACATCACCGCATCGGCTTCCTGCTCGAAGCTGCGGTAGTGCGCGCCCGAGGCAGGTTCCGGCGCCGGGTTGCGTGAAAACAGCCCACGGCCGATCGGCGCCAGGCCGATCAACCGCTTCCAGGCGCTCGCGGGCTTGCGCGCGGGCTCGCTGACCAGCCCGGCCAGCGGGTCCAGACTCGATTCGTTTGCGCTCATGCCGCCCTCGCAATCCGGCCACTGGCCAGTGCTTCCATGATCCGTTCGCGCGGCCCGTCGGCAACCACGCGTCCCCCGTCGACGACGATCACCCGGCTGACCAGTGCCAGCATCGAGGTCCGGTGTGTCACCAGCACCACCGTCTTGTCCTGCGCAAACGCGGTGACCTTGCCGGTGATCTGGGCCTCGGTCGAGAAGTCCATCGCGCTGGTCGGCTCGTCGAGCAGCAGGATCGGCGCGTTGTGCAGCACGGCGCGGGCAATACCCACGCTCTGACGCTGCCCGCCGGAAAGCAGTTCGCCGCGCTCGCCCACGGGCATGTCGAAGCCGCGCGGATGGCGGTTGACGAAGTCGGCGAGTCCGGCAATCTCGGCCGCGGCAACGACGGTGGAGTCGTCGGCAAAGGGCAGCCCGTAGGTGATGTTCTCGCGCAGCGTGCCGTAGAACAGCGTCACGTCCTGCGACACGCTGCCCATGTTGCGGCGCACGTCTGCCGGGTCGAGCTGGCGAAGGTCGATGCCGTCGATCAGCACCGCGCCCTCGGTGGGTGCGTACATCCCCATGATCAGGCGCTGGATCGTCGACTTGCCCGAGCCCACGCGGCCGATCAGCGCGACGTGCTCGCCGGCGGCGATCTTGAAGCTGATGCCTTCGAGCGCGCTGTCCTTGCGGTTGGGATAGCTGAAGCGCACGCCGCGGAATTCGATATCGCCGCGCAGCTGCGGCCGCTGGATGAAGGTCTGGCCGGCCGCGCGCTCGACCGGCTGCGCCATGATCTTGTTCAGCGACTCGAGCGCCGTCCGCGCGCCCTGGTATTGCATCAGCAAGCCGATGATCTGGCTGGCCGGTGCCAGTGCGCGCGACGACAGCATGCTGGCGGCGATCAGCGCGCCCATCGTCAGTTCGCGCTGGCTGATCAGGTAGACACCGATCAGGATCAGCACCACCCAGACCAGCTGCGACAGGGTGTTGGTGCTGTACATCGCCGAAGCCGACAACGCGCGCATCCTGACGTTGGTGCGCGCCAGGAAGCCATTGGTCTGCTCCCACTTGGCCTGGATCACGCCCTCGGCACCCTGCGCCTTGATGGTCTCGATGCCGGTCAGGCTCTCGATCAGCGTGGCGTTGCGCTGGGCGCTGGCCTTGTAGGTGGTTTCTGCCAGGTCATGAAGGCGGTGCTGCAGCACATAACCGAGCAGCAGGATGAGCGCGAACGCGACCACGACCGGCACCGCGAGCCAGGGCGAGATCCACGCCAGCACGCCGATGAAGAGCAGCGCGAAGGGCAGGTCGATCAGCGCGGTGACCGTGCCCGACGCGATGAAATCGCGCACCTGCTCGAAGCCGCGCAGGTTGGAGGCGAAGCTGCCGACCGACTCGGGCCGTGTCTCGAGCCGCATGCCGAGCACCTTCTCCATCAGCGCTGCCGACAGGCGGATGTCGATGCGCGCACTCGCCTCGTCGACGAAGTGGCTGCGCAGCAGCCGCATGAAGAGGTCCGCACCGAGCACCAGCAGCACGCCGACGGTCAGTGCCCAGAGCGTCTCGATCGCATGATTCGGCACCACCCGGTCGTAGACGTTCATGCTGAAAAGCGGAAACGCCAAGGCGAAGATGTTGACCAGCAGCGCGGCCCACAGCACGTCGCGGTAGACGCCGCGCTGCTCGAGCACCGCGCCCCAGAACCAGTGGCCGCTCTTCGACTCCCGAACCTGCGGCGTGCGCGAATCGAAGCGGAAGTGCGGCCGCACGAACATCGCGACCCCGGAGTAGCGGCGGGCGAGCTCGTCCTTGGTCAGCAGCACCGACCCTTGGCCGGTGGTGCTGAGCAGGACGCGCGCAGACTGGCCGTCGTCGCCCCAGCCGAGCAGCACGCAGGCGTCGTCGCCGGCCAGCAGCAGGATCGTCGGCAGCGCCGTGGCGTCGAGCTGTGCAAGCGGCAGCCGCTGCACGCGGGCCACCATACCGGCGCGCGAAGCGGCGCGTTCGGCGAGTTCGACCGTCAGGCGCGCATGACGCTCGGGCTCGATCGGCAGCCCCGCCGCCAGCGAAGCCCGGGTCGCCGCCACCCCCTGCAGGCGGCAGATCTCCACCAGGCAATCGAGCAGCGGGTCCGGGTGGATCAGGTCCTCGCGCAGACGGGCCACGCCAGGCGTGGTTGCCGGGCGCAGCGGCCGCACGGCTGCCTCGGCGCCGTCGCTTCGGGGTGGGGCGTCGTTGGGTGCGACTTGGGAGGGCAGGGCTGTGTTCTTGGTGTCGGCGTTGATCATGGCGGCAACTGTTGCCTAGGGAATATCGGCACAGTGCACGCCGAATTGACCTCGTTCTCGGTCGGCGAAATAAAAGTCCAGCGTTGCCCGCACGCTGCGGAAGGCGAGTTCCTCCCACGGGATCTGCGAGCGTTCGAAGAGCCGTGCCTCGATCGTCTCGGGCCCCGGATCGAAGCGGGTGTCGAGCAGCTGCGCCCGGTAATAGAAATGCACCTGGTTGATGCGCACGACGTTGAGCAGCGTGTAGAGACCCTGCAACTCGACGCGCGCACCCGCTTCCTCGACCGTCTCGCGAATGGCGCCCTCGCTGCTCGATTCACCGAGTTCCATGAAGCCGGCAGGCAGGGTCCACATGCCGAACCGGGGCTCGATGTTGCGCCGGCACAGCAGCACCCGGTCTTCCCAGACGGGCAGGGTGCCGACGACGTTGAGCGGATTCTCGTAGTGGATCGTTGCGCAACGGCTGCAGACCGCGCGTTCGCGGTTGTCGTCGGCCGGCACCCGGTAGGTGGCTTCAGCGCCGCAGAGCTTGCAGTGTCGAATGCGCACCTGGAACATCGCCGCGAGTTTAACGGCGGCACCGGCCCGGCTGCGGCGCGGCCGCCGGGTGCCATGGCATCATCGAAGTCCCACTGCAAGAGGGTCCGAACATGAATCTGGTTGTCCCCGCCGTTCCTGCCGTTGCCCTGCCCGTCAAGGGGCCGGGCGAGCGCGCCTTTCCGGTCCACCGCATCTATTGCGTCGGTCGCAACTATGTCGAACATGCGATCGAAATGGGTTTCACCGGCCGCGAGCCGCCGTTCTTCTTCCTCAAGCCGGCCGACGCGGCGGTGGCGGTGGCGGAAGGCTCGACCGGCCGGATGCGTTACCCCTCGCTGACGCGCAGCCTGCACCATGAGGTCGAACTGGTGGTGGCGATCGGCAAGGGCGGCAGCAACATTGCCGCCGCCGACGCGCTCGGGCACGTCTGGGGTTATGCGGTCGGGCTGGACATGACGCGCCGCGACCTGCAAGGCGAAATGAAGAAGCAGGGCCGGCCCTGGTCGATCGGCAAGGCCTTCGACGAGTCGGCGCCGATCGGCCCGATCGTTGCGGCCGAGGACTGCCGGCTCGACCCGCAGGCGACGATCGAGCTGCGCGTCAATGGCGAAGTTCGTCAGACCAGCGGCATCGACAAGCTGATCTGGAGCATCCCGGAGATCATCGAGCACCTGTCGGCCGCCTGGACGCTGCAGCCGGGCGACCTGATCTTCACCGGCACACCCGAAGGCGTGGCGGCGGTCGAGCCAGGCGACCTGCTCGAAGCGCGCGTCGACGGCGTCGGCAGCCTCGCGGTGCAGATCGTCCCCGCGGGCTGAGCGGCACGCGACGGCGCCATGCAGCTCTACAACTACTTCCGCTCGTCGGCGTCGTTTCGCGTGCGCATTGCGCTGGCCCTGAAAGCACTGCCGTACGACTATGTCTCGGTTCACCTGGTGAAAAGCGAGCAGCTGAAGCCACCGTTCGCGGAGATGTCGCCGACGCGGCTGGTGCCGCTGCTGGTCGATGGCGACGCGCATCTCAGCCAGTCGCTGGCGATCATCGAGTACCTCGACGAAGTTCACCCGGAGCCGCCTCTGCTGCCCCCGGGACCCCTGGAGCGCGCCAGGGTGCGGGCACTGGCGCTCGACATGGCGTGCGAAATCCATCCGCTGAACAACCTGCGGGTGCTGCGCTACCTGGTGCGCGAGCTGAAGGTCGACGACGATGCCAAGAACCGCTGGTACCGCCACTGGGTCGAGACCGGACTCGAGGCGGTCGAAAGGCAGCTTGAAGGCGACGTGCGCACCGGCCGCTTCTGCCACGGCGACGCGCCGACACTCGCCGACATCACCCTGGTTCCGCAGATTTTCAATGCGCAGCGAATGGATTGCCGGCTCGACCACCTGCCGACCGTGATGCGCATCTTCGACGCCTGCATGCAGTTGCCGGCGTTCCAGAGCAGCCAGCCTTCGGCCTGCCCCGACGCCGATTAGTTGCGGCAGCGCCGGCGTTACAGCGCCATCCGGCCGGCATAACCGGTCATTTCGAGGTAGCCGCGACCGACCCGTCGGCCGGCTGCATCGAGCAGGTCGCTCAGCCCCTCCCAATAGACCGTTCCGGTGCTGGCGCGGCTGTCGAGTTCCTGGTCGTCGAGCAGGCTGCGAACCTCGAACTGCCCGATCGGCGTGCCAACCTTCCAGTTCACCGGATAGCGCGCCTGCGACGCCAGGCTGGTCCAGCGCCTGCCGGCTTCGAAAACGACTTCGTGCGGCTCGAAGCTGCGCGACGCCTCACCTGGGCGGCGGTGGCTGCCGCCTGCATACAGCGCCGAGCCGTCGGCGCGACGCAGCTGGAAGGCGGTCAGCGCCGAGCCGTCGTCGAGATTGATGCCGATCCAGTCCCAGCCGACCGCCTGCGGATCGAGCAGACTGTCGCTCCATTCGTGGTCGAGCCAGGCCTTGCCGCGGACCGCCAGTCGCTTGCCCGCAAGACGCAATTCGCCGGCGGCGGCGAGTTGCGGCTGGCTGTAGTAGTGGCTGGCCTGCGCCGCGTCGGGTCCCTTGCGCGACCAGCCTTCCTGCCCCTGCAGCAGCACCGGCTGCGTCGTCTGCAGGGTCAGCGCGAAGCCGAAGCGTTCGGCAACCGCACGCGCGCGATAAGCCATCCCGCCCGCCGGGACGTCTTCGCGCAGCAGTTGCCAGTCGCGAATGCCGGCACGGGTGTCGCCGCTCTCGGCCAGTGCCAGTCCGAAGCCGGGGCGGGCAATGCGTTGATCGTGGTGGATGACGCCTGCCTGCAGATCGGTGACCGCGGCATGCGCCGAAATCAACTGGGTGGCTGCAAAGCGGCTGGGATGGTCGCTGCGCACGCCGCCGCGTGAGCGGAAGAAGGTCAACTGGAAGCCGAATTCGGCGACGCCGTCGGCCGCGGTCAGTGCGCCGGTGAGATACCACCACTCGATCTGCGCCTGCGGATGGGCGCCGAAGTCGGCCGGAAATCGGAGCTGCCGCTGCGCCAGTGCTTCGGCATTGAAGGCGAAGGTGCCGCCGGCGGCAGCGCCGAGCAGGGTCATCGCGAATCGGCGCCGGTCCATCGTCGGGAGCTTGGCACAAGGCACGCGGCCCTTGCGGCTCACCAGTCGTCCTTGACCGCGAGCACCGCGTCGTGGTCGGCGGCTCGACGCGCCGCCAGCCAGGCGGTCAGCGTGCCGGCAACGAGCACGGCGCCGCAAAGCGGCACCAGGCGCTGCCAGGGCAGCAGCAGCGGCATCGTCCAGTGGAAGCTTTGCGGATTCACGACCTCGACCAGCACGACGCTGACCGCGATCCCCAAACCGAGACCGATCACCGTGCCGACCGCCGTCCACACAGCGCCCTCGGAGGTCACCAGCCGCAGCACCTGGCCGCGCGTCAGCCCGAGGTGAACGAGCAGACCGAATTCACGGCGCCGCGCCAGCACCTGCGCCGAAAAACTCGCCGCAATACCGAACAGGCCGATGGCGATGGCCACCGCCTGCAACCAGTAGGTCACGGCGAAGCTGCGGTCGAACAGCTGCAGCGACCGGGTCCGGATTTCGCCGGTCGATGCCAGTTCGACGGCTGAGTCGGCGGCACCGATTCCCACCTGTTCGCGCAACTGTGCCTGCAGCTGCGTGAGCGTGGCGGCAGGCCGCAGCCAGATCGCCAGATCGTTGATGCGCCGGTCGCCGGTCAGCCGCTGGTAGTCGCTCGCGGCGATCATCACGGCGCCGCTTTGCCGTGCGTAGTCGCGCCAGACCGAGGCCACGAACACCGGCTGCAGCCGGCCGTCCGGCAGTGGCAGCGACCACGCGCTGCCCGGCCGTGCGCCGTACAGCGCCACCACCGCCTGGCTGACGTGCACCGGCACGGCACCCGCTGGCGTCGCCACCAGTTCGCCGGCCAGCGGCAGCTCGGCCGCCGGATCGGCGAGCGGCCGCACGATCAGCGCCACCGGCGGCTGGTCGCCGGCGATCTGCAGCTGCAGGACCCGCTGCGCCTCGACCCGCGCCACCGCTGGCAGCCGGCTGATCTGCGCGGCGAGATCCGCTGCCAGAAAGCCCGGTGCACCGCTGCGTCCCTCGGCGCTGCGCGCGTACGCGTCGGCCGGCAACACGGTGTCGAGCCAGCCGATCACCGCCTCGCGAAAACTGGCAACCATCACCGTGAGGGCGACCGACAGCGCCAGGCTGGCCACGACGCCCGCGACCGCAATCGTTGCCGACTCGCGCTCATGCCACGCGCGCTGCACCGCCAGCAGCCGGAGCGGCCGCTCACTCGCGCTGCCGCGGCCGAGCAGCAGCCCGATGAGTGCCGGCACGCAGGCGATGCCGCCGAGCAGCAACAAGGCGATCGAGACATAGGCGCCGAGCGGCAGGCCGGCGACGGGCGGCAGCAGCGCCAGCCCGACGCCGCCGGCAAGCAGTGCCGGACCGAGCCAGCCGGCGCGCCCGCGACCCGCCGTGGCGCCGCCATAGCCCTTGAGCGCTTGCGCCGGCGCCATCTGCTGCGCCGCCCGGGCGGGCAACCAGCCGCCGACCAGCGCTGCGGCGACGCCGAGCATTCCGTAGGCGAGCGCCGCGCCGCCGTCGAAGTGCAGCGCCGGCGAGACGCCGGCAAAGTAGCCGCCGCCGAGGTCGCCACCGAGCAGGCGCAGCGCTGCCATGGCCAGCGCGGTGCCGACGGCGATGCCGAGCACGCTGCCGACAATCCCGAGCAAGGCCGATTCGGCAAGCACCAGGGCGAGCCGCTCGCGCGGCGCCAGCCCCAGCACGCCGAGCAGGGCGAACTGCGGCAGCCGGCGAGCGACCGAGAGCGAAAGGATCGAGAACACCAGGAAAGCGCCGGTAAAAAGCGCCACCAGTGCAAGCACGGTCAGGTTAACGCGGTACGCACGCGAAACATTGGAAACCCGGCCGGCTGCCTCGGCCGGCGTCGTCACCCGGATGCCCGCCGGCAGCTGCAGATCGGCAATCACCGCCGCACGGTCGGCGCCCGAAGCCAGGCGGACATCGATGCGCGAAAGGCGCCCGAGCCAGCCGAAGTGCGCCTGCACGCCGGCAATGTCGAGCACGGCCAGCGCGCCGCCGCCCGCGGCGATCGAGCCACGCACCGCCAGCCGGGCGCGCCCGGCATCGGTTTGCACGTCGACCATGGTGGCGCCGCCGAGCTGCCGCCGCGCCTCGGCATTCAAATACAGCGCATCGGGATCGACCACCGCCAGCCGGTCGGCACCGGCATCGGGCTTCGGCATGCGCTGCGGGGCGAGGCGGGCCGCGACGAGTGCGTCCTGGCCGATCAGCCGCAGGGCCACGCGCGCGCTGCCGCCGGCCTGCGCCGAAGCAGCCAGGTCGATCAGCGGGCTGGCAAGCTGGATCTGCGGATGCGCCGCCACGCGTGCGTAAAGCGCTTCGTCGAAACCCTCCTGCTGCGCGCGCAGCTCGAAGTCGGCTTCGCCGTCGACCTGGCGCACCGCCGCGCTGAATTCGCCGAGCGCCGAGGCATTGATCAGGTGCACCGAAAACGCCAGCGCCACGCCGAGCACCACCGCCAGCAAGGCGCTGGCATGGCGCCAGGGCTGATGGCGCAGTTCGGGCCAGGACAGGTGGGTGAGCTGCCAGCGCACGTCAGTCGGCCGGGCTGCCCTGCTCGACGATGCCGTCGGTGGTCAGTCGCAGCACCCGGTCGGCGCGCGCGGCTGCAGCGGGCGAGTGGGTGACCAGCAGACAGGCGGCGCCGGCTTCGCGAACCCGTGACAGCAGCAGGTCGAGCACCCGGGCGGCGGTCTGCGGATCGAGGTTGCCGGTCGGCTCGTCGGCCAGGATCAGCGACGGCGAGTGGATCAATGCCCGGGCAATCGCCACCCGCTGCAGCTGACCGCCCGAAAGCGTCTGCGGCAGCCGGTCGTCGAGGCCGCCGAGGCCGACGGCCCGCAGTCCGTCGGCAACCCGCGCGGCATCGGGGCGGCCGAGCAGCAGCAGCGGCAGCGCGACGTTCTGGGCCACGCTGAGATGCGGCAGAACATGGAAGGCCTGGAATACGAAGCCGAGGTGGCGGCGCCGGAAATGCGCCAGCGGGCCTTCGCTCAAAGCGCCGATCTCGGTGCCGGCAACGCGCACGCTGCCGGCATCGGCCCGGTCGAGCCCGGCAATGCAGTTCAGCAGCGTCGACTTGCCGACGCCCGATTCGCCGAGCAACCCGACCAGTTCGCCCGCAGCCAGCTGCAGGTCGACATCGCCGAAGAGTCGCTCGGCGCCGTAGCGCTTGGTCAGGCCGCTGACGGCGAGGATCGGCAGGCGCGCGGCGCCGGCTGGCAACGCATTGCTCACGGCTGCACCCTGGCGCGGTGCTCGCACGCCGGCGCCGAGGCGCTCATGCGGCAAACGCAACCGCAGCCGCCACCACCTGCTCGACCGCATCGGCGGCGTCGCTGGCGACGACCTGGCGCTGCGGCATGCTGCGCAGCCAGGTGAGCTGGCGCTTGGCGAGCTGCCGGGTGGCAGCGATGCCGCGGTCCGGCAGCTGCCCGAGTTCGTCGCGCTCCAGCGCTTCCCAGGTCTGCCGATAGCCGACGCAACGCATCGACGGCAGGTTGGCGTTCAGGTCGCCCCGCCTGCGCAGCGCCTCGACTTCGGCAACCAGCCCGTGCGCCAGCATGGCCTCGAAGCGCTCGGCAATACGCCGGTGCAGCCAGGCGCGGTCGGCGGGTTCCAGCGAAATCAGCGCAGCGGCCGGCGTTTGCAGGCGCCGCTCGCGGTGAAAGGACGAGAGCGGTCGGCCGCTGCTGCGGTAGACCTCGAGCGCCCGCTGGACGCGCTGCCGGTCGGCGGGCGCCAGCCGGGCAGCGCTGGCCGGATCGACCTGCGCCAGCTCGGCATGCAGCGCCGGCCATCCGCGCTGCCTGGCCTCGGCCTCAATCGCGGCGCGCACCCCCATGTCGGCAACCGGCATCGGGTCGAGCCCGCCCTCCAGCATCCGGAAGTAGAGCATCGTCCCGCCGACCAGCAGCGGCAATGCGCCGCGCGTGCGGATCTCGTCGATGGCGCGCTGGGCATCGACGACGAAGCGGCCGGCGGAATAGCTCTCGACCGGATCGATCAGGTCGATCAAGTGGTGCTCCACCGTGGCACGGTCCGCCGACGATGGCTTCGCGGTGCCGACATCCATGCCGCGATAGACCTGCGCCGAGTCGACGCTGACGATTTCGACCGACTGCCCGCCGGGCCGCGCGGCAGCGATGGCCATGGCTGCAGCGCTCTTTCCCGAGGCCGTCGGCCCGGCAAGCATCAGAAACGGGGCTTTTACTCGGCACTTCATGATGGCGACGCGACGGTCTGCGGCGTTCGGCACGAGTGCGCCGATTTCTGCTCGGGCGCATGGCGCGGCATCGGCGGATCGGACGCGGCACAGCTCGGCATCGCGTGAGCCTAGCAGTTGGACCCTGCCGACCGTGGCGCGCCGCCGACGCCCTGCACACAATGTGAGAGCCGGGAACAAACCGAGCGTTAGCATCCAAGCACGCCGAACTGTCGCGGCGCACCCATCAGGAATGACCATGAAGAAAACTTCGCGCGTGTTGTCGGCGCTTGTCGCCGTCTGTTTCACCTTCACGGGTATGGCCCAAAGCGCCCAGGCCGCACTGGTGAGCACCGAGCAGGTGGCTGTCGCCCAGGGCGTGACCAGCGAATCGTCGGCGCGGGCCCACGTGCTCGCGACCCTCGAGCGTGCCGACGTGGCGGCCGCACTGGTCGAACGCGGCGTCAGCCTGGAGCAGGCGCGTGACCGCGTTGCCGCGTTGACCGATGCCGAAGCGGCGCACGTCGCCAAGCAGATCGACATCGCGCCGGTGGGCGCCATGAGCAACGTCGTCGGCGCGCTGGTTCTGATCTTCGTCGTGCTGCTCATTACCGACATCCTCGGCTTCACGAAGATCTTCCCGTTCACCTCGTCGATTCGTTGAGCGGCACGTCCCGGCGCATGGTGCGCCGGGCATGCGGCGGCTGGCGCCGGGTGACGCTCGCGGTCGTGCTGGCGGTCGCGGCAAGCGGCTGCGCCGTGCAGTCGGCGGCGATCCAGTCCGAGTGGCCCGCGGACCTTCCGGACCGCGCCGAGCTCGACGCGACCCCGTTCTTTCCGCAAATCGACTACCACTGCGGTCCGGCCGCGCTGGCGACGGCCGTCGGCGCTGCCGGTGTCGTTGCCGATCCCGCGGCGGTGGCCGAGCGCATCTTCCTGCCGGCTCGAAAGGGCACGCTGCAGGTCGAGATGATCGCCGGGGTGCGTCGCGAAGGACTTGTCGCGACGCGTATTCCGCCGACGCTCGACGCCTTGCTGCGCGAAGTTGCTGCGGGGAATCCGGTGGTGGTTCTGCAGAACCTCGGGCTGAGCATTTCGCCGGCGTGGCACTACGCGGTTGTCGTCGGTTATGACCGGGATGCCCGCGAGATCGTGCTGCGTTCCGGCACGGTGCGGCGTGAGCTGATGTCGATGCGCACTTTCGAACACACCTGGGCGCGTGCGGGTTCATGGGCTTTCGTGGCCCTGCAACCCGGGCGCTGGCCGGTCACTGCGAGACAGGAGGATGTGGTCGAGGCGGCGGTCGGCTTCGAGCGGGCGGCGACGCCGAAGGCGGCTCTGGCGGCCTACGCCAGCGGTGTACAGCGCTGGCCGGCAGAACCGGTTCTCGCGGTCGGACTCGGCAACAGTGCGTATGCCACGGGGCAGATGGCGCTGGCGGCCGACGCGTTCAGCTTTTCGGCGCAGGCGCACCGCAGCGTTCCGGCGTGGATCAATCTTTCGCGCACGCTGCTCGATACCGGCCATGCCGATGCCGCGCTGAGTGCGGCTTGGTCAGCGGCCGAGCTGCAGCAAGGCGGCGCGTGGAAACCGGCACTCGACGCCGTGACGGGGGACGCGGAGCGTGCGTTCATCGCCGGCGCGAAGCGCCACTGATGCAAATGCATCGTTGTGTAACAACGGTGCGGCCGGTCATCTGGGAAGTCGAGCCTCGCGTTGATCGCCTTAGGACCACGGCAGAGTCGGGTTACAGGCTCTGCAACCACCCACTGCAGTCGATCGGGACTGTGGATTGCTAACCGGGGCACACGGCCGATTTCACGTCCGGTCGCTCCAACCCTCTTTAGGAGATATTGATGAAAATGCAAAAGACAGTTGTTCTCGCCGGCGTTCTGCTGGCCCTGGGCCAATACGCCACCGCGCAAACCGGCATGGCGTCATCCACCGGCACGAGCGCATCGATGGGCGCGAGCATGGGAGCCTCGGCTCCGGTGACCCGTTCGTCGGTTGCCAGCGAAGGCAAGGCCGCCGCCAAGGCGGACACGGGCTCGATCGCCATCAACGAAGGCGGCGCCACGAAGGATCGTCCGAAGGGCGGGGTTAAGGCAATGTCCGGCAGCGAGTCGCGCAGCTCGGTGAAGCAAGATGCAACGGCTGCGATCAAGGCGGGCACCGGCTCGACGAACGTCGATGCGGCAGGCGCCACGAAGGAGCGTCCGAAGGGTGGCCCGAAGGTCGCGTCGGGCGAAAACAGCCGTGCAGCCGTTGCCAGTGAAGCCAAGGCTGCGACGAAGGCCGACACGGGCTCGATCGCGAACAACGAGGGCGGTGCCACCAAGGACCGTCCGAAGGGCGGCCCGATGATCGCGCCGAAGTAAGTTCACGGTTCCGGATCCGGCGGCTGCTGCTGCCGGACCGACCAGCCAAAACGGGGCGCCAGCCCCGTTTTTTTTCGTCTGCGATCCCTATTCGAACGACTCGGCAAGCCCGAGATAGCGCCAGCGCCCAAGCGGCAGGTCGCCCAGCAGCACGCGACCGATCCGCACCCGCTCGAGCCGCAAGACCTCGAGACCGACTGCCTCGCACATGCGGCGGATCTGTCGCTTCTTGCCCTGGCGCAACACGAAGCCGAGCTGTTCCGGGTCGATCCAGTCGACCTGAGCCTCGCGCAGCGGCTCGCCGTCGAGTTCGAGTCCATGTCGCAGCAGCGCTAGGCCCACGTCATCGAGTGGCGCGTGCCCCGGTGCCGGCCGAACCCGGACGCGGTACTCTTTTTCGACACCGCTGTCCTCGCCGATCAGCTGACGCGCAATGCGGCCGTCCTGCGTCAGCACGAGCAGCCCGACCGAGTCGATGTCCAGCCGCCCGGCAGGCGCGAGGCCACGCAGATGTTCGCGGGTCCAGGCGATGCCGGAGTGATCGTCGCGCCATTGATTGCGCGGCTCGAGCAGTGTGACCGCCGGCTGATGACCATCTTCGGCCTGTCCGCTGACGAATCCGACCGGTTTGTTGATGAGGATGGTGACCTTTTGTGCCTGTAGCTGGCGCGCCCGCGCATCGATGGTGACCTGCTGCTCCGGCAGCACCCGCGAGCCGAGTTCATCGACGATTCGGCCGTCGACCCGGACGTAGCCGGCGGCGATCCATTCGTCGGCTTCGCGCCGGGAAGCCAGGCCGAGCTGGCTCATGCGTTTCGACAGGCGCAGGCTGCCGTCGGCGGTGCTTTCGTGCGGGATTTGAATGCGCGCGGTCGCGGGTGTTTGCTCACGAGACGGGTGGGCCGATGGTCGATTCTTCCCGGCTGGCTCCGATGCCGGCTGCGGCCGCGTGTCTTTCCCGAAGGCATTCGGGCGCGGCGGAGCGCGCTGCGTGTCTCGCGGGGGGGCCTGCGGTCGCGCCGCAGGAACAGGCCGCGTGTCACGCGAAGCGCCGTGCGGCCGCGGCGGCGCAGGCTGCTTCGCCGCAGGCGGCTCGCGCCGCTGCCGAGGCTCCGGCGGACGCTCGCCGACGGGGCCACGCCGTTCCCGGCGCTCGGCCTCAGCTTCGGCAAGCGTCGGCCGGTGCCGCAGCGCCGAGCCGGCGCCGCGCAGGGGAGGCCGCGCGTTTGCGCGACCCGAGCGCGGTTTAGTCTTCAGCTTGAGTGTCGGCATTGGAGCTTCGAGGCGCCTTGCGTGGCGGGTTCAGCGACCGCGCCAGAACATGGCGTCGAGTTCGCGGATGCTGACCTGGCGCCAGGTCGGCCGCCCGTGGTTGCACTGGTCGCTGCGTTCGGTGCGCTCCATGTCGCGCAGCAGTGCGTTCATCTCTTCGAGCGTCAGCTGGCGGTTGGCTCGCACGGCCGCATGGCAGGCCATGGTCGAGAGGACCTGGTCGTGCGCGCGCTCGAGCAGCATGCTGCAGTCGTATTCGGCGAGTTCGGCGAGCAGGCTGCGCGTCAGGCCGACGACGTCGCTGCCCTGCATCAGTGCCGGCCGCGAGCGCACCGCCAGCACGCCGGCGGCCAGTTCGGACACGTCGATACCCAGCCTCAGCAGATTTGCCGCATGCGCTTCGGCAGTTGCAATTTCCTGGGCGGTGGCCGGGAAGGTTGCAGCAATCAGCAGCTGCTGGCTCTCGATGCCACGCTCGCGCCAGGCGGCCTTGAGACTTTCGTAGACGACGCGCTCGTGCGCCGCATGCATGTCGACGATGACCAGTCCCTGGGCGTTCTCGGCCAGGATGTAGATGCCCGCAAGCTGCGCCAGCGCGCGGCCGAGCGGCCACTCGGCGGTTGCTGGCAGGTCGGTCGCCGGCATTGCACGGATGCCCGGATCTTGGAGCGTCGTCACACCCGGTGGCGCAGGCGCTGGCCAGTCGGGCAGCGCCTCGCCGGCGTAGAGAACGCGCGCCTGCTGCAAGGCAAGTTGCGACTGCGCAGGTGACAGCGCCTGCGGCAACCACGGTGCTCCCGCTGAACGCTGCGGCTGCGGCTGCGGCTGCTTTACCCATTCATCTGCAAGCGCGGAAGAATCGGAAACGGCGGCCGGCGCACCGGCAATCGGTATCGCCAAGGCGCTTTCGACCGAACGCCGTACCGCCTGATGAAGCTCGCGCGGCTCGCGAAATCGCACCTCGACCTTGGTCGGGTGAACATTGACGTCGACCCGCTCGGCAGCGATCTCGACGAACAGCAGGTACGCCGGCTGGCGGCCACCGTGCAGCACGTCCTGGTAGGCCGCACGCACCGCGTGCCCGATCAGCTTGTCGCGGACGAAACGCCCGTTGACATAGACGAACTGCTGGTCGGTACGCGGCCGCGCCGACTCCGGCGATCCGGCGCGGCCGGTGATATGCAGGCCGCCACCGTCGAGCGCCACCGGCCGGCTCTGCGCGACGAAGTCATCGCCAAGCACCTGCCGCACCCGCTGCTCGGGATCGCCAGCGCGCCACTGGTGCAGCAGCCTGCCCTCATGCCAGAGGGCAAAACTCACGTCGGGCCGAACCAGCGCATGTCGCTTCAGCGCCTCGACGCAGTGCGCCAGCTCGGTGGCTTCACCCTTGAGGAACTTGCGCCGAGCCGGGGTGCTGAAAAACAGCTCGCGCACCTCGACGCTGCTGCCGATGGCCCGCGCGGCCGGCGCCAACTCGCCGGTGCGGCCGTCGATGCGCCAGCCGTGTGCAGCGCCGGCGTTGCGGCTGGTGATCGAAAGGTCGGCCACGGCGGCGATCGCGGCCAGCGCCTCGCCGCGGAAGCCCATCGTCAGCACGCGCTCGAGGTCGGCCAGCGAGGCGATCTTGCTCGTCGCGTGGCGTCGCAGCGCGAGCGGCAGTTCGTCGGCCGGGATGCCGCAACCGTCGTCCTCCACTGAGACGGCGCGAACGCCGCCGCCACTCAGCCGCACGCCGATCTCGCAGGCACCGGCGTCGAGCGCGTTGTCGACCAGTTCGCGGACCAGCGACGCCGGGCGCTCGACCACCTCGCCGGCGGCGATCTGGCTCACCAGCTCGCCGGGCAGTTCGCGGATCGGCCGGCGCAGTTGAAGTTCGGTCGGCGCGTTCATCGCCCGATTGTAGAAAGCCGCACGTTCGGCGTCGGGGCGTGCCGAGGCAGGCACCGATAATCCCGCGCCATGGAACTGCTTGGAATGCTGGTCGACTTCATCCTCCATGTGGATGTCCACCTGGCCAATTTCGTCCGCGACTACGGCGTCTGGGTGTATCTGCTGCTGTTCGCGATCATCTTCACCGAGACCGGCGTTGTCGTCATGCCGTTCCTGCCGGGCGATTCGCTGCTTTTCGTCGTCGGCGCGCTGTGCGGCGTCGGTCTGATGTCGCTGCCGCTGTCGATGCTGGTACTCGCCGTCGCGGCGATCCTCGGCGACCAGGTCAACTACAGCATCGGGCGGAAGGTGGGTCCCCGGGTCTTCGGCTGGGAGCAGTCGCGCTTCTTCAATCGCCGGGCCTTCGACCAGGCGCATGCCTTCTATGAACGCCATGGCGGCGTGATGATCATCGTCGCCCGTTTCCTGCCGTTCCTTCGGACCTTCGCGCCGTTCGTCGCCGGCGTGGCCGAGATGAACCGCGTCCACTTCAGCGCCTACAACCTCGCAGGCGGGTTGCTCTGGGTGGGCGCGCTGACGGTTGCCGGCTTCTTCTTCGGCAACATCCCCTGGGTCAAGGAGCACCTCGACAAGATCATCTGGGCGCTGGTCCTGGTGCCGGGGCTGCTGGCCGCTGCCGGCGCACTGCGCACCCGCCTGCGCGACCGGTCGACCGCATGAGGCCGGCGCCGCGAGGGCGCCGCGTTCAAAGCGTTCGCTGTCGCGAAAGCGGCGGATTGCGTGCAAAGTAGCGCTCGATTCCGGCAACGAGCGCATTCACCAGCTGCGTCTGGTACTCCGGATCGCGCAGCCTGGCTTCTTCCTCCGGATTCGAGATGAAGGCGGTCTCGACCAGGATCGACGGCGTGTCGGGCGCCTTCAGCACGGCGAATCCGGCCTGCTCGACGCGCGGCTTGTGCAGCCGTCCCACCTTGCCGATCTGACCGAGCACCTCGCGGCCGACATGCAGGCTGTCGCGGATCTGCGCCGCCGTGCTCATGTCGAGCAGGGTGCGCAGCACGGCCGCATCCTGGTTCTCCACATTGACGCCGCCGACCAGGTCGGCGGCATTCTCGCGGCGGGCCATCCAGCGCGCCGTGGTGCTCGAGGCGCCGTTCTGGCTCAGCGCGAACACCGACGCGCCGCTTGCCTGCGGTGTGATGAAGGCGTCTGCATGGATCGAGACGAAGAGGTCGGCCTGAACGCGGCGGGCCTTGCTCACGCGGTCCTGCAGCGGCACGAAGAAGTCGGCGTCGCGGGTGAGCATCGCGCGCATGTTGGGCACGGCGTTGAGCCGGTCGCGCAGTTGCAGGGCGATTGCCAGCACAACGTCTTTCTCGCGCAGCCCGCTCGGGCCGATGGCCCCCGGGTCCTCGCCGCCGTGGCCCGGGTCGATGGCAACGATCGTCAGCCGGTTGATGCGCTGCTGCAGAGGGGGTGGGACGGTCCCCGGCGTTGCGGGCGAGGCGCTCATCGGCGGCGTTGCAGCAGGGGCAGCGGCCACCAGCGGCGGCCTGGGTGCGGGCGGCGGGAGGCCTGCCGGCGGACGCGGCAAGGCCAGTCGTGGCGCGGATGCTGCGGCGGCAACGGCCGCTGACGCGAGCGGGGTCTGCGGTGACGGCGAAGGCAAGGTGGTCGCCCCCGGCGCCGACGCGCCCGCCCGATCGACCTTGCCGATGAATTCACCAAGCGCATCGCGCAGCGATTGCGCCGCGGCGCGCTCGGCCTGCTGCTTCTCGATCATCAGCGCGAGCAAGGGGTCGCGCGCCGCCGTCGGCCGCAGGTCGAAAACCAGCCGGTGCTGGTAAGCGGCAACCGGCGCCAGGCTGAAAACCTGCGGCGCCACCGGCTGCTTGAGGTCGATCACCAGACGAACCACCCGAGGCTGGTACTGACCGACCCGGATGCCGCCGATGTACGGATCGTCGGCCTGCACCTTGCTGATCAGGCTGCGCAGCGCCGGGCTGAGTTCGAGGCCGTCGATATCGATCACCAGCCGCGCCGGTTGCTCGGCAAGAAAGTCGCGAGCGGCGAGCGGAACGTCGCTCTCGATCGTCACGCGGGTGTAGTCGTCGGCGGGCCAGACACGCACCGCGACGATATCGGCGCCGAAGGCGCGCTCGCGAATGGCGAGCAGCAGCGTGGCGACACCGACGCCTCGCAGCAAGCCGCGCCGGGCGATCACCTCGGCAGGCTCCGGCCGCAAAGTGCCCGCGACAGCGACACGCCGCGCGCCGTCAGCGCGTCGACCCGGACCGAGCGCTCACGCTCGGCCGGCGTCAATTGCAGCCGCAGGTCGGCCAGCGGCAGCAGTGCCTCGGCACGTTCCGGCCATTCGACCAGCTTCAGGCCGGCGCTGGCGAAGATGTCGCGGAAGCCGGCGTCCTCCCATTCGTTCGCATCCTCGAACCGGTAGAAGTCGAAATGCCAGGCCTCGAAGCCGGCCAGCGCGTAGCACTCCATCAGCGCATAGCTCGGGCTCTTGACCCGGCCGTCGACGCCGAGGGCCCGCAGCAGATGGCGAACGAAGGTCGTCTTGCCGGCACCGAGCGGGCCGCGCAACTCGACCCGCGCATCGCGCAGCGCCGGGCTCGGCGGCCAGGCGCTGCGCGTCCGCGGCGCAGTCGTCCTCGTCGCGCCAGTCGAGGCGGCAGCTTTCTAGAATGGCTCGATGAGCGGTCACGGGTTCGATGAAGGTGCCTTGATGCAACGCCTGCGCGGCTGGGCAGGGGAGTTGGGATTTTCCCGCATCGGCGTGGCCGGCATCGACCTGGCCTCGGCCGAGCCGGGCTTTGCGGACTGGCTGGCGCAGGGCCTGCACGGCGACATGGCGTATATGGCGCGACACGGCAGCAAGCGCAGCCGGCCCGCCGAATTGGTGCCGGGCACCGTGGCAGTGATCACCGCGCGCATGGATTATCTGCCGCGCCAGGGACCTGACGAGGCAGGCGACGGCGGCTGGCGGGCGGTCGAATGGCGGCGGCTGGCAACGCCGTCGCAGGCGACGGTTTCGCTTTATGCGCGAGGCCGCGACTACCACAAGGTGCTGCGCTCGCGTCTGCAGCAACTCGCCGCCCGGCTGGCCGACGACGTGGGACCGATCGGGCACCGCGTGTTCACCGATTCGGCCCCGGTGCTCGAAGTCGAACTCGCCAGCCGCAGCGGCCTGGGCTGGCGCGGCAAGCACACGCTGGCGCTGGACCGCGACGGCGGGTCGATGTTCTTCCTCGGCGAAATCTACGTCGACCTGCCGCTCACGCCGACGCCGCCGGTCAGCGCGCATTGCGGCAGCTGCCGCGCCTGCATCGACGTGTGCCCGACCGCGGCGATCGTCGCCGCCGGGCGCATCGATGCGCGGCGCTGCATCTCCTACCTGACGATCGAGCACCACGGCGCGATACCGCTCGAGCTGCGGCCGCTTATCGGCAACCGCATTTACGGCTGCGACGACTGCCAGCTGGTCTGCCCGTGGAACCGCTATGCGCAGCGCAGCGTGCTGGCCGACTTCGATGTGCGCGAACCGTTCGCGTCGGCCACGCTGCTGCAGCTGTGGGAGTGGGACGAGGCAGCCTTCCTGCGGCGCACCGAAGGCAGCGCGATCCGGCGCATTGGCTTCGAACGCTGGCGGCGCAATCTCGCGGTGGCACTCGGCAACGCGTGCCGCGGCGATGCGGCGGTGCGGCCGGCGGCCGGGCAAGCACTGCAGGCCGGCCGCGACGTCGCCTCGCCGCTGGTGCGCGAGCACATCGACTGGGCGCTTGCCGCCTGAACCGGCGCCGTCAGCTCCCGCTCGCCACCGCCAGCCAGAGTGGGATGCTGAGCATGCCGAGCAGCGTCGAGATCGTCACCAGCCCGGCGACGTAGCCGCCATTGCCGCCCATCCGCGCCGCCAGCACATAGGCACTGCTGGCGGTCGGCAGCGCGGCGTAGATGACGACGATCTGCCGCTGCTCGGCCGGCAGCGACAGCGCCAGTGCGATGGCCAGGCCGGCGATCGGCACGATCGCATGGCGGATCGTCAGCAGCGACGCGGCCAGGCCGGGTGCGGCCTTCAGCCCGCCGAGGTGCAGGCCGGCGCCGGCGGCCATCAGGCCGAGCGGCAGCGCCGCACCCCCGATGCGCTGCATCGTCGTCGCGATCACGCCGGGCAGCTGCAGCCCGGCGAGGTTGGCGACCAGGCCGGCCACCGTGCTGACGATCAGCGGATTGCGCAGCAGCTCGCGGTGAAACGCGTGCCCACCGTGGCGCGCCAGCGGCCAGACCGCAGCCACGTTGCAGAGCGGCACGCACAGCGCAATCACCAACGCCATCGCCGCCAGCCCTTGCGCGCCCTGCAGCCGTTCAGCCAGTGCCAGGGCAATGAACGAGTTGAAGCGGAAGGCCACCTGGGCCCCGGATGCATGCAGCCGCGCATCCACCCCCGGCCAGCGACCGATGCCGAGCGCCAGCGCGATGCCGCAGATCGAGGTCGCCAGCACGCCGACGGCCAGCGGGGCCGCCTCGGCAAGATGCAGCGGCACGCGGACAATCGCGTTGAAAAGCAGCAGCGGAAACAGCAGGTAGTAGACGAGCCGCTCGACGGCATCCCACACCGTGCGATTCAGGGGCGTGTAGCGGCAGATGAAGAAACCGCAGGCAATCAACAGGAAATCGGGTAGCAGCAACCATGCTTGGGCCATCGCCGAAGTGTGCCCGACGCGGCCCGTGGCAGGCCGCGGCCGCGCGGTCCTGCAGGCATGAACGCAGCGCTGGCGACGAGTCGCTCGGCGATCGAGCGCTTCATCGACGCGCTCTGGATCGAAGACGGCCTTGCCGCCAACACGCTCGCGGCGTACCGCCGCGATCTGACGCTCTATGCCGACTGGCTTGCCGCGCGCGACGGCCGCACGGTCGATGCGAGCACCGAGTCGGACTTGCGCGAATACGCGCTGGTGCGCCATGCCAGCAGCAAGGCCAGCAGCGTCAACCGCCGGCTGGCGGTCTTCAAACGCTACTTCCGCTGGGCGTTGCGCGAGCAGGCGCTGGTTGCCGATCCGACCTTGCGCCTGGCGGCCGCGCGCCAGCCGCTGCGGGTGCCGAAGACGCTGAGCGAGGCCCAGGTCGAGGCGCTGCTGCGGGCGCCGGACACCACCACCTCACTGGGCTTGCGCGACCGCAGCATGCTCGAGCTGATGTACGCCAGCGGTCTGCGCGTCAGCGAGCTCGTCAACCTGAAAACCGTGCACCTCGGCATGGCCGAGGCGGCGCTGCGCGTCACCGGCAAGAGCAACCGCGAGCGGCTGCTGCCCTTCGGCGAGGAGGCGCATGCCTGGCTGCGGCGCTATCTGGGCGAGGCCCGCGCCGCCATCCTCGGCGGCCAGTCGAGCGACGCCCTGTTCGTGACGGCGCGCGGCGGGCCGATGACGCGGCAGATGTTCTGGAAGCTGATCAAGCGCCATGCGCTGGTCGCGGGAATCGGCGTTCCGCTGTCGCCGCACACGCTGCGCCATGCCTTTGCCACGCACCTGCTCAACCACGGTGCCGATCTCCGCGCGGTGCAGCTGCTGCTCGGCCACGCCGATATCTCGACCACCACCATCTACACCCACGTCGCGCGCGAGCGCCTGCGGCTGCTGCACGCCAGGCACCATCCGCGCGGTTGAAAACCTGGCGTCGCGTCCGCTGGGCCGGGCGGGTGGCCCGCGCGCGCCTTATCCAGGCCGGGTCTGCGGCCGCGCCGGCTGCGCCTGGTCGACATAGCGCGCCAGGCGCTCGGCATCCTCGGGCGGCGTGGCCAGCAGGCGGCAGCCGAGCCGCACACCGCCCGACCGTGGATGCAGTGCGGTGACATGCAGCAATTCCAGCACCACGCGCAGACGGGTTTCGCTGTCGAGCTCGATCAGCACCGGCGCCAGCCGCGTGCCCGGCGGTATCGCGGGCAGGCGGTCGGGCATGAACAACGCGAAGCCGCTGTGGCTGATGTCGAGCACCCGCAGCACCAGCCGGCGGTCGGGTTCGAGCGGGTGGTTGAGGCGGGCCACCGTCGTCGTGCGCGCGATCGGCCGCACCCGAGGGCTGTTGCGCCGGTGGACGCGTTCGAGCTGCAACGGAAAACTACTGCTCATGGCGCAGTCGCTGCCACGACGCACCAGCACCAGGCTGTCGATATGGAAGCGGACGACGACCTCGTCGAGCTGGGCAGTGACCACCGCGTCGTTGGCCTCGACCAGCGCCTGCACCCGGGGATCGTCGGCATCGGCACTGAAGCTGATGACGCCCCGGCCGGCGTCCTGCGACCAGAGCGTCGCTTCGAGCACGGTGTTGTCCGCCGACCGGACCGTCACCGGGTTGGCGCCGTCGACCAGACGCTGCAGCGCCTCGGCGATGCGCCCGGGCTCGTCGACGACCTGTGGGGCGCGCTGCGGCGCGATGGACGGGGAGGGCATCGGCTCGGTCAGTGCAGCGTGTGCCCTGCGCTGGTCGGCTCCACCTCGACCTCGACCATCGGCAGGTCGGAGAGGCTGCGGATCTGCGCATCGGCAAGCAGGATGCGCCGCATGATGTTCGCCTTGCGGCGCCGCTCGGTGCCGGCGAGCGACTGCGTTGCCGCCGCCTGCTTGAGCTGCGCGATCAGCACGGTGCAGGCACTCTCGAGTTCGACCACCCGGTCCCACTCGCCGGCCCGTGCCGCATCGAGCATGTCGGCGCTTGCGCGCTCGACGGCTTCGTAGTAGTCGAGCAGGGGAATGCCGGCCGTCTTGGCCTCCGGTGTTTGCAACATGGTCTGGGATCGTCTCTCGGTCGGTGGGTCGGCACAGGGCCCTTGGCGTGGCGTGCTGATCGGCAGTTCGCGTCGGCTCTTGAGGCGCGGTCCGCCGCGTTCGGCCACAACAAGCCGCGCGGGGGTAGGCGCTTCACGACGCACTGTAGGGGTTTGCCTGACAAGCATGACCGCAAAACACAGACCCGATCGGCAGAGATGGCCTGATAACGCCCGGCAACTCGGCTCCCGAGAATTCTCCTCATGCCAACCGCGATCAGCCGGCCTTCCGCCGGACCCGCCGGAGAGGGAGCCACCCGATGAATGCCGACCAGATCCTCACCGAAATTCGCGAAGCCAATCTCTCCTACCTGATGCTGGCGCAGAACCTGATCCGCATCGACCGCGAACAGGCGCTCTACCGGCTCGGCATCAGCGACGACACCGCCGGCCTGATCGCCGTGTTGACGCCCTCGCAGATGATGAAGATGGCGGCGACCAACACGCTGCTGTGCCGCTTCCGGATGGACGACGACCTGGTCTGGGGCCTGCTGACGCAGCACGGCCGCAGCGGCGCCGGCGAAACCACCAGCCGCCTGCACGCCAGCATCCTGCTCGCCGGCCGCCATCGCGAAGCCGCCTGACCCATCGCCCGTCGGGAGCCCGCCATGCGCAGCAAAAGCATCCTCACCGAGGCCCGCCAGATCGAGCGCGCCGTCACCCTGATCAACCTGGGTGCCCGCCTGCAGGTGCTCGAGTCCGAGACCGACATGTCGTACGAGCGGCTGCTGCGTCTCTACAAGGAGGTTTCGGGCAAGTCGCCGAGCAAGGGTCAGCTGCCTTTCTCCACCGACTGGTTCACGACCTGGCAGCCGAACATCCACGCTTCGCTGTTCCTCAACATCCACGAGTACCTGAACAAGGTTGCCGAGCTCGACGAGATCGACGCGGTGATCAAGGCCTACCAGCTGTACCAGGAGCAGACGGTGGCGCAGGAACTGGATGCGCTGCTGTCGGTGACGCGTGCCTGGCGCCTGGTCAAGTTCGTCGACAACGGCATGTTGACGATGACGCCGTGCTCGCGCTGCGGCGGCCACTTCGTCACCCATCCGCACGAGATCGCCAAGCACTACGTCTGCGGCCTGTGCAACCCGCCGGCGCGCGCCGGCAAGGGCAAGACGGCCCGAGCCATCCAGCTGCAATGAACGCCACCCAAACGACCCCGCGAACCGCAGCCCTTCGGAGCCCACCGATGAACACCGCCTCGTGCGCAACGGACATCACGCCGACGCTCAAGCAGTACCGGCCGCTGGTGCGCCGCCTGGCCCACCAGATGATTGCCAAGCTGCCCGCCAACGTCGAAGTCGACGACCTGATCCAGGTCGGCCTGATCGGCTTGGCCGACGCGATGACGCGCTTCGATACCGAGCAAGGCGTGCAGTTCGAGACCTTCGTCACGCAGCGCATCCGCGGCGCCATGCTCGACGAGCTGCGCGGCAGCGACCATCTGTCGCGCGGCATCCGCAAGCAGCAGCGCAGCATCGAGGCGGCGGTGCGGCAGCTCGAGCAGTCGCTCGGCCGCACGCCGTTCGACAGCGAGGTGGCCGACGCGCTCGACATGAGCCTGCGCGGCTACCAGGAAACGCTGGCCCGGGTTCGCGGCAGCCAGCTGGTCTATCTGTCCGACATGTCGGGCGACGAAGGCGATCAGGACTACCTCGACCGCCACGTTCCCGACGCCGCGCTGACGCCGATGGGCCAGTTGCAGGACACGCGCATGCGCGAAGCGCTGGTCGAAGCCATCAAGCTGCTGCCCGAGCGCGAGCAGTACGTCATGAGCATGTACTACGAGCACGACATGAATCTGAAGGAGATTGCCGCGGTGCTCAAGGTCACCGAGTCGCGCGTCTGCCAGTTGCACACCCAGTCCATCGCCCGGCTGCGGGTCAAGCTGCGCGAACACTGAAGAAGGTGTGAATAAACCTGCTGCGCAGCTCGCGACGGTTTACCTCACACCTTCGAACTCGTTGCCGCAGGTCTCGTTGCGCTTTAGCGCGGGGGGGTCTCGAGGACGAAGCGGCTGACGTCGTCGAGCACCGGAGCCAGCCAGCGCAGCGGCGCGGCCAGGGCGCCGACCAGCGTGACGTGGCTGACGCGGGGATAGATACGCAGTTCGACCGGCACGCCGGCGGCGTCGAGCTTGTCGGCCATCTGCCGTGTGTTGCGCGCCGGATCGACCAGCGGGTCGTCGACCGGCGCGGCCAGGAACGCGGGTGGTGACCCGGGGCCGACGAAGCCGATCGGCTGCGAGTCGGGCGGATAGTTCGGATGGAAGAACACCGGTCGCGCGGCCGGGTTGCCCATCGGATAGAAATCGTACGCACCCGCCAGGCCGATCCAGCCGGCCAGCGCCGCGGGCGAGCGGCCCGAAGGCGCCAGCCAACGGCGATCGAGTGCCAGCATCGCCGCGTTGTAGCCCCCGGCACTGTGGCCCATGACGAAGACGCGTTTCGGATCGGCACCCAGCCGGGCGGCATGTTGCATCGCATAAGCCAGCGCGCCGGCGCTATCGACCAGGAACTCGGGGTAGCGCACGTCCGGATAGAGCCGGTAGTCGGGCACGACGGCGATGATGCCGCGCGAAGCGAGCGCTTCGCCGACAAAGCGGTAGTCGCCGCGGCTGCCCTCGTTCCAGGAGCCGCCGTAGAAGAAGACGACCAGCGGATGGCCGCCCGGCGGTGCAGCCCGGGTCGGGCGGTAAACGTCGAGCCGCTGGCGCGGGCCGGTGCCGTAGGCGATGTCGTTGTCGAGCTGGTAGCTGCCGCGCGGCACCAGGGCGTTGAGTGTGGCCACGGGCGAGCACGCCGCGAGCAGGGCGAGGGCGGCGAGTGCCGCCCCGGCGAGTAGGAGCGGGCGTCGGAAAGTCATCGGCGTTTCTACGCCGGCAGGCACAGGCTGGATGCGGCTCGCGCGCCGGGCCGCACTCGAGCCGCGCCGTTCGCCTCAGCCCAGGCGTTCACGATGCCGCGCGATCTGTGCCCGAACCTGCGCGGGCGCGGTGCCGCCGAGGCTGCGCCGCGACTCGAGCGAGCCGCGCAGGCTGAGCACCTCGTAGACGTCGGGCTCGATGGCGGCATGGAAGCCCTGCAACCTTTCCAGTGGCAGCTCGGCGAGTTCGCCGCCGGCAGCAGAAGCCTCGCGCACCGCATGGGCGACGATTTCGTGCGCATCGCGAAACGGCAGGCCCTTCTTCACCAGGTAATCGGCGAGGTCGGTCGCCGTGGCATGGCCGCGCAGCGCGGCGCGCTGCATCGCCTCCGGCCGGACGCGGATGCCGGCAACCAACTCGCAGAAGATGCGCAGCGTGTCGCCGAGCGTGTCGACGCTGTCGAACAGCGGCTCCTTGTCTTCCTGGTTGTCCTTGTTGTAGGCCAGCGGCTGGCCCTTCATCAACGTCAGCAGCGACATCAGGTTGCCGACGACACGGCCGGTCTTGCCGCGGGCGAGTTCGGGCACGTCGGGGTTCTTCTTCTGCGGCATGATCGACGAGCCGGTGCAGAAGCGGTCGGCCAGGTCGATGAAGCCGAAGCTCTGGCTCATCCACAGCACCAGCTCTTCCGACAAGCGCGAGAAGTGCACCATGCACAGGCTCGCTGCGGCGCTGAACTCGATCGCGAAATCGCGGTCGCTGACCGCGTCGAGGCTGTTCTGGCAGACGCCTTCCATGCCGAGGGTGCGCGCCACCCGCTCGCGGTCGAGCGGATAGCTGGTGCCGGCGAGTGCGGCAGCGCCGAGCGGCAGCCTGTTGGTGCGGCGGCGAACCTCGGCGAAGCGCTCGGCGTCGCGCGAGAACATCTCGACATAGGCCAGCAGGTGATGACCGAAGCTGACCGGCTGCGCCACCTGCAGGTGGGTGAAGCCGGGCATCACCACATCGGCATTGGCGTCGGCCACGTCGACCAGCGCCCGCTGCAGCTGGCGCAGCAATTCGCCGAGCGTGCTCAGCTCGTCGCGCAGCCACAGGCGCACATCGGTGGCGACCTGGTCGTTGCGCGAGCGGCCGGTGTGCAGCCGCTTGCCGGCGTCGCCGACGAGCTGCGTCAGCCGCGCCTCGATGTTGAGGTGCACGTCCTCGAGATCGAGCTTCCACTCGAACGCACCGGACTCGATCTCCGCGGCAACCTGCGCGAGGCCCCGCGCGATGCTCGCCACGTCGTCCGCGGCGAGGATGCCTTGCGCACCGAGCATTTCCGCATGCGCCAGGCTGCCCTGGATATCGGCGCGCCAGAGGCGCTGGTCGAAGTCGACGCTGGCGGTGTAGCGCTTGACCAGCTCGCTCATCGGCTCGGAGAAGAGCGCCGACCAGGCCTGCGACTTGGTTTCGAGTTGGTTGCTGGACATCGGCTCGGTGCTGCAGCGTCGGCGGCAGCGCTGCAAAGAGGAAGTCGCCGATTTTATCGACGCACAGGCGGCGCGGCCGGCCGCGGCTGCGCCGGCTGACCGGGCGCCGGGCTCCCACACCATGTCGGGCACACGGCTTGATCAGCACCGGGCGGCGCCCTCTGGCGCCGCTTGTGCAGTGGCACCGTCTGCTGCGCGGAACCATCCTTCAGGAATCCCATGTCTACCGAATCGAACGCCAACGCTGCCGACCTCTTCTCGCCTTACACGCTTGGCCCCCTGACGCTGAAGAACCGCATGGTCATGGCGCCGTTGACGCGCAGCCGCGCCGAGGCCGGCAACCTGCCGTCGAAGATGGCGGCGACCTACTACAGCCAGCGCGCCTCGGCGGGGCTGGTGATCACCGAGGCGACGCAGATCAGCGCCGGCGCGCAGGGCTACATCGCCACGCCGGGCATCTACGACGACGCGCAGGTCGCTGCCTGGAAGGAAGTGACCGACGCCGTGCACCAGGCAGGCGGGCTGATCTTCGTGCAGCTCTGGCATGTCGGTCGCATCTCGCATCCGGACTTCCGCAACGGCGAGCAGCCGGTGGCGCCTTCGGCGATCGCACCGCGCGGCATGCAGACCTACACCGCCAATGGCTTGCAGGACATTCCAGCGCCGCGCGCACTCGAACTGGACGAGATCCGCGCGATCGTCGAAGACTTCCGCAACGCCGCCGAATGCGCCCGGCGCGCCGGCTTCGACGGCGTCGAGGTGCACGGTGCCAACGGCTACCTGCTCGACCAGTTCCTCGAGGACAGCACCAACCAGCGTGACGACGAATACGGTGGCAGCCTGGAAAATCGCGCCCGCCTGCTGTTCGAGGCGATCGAGGCGGCCACCTCGGTCTGGGGCAGCGACCGGGTCGGCGTGCGCCTTTCGCCCGGCGGCTCGTTCAACGACATGTGCGACAGCAAGCCGCAGGCGCACTTCGGCGAGGTCGTGAAGAAGCTGGCCGGCCTGGGTCTGGCCTACCTGCACCTGATCGAGCCGGCGGCGTCGACCGGCGAGCGGGCGCTGCCGGACCTGTCCGCGCGCTACTTCCGCCCGATGTATCCCGGCACGCTGATCGTCGCCAGCGGCTACACGCACGAGCGCGCGAAGGCGGTGCTCTCCGAAGGTCTCGCCGACCTGGTCGCCTTCGGCCAGTTGTTCCTCGCCAACCCCGACCTGCCCGAGCGCTTTCGTCAGGGTGCAGCGCTCAACAAACCCGATCCTTCCACCTTCTATGGCGGCGATGCAAAGGGGTATATCGACTACCCGGTGTTGGAAGGGGCCTGATTTGCAGGCGGGCGGGGCGGATTCGGCGCCTCGCCTATCCATGCTTTTCCAGGTCACTGACGGGGGTTGCCAGAACCAAGCGCACAGGTGCGTTGACGCCGCGAGCGCGTTGAAATGCCCCTTCTGCTCGCGATCTTCGCGCTCTCCGCATCTCGCAGTGTGTCCTCAATGCCGCAAGCCGGTAGTCGAGGTTGTGCTTGCACTTCAGTTGCATGCTCATGGCGGGTCGTCTTCGCCTGTCGTGTCGTCGCACGCAGCCTTTAGCGCGGAGAGCTCTCGGTGCTCGAAGTCGAGCTCGGCGCGAAGTTCCTCCTCGCTCGGCAGGACGAGCCGGTATTTGCTGGCAAAAAGCTGCTCGCTGCCAGCAAGCACCGAGTAGCGCGCCACCGAGGCATCCTTCTCGGCGCACAGGATGATGCCCACCGTCGGGTTGTCGCCAGGGTTGCGGCGCAGGTCGTCGACCATGCGGACGTACATGTCCATCTGACCGATGTCCTGATGCGTGAGTTTGCCGGTCTTCAGGTCGAACAGCACGAAGCACTTCAGCAGGTAGTTGTAGAAGACGAGGTCGATGTAGAAGTCCTGCGTTTCGGTGCTGATTCGCTGTTGGCGCGCTACGAACGCGAAGCCCTTGCCCAGCTCGAGCAGGAAGCTCTGCAGCTTTTCCATCAACGCCTGTTCGAGCTTCGATTCGAGCAGCTTTCCGGCACCCGGCAGGCCGAGAAATTCCAGCATCACCGGGTCGCGGACGAAGTCGCGCGGTTGGCGCTGAATCGGTTCGATCAGGCGCGCGGCCTCGGCTTTCAGCAGCGGCGGATCGCCGCTCAGACGCAGCCGCTCGTAATACAGCGTGCTGATCTGGCGGTCGAGCGCGCGGGCACTCCAGCCTTGCGAAGCCGCCTCTTCGGCGTACCACTGACGCGCGCTTTCGTCGGTGACCCGGGATAGCGCCCGGTAGTGCGTCCAGCTCAATTCGTGACGCAGTGCGTCACGAATTGGAAATGCCCGGTAGAACAAGCGCATGTGGCGCAGATTCGACGCATCGAAGCCTTTGCCAAACTCCGCTGTCAGCTGTTCGGCGAGCCGCGACAGCAAGCGGCTGCCGAACTCGGCCCGACCGGCCCCGCCCTGCTCGAACTCGACGATGTGTCGGCCGACCTGCCAGCAGGTTTGCACCTGCACGGCGTCGACCGCGCGCAATGCCTGCTTGCGGCCGTCGGCGATCAGCGCCCGCAGCGAGGCGAGCAGTTCGGTCAGCGGGGACGCATTGACGGCCGGCGCGACCACGCGCGTACGCACTTCTTCCGACTTGCGAGGGGGCGCCACGCTCAAAGGCTCCGGATGTTGTCGGGCTCGACTCCGCTTTGCACCAGGTTTGTCTTCACCACGTCGTCTGCGAACCCGCTGTCCTTGAGTACCAAGAACGTTGGCCATGTGCTCACATTTGGGGCCGACTACAAAGAGTCCTGGCTTTCAGGACACGGTTGGCACGAACCTTTGCGAGACCGCAAACAATTCCGCTACAACGATTCGAGTCGGCTTTCACCCGGTATTCCTCAATCCCGCCGCCACCCCGTTGATCGAGATGTGGATGCCGCGGTGCACGCGCGCCGTCGCCGGGTCGTCGTCGTTGCGCGAGGTCATGCCGCGGTAGCGGCGCATCAGTTCGACCTGCAGGTGGTTGAGCGGGTCGAGGTACGGGAACCGGTGCTCGATCGACCGCGCCAGCGCCGCATTCGACGCCAGGCGGCCGCTTTCCCCGGTGATCGTCGCCAGCGCGTCGGCAGTGCGCTGCCATTCGGCTTCGATCAGGCTGAAGATGCGCTTGGCCAGCCGCTTGTCGCCCACCAGTTCGAGGTAGCGGGCGCCGATGGCGAGGTCGCTCTTGGCCAGCACCATGTCGAGGTTCGACAGCAGGGTGCGGAAGAACGGCCACTGGCGGTGCATCCGGCGCAGCAGCGCCAGGCGCTGCGGTTGCGTCTCCGGATTCGCCAGGTAGGTCTCGATCGCGGAGCCGAAGCCGCACCAGCCGGGCAGGGCCATGCGGCACTGGCCCCAGCTGAAGCTCCAGGGGATCGCCCGCAGGTCCTCGATCGCTCGCGTTGCCTTGCGCGAGGCCGGGCGCGAGCCGATGTTCAGCTCGGCGATTTCGCGAATCGGCGTGGCGCTGAAGAAGAAGTCGGTGAAGCCGGGCGTCTCGTAGACCAGCTTGCGGTAGGCGGCGAAGCTCGCGTCGCTGATCTCTGCGGCGGCGGCGAGAAACGCCTTCGGCGCACTTTCGGTCGGATGCAGCAGCGTCGCCTCGAGCGTCGCGGCGACCAGCGTTTCCAGGTTGCGCCGGCCGATCTCCGGGTGCGCGTATTTCGACGCGATGACTTCGCCCTGCTCGGTCAGGCGAATCTGCCCGTTCACGGTACCCGGCGGCTGCGCCAGGATCGCCTGGTAGCTCGGGCCGCCACCGCGGCCGACGGTGCCACCGCGGCCGTGGAACAGGCGCAGCCGGATCGGCTGCTCGCGCGCCATTTCGCCGAACAGTTCGACCAGCGCCAGCTCGGCGCGGTACAGCTCCCAGTTGCTGGTGAAGGTGCCGCCGTCCTTGTTGCTGTCGCTGTAGCCGAGCATCACGTCCTGCTCGCCGCCGCGCGCGACCAGCCGGACGATACCCGGCAGCGCGTAGTACTCGCGCATGATCGGCGCGGCGTTGCGCAGGTCGGCAATGGTCTCGAACAGCGGCACGACGATCAGGTCGCCTTCGGCGTCGTCGCCGAGCGCGCCGCGCAGCAGGCCGACCTCCTTGAGCAGCAACTGCACCTCGAGCAGGTCGCTGACCGATTCGGTGTGCGAAATGATGTAGTGGCGCAGCGCGTGGCGGCCGAAGCGGGCAAGCGATTCGGCCGCCGCCTCGAAGATCGCCAGCTCGTGCTGCACCAGATCGCTGTAGGCCGCGCCGCGCACGCGCAGGCTGCGCGCGTCGCCGAGCAGGCCGAGAAGCAACTCGCGACGGGCCGGCTCGTCGAGCGCCGAGTAATCGGCCTCCAGCCTTGCCGCCTGCAGCAGTTCGGCAACCACCGCCTCGTGCTGGTCGGAGCTTTGCCGCAGGTCGACCGTGGCCAGGTGGAAGCCGAATACGCGCACCGCGCGTTGCAGCGGCCGCAGGCGCGGCGCGATCAGCGCCTGGCCATGGTGCGACAGCAGCGAGCGCTCGATCGTCGCCAGATCGGCCAGCAACTCGGCGGCGTCGGCGTACGGCCGCTGCGGTGCCACCGCATGGCGCAGCGCGTGCGTACCGGTCAGCTCGTGCAGGCTCGCCGCGAGCCGCGCGTACATGCCGATCAGCGCGCGCCGATACGGTTCGTCCTCGCGGTGCTCGCTCTGGTCGGGCGAGGCGTCGGCCAGTGCGCGCAGCTCGGCCGTCGGCGGCACGAGCATCGCCGAGATCGACAGCTCGGCGCCGAGCTGGTGCATCTCGGTGAGATAGAAGCGCAGGGCGGTTTCGCACTGCCGCGCCAGCGCCATGCGCAAGGTTTCGGCGGAGACATTGGGGTTGCCGTCGCGGTCGCCGCCGATCCAGTTGCCCATGCGGAAGAAGTCGGCGATCGCGTGGCCGGGCAGCGCGGCTTCCAGGTCGCGGTACATGCGCGGGATCTGCCGCAGGAAGGTCGAGCGGTAGTAGCTGAGCGCGTTCTCGATCTCGTCGGCGACGGTCAGCTTCGAGTTGCGCAGCATTCGTGTCTGCCACAGCTGGGTGATCCGCGAGCGAATCAGCGCCTCGTTGTCGGCCTTCTCGCGTTCGCTGACCAAGCCGTCGCGGGCTTCGACCAGGTCGGCAATCGCACGCTCGGCATCGAGGATGCTCTTGCGCTGCACCTCGGTCGGGTGCGCGGTCAGCACCGGCGAGATGTAAGCGTGCGCCAGCGTTTCGGCGATCTCGCCGGCCCGAACACCGGCGGCCGCAAGCCGGTCGAGCGTCATCGCCACCGAGCCCTCGCGCAGGTGGCCCTGGCGCTCGTGGAACTCGCTGCGCCGCACATGGTGGCGGTCCTCGGCAATGTTCGCCAGGTGCGAGAAATAGCTGAATGCGCGAACCACGCTGACCGTCTGGTCGACGCTCAGGTTCTTCAGCAACCGGTCGAGCGAACGGCCGGCCTGCGCATCGCTCTTGAGGCGGAAGGCGACCGACAGCTGGCGTATGCGCTCGACCAGCTCGTACGCGGCGCGGCCTTCCTGTTCGTCGATGACTTCGCCGAGCAGCCGGCCGAGCAGCCGGATGTCCTCGACCAGCGGGCGGTTCTTGTCGACGGCAGCCGCCTCGGCGTCGCGCGCAGGCGCCCGGCGGGTGGTGCGGGTACCGGTTCTTGGCGTGTTCTGGGCCATGCGGAAGCACTGGTCGTTGGGGTCGGTTCATCGTAGCAGCGCGAGGCCGTGCCCCAGGGGCCGCTGATAGCATCGCTCATGGCCCTCGACCCCGCCGATCCGGCGCCCCCACCCCTGCGCATCGCCACGCGCGAAAGCCGTCTGGCGCTCTGGCAGGCCGAGCATGTCCGCGCCCTGCTCGGCGAGCAGCTGGGGCTGCATGCCGACCTGCTGCCGATGACGACGCGCGGCGACCGCATCCTCGACCGCAGCCTGTCGAAGGTCGGCGGCAAGGGCCTGTTCATCAAGGAGCTGGAGAACGCCATGCAGGCCGGCGAGGCCGAACTGGCGGTGCATTCGCTCAAGGACGTGCCGATGGACCTGCCCGACGGCTTCGTGCTGGCGGCGGTGCTCGAGCGCGAAGATCCGCGCGACGCCTTCGTCTCGCCCGACTACGCATCGCTCGCCGAGCTGCCGCCGGGTGCCGTGGTCGGCACTTCGAGTCTGCGCCGCATGGTGCAACTGCGCGCGCTGCGGCCCGACTTGCGCGTCGAGCCACTGCGCGGCAACCTCGACACGCGGCTGCGCAAGCTCGACGAGGGGCTCTACCAGGGCATCGTGCTGGCTGCTGCCGGGCTGCGCCGGCTGGGCCTTGCGCAACGCATCCGGCGCGTGTTCGCGCTCGACGAAATGCTGCCCTGCGCCGGCCAGGGTGCACTGGCACTTGAAATCCGCGGCGGCGACACGGCGCTGCTGCGTCGACTGCAACCGCTCGACCATGCGCCGAGTCACCTCGCCGCCCGTGCCGAGCGGGCCGTCTCGCGAACGCTCGGCGGCAGTTGCAGCATGCCGCTTGCGGCGCATGCCGAATGGCATGGCGACCGGCTCGAACTGCGTGCCGCGGTCGGGCACCCCAGCCAGGCCGATGCGCCGATGCTGCACGCGGCGGCCAGTGAGCCGGTGCGCGACGCGGCGCAAGCCGATGCGCTCGGGTTTCGCGCCGCCATGCTGCTCGGTGAGGCCGGTGCCGCTGCCTACCTCGCGGGTGCCTGAGTTCGCGCCGGTCGCCAGCCCGCTGGCCAGCGGCCCCCGGCTGCTTGTCACCCGGCCGCGACCGCAGGCGGCGGGTTGGGTGGCGCGGCTGCGCAAGCGGGGCATCGATGCCGAGGCGCTGCCGCTGATCGACATCGCGCCGCCGCGCGACACCATGCCGCTGGTCGAAGCCTGGCGTGCGCTGGCGCGGCGGCAGCTGCTGGTTTTTGTCAGCCCGAACGCGGTCGAATGCTTCTTTGCGCTGCGCCCGTTGGGATGCGAGTGGCCGCCGACCCTTGTCGCCGCTGCACCGGGCCCGGGTACCCGTGCGGCGCTGCGGGCCCACGGGGTGGTCGCCGAGGCGATCGTCGAGCCTGCGGCCGACGCACCGCAGTTCGACTCGGAAAGCCTCTGGCAGCAGCTGCAGCGGCGCGCGTGGCGTGGTGCGTCGGTGCTGATCGTGCGCGGCGACGGCGGTCGTGACTGGCTAGCCGAACAGCTGCGTGCTGCCGGCGCAGCAGTCGATTTCGTCAGCGCCTACCGGCGCACGGCTGCGGTGTGGAGCGTCGGCGAGCGGCAGTTGCTGCAAGGCGCCCTCGAGCAGCCGGCGGCCTGCGCATGGCTGTTCAGCAGCTCCGAGGCGATCGGTCATTTGCTACCGCTCAGTCATCTAGCCGGCGACGCATTGCGCATGCGGCTGCGCGCGGCGACCGCCCTGGCGACGCATCCCGTCATCGAAGCGCGCGCCAGGGAGATCGGCTTCGCCCGTGTCGAGGCCTGCCGGCCGACGCTCGACGCCGTGGTCGCCTGCCTACAATCCGTGGCTGCTGCCGCGAGCCCTGCCAAGTGAGCGAACTGCCTTCCCCGACGCTGCCGGTGGTCGCCCCGCCCGAGGCCGGCGGCACGCCCCTTTCGCCTGCGCCAGCCGCTGGGACCGGAGGCGGCCTGGCCCGCCACGGGCGCCCGGTGGTACTTGCCGCACTGGCCCTCCTGCTCGTGATCAGCCTGGCGACGTCCTGGCGGGCCCAGCAGCGGGTGCGCGCGATCGAGCAGGAGCTGGTTGCCCGGCAGCGCGTCGGTTCGGAGCAGGCGGCCGAGGCGCGGCGGCTCGCCCAGCAGGCGCAGGAGCTGGCGCGCGACGCCCAGGCCAAGACGGCATTGCTGGAGACACGACTGGCCGAGGTGCTGGCGCAACGTCGGCAGCTCGACGATCTGATTGCCGCTGCATCGCGCCCGCGCGACGAAAGCCTGGTCAGCGAGATCGACGGCGCGGTTCGCACGGCGCTGCAGCAGGCCAGCGTCAGCGGCAGCGCCGAGCCGCTCGTGCTCGCGCTGCGCCAGGCCGAGGAACGGCTCGGCCGCGTCAGCATGCCCAGGCTCGAGCCGCTGCGGCGGGCGATCGGTCGCGATCTCGAGCGGGTGCGTGCCGGTGGCTCGGCCGATGCGGCGACGCTCACCGCTCGCATCGACGAAGCCATCCGCGTCATCGACGAGTTGCCGCTGCTGTCGGCCGGCAACGAGGCGTCGGGGCTGGCCGACCGGACGGCGCCGCGCCCCGGGCCTGGAGTCGACGCGGGGCAGGGTGCCACGGCGTCCCCGACCTGGTGGTCGAACTGGGTCCGCGACGACTTCTGGCGCCCGGTGCTGCAGGGCATCTGGAGCGAGTTGCGCTCGCTGATCCGGGTGACGCGCATCGACAACCCGCATGCCATGCTGCTGGCGCCAGAGCAGGCTTTCTTCCTGCGCGAGAACCTCAAGCTGCGGCTGCTGAATGCCCGCGTCGCGCTGCTGACCCGGCAGTTCGACGGCGCGCGTGCCGACCTGCTCGAAGCCGAGCGCTGGCTGCAGCGCTACTTCGACAGCAGCTCGCGTCGCACGCGTTCGACGCTCGAGCTGCTGCGCGAGGTGGCGGCGCAGGCGCGCAGCAGCGCGGTTCGTGCCGATGACACGCTGGCGGCACTGACCGCCGCTGCAGCAGCCACGCGCTGAGGCGACGAGGCCGGCCGCCATGCGTTTCGTCATCTGGCTGGTGCTGCTGTTCGGCGTGGCGGTGATTGCCGCCACGGCGCTGGGCAGCAACGAAGGGCTGGTGACCTTCTTCTGGCGTCGCTGGCGCGTCGACCTGTCGCTGAACCTGTTCATGCTGCTGCTGGTCGGTACCTCGTTCGCGCTGCTCACGCTCGGCCAGGCGGTGACAGCGCTGACGGGTCTGCCACGGCGGGCGCAGGCCTGGCGCACGTCGCGGCGCGACCGCGCTGCCCAGGCGCTGCTGCGCGAAGCATTGGCGCACTACTTCGGCGGACGCTACAGCCGCGCCGAGAAGGCAGCGCAGCGCGCGCTGGCGATCCAGACCGACACGCCCGAGCTGCTGCAGGACAGCGAGTTCACCGTTCTGGCGCACCTGCTCCAGGCCGGCAGCGCCCACCGCCTGCAGAACCGCGCCCAGCGCGACGAGCAGCTGCAACGCGCGCTCGACCGGAGCAGCCGCAGCCCGGCGGCGCGGTCGGCCGAGGAGGGCGCGCGCCTGCTGGCTGCCGAGTGGGCGCTCGACGACCGCGATGCACCGCGTGCGCTGGCGCTGCTGGCCGAACTGCCCGCCGGTGTGGCCCGGCGCACGCATGCGCTGCGTCTGAAGCTGCAGGCCAGCCGGCTGGCGCTCCAGCCGCAGGAGGCGCTGAGGACGGCCCGGCTGCTTGCCAAGCACAAGGCTTTTTCACCGCAGGCAGCGCAGGGCCTGCTGCGTTCGCTGGCGTTCGAGTCGCTCGACACCGCGCACGACATCGACCAGCTGCGCGGCATCTGGCTGCAGCTCGAGGCGGCCGACCGGCGCGACGCTTTCGTCGCCGCCAGGGCGGCCAAGCGGGCGGCGGACCTCGGCGCGAACGACGAGGCCCGAGGCTGGCTGAAGCCGTTCTGGGAGCGGCTCGGCGAGCTCGAGCCCGAGGACCGCGCGGCCCTTGCCGACGCCTTGGTCGCCTCCCGGGCGGGTATCGGACTCGAATGGCTGCCGCGCCTGGAAGAGGCAGCGGCCTCGTACCCACGCGAAGCGGCCGTCGCCCACGCCGTCGGCAGCGCCCTGGCGGAACGCCGGCTCTGGGGCAAGGCGCGGGCGCTGATCGAGCAGGTGATCAACGACGCTGCCGCGCCCGCCGCGACCCGGCGTGCAGCTTGGCTGCAGCTGGCCGAAATGGCCGAGCAGCAGGGCGATGTCGAACGTGCAGCGGTCTGTTACCGCCACGCAGCGACTGCTCGGTGACGGTTGCGGCGGGCGACCCGTCCATCTGCTGCTAGAATCTCGGGCTTCGCGGCTGTAGCTCAGTTGGATAGAGTACTTGGCTACGAACCAAGGGGTCGTGGGTTCGAATCCTGCCAGCCGCACCAGTAAAACAACGGGCTAGCTCTCAAAAGGGGCTGGCCCGTTGTCCTTTTGGGTAAGCCTTCGGGTAAATTGCGCCGCGTAGTCAACCCAGCGTCTTGTCCGTTTCCGGTCCATCCGGCGCCGACGCAGCGCAGTCGGTCGTCGACGCCCTGCTCTTGAACTTCCGTCAACCTATGACGTCCAGGTCGTCGGCGCGTCGGTTGCAGTCGCCACGCTGGCTGCCTATGTAGTGATGGTTCAGTTGGAGCCGGCTCGCGGTGAAGAACGGGCGGTCTTGTGCGCCTGGTGGGGTGGCGGCTCGCTCGCTCGCCCTCGGCACCGGCACCGGCATCTGGTCGATGCATTTCGTTGGCATGCTCGCCTACTTGCTGCCGATCGAGATCGGTTACACGGACGAGTACCTCCGGTTTGCAATGTCCTGGCGCAGGAGGCCGGCGCGAGCCGGCAGAAGCCGAGGAGCCGGCGGCGTGCCGGTCACGACGACCTCAGGCGATCAGGCGCAACACCTCTTCGTAGTCGATCGGCTTCACCAGGTGCGCCTCGAAGCCGGCATCGCTCGACGCCTTGCGGTCGCCGGCCCGGCCGTAGCCGGTGGTCGCAATGATGCGGGTGCTTTGAAATGCCGGCAGCTCGTGCATTCTGCGCGCCAACTCGTAGCCCGAAATGTCGGGCAGGCCGATGTCGAGCAGCACGGCGGAAAGCGGCCGGTCCGCGGCGATCTCCAGCGCTTCCCCGCCGCTGAAGGCCACCAGCACGTCGTGCCCCGACGCCTGTAGCAGCAGCATCAGGCTCTCCGCAGCGTCGCGGTTGTCGTCGACGACCAGCACGGACCTCCGATCGCCCGACGGGGCACCCGCCACCCCCGCCACAACGTGGGCTTCGTTCCTGGCCAGCGGCAGCGTGACCGTAAACCTCGTTCCCTGGCCTCGACCCGGGCTCGAGGCCACCACCGAGCCGGCATGCAGCTCGACCAGCTTCTTGACCAGCGTGAGTCCGATCCCGAGGCCCCCTTCCGGTCGGGCGAGCGAGCGCTCGCCTTGCACGAACGGCTCGAACGCACGCTCCAGCAGCGACTGCGACATCCCCACGCCGTTGTCGCTGACCTCGACCCGAACCGCCGAGTGGTTGCGCGTGACCGAGATTTCGATATGGCCTCTCGGCGCCGTGTACTTGGCGGCGTTGCCCAGCAGGTTGACGAGCACCTGCGTGAGGCGAACCGAATCGCCGTCGACGAAGACCGCCTGCGGTGCGAGCCTGAGGTCGATCGTGTGATGCTGCGCGTCCAATACGCTGCGCATCGAGTCGACGGCCATCTGCACCAAGGTGTTGATCTCCAGGGGCAGCCGCTCGATCTCGATCTTGCCGGTGGTGATGCGGCTCACGTCCATGAGGTCGTCGACCAGCCGAGTCAGCTGGGTCACCTGCCGGCCGATCATGTCGGCGCAGCGCGCCGTGTGCTGCCGTCCGTCGGGCAGCTTGAGGATGCTGACCGCATTGCGGATCGGCCCCAGCGGGTTGCGAAGCTCGTGAGAAAGCATCGCAATAAATTCGAGGATGCGCTTTCCTTCGGCTTCCAGATCCTCGATCCGGCGCTGCTCCGACAGGTCCTTGAGGATGTGAACGAATCCCCGCGGGGGCCCTTCGGCGTCGCGGATCACGGTGATCGACGTCTCCGCCCAGAACCTCGTGCCGTCGGCCCGGACCTTCCAGCCCTCGCCCTGGAAGAAGCCGGCGTGCAGGGCGGCGCTTCGCTCCGCCTGCGGCCTGTCGGCGTTGCGCTCGTGCTCCGGATAGAGGATTGCTGCATCGCACCCGAGCACCTCGCCTGCCTGCCAGCCAAGCACCCGTTGCGCGGCTGCGTTCCACGACATCACCACCCCGGCCGCGTCGAGCAGGAACATCGCATGGTCCTTGACGCCGTCGACAACCAGGCGCAGCCGTTCCTCGCTTTCCATCAGCTGCGCCTCGTGGCGTCGGCGTTCGGTCAGATCGCGGGTGACCTTGGTGAAGCCGATCAGCTCGCCGGTCTCGTCGCGGACCGCGCTGATGACGACGTTGGCCCAGATCAGGGTACCGTCCTTGCGGACGCGCCAACCCTCGTCCTCGAAGCGGCCGTCGCGGTGGGCCAGCCTGAGCTCCTCCTCAGGCCAGCCACGCTGGATCGCCTCTTCCGTGTAGAAGGTCGAGAAGTGGCGGCCGACGATCTCGCTGGCCGAGTAGCCCTTGATGCGCTGCGCGCCCGGATTCCAGCTGGCGATGACGCCCTGCGGATCGAGCATGAAGATCGCATAGTCCTGAACACTCTCGATCAGCAGTCGAAGGCTGCGCTCGCTTCGCCGCAGCTGCTCCTCTTGCGCCCGGCGGTCGCTGAGGTCGCGCGTCACCTTCGAATAGCCGAGCAGGCTGCCCTCGCCGTCCAACAAGGAGGAAATGACGACGTTGGCCCAGTAGGGGCTGCCGTCCTTGCGAACCCGCCAGCCCTCGTCCTCGAAGTGGCCTTGCTGCAGCGCCTGGCGCAGCTCTTCCTCGGGCCAGCCGGCGGCAACCGCGTGCGGCTCGTAGAACATCGAGAAGTGCCGCCCGACCGCCTCGGCGGCGGTGTACTGCGTGATGAGCTGGGCGCCGCTGTTCCACGATGCGATGCGCCCGTCCGGTGCCAGCATGAAGATCGCATAGTCGCGAACACCCTCGACAAGGCGGCGGAAGATCGCGTCGTCGAGAGCGGGCAGGGGAATGTCGAAGTGCACCGCACCGGTTTGCTTGAGGACCAGTGCCGTCGACCCGCCGGAAGCCTCGTCGAAGGTGTCCTCTGCGCTGTTGCGCTGCGTATTTTCCTCGCAGGGTTCGGTCTGCCATTGCCAGCAGCCCTCCGTGGAGCCCCCGGCAGGGGCTTGGCCGATGCCGCAAAAAGCCTGCATGGCGGCGATCATCAGGTCCGCCAGCGCGGATTCGGCGCCAGCCCGAGAGGGGTCGTCAAGAAGGGTTGCATTTGTTCGTCTCCTGCGCAGGGCCAACCAGGCCGCGCCTGTCGATGCAGGTACAAATTGAAGCACTGCACTTCCCAGTGCAGCTAGGCAAAAGGCTTACGCCGTCACGGTCGGAATACCTACCCGGCCACGCCGCACCCACGCGGGCGTTCAACGCCCGACCTCAGAGTCAGAACGCGCTGGCCACGAAGGTGTTGCGACCCGCCGACTTGGCGCCGTACAGGTCGCGGTCGGCACGCGCGAGAAGGGCCTCGGCGCTCTCACCCCGCCCCTCGTAGTACGCCACGCCCAGACTGGCCGTGACAGCCAGCGTCTGGCCGGCAACGTGCATCGGCAGGCGGATCGCCTCGACGAGTTTTCCGGCAACGATCGAGGCTTCCTGGACCGTATCGACGCCCTCCAGGATGGCGACGAACTCGTCGCCGGCCAAGCGCGCGGCCAGATCGGTGACGCGAACCCCCCGCTGCAGGCGGCCCCCGAATTCCTTCAGCACGTCGTCGCCGGCACCGTGCCCCAGCGAGTCGTTGATCGACTTGAAGTGGTCGATGTCCATGAAGATCAGCGCCATCGGGCGTTTGCTGCGGCGGCTGCGCGCCATCGCTTGCCCGAGCCGCTGCTCGAACTGGCGCCGATTGGGCAGACCGGTGAGCGCGTCGACCTGGGCGAGCTGAAGCAGGTGCTTCTCCGCGGCCTTGCTGGCAGTGACATCGGTGCTCAAGGCATAGACGCCCGCCACATGGCCGTCCGGCCTTACATCGGGTACCAGCACGGTTTGCAGGTTGCGCACGACGCCGAGCGTGTTGCAGACGGATTCGAATTCGACGCGTTGGCCAGCAAGTGACGTTGCCAGCATGTCCGAGCGCTCCTCGTAGATCGACATGCCCAGCTCGGCAACCGGCTTCCCCTTCAACTGCTCCGAGTCGACGCCCATCCACTGTTCGAAGGTCTGGTTCGCGAACATGAGCTTGCGTTCGTTGCTGATGTAGCCGATCAGGACGGGCAGGTTGTCAGCGATGGCACGCTGGCGTTTCTCGCTCGACGCGATCTCGCGCTGGGCTGCCGCGAGCTGCGCCACCAGCGGACGCACCTGGCTGCGCAGCGCCCACCAGCCGACCGCCACCAGCCCGGCGAGCAAAAGGCCCAGCATGTTCAATCGCTCGCGCAACGGAGCAAGTGCGGTTTCGACGTTCGCCTTCACCACCAGGCCAAGCCCGGTCGACCCGATCGGCGCGTAGGCTGCAACCACGGCAATGCCTCGCAAGTCCCGGGTCACCAGAACACCGACCTGACCCAGCAACGCCCGGTTCATCGGAAGGTTGGGCTGCCCGTCGGCACGCCACATCGGAACCACGAACGGCTTTGCATAGAAACGGGACGGGACGCACGAGGCGATGTTGTCAACGCGGTTGCACACCAGCGCATCGGACGAGTCACTGGCCCGGCGGATGTTGGCAACCAGCGTGTCGAACAGCGGCAGCGCCTGTTCGGTGACGATTCGGCCGACTTCCACCCCTTGCACCATGACCGGGTGCTGTGAAAACAGCATGTAGCCGTCCTTCCAGACGAGCTTGCTGCCGGCAAATCCAGGTGAAAGCGCAAGCGTGACATCGTCGGGTTCGACGATCAGTTTGCCGACGGTGACGACTTCCGAGCCCGAGTTGCTTTCGAAACGAACGCCGGAAACGCCGGCGGTCAGAAAGTCCTGCCCCACTCGCCGCAGGCGTTGGACGTTCTCCGGGTCGCCGGGCTTCGAACGCAGTTCGTCGAGCGCGCGAACGACGACAGGACGGGTCGCGACGATTCGCGGAAACCAGGCCGACACTTCCAGCGTGTTGGTCAGACCGTCTGCATTCGTCGTTGCCGTGAGGAGCAGGCCCTTGGCTTCGGATTGTTCGTAGGCCCGCTGGAGCACCGCAAAGCCCCCCACGCCCGCCGCGATGGCGACGCCGCACAGAACGGCGATCGACCGCTGACCGATTCGTTGCTCGTGGTGCTGGATGCCTGCACTGGGTTCGGCAATCCAGCGCTCGTGCAACAGCCAGAGACCGACCGACAGCAGTGCCAGTCCGTACGCCACCGGGAGCGGCATCCGGTTGGCAGATCCGAGCCTGTGGAGCTGCTCGAGGTTCAGCACGTAACCGATGCAGCCGGCCGCGCCGATGAGGGAGACGCCGACAATCAAGCCCATCGCCAGTCGACGCCGCAGCCGGGTCGCCGGACGCAACAGTATCTGAAAGGCACACGCTCCGAAGGCAAACGCCACGCAGGCGTTCGGCGAGATGCGCCCCGGGAACGGGTTCGTCGGCGTGGGTCCGACGCCCGCACGCACGAAGTCGATGCCGAGATTCACGTCGGCGAGATGCTCCATCAGCATCAGCGTCGGAAATGCGCCAAGGAGCACGACGCAGCCGAGGACGACTTTGCGCGATGACGGGCCGAACGCAGCCTTCCGATCGGTGCCGAGCAGCATGCAGGCGATGCCGCTTGCCAGGAACAGGATCGACGCGACGAGCGCCGTTTCCGAGAAGCCGGGAATGTGCTGCTCCAGCGCAGCCACTCCGAACGCAGCGCGGATCGTGGCCATTGCGCCGAGCAGCAGAAGCGTTAGGCCGATCCACTGAGGTCCGGTCGGTCTAGGCGGCAATTCGACCATCAACAACAGGTTGAGTGAACGAATGGTCTCCTTGTCCATAAATTGATCTTCCGAACCGTGGGAGTTGCTACCGGCTCAGAATTCCAATCTCCCACGGATTTTCATGGACCTGCAGCCGTCGAACTTCAGGCCAGACCCCTTGCGGGATTGTTGAAGCACGCCTTTTTCCGCCGCCGATTCTGGGCTTGGAGGGGGCACGTGCCTTAGGTGAATTTCGTACGCGCGACACTTCTGGTCGACTCTAGCGGGGTCTGCCAACGGCGTTCTGCCGGCCGGACCGACCTTTACCCAAGGGTCTGTCCGGGTCGGCACAGAAGTTGCTCGGCATGATGACGGGCCGGGGGGCAGGTCGAGGGGTGCACGATTCGCGTTGCCATGGCGGGAAGGTCGAGCGGTGCAGGTTGAAAATCCAGGTGAGAAGCAGGGGTTGGCAATCGGCGGCTTGACATTGCCACCGTGGGAACCCTGACGATGCAGGCCTCCGAAGACCTTGCGCAAGGACATGCCATGAACACCGCTGCACCGACAGAACCCGACGGCATCGAGATTCAGGTCACGGGAATGACCTGCTCATCCTGCGTCGCCCGGGTGGAAAGGGCGCTCAACGCCGTGGCAGGCGTACAGGGGGCGAGCGTCAACCCGGCTACCGAGAAGGCCATGGTCCAGGCCGGGCCCGACATCGGCGTCGACGTCCTGGTCGCCGCCGTGCGCAAGGCCGGCTACGACGTCGCCAGCCAGCGGCACGTCCTGAAGGTCGAGGGCATGAGCTGCGCATCGTGCGTGGCCCGGGTCGAAAAGGCGCTGCTGAAGGTGCCCGGGGTGTCGGGTGCGTCGGTGAACCTGGCCACGGAGGTGGCCTCGGTCGAGGCGCTGTCGACGACTCCGTCGGCCGCTTTGAAGGCTGCCATCCAGAAGGCCGGCTATCGCGCGAAGGATGTCCAGGACACCCCGCCCGCGCCGAAGGCTTGGTTGCCGGCGTGGTGGCCGGTCGCACTCGGCGCTGCGCTGACGCTGCCCCTGGTCGCGCCGATGCTGCTGCAAACGTTCGGCATCGAGGGGATGCTGCCCGGCTGGCTGCAATGGCTGCTCGCCACGCCGGTGCAGTTCTGGCTCGGCTGGCGCTTCTACCGTGCCGGCTACAGGGCGGTGCTCGCCGGCACCGGCAACATGGACCTGCTGGTCGCCCTCGGCACGTCGGCCGCGTACGGTCTCTCGGTGTACCTGTTGTGGCGGCATGCCGCCCACGGCATGCCGCACCTGTATTTCGAAGCGTCGGCCGCGGTCATCACCCTGGTGCTGCTCGGCAAGTGGCTGGAAGGCCGCGCCAAGCGACAAACCGCCGATGCGATCCGTGCCCTGAACGCGCTGCGCCCGGCGATGGCCCGCGTGCGACGCGGCGACGCCGAGGTCGAGGTCCCCGTCGACCAGGTCGCAGTGGGCGACCTGGTCGTGGTGCGTGCGGGTGAGCGCGTCGCGGTGGACGGCGAGGTGACCGAAGGGCGAAGCCACGTCGACGAGTCCCTCATCACGGGCGAGAGCCTGCCGGTCGCCAAGGGCATCGGCGACAAGGTGACCGGCGGCTCGATCAACGCCGACGGCGTGCTGGCGGTCAGGACACTCGCGGTCGGCACCGAAACGACGCTGGCCCGAATCATCCGCATGGTCGAGCAGGCGCAAGCCGCGAAGGCACCCATCCAGCGCGTCGTCGATCGTGTCAGCGCGGTGTTCGTTCCGGTCGTGCTGGCGATCGCGCTGCTGACCTTGATCGGCTGGGGGATGCTCGGCGGCGACTGGGAACACGCGCTCATCAATGCCGTGGCCGTCCTGGTCATCGCCTGCCCGTGCGCGCTGGGCCTGGCCACGCCCACGGCGATCATGGCCGGCACCGGGGTGGCTGCGCGCCAGGGCATCCTGATCAAGGATGCGCAGGCACTCGAGCTTGCGCACGCGGTCACGACCGTGGCCTTCGACAAGACCGGCACGCTGACCGAAGGACGACCCTCGCTGGTCGCGGTGCTGGCGGCCAGCGGGTTCGCACGCGACGACGTGCTGCGCCTGGCGGCATCGCTGCAGACGACGAGCGACCATCCCCTCGCGCACGCCGTGATGGACACGGTTCGCGCGGAGCGTCTGGCGGTGCCCGAGGCGCGCGATGCCCGGGCGTTGCCGGGACGGGGTCTCGAGGCGACGGTGGACGGCCAGCTGCTCACGTTGGGCAGCAGCCGCCTGCTCCGGGAGCTGGACCTGGCGGCTGGTGCGCTGGCTGCCGAAGCGACCCGGCTCGAGAACGAAGGCCGGACGATTTCCTGGCTGGTCCGCAAGGACGGCGACCGCTGCCGAACTCCTCGGTCTGCTGGCCTTCGGCGACGGGGTCAAGCCGGCTGCGCAGCAGGCCGTCGCGCGGCTGCACCAGCTGGGCATCCGCACGGTCATGCTGACCGGAGACAACCAGGGCAGCGCCCGCGCTGTCGCTCGGGAACTCGGCATCGACGACGTGCGTGCCGAGGTGCTGCCCGGCGACAAGGCGGCGATCGTCCAGGCGCTGCGCACAGCCGGCCAGGTGGTGGCGATGGTCGGCGACGGCATCAACGACGCGCCGGCACTTGCCGCAGCCGATGTGGGCATCGCCATGTCGACCGGCACCGACGTGGCGATGGAGACGGCCGGCATCACGCTGATGCGCGGCGATCCGCGCCTGGTCGCCGATGCGATCGACGTCTCGCGCCGCACCTACGCCAAGATCAAGCAGAACCTGGGGTGGGCGTTTGCATACAACGTGCTCGGCATCCCGCTGGCTGCGTTCGGCATGCTCAGCCCGGTGATCGCCGGCGCCGCGATGGCCTTCAGCAGCGTCAGCGTGGTCGCCAATGCGCTGTTGCTGCGTCGCTGGCGCTCGCTGCAGCAGCAGTCGCAGCCCGGGCCGGCACCGATGTCCGCTGCCCGTCCGGTCCCTGTCCGAGGAGAAGCCCCATGGACCTCATGAACATCGGCGAAGCCGCCAAGGCCTCGGGTGTCTCGGCCAAGATGATCCGCCACTACGAGCGTGTCGACCTCGTTCCGCAGGCGCACCGCACCGACGCCGGCTACCGGCAGTACAGCGGCGACGAGGTGGGCACGCTGCGCTTCATCCGGCAGGCGCGCGACCTCGGTTTTTCGATCGAGGAGATCCGCAAGTTGCTCGGCTTGTGGCAGAACCGCCAACGCCCGAGCCGCGAGGTAAAGGCGCTGGCACAGGCACACATCCAGGAGATCGACACCAAGCTGCACGAGCTGCAGGCGATGAAGGCAACGCTCGAGCACCTGGTGCACCGCTGCAACGGCGACGAGCGGCCGGACTGCCCGATCATCGACAACCTGGCGGACGAAACGCGGGCTGTCGGGTCGGTCGACTCCCGGCGCATGCAGGGCAAGGGACTGCGCTCCGGCCGTCGCTGAACGCGGTTGCTCACGACCGGCGCCGTCGGAACGACGCGCCGATCGGTGCCGCGAAGCAGGACCGCGGCGCGAATGCGGCGAGAGCCCTTACAGCACGGAGCGGTGCGCAGAGGACCCGCCCAACACACCCTGGTGGAGGGGAGGCTGGCGAGCGAGCCAATTGCGCGACTCGGCGACCGTCGTGAAGCTTTTCGTCTCGTTGGTGGTTGGAAACGCGCCTGGCGTGCTGCCATTCGACAGCGCAAACAAATCGGCGTCGGTGGTCACCAGCAACACCCGGATGTTCGGATTGCTGTACCACGACCCGATCCGGCTCACCAGGATCCGGAACATCGAATCGGCGTCGAAGGTGTGCGTTCCCACGTCGAGGAAGTCGTTCAGGATGAACCTGATGCCGTCGAAACGAGGATGGGCCGCGACTTGCTCGACCGACTCGGCCAACTGGTTGCCCGACACGTCGCCCCAGAAATGCTTGACCACGCCTCCGGCTCCCATGTCAACTCGTAGGGCATCGAAGACTCCAGTGGGCGGCGCCGGTGAACGGCATTGCGGGGGTGATACGCCGAGGGCAGTCTAGCGGGCATTGGCGTGCGTGCGGGCGCACCTGGGTTGAGCACCGTCGACCAAAAAAAAGCCCGGCGCATGCACCGGGCTTTCAGAGGTTGCCGCAAGGCGGCCACGCCGTCGACTCAGGTCGCGGCAACCGTCTTGGTCGCGCGGGCCGCCTTGCCGGCTTCGGTCGTCAGCGCCAGCAGGTTCTCCTCGGCAGCGTCGCCTGCCTGCTTCGCCACCTTGGTGACGCTGTCGTAGACGCTCTTCGCAGCCGCCATCGACGACTCGGCGATGCGGCCGCTGATCGGCGCGTTCTGCACAGCCGTGTCGACCGCAGCGGCAACCTTGCGCTGGTTCTCCGCGAAGGCGCCTTCGTAAACCTCGGCCATCTCGGCACGGGTCTGGCTCAGGATGTCGATGACGTGATGGGCGTACGACGCCACCTTGCCGCCCATCGGCTTGACGATGCTGTTGCGCAGCGTGATGAACTGCTCGAAGGTGCGGACAGACGTGGCAGCGGTGGCGGCATCGCCCGCTTCGCTCAGCGAGGTCTTGAAAGCCTGCACATTCAGCCCGACCAGCTTTTCGACACCCGCGAACGCCTTGGTCCTGAGGACCGCGGCGGTTTCGAGGTTGGCCTTGCTGGTTTCGATGATCTGTTCGTTGGTAATCATGGGAATTCTTTCTGCGATGTACGGTGCTTGAGCAAATTGCTGCACCGCAACAAACGCAAGTATGCGCCATGCAAACGTAAAACGCTATCTATGTTGCGGTGCAACAATTATTTCGGCGCCAGGCAGTGAATGCGGGACACGGGGCTTCCGGTCGATTGGAAGCCCGGTGAAGGGCACCGCAGCGTCGGTCGCTGCCTGCCACTCGACGACGTGTTCGACCCGCAGCCTCACGCGGGTCGAACACGGGCGCCTGCGCTCGCTTCAGGGCCTGGCGGCAGCCCCGACCGACTGCCCGGCGTTGCCGCTCGACTTCAAGTCGTAGCGGTCGAGGTTCATCACCTTGTGCCACGCCTGGACGAAGTCGTGCACGAACTTCTCGTTCGCGTCGTCGGCGGCGTAGACCTCGGCCATCGCGCGCAATTGCGAATGTGCGCCGAAGACGAGATCGGCCGCCGTCGCCGTCCACCGAGGCTCGCCGGTGACGCGGTCGGTGCCTTCGTAGACGGTCTTGTCCGCGGCGGAGGGCCGCCAGGCCGTGCCGACGTCGAGCAGGTTGACGAAGAAATCGTTGCTCAACGTGCCCGGGCGGTCGGTGAAGACGCCGTGCTGCGTCCTCCCGTGGTTCGCCCCCAGCGCCCGCAGGCCGCCGACGAGAACCGTCATCTCCGGCGCCGTCAGCTTCAGCATGTTGGCCCGGTCGAGCAGGCGCATTTCCGGTCGCAGCACGTCTTCGTCCTGGTGGAAGTTGCGAAAGCCGTCGCCCACCGGTTCGAGCACATCGAATATGGCGGCGTCGGTTTGATCCTGCGAGGCGTCGGTGCGGCCAGGCGTGAACGGAATCGTGATGTCGAAGCCCGCCTTGCGTGCCGCCTGCTCGACGCCGACGCAGCCGGCCAGCACGATCAGATCGGCGAGCGAGACCTTCTTGCCGCCGGACTGCGAGCCGTTGAACTCGGCCTGGATGCGCTCCAGCGCCTGCAGCACCGGGGCGATGCGCTCGGGCTCGTTGACCTTCCAGTCGCGTTGCGGCGCGAGGCGAATCCGCGCTCCGTTGGCACCGCCGCGCTTGTCGGTGCGGCGGAAGCTCGAGGCGGACGCCCAGGCGGTGAAGACCAGGTCGTCCATTGCCAGGCCCGAGCCGAGCAGCTTGCCGGCGAGGGCCGCAACCTCCTCATCGCCGATCAGCGCGTGGTCGAGCGGCGGCAGCGGGTCCTGCCACAGCTGCGGCTCGGGCACCCACGGACCCAGGTAGCGTGACAGCGGCCCCATGTCGCGGTGCAGCAGCTTGTACCAGGCCTTGGCGAAGGCATCGGCGAGCAGCTGCGGATTCTCGTGGTAGCGCCGGGCGATCTCGGTGTAGACCGGGTCGGTCCTGAGCGCGATGTCGGCGGTGTGCATCATCGGCCGGTGGCGCTTGCCCGGATCGTGCGCGTCGGGCACCGTGCCTTCGGCCTCGGGGTTCTTCGGCCGCCACTGCTTCGCGCCGGCCGGGCTGGTCGTCAGCTCCCACTCGTACTTGAACAGGTTCTCGAGGTAGCCGTTGTCCCACTGGGTCGGGTTGTCGGTCCAGGCGCCTTCGAGCCCGCTGGTGATGGTGTGCGAACCCTTGCCGCTGCCGAACTTGTTGTTCCAGCCGAAGCCCTGCTGCTCGAGCGGCGCGCCTTCGGGCTCGGGGCCGATGTTGTCGGGCGCCGGGCCGGCGCCATGGCTCTTGCCGAAGGTGTGGCCGCCGACGATCAGCGCCACCGTCTCCTCGTCGTTCATCGCCATGCGGGCGAAGGTCTCGCGGATGTCGTGCGCCGAAGCCGCCGGATCGGGCTTGCCGCCGGGGCCTTCGGGGTTGACGTAGATCAGCCCCATCTGCACGGCGCCGAGCTGCTTCGGCAGTTCGCGCTTTTCGCCGCCGCTGTATCGCTCGTCGCCGAGCCAGGTGTCCTCGGGGCCCCAGAAGATGTCCTCGGGCTCCCAGACGTCGGGCCGGCCGAAGCCGAAGCCGAAGGTCTTGAAGCCCATCGATTCCAGCGCCACGTGGCCGGTCAGCACCAGCAGGTCGGCCCACGAGATCTGCTGGCCGTACTTCTTCTTGATCGGCCAGAGCAGCCGCCGCGCCTTGTCGAGGTTGGCGTTGTCGGGCCAGCTGTTGAGCGGCGCGAAGCGCTGCTGGCCCTCGCCGCCACCGCCGCGGCCGTCGGCGACGCGGTAGGTGCCGGCGGCATGCCAGGTCATGCGGATGAACATCGGCCCGTAATGGCCGTAGTCGGCGGGCCACCAGTCCTGCGAGGTCGTCATCATCTCGATCAGGTCGCGCTTGAGCGCCTCCACGTCGAGCGACTTGAATTTCTCGGCGTAGTCGAAATCGGCTTCCAGCGGATTGCCGAGCCGCGAATGCTGGTGGAGAACCGACAGATCGAGCTGGTTCGGCCACCAGTCCTGGTTCTTGTGCGGCCGGCCACGCTTGGCGGTCGGCGCAGGGATGACCGGGTTCTCGCTTTCACTGGTGCTGATGGTGTTTTCTTTATCGGGCACAACGACTCCTTCGCGGGTGGTATGACAGTGGGGCGTTGGCCACAGTGCTGCGCGAACGACATGCTGTTGCCAAGCTCCGCCTTCTGAAGCTGCGGGAGCGCGAGCTGCACGTCGTATTCGGTCAGCGCCGCTGCATGGCCGGAAGTCTTCTCCAGGGTTCCGATCGCCCGCCTGGAGATGGTATGCCCGGCAACGTCTGCCCGGGTCCGTTCGTCGCTATCGGCCCGATTGACTTTGGCAAATCAGACGTCAGGGCCCTCCAGGAGGTGATGCGGTTATGCGGAAGCGGCGACCTGACTGCGGACTTGCATAGGCAATTCGCCTAGCGCAGAGTAAGACATACGGCCGCCACGCCACCGCGACTCTTCCCTAAGATGAAGACATGCAGCACGACTCCGCAACGACCGCTTCCCGCCACCGCCCCGGTCGGGAGGCCTCGAACAGCGGAGTGAATGCCCAGCCCGGGCCAGCCGGTGTCCACGAATGAACCTGCCGCCGCAGCTTGTGCTGTTACGGCCGAACACAGAACAATGCTCGAGGGACCCGCCCATGCAGACACCCGACAAGTTGCAGATATCGAGTGCCACGCAGCCCGGCTTGCTCGCCATGGCGTGTCATGGCGTTGCAGCGGCCATCGATGCCGCAATACCGAGGTCGCTGTCCTGGGGCATGGGCAGCTATCCCGGTGCGGTGCCCGACGATGAACGCGCATAGCGAGCTCGCCGCAGTGCCTGCGCGCGCCGAGATTGCTGCGCTGGTGGAACGGCTGCGCGACACCGAACAGCAGCTCGAAGCGCTGCTCGGCGATGCCGGCCAGTCGGCGGCCGAGCGTGGCCGGCGCGCCTCACTGATGCGCCGGGCGCGTCAGGCGCTGCGCGAGCGCGTTCCGGTGGACAGCGGCGGTGTCGGCAGTGTGCTGCGTCGCGAGCGGATGTTCAGCACGATGCTGGCGTCGATCGGCGACCTCGCGCATGCATACGACCGTGACTGCCGCTTCATCTACGCCAATCAGCCGCTGCTAGAGCAGTGGAATTTGACGATCGACCAGGTCGTCGGCAAGAGCTTCCGCGAACTGGGCTATCCCGCCGAGCTGGCCGAGCGGCTGCGAGGCGAGGTGCAACAGGTCTTCGATCGCGGGCAGGAGGTCACTGGCGACGGGTTCTGCACCGCTCCAGGCCAGGTGCCAGGCGGGTACGAAACCATCTTCGCGCCAGTCCATGGGCCCGACGGTTCGGTCGAGTTCGTGGTCGGCTCCAGCCGCAGCATCACGCGACGCAAGCTGGCTGAAGAGGAAATGCTGCGCCATCGGCGTCACCTGCGCTGCGTCATCGACGGGCTCGGCCCTGGCATGTTCGTCGGCCTGCTGACGCCGGAAGGCGTGCTCGTCGAGGTCAATCACGCGCCGCTCGAGGCGTGCGGGTTGGCGCCGGCCGACGTGATCGGCAAGCGGTTCGAGGACACCCCCTGGTGGTCGTATTCGCCCGAGGTGCAAAAGCAACTTCGCGATGCGATCGACCGGGCCGCCCAGGGCGAGTCATCGCACTACGAAGTGAGCGTACGCGGTGCCGGCAACCGCCCCATCGACATCGAGTTCTCGCTGCAGCCGCTGCGCAACGAACTCGGCGCAATCGAATTCCTGATTCCGACCGGCCACGTGGTCACCAGGCGCCACCGCGTCGAGCACGCACTGCGCAAAAGCGAGGCCGACTTCCGCATGCTGGCCGAATCGGTGCCGCAGATCGTCTGGGTCGCGGGCGCCGACGGCTCGCACATCTTTCTCAGCGGTCAATGGACCGCCTACACCGGCCGCCCGGCCAACGAGAGCAGCGGCATGGGCTGGCTGCACTCAGTACACCCGACGGATCGCGAGCAGGCGCTCGAAACCTTGCGCAATGCGCAGTCCGGTCGGATGCCATCGGCCATGGAGTGTCGCCTGCAGGGCGCCGATGGCGAATTTCACTGGTGGCTGGTGCGTGCGCTGCCGATGCTCGACGACGACGGCAAGGTTCTGAAGTGGTTCGGTACCTGCACCGACATTCACCACCTGAAGCAAGCCGAACTCGATGTCGCGACTTCGCACCGGGCCCGGCTCGAGAGCGACCGGCGCTTTCGCCTCCTGCTGCAGTCGATCCGGCTGATTTCGGTCATGGTCGACGGCGAGGGAACGATCACCGAATGCAACGACTTTCTACTCAGCATGAGCGGCTACGAGCGCGCCGAGGTGCTGGGCAGGAACTGGTTCGAGGTGTTCGTGCCCCACACCGCTGTCGAGCGCAAGCTTGCATTCAAGGAACGGCTTTCGACACGATCCGGGGCGTGGAACTCGCAAAGCGAGATCCTCACACGCGGCGGCGAGCTGCGCACCATCAGCTGGAACAGCACCGTGCTCTGCTCGAGCGAGGGCGAGCCGATCGGTGCCGCAAGCGTCGGCGAGGACGTGACCCAGCGCAACCTCGATCATCGGCAGCTCGCGGAGATGAATGCCGAACTCGAACGGCGCGTCCTCGTGCGAACGGCCGAACTCGAGCAGGCGCGCGGCGAGGCCGAGCAGGCGAATCGCGCCAAGTCGGCGTTCCTGGCCACGATGAGTCACGAAATCCGCACGCCGATGAACGGCGTCATCGGCATGATCGAGGTGCTGCACCAGACCAGCCTGCGCGGCGAGCAGGTCGAGATGGCCGACCTGATCCGCGACTCGGCGTACTCGCTGCTGCAAATCGTCGACGGCATCCTCGATTTCTCGAAGATCGAGGCCGGCAAGCTGACGCTCGACGTCGCCCCCCTGCCCCTGCGCGAGCGGGTCGAGGACGTCTGCCGCATGCTGGTTCACCTGGCGCAGAAGAGCAACGTGCAGATGACGGTGTTCGTCGACCCGGCGCTGCCGCCCGCGGTGATCGCCGCCGACAGCCGGCTGCGCCAGATCCTGGTCAACCTGGCCGGCAACGCCATCAAGTTCTCCGGCGGCCGGGCACGGCCTGGCGAGGTGGCGGTGCGCGTGATGCAGGTCGAGCGCGACGCGCAGACGGTGACGATGGAGCTGGTGGTCCGCGACGACGGCGTCGGCATGAACGAATCGATGGTCGAGCAGCTGTTCACGCCGTTCTCGCAGGAAGACGCATCGACGACCCGGCGCTTCGGCGGCACCGGGCTGGGCCTGGCCATCACCGACATGCTGGTTCGGCTGATGGAAGGCACCATCCATGTCGACACCGTGCCGGGGCAGGGCACGACGTTCACCGTCCGCCTGCGGCTGCCGCTGGCCGATGCACCGCCGCTCGCCGAAGACGAAGCGCTGCTGACCGGGCTGCGCTGCCGCGTCCTGGGTCGCGAACAGGCGCTCGGCGACGACTTCGCCGCCTACCTGTCGAGCGCTGGCGCCCACGTCAGCCGCGCGCCCGACCTGACCACGGCGGCTGCCGAAGCCGTGCCGGACGCGGCCGAGGTCTGGCTGCTGCTGCCGAGCGAAGCCGGCCGCAGTGCCGGGTTCGGGCGTCGCCAGCCCGGTGTGCCGGCACGGCTGGTCGCCCTCGGCTGGGGCAAGCGGCGCAATCCGCGCTTCGATGCCGAGGGCCGTGTGACGCTCGACGTCGACACCTTGCCACGGCGAACCCTGCTGCGCGCGGTGGCGCTGGCCGCCGGCCGGATCGACCGGGAGACGGCCGATGACGTTGCGCAGACGGCGCCGGAGCCGCTGGCGGTGGAGGGCGCGCCGCCACGCCGTGAAGCGCTGCGCCAGGGGCGGCTGATCCTGGTGGCCGAAGACAACGAGACCAACCGGATCGTCATCAGCCGCCAGCTCGGCCTACTCGGCCTGGCTGCGGATGTCGTGACCAACGGGCTCGAGGCGCTCGAAAGCTGGCGCACCGGCGACTACGCGCTGCTGTTGACCGATCTGCAAATGCCGAAGATGGATGGCTTCACACTCGCCGCAACCATCCGGGCCGGGGAGGGTGCCGGACGGCGTGCGCCGATCCTGGCGCTGACTGCCAATGTCCTTCGTGATGACGAGCTGCCCGGCGGCGGTACGCACTTCGATGGCTACCTGGTCAAGCCGCTTCTCCTGGCGCAGCTCCGGTCCGCGATCGAGGCCGTGCTGGGCCCGGCCGCCGGCCCGGCGTCGCAGCCGGAGATGGCGGCGGAGCGGAACGTCGCGTCCCTGCCCGCCGACCTGCGCTTTCTGCGTTCGCTGGTCGGCGACGATCCCGACGTGATCGACGAAGTCACCGAATCGTTTATCGAAAGCTCCACCCGTGCAGGTGCCGAAATCGAAGCCTGCGTGCGCGCCGACTCGCTGCACCAGGCCGCGGAGGCCGCACACAAGCTTCGGGCCGGCGCCCAGTCGGTTGGCGCGCTGCGCCTGGTCGAGCTCTGTGCCGAGTTCGAGCAGACGGCCGCGCTGTGCAAGTCACGTGAACTCGATGATCTCCTTCCTCAGCTGCTGCGCGAGCTGGGCGTCATCAACGACTTTCTTCACCGGCCTCGCGTATGCTGATGACCAACACCTGCCCATCGGCGACCCGCATGCCTGCAGCCGTCTCCGCCGCACCGGAAACCAGCCCGCCGCAGCCCCGCTTGCTGTTGCTGGACGACGATCCCTACATGCTGGGCATTCAGGTACGCATGCTGCGGGACCTGGGTTATGCGGTCGTCGGCACCTTCGCCAGCGCCCCCGAGGCGCTGTCGTACGTCATGGCCAACCCCGACTCGGTCGACGTCATCTTCTGCGACGTCAACATGCCCGGCATGGACGGCGTCGAGTTCCTTCAGGGTCTCTGCCACACGCCCTTCTGCGGCAACATCATCCTGCTCAGCGGTGCCAGCCTGCGCATCATGCACACCATCCAGCGGCTGCTGGCCGGCGCGCGATTCGCCATCCTGGGGTCGCTGCAGAAGCCAGCCAGCCGCGCGGCGGTTCGTGCGCTGCTCGACTGCTGGGAACCACCCGCACCCGAGCGCGCGCCGCAGCCGCTCGCAGAAATAGCGCCCGCCGACCTTCTGGTGGCGGTCGAGTCGCGGCAGTGGGTTCTGCACTACCAGCCCAAGGTCGACCTCGACAGCGGCCGGCCGATCGGCGTCGAGGCGCTGGTGCGCTGGCAGCATCCGGCACACGGACTGGTCTACCCCGACCGTTTCATCGGCCTGGCCGAGGACTGCGGCGCCGTCGATGCGCTGACGGATTGGGTGCTGGAGACGGCACTGCGGCAGCTGGCAGCCTGGCGCGCGCAGGGGTTCGACCTGCATATCGCGATCAACCTCTCGATGGACAACCTGCGCGTGCCGGGCTTTGCCCAGCGCGTGGGCGAACTCGCCAAGGCCGCCTGCCTGCCACCGCAGTACGTCACGCTGGAGATCACCGAAAGCCGCCTGATGTCACCGTCACCGGTGCCGCTGGAAGGACTGCTGCGCCTGCGGATGAGGGGTTTCGGCTTGTCGATCGACGACTTCGGCACCGGGCATTCGTCGCTGGTGCAGCTGCGCGACGTGCCCTTTACCGAGCTGAAGGTCGACCGTGGTTTCGTCAGCGGTGCGCGCCACAACCAGATCATCCGGCCGATCCTCGAAGGCAGCATCGGCATTGCCAAGCGCCTGGGCATGCAATCGGTCGCCGAAGGCGTCGAAACCGAGGATGACTGGCAGCTGATGCACGAAATCGGCTGCGACCAGGCGCAAGGCTGGTTCATTGCCCGCCCGATGCCGGCCGAGCAGATCGTGCCGTGGATCGAACAACGGACTTCGCGTTAGGAAAATTCCCTAGGGCGGGCTAGGCATCTCGGACCTGCCGCGCCGCACGCCAGCGGCATGCTTGGACATCCGTCACGGAGCACCCACTCATGTCTCACACCCTGCTGGACCGCGCGGTCAGCGACATCCTCAGCAAGTCCGCACCGCTCGCGTCGTGCGCAACCGCCGCGTCGCGGCTCCCGGCGCGGGCCTATGAGCCAGCCGTCTGTCCCATGGCGTCGAGGCCCGCAGCCGAGTCCCGGGCCGCGTCACCCGCTACGGCGGCGGCGCCGGCAGGCGCGGTGCGGTTCATGGCCTCGAGCCGCTTCGTCGTGCGCAACGGCATGCAGGATCAGGTGCGCGAGGCTTTTCGCACGCGACCGCATGCGGTCGATGGCGCGCCGGGGTTCTGTCGTCTGGAAGTGCTGTGCCCGATCGACGCACCCGAAGAGTTCTGGCTGATGACCTGGTGGACCGACGAGGCGTCGTTTGCCGCCTGGCACTACAGCCACCTGTACCGCGATTCGCACGCCGGCATTCCCAAGGAGTTGGAGCTGGTCGCCAAGTCGGTGCAGATTCGGCGCCTCGAACTGGTCGCTGAATAGGCCATGTGTTCGACACAGCACGACATCGCTGGCGGCTACCGGGTCGATGCCGGCACGCTGGCACGCTTCAGCGCGCTGCGCGACACGGCCACGCGCCATGCCGTCGACGCCAGCGAGCAGGCATTTCCCGAGATATACGCCCACTTCGGCCCGAGCGGCCGGCAGGCGTGCCTCGACGATGTGGCGTTGCACCTCGACTTCCTGCGCCCGGTGATTGAAACCGGCGACCTTGCGCCGTTCCTGGCCTACCTGCGCTGGCTGAGCAGGTCTTCGGGAACGGGCGGCGTTTCATCGCGTTCCGTGCCCCGGTCGCTGCGCGATCTCGCGGCGTTCTTCACCCACCAACTCGGCGACGACGCCGAGCCGATCGTCCGTGCGCTGGCTGCCGGCGAAGCCGCACTGACCGAGGGAGGCGCGTCCATCGAGGACGAACCGCCCGGCCCGCAAGCACGCCCCGAGGCGACGCTGTATGCCGCCGCTGCGCTTCGCGGCGATGGCGCAGCGGCAACCCGCCTGCTCGACACGGCGCTCGACGCCGCAGGCTCGCTGCCGGCAGCGGCGGTGCATGTGATCCATCCCGCCATGGTCGAAGTCGGCCGAATGTGGCAAGAAAACCGCGCCTCGGTGCAACAGGAGCATCTTGCAACGGCACATACGCAAACCTGGATGGCCCGGGCGATGGCGCAGGCGCTGGTGGCTCCTGCCAACGGAATGCGTGCCGTGTTTGCCTGTATGGCCGGAAACCGCCACGCGCTCGGCTTGCGGATGATTGCCGACGCCTTCGAACTCGACGGCTGGGAGGTCCGCTATCTCGGCGCCGACACGGCGCCGCAGGACCTGCATGCGGCCGTGCACGACCTGACGCCGCATCTGGTCGGCCTGTCGGCCACGCTGTTGCAACACCTGGCTGGCGTTCGACAGGCCGTTGTCGAGCTGCGCGGTATGCGGGCTGGTGCCTGCCTGCGCATCGTCGTCGGCGGGCAGGTATTCAACCGCTGGCCGCACCTGGCCGATTGGGTCGGCGCCGAGTTGCTCGGCACCGATGCCCTGGCGGCGGTGGCGGCCGCACGCGCCGCTGGCGGGGCGGCCGCATGAACCCGACGCTGCAGCAGCCGGAGGGCGAGTTCGACGCGATCGCCTCGGTCGTCGTGGCCGATTTTGATTTGTCCGGCAGCCTGCTCCGCGGCAATGCAGGACTGCGCCGCCTGGCCGGTGGCAGCCTGGCCACCCTCTGGCAGCTGATCGCCCACCCGGCGGTCGACGAGCTGCTAAGCACACCGGCGGCCGGCGATGGCACGCTTCACCGTGGTTTGTTCACTGTCCGCCGCCATGACCGGATGGAGATCACCGTGGAGGGTGCGCTGGTCCGCCGAGCGGGCGGCTTGCGGCTGGTGGCGGGCTACGACATGGACCAGATCGACGCCATGACGTCCTCGCTGCTGGCGCTGAACGACGAGATGACGGACGCCTATCGCGCACTGGCAGCGAGCCGGCGTGAGCTGGCGCTGAAAAGCGAGCAGGTCGAAAGGCTGTCGCTGACCGACGGACTCACCGGCGTCGGCAACCGGCGCCGGCTCGATGGCGCACTGGCCGAGGAGAGCGCTCGCGCCAGTCGCTACGGCCAGCCGCTCAGCCTGTTGCTCCTCGACATCGATCATTTCAAGCGCGTCAACGACAGTGCCGGGCACGCCGCGGGCGACGTCGTGCTGCGCACCGTCGGCGGATTGCTGCTGGCCTCGCTGCGCCAGACCGACATCGCCACGCGAATGGGCGGTGAGGAATTCGCGATTCTGCTGGTGGCCACCGACCTGCCGGAAGCCATCGCCGTCGCCGAGCGCCTGCGACAGGCCATTTCGGTGCGTGACGTCGGCCTGGCCGCCCCGGTGACCGCCAGTTTCGGCGTGGCGTTGCTGCAGCTCGGCGAAGCCGGTGCATCGCTGCTGGAACGCGCCGATCGCGCGCTGTACGCCGCCAAGGCAGGGGGCCGCAACCGGGTCGAGATGGCGCCGCCGGGGGACAGGGTATCGTCGCAGTCGCCGCCGATCCCTGCCGCACGTGCAATCCGCGCCGAGCCTGCCGACCGCCGTCGGCCGGTGGCGGCTTGAGCGTGGTGCGCGTCCTGCCAGCCACTCCGACAAATGCCTCGTCTCGAACACGCTGCATGGCCCATCGTTGCCGATGAACGCTCGTTGAACGAGCCGGCTGCGCCCGATCACTTCTCGGCCCGTCGACCGGAAATGCCGCAGCCCTCGGCCGATGAACTGCAGCAGCGTCTGGCGCAGCTCGAGGCGACGCACGCCGAACTGCAGGCCACCGCCGCCGGGGTTGCCCACGACCTGCGCACGCCGTTGGGGCAGATCGAAGGTTTCGCCGACATGCTGGTCGAGGGCGGGCACGGGCTCGGACCCGACAGCCGCCGCCATATCGAGGTGGTGACCCGGGCGGCGCGGCGCATGAGCCGCATGGTGGTCGATTTGCTCGAGCTGGCGCAGATCGACAGCATGCCCATGCGGCGTACGACCGTGGCACTCGAGTTCGTCGTCGCCCGTCTGCAGGCGACACCCCCCGCCACGGCGCACGAAATGGCCGGTGCGATCGAGTGGACGGTCGGTGCGCTGCCCAGTGTCTGCGGCGATGCCCCGCTACTCGGCCTCGCCTTCGAGAAACTGGTGGCCGAGGCGGTGCGCCAAAGCGGTTCGCCCGACCGGCCGCCGGTTCGGATCGAGGCCGTCGAGTCGGCCGCTGCTGGCGAGGTGGTGATCGTCGTCCAGGCACCGGGCGTCGGCTCGCAGCCGCCTGGGGGCGTACTGCGGCGGTCAGCGCAGCCGCTTGGCAATCCGCCCGGCCGGCCCGGCGGCAGCGGCGAAAGCATCGGCCAGGCAATCGCCCGGCGAATCGTCGAGCGCCACGGCGGGCGCTTATGGGCCGAACCCACGGCCGGCAACGGGGTGAGTTTCTTCATGGCGTTGCCGCTCTGAGCCTGCGGGTCGACCGAAGGTGACCAACCGCATCCGCAGCGTGACCCGTCAGCGCCTCGTTGCGGCGCTGAATGCCAACCGCTTGCGCCTGCTTGCCGCGCACACCGAGGCCAAGACCGGCAGCTGGATCACCGACCTGGCGAGCGGCGAGATCGAATGGTCGCAGGAGACCCACCGCATCTTCGAGACCGACCCGCACAGTTTCCATCCGACGTACGCGGCGTTCCTCGATCTCGTCCACCCCGATGACCGTGCAGCGGTCGATGCCGCACTCACCGCCTCGCTGACCGGCAAGGCCCCGCATTCGATCGAGCACCGGCTGCAGCTGCCGAGCGGCGTCGAGCGTGTCGTCGAGGAGCACTGGCAGATTTTTCGCGACGCCAATGGCACGCCGCTGCATGCGCTGGGCACGTGCCAGGACATCAGCGCGCGCAAACGGTTGCAGCAGGAGCTGGCTGAAAGCCAGGCCATGCTGGCAAGCGCCACCCGTCTCGGCGGCATCGGCGCCTGGACGGCCGATCTGGCGCGCGACGAGGTGGTCTGGTCGGACGAGGTCTGTGCCATCCACGATGTGCCACCCGGCCGGCGGCGCCGCGTTGCCGACATGCTGGCGTTCTACCCGGAACCGGGTGCTGCCGCTTTGGCGCAGGCCCTCGACGCGTGTGCCCACGAGGGCACGGCATGCGACCTACAACTTGAAATGGTCAGCGCCAACGGCCGGCGCGGCCGGGTGCGCGTGACCGCCGAGGCGATCCGCGACCGGCACGGGGCATTCCGACACATCCAGGGCGCCGTACAGGACATTTCCGAGCGCAAGCCGTACGAGGACGAGGCGCGCCGCGTGTCGCAGCGGCTGCACAGCAGCTTCGACCGCCACGGCGGCGCCTTTTTCGCCGTCGACGACGAGTGGCGCTTCGTCTACGTCAACCGCGAGGCCGAGCACTGGCTCGAATGCACGCGTGCGGAGGTGCTCGGCAATGCGCTCTGGGACGTTTTCCCAGCCAGCCTCGGCAGCGATTTCGAGCCCGAATACCGCGGCGCCATGGTCGAGGGCCGGGCCACGACCTTCGACACCTTTCACGCGGGGCTTCATGCCTGGTGCCGGGTCAGCGTCTATCCCAGCGAAGAAGGCATCTCGGTCTACTGCCGCGATGTCACCGCCGAGCGCATCGAACGACAGCGGCTCGAGCTGCTCGAAGCCAGCGTGGCGCAGCTCCACGACATCGTCCTGATCACCGATGCCTCGCCCGAGGAGCCGGGCCCGCGAATCGTCTTCGTCAACGACGCGTTCGAGCGCCTGACCGGCTTTGCCCGCGACGAGGTGCTGGGGCAGTCGCCGCGATTGCTGCAGGGACCGCTGACCGACCGGGCGGAGCTCGACCGGGTGCGTGCCGCGCTCCAGCGCCGCGAGCCGGTCGGCGTCGAGCTGCTGAACTACACCCGCTCCGGCGAAACCTACTGGATCGAGATGGACATCGAGCCGGTCTGCATCGGCGCAGCCGAAGTGACCCACTTCGTTGCCATCGAGCGCGACATCACCGAGCGCAAGCGCGATCAGCGCCAGCTGCGCGAACTGAACCTCGAGCTCGAGGCGCGGGTACAGCGCCGTACCGCCGAGCTGAGCCTGGCGCGCGATGTGGCCGAGCACGCCAACCAGGCCAAGTCGGCATTCCTCGCTGCCATGAGCCACGAGATCCGCACGCCGATGAACGGCGTCATCGGCATGATCGACGTGCTGGCACAGGCCGATCTCGCGCCCGAACAGCGCGAAATCGTTCGCGTCGCGCGCGAGTCGGCGCTGTCGCTGCTCACGGTCGTCGACGACGTGCTCGATTTCTCGAAGATCGAAGCCGGTCATTTCCAGGTCGACGACGAGCCGATGGGGCTGGCAGCTGTCGTCGAGTCGGTGTGCACCGCGCTGACGCCGGTTGCCCGCCGCGGCAACGTGGCGCTGCGGCTGTTCATCGACCCGGCCCTGCCACGACAGGTGCGTGGCGACGCCCAGCGGCTGCGCCAGGTGCTGCTCAACATCGCCGGCAACGGCATCAAGTTCAGCAGCCGGCCGGGGCGGCTCGGCCACGTGGCGATCCGCGTCACGGCGTCGGCGCGGGAAGACGGCCCGGCCACGCTCGACATCGCCGTGGCCGACGACGGCATCGGCATCGAGGCGTCGATGCTCGAACGGATTTTCACGCCCTTCGGCCAGGCCGACGCCGGCACCACCCGGCGATTCGGCGGCACCGGGCTCGGCCTGAGCATCTCGCGCGCGCTGGTCGAACTGATGGGCGGGCGCATCGACGTGCGCAGCACGCCCGGCGCGGGTTCGACTTTCACGGTGCAGCTGCCACTGCAGCGCTTGCCGGACGCTGGCGGCGGCGCGGCCGACCGACCGTCACTGCACGGCGTCACTTGCGTCGTCGCCACGCACGACGCCGAATGGACCGACGACCTGTGCACCGTGCTGCGCCATGCCGGCGCGATCGCAAGGTCGGCTTCGCCGGTGCCACGCCAGGGCTACGCTGCCACAGGTTCCAGCGCGGTGGTGGTGATGGTGCTCGAAGGTGCTGCGGCGCACAGCGCGGCGATTGTCCAGTGGCGCGCGCTCGGCCGGGCGCAGGCGGGTGTCAGCCTGCGCTTCGTGCTCGTCGGCCGCGCCGTCGAGCGGGGGGAATCTGCCGTGGACACCCTGGCACTGGCGCGCGACATCCTCTTCCAGGACGAACTGCTGCACGCCGTTGCGCGCGTCGCCGGCATGGAACCGGCCGCTGCTGCGGCGGCAACAGCAGCGTCGCCGTTGCCGGCCCCCGCGCTGCGGGTGTCGACCGGCGCGCGGCCGATCCTGGTGGTCGAGGACAACCCGACCAACCAGCTGGTGCTGCGCAAGCAGCTGGCGCTGCTCGGCGTCGAGGCGGACTACTGCGACGACGGCCACGAGGCGCTGGAGCAGCTGCGCGGGCACGACTACCGGCTGCTGCTGACGGACCTGCACATGCCGGGAATCGACGGCTACGAACTGGCTGCGCGCGTGCGTGCCGGCGAATCGCCGCCAGCGCGCATGCCGATCGTCGCCCTGACCGCCAACGCGCTGAAAAGCGACCTGCAGCGCTGCGTCGACGTCGGCATGGACGAGTGCCTGGTCAAGCCGGTGCAGCTGAGCGCCCTGCAGGCGATGCTCTCGCGCTGGTTGCCCGCCACCGACATGGCACCGGCTGCTGCCGCGTCCGCCGAGCCGCGCGCGCCGGCGGTCGCAGCGCCGCCACCACCGCCGCCACCACCACCGAGTGCCGACCTGCGGGCGCTGATCGAGCTGATCGGCGACGACCGGGAAGCCATCCGCGGGGTACTCGACGCTTTCCGCGCCAGCACGGAAGAGACCCGCCGCGAGTTCGAGCAGGCCATGGCCAGCGGCTCGACCCAGCTGCTGAAGGATGCGGCACACCGGCTCAAGTCAGGCGCGCTGTCGATCGGGGCCGCCCGGCTCGGCCGCATCTGCGCCGAGATCGAGATGGGTGCCGAAATGCTCGAGACCGACCAGCTCGACGGGCTGCTCGGGGCGTTTGCCAGCGAGCTGCGCGCCGTGCTGGCGTTTCTGGAGGCGCAGCCATGACGACCGCGCCGCGGGTCCTGGTGGTCGACGACGACGCGGTCATGCGCGCCGTGCTCGAACGCGTGTTCGTCAACGCCGGCTTCCAGGTCCAGCTCTTTGCCTCGGCGCAGGCGCTGCTCTCCGGCGCCGACCTCGGCCAGCCGGCCGTGCTGCTGCTCGACATGAAGATGCCGGGCATGACCGGGCTCGAGCTGCACGCCGTGCTGCGCTCGCGCGGCGTCAGCCTGCCGGTGATGTTTCTGACCGGCAGCGCCGACGTGCCGGTGGCCGTGGCGGCGATGCGTGCGGGTGCGGTCGACTTTCTCGAGAAGCCGTTTGCCTCGGCCGAACTGGTGCGCCGCGTGGCGCGCGCCTTCGCCCCGGCCGCGGAAGGCGCCGGCCTGCCGCAGCCGCCGGTGAGCGACCATGCGCAGCGGCTGGCCAGCCTGACACCGCGCGAGCGCGAGGTGCACGAGCTGATGATCGACGGCCTGACCAGCAAGCAGATCGCCATCGAGCTGGGCGGCAGCTTCCGCACGGTCGAGGTGCATCGCGCCCGGGTGATGAGCAAGATGGGCGTGGCCAATCTGGCCGAACTGGTTCGCGCGAGCTATGGCGTTGTCGGCGTTGCCGACGGCACCGAGCTCGCCGACGACGCCGATGGCCGCGGTGCGGGGCCGGCTGTGCCGGAAGGCGGTCCGCACGCGCCTGGATCGACGTGAACGTACGCGACGCGGTTTACGGTGGCGGGCTGCGCTCGGCGTTTGGGCTGTTTTGTTCGTGCCTTACACGTTTTTTGCTGGCGAGTTTGCGTTGCGACGCGCCGGGTGTCCGCCCCGGCGGGCGGGTGACTTTCTTCTGTCGGGGCCAGAAGAAAGTCACCAAAGAAGAGGCCCTGAATACACATCTGGCCGCCACGCTTCGGCAGCAGGTGGTGCGCACAGGCCTGTGGCGCGAGAACTTCCGCCGCGTACCGCACCGGCCAATCACGGTGGTTCGTCGAGCTGTCGTGAGCCAGCTACCTGCTGCAAACATTGGCTTTTGGGCTGACTGACTGTTCTGTTCTGTTCGTGCCTTACACGCTTTGCGTTGGCGAGCTTGCGTTGGCACGCGCCGGGTGTCCGCCCCGGCGGGCGGGTAACTTTCTTCTGTCGGGGCCAGAAGAAAGTCACCAAAGAAGAGGCCCCGAATACGATTTGGGTGTCACGCTTCGGCGGCAGGTGGTGCGCACAGGTCTGTGGCGCGAGAACATCCGCCGCGTGCCGCACCGGCCAATCACGGTAGGTCGTCTGACCGGATTGAGCGAACCTACCGGCTGCATCCAGCGGCTGGCGAGCTGACGCACGGGGGGCAAAGCGATGCAGCACGATCGGCGCTTGCGGTACGCGGTGGAGGTTCTCGTGCCACCGGGGCTGGCGGACCACCTGTGGCCGAAGCGTGACGGCCAAATCGTATTCAGGCCCTCTTCTTTGGTGACTTTCTTCTGGGCCCGACAGAAGAAAGTTACCCGCCCGCCGGGGCGGATTCCCGGCGCGTCAGAACGCAAGCTCGCCAGCGCAAACCGTGTAAGGCACGAAAATTTGCCGCCTCGATCGCACTTCGGTGCCTTTCTTCTGGGCCTGACAGAAGAAAGTTACCCGCCCTGCCGGGGCGGATTCCCGGCGCGTCGCAACGCGAACTCGCCAGCGCAGACCGTGTAAGGCACCGGGAAGCCGCTGCCCCGAACCTCAGCGGCAAGCGAACTACGTCCGATCGGCCGGCGGCGTCGCCGTCCGTTCGAGCCAGTTCAGCAGCGTGGCATAGAACGACTCGGGGTCGATCGGCTTGGCGACCTGGTCGTTCATCCCGGCAACCCGGCAACGCTCGCGGTCCTCGGCAAATGCGTTGGCGGTCATCGCCAGGATGGGCAGCGCGCCGCGGTCGGGCAGGGCGCGGATCGCCTGGGTTGCCTTCAGGCCGTCGAGCACCGGCATCTGCACGTCCATCAGCACCAGATCGTAGGCCTGCTCGCGGACTTGGCGAACGGCGGCCTCGCCGTTGGCCACCGTGTCGACGACGACCCCGAGGCGGCGCAGGATTTGCGCCGTCACCATCTGGTTGACCAGTTCGTCCTCGGCGAGCAGCACGCGTGCGCCGCGCCAGCGCGCCGCCAGCACCGCCGCGGCGCTGGTGGTCGCCGAAGGCGGCGCGGCCACCGCCGGCGCCGCAGCGCCCGGCCGAAGCCGTGCGGTCAGCCAGAAGGTGCTGCCGACGCCGGGCGTGCTGCTCACGCCGACCTCGCCGCCCATCAGCCGCGCCATGCGCCCGGCGATCGCCAGGCCGAGGCCGGTGCCGCCGAAGCGGCGCGAGATCGATCCGTCGGCCTGCGAGAACGGCTCGAACAGCCGCGCCTGGTCGGCTGGGGCGATGCCGATGCCGGAGTCCTCGACCTCGAGGCGCATGTCGACCGCGTCCGCCGATTCGCCGGTGCAGTGCGCGCGCACCCGGATGCTGCCGGCAGCAGTGAACTTGATGGCGTTGCCGATCAGGTTCAGCAACACCTGGCGCAGACGCAACGGATCGCCGACCAGCGGCCGCTGCAGCGCCGGGTCGATCCGGGTCTCGATGCGCAGCCCCTTGGCCATTGCCCGCTCGTCGAGGATGCCGCAGGCCGCCGCGACCACCTGCGGAACGAGCAGCACGGCCTCTTCCAGCACCATGCCGTCGGCCTCGATCTTCGACAGGTCGAGGATGTTGTTGATGATGCCGAGCAGGTGCGCCGACGCGGCGCCGACCTTCTCCAGCCGGTCGAGTGCCAGCGGGTCCGACTCGTCGAGCTGCAACAGGTGCGTCAGCCCCATGATGGCGTTCATCGGCGTGCGGATTTCGTGGCTCATGTTGGCCAGGAAGCTGCTCTTGGCGCGGCTGGCGGCTTCGGCATCGTCGCGCGCCTGGGCGAGGGCCACCGAGGTGCGGCCGCGCAGCACGTTGCGCCACAGCTCGGCCGCGAAGAGTTGCAGCGTCTGCAGGTCGGCTTCGTCGTAGCCGCCCGCCTTGCCGGAAACGCAGAGCACCAGTCGCCGCTCGTCGCCCTCGTACATGGGGGCGGCGATGTACTCGTCGGCGCCGCAGCAGTCGTTGGCGCTCGCAGGCACCGAGGCGGGTTCGCTGCCTGTTGGCAGACCGAAGCGCAGTTGCTCGGTCCAGTCGTCGCCCCATGAGGGCGCGCTGTCGTGCTGCGACTTCGGCGAGCGGAAGGACTGCGACGCTTCGCCCGCCTTCGCACCGCCCAACAGCAGCCTTCCTTCGAGGCTGTCGGTGACCCGGCGCGCCGCGTCGAGTCCGGCCTGCAGCAGTTCGTCTTCCTGCATGCCATGCGCCTGCTGGCTCAGCTCGTACAGCGCGAGCAGGCGGCGGTCGTTGCGCTGCAACTGGCGGTTGGCGGCTTCGAGCGCGGCGGTGCGCGTCTCGACCATGTGTGCCAGCTCGTTGCGCCGCCGCTGCAACTCGATTTCGGCGAGGACGCGCGGCGTCACGTTCTCGTGGGCGACGAGCACCCGCACAGCACCCGGGTCGCTGAACGGCGTCACGCGCATGGTGAACCAGCGCTGCTGGTGCGGCGCATGGCACGGATAGGTCATCTCGAAATGCGTTGACGTGCCTTCGATCACCGCGCGGATGCCCGCTGCCGCCTGCGACGCCACGCGAGTGTCCGGCGCGCGTGTGTTCTCGCACACGTCGAGGTAGTTGGCACCTTCGAACACATCGTTGCCCAGGGCACCGTTGTCGCGCGCGAATTCGCGCCAGGTCCGGTTCACCGCCAGGATCCGGCCTTGCGCATCGAGGACGGCCACCTGTGCCGACAGGGCGTCGAGCGCGACGCGCGCATGACGCTCGAACTCACGACGTGCGTTTTCGGCACGCCGCGTTTCCATGACATCGCGACCGATCGCCAGCACGGTGGCCACCCGGCCCATCGCACCGCGCTCGGCAATCAGCCGGAACTCGAAGGCATGCCCGCCCGATTCGCTGCCGTACTCCAGCGCCACCGGCGCCGCGCCGCGGCCGGCAAAGGCCTCGTCGAGCGCCGCATCGAGCATGGCCACCGTCCCACGCTCGGCAATGCTCGCTGTCGCGGCCGGCCCACTCGACAACGGCAGCGGCCCGAGCGCCCGGTGCGCCACCGGGTTTGCATAGATGACGCGGCGCTGGCGGTCGAAGCGCAGCACCGCGTCGGGCATGTGGTCGGCCAGGCTGTGGAATTCACGCGCCCGATCGAGAAGCAGGCGCCGCTCGCGTGCGCCACTGGCGCGCCGGAACGCACCTTCGAGGACGGGCGCCAGGCGCTGCAGGTAGCCGTCCGACTTGACCAGGTAGTCGGCGACGCCGAGTCGCACCGCCATGCGCGCGATTTCCTCGTTGCCGTGGCCGGTCACCAGCACCACCGGCACGTCGAGGCCGTGCGACTGCTGCAGCTCCTTGATGAGTTCGAGCGCGTTCAACCCGGGCAGCCGGTAGTCGAGCAGCAAGACGTCCAGCGCAGCAGACGTTGCCGGCTGGTCGAGCTGCGTGCGCAAGTCGTCGACGCTGTGGACCGCGTCCAGGGTGATGTGCGGCGCAACCTGCGCCAAGGCGCGCCGGGTCAGGTCGACATCGGTGTCGTTCGGCTCGACGTACAGCACCTGCAGGTGCTCGACCCGCTGGGCCTCGCCGGCGCGAAAGCGCTCGAGCGCCGAACGCAGCACCCGCGGCAGGGCGCCGAGGAAGTCGTCGCGCTTGACGACGTAGTCGTCGGCGCCGGCGCGCAGCGCGGCAAAGATGTCGTGCTCGTCCTCCGAGCCGGTCAGCATCACCACGGCCAGCGGCAGGCCACGCTCACGAACATGCGTCAGCAGCTCCATGCCGCTGCCGTCGGGCAGATGCAGGTCGCATACCAGCAGGTCGGGGCGGCGCACGTCGGGAGCTTCGGCGGGCGACTGGCGGCTGGCGGCCGGCTCGTCGAACCCGCGCAGCCGCGTCAGTGCCTGCGCCAGCGTCGCGGCCCAATCGAGGTAGATCTCGGGCGCATGGACCGCCAGCGTGTCGCGCACCAGCTCGGCGTCGAGCGACTGGTCCTCGACCAACAACACATTCATGTCAGGCCTGTCCGGGGCGGCGTGTTGAGCGTCAGCCAGTACTGATCGATCTGCGCTGCGACGTTGAGGAAGTTGTCGAAACTCACCGGCTTGACGATGTAGGAATTGGCACCGATCGCATAGGCCTTGTCGATGTCGCCGTCCTCGGTCGAGGTGGTCAGCATGATGACCGGGATGTGGCCGAAGCGCGGATGCGCCCGCATTGCGCGCAGCACGTCGAGCCCGCCGACGCGCGGCAGTTTGACGTCGAGCAGCACCAGCGCCGGTGGCGTCTCGCCGGCCTCCCAGCGTGCGATGCAGTCGAGCGCCTCCTGCCCGTCACGGGCGACGTCGACGATGTGGCCGGCACAACGGCGCGCAAAGGCGCGTCGCGTCAGGTCGACGTCCATCGGGTTGTCCTCGACCAGCAGGATGTTTCTGGGTTCGGTCATGGCAGCGGCCGTGGAAGGGCCGCAGGCGTGGCCAGCGCCAGTGGCATTCGAAGGTGAAAGGTTGCACCGGCGCCCGGTGCACTCTCGGCCCAGACATCGCCGCCCATGCGCAGCATGGCCTTGCCCACCAGCGCCAGGCCGATGCCGGTGCCCGGGTAGTCCTCACTGCGTTGCAGGCGCTGGAAGATCTCGAAGATGCGGTCGTGAAAGCGCATGTCGAAGCCGATGCCGTTGTCGCTCACCGACAACACGCACGATCCGTCGGCCACGCTGGCACGAACGGCGACGGTCGGCACCGGCGCGCCGGCGCAGAACTTGACAGCGTTGTCGAGCAGGTTGCGCAGCGCGATGGACAGTCCCTCGGGGTCGGCGCGAACGCGGATGGCCGGGACGTCGACTTCCAGCGTCGTGTTGCCGAGCGAATCGCGCCACAGCGCCAGCTTGCGTTCGACGAAGGCCCCGAGGTCGAATGCGTCCAGGTGAACGATGCGGCGCTCCTGGCGCGAATAGGTCAACAGGTCGTCGATCAGATGCGTCATCTGCTGCGCAGCGGTGCGCACATTGGTTGCAAACAGCACGCCCTCCTCGTCGAGGCGAGCGCCGTGCTCCTCGAGCAGCAGCCGGCTGTAGCCGTCGATACCGCGCAACGGCGCCTTCAGGTCGTGGGCGACCGAGTAGCAGAAGCTCTCGAGCTCGCGGCTTTTCGCTTCGAGCTGGGCCGTGCGCTCGTTCACGCGGGCTTCGAGCTCGGCATTGAGCTGCTGCACCAGCGCCTCGCTGCGCTTGCGCGCGGTGATGTCGCTGAGCGACACGTAGGCAAAGCGGTTGTCGCTGCCGTCGTCGAGCAGCGCGCCGGAATAGCAGAAGATGCGCTCCCAGTCGCTGTCGATGCGTCGAATTCGCAGCTCCACCTCGTCGACGGACTCGCCGGCCAGCAGCCGCGTCAGGGGCCAATGGCTGACCTCGAGCAGTCGACCGTCGAGCGTGCTCAACGTGAAGATGTTCGCGAAGTCGGCGAACACGACCGGCCAGTCGGCGCCGTGCCCGCCCGGGGTGTCGCCTTCGACGCCGTGCATGCGCAGCGCCGCACGGTTCCAGAGCAGCAGATTGCCGTCCAGGTCGCTGAGCACCAGCCCTTCGTGCAGGTTCTCGGTGACCACCCGCAGCCGCTCGGTGCTGTCGCGCAACTGCTGCTCAGCCCGAAGACTTTCGCCGATGTCGCGCAGCATCAACGTATACAGCGTCTCGCTGCCGGTCTGCAGTTGCGACAGCGATGCCTCGACCGGAAAGGGGGCGCCGTCGGCGCGCAGTGCGGTCAGCGGCCGGAGGCCCCGCAGGATGATGCCGGTGCCCTTGAACGCGTGAATCGCAGCGGCATAGGGCTCGCGAGTCGCCACAGGCACGAAGCGGTCGAGCAGCTGGCCGACCGCCTGCGCCTCGGAGCAGCCGAACATCTGCTGCGCCGCCGCATTGAAGAGCACGATGCGCTGGCTCGCGCCGTCGATGCTGATCACCGCGTCCATGGCCGTGTCGACAATGCCGGCGACGCGGCGGGTGTGCTCGGCCTGTTCGCGCAGCAGTTTGTCCTGGGTCTCGATGCGGGTGCGTTGCGCCTGGTTGGCACGGCGCCGCGCACGCTGCATGGCTGCGCTCATTGCGGTGATCGCCAGTCCGACGGCGCAGATGATGGCGATCTGCCAGACCTCGGCCGATGAAACGACGGCGAAATCGAATTTCGGCGGCAATATGAAGTAAAGCGCGCCGAGTGCCGACAGCAAGGTCGCAAGCAAACCCGCGGCGACCCCGCCAACGGCCGCACTGAGCGCGATCGGCAACGCCAGGAGCACGAAGGTGTAACGCCCGCCGAGCGCGTCGTCCAGGGCAATCCGCAGCATCCACGTCACGCCGGTGGCGACACACGCCAGCAGCAGGCCGCCGAAGGGTTTGAGCGTCGTCAGGGCGGAGGCCGGTGGAGCCGGGGAATGCATGCGCGCCGTTTCCGTGAGAGTTGCCCGTGGCATTCCCGCTGGTCTGGGCGGAGCCGAGGTCGCCGTCGCTCAGGTGAAAGGAGGGACTTCGCCAGGGAGCCGCGAGTGCAGCACCAGGGAAGCGCTGCGGGGTTTTAACACGCGGTGGGCGTTCGACCCGGTTGCAAGGACGTGCCGGCCGCGGGCGCTAACGGCACCCGCCCGAGCGGGTCGCCTGGGCCGCGGCCTGGGCTCGCAGCGGCGCATCGTGGCTCACGCCCGGGCCCGGGCCGATGAACAACGCCTTTCGAGGGCTCAGTCGTTCAGACCGATGCCCGAGTCGAGGAATTCGGCGCGGTTGCGGCCGTTGGTCTTGGCAAGGTAAAGCGCCTCGTCGACCCGCAGCAGGGCATGGCTGCCGTCATCACCCCGTGCGTCGACCTGAGTCACGCCGCAGCTGACGGTGACGCTGCCGACCTGCGGCAGGTCGAACTCGCCGATCGCATCGATCAGCTGCGCGGCGACGTGGCGCGCGGCGGCCGCGTCGGTGTCGGGCAGCAGCACGATGAACTCTTCGCCGCCGATGCGCGCCAGGGGGTCGGTTTCGCGCAGGCGGTCGCGCAGTGTCCTGGCGACATGGACCAGCGCCGAGTCGCCGGCTGCGTGGCCGTGGGTGTCGTTGATGCGCTTGAAATGGTCGATGTCGACCATCACCAGCGACAGGGCGCCGCCGGTGCGCCGCGCGGTGCTGATCGCGTAGCCGAGTCGCTCGGAGAAGGCACGGCGGTTCAGCAGCCCGGTCAGCGGGTCGCAGCTGGCCATCTGCTCGAGGCACCGGTTGGCAGCCTCGAGTTCGGCAGTGCGCAGCTGCACCCGCTCCTCGAGCGTGGCGTTGGCCTGCTGCAGGCCGGCGGTCATTTCCGACAATGCCGTCGAGAGCTGTTCGACCTCGCTGCTGGTGCGCAGCAGCGGAATGCCCGAACCGGGCATGCGGCTTCCCACCCGGCGCGCCGCGTTGGCGATCTGACCCAGCGGGCGTGACACCGCGCCGGCGACGAACCAGGCCAGCGCCATCGCCAGCAGGGTCGCGACGAGCCCGAACTGGAGCGTGCGCCAGCTGCTGTGGCGGGCGGCGGCAAAGGCCACGTCGGCCGGTTGGCGCGAAACGATCGTCCAGCCCATGTCGGTCAACGCGCTTTCGGCGGGCAGTTTTTCGACGGCGGTCAGGTAGTCGGCCGCCGTCGGCCCAGCGGCGCACCTGGGCCTCGGGATCGTCGGGCAGCACCGTCTGGCCGACGCTGCGATGCAGCGCGAGCATCCGTCCCGGCGCGTAGATCATTTTCCCGGCGCGGTCGAAGATGAAGGTTTCGATCGCCTGCGCGCGGGCGTTCGGTGCGGCCAGCCGGGTAATGACCTGGTCGGCCCAGGCCCAGCTGCCATGGCTGATCAGCACGCCCTGCATGGCGCCGCCACTGAAGATCGGCGCCGCGAAGTCGAGGAAACGCAGCGCTTCGCCGTCGTTCGCCGGGGGCAGATGCGCCGCCAGCAAAATGGCGGGGTGCACATCGCCGACATAGGTCGAGACGCTGCCGGCCTGGAACCACGATCGCGACCGGGCATTGGCGCCGACGAGCAAGTCGTCGGTGGCAGCGCGGATCGTGCCGCCCGGGTCGCTGACGCCGATCCAGGTGTTGTCCGGCGAGCGAGTCCGCATGTGCGTCAGCATGCTGCGAATTTCGTGCGAATCGAGGCCCTGGGCCCAGAGGTGATCGGATGCGGCAATCACCGCGATTTCGCGGCTGCGAGCGGTCAGTCCGTCGGCCAGCACCCGCGCCGCGTTGTGTGCATTGGTCTGCAACACCGCGCCCTGCGTTTGCTGCAGCAGCCCGGTGACCATGGCGCCGAGCGCGACCGACAGCGCAACTGCCAGCAGCACCAGCGGCACGCTGAAGGCCAGCGCCAGCTGAACACGCAGGCTTCGAAGGGGCGGGGTCCAGCGCATACGGGTCACAGGTGCGGCGCATCCGGCGCCAGGGGGTGGAGGAGGGCCGATGCTAGGCAGCCGGTTCGCGCCCGGGAATACGTAGACGCACGTACCCCGCCGGGCGCGGCGCCGCCCTGGCTGGCGCCTACGCCAAATGCCTAAGCCCGGATGGCCGATTTCCCGCATCCAGCGGCCTGCCACTGGCGTAGCCTTGCGGGCACCGATCCGATGCGCCACCATGAACCCGTTGTATGCCGCTCTGCCTCGACCCCACCATGCCGTGCCGCCGCCAGGCGCCCCCGCCGGATGCACGCCAGCGATGACCTGTCAGCCGACCGGCATCGAGGAAACCATGCCCGGCTCGCGCGATTCCGCCGGCTTGCCCGAACCGGCTGCCGATGAGGCTGCCGTGGTCGAGCGGATCGGCTTTCTCGAACAGGCCAACGCCGCGCTCGAGGACTTCGTCCGCACGGCAGCCAGCGAGCTGCGCACACCGCTCGGCCACGTTCGCGGCTTTGCCGAGCTGCTGGCCGAATCTGCCAGCGGGCTCGACGCCGACGGCCAGCGCCATGTCGAGACCATCCTGCGTGCCGCTGACCGGATGGACCGGCTGACCGGCGACCTGCTTGCACTGTCGGAGGTCGAAAGCCTGCCGCTGATACCGGGGGCGGTCGATCTCGGCGCGCTGGTTGCCGAACTGCTCGACGAGCGTCGCAACGACGCGCTGGTGCAACGCGCCGAGTGGACGATCGGGCCGCTGCCGGTGGTGCGCGGCGACCGGGTGCTGCTGCGGATCGCGCTTGGACGGCTGTTCGACAACGCGGTCAAGTTCAGCGCGCCGCGCGACGTGCCGACGATTGCCCTGAGCGCCGGGCGCGACGAGGCGGCCGGCGAGGTGCTGCTGCGGCTGCGCGACAACGGCGTCGGCTTCGACCCGCGCTATTCGCAGCGCCTGTTCCAGCCGCTGCAGCGGATGCATCCGGCCAGCCGCTTCGCCGGCAGTGGCGTCGGGCTGGCCCTGGTGCGCCGGATCGTGCTGCGCCATGGTGGCCGCGTCGGCGCCGAATCGGCGCCCGAGCAGGGCGCCACCTTCTGGATCGCTCTGCCGGGGTGAGTGGCTCGCCGCTCACCACCTCCGCAGCGCCGTCGATCCGCGATAGCGACCCGCTCGCCCGTGCTTGAATGGCTCTGATCGAGAGTAGGGTGCTTCCAGGCCACGCCGAGATCGCCCGGATGCGGGTCCAGGAGCCCCTTGGAGATGCTCGGCCGGCGCGCAGCGAAGGCCGCTAACGGGCGGCGGAGCGCCGTTTGGTGCGTGGCGTCGTGCACCCTCGGTCGAACACGAGGCGCGTCACTGCGGCCAGTTGGTCGACCAGTGCGGTGCTGGCGGCGGATAGGCTGCGGTCACGGCGGTGAAGCACGCCGATTGTTCGTCTTGCCGATTCGTCCGCAAGGCGGCAGGCTGCGAGACCACTCAGGTTCAGTTCCGGCAGTGCCAGCGAAGGCAGAACGGTGATGCCGAGACCCTGGCGTACCAGGCGGATTGCTGTCGTCATGTGAGTGACGTCGTAGCGCGAAGCTGCACTCGAGGCCTCGGCCTGGTCCTGTGTTGCCTGGTCGTACAAATCCCGCACGCTCGATCCGCGCGAGAGCAGGATCAGGTCGTACGGCACCAGGTCGCTCCAGCGTAGACGGGACCGTGATGCCAGTTCGTGATCTGCTGGAAAGGCGGCGGCGAATACGTCGTCGACGAGCGGCTGGAAGGCCAGGTCGGCGGCCGGACCGAGTTGCGCAGCAATCGCGAACTCGACCTGGTTGGTGCGAACCATCGCGACGAGATCGTCGTTGTGCGCCTCGACGACCCGGACGCGCAGCGTCGGGTGCGCCGTGCGCAGCAGTCGAAGCGCCGGCGGCACCAAGGTGAGCGACGCGGAAGGCAGCGACCCGACGACGACCGACCCGCGCCGCACGGCGGCCAGGTCCAGGATGCTGCGGTACGCGTCCTCGATGTCGACCAACGGCCGCTCGATGCGCGCGAGGAAATCCTTGCCGGCCGCAGTGAGCGCGATACCGCGGGTATTCCGGTCGAACAGGCGCACGCCGACAACGTCCTCCAGATCGCGAATCAGTGCGGTGAAGGAAGGCTGTGTCACGCCGAGTCGATCGGCAGCATGCGTGAAGGACCCGGTCTGCACCGCGAGCAGAAACGCCTTGAGCGGACGGTACTTGATGTTTATAGCCACCGGCTAATAGTAGACCGACAAAATCGATTTGTGCTATGGACGGCGTCGCCACATGATTTGCGTTGTCCGGATCCCGCAAGGCCCTCGAACGATCCCACATGACCTCAGACACGATCAAACGATTTCGCATCGGTTCCGAATGGCACGACGGCGCGGGCGAAGCCATCCGTTCCGTCTACGCAGGCGACGGTTCAGTGGCTGGCGTCGTGGCGCGCGCCACTGCTCGCGACGTCGACGAGGCCGTTGCCGTCGCCGAGCAGGCGTATCGCAAGCTCCCCTGGCGCAAGCTGCGCCCCGACGTGCGGGCGACCACGCTGTACGAGATCGGCCGACGCATCACCGCCGAGCGCCAGCCGCTCGCCCATTTACAGATGCTGGACAGCGGCAAGCCGCTGAAGGAATGCCAGCACATGGTGGACAACGCCGCCTACTTCTTCCGCTACTACGCCGCGCTCTGCGAGACCTGGCAAAACGAGGTGACCAGCCCGCGGGGCGACTACTTCTCGATGTCGCTGGCCGAGCCTTATGGCGTCGTTGCCGCCATCACGCCGTGGAACTCGCCGATCATGGCCGAGGCGCAAAAGGTTGCGCCGGCGCTGGCCGCCGGCAACGCCGTGATCTTGAAGCCGTCCGAGGAAACGCCGCAGCTCGCACTGGAGCTGGCGCGCATCTGCTCCGAGGCCGGGCTGGCCGAAGGCCTGCTGACCGTTCTGCCAGGTTATGGCGAAGACGTCGGGGCGGCGCTGGTCAAGCACCCAGGGGTGCGAAAGGTGTCGTTCACCGGGGGCACCGACACCGGCCGCGCCATCGCAATGGTCGCGGGCAGCCGCCTGATACCGGTCGGCCTCGAACTGGGCGGCAAGTCGCCGCACATCGTGTTCGAGGACGCCGATTTCGACAAGGCCGTCGCAGGTGTCGCTTCGGGCATCTACGGCTCCGCTGGCCAGAGCTGTGTGGCCGGCACGCGCCTGTTCGTACAAAAGTCCTTGTATGGCCGCTTCGTCGATGCGCTGGTCGAGCGCACGAAGAAGGTCCGCGTCGGCCTGCCCGACGATCCGCAAACGCAAATGGGTCCGCTGGTGTCGAAGGCGCACCGTCGAACGCGTCGCCGGCTACGTCGACCTGGCCCGCGAAGAAGGCGGCCGCGTGCTGATCGGCGGCGGCGTCCCGGACGACCCGAAGCTGGCCGCGGGCTGCTTCTACCAGCCCACCGTGATCGAAGGCCTGTCCAACAGCGCACGCACCTGCCAGGAGGAGATCTTCGGCCCGGTGCTGGTGTGCGCTACCGTTCGAGGACGAGGACGACCTGATCGCGCAAGGCAAACGGCACCGTCTACGGCCTGGCCGCCGGCATGTGGACAGCGGACTATCAAGCCCGTGCCTGGCGCGTCGCCCGCGAACTCGAAGCGGGCTCCGTCTGGATCAACACCTACAAGCAGTCGCATATCGCCACCGCCTTCGGCGGCTTCAAGGCGAGCGGCATCGGCCGCGAAAAGGGCTATCACGGCCTGCGGCTGTACTCACAAGTCAAGAGTGTCTTCTTCGGCATGCACGACCAACCCATGGGATTCTGAACTGACATGAGCAAAGCAAAGCAGGGCGTTGCCCTCGACCTCCAGGGCGCGCGCATCCTGATCGCCGGCGCAGCCAGTCTCGTCGGCTCGCACACCGCCGACCGCCTGCTCGAGGCAGGCGTCGGCGAAGTGGTGCTCCTCGACAATTTCGCCTTCGGCACGCCCGAGGCCATCGCCCATCTGAAGGACGACCCGCGTGTACGGATCGTCAAGGCCGACCTGATGCGGCTGCACGACCTGATCGCGGCGTTCGAAGGCATCGACGGTGTTCTGCACCTGGCTGCGTACATGACGCTGGGGTTTTCACAGACGCCGTGGGAAGCCATCGACGTCAACATTCGCGGCGCCCAGAACATGCTCGAGGCGTGCCGCGTCGCCAAGGTGAAGAAGGTGGTATTCGCCTCGTCGAACGCGGTCTACGGCTACGGGTCCGGCATCCTCGGCGCGCTGGCCGAAGGCGGCGCCTTTCCACTCGGTCGGCGCGCCTCCCGCGGCGATCCTGTACGGCGCCTCGAAGATCATGGGCGAGCAGCTGTGCCGCCAGTATCACCAGAAGCACGGGCTCGATTACCTGGTGCTGCGCTACTCGACCGTGTACGGCGAGCGCCAGCACTACCGGGCTGCCAACGCGCTCTACATCATGGATACCTACGACCGCGTGCGCCGGGGTGAACGGCCGGTGATGCCGGGCGACGGCACGGACACCAAGCACTTCGTCAACGTGGCCGACGTGGCCCGCGCCAACATCGCTGCACTGTCGAGCGCCGCGACCGACATGGCGATGAACATCTCCGGCCCGGACCCCGTCACCACGGGTGAGCTGGTGCGTCTCGTGCTCGACTACTGCGGCAGCACGCTCGAGCCCGAGGTGAAGCCGGACCCGCCGGGTACCGTGCGCCTGACCTCGGGAGGCGCCTTCCACATTCCGCACGACCTCGCGGGCGAAGTCATCGGCTGGGAACCGCGGGTGAGCATGAAGGAAGGCATTCGGGGGCTGCTGGCATGGCGCGAGGCGCAGGACACGGCGGCGAAACAGTGACCTGCATCCGACCCGTCCGGAGGAGAAACCCGCAATGAAGTTCATCCAGAAGCTGCGGGCCGGCGCCGCCTTCGCGCTGGCGGCGCTGACTGCCACCGCACCCGCCTGGGCCTGGCCCGAGCGTCCGATCGAAATCATCGTCGGCTTCGCAACCGGCGGCGGCACCGACATCACCGCGCGCACCCTGGCCCAGCACCTCGGCAAGGTGTTGGGCGCCTCGGTCGTCGTCAACAACAAGCCCGGCGCATCGGGGGCTCTCGGCTTGAGCCAGGTCGCACGCGCCAAGCCCGATGGGTACACGCTGGGCATGACGAACTTCCCGGGGCTGCTGACGCTGCCGATCGAGCGGCAGGCCGGCTTCTCGACGGCCGACTTCGCCTATCTCGGCAACCTGGTGCGCGACCCGAGTGCGTTCAGCGTCTCGATGGACAGCTCGTACAAGAGCATCGCCGACGTCATCGCGGCGGCGAAGAAGTCGCCCGCCACGATCAGCTACGGCTCCACCGGAGCGGGCACCGACGACCACCTGCAGATGGTCATGTTCGAGGAGCTCACCGGCACCAAGCTGCTGCACGTGCCGTTTCAAGGCGCAGGACCCTTGAAGACGGCCATGCTCGGCGGGCATGTCGCGGTCGGCGGTCTCAACCTGGGCGAAGTCATGCCGCAGGCCGGCAAGACGATGCGGCCGCTCGCGCAAGCCAGCGCTGTGGCATCGCCGCTCGCACCCGACGTGCCGACCTTCCGGGCGCAGGGCGTCGACCTTGTGTTCGCCTCCGAACGCGGCATCGTCGCGCCGAAGGGGCTTCCGCCCGACGTCGAGCAGAAGCTCGCCGCCGCGTTGCGGCAAATTGCATCGAGCGCCGAGTTTCAGGAGCAGATGAAGCAGCAGTACACCGAGATGGACTATCTGCCCGGTGCCCAATGGAAGCAGCGGCTCGACGCCTCGGAGGCGCACTTCCGCAGGCTGTGGGCCCAGAAGCGCTGGGCCGAGTGACGAAGCCGTCGCCGCCCGCTACCGACACGAACAAGAACCTGGAGACGAACGATGAACACGAGACGATCTGCTGCCCGCGCCTTGCTGGCCCTTGCCTTCGCCGCGCCGCTGCTGGCCGGCGCGCAAACCTTTCCGGCCAAGCCGGTGACCCTGGTCGTGCCTTACCCGGCTGGCGGCGCGACCGACGTGATCGCCCGCATGATCGCGGAGAAGCTGACGACGAAATGGGGCCAGCCGGTGGTGGTGTCGAACAGGCCTGGCGCCGGCACCCTGTTGGGTGCGGAAACCGTGGCGCGAGCACCGGGTGACGGCTATACGCTGTTCATGACGACGGCGGCGCACACCATCAGTGCGAGCTTGTACAAGAAGATTCCTTACGACCCGATCAAGGACTTCACACCGATTACGCTCACCTCGACGATTCCGCTGGTCCTGGTGACGGCGCCGTCGCTGCCGGTGAAGTCATTGCCCGAGCTGATCGCGCGCGCCAAGGCCGATCCGGGAATGAGCTTCGCCTCCACCGGCAACGGCACGCCACAGCACCTGACCATGGAGTTGTTCAAGGCGAAGCAGAGCCTGAATCTCGACCCACGTTCCCTACAAGGGCGACGCCCCCATGATCACGGACCTGATCGGCGGTCAGGTACCGATGGCCTTCGTGACGCTGTCGGCCGCAATGCCCTACATCAAGGCGGGAAAGCTCAAGGCGATTGCGCTGGCGCACCCGAAGCGCATCGAGGGCATCGCAACGGTGCCCACCTTCGACGAAGCCGGCATGCCCGGCTTCGTCGCGGCCACCTGGTTCGGACTGTTCGGACCGGGCACGATGTCGCCGGACCTTGCCACCCGGATTTATCGCGACGTCTCGCAGCTGGTGGCCGTGCCCGAGTTCACCTCGAAGCTGAAGGAGATGGGCGGCGAGGTCGACAACATCCCGCCGCAGGCCTTCCAGGCGCACGTGCATGCCGAGACGGGCCGTTGGGCCGAAGCTGTGCGCGCATCGGGCGCTCAGGTCAACTGATGCGATGCAGAGCCGGGACATGACAAGCGACGACGACGGGCTGCTCGAACGCTGCGCCCGAATGGGCAGCAGCACCTGGTCCGACGCGCTCGACGCCTGCGGCATCGCCGGCGTGGTGCAGGGCGTCGAGCGGCGCAGTGGCGAAGGCTGCGCCGTCGGATTCGCCGCCACCGCGCGCCACGAGTCGGGCCCGTACGGTCATTTCGACCGCGCCGACTTCGCAGTCGGCCGGCTCGTGGCCGCGACCGGACCGGGCCGCGTGCTGGTGGTCGACGTGGGTGGTGCAGCGATCTCCACCTTCGGCGGCATCGCCTCGCTGGCAGCGGCGGGCCGCGGTGCGACGGCGGTCGTGATCGACGGCGGGTGCCGCGACACCGACGAGATCCGCGCCACCGGGCTCACGATGGCCAGTCGCTGGGTGACGCCGACAACGGGCAAAACGCGGCTGCGGCTGCTGTCGATGGGTGAGCCGGTCACGATCGGGGGCGTCGCCGTCGAGGAGGGCGACCTCGTGGTGGTGGATGACACCGGGATCGTGGTCGTTCCCCGGCAAGCGCTGCCGCGCGTGCTGGCCGAGGCCGAGCGCATTCTCGCGGTCGATCACGCCGTGGAGCAGGGCATTCGTGGCGGCAAGACATTCGCCGAATCGGCGGCCGACGCGAATTACATCCCGCGGAAAGGGCACGGGCAGGATGCCTGAGCGAATTCTCCAGGTCGGCCCGCTCGATGGCGAAATCGACGCCGAACTGCAGGCGCGCTACGAGGTGCTGCGCCTGTGGGAGCAACCCGGCGGTATCGCCGCGCTCGCAGGCCGGGCCGACGGCATCACGGCCGTGGTGACGTCCGTGCGCCACGGTTGCAGCGCCGAGCTGATCGAGCAACTCCCGGCATTGCGAGCCGTCTGTAGCTGGGGGGTGGGCTACGAGACGCTCGACGTGGGGGCAGCCCAGGCGCGCGGGATCGTCGTCAGCAACACCCCCGAGGTGCTCGACGATTGTGTCGCCGATCTTGCCTGGGCCCTGCTGCTCGGTGCCGCGCGCCGAACCGCCTCGGCCGACCGGTACGTGAAAACCGGTCAGTGGCGCACCCTTGGCGCGTTTCCCCTGTCGACCCGCGTGAGCGGCAAGCGGCTGGGCATCCTCGGGCTCGGCCGCATCGGTGAGGCAATCGCCCGCCGCGGCGGCGGCTTCGACATGGACGTGCGCTATCACAACCGACGCGAGCGCGTGGGGGTGCCTTACCGCTATGAGCGTTCTCTGGTCGAACTTGCCCGCTGGGCCGACTTCCTCGTCGTCGCCTGCGAAGGCGGACCGACGACGCGCCATCTGGTCTCGGAAGCGGTGATCGATGCGCTCGGGCCGGGCGGCATTCTGGTCAATATCGCGCGGGGCACCGTGATCGACCAGCCCGCCATGGTGCACGCATTGAGGCAAGGTCGCCTCGGCGGTGCCGGACTCGACGTTCTGGAACATGAGCCCGCCGTCCCGGCCGAGTTGATGACCATGGAGCAGGTCGCCCTGACTCCCCACGTTGGCAGCGCGACCCGTGAGACGCGCCGGGCCATGGGCCGCCTGGTGCTGGACAACCTGGCATCGTTCATGGCCGGACGCGGCCTCCTGACGCCCGTTCCCGGATGAGCCGGCCCGCAAGCGAACTGCTGGCGCAGCTGCGCCAGATTGCCGGCGATCCGCATGTCCTGACCGGCGAGGACTGCACGCCCTACCTGACCGATTGGCGCAAGCTCGTGACCGGCCGCGCACTGGCCGTGGTGCGGCCGAACACGACCGAGCAGGTGCGCGACGTGGTGCGCGCCTGCATCACGCATGGCCATCCGATCGTGCCGCAGGGCGGAAACACCGGCCAGGTCGCTGGCGCGACGCCCGACGCCTCGGGTCGCGCTGTCGTGGTGCAGCTCGGGCGCATGAACCGCATTCGCGCTGTCGACATCGACAACAACACGCTGGTGGCTGAAGCGGGTTGCGTGCTCCAGGCGGTGCAGACGGCCGCTCGGGACGCCGGGCGGCTGTTCCCGTTGTCGCTCGGCGCGGAGGGCAGCTGCATGATCGGCGGCAACCTGGCGACCAACGCCGGGGGAACCCAGGTCCTGCGCTACGGCAATGCACGCGAGCTGGCACTCGGGCTCGAGGTCGTCACCGCGGACGGCGAGGTCTGGAACGGACTGCGCGCACTGCGCAAGGACAACACCGGCTACGCCTTGCGCGACTTGTATATCGGCTCCGAAGGAACGCTCGGCGTCATCACCGCGGCCGTTCTGAAGCTGTTTCCGCTGCCGGTCGCTCAACGCACGGCGCTGGCGGCCACCGGCTCGATCGCGCAGGCGACTGCGCTGCTGACACGCGCGCGTGCGGTGCTCGGCGCGGACCTTACCGCCTTCGAACTGATGTCGCAGGTGGCGACGAACCTCGTCGAGCGGCACTGCCCCGACCTGCGTCTGCCGATGGCTGCGGGACCGAACTGGTTCGTACTGATCGAGACCTCCGATCCAGAAAGTGACGATCGATCGCGCGAACGCTTGGAAGCCCTGCTGTCGGCCGCATACGAAGCCGGCGAGATCGAGGACGCCGCGGTCGCCGCCAACCTGTCGCAGTCGAAGGCGTTCTGGCTGCTGCGCGAAAGCATCACGCTCGCTGTGGCGCAGGAAGGCCGATGTGCCAAGCACGACATTTCTCTGCCAACCTCGCGCATCGCCGCATTCGTGACGGCGACGGACCGCCTGCTGCAGGAGAGATTTCCCGGTGTGCGCAGTGCAACCTTCGGCCACCTCGGCGACGGCAACCTCCACTACAACATCCTCCAGCCGGCAGGTACCGCGCCGGAAGCTTTCATCGAAATTCAGCAGGAACTCTCCCGGCTGGTGCACGACGCGGTGTGCGACGACGGCGGCTCGATCAGCGCCGAACAAGGTATCGGTGGGCTGCGCACCGAGGACCTGCTGCGCTATGAGGATCGGGTGAAAACGGCGTTGCTGCGGCGGCTGAAGCAGGCGCTGGATCCGGCCGGGTTGATGAACCCGGGGAAGGTGATCTCGACCGCCGGCTGATCCACATGGCCTTCGAAGGTGTCCTTGGGGCGGCGTGCGCGTTACCTCGACCGACCACGCATTCAGGCAGCCAGCCTTTTGCCCAAGCTGGCCCTTGCGCACGCTGGCGGGCTCGGCAGCGAAAGTGCAATAGGCAAACGATCGATGACACGCCCTAGGCGTCGCGCACCGGGTCGATGAGACCGTGGCGGACGCAATACAGCGTCAGGCCCGGCAGGTCGTTGATCGCCAGGCGTTCCATGATGCGCGCGCGGTGCACGTCGACGGTCTTCGGACTCAGTCCGAGGGCGAAGGCGATTTCCTTGGCGGCCTGGCCGCGGGCGATCAACACCAGGATCTCGAGCTGGCGATCGGTCAGCATTTCCTCGGGCGTCCGCTCGCGCGCCTGCAGCAGCTTTTGCGAAACGCGGGCGCTGTAGTACGGGATGCCGGCCATGACGTTGTGCACCGCCTGTTCGAGCTCGACCGGCGAGCTCTCCTTCATCACGTAGCCGTCGGCGCCGAGCTGGAGTGCGCGCCGGATCAGGTCGGGCGCGTCGTGCATCGACAGCACGATGACCTTGATCCGCGGCAGATCGGTCATTGCACGCAGCGCCGCGAGCGCAGCCAGCCCGTCCATCTCGGGCATGGTCAGGTCGGTGACGACCAGATCGGGCCGCTGGCTGCGCACTTCTGCCAGCAGCTCGAGGCCGTTGCGTGCCTGGCTCACCACCTGCAGCCCCGGCACCTGCTCGAGGATCAGCTTCAGGCCGGAGCGCACCAGATCGTGGTCGTCGGCGAGCACCACCCGCAGCGGTGTCACCGCCGCTGCGGTGCCGTTGCCGGGGGCGCTCACAGTTCGAGCCGCAGCGTGGTGCCGCGTCCCGGTGTGGAGCGAAAGCGCAGCCGGCCGCCGATCATTTCGGCGCGCTCGATCATGCCGATCAGGCCGAGGTTGCGCGTGCGGGTGCCGCCAGCGAGCAGCCGGCGTGCATCGAAGCCGCAGCCGTCGTCGCCGACGGTCAGCACCAGGCGATCGGCGGCGCGGAAGTGCAGGCGCACCACGACCTGCGTGGCCGATGCGTGACGCAGCATGTTGTTCAGCGCCTCCTGGACGATCCGCAGCGCGACCGCATGCGCCGGCAGGTTGTGCGCCGGCGCCCCACCGCGCAGCCGCAGGAAGTTGCTCACCCCGGCGGGCTCGCACTGCCGCTCGAGCGTGGCCCGGACCGCGGCGACGAAGCCGAGCAGCTCGAGTTGCGCCGGCCGAAGCTCGAACGACATCAACCGCACCTGGTCGATGGCCTCCTGCGCCATGACGATCGCCTGCTGGTGGCGCTCGGCCGCGAGGGCCGCCGAGTCGCTTCGCGCCGCCGCGTGCAGCTGCAGCACGATGCCGGTCAGCGCCTGGCCCAGGCCGTCGTGCAGCTCGCGCGCAATGCGGGTGCGCTCGCGCTCCTGCGCGTCCACCAGGTGCGCCGACAGCATCCGCAGCCGGGCGTTGGCGTGTTCCAGCGCCGCCATGACGCGCTGGCGCTCGGCGGCCAGCGCGCGGTCGCGCAGCACGCGGCCGATGGCTGCCGGCAGCAGCGCCAGCTTGCCCTTGGCAACATAGTCCTTGGCGCCGGCGCGAAACAGGTTGACCACCGCCTCCTCGCCGATGGCCCGGGTGACCACGAGCAGCGGCACGTCGTTGCCGCGCTCGGCCAGCAGCGCCAGTGCGTGCTCGGCCGAGAAGCCCGGCATGCTGTAGTCGCACAGCAGCACGTCGGGCGGCGACTCCAGGCTTTGCAGCAGGCCGGCTTCGCTATCGACCTGGCTGAGCGTGGCCGAGACACCGGCGCGTTGCAGCGAGCGACGGATCAGCTCGACGTCGTCGGGCTCGTCCTCGATGCAGACGATGCGCAGCGTGGCTGCCGGCAGATCGCCGGTGACAGGGCGCAACGGCGCGGCACTGGCCGATCCAGCAGGGTCGGCCCGGCACTCCCGGCTGCCGAATACGGCATGAACACTCATCGAACCTCCATCGCGAGACCCGTCGCCTCCGGCCGCTGCACGCAGCAGCTCGGCACGACCGACACGCGGAGTGTGCGCCAGCCGGCGCCGGGTGCCTTGCCGCTGCCTTCGCGCAGCATTGCACGCGGCGGCGCGATGAAGGCCGTGCTCCCGCTGGATGCGGGGGCACGGCCGCGGCAATCAGCCCGAGGTCGCGGAGGCCGCTGCCATGGTCCGCTTGCCGCGCCTGCGGATGTTGAGCGCTTCGACGGCCAGGGAGAACGCCATCGCGGCATAGATGTAGCCCTTGGGCACATGCGCATCGAAGGCTTCGGCGGTCAGCGCCATGCCGACCATCACCAGGAACGACAGCGCCAGCACCTTGACCGACGGATGACGGTCGACGAATTCGCCGATCGGCTTGGCCGCAAACAGCATCACCACCACCGAGGCAATCACGGCGGCAACCATCACGCTCAGCTGATCGACCATGCCGACGGCGGTGATGACCGAGTCGAGCGAAAAGACGATGTCGATGACGGCAATCTGGCCAATGATTCCCCAGAAGAGCCGCTTGCCGGCGGCGGCGGCCGCGGCTGCGTCGGCCGGGGCAGCGGACGGGCCGTGCTGCTCGGGTGCTTCGACCTCGACGAAGATCTCGTGCGTGGCCTTGTAGAGCAGAAACAGGCCACCCAGGAGCAGAACCAGATCGCGGCCGCTGATGCCCTGGCCGAGGACGTGGAACAGATCGGCCTTCAGGCCCATGACCCACGACAGCGAGAACAGCAGCAGCAGCCGCGAGACCATCGCAAAGCCGAGCCCCAGGCGCCGTGCCTTGTCGCGCAGCTCGGCCGGCAGGCGACCGACCAGGATGGAGATGAAAATGATGTTGTCGACGCCGAGGACGATCTCCAGGGCGGTGAGCATCGCGAAAGCGATCCAGATATTGGGGTCGAGAAGGATGTCCATGGCGGGTGTGGGCACGACGGGCCGCGGGCCGAAGCCCGGGCAACCGTCCAAGTTCGGATGAACCGCGGCGGCGCCGCGGTCCGACTCAGGCTGGGAAGCGCGTCGCGGACGGCGGGCGCTGGAGGCGGTCGACGAACAGCGAGGGGATCGCTGCCATGCCGAGCCGGTGAGGCCGAGGCGAGCCGAGCGCAGGCCACGCCAGCGCAAACGGTCTCCGAAGCAGCGGAAGCTCCTGGGCGCCCTCGGCCTCGAACGGCGTGGGCAGGTCGTCGGACGAAGCAGCCGGCTCGTCGATCGCAGCGACCTGCAGTGCAGGGGCATGCATGGTGTCGGCGGCCTCGATCCCGGCAAACCCGGCAGCAACGCCCGGGCCAGCCCAGCCGAACCCCGGGGTCAGCAGAACAAAGGCCACCAGGACGGCAACGCAGCGCAACAGCATATGGGCCAGGATTTTAGCCGCGCGCTCCGGGGGCTCCAGGCGTGCGATTCGCGCTGCAATCGCCTGCGCAGCTTGCGCGATTCATGGCTACACGTCGTTGCATGGCGCCGGCCGGAGGGGCCCGACCGCGGATCTGCGTTGACCGCGAAGCGATGGACAGGGCTGCGGTCGAGGCGGTCCTTGGCCCGAACGGCCTGTACCGTGACTCATCGGTAGGCACGCGCCAGCGCATCGGCGGGCGTGCCGCGCCAGTACTGCCAGCGCAGCCGCCACATCAGGAGGATGGTGCGCCAGACGCCGCGGCTTTCCCAACGCCGGCCCGAGGTGGTGACGCGCTGGCGCAGGCACACTGGGCGCGACTGCGCGAGCAGCCGCCGCGAGAGTTCGATGTCCTCCATCAGCGGCTGGTCCGGGAAGCCGCCGACCTGCTCGAACGCCTCGCGCCTGACGAAGATCGCCTGATCGCCGGTGGCGATGCCGCTCCAGCGCGAGCGCCGGTTCATCAGCGAGGCGACGACGCGCAGCAGCCACGCCCTTCCTTCGATGCGGACGTCGAACCGTCCCCAACGCGCGCTGCCCGCGAGCGCCTGCAGGATCAGCGTGTCGGCATCCTGCGGCAGCACGGTGTCGGCGTGCAGGAACAGCAAGGCTTCGCCGCGCGCCCGCGCCGCGCCGGCGTTCATCTGCCGTGCCCGGCCGCGTTCGGCCGACAGCACGAGGTCGGCTCCGGCCGCGGCCAGCGCCGGTGTGGCGTCGCTGCTGCCGCCGTCGACGACGATCAGCTCGACTCCGCGTGCGCGCAACGGCGCCAGCGCCGCCAGGGCGGCGCCGATACCGGCGGCCTCGTCGAGCGCCGGCATGATGATCGACAGTGCGGGTGGGGTCATGGCGCGGGTTGCGCGGTGGGCGCGGGCCACGGTGGCGGCGCGCGAAGCAGCCTCGCCGCGCGCCCGCTGGTCGGTGTCAGCGCAGCCGCCTCAGGCGGGCGTGGCAAGCGCCGTGCGGCTCGGCAGTGCATCGGCCGCTTCCAGCGCGCCGCCGCAGCTGCTGCCCTGGCCGGCGGTACAGCCATAGCAGTGGTCTGCCGTGCGGATCGCCTGCCCTGCTGCGTCGAGGCTCAGCAGGTCGCGCAGGTGCGGCCGGCTGGCACCCTCGAGCCGGGCACGCAAGCGGAGCATCTGGTTGAAGTCGCAGTCGTACAGATCGCCTTGCCAGTCGACGCTGAGCATCGTCCGGCACATGACGGTGCCCAGGTTCGCCTCGAGGTAGGCGCCGCGCAGCAGCTGCATGTAGCTGCCGAAGGTGCCTTTGCTGACCAGGGTGCTGCCGAAGCGCTGCACCGGCATGTTGGTCAGCGCGAACAGGTGGTTGAAGCGGATGCCGAAGTGCAGCAGCAGCTCGCGCTTGTAGTCGGCCTCCAAGGGACCCTGCGGCGGCGGCAGCACGGCGCCCTGCGGGTTGTAGACGAGGTTCAGCACCAGGCCGCTGCCCGGCTGCGCGTAGCCGAGCGCGTTGAGCGCGCGCAGCCCGGCAATGCTGCGGTCGAACACGCCGTCGCCCCGCTGGCGGTCGACGTTGGCGGGCGAATAGCAGGGCAGCGAGGCGACGACCTCGGCCCCCTGCGCCGCCAGGAACGACGCCAGGTCGTCATGCCCGGGTTCGGACAGGATCGTCAGGTTGCAGCGGTCGATCACCTTCAGGCCGAGTGCGCGGGCGCCCTGCACCAGCGTGCGGAAGTGCGGGCTCAGCTCGGGCGCGCCGCCGGTCAGGTCGAGCGCCGCCAGGCCACGCGGCTGCAGCACCCGTGCCACCTGGAGCACGAGTGCGGCCGTCTCGGCATCCATCATCTCGGTGCGATTCGGCCCGGCATTGACGTGGCAGTGCAGGCAGGTCTGGTTGCAGCGGTAGCCGAGATTCACCTGCAGCGTCTGCACGGCGGCGCGGCGGATCGGCGGGAAGTCGGTGGCGACCAGCAGGGGCAGGGTGGGATGCATCGGGTTTGTCGTGGCTCGGCAAGGTGCCGAGTGTGCGGTGATTGCCGCCTCTACGTCGGCAGGGCCGTTTCGGATGATCGCCGGGGGCAGGCCACCGCGGGGCGCAACGGCATCGCCCGGCATTGCCGCGGAGCAGCGCCGGCGCGGCGGCCGTCAGCCCCGCTGAGTCGATCCCCGCGCGATCAGCTGCGCCGGCAGCAGCAATTCGCGCGGCGGCGCCACCGACCCCTGCATGCGGTCGAGCAGGCATTGCGCCGCCTGCCGGCCGATCTCGCCGGTGGGCTGCGACAGCGTGCTCAGCCCGGGGCCCACCAGCGGCGCCCAGTCGGTCTCGTCGAAGCCGAGCAGCCCGAGCTGGCGGCCGAGCGCCAGGTCGAGCCGCGCCGCGGCTGCCGCCACACGCAGGCTGACGACCGCGTTGCCCGCCAGCACGGCGGCCGGCCGGCCGGCGCTGCGTGCCTGCAGGCTGCGCAGTGCCTCGTCGAGCGCCGGTGCGGCGCCCGCGGTCGACTCGAACGGTGCGCCGTGTACGCCAGGGTGGCGGCGCGTCTCCAGCGAGAACGCCGCCAGGCGCTCGCGACGCGAACTGACACCGCGGGCCGGCTCGCCGACGAACAGCAGTTCGCGGTAGCCGGCGTCGACCAGGTGGCCGACACCGGTCCTGCACCGCGGCCGCGTGGTCGAGGCTCACCAGATCGAGCGGCGACGCGGCGACGCGGCGGTCGATCAACACCACCGGCTTGCCGCTGCACAGCAGCGTGCTGAAAGCCTCGGCATCGTCGCCCGGCGCATTGACCAGAAAGCCCTCGACGCGGTGGTCGGCCAGCGCGGCGAGTGCTTCGCGCTCGCGTCGGCCGTCGTTGCCGGCATTGAACAGCAGCAGCATGTAGCCGGCGGCGCGCAACGCCGCTTCGGCGCCATGGAGGACGGCGACCGAGTACGGGTTGGTGATGTCGGCAACGACCAGCCCGACCAGTCGCGAGCGGCCGTGCTTGAGCGATTGCGCCGCCGGGCTCGGCCGGTAGCCGAGCGCACGGATCGCCTCGCCGACGCGCGTCGCAATCCCGGGCGCGAGCAGTTCCGTATGGCCGTTGAGATACCTCGACACGGTCGCCTTCGAGACCGCCGCCAGGCGGGCGACGTCGTTGATCGTGGTGCGTGCCGGCGGCGTGCGGGCCTCGTTCTCCTGCGTCGACTCGGCGGCGCCGCTCCGTGCTCGCGGCACAGCTGCGTCCCGGCCACGGGCTGGCTGCGGCAGGGGATCGGCGGGCAGTTTGCGCGGCATGGGTCGGGTCTCGGCAGCCAGTTCGCGTTGAGCAATGGTCTTCGACGTGGCAGCCCGGGTCTGGCATTTCGCAGCCCCGGGGGTTTCTACCAATGCTCTATGAAACCGGTTTCAGGAGAATAGCACCGTCCGCCAACGAACGCCGCCGAGCGCCCTTCATGCCGCAATCTCCCCCTGCATCTGCCGCCACGTTCGACGTCGTCCTGCTGGGCGAGGCCATGCAAATGTTCGTCGCCGACCGCGCCGGCCCGCTCGAGGACGTGCCGGGCTTCCACAAGCGCACCGCAGGCGCCGAAACCAACGTGGCGATCGGGCTGGCGCGGCTCGGGCTCGCCGTCGGCTGGGCCAGCCGGCTCGGCGACGATTCGATGGGCCGCTACCTGCTCGGTGAAATGCGCCGCGAGGGCATCGACTGCAGCCGGGTTGCCGTGGTCCGCGGCGAACGCACCGCCTTCCAGTTCAAGGGCCGGGTCGACGACGGCAGCGACCCGCCGATCGAATACCACCGCGCCGGCTCCGCGGCCAGCCGGATGGATGCGGCCGACCTCGACGCCGACTGGCTGCGCAGCGCGCGCCACCTGCATGTCACCGGCGTCTTTCCCGCCGTGTCGCCGACCTGCCACGCGGCGACGCGACAGGCGATCGCGCTGATGCGCGAAGCCGGCCGCAGCGTCTCGTTCGACCCCAACCTGCGGCCGACGCTGTGGCCCTCGCAAGCCGCCATGCGCGAGGCGCTGAATGCGCTGGCCGCGCAATGCGACTGGGTGCTGCCGGGGGTTGCCGAAGGCCTGATCCTGACCGGCTTCGAACAGCCCGAGTCGATCGCCGCGTTCTACCGCGAGCGCGGCGCGTCGCGGGTGATCGTCAAGCTGGGTGCCGACGGTGCCTACTACGACGACTGCGACGCCGGCACCGGACGCGTTCCGGCTTGTCCGGTCGAGAAAGTGGTCGACACCGTGGGTGCGGGCGACGGTTTCGCGGTCGGCGTCGTCAGTGCGCTGCTCGAAGGCCGCAGCGTCGCCGATGCCGCGCGGCGCGGTGCCTGGATCGGCGCACGTGCGGTGCAGGTGATCGGCGATACCGAAGGCCTGCCGACGCGCGCCGAACTGGCCGAGGCCGGCCTGTGACGCGCCGCCGCAATGTGGTCGTCTTCCGCGCCTTGCCCGCCGATCTGCTGGCGCGCATCGCCGAGCGGCACGACGTGGTCGTGGCCGACCCGCGCCACGCCGACGAGCTGCCCACCTTCCGCGCGGCACTGCGCAGCGCGCACGGGCTGATCGGCTCGAGCTTCAAGCTCGGCGCCGCCGATTTCGACGCGGCGCCGGAACTCGAAGTGGTCTCGAGCATTTCAGTCGGCGTCGACAACTACGACCTGCACGCGCTCGCCCGGCGCGGCGTGACGCTTTGCCACACCCCGGGCGTGCTGACCGAAACCACCGCCGACACGCTGTTCGCCCTGGTGATGCTGGCGTCGCGGCGCCTTGTCGAACTGGCAAACCACGTCCGCGAAGGGCACTGGACGAACAACGTCGGCGAAGACCTTTTCGGCTGGGACGTTCACGGCAAGACGCTCGGCATCATCGGCTTCGGCCGCATCGGCCAGGCGCTGGCGCAGCGTGCGGCGCTCGGCTTCGGCATGCCGGTGCTCTATCACAGCCGCTCCGAGGTCGATGCACCCGCCGCGCTGGCAGGCCGTGTCCGGCGGCTGCCGTTCGACGAGGTGCTGGCCCAGTCGGACATCGTGGCGCTGACGCTGCCGCTGAGCGAGGCGACGCGCGGGCTGATCGGCGCGCGCGAGTTCGCGCTGATGCCGCGCGGCGCGATCTTCGTCAACGGGGCCCGCGGGCCGATCGTCCAGGAGGACGCGCTGCTGGCCGCGCTCGACAGCGGGCACCTGCGCGCCGCCGCGCTCGATGTGTTTGCGGTCGAGCCGCTGCCGCTCGACTCGCCGCTGCGCACGCATCCGAAGGTGACCGCGCTGCCGCACGTCGGCTCGGCGACGCACGAGACGCGCCGCACGATGGCCGAACTGGCGACGCACAACCTGCTGCAGGCGCTCGACGGAGAAATTCCGGTGTGCACCTACGACCTGTCGAAGATCGACCTCTGAACCACGAGCACCACGCCATGCCCCGTTCCATTCCCACCCTCTGCGGCTCGATCATGGGCGAGCCGTTCACCTTCAACGTCAAGGTGCACAACGCCGCCTATCGCGCCCTCGGTCTCGACTACACCTTCGTCTGCTTCGGCGTCGACGACGTCGCCGGCTCGATCCAGGGCATGCGCTCGCTCGGCATCCGCGGCATGAACGTGTCGATGCCGCACAAGCAGGCGGTGATCGCCCACCTCGACGCGCTCGACGACACCGCCCGCGACATCGGCGCCGTGAACACGATCGACAACCAGGGCGGGCGGCTCACCGGCTACAACACCGACTGCATCGGCGCGGTTCGCGCGGTCGAGGAGGCCACCGCCATCGACGGCCAGCGCATCGCGCTGCTCGGCGCCGGTGGCGCGGCGCGGGCGATCGCCTACGGCCTGGCGAAGGCCGGCGCCCGGGTGACGGTGTTCAACCGCACCGTCGCCAAGGCCGAGGCGCTGGCGCATCACTTCGGCATCGACTGCGGTGGCTCGCTCGACGACTTCGACGCCCGGCTGTTCGACGGGCTGGTGAACGCAACCGCGGCGGGCTTCCGCGCGCCGGAAGTGAATCCGGTCGCCGGACGCCTGGCACCGCACCTCTTCGTCATGGACGCGGCGTTCATTCCCGTGCAGAGCCGGCTGATCCGCGATGCCCGCGCGATCGGCTGCCGGACCGTCGACGGCACGCGGATGATGCTGCACCAGTTCTGCGGCCAGATCGAGCTCTACACCGGCTGCGAAGCGCCGCTCGACGCCATGTCGCAGGCGCTGCTCGAAGAGATCGAGCGCGTGAGCCGGCCGTGACCCGCCCGCCCGACCTGATCGTCTCGACCAACGACGCCAAGTACCAGCGCGTCGCCGGCACCGACAGCTATCCGCCCGATGCGCCTGCCGACACGCTGAGCGTCATCGACGCGAGCGACTTTCCGCCGCGCGTCGTGGCGACGGTCGAGGTCGCCGCCTCGATCGGCGGCCCGCCGCAGGCGGTGGCGATCACGCCCGATGGACGGCTGGCCATCGTTTCGGCGCCGAACCACTACGACCACGCGGCCAGGCGCAACGTGCTGGAAACAGCGCTGCAGGTCGTCGACCTGCGCGCCGAGCCGCCGCGCATCGTCGAGCGCATCGAGCTGCCGCACCATCCGCAGGGCGTGGCGATCAACCGCGCCGGCACGCTGCTGCTGGCGGCCACCGTCGGCGGCAGCGTCGCGGTGTTCGAGATCGGCGAGCGCGGGCTGCGGGCGGCTGGCGAGCTCACCATTTCCGCCGGCCGGCTCGCCGGCATCAGCTTCAGCCACGACGGCCGTGCGGCGCTGGTCGCGCTGCGCGACGAGCAGGGGCTGGCCGTGCTCGATGTCGAAGGCAGCCGGGTGACCGACAGCGGCGAGCGCGTCTCGACCGGCGTGGCGCCGTATGTCGTCGACGTCGCGTCGGACGGCCGCTGGGCCGTCGTCGGCAACGTCGGGCTCGCCGGTCTGGCGAAGAAAGGCCAGCCCGCCGGCGACGCCGACAGCGTCACCCTGGTCGACGTGTCGCAGCGACCGTTTCGGGCGGTGCAGCACCTCAGCGTGCCCTCGCTGCCCGAGGGCGTGGCGATTTCACCCGACGGCCAGTGGATCGCCGTGCTGGCGATGGACGGGTCGCAACTCACCGCCGCGCATCCGTACCGCAAGCCGCACGGCACGCTGCTGCTGTTCGCCGTGCGCGACGGCCGTGCCGTTCAGTGCGCCGAACTGCCGGCCGGTGAAGCCGGGCAGGGCGTCGTCTTCACCGCCGACGGCCGGCACCTGCTGGCGCAGTTCAACGTCGAAAAGCAGATCGCCGTCTTTGCCGTCGAAGGCGGCCGGCTTTCCGACACCGGCGTGCGGCTCGCCTTCAACGGCGGGCCGGCTTCGATCCGTTCCATGCCGCGCTGAGCGGCGCTTCGCCCAACTTTCTTCTTCCCGAGACACACCAGGAGACTTCGATGACCCCCACCCCCTTCGCGCTGAAGCGCATCGCCGCCACCTTGCTGATTGCCGCTGCCGGTGCCTCGTCGGCATTCGCCGCCGACATCAAGGAACGCAACATCAAGTTCCCGATCGTCAACCAGATCGACCATCCGCAGGGCATCGGCGCCAAGCGCTTCGCCGACCTCGTCGAGCAGAAAAGCGGCGGCAAGATGAAGGTGCGCATCTACCCGGGCGGCACGCTCGGCGGCGAGCAGCAGGTGGCCTCGGCCATGCAGGGCGGCACGATCGAGGCGGCGTCGATGGCGCCGGCGCAACTGGTCGGGATGATCAAGGAGTTCGTCGTCCTCGACTTTCCGTTCTCGTTCGCCAACGAGCGCGAGGCCGACGCCGTGCTCGACGGCCCGGTCGGCAGGAAGCTGATGGACAAGCTGCCGGAGAAGGGCCTGATCGGCCTCGGCTACATGGAGCAGGGCTACCGCAGCATCACCAACAGCAAGCGGCCGATCACCCGGATGGAGGACATCCAGGGGCTGAAGATCCGCACCATCCTCAACCCGCTCTACCTCGACATGCTCAACGCGCTCGGCGCGAATGCGGTGCCGATGCCGTTCCCCGAGCTCTATACCGCGCTCGAGTCGAAGGCCGTCGACGGGCAGGAGAACCCGTACGCGACCGCCGAGGCGTCGAAGTTCTACGAGGTGCAGAAGTACTTCAGCAACACCCGGCACATCTACAACTCGCAACTGATGCTGGTCAGCAAGAAGTTCTGGGATCAGCTCTCCGCCGACGAGCGCAAGATCCTGCAGGACGCCTCCAACGAGGCCAGCGTCTACCAGCGCCGGGTCTCGCGCGCCTTGAGCGACCAGTCGAAGCAGAACCTGATCAAGGCCGGCATGCAGATCAACGACCTGGCACCGCAGGAAATCGCCCGCATGCGCGACAAGATCAAGCCGGTGATCGACAAGTACTCCGCCCAGGTCGGCGAGCCGCTGGTCAAGGAGTTCTACGCCGAGCTGGAGAAGGCACGCAAGCGCTGAGCGCATTGCGGGCCCACGGAGGCCTGAGCTGCCTACGCGGCAGTGAACACAGCGTTGCCAAGCCGGGGCGTTGGCCGTTGATTTCTGAGCTGCCCACGCGGCAGTGAACGAGAAGGGCGGCGCTCACGATGCAGTGAACATCGTCGTGATGCGGCCGGCCTCGCGCACCGCTTTCTGATCTGGCTACGCGGCAGTGAACATCATTGAGCGGCGTATTGCGTTGCTGCGTGATTTCTGAGCTGCCTACGCGGCAGTGAACATCGAGGGCGCCATGGGTCGGGAGCAGTCGATTTTCTGAGCTGCCTACGCGGCAGTGAACAGGCTGTCGGTGGGCTGCAGCGCGAGGCTGTTTTTCTGAGCTGCCTACGCGGCAGTGAACGCACCTGCGCCACCAGGCTGACGCTGCCCGGCCTTTCTGAGCTGCCTACGCGGCAGTGAACGCGTCGCCCCGCTCGAAGCGGATGGACAGGAATTTTCTGAGCTGCCTACGCGGCAGTGAACCTTCGCCGGCACGGTGGTCGATGAGCTGAGTTTTCTGAGCTGCCTACGCGGCAGTGAACGGCAGCGAGTTCCGGCACCAGCACCTCATGACTTTCTGAGCTGCCTACGCGGCAGTGAACATTGCTCGGCCTGCCGGGGCGGCCCTGCATCGTTTCTGAGCTGCCTACGCGGCAGTGAACGTTGCTGTGCAGGGTGTCATGCCAGCCGCTCTTTCTGAGCTGCCTACGCGGCAGTGAACCGTGATCGGCCGGCCCTGTGCTATTGCTGACTTTTCTGAGCTGCCTACGCGGCAGTGAACTTCCACGTCCTGATTGCTGAGGATTGCGTGGTTTTCTGAGCTGCCTACGCGGCAGTGAACCCGGCGAGGACGTGCTGGTGACCTGCCTGAATTTTCTGAGCTGCCTACGCGGCAGTGAACCGAGCAGCCGAGGCGCGCAGGAAGGCGAACGATTTCTGAGCTGCCTACGCGGCAGTGAACGTACGACACTGGCTTGCTGCCGGCAGCGAGCATTTCTGAGCTGCCTACGCGGCAGTGAACTACGAATACCTCATGCAGCGGGTGCCCGACTTTCTGAGCTGCCTACGCGGCAGTGAACATCCATCTCCGAAGTCTGACTGCACGCAGGGATTTCTGAGCTGCCTACGCGGCAGTGAACTGCGCGATGGTCGTGGCGATCAAGGCCCGCATTTTCTGAGCTGCCTACGCGGCAGTGAACTACGCGCAGCCCGCTGCGCCCGGATCCGTCGATTTCTGAGCTGCCTACGCGGCAGTGAACGTCGACATGTCGGTCAGCACGTCGCCGAGAGTTTCTGAGCTGCCTACGCGGCAGTGAACGCGATGCGGTAGGCCTCGCCGGTGTCGCCCGATTTCTGAGCTGCCTACGCGGCAGTGAACCTTTGCGCCGCCGGGGTCGCTGCTGCTCGAATTTCTGAGCTGCCTACGCGGCAGTGAACGGCGCTTTGCGCATGATGCCGTTTTCGAGCATTTCTGAGCTGCCTACGCGGCAGTGAACCATGTAGCCGGTGTCGGCGTCGCGCTCTAGCTTTCTGAGCTGCCTACGCGGCAGTGAACGGCCGCAGCCGGCGCGAGTGCCATGCCGGTGATTTCTGAGCTGCCTACGCGGCAGTGAACCATGCGCAAGCTGCTCGGCCCGCATGCCGTAGCTTTCTGAGCTGCCTACGCGGCAGTGAACCCGCAGACGCGCAGCGATCGCGTCGACGATTTTCTGAGCTGCCTACGCGGCAGTGAACACGTCGCAACGACGTCACCGACGCTCATGCGATTTCTGAGCTGCCTACGCGGCAGTGAACGCATGCGATGCCGCGACTGCGCATGCGGCGTACTTTCTGAGCTGCCTACGCGGCAGTGAACGACGCGCTCTGACGTCGCTGGCCACGTCGATTTTCTGAGCTGCCTACGCGGCAGTGAACTCCGGCACGGTCGGAGCATCGTGCCGCATGACTTTCTGAGCTGCCTACGCGGCAGTGAACTGCAGTCGACGCCATCTCGACACTGGCTGATTTTCTGAGCTGCCTACGCGGCAGTGAACCGCACGGCGACGGCGTCGAGACTGACCGGCATTTCTGAGCTGCCTACGCGGCAGTGAACCTACGCACGGCGCTGCAGGCCGGCGAGATTTCTGAGCTGCCTACGCGGCAGTGAACGCGATGGCGCGCCGGAGTCGCCGCGCGACTTTCTGAGCTGCCTACGCGGCAGTGAACGTCGGCCTGCGCAGTGACCGCTGCCTGCGCGATTTCTGAGCTGCCTACGCGGCAGTGAACGAGTCGCTGGCATCGCGAGCGTGCCGTGCGATTTTCTGAGCTGCCTACGCGGCAGTGAACGTCGATCGCGCTGGCGATCCAGCGCTGAGCATTTCTGAGCTGCCTACGCGGCAGTGAACCATGGCTCGGCGATCACCGTGCATCGGCGCATTTTCTGAGCTGCCTACGCGGCAGTGAACGTGCCGATGCGCGACTGTGCGCCGGCATCGCGCTTTTCTGAGCTGCCTACGCGGCAGTGAACACGCTGCGCGTCGTAGATGCGCCGACTGATCGGCTTTCTGAGCTGCCTACGCGGCAGTGAACGACGCCGATGCGCGGCGCAGTCGCTGATTCGCATTTTCTGAGCTGCCTACGCGGCAGTGAACACTGACTGCAGCCGAGACTCGACGCCGTCGCTTTCTGAGCTGCCTACGCGGCAGTGAACGCAGATCGCCGGCGCTGTCGCAGTTGCTGCACATTTCTGAGCTGCCTACGCGGCAGTGAACGCACGCAGCCGACGCGCCTCGTGCACCTGCATTTTCTGAGCTGCCTACGCGGCAGTGAACACGCTCGGCACGATGCGCCGGCGCGCGATCATTTCTGAGCTGCCTACGCGGCAGTGAACGTCGCACTGCAGGCGTCCGATGCGCATGCGTCATTTCTGAGCTGCCTACGCGGCAGTGAACGCACGCATGCGCGCCGAGCGCGTCGGCGTCGTAATTTCTGAGCTGCCTACGCGGCAGTGAACCGTCGAGGCAGTCGACGATCGGCGCGACGTATTTCTGAGCTGCCTACGCGGCAGTGAACCTACCGCACAACCTCGAGCGCTCGTCCTGATCATTTCTGAGCTGCCTACGCGGCAGTGAACGTTGCAGTGCCGTCGACCTGCCGTCGATCTTTCTGAGCTGCCTACGCGGCAGTGAACGTATCGCGCAGCGCGTGCCGGTCGTCGACTGTCTTTCTGAGCTGCCTACGCGGCAGTGAACTCGACGCTCAGCGCGCTCGCTCGCGAATTTCTGAGCTGCCTACGCGGCAGTGAACGCGCGGCACGTCCATCCTCGACTGCAGATTTCTGAGCTGCCTACGCGGCAGTGAACGATCGCGCAGCGCCGGCGCCGTGCGTCGACCTTTCTGAGCTGCCTACGCGGCAGTGAACGCATCGCTGCCGGCGCACGCCGGCTCGCGTCATTTTCTGAGCTGCCTACGCGGCAGTGAACCGCTGCGCCGCTCATCGCTCGGCAGTCTGCTTTTCTGAGCTGCCTACGCGGCAGTGAACCTGGCGGACGTGGTCGAGCGAGCGCCGCGATTTTCTGAGCTGCCTACGCGGCAGTGAACGTTCGATGTGCTGCACAGACTACGCCGAGCGCTTTCTGAGCTGCCTACGCGGCAGTGAACGCCGGCAGTGCCAGCGGCGTGCCGCGCGTCGCTTTTCTGAGCTGCCTACGCGGCAGTGAACGCTGCACGCTTGCCGCGTGCTCGACCTTATTTCTGAGCTGCCTACGCGGCAGTGAACGATCCGATCGGCATCGCGCTGCATGACCTGCATTTCTGAGCTGCCTACGCGGCAGTGAACACGATCGCGCAGTGCTCGGGCGCGGTGCCATTTCTGAGCTGCCTACGCGGCAGTGAACCAGTCGATTTCTGTTCGCCGATCGTCCAAGTCCTTGTCACCTCGGAAGAATCCGCAGACCAGTCGTGCCGGACCCTTTCGAAGCACGGCAGCCCGATAGGCTTGTGAATCAATGACTTGCGGCGCCGCCCCGAAAAAGGGTCAGAACCAGGGGATCGTCGCGGTGGCGCTCAGGCCATACGTGTTGAACGCTCCACGGACCGGCGCGACAGCCTTCGGTTCCAGACGGATGTACAGCCTGAAAGTCTGCTTGGTGCTGGCACTGCTGATTTGCAGAAACGGCAGGCGCAGCCGCCCGGCTGCTGAGTCAGGCACGCGGTCGACCGCTTCCTCCAGCGTCAGCCCATGACGCCGCATCTGGCGCCGTCGCAGGCGCTCCGGACTGCTTTTGGCTTGTACGCGGCGCAGCTGCCGGTGCTCGGATGTGGCAGGTACCGGGGCAGCCGCCCCGATTTGCGCGTAATCGCCTACTCCGCGCAGCCAGTCGTGCTCCATGAGGCCACGCAAATCATTTTCAGGCGCAATCAGCCGAAGGGTTTGCCCGAGGCCGGGGGGGTCGTCCAGTATTCCGGGAAGCTGACGCCAACGGTCGTCGCCCCTGTTTGTGCCAGCACGCGGTGGAGCTTTGTGTAGAGCGCCGCCAGCAACTGGTGCGCCGGAAGCTCGGGCTCCTGCCGAAGATGGATATCGATGTAGTGGCTCACGAGATCACTCCTTGCCCGCGTCGCCGAACACCCCGCCGCGGACCAGCGTCGCCATGACGAAGTGCTGTTGCTCCAGTGGCGGGGCGTTGTCCTTCAGCAACCAGCCGTCGAGCAGGTTGTAGAAGTCGAGTTTGCCGATGGGCGGGCGGCAGGCTTTGCCCAATGTGGTGACCGAGCCGTATGGCTCGACCGCGATCGGCCCGAGCTCTTCGAAGTCGGCATGCCAGGTGTCGATGGTGCGCAGCGCATTGCCCAGCTTCTGCGAATGGATTCCGGCCACGTCCTGCACGGCGTACAGCGTCTTGCTCTTGGTGCTGTTGCCCTTGTCGAGGATCAATTCCTGCGAGGGATAGACCTCCTGGCCTGCGCCGACGCGGGCATATGCCGTTACTTGTAGCAGGACATGGCCCTTGCCGGCAAGGCCTTCGGCGATTACGTCGGCCAGCGGCTGCACGTCCGGCTGGCCCTGCGGGTCGTCGATGCGGCGCAGCGTGAAGGCGAGCGAGTCGAAAGTCCAGGATGCGACCACCGCACCTCTCGACAGCTGCTGGATCTGGACCTCGATCTGCTCCGCAACGACGCGGTTGCGCCAGAGAAAGCGGCCATTGGCGAGGTTCTGTGCGTAGCGCCGTGCCAGTTCGCTGAACCCGTAGGCCTCGATGTAGCCGTGCACTGTGCTTCGCAGCTTTCGCTGATAGTCGATGTTGTTGCACGCCGAGGGGGTGCCGGCGCCGCCCAGTACCCGCAAGGTGAAGCTGACCTTCACCGTGTCGGCGTCGACCGGCAATGCGGCGACGTCGACCGTCTGCAGATTGGGGTTCTGGATCGCCGCATCGAGCTTGGTCGGGTCTTTTTCGTCCTTGGCCTTGAGGCGGTTCGAGATCGTTCCACGGACCGATTTCTCGCGCACCGGCACGGGCGCCCATGGCGCCGGGTCGCCGCGCTGCTCCCACCGGCCGGCATAGAACAAAGCGTCGGAGGGATCGAGCTTGCGCTCGAAGGCGAGCACGGAAGCGGTTTTCAGAGGAGTGGTGGTGGTTGCCATGATGAATTTCCTTGAAGTGATCAATCGATGTCGGCAGCGGCGGTCAACGACTCGCCGCGGTAGTGGTTGCTGCAGCGGTAGCTGCTGGAATCGGGTTCGGCGGTGTTGAACCACAGCAGGTCGCCCGTATCACGCAGCCGATGCGGGCTCACCCACTGGCCCAGCGAATACAGGCTTTCTACAAACCGGAACGGCACCGTCCGGTCACGCGCGCCCGCCACGCTGCCCGGCGCGTGCAACTCGGACAGCGCGCCGAAGCCGACCGGGATCGGAACGATCCAACCCGGCGGGCGTTCGGCAATCCATTCGACGTCGGTCGTCGTCGTACCTGTGGCCGAATCGGTCGTCTCGAGCTTCGTGCAGCGGTAGTTCAGTCGCGACGCGTCGAGCCATGCGTCGAGCAGCGTCGCGTCGGGCTGGCGCTCTCGCATCTGTGCCAGATGGCTGGCAAGCAGGTCGTCGCGTGACACCAGGGCAAAGCCGGGCAACCACTGCCTGCGCAGCTTGCAAAATGCCGCGTCATTCGCTTCGCCGCCGGGCATGGGGGCCAGGTAGGGGGTGGTGCGCTGTCGACGTCGCGGCAACGCCGGCATGACGCTGCCGCCAGCGATCCGCATGCCGCCGACCACGTCGGCCACGTGTTCGGCGATTTCGGCGCGGCGCTCGGCCGAGGCGGCGCCGACGGCACGTCCGTCGAGCCCGCCCACGCCGAATGCCAGGGTGACGTCAAGGTGAATTCGCCCTTCCTCGACGATGGCGGCGGTGTCTCCGGCGCTGTCGACCGGATTGCGCGTCAGGTGGAAGGCATGGGTGTAGCCACTGCGCGAGGCCTGCGCCTCGAAGTGGTGACAGATCACGCCGACGCCCACGAATGGCAAGCGGATCGACGCTGTCGACAGGCGTCGTTCCAGCGCATGCATCACGCCGAGAAAGGCCGTGATCGACGGGAAACCCCAGGTCAGCGGGCTCGAGATGGCGTTCGCGTTCTGGATGCGCAGATGGGGCAGCACCAGCAACCCAGAAATTTCAGGGTTTTCAGTCATCGAGCAGGGCCTCCCGCTGGCGTGCCTTGAACTCGTCTTCGAGCAGGCCATACCAGTGGTGGTAGACCGGGTCGTCCAGCAGCAGCCTGCCGGCAAGTTCGTCGTTCAGCCAGTTCGCAAAGCGCCGGCACAGCTCGGCAGGCCAGTCCATGGCCTGCCGCTGCGCGGCGAAGGCGGTGTCGAAGTCTGCACGCCACGGGTCGAGCCAAAAGCGCTCGGCATCGTTCAGACGGCACTCGCCGGCAGCGCTCCAGCCCGGCTCCAGGTAACGCAGCTCCTGCTCCATCTGGAACAGTTCGTCGATCACGGCCGCGACGATCACGTCGCGTCGGTCCCGGGTCGTCTTGTTTTTCGGCGGGTCGGTCTCCAGGAACTGCTTCAGCTGGCGCACCAGCCCTTTCACCGCGTCGCGCCGGCCAAGGCGATTGAAGACCGTGTCGGTGCGGTAGGGCGGCCGCGCCGCAGTCGTAGTCCACAAAGGCGGCAGCGAGGCGAGCAGGTAATTCGTGCCACGACGCTCGCTGTTGAGTTGGCTGATGTTTTGCGGCTTGGTACCGCCAAGCTTGTTGACGCCGAGATGCGGATACTCGCGGGACGGCTGGTCGCTGAATTCGCCCTTGTAGCGCGCCTGTCGCGCCACCTTCTCGGCCTCGCCGAAACGGTCTGCCGTGATGGTCAGATAGACCTTGTGTGCGAGCGAACTGGCGTAGAGCGGAGCAAGCAGGTGATAGGCGCTGTCATCGCCAGGGTCGTCTCCCGTCAGCCAATACAACTGCTTGGCCAAGGTGTGGCTGGCGATTCCGCCGCGCGCCTGGCTGACGGCGGCGAATGACGTGACCCAGGCTCGGGCCTGCTCTTCATCGTCGTCGAGTGCGGTCAGCAGGTCGGCGTCGTTCTCCAGCACAAGGTCGAGTACGCGACGGCCCTCCGTGGTGGTTGTGCGCAGGAACGCATACACGTCCAACGCTGCTGCATTGCCGACGACGTCGCCGTCGAAGTCGTCATCGAGGCAATGGGTGCCGACCACGGCATGGGCGGGCAGATCGGCCGGCGGGCGGTACAGGCTGGTGCCGCGTGCATCGGGGTGCGCGCCTTTCAGCGCGTGTGTCACCAACTGAATCTGCGCGGCGCGCCGAGCTGCATCGGCGATCCAGGTAGGAAACTCGAACTGCGCGGCCAGCGTCGCGCGTTTAGGGTCGTCGTCGGGCAGGCCCTTCAGCTTGCCTTCGAGCCGCTCCGACAGGAACGTTTCGATTGACGAGCGAAGGGCTGCCGACCGACCGGAGAGGGGTCGTGTCACGGAGCATCCTTTGACGGGCGCGGCGTACCGCGATCGATAGAATTTCCCGACGCATCGAGTCGTCGGGACGTGGAACAGCCGGGCGTGAGCCCGGGGTCAGGCAGGCCTGATCAAGTGGTTTCTAGTCACCGGACCTCCTCTTTCATCTCCTGTCGAGCACCGACAGGAGATTCGGCGTCAGGAGTTCACAGGCCCTGAGTCCCTCATGAAACCATCCTCTGGCATACGGTCCACAACGTCGAGCCATCCGCGCATTGACCAGGGGCTTCCGCTTGACCAACCCGCGTGTGTTCGGCTCGGTGGCCCGCGGCACCGATACCGAAGCCAGCGACCTCGATCTGCTGGTCGACCCGCTGCCCGGTGCGTCGCTGCTCGACGTCTGCGGGCTGCAGGTTGAACTGGAGGATCTGCTGGGCGTCCGCGTTGACGTGCTGACGCCGGCCGACCTGCCGGCAAAATTTCGTGACGAGGTGCTGGCCGAAGCCCGGGCGATATGAGCGCGGCTCCCCGTCTGTGCGACTACCTCGACCACATGCTCGAAGCCGCCAAACTCGGCGCTGGCTATGTGCAAGGCATGGACAGATGATGCCGAGCCGCCAGACGCTGGACGCTGATCCGCTCATCTGCTCTTCGTGAAGCCGAGGGCAGGATGAAAATCCCAGCCGTTCGTGCTGTCTGGCAACGTCACCGTGCCGAACCGCTGCGCGCAGGTTTCAATCGAGATTTCCATGCTCTCCGCCAGCGTCTGCAGTGCAGCGAGGTAGTCGCTCTCGCCCCAAGGCTCGATGCGTGGTCCCGAAAACGCAGCCGGCGCAATGTCGCAATGTTTGCCGGCATCGATGCGCACGTATTGCCTCACACGGCCATCGCCGCGCGACTCGGCCACCGCATGCAGCGCATAGCCACGTGGCAAGTCGTCGTCAGGCAGCAGGCACAGATCGATCTGACGTTCGGATTCGGCGCGAAACGGCTGTTGCTGGGGCAAGACTGCGGTGAGCAGCGCGTCGGCCGGCGGCCGGCTCCACCATGTGAAGGCACCGAGTCCTTGCGACGGCGGCGCCATGCCGCGAGCGATCTGTGCCGGCGTGAGTGCCGTGACGACCGGAGCGCGCATGCTGCGCCGCAGGCGGTGATGCTCCAGGTCGACGAGGCTTGACTTCGGGCGCAGTTCGGCATCGGGCCGGGGCCGGATTCGTGGACGCGCATCGACGGTGCACCATTCATCGTCGCGAAGCAGCTTGCCCAGCCGCTTGCTTTCCAGAAGGCAGTCCCGCGACTCGAACCCCGGCCGGCAGTACGCCGGCGCGCCGCTCGGCGGCCAGCATCTGAGGTTGGAGTCGAACAGGACGACGTTCGGGGCCTGTTCCGGACAGGCAAGCAGCGGCCTGTGCCGCCAGACCCGGCCCGTGAGCTGGATCAGCGACCGCATCGACGACGGTTCCACGACGGCCCAGTCGTAGTCGTGGTCCCGGCCAACTTCGGTGACCGGGCTGCCCAGCACCATGAAGATCTGGTCTTCCTCGTCACAGCGGTCGAGCCTTGCACGGACATCGGCATGCGCGAACAACGTGCGCGAGTCGCGCCGATCGAGCACACGGTCCAGTTGCTGCTCGATGAGCGAGCGCAGCAGCAGCGGATATTGGGCGTGGTAGGTGCACAGGTGGATTCGCAGTCCTTCCGGCGCACCCATCCCGTAGAGTGCCAGCGCAACCTCGTACAGCGGGCCGATGTTGGCCATTCGCGCCAGTCCGAAGCTGACCCGCCTGCCGGTGGCAGGGTCGACCTGATGATGACGGCCGTGCAGCGCGGTCGCGGCGTCCAGCACCTGCCGCGCGAACTCGCGTCGAATTGTCTGGGTGTCGCTGCTCTTGAAGGAAAGTGGACGCAGTTCGGCTCGACGGCGAACGATGGCCGTGCCCAGCGAATCGGCCCGTTTCTCGGCGAACCTCAGATGCTGACGCGTGAACTGGGTGGCGTCGGAACAGTCGGCGCGCACCTGCTCGAACTCGTCCAGCCAGGCACATGCGATGTCGTGCTTCGCTGAAGGCTGCAGGCCGCGGTTGCGCGCATGGTGCGACCGGCCGTCGCGGTACGCCTGGAACATGCCTTCGACCAGCGACGGCGGCAAGGTCGCCGACGAGATCATCACCCGCGCGCCGAGCAGGCCGGCCCAGTGGACCAGCCGGGCAATCGCGGGCAGGTCGTCGATGTCGAAATCGTCGAGTTCATCGACGACCAGATCGCTGCTCATCAGGCGCAGCATCGGCGCGATCTGCCGGCCGCCGCGCTGGCTTTCGGTGGCAGGCGTCATGTGATCGATGGTGCAGACCAGGACCGGCGCAGCCAGGAGCGACCGCACGTTCCGGTCGCGCATCGCCTTGCCGAGCAAGGGGTGCGCATCGGTGTTGGCTTCGAAGCGGACGCTTCCTTCATCCGGCAGCAAGGGTTCGTTCGATTCGGAACCCGACGATGCCGCCTGCTGTTCGAAGTACTCGAACAGCTCCCGGCTGGCCGCGCCGCCGACGCGGACGGCCACATCGTCTTCGCCCAGGTGCGCCGCTTCACGAAATGCCTTTCCCGTCTGCAGCGTGAGGGTGCGCAAGCCCAGCGCAAAGGTGCAGCGCATGCCGTGCTCCGGCTCGGCCAGCGCGTACATGAAGCGCGCATTGGCGAGCGTCTTGCCGCAGCCTGTCGACGCCATGTTGACGACGAAGGCGCCGCCGAGCATGGCGGCGTCGCGCATGCTGGCTGCGAGATCGGCTGCCTTGTCCTGCCAGCGAAATCGAGCATCGTCGCTGCGGCGTTTCAGGCCCTTGTGCCGCGCCAGGCGCGGCAGATGGTGCTCGAAGCGCGGCAGCGCGTGGCAGACCTCGCCGCAGTGGCGTGCGACGCCGATCAGATGCTCTTCGAGCGTCTGGTTCATCACTCGCGAGCCGTGTTCTTCCTTGGTGTTCGCGAACAGTCTGCCGCCGCCGGGAACGCAGATACGCTGAGGATCCCGCGGCTTGGTCAGGCCGGAGTAGTGATGGTCGGCCAGCATCAGCGCGAGGCGCGCCACGTGCATCACATACGGGTTCGCGAGCCACTCGCCCTTTACCGCCTGTGTACGCAAAGCCAGCAGGCGCTTTGCGACACGCGCCGCCTTTTGCCGCCAAACCGCGTTGGTCGTCGGCAGTCCGCCGGAGAACGTCCAGTACGGGGCAATGGACTCGCGCTCCGTCGTCGTGCATTGCTCGTTCCATTCGGCGCTGACCGTGGCGAGCACCCCGTCGAGTTGATCGACATGGAAGCCGTTCACCCTGGCGCCGAGCCAGGGGCCCCCGGGCATCACCGGCAGCCGGTGATGCGTCAGCACCAGCCAGCCAACGGCGCAGGCCAGCGGCGGCAGCTTCGCAAAAGGCGTGTCGCAGCCGGCATCGAGCCCGTCGCGTTGCAAATGATCGAGCCATACGGCCTCGTCGTTTGCGGCAAGCGTCTCGAGCCGCGCAGCCAGCCTTCGTCGTCGTCCTCGCCGACGAAGGCCTGGAACAACCGCAGCGACACCCACTCGTGCCGATAGAGGTTGCGCCCGGCCACCGCCGGATGTCGCAGGCGCCGCTGGAACTGATCGATGGCCTTGCCGATGTCGTGCAGCAGCGCGGCGAGCGTGGACAGCAGCAGGATGTCTTCGCCGGTGTGCCAGTCGTTCTCATCGCGGCTGCGCAAGACGTCGCGCGTGGTGGTGTCGGTGGGCGTGGCGCCGTCGGCGTTGAAGCGGCTCGCGTCGCCTACGATCCACAGCAGCTCGCTGTGATCGAGGCCGCGGATCCAGTGGCAGGCGACCGCCGTGTTCTTGCGCGCCGTCTTGCGCAGCAAGCGGCGCAAGGTGTCCAGTCCGGCCTGCGTGATCGGTGTCTGCCAGGTCCGGTCGCCTCGCCGCTCGGCGAACTGGTCGAGGATGCGCCGCGTTTCTGTGAGCGCCCGCTTGTCGCATTGCGAGACGAGCAGGACGTTCATGGCGTTGCCCGCGACAGCGCGGCTTCGCGGCCGGTTTGCTCGGCAACGGCCTTGACCGTGTCGATCATGAAGTCGAGCGCTTCGGTTCGCGTGATGTGCTCGATGCAGGCTCTGCGGAAGTCCTGCTCCTCGTCACCGTTGACTGCCGAAACGAAGGCCTGCGGCAGGATCATCGCGTCCTTGACCAGATCGGCCACGTCGAACACGAGGCCGCCACGGCGCGTCTTGCCGTGCAGCACCGCCAAGCCGTGAGGCAGCCCGAGCACCCAGGTCGCCGTGGCGCCGAGACCGTAAGCCAGATAGTTGCCATGGTCCAGGAACCGGTTGGCCGGATCGGTTCCGCTGCCGCGCTTGGCACGGGTGAATTCGCCGTACCGGGTGGCCTGCGCAGCCAGCTTGAACAGGTGCTTGCTCAACCGGGCCTCTTCGGTCAGCAGTGCGGTGTTGTCCGGCGCTGCGGCGATCGAGCGCAATGACGCTGCCACGGCCGACTCGAGCTGTGCCGACTCCACCTCGAAACCCCGGTCTCTCAGCCCCTTGCCGCGCAGCCAATGTTCGCGTATGCGCTCCAGGCGCGCGCACTGGAAGCGCTTGGCCGCGGCAAGTCGCAAGGCGTCGTCGAACCAGAACCTGACCCATTGCTGAAGGTACTCGGTCGGTCGGTACTCGCTCTGCGGCGCGAACCAGGCGACTTCCATTGACAGCTCGTTGGCCGTGAACAGCGGCGTACCGCCGCCACCGCAGAAGCCGACCAGGACACCCGCCTTTGCAAGTTCGCGCATGGCCGCCTGCGTGACGGATGTGCCGGTCCCAAGAAGCACACAGGTGGTATTGGCGATCGGGATGTTCCAGTACAGCGACCGTTTGCCCTCATCGGTGACGTACTCGACGCGTCCGCCATTCACCAGCACGCGGCAATGCTGCAGATAGTAGAGATTCGCCCGCTTCGAATGGAGGATGGTCTTGAGATCGCTGGGGGAGAAGTCGTCCATGGGATGCAACCCGTGTCGTATGGAGTCATTGATGATCGGCTGCTAAAGGCTCACTGGATGAGCCAGCCGCATCGACACCACGAAAATCACCCCCCTAAGGTTAGCCAAGCAACCGGCGTTTTATGCCGCTGGCCGCCTCTGGGCGCGCTTGACGAGCTTCTTGGCGTCGGCCTCGATCCACATTGCGACGATCTGCACGAAGTCGCGCAGGTAGTCGAAGCCGGTGATCTCGGCCGGTGACAGCTCGAACCTGGCTGCAAGCCGTGGCAAAACCCGTCCCACTGCCGTAGCGGATGGCGCCGAGCGCCAGCCCACATTCGAACGCCATGTTGAAGCGCGGCAGCGGGTTCGTCGGCGTTATCTCCACCCGGCTGATGTCGTGGATGGAGTAGCGCGACTCGCGAATGATCCGGGCGATCTTGTCGAGACGCGTCTCGTTGGAGCCCGTGTCCTCGACTGCAATCCGTGCGATGAATCCGCAGTCGTGGACCGCGAACACGAGCGCGTGCAGCAGAGGCAGGAAGTCGTCGTCGAACGGGCAGTTGACGAAGACGCACCGTTCGAACGGCAGCTCGCGGGTCTCGGCGGCGACAGTGGCGCCGGGTATGCTCAATCCAGGTCGGCGATGGCCCGGGCGATCTGCTCGGTTGTCAGGTGGGCCGGGCGGACGGGCGAACCGAACACGGTATAGCCTCCGGCGGTCGTCACCGACACGAGCGGCACGCCGCGAGCGGCAGACGCCTTTTTTGGACGTACTGCCTGCTTGGCCCTATCGGGCGCCGCACGCTTGCCGGATTCGGAAGGAGATCCCGTCTTCGCGGCAACAACGGACTTCTTGAGCAGGGCCATGGTGGTACGCACTTTACGCCAGACCGGGCCGCGCGCCTTCGCGCTCACCCCTCCGGCGTGAACCCCACCCGCTTGACGATCGGTGCCCAGCCGGCGCCTTCGTCCCTGACCGCCTTGGCCAGTTCGGCCGGCGAGTTGGCGCTGGCCTCGATGCCGAGCTGCAGGAAGGCGTCGACGACGTCCGGCGATGTCACCGCCGTGCGGATCGCACTGGCTGCGCGCTGCACCACCGCGGGGGCCGCCTTGGCGGGCAGGAAGAAGCCGTACCACTCGCCGAGCTGGACCTGCTTGAAGCCCTGCTCGGTGTAGGTCGGCACATCGGGCGCGAGCTTCGAGCGCTGGGGCCCCGAGGTGGCGAGCAGGCGCAGCCTGCCGGCTTTCAGGTGCGGCAGGTAGTCGCCGATCGGCGAGCTGAAGGCCGGTACCTGGCCGCCCAGCAGGTCCTGGATGCCGGGCGCCGAGCCCTTGTAGGGGACATGGTTCAGTTCGATGCCGCTTTCCTTGGCGAGCAGCGCGCCGACGAAGTGCGGCGCCGTGCCCGCGCCGGGCGAGCCGAAGTTCGCGGCAGCCGGGTTGGCTTTGGCCCAGGCCAGGTAGTCGCGCAGCGACTTCACCGACTCGGGAACCGCCGGACCGACGCCGAAGCCGAAGACGAGCAGCCCGGCGGTGCACACCGGCGTGACGTCGTCGGCGGTGTAGGTCATGTTGCGATAGATGTGCGGATAGAGCGTGATCATCGACGCCGGCGTCAACAGCAGGCTGCTGCCGTCGGGTGGCGAGCGCTTCAGTTCGTCGACCGCCAGCCGGCCGCCGGCACCGGCCTTGTTGTCGACCAGCACCACCTTGGCGTAGCCGGGGCGCAGCTTGTCGGCGACGCGGCGCGACACCGCGTCGGTGGTGCCGCCCGCAGGGAAGCCGCACAGCACGCGGGCGCTTTCGAGCGGCTGGCCGGCTTGCCCGAGTGCGAGTTGCGGTGCCCCGACCGATGCGGTCGCACCGGTGGCGATCAGGAAGTCTCTGCGGTTCATCAGGGTCGTCTCCCAGGTTGCAGGCGGAAGGTCATTCGAGCGGCAGGCCGACGTAGTTCTCCGCCATGGCGGTCGACGCGGCCTGCGAGCCGACCAGGTAGTCGAGTTCGGCGCGCTGCATCTTCAGGCCGAAGTCGCCGGATTCCGGGAAGCGGTGCATCAGCGAGGTGAACCACCACGAGAAGCGCTCGGCCTTCCAGACGCGACGCAGGCAGCGCTCGGAATAGTGGTCGATGCCGGCGTCCGACCCGCGGTAGTGCTCGGCCAGCGCCCGCGAGAGGTAGCCGACATCGCCCGTGGCGAGGTTCAGCCCCTTGGCGCCGGTGGGCGGCACGATGTGCGCCGCGTCGCCGGCGAGGAAAAGCCGGCCGAAGCGCATCGGCTCGGCGACGAAGCTGCGCAGCGGCGCGATGCTCTTCTCGATCGACGGGCCGGTCACCAGGCGCTCGGCGGTCTCGGGTGGAATGCGCCGTTTCAGCTCGGCCCAGAAGGCCTCGTCGGACCACTCCTCGGCCTTCTCCTCGTACGGGCACTGGATGTAGTAGCGGCTGCGCGTCGCCGAGCGCATGCTGCACAGGGCAAAGCCGCGCTCGTGGTTGGCATAGATCAGCTCGTGCTCGACAGGAGGGACTTCGGCCAGGATGCCGAGCCAGCCGAAGGGATAGACCTTCTCGTAGGTGCGCAGCACGTCGGCCGGGATGCTCTGGCGGCTGACGCCGTGGTAGCCGTCGCAGCCGGCGATGAAGTCGCATTCGAGCTCGTGCGCCCTGCCTTCGACGGTGTAGCGAACGCGCGGCGAGCGGCCCTCGATGCCGTGCAGGCTGATGTTCTTCGCCTCGTAGACGGTCGGCAGGCCGGCCGTGGTGCGCGCCTCCATCAGGTCGCGGGTGACTTCGGTCTGGCCGTAGACGGTGACCCGCTTGCCGGTCAGCGCATGCAGGTCGATGCGGTGCAGCTCGCCGCCGAAGCTGAGGTTGAAGCCGTCGTGCGGCAGGCCCTCGGCCTTCAGCCGGGCGTCGACGCCGGCCTCGGCAAGCAGGTCGACGGTCACCTGTTCGAGCACGCCGGCGCGGATGCGGCCGAGCACGTAGTCGGGGCTGCGCGCCTCGAGCAGCACGGCGTCGACGCCGGCCTTGTGCAGCAGCTGCGCCAGCAGCAGCCCGGAGGGGCCGGCACCGATGATTGCAACCTGGGTTCGGCGGGGAATGTTCATGGCGGCGTCTGTCTCCGGGGCAGGTGATTCGGGTTTCGAGCGCGAGGGCTTCAGCGCGGCGCCATCCGCAAGGCGCCGTCGAGGCGGATGACCTCGCCATTGAGGAAGCCGTTGCCGACGATCTCGGCCATCAGCGAGGCGAATTCCTGCGGCCGGCCGAGCCGCTTCGGGAACGGGATCGACGCCGCGAGCGCCTGCTGCGACTCCTGCGGAAGCTCCTTGAGCAGCGGCGTCTGGAACAGCCCTGGCGCAACGGTGACGACACGCACGCCGAACTGCGCAAGGTCGCGCGCCAGCGGCAGCGTCAGCGCGACGACGCCGCCTTTCGACGCGGCGTACGCCGCCTGGCCGATCTGCCCGTCGTAGGCGGCGATCGACGCGGTGCAGGTGATGACGCCGCGCTCGCCGTCCTCGAGCGGCTCGAGCCGCAGCATCTCGGCGGCGGCCAGGCGGATCGCGTTGAAGGTGCCGATCAGGTTGACTTCGATCACGCGCCGGAAGTCCGCCAGCGGCATCGGCGAGCCGTCCTTGCCGACGAGGCGCCGGGCGGTGCCGATGCCGGCGACGTTCATCAGGATGCGCGCCGGGCCGTGGCGCTCGGCTGCAGCGGCGATCGCCTGCTGGACGCTGGCTTCGTCGGTGATGTCGCAGTGTTGCGCAAGCCCGCCGATCTCGGCGGCGACGGCCTGCGCGCCCTGGAGGTTGACGTCGAGCACGGTGACCCGGGCCCCGCGGCGGGCGAGCTCACGCGCGGTCTCGGCGCCGAGCCCCGATCCGCCGCCGGTGACCAGCGCGGCCTGTCCTTCGATCTTCATTGCGCATCCTTTCTCGGCGTGAGCACGCGGGCGTCGCCGCGGTAGATCGCCTCGACCAGGTCGGCACGGTGCGTCAGCACCGCGCGCTGGTTGATCGAGCCCTTGTCGGTGATTTCGCCGCGGTCGATCGACGGCGGCTCGGCCAGCACCATGGCGCGCGCCACGCGATTGGCGCTGCCGGTGCCGCTTCTCCACAGCTCGTCGACGAGCTGCTGGAAATGCGCGCGAACCGCCGGGTGGTTCAGCACGTCCGACGGCGCCGCGTGGGCCACGTCGCCGAGCTTGCGGCACTCGTCGATGCGCGGGAACAGCAGGATGCCGACCTCGTCGCGGTTCAGCCCGGTGACCACCGCGTCCTGCACGTACGGCGCGCCGAGCCCCATGATCTTCGCGCGCAGCGGACCGACGCTGACGAAGGTTCCGCTCGACAGCTTGAAGTCCTCGGCAATGCGCCCGTCGAAGGCCAGCCCCTGCTGCGGGTCGGCCGGGTCGACGAAGACGACCGCATCGCCGGTGCGGTAGTAGCCCTCGTCGTCGAAGGCTTCGGCCGTCTGCTCGGGCGCGCGCCAGTAGCCCGGCATCACGTTCGGTCCGCGGAAGCGGATTTCGGTCTTGCCGTCGGTCGGCACCAGCTTGACTTCGACGCCGGGGCAGGGCAGCCCGATATGGCCCGAGCGGATGCCCGGCTGGGTCGCGAAGGTGCAGGTGGGCGCGGTCTCGGTCATGCCGAGCCCGGTCATCACGGCGATGCGTTCGCCGACCGTGCGCTCGGCAAGCGCGTCGAGATGGTTCCACACCGGCTGCGCAAGCCCGGCACCCGAATAGAAGAAGAGCCGCACCCGGCTGAAGAGCATTTCGCGAAGCGCGTCGTCGCGCTCCATCGCGCTGGCGATTTCCTCGAAGCCCTTGGGCACGTTGAAGTAGATCGTCGGCGCAATCTCGCGCAGGTTGCGCAGCGTCTCCTGCATCCCGCTCGCGGTCGGCTTGCCGTCGTCGATGTAGAGCGTCCCGCCGTTGAAGAGAACCAGCCCGAGGTTGTGGTTGCCACCGAAGGTGTGGTTCCAGGGCAGCCAGTCGACCAGCACCGGCGGCTCGTCGTCGACGAAGGCAAAGGTCTGGCGCAGCATCTCCTGGCTCGCGCACCACATGCGCTGCGTGTTGACGACGCCCTTGGGGTTCTTCGTCGAGCCCGAGGTGAAGAGGAACTTGACGACCGTGTCGGCCCCGACCGCGGCGTGCGCCGTGGCTTCGGCGTCGCCGGGTGTTGCGCGCAGTTCGGCGAAGGCCGTCGTCTTCCGGCCCTCGATCGTGCCGCGGCCGAGCACGACCTCGACGTCGGCCCCAACCGCCGCGACGATGGCCTTCGCGTACGCCGCATCGGATGCGAAGACCAGCCCCGGCGTGACATTGCCGAGGATGTGGCGCAGCTTGGCAAAGTCGGTCGAGACCAGCGAGTACGCGCTCGAGACCGGCGTGTACGGAATGCCGACCCACAGGCAGCCGAGCGCCAGCAGCAGGTGGTCGAGGTCGTTGTCCGAGAGGATCGCCACCGGCCGTTCGACCGACAGGCCGCGCTGCAGCAGCGCCTCGCCGATCGAGCGGGCGCCGGCAAGCGCCTCGGCGTACGACAGCCGCTGCCAGTCGCCGCCATTCAGCCGCTTGGCGGCGAGGGTGGTTTCAGGCGTCTTCCCGGCCCAGTACTCGAGCCGGTCGTTCGAGCGCTGCGCGAACCGGCCCAGCGGCACCGTCGAGCGCAGCACCTGGACGCCGCCGGCGCGCGTCTCGACATCGACGGCGCGGCAGGCGCCGATCGGCACCTCGCGGACCTTTCGGCCGGCGGGCGTCATGGGGACTTCGCCACCTTGCCCGCCTTGCCGTCGAGGAAGGCGCGCATGCGGCTCTTCGCCGCGTCGTCGCCCTGCGCGATCGCCGCCATCAGCGATTCCATGAACAGGCCGTCGGACTGCGACAGGTCGGCGATCCGCGGCAGCGCATGCATCACGGCGAAGTTCGACAACGGCGCGTTGGCCGCGACCTTCTTTGCGAGTTCCATGGCCTGGGCGATGCCGGCGCCCGGCCCCACCAGGTAGGTCGAAAGGCCGAGCCGCTGGCCTTCGTCGGCGTCGAGAACGCGGCCGGTGAGCATCATGTCGCTCATCCGCGCCACTCCGATCAGCCGGGGCACCCGCGCCGAGCCGCCGCCGCCGACGAACAGGCCGCGCTGACCCTCGGGCAGGCCGTAGAAGGTGCTCGACTCGGCGACGCGGATGTGCGCGGCACAGGCGAGTTCGAGGCCGCCGCCGACCACCGCGCCGTGCAGCACGGCGATCACCGGCACGCGGCCGAACTGGATCTGGTCGAAGGCGGCATGCCAGTTGCGCGAGTGCAGGATGCCTTCGGCCACGCTGCGCTCGCCCAGCTCGGAAAGGTCGAGCCCGGCACAGAAGTGCTCGCCTGCGCCGCTCAGCACGACGCAGCGCACGGCATCGGGCAGGTTGACGAACAGGGTGTGCAGCTGGGCGATCAGCGCGTCGCTGATCGCGTTGCGCTTGGCGGGGCGGTTCAGCCGCACCTGCGCCACGGCGCCGTCGACGCCGACCTGCAGCAGGTCGAGATGGCCGAACGAACCCGCTTCGGACGCCGGCGCTGGATCGGGAAGTTCGCTCAACGCATGCTCCTTTGCTGTGTCATGTAGGTGCTACGAATAACCAGACTGACGAGCGAAGCCGTGGTTGCCCTGGCCCGATATCGTTACATCGCGTGCCTGGCACAAGCCATGTGGCGGCGCCTCAATCGCCCTTGAAGCCCGTGGCCTTGACCACGGCGGCCCAGCGGCCGGCTTCGGCCTTGACCATCCGGTCGGCATCGGCGCGGCTCGTGCCGAGGACGCGGAAGCCGGCTTCCTCCAGCTTCGACCGGACCTCGGGTGCGCGCACGGCAGCGACGATCTGCCGGTTCAGCGTGTCGACGATCGGCGCCGGCGTGCCGCTCGGCACGAAGAAGGCAAACCAGGCGGCGAAGTCGACCTTCGGCATGCCGGCCTCGGCAAAGGTCGGCACGTCGGGCAGCAGCGGCGAACGCTCGCTGGCGGTGGTCGCCAGCGCACGCGCCTTGCCGCCCTTGACCTGCGCCGCACCGAGCGCCGTGGTGACGAATGCGCCCTGCACGTCGCCGGCGATGATCGCGGTGACGGCATCGCCGGTCGAGCGGTAGTGGATCGGCTCGACCTTGAAGCCCCCCTGCTCGGCCAGCATTTCGGCACCGAAATGGCCCGGCGTGCCGGCGCCGAAGGTGGCGAAATTCACCCGGTCGTTCTTCGCCCTGGCGGTCTTCACGAAGTCGGCGACCGTCTTCAGCGGCGAGGTGGCCGGCACCACCAGCACGAAGTCTGCGCGCGCGACTTCCGAGACGATCACCAGCTCCTTGGCCGGGTCGTAGGGCAGCTTGCTGAACGCCGGCGGCGCGATGCTGATCGAGCCGACTTCGGCCAGCAGCAGGTTGTAGCCGTCGGGCGGACTCTTGGCCACGGCCTGCGCGGCAATCTGGCCCCCGGCGCCCGCCCGGTTGTCGACGACCAGGGTCTGCTTCAGGTTCTCGCCGAGCTTCTGGCCGACCAGGCGGGCGACGACGTCGGGTCCGGTACCCGGCGGAAAACCGACGCTCAGCTTGACCTGGCGGTCGGGGTAGGTCTGCGCGGTGGCGGGTCCGCAGGCGAGCAGGGCGGGCAGCAGGACCGCAGCACTTGCGAGCACGCGGCGGGTGAGTCGGGTTTTCATGGGGTCTCCTGGTTCGGATCGATGGTCGGGCGAGAACGGGTTCAGGGCGCGGGCTGCTGCGGCAGGACGATCTCGTCGCCGTAGCTTTCGAGTTGCTGGCCGACCGAGCCGGCCCAGCTTTCGGCGATGGCTTCCGCGCTCCAGCCGCCGTCGCGGTAGGCGACGCGCACCTCCCTGGGGTGCGACCAGAGCGACAGCTTGTCGCCGCCGATGCCGATGCACTGGCCGGTGACTTCCGCCGCCTGCTGCGAGGCGAGGAAGACGAGCAGCGGCGCGACGTCTTCGGGCAGGCCGAGTCCGAGCCCCTTGCGCAACGACGAGGGCAGGGGCTCGCCGCGCTGCGAGGCTTCGGCGTAGGGGGCCAGCGCAGGGATCGTCGCCACCATCTGCGTCATCGCCACCGGGACGATCGCGTTCACCGTGATCTTCGCGCGGGCGCATTCGAGCGCCCAGGTGCGCGCAAAGGCAGCGATGCCGGCTTTGGCGGCCGAGTAGTTGGTCTGGCCGAAATTGCCGCGCTGGCCGGATATCGACGCGATCAGCACGATGCGGCCACCGTCGCCCTGCTGGCGCATCTGGCGCACGGCAGCGCGCGCACACGTGAAGCTGCCGCGCAGGTGGGTCTCGATGACGCGGTCGAAATCGTCGTCGCCGAGGTTCCACAGCACGCGGTCGCGCAGGATGCCGGCGTTGCTGCAGAGGATGTCGAGTCGGCCGAACGACGCCAGCGCACGCGCCACCAGCCGGTCTGCCGCTTCGCTGCTGCCGACGGCGACGACTTCGGCGACGGCCTTGCCACCGGCGGCGACGATCGACTCGACCGCCGCGTCGGCGGTTGCCGCGTCGATGTCGTTGACCACCACCGCGGCACCCGCCCTGGCGAGCGCCTGCGCGAACGCCAGGCCGAGCCCGCGGCCGCTGCCGGTGACGATGGCGACCTGCCCGGAAAGATCGATGGCCTGCATGTGCCTCCTTTGCCGCTTCAGCGGCCGGTGTAGTTCGGCGCGCGTTTTTCCATGAACGCGCGCGGGCCTTCCCGGGCGTCCTCCGAAGCCATCACCACCTGCCGGGCCTCGTCCTCGAGGCCGTAACCTTGCGCCAGCGGCACGCCGCTCGCGGCGAGAACCGTCTGCTTGACGCGCTGCACCGCAAGCGGACCGTTGGCGGCGATCCTGGCGGCGATTTCCAGCGCCTTCGGCATCACCTGGTCGGCAGGAACGACGCGGTTGACGAGGCCGATGCGCAGCGCCTCGGCGGCGTCGATCGCCTCGCCGACCAGCAGCAGCTCCATCGCCTGGCACCAGGCGATCTGCCGTGGCAGCCGCACCATCGAGCCGGCAAAGGGCAGCACCGCACGGCGCACTTCGGGCAGGCCGAAGCGGGCGTGTTCGGCCGCGATGCGGATGTCGGTGCCGAGCACCATCTCCATGCCGCCGGCGAGGCAGGCGCCGTTGATCGCGGCGATCAACGGCTTGCCGATCGGATGGCCGCGCAACGCCGATGCCGCCATGACGAACGGCTCGCCGAGCACCCGCCGGTCCCATTCGTCGGCAGGCGCGCGGTCGCCGCTGATCAACGGCAGCATCGTGCCGAGGTCGCCGCCGGAACAGAAGGCCTTGTCGCCGGCGCCGGTGACGATGCCCACACGCAGGGCGTCGTCGGCCAGGAAGTCGGCGATCGCGTCGGCGAACCGGCAGACCAGCTCGGGCGTCAGCGCATTGCGCGAAGCCGGCCGGTTCAGCGTGAACGTCGCCACCGCGCCGTCCTTGGCGTAGAGCAGGGGCAGGGAATCGCTCATCTCAGGGGCCTTTCGGCGCAGCGCCGAGTTCGTCGAGCAGCTGTTGCCGCAACTCGACCTTCTTCACCTTGCCGCTCGGCGTCAGCGGAAAACCGTCGACGAAGCGGAAGTACTTCGGCAGCTTGTGGCGGCTGAGTTGCGCCCGGCAGTGGTCGCGGATCGCCGCCTCGGTCAGCAGCTCGCCCTCGCGCAGCTGGATGAAGGCGGCGGCCTCTTCGCCCATGACCGGGTCGGGAACGCCGACGACCTGCGCCTGGCGGATCGCGGGGTGGCGCATCAGGAAGTTCTCGACCTCGGCCGGATAGACGTTCTCGCCGCCGCGGATGATCATGTCCTTGATGCGGCCGACGATGCGCACGTAGCCACCGGCGTCGAGCGTCGCCAGGTCGCCGCTGTGCAGCCAGCCGTCGGCGTCGATCGCCTCGGCGGTCTTCTCGGGCATCCTGTAGTAGCCCTTCATGACGCCGAAACCGCGGATCAGCAGCTCGCCGGGCAGCCCGTGTCCGAGCGTCGCGCCATCGCCGTCGACGATCCTGATCGAGACGTGCGGCAGCGGCATGCCGACCGTCGCCGACTTGAGTTCGAAGCTGTCGCCCGGAAGCGTTCCGGTGACCATCGGGCCGGCTTCGGTCATGCCGAAGCCGATCACCGGGTCGGCACCGAACCGCGCCTTGACCTGCTCGAGCACCGGCACCGGGATCGGCGTTCCGCCCGAGACGACCAGGCGCAGCGTGCTGCAGTCGAACTCCGCCGCGCGCGGGTGCTGCAGCATCGCGATCAGCATCGTCGGCACGCCGTGCAGGATCGTTGCGCGCTCGTGCTGAACGAGTTCGAGCAGCTTCTGCGGATCGAAGTGGATCGCCTTGACCAGCGTGGCGCCGTGGCTGAGCAGGCCGAGCACGTCGAGCACGTTGCCGGCGGTGTGGAACAGCGGCATCGCCGTCACCATCCGGTCGCCGCGGCGAAAACCGGCGCGGCGGCCGAACAGCCAGGCGTTGTTGACCGTGCTGCGGTGCGTGATCATCGCGCCCTTCGGCGCGCCGGTGGTGCCGCTGGTGAACTGGATCTGCGACACGTCGCCCGGCTGCACGCTCGCCTGTCGCGCGCGAAGGACGTCCTCGCCGACCGCGGCACCGCAGGCGACCAGCCGGGCGAACGTCAACAGGCCCGGCGGCGTGTCGCCCGCGGCATCGCCGACCAGCACCGCGCGCCGGAACTGCGGGTAGCTGCTGCTCGCGACGTTCTCGACCGCCGGGTCGGCAATCGCCGCCAGTTCCGGCACCAGCTCGCCCAAGGCGGCGGCGTGGTCGTTGCCGCGGTGGCTTTCCAGCAGCACCAGGGTGTGGATCTCGGCCTGCTTCAACAGGTAGTCGAGTTCATTGCGGCGGATGTTGGTGTTGACCGTCACCAGCACCGCGCCGATCTTCGGCAGCGCCAGCTCGAGCAGCACCCATTCGGGCAGGTTGGTCGCCAGCACGCCGACCTTGTCGCCGTGCTGCACGCCGAGCGCGATCAGCCCCCTGGCAACGGCGTCGACCCGCTCGCGCAGCGCCCGGAAACCCAGCCGCAGCTCAAGGCCGTCCTCCGGGTAGTGGTAGACCAGCGCGTCGCTCGCGTCGCCGAGCGTTTCCGCCTGCCGGTCGAGCAGGTCGCCGACGGTGATCTCGAGCAGATCGACACCGTCGGTCTCAGCGTCCCAGATCGCCCGGTCGGGTTGCAGACCCATCGTCTTGTCTCCTCGCTGCCAATGATGGTACGCGTCGAGCGTGCCCAACGTTGTCCACCGAGAGGAGGACAACCCCGCGTCCATGACCGCTTCACAGCGCGAGTCCAGCGACCTCACCCGATGCGCAGGCATGCAGTATTCGCCGAACGCCAGACATCGAGGGCACGCCTGCCAATGCGCCGCGGGCCCGGGGGGTTGTGCGGCCTATGTACGCGTCACGGTCAGCAGCGAGGGGGCTGCCGCAGCAGCCCCACTCAAAGCCGTGAGCGCGTCATTCCACCTTGCCGATCTTCTGCACCACCTGCGTCATGACGCGGGTGTCGGCGTCGAGGTAGGCCTTGAACTCGGGCGCATCGAGGTACTCGATCGGGCTGCCGGCGCGGCCGATCGTCGCGACGACCTGCGGATCGGTGGCGGCCTTCCTGGCCGCGGCGCCCAGCTTCTGCACGATCTCGGCAGGCACGCCCGCGGGCACGAACAGCGCCGACCACTGCGCGTACTGCGCCTTGTAGCCGGCCTGCCTGAGGCTCGGCACCTCGGGCAGGGCGGTCAGCGGCTTGTCGCCCCAGTGGGCCAGCGCGCGCAGCTTGCCCGCCTTGACGTACTGCACGACCGCCGAGGGGCCGGCCGCCACCGCATCGACCTGGCCGGCGAGCAATGCCAGGACGGCCGGGCCGGCGCCCGTGTACGGGATGTGCGTCATCCGGAAGCCGGCTTCGGACTTGAGCATCTCGACCGGCACATGCATCGTGCCGTAGTTTCCCGAGCTGCCGTAGTTGTACGCGCCGGGCTTCTTCCTGGCGTCGGCAACGAATTCGGCCAGGGTCTTCCACGGGGCCTCGGCACGCACCACCAGCACCGTCGGGTCGGCCGTGAAACGCGCGATCGGGATGAACTGGTCGAGCGCGTAGGGCGGCTTGCGGCCGAGCAGGCTGGCCGCTTCGGGAAGGATCGAGATCGACGACAGGCTGAGCAGCACGGTGTAGCCATCCGGCGCGGCCCGCGCTGCCGTGCCGATGCCGAGCCCGCCGCCGGCACCGGCCTTGTTCTCGACGATCACCGTCTGCTTGAGCTCGCGCGCCAGCGCCTCGGCGACCGGCCGCGCCACCGTGTCGGCGACGCCACCGGGCGGGAAGGGCACGATCATCGTGATCGGCCGGTCCGGGTAGGCGCCTTGGGAGAAGGCGGCGCCGGCAACGCTCAGCAGCGCACTGCCCAGAAGGAGTTGGCGGCGCCGCATGTCAGCGCGCCTCGTCGACAAAGCGGTTCTGCAACGTGCCGATGCCGTCGATCTCGATGCGCACGACATCGCCATGGCGCAGGTAGCGTGGCGGATTCAGGCCCATGCCGACGCCCGCGGGCGTGCCGGTGGCGATCAGGTCACCCGGCAGCAGCGTGATGCCGCGCGAGCAGGTCTCGATCAGCGTCGGGATGTCGAAGATCAGGTCGGTGGTTTCGCCGTCCTGGCGCAACTCGTCGTTGACCCAGCAGCGCACCCGCGTTCGGGTGCCGTCGAGCTCGTCGGCCGTCACCGCCCAGGGGCCCATCGGGCAGAAGGTGTCGAAGCTCTTGCCCAGGTCCCATTGCTGGTGGCGCATCTGCACGTCGCGGGCGGTGACATCGTTGACGATGGTGTAGCCCCAGACATGTCCCATCGCCTCGGCGCGCGAGATGTTGCGGCCGCCCTGTCCGATGATCACGCAGAGCTCGGCCTCGTAGTCGATGTTGTTCGACACCGAACCGGGCAGCACGACGTCGCAGCCGTTGGCGATGACGCACTCGGGCACCTTGGTGAAGACGATCGGCCACGCTTCGGGGTTGGCGTTGTTGTCCTTGAAGACCGAGTCGCGCAGCTCCTTGGCGTGCGCGTGGTAGTTGCGGCCGACGCAAAAGATGTTGCGCCGCGGCAGCGGCACCGGTGCCTCGAGCTGCACATCCGCAATCGCCGTCGCCTCGCCCCGGGCCTCGGGGAGTGCCTCGCCGCGCGTGCTGCGCTCGACCAGTGCCAGCAGGCCGCGTTGTGCGTCGGCCGGGTCGAGATCGAAGGCGACGACCTGGCTGCCGTCGGCCGAAACGGTGCCGACCTGACGGCGTCCCTGGTGGGTGTACGTGGCAATGCGCATGGGGTCTCCAAAGTGGTTCCAAATGCTACCATTTGAGCCCAATGGAGGGCCGAGGATGGATGCAGCGTTTTCCCTGAGAGAGGCGATCCTGGACAAGCTGCGCTCGCGCTCGTGGCGTGCGGGGCAGCGCCTTCCCGCCGAGCGCGAACTCGGCGAGCGCTACGGCCTGAGCCGCTCGACGGTGCGCCGGGTGCTTGCCGAATTCAAGCAGCAGCAACTCATCACCCAGAGCGTCGGCAGCGGCACCTACGTCAGTGCACAGGTCCAGGGTGCACTTGCCGCGTTGGCGCCTGCCGAGCCGGCCGGCCTGGCGGCAGGCGTCAGTCCAGCCGAGCTGATGAGTGCCAGGCTGGTGCTCGAGCCTGCCGTGGTCGAGATGGTCATCGGCAACGCCACCGCGGCCGATTTCGCGCGGATGGACGAATGCAACCTGCGGGCAGAGGAGGCGAGCACCGCCGAGGAGTTCGAACTCTGGGACGGCCGGCTGCACGAAGCCATCGCCGACGCCGCGCACAACCGCTTCATTTCGAGCGTCTTTCGTCTGATGAACGAGGCGCGGGCGCAGGGCGAATGGGGGGTGCTGAAGCGCCGCAGCGCGACGCCGGAGCGGCGGCTTGCCTACCAGGAGCAGCACCGCTCGCTGGTTGCCGCACTGAAGCAGCGCGACGCGGTCGCGGCGCGGGCGCTGTGCCTCGAGCATTTGCAGCAGGTGCGCACGAACATGCTCGGCATCTGAACCATTTCAGCTGCTGCCGGGATGCGGGTCGGCTTTGCAATGACCCTGCGCGCCAAGAGCGGGTACATTGGGTGACTGCGCACCAGCGCCATACCAATTAGAACCAATCGGAGACGGACTTGCCTGCTTTCATGCCATTCATCGCGCGCCGCGGCGCGCTCGCCTGCGTCGCCATTGCGCTGCTTGCCGCTGCCCTGCCGGCAGCGGCCCAGGAGTATCCGACCCGTCCGGTGCGCATCGTCGTGCCGTTCGCGCCAGGCGGCTCGGCCGACGTCTATGGCCGCTACATCGCCCAGCGCCTGCAGGAGTCGCTCGGCCAGACCTTCATCGTCGACAACCGGCCCGGCGCCGGATCGGTGATCGGCACCGACGCCGTTGCCAAGAGTGCGCCCGACGGCTACACGCTGCTGTTGATGTCGAACACGCACACGGTCAACGAGTCGCTGATTCCGAACAAGCCGTTCCAGCTGATGCGCGATTTCGCGCCGATCGCGCCGCTGAACTTCTCCGACCTGGTGCTGGTTTCGCGCAGCGGCCTGCCGGAGCAGACGCTTGCCGACCTGATCCGCTCAGCCAAGCGCAAGCCGGGCCAGCTGTCGTATGCCTCGTCGGGCCCGGGTACGCCGTACCACATGGCGGGCGAGCTGTTCAAGGTGATGGCGGGCATTTCGGCGACGCACATTCCCTACAAGGGCAGTGCCGGCGCACGGACCGATGTGCTCGGCGGACAGATCGACCTGATGTTCGACGCGATCCCCACCATGAGCGAGCACATCAAGAGCGGCAAGGTGCGCGCGCTCGGTGTCACCGGCAAGAGCCGGTCGAGCACGCTGCCCGACGTGCCGACGATCGCCGAGGCGGGTGTCCCCGGCTACGAGGCGACGATCTGGCTCGGGCTGCTGGCACCCAAGGGCACGCCGCCGGCGATCGTCAACCGGCTGAATGCCGAGGTCGCAAAGATCACCGGCAGCGCGGCGACGCGCGCCGAATGGACCCGGCAGGGAACGACGGCCATGACGATGGGGGTCGACGAGTTCAGCCGCTACATGACCGCCGACATCGCCAAGTGGGCGAACATCGTCAAGATCTCCGGGGCCAAGGTCGATTGACCCTGCCATGATCTGCTTCCAGGTCAATGGCGTCGCGCAGGCGATCGAGGCCGACACGAAGACGCCGCTGCTCGACGTGTTGCGCGACGATTTGCAACTGGTCGGCAGCCGCTTCGGTTGCGGTGCCGGTGAATGCGGCGCCTGCCGGGTGCTGGTCGACGGCCGGTCGCAGGCCGCGTGCACGCTGCCGATGTGGGCGGTCGAGGGTGTCGAGGTCACCACCGTCGAGGGACTGCCTGCCGGGTTGCGGCAGGCGTTCATCGACGAGCAGGCCGCGCAGTGCGGCTATTGCAGCTCGGGAATGCTGGTCGGCGCCGCCGCGCTGCTTCGCCACACGCCGCAACCGACCGAAGCCGAGGTGCGCGCCGCGCTCGATGAGCACCTGTGCCGCTGTGGCGCGCACAACCGCATCGTGCGCGCGGTGCTTCGCGCGTCGCAGCGCACGGCATGAGGCTCGAGTTCGCCGAAGACGGCTCGGTGCGCGTGCGCACCGGCAAGGTCGAGCTCGGCCAGGGCATCCACACCGCACTGACGCAGATCGCTGCGGATGCGCTGGGCCTCGGGCTCGAACAGGTCCAGGTGCTCGCACCCGATACCGCGCACGGGCCGGACGAAGGCGTCACATCCGGCAGCCTCTCGATACAGGACGGCGGCGGCGCCTTGCGCCGTGCGTGTGACGAGGCGCTCGCCGGGCGCCGCGCGTCCGCGACCGAGGTGCCTGTCGGGGCGTCCGGCAGCGCCGAGCGGGCCCGCGCCGAACGGCACGCCGAACGCTCCGCAGGCGCCGCCTGCGGCAGCCCGTGCCGCGATCGGCCAGCGCTTCGACCGGCTCGACCTTCCGGCGAAGTTCGCGGGCGCACCCGCTTATATCCACGACCTTTCACCAGCGGGGCTGCTGCACGGCCGGGTGCTGCATCCGCCGCAGCCCGACGGCCGGCTTGCGGCCGTCGACATGCGGGCAGCGGAAGCGGTCGCGGGCGTGGTGCGGGTTCACCGCGACGGCCAGCTCATCGGCGTGCTTGCCGAACGCAGCCGCGACGCCGACCGGGCCGCGGCGCTGCTGCGCGAGGGCGCCCGCTGGCAGGCGGGCAGCGTCTGGCCTGCGGCGGGCCGGGCGCTGGCCGACCTGACGGCCGCACCGGTCCGCACGCATACCGTCGGCCAGCACGGCGTGCGTCCGACCACCGGCATTGCCCACACGCTTCGCGCCACCTACCGCAAACCGTGGATCGCGCATGCCTCGCTGGCGCCCTCCTGCGCGCTGGCGCGCTGGGGCGTCGGCGACGAGGCGGGCCGCCTGCACGTCTGGTCGCACAGCCAGGGCATCTACAACCTGCAGCGCGATCTCGAACTCGCGTTCGGGCTGGCGACAGGCGCGGTGCGGGTACAGCACGTCGAGAGCGCCGGCTGCTACGGCCACAACGGCGCCGACGACGTGGCCTACGACGCGGCCTGGCTGGCGCGGCAGGTGCCGGGCCGGACCGTGCGCATGCTGTGGAGCCGCGCCGACGAGTTGGCACGCGCGCCGCTCGGGCCGGGCATGGCCGTCGTGCTCGAGGCCGATCTCGACGCCGCCGGCGCGCTGCTTCACTGGCGGCACCAGACCTGGAGCACCGGGCACAGCGCTCGGCCCGGGCGCAGCGCGACGCCGGCGCTGCTCGGCAGCTGGCAGACCGCCGAACCGTTCGCCGCCCCACCGTCGATCAACATGCCCCTGCAGGCAGGCGGCGGTGCCGAGCGCAATGCGCTGCCGGGCTACGACCTGCCGGCATGGCAGGTGGTGCGCCACGATGTGCAGGCGGTGCTGCCACGCAGCTCGGCTCTGCGCTCGCTCGGCGCCTTCGCCAACGTCTTTGCCATCGAGAGCTTCATCGATGAACTTGCGCTGGCAACCGGCGTCGACCCGCTGGCCTTCCGGCGGGCCCGCCTCGGGCGCGATCCGCAGCTGCTCGAGGTGCTCGATGCGGCGGTCGAGCGCTCGGGCTGGACGACACGCACCCGGCGTGACGGCATCGGCTGGGGCCTCGGCTGCGCCCGTTACAAGGGCACCGGCGCCTGGTGCGCGGTGGTTGCCGAAGTCGAGGCCGGTGCACAGTTGCGGGTGCAGCGGCTGACCATTGCCGTCGACGTCGGCCAGGTGGTCAATCCCGACGGCGTCGTCGCGCAGATCGAGGGCGGTGCCATCCAGGCGACGAGCTGGGCCCTGAAGGAGGCCGTCGACTTCGACGCCGAAGGCGTCACCAGCGACAGCTGGGGCCGCTACCCGATCCTGCGCTTTTCCGAAGTACCCGCCGTCGACGTGCTGCTGATGCCGTCGACCGACGCCTCGCTGGGTGCCGGCGAAGCCTCGCTCGGCCCGACCGCCGGTGCCATCGCCAACGCCTTGTTCGATGCGCTCGGCGTGCGCGTCCGCGAGCTGCCGCTGACCGCGGAACGCATCGTCGCTGCCATGGACGACCCGAGCCAAACCACGTAGGAGCCCCTGATGTCGAAAACAATCCACTTCCTCTGCGCCGGAGCCTCGCAAGGCCTGGTCAAGGCCCTGCAGGACACCATCCAGACGCGCACCGGCGCGACGCTCGCCGGCCGCTTCGGTGCGGTCGGTGCGATGAAGGAGGCCCTGCTCGCCGGCGAAGCCTGCGACCTCATGATCGTCACCGACAAGATGATCGGCGAGCTGGCCGAGGCCGGATGGCTCGACCCGCAGAGCCGCACGCCGCTCGGCCAGGTGAAGACCGGCGTCGCCGTCCGCGCCGGCGCGCCACGACCCGACATCGCCAGCGGCGACACGCTGAAAGCGGCGCTTCTGGCCGCCGATGCGATCTATTTTCCCGATCCGCAGCGGGCCACGGCCGGCATCCATTTCGCCAACGTGATGCGCGAACTCGGCATCCACGACGAGCTGCTGCCGCGCTTCCGCACCTTCCCGAACGGCGCCACGGCGATGGCCGAGATGGCACGCTGCGACGCGGCGCAGCCGATCGGCTGCACGCAGGTCACCGAGATCAACTACACCGAGGGTGTCGACCTGGTCGGCGCGCTGCCGGACCGCTTCGAGCTGGCAACCTTGTACGCGGCGGCCGTTTCCGCCAAGGCGACCGACCCGGCACTCGCACGCAGCGTCCTCGAGCTGGTGGCAGGCGCCGATTCACGGCCGCTGCGCGAGGCGGGCGGCTTTATCGTCTGAGGGGGCCGGCTCCGCGAGGCGCTTGTCACCGCCTTCAGTCAGCGAAGCCCCGCTTTCACCGCCGCGTTGCCGGTGCCACGCTCGACGCCCAATCGTCGACTGACGAGTGGCGCCGGCTGGGCGGCGCTCAGCCGCCCAGCCCGAGCAGCCGCACCGCATTCGCCTTCAGGATCAGCGGCTTGACCTCTTCGCGGAACTCGCTCTCGGCGAAGTCCCGCATCCAGCGGTCGGGGGTGATCAGCGGGTAGTCGGAGGCGAACAGCACCCGGTCCTTGAGCAAGGTGTTGGCGTACTGCACCAGCTGGGGCGGAAAGTACTTCGGGCTCCAGCCGGAGAGGTCGATCCAGACGTTCGGCTTGTGCATCGCCACCGACAGCGCCTCGTCCTGCCAGGGGAAGGACGGATGCGCAATGACGATCTGCATGTCCGGGAAGGCGATCGCCACCTCGTCGAGGTGCATCGGATTCGAGTACTCGAGCTTCAGCCCGCCGCCGCAGCGCATGCCGCTGCCGATACCCGAGTGGCCGCTGTGGAACACGGCCGGCATCTTGTACTCGTTGATGACCTCGTAGATCGGCCAGGCCATCCGGTCGTAAGGGTAGAAGCCCTGCAACGTCGGGTGGAACTTGAAGCCCTTGACGCCGTGCTCCTCGATCAGCCGGCGCGCCTCGCGCGCGCCCATCACGCCCTTGTGCGGGTCGATCGAGGCAAAGGCGATCATGATGTCGCTGTTCTTCTGCGCGGCCTCGGCAATCTCCTCGTTGGGTATGCGCCGGCGTCCGGTCTGCGCCTCGGCGTCGACCATGAACATGACGAAGCCGATCTTGCGCTCGCGGTAGTGGTCGATGCTTTCCTGGATCGTCGGTCGCTTGCTCGAACGGAAGTACTTGTCGGCGGCGCGGTCGAATTCGGCGCCGTAGTTGTCGAACGGGTTCCAGCACGACACCTCGGCATGCGTGTGGGTGTCGATCGCGAAAAGCTCGTCGATGTTCATCAGGGTCTCCGGAGGTTCGGCAGCGGCCGATCTTGCATGCAGTGCGTGTCGCGTGGAAGGATGTCGTGCGCTTCGCTTGTCGCGCAGTCGCGTCAGTGTTGCTGCGCGGCGCGGCCCATGGCCAAGCCGAACAGTTCGCTGCGGAAGTGGATGCCGAGCCGGTCGAAGGCCCGGTTGCGGTAGGTCTTGACGGTGGCGACCGAAAGCGCGAGGTCGCAGGCGATGCCGTCGTGGGTCCAGCCGCGCAGCAGGCGATCGCAGACCTGCAGCTCGCGCGGCGTCAGCGCCGGGCAGCGGCCGAGGAGCATGGCCGCGGCGTCGCACGCCGTGTCGGGCGCTGCGGGCGATGTCAACGCGACATGGCGGCGAACCGAGGCGAACAGCCAACCCGCCGCGTGCCACGCCGCGTCGAAGTCGGCGTCGCCGAAGGGCGGGTGCTCGACGTGCCGGTAGAGGTTGACGGTCAGCAGGCCCTCGCCGCCGTCCGTGCCGACCAGCGAAAGCCGCTCGCGCATGCCATGGCGCACGTAGATCTGCTCGCGGTGCGACGCCGGCATTTCCTCGGCACGCCAGTGCGCCAGCACCGGCGTTGTCAGCGGTGCGTGCGCACGAATTCGCTCGAAGCTGGTGTCGGCGCCATGCAGGTGCTGGCGATAGAGGTCGAAGCAGGCCCGCGTCGCATCGGGCACCCGGTAGCTTCCGCTGGCGTACAGGCACGGCGGCCGGTGCGCGGCGACACGGTAGACGGACCAGGAGTCGACTGCCAATGCGCCGTTCAGGCCGGCAAGCGCCGCGGTGCCGAAGTCGTCGCGGCCGATGCAGCCGATGACTGCGGCCATTGCGTCGTCGCGCAGCGCCTGCGGCTTCGCGCTGCGGGGCTGCTCGTCGCGTGTCGTCAGGCTCCAAAGTCGCATCGTGTCTCCTTGTGGTGGATACCGGCACCGGTCGCACTGATGCGTACGTTAAATAACTATTCTCTTTGGATCAATGAGGGTTTACGCGGTTCACTCGGGCGAATTGGTTAACACTCATACCGAACCGCTGCTCGAAGAAGGGACACGGTAGTCTGCGACGGCGTTGCTTTCGCCGGGGGCTTTTGCCGCGCCCATGCGCGGATGTGTACTGCGCGGCAGGGCGTTTCCGTGCGCATGGCGCTGGCTACACTGGTGCGATGCACGCCGACCAAGAACTCGCCGAGACCCTTGATCCGTCGCCGGGCAATGCAGCGGCAACGGGCGGTGCCGGCAAGGAGCTTGATCAAGGCGCGCTGAGTCACGTCTTCGGTTACCGCCTGTCGCTCGCCGACATTCCCAGCAAGCGCGTCTTCGCCCGTTTCATCGGCAAGCCGATGAACCTGCGGCCGGTCGAATTCACCACCTTGCTGCTGGTGACCTCGAATCCCGGGGTGACGCAGAAGCAGCTTGCACAGGCTCTGGCGATGTCGGCGCCGAACCTGACCATCGTGATCGACCGGATGACCGAACGCGGCCTGCTCGCCCGGGTGCGCAGCGAGACCGATCGGCGCGCACAGAACGTCCATGCCACCGCCGAAGGGGAGGCGCTCGCCCAGCGGGCGCATGCGGTTTCGAAATCAATGGAAACCGAGCTGCTCTCGGTGCTGAGTCCCGGCGAGCGCATCCTGTTGTTCGAGCTGCTGCAGAAGATCGCACGGCAGCGCCGCGGCTGACGGCATCTCGCGTCGGTCGGCGGCCGCTGCGGCTTGCGGAGATGAAGGGCACGCTGGCAGGCGGCGCAGACGCGATGCCCGTGTCGCTGCAACGCTGCCCTCGATCATCCTGGATGGTTGAACGACCGGGTGTGTGGCTAAACCCGCCCCGCATCGGCGAACATACGCACGCGTTGCTCGAGGGGCTCGGCGAGGCCGGCCCAGTTTGCCGATGACAACAACCGGGCCCTGGTGGCCCGACAACGAGGAGACCCGCATGAAGAATCGATCGCCGACCCGCCGGCAATGGCTCGGCGCCGCAGCCGCACTGGCGGCAGCGCCCGCGCTGGCGGCCGCGCCGGGCGACAAGCCCCTGCGCCTGATCCTGCCGAACGCCACGGGCTCGGGCGTCGATGCACTGGCGCGCTCGGTGCAGTCGGCCCTCGCCAAGGCATTGGGGCAAGCCATCGTCATCGACAACCAGCCGGGCGCCGGCGGCATCGTCGGGTTGCAGGCGCTGGCGCGCTCGCAGCCGGACGGCTCCACCCTCGGCATCGTGTCGAACAACGTGGTGATCTTGCCGAGCGTCTACAAGTCGCTGCCCTTCGACATGCCGGGCGACTTCACGCCGATCGCGTCGGTCGGCTACACGCCCCTGGTGCTGGTCGTCAATGCCAAGGTGCCGGCGACGAATGCGCGCGAGCTCGTCGCCCTGCTGAAGGCGCGGCGCGGCGAGATGAACTTCGCGTCGGGCGGCAACGGCACCATCCTGCACCTGGCGAGCGAGATGTTCCTCGACGAAGCCGGCGCGACCGCGCGCCATATCCCCTACAAGGGCGTCGGCCCGATGCTGACCGACCTGATCGGCGGCCAGGTCGAATTCGCCATCGCGGCCTTGCCGAGCGTCCAGGCGCACCTGAAGTCCGGCGCGCTGCGCGCGATCGGTGTCGGCACGACGCAGCGCCTGCCCGCCGCGCCCGAGATCCCGACCTTCGTCGAGCAGGGCCTGCCCAACTACGTCGTCGAGGCCTGGTTCGCGGTCATCGGTCCGAAGGGACTGCCTGCGGCAGACGTTCAGCGGCTGCATGCCGGCATCGAGGCGGCGTTCAACGAGCCGGCGTTCCGGGAGTCGATGCTCAAGCAGGGCAACGTCATCGCCGTCGCACCCGCCGACAAGGCGATGCCGTTCTTCCGCAGCGAACTGGCGCGCTATGCCAAGCTGGTGAAGAAGGCGGGGATCGAGCTGCAGTGAGGCACCTGCCGAGGCGGCGGGCCGCAGCGCGCGCTTCCATTTCGAAACGCGCGCTGTCGCGGCACTGAACCGACGTCATGGACCCCATCCGCTTCCAGGGCCGGGTGCTGTTTCTCAGCGCGTCGGCCGAATGCGTTCGCCGGCAACTCGGCGGCGACGCCGTGTCGCTGGCCGACGCGCGACCGCTTCGCGACGACGTCTCGACCGACGAGATCACGCCGTTGCCGATCGCTCACGCACTACGACGACAAGCTGGGCCGCTATCCGTACACCGGCTTTCAGGCGGGCGAGAGCAGGCCGATCGGCGCGGGCGCGGTTCGCCAGGGCGGCTTCGAGGTCGTCGTCGCCGGCAAGCGCTACGGCAAGGGCTCGTCGCGCGAGCACAGCCCGTCGGCCGAGAAGCTGGCCGGCGTCCGCCTGGTGATCGCCGAGAGCTTCGAGCGCATCTACCGCCAGAACGCCGACAACATCGGCCTGTTCACGTCGACCGACCTGGGGCTGGTCGACCGCATCCAGGCCGGCGAGCCGATCGCGATCGACGAACTCGTTGCCGGCCGCGACGCGCTGGCGCAGGCCATCCTGCGCGCGGGTGGGCTGCTGGCGTTCGGCCAGCAGCACATGCGCGAGGTACGGCGGGCGCCCGAACGCCCGGCAGATGCCGCCCGGCCGCGCACGCTGTTCGAGAAGATCGTCGCCCGGCATGCGCTGGCAACCGATCTCACCGCAGCCTGTCCGGCCGTCGGCGACGGTGCCTTCGTCCGTGCCGACTGGCGCTTCATCCACGAGTACTACACCGGCATGTGCGCGCACATGCTGCACGCCCGCTTCGGCCGTCCGCTCATGCTGAAAGCGACCCGACATCGATCGTCGTCTTCGAGGACCACACCTCGTACGTCGAGCGAAAGCCCTGCGCATGTCGCAGGCGGCCTCGTGCCGAACATCATGGCCATGGTTCAGGCGCAGCGCGATTTCGTCGCCGACCACGCGCTGCGCTGCCATCGCACACTGACCGAGGCCGAGGCGGCGCTCGACGACGGCAGCAACGTCGCCGGCATCTCGCACGCGATGATGGCCGAGCACTACGCGCTGCCCGGTCAGCTGGTCGTCGGCACCGATTCGCACACGCCGCACAGCGGTGCGCTGGGCTGCGTGGCGTTCGGCGTCGGCACGACCGACATGGCGAACGCCTTCGTCACCGGCGCGGTGCGGCTGACGGTGCCGCCGTCGCTGCGCGTCGAACTGGACGGCGCGCTTGCCGCCGGCGTCACCGCCAAGGACGTGGTGCTGCACCTGCTCGCGTTGCCGGCGATTCGCGCGGGGCGCGGCGTCGGCAAGGTGTTCGAGTTCACCGGCGACGCCGTCTCGGCGATGTCGACCGACGAGCGCGCGACGCTCACCAACATGACCGCCGAACTCGGCGGCTTCACCGGCATCGTCGCGCCGGACGCCGAGACCGTGCGCTTTCTTGCCGAGCGCCGCGGCGTCGATTTCGTCGCTCGAGCCATGGATGCGCAGCGACGACGGTGCCGTCTGGGCGGGGCGAATCGTCGTCGACTGTGCCGGCATCGCGCCGATGGTCGCGCGCCCGGGCGACCCCGGCAATGCCGTGCCGCTGGACGACATTGGCGCACCGGTGCGGGTGGACATCGCCTACGGCGGATCGTGCACCGCCGGCAAGCGCGAGGACTTCGACCACTACCACCGCGTGCTGCGCTGGGCTGCCGACCGTGGCTTGCGCGTGCCGGCGCACGTGACGCTGTACCTGCAATTCGGCACCACGGCGGTTCGCGACTACTGCTCGAGCGCGGCTACCTGGCAGCGTTCGAGGCGGTCGGGGCGCGCTTGCTGCAGCCCTCGTGCGGCGCCTGCGGCAACTGCGGGCCGGGCACCTCGGTCTCACCCGACACAGGTGACGGTCAGCGCGATCAACCGCAACTTCCCGGGACGCGGCGGCCCGGGGCAGGTGTGGCTGGCGAGCCCGCCGACGGTTGCGGCGAGCGCGATCGCGGGGCGGCTGGTGTCCTTCGACGAGTTGAGGCGGCAGCACGCGGCTGTCGGTGCCTGGCGAAGACCTGACATGAGAGCGCATCGGTCGTTGCGGCTTGGGTTTACTCGGGGAATGCTGCGTGGCGTTCGAGCGGGCCGCGGCCAGCGGGTGGGTAGCTCCGTTCATGTCCCCCGGACCCGGCCTTCGGCCGCGTCCTCCTCCTTTACTTCACTGCGCCACCCACCCACTGCCCACGGCCTGGCACCGCTCGTGGCCTGCGCCGACGACCTGAGCGCTGCTCGATCGGGCCGAGTGGGTGTTGTGCAGAGCGAGGTAAAGGAGGAGAGACGGGCCAATGCCCGTCTCGGGGGACACGAGCGCCGCACAGCACCCGCTCGGCCCGATCGCGCGCCCGGCTGCCCCCACCTCGGCGACGGGCGGCGACGGCTTGCCGCTCCGTGCGCCGCGTGAGGCCGACCGCCCTGCGCCTGAAACATTCCCAGGAGACACCATGACCCCGCTCCCCGGCCTTGACTTCGCCCTCGGCGAAACCATCGACATGCTGCGCGACACGGTGCAGGCGTTCGCCGCGGCGGAAATCGCGCCGCGTGCGGCCGGCATCGACCGCGACAACCTGTTTCCGGCCGAGCTCTGGCGCAAGCTCGGCGATCTGGGCCTTCATGGAATGACGGTGGGCGAGGAGTACGGCGGCACCAACCTCGGCTATCTGGCGCACATGGTCGCGATGGAGGAGGTGTCGCGCGCATCGGCCTCGGTCGGGCTTTCGTACGGCGCGCACTCGAACCTCTGCGTCAACCAGGTGCACCGCAATGGCAACGTGGCGCAGAAGCAGAAGTACCTGCCGAAGCTGGTCAGCGGCGAGCACGTCGGCGCGCTGGCGATGAGCGAGCCGAACGCCGGCTCGGACGTGGTGAGCATGAAGCTGCGCGCGGCGGCGAAGGGCGACCGGTTCGTGCTCGACGGCTCGAAGATGTGGATCACCAACGGCGGCGATGCCGACGTGATGATCGTCTACGCCAAGACCGATGCGGATGCCGGTGCCAGCGGCGTCACCGCGTTCATCGTCGAGAAGGGCAGCCGCGGGCTGTCGTTCGGCAGCAAGCTCGACAAGCTCGGCATGCGCGGCTCGAACACCTACCCGGTGTTCTTCGAGGACTGCGAGGTGCCTGCCGAGAACGTGCTCGGCCGCGTCGGCGGCGGCGTCGGGGTGCTGATGAGCGGGCTCGACTACGAGCGCGCGGTGCTTTCCGGCGGGCCGCTCGGCATCATGGCGGCGTGCCTCGACGCCGTGCTGCCGTACGTGCACGAGCGCAGGCAGTTCGGCCAGTCGATCGGCGAGTTCCAGCTGATGCAGGGCAAGCTCGCCGACATGTACACCACCTGGTCGGCATGCCGCGCCTACGTCTACGCCGTCGGCCAGGCGTGCGACCGGACCGACCATTCGAGAACCCTGCGGAAGGACGCCGCCGGCGCGATCCTCTACGCCGCCGAGAAGGCCACCTGGATGGCCGGCGAGGCGATCCAGGCGCTCGGCGGCGTCGGCTACACCAACGACTACCCGGTCGGCCGCCTGTGGCGCGACGCCAAGCTCTACGAGATCGGCGCCGGCACGAGCGAGATCCGCCGGATGCTCATCGGCCGCGAGCTGTTTGCGCAGACGCCTTGAGCGGCGTGCCGGCTGCAGCGCTGATGCACGGGCAGGGCGGCTGTCCGGCCGTACATTCGCCACAGCGACAAGCGGGCACCTCGGCAACCGGCGAAATCGGCATCGTTGCGGCGCGCGACCGGGTGCCGCCGACGCGGCCTCGGTGCACCGACAAGAAGGAGACCTCATGCAAGCGATCACCTCGCGGATCAATCCCCGCTCGGAGGAGTTCCGCGCCAATGCCGCGCAGCTGCGCCGCGTCGTCGACGACCTGAAGGCCCGGGCGGCCGAGGTCGCGCTCGGCGGCGGTGAAACCGCCCGTGCGCGCCATGCGGCACGCGGCAAGCTGCTGCCGCGCGACCGTGTCAACCAGCTGCTCGATCCCGGGACGCCGTTCCTCGAGATCGGCCAGCTGGCGGCACTCGACCTCTACGACAACGAGGCCCCGTCAGCCGGGCTGATCGCCGGCATCGGCCGCATCGAGGGCCAGGAGTGCATGGTGCTGGCCAACGACGCGACGGTGAAGGGCGGCACCTACTACCCGTTGACGGTGAAGAAGCACCTGCGCGCGCAGGAGATCGCGCTGCAGAACCGGCTGCCGTGCGTCTATCTCGTCGACTCGGGCGGTGCATTCCTGCCGCGGCAGGACGAGGTCTTTCCCGACCGCGACCACTTCGGCCGGATCTTCTACAACCAGGCGCAGATGAGCGCCGCCGGCATTGCCCAGATCGCCGTGGTGATGGGCTCGTGCACGGCAGGCGGCGCCTACGTGCCGGCGATGAGCGACGAGACGGTCATCGTGCGCAACCAGGGCACCATCTTCCTCGGCGGCCCGCCGCTGGTGAAGGCCGCCACCGGCGAGGTCGTCAGCAGCGAGGATCTCGGCGGCGGCGACGTTCACACCCGTCTATCCGGCGTGGCCGATCACCTGGCCGAGAACGACAGCCATGCGCTGTTCCTGGCGCGGCGCATCGTCGGCAACCTGAATCGCCGCAAGCCGCAGACGGTGGCATTCGAAGCGAGCGAGGAGCCGCTGTACGACCCGCAGGAGCTCTACGGCGTCATTCCGCACGACACCAGGAAACCCTACGACGTCCGCGAAGTGATCGCCCGCATCGTCGACGGCTCGCGCTTCGACGAGTTCAAGGCGCGCTACGGCTCGACGCTCGTCACCGGGTTTTCGCGGCTCTACGGCATGCCGCTCGGCATCGTCGCCAACAACGGCATCCTGTTCGGCGAGTCGGCGCAAAAGGGCGCGCACTTCATCGAGCTGTGCTCGCAGCGCGGCGTGCCGCTGCTCTTCCTGCAGAACATCACCGGCTTCATGGTCGGCCGCAAGTACGAGAACGCCGGCATCGCCAAGGACGGCGCCAAGATGGTGACGGCGGTCGCCACGACCCAGGTGCCGAAGCTCACCGTGCTGATCGGCGGCAGCTTCGGCGCCGGCAACTACGGCATGTGCGGCCGCGCCTACTCGCCGCGGTTCCTGTGGATGTGGCCGAACGCGCGCATCAGCGTCATGGGCGGCGAGCAGGCGGCCAGCGTGCTTGCCACCGTCAAGCGCGACGGCATCGAAGGCAAGGGCGGCGCGTGGTCGGCCGACGCCGAGGCCGAGTTCAAGGCGCCGATCCGCGAGCAGTACGAGCTGCAGGGCCATCCCTATTACGCCACCGCGCGCCTCTGGGACGACGGCGTCGTCGACCCGGCGCAGACGCGGCGCGTGCTCGGGCTGTCGCTGGCCGCGGCGCTGAATGCGCCGATCGAGCCGACGAAGTTCGGCATCTTCCGCATGTAAGGAGCCGCGCATGAACCCCACCACCGTCGAGATCGAGCGTCGCGGCGCGGTCGCCTGGCTGTGGATGAACAAGCCGGAGCTGCACAACGCCTTCGACGAGACCCTGATCGTCGAATTCGACGAGGCGCTGGCCGCGCTCGACGCCGACCCGGGCGTTCGCGTCGTCGTGCTGGCGGGCCGGGGCAAGAGCTTTTCCGCCGGCGCCGACCTGAACTGGATGAAGCGCCAGGGCGCGGCCTCGGAGGCCGACAACCTGGCCGACGCGCGCCGCATGGCGGGGCTGTTCCGCCGGCTGGCGACGCTCGCCAAGCCGACCGTTGCCCGCGTCCACGGCGCGGCACTCGGCGGCGGCATGGGGCTGGCTGCCGCCTGCGACATCTGCGTGGCGTCGTCGGCAGGCGTCGTTCGCGACCTCGGAAGTGCGCTTCGGCATCATTCCGGCGGCGATCAGCCCGTATGTCGTGCGGGCGATCGGCGAGCGGCAGGCGACGCGCTACTTCCAGACGGCCGAGCGGATCGGCGCCGAGCGGGCGGCGCAACTCGGCCTGGTGCACGAGGTCGCCGAGCCCGAGCAGCTCGACGCGGCCGTGCAGAAGCTGGTCGATGCGCTGCTGGCGGCAGGCCCCCGGGCGCAGGCCGCGGCCACCGAACTGATCCGCGCGGTGGCGGGCCGGCCGGTCACCGACGAGGTGGTCGACGACACCGCCCGCCGGATCGCCCGCCTGAGGGCCACGCCCGAGGCCCGGGAAGGCCTGAGCGCCTTCCTCGAGAAGCGGCCGCCTTCATGGGCGTCGTGAGCCGCGTCGAAAGGAGCACTGCATGTTCAGCAAGATCCTGATTGCCAACCGCGGCGAGATCGCCTGCCGCGTGATCCGCACCGCCCGGCGCATGGGCATCGCCACGGTCGCGGTGTACTCGGAAGCCGACGCCAATGCCCGCCATGTGCGCCTGGCCGACGAGGCGGTGCTGATCGGCCCGGCGGCGGCGCGCGAGTCGTACCTCGTCGCCGACGAAGATCCTCGACGCCGCGCGGCAGACCGGCGCGCAGGCGATCCATCCCGGCTACGGTTTCCTCTCCGAGAACGCCGAGTTTGCCGATGCCTGCGCCGAGGCCGGCGTCGTCTTCATCGGCCCGCCGGCATCGGCGATTCGGGCGATGGGGCTGAAGTCGGCGTCGAAGGCGCTGATGGAGCGGGCCGGCGTGCCGCTCACCCCCGGCTACCACGGCGACAACCAGGAAGCGGACTTCCTGCGCCAGCAGGCCGACGCGATCGGCTATCCGGTGCTGATCAAGGCCAGCGCCGGCGGCGGCGGCAAGGGCATGCGGCGGGTCGACGCATCGGCCGAATTCGAAGCCGCACTGGCGTCGTGCCGCCGCGAAGCAAGCAACGCCTTCGGCAACGACCATGTGCTGGTCGAGAAGTACGTGCTGAAGCCGCGGCACATCGAGATCCAGGTGTTCGGCGACACGCACGGCAACGTCGTCTACCTGTTCGAGCGCGACTGCTCGGTGCAGCGGCGGCATCAGAAGGTGCTGGAGGAAGCGCCTGCACCGGGCATGACGCGCGAGCGCCGCGCGGCAATGGGCCAGGCGGCGGTCGACGCGGCCAGGGCGGTCGGCTACGTCGGCGCCGGCACGGTCGAATTCATCGCGACGCAGGACGGGGCCTTCTGGTTCATGGAGATGAACACCCGGCTGCAGGTCGAGCATCCGGTCACCGAGATGATCACCGGGCAGGACCTGGTCGAATGGCAGCTGCAGGTCGCCGCCGGGCAACCGCTGCCGCTGCGCCAGGAGCAGCTGGCGATCGACGGCCATGCGCTCGAAGCGCGCATCTACGCCGAGGACGCCGACAAGGGTTTCCTGCCGTCGACCGGCCGGTTGCTGCACCTGGCGCCGCCGGAGCAGAGCGACCATGTGCGCATCGACAGCGGCGTCGAGCAGGGCGACGAGATCACGCCGCACTACGACCCGATGATCGCCAAGCTGATCGTCTGGGACCGCAGCCGCGAGCAGGCGCTGGCGCGGATGCGCCAGGCGCTTTCCGAGTACCGCATCGCCGGCGTTGCCAACAACGTCGAGTTCCTGGCGCGGCTGGTGACGACGCCGTCGTTCGTCGCCGCCGACCTCGACACGGCGTTGATCGAGCGCGAGCAGGCACTGCTGTTTCCGGAGAAGGGCGACGTTCCGGAGGAAGTCTGGTTGCTGGCGACACTGGCCGAGTTGCAGCGCGAGGCCAGGACGGCTCGGCGCAGCGCCGCCGACGCGGCGGACCGCGATTCACCCTGGCGGCTGCTCGACGGTTGGCGGCTCAACGGCAGCGCCCGGCGCTCGATCAGCCTGCGCCATGGCGAGCAGGTGCAGGCGGTGACGGTCGAGGTGGTCGACGGCGGGCATGAACTCGGCATCGGCTCGCAGCGCGTCTTCGTCCGTGCCACCGCCGGGCCGAACGGCCAGCTGCACGCGCAGCTCGGCGAGCGGCGGGTCAACGCCACGGTCGTCGTCAGCGGCGAGCGCCGACAGGTCTTCTTCGAAGGCCGGGCCTGGCCGCTGGCGCTGGTCGACACGCTCAATGTCGGCGGCGCCGGCGAGGCCGCCGAGGGCGGGCTGAAGGCGCCGATGCCCGGCAAGGTGATCGCGCTGATGGTGGCGGCTGGCGCGGTGGTGAAGAAGGGCGATCCGCTGCTGGTGCTGGAGGCGATGAAGATGGAACACACGATCAGTGCGCCGCGTGACGGCTGCGTCCAGGCTTTTCATTTCGCGCCGGGCGACCAGGTCAGCGACGGCGTCGACCTGCTCGACTTCGAGGCCGCGGTGTGAGCGCCGTTCTCGCACCCGGTGTGCGCATCGTCGAAGTCGGCCCGCGCGACGGGCTGCAGAACGAGCCGCAGCATGTCTCGACCGAGACCAAGCTGCAGCTGATCGAACGCCTCGCCGATGCCGGCCTGCGCGACATCGAGGCGGCGTCGTTCGTCTCGCCGAAGTGGGTACCGCAGATGGCCGACCATGCCGAGATCATGCGGCGCCTGCCGCGCCGGGCCGGCGTCGCCTATCCGGTGCTGACGCCGAACCTGAAGGGCTACGAAGCCGCGGTCGCGGGCGGTGCCACCGAGGTGGCAGTGTTCGCGGCGGCATCCGAAGGCTTCTCGCAGAAGAACATCAACTGCTCGATAGCCGAATCGATCGTGCGCTTCGTCCCGGTGTTCGAAGCCGCCCGCGGCGACGGCGTCAAGGTTCGCGCCTACATCTCGTGCGTGGTGGCCTGTCCGTACGACGGCGCGATTGCGCCGGCGCAGGTGGCGGCGGTGGCCAGCCGGCTTTTCGAGCTGGGAGCCTACGAAGTGTCGCTCGGAGACACCATCGGTGTCGGCACGCCGGCCTCGGTGCTGAGGATGCTCGAAGCCGTCGCTGGAGCCGTCCCGATGGCGCAGCTGGCCGGCCACTACCACGACACCTACGGCATGGCCGTGGCCAACGTGCATGCCTCGTGGCAGGCCGGCATGCGCGTCTTCGACAGCTCGGTCGCGGGCCTCGGCGGCTGCCCCTATGCCAGGGGTGCGACCGGCAACGTGGCGACCGAGGATGTCGTCTACCTGCTGCAGGGCCTGGGCGTCGAGACCGGCATCGACCTCAATGCACTTGTCGACACCGCCGGATGGATCAGCACCGCGCTCGGCCGTGCGCCGCAATCGAGGGTGGCCCGGGCGCTGCTTGCCGGGCGCGCGGGCTCGATGGCAGCGTAGTCGCCGCTAAGATCGCCCGGGGGACGGGTCGGTATCGCCCGTCTGACGATATTGCCAATTTGCTTGCGGCGCTTGCGCGGCCCCCGGGACCGCTGCCGCGGCCGCTTCGATAGGGATCATTCATGCCTTACACCGCGTCGCTTCTCGCATCCCTTGCATTGCTTGGCGGCTGCGCGATGCCGAACACGCCTGCACCCGACTTCGCGGCCATCAACCGGCCGCTCGAGGTGCGCTGCGTTCGCATGCAGGACAGCCGTCAAGCCGAAAACAGCCGTCCCGGGTTGACGCGCGCCGAGGTTCAGGCGGAAGCCCGTGCGGCTGCGAGCCGGGGCGAGCTCGACAAGGCATGCGACTACCTGTGACCGGCATGCAGCCGTTTCATCAGGCTTCGGCAGAGGCCGAGTCCCGGGCGATGGCCGGTCTCGCGGTTTGTCGCGTGTCGTTCCCGTCGCGAGTGACCGAATGAACACCACCGACGACTGGTTTCCGGGCTTCACGCGCCACTCGATCGACGTCGGCGACGGCATCGAGGTCGCTGCACGCGTCGGTGGCGACGGTCCGCCGCTGTTGCTGCTGCACGGCCATCCGCAGACACACGCCATCTGGCACCGGGTCGCGCCGACGCTGGCGCAGCGCCATACCGTCGTCGCCGCCGACTCTGCGCGGCTACGGCGACTCGGCCAAGCCGAAGGGCGCACCCGACCACGCCAACTACGCCAAGCGCGAGATGGCCCGCGACCCGCTGGCGCTGATGCGGGCACTCGGTTTCGACCGCTTCGACGTGCTGGCACACGACCGTGGCGCCCGGGTTGCGCACCGCCTGGCGGCCGACCATCCGCAGGCGGTCGGCCGGATGGTGCTGCTCGACGTCGCGCCGACGCTCGCCATGTACGAGCAGACGACCGAGGCCTTCGCCCGTGCCTACTGGCACTGGTTCTTCCTGATCCAGCCGGCGCCGCTGCCCGAGCGGCTGATCGAGGCCGACCCGGCGGCCTACATCCGCGACGTCATGGGCAACCGCAGCGCTGGCCTTGCGCCCTTCGACCCGCGCGCGCTGGCTGAATACACGCGCTGCCTGGCGCAGCCCGGCGCAGCGCACGGCCTGTGCGAGGACTACCGAGCCGCCGCAGGCATCGACCTGGAACACGACCGCGCCGACCGCGACGCTGGCCGCACGCTCGAACAACCGCTGCTGGTGCTGTGGGGCCGCGACGGCGTGGTGCAGCGCTGTTTCGACCCGCTCGCCGAATGGCGCCGCGTGGCCGTCGACGTCCGTGGCGAGGCGTTGCCGTGCGGGCACTACATCGCCGAAGAGGCGCCGGACGCGCTGCTGGAGAAGGTGCTGCCGTTTCTGGGGTGATGCCGCCGGCACGCCGGCTGAAAACGAGGTTGAAAGGCCCTCCGTTCCGAATCAGCCCGGACCGGCAGCCCGCGCGATTGCAGCGGTCGACAACCCGGGCTTTCGTGTCGATCTATCTCACGAACAGGACAGCCCCGAGCACGAGCGCCGCAATCCAGACACTCTCCGCCAGGATGAGCGCGAATGGCCGCCAGCCGGCACGGGAAAGTTGCTTGAAGGACGTCTTCATTCCGAGCGCCGCGATCGCAACGACCAGAAAGGCACGCGAGAGAAAGTTCACGCCGTCGCGGACTGCGTCTGGAATGACACCGGTCGAGTTCACTCCGACCATCGCGACGAACATCCAGAGAAACCAGGGCACCAGCGGTTGCCGTGTCGGCTTGCGGCCGAAGTTCGCTTTCGACTCCGCCTCTGCCCGAACGCGCTCACCCTTGAACGTCGCCGAGATCACGAGCACCACGCCAGCGAGCAGCGCGACCCGGAACAGCTTGACGACAGTGGCGTAGTCGCCAGTCTGGTGATTCAGGGTGTAACCGGCGCCGACGACCTGTGCCACATCGTGGATCGTTCCGCCGAGAAAAAGGCCGGCCAGTGCCGGCGGCAGGTCGAGTGCGCGCGCGATGAGCGGATACAGCACCATGGCGACCGTCGACATGACGGTGACCATCACCACGACGGTGAGCGTGAAGCGGTCGCCATCCTTTTCCCTTGGCAGAACGGCCGAGATCGCCAGCGCTGCGGAGGCGCCGCAAATCGCGACGGCTCCGCCCGAGAGCACGCTTTGCGAACGCGTGAGGCCGAGTCGCCGCCCGAGCAGGAAGCCGAAGCCGATGGTCGTCAGCACCGCGGCGATCACGATGCCGGCGGTGGTCAGGCCGAGACCCGCGATCTGTGCCGCCGTGATCCGGGCGCCGAGAAGTCCGACCCCGAGACGCAGCACGTTGCGCGAGCAGAACTCGATGCCGGGCTTCGTCTGCGGATCGAAACTGAGGTAGTGAAACGACACGCCGAACAGCAGTGCGTAGAGCAACTGAGGTCCGCCGTGGAGGTTGGAGACGAAGGTGGCTGCCAGCGCCAGCACGCTGGCCAGGCCCGTGCCAGGAAGCCATGCGCGGCAGCGGTCGAATCCGTTTCGGGTTGCACCGAAAGCAAGGAAAGTGGCGTTCTTCATCGGATCGAACGCACGCTTTCGTGCGAGCTTTCAAGTTGCACGAGGCAAGGTGCGTGCGTCAACGCTTTGCCGCCCGCGCTGCGGTATTGCCGAGAAGCCGTTGCATCAAGGCGAAGATCGGCGCCGCGGTCAGCACCAGGAACGCCATGCGAGAGACGTGAAATGCGGTCACGACAGGCACCCCGAGCTGCAGCAGCTTGGCCGTGATGCTCATTTCGGCCACGCCGCCTGGTGCCGTCGCGAGGATCGCAGTCGGAAACTCGATCGTGGAAACCGACGTCAGCGCGAAGGCGAACACGGCGGCCAGCGCCATGCCGAGCAGGACCGTCACCGCGACCGACCCCACCAGCCGCGGCGCAGAGTGGAAGAACTCCGGATTGAAGCGGCTGCCGAGCGTGCAGCCGATCAGCAATTGCGCTGCGTCCAGCAGCCAGCGTGGCACCGCCGACAGCTCGATGCCGGCGCCGGTCACGACGGTCATCGCCAGCAGCGGACCGATCAGCCAGGCGTTGGGCGTGTCGAGCATGCGCAGCGCGAGTCCGCTGCCGAAGGCGATCACCGCCATCGCAGCGAGTCCCTTGTAGTCGACCGTCGAGGCTGCGGGCGACCAGATTTCTGCCCCGTGCGCCCCGCTCCAGACGATCAGCGGCGGCACTGTCAAAACGACGATGAGTACGCGCAGCGCCTGCGCCGCGGCAACCCAGTCGGCACGCCCGCCGACACGATCCGCGAGCTGCGACATTTCGGCCGCCCCGCCGGGCAGGCTGGCAAAGAAGGCGGTGCGGAAGTCGCATCCCGAGAGCCGCCGGAGGACCAGCGCGCAACAGGTGCCCGCGACGAACGCGAACAGCGCCGCGGCCACGATGAAGTGTGTGAACCGAAGCACCTGCTGCAGCACTGGCGCGGTGAAGTAGAGCCCGAGGGCCGCGCCGATCACCAGCTGGCCGACAGGCAACCCGCCGCGCGGCCGCTCGACCGGCAACCCGAGCATTCGCGCGCCGGCCGTCGCGACCAGCGGCCCGAGCATCCATGGCAGCGGTGTGCCGAGCGCCGAGAAAGCGGCGCCTCCGGAAAGACAAAGCGCGAGTGCAGCGGGTGCGCGCCAGGCCGGCTGGAGCAGTTCCGTGCGCATGGCGTGGCCTGATGCCGGGGCAGCTTACTGTGCCTTCAGGCCGAGCGTCTTGATCGTCTTGCCCCAGGCCGCGATGTCGCGCGACACGACGTCGGCGAACTGCTCACGCGACATCGTCTGCACCTCGAGTCCCTGCAGGGCGAGCTTGTTGACGACGTCGGGGTCCTGCAGCACCTTGTTGACGGACGCGTGGAGTTTCTCCAGCACCGGCTGCGGCGTCCCGCGTGGCGCAAAGAAGCCGTACCACGGCGCGTACTCGAAATTGCGCACGCCCGCCTCGTCGAGCGTCGGCAGGTTCGGCAACGCCGGCGAGCGCCGTGCGCCCGAGGTCGCGATCGCGCGCAGCTTGCCCGACCTGATGTGCGGAATGACCGCGGGGATCGTCAGCAGCATCGCCTGGATCTGGCCGGTCATCAGGTCCGTGATCGCCGGACCCGAACCCTTGTAAGGGACGTGCTCGAGCTTGACGCCGGTCGACGCCTGCAACACCTCCATCGGAACGTGGCCTGCGCTGCCAGGACCGCCGGAGCCATAGTTGATGGTTCCCGGCTTGCCTTTGGCCAACGCAAGGAACTCGCCGACGGTCGTGACCGGCAGCGAATTCGTCACCACCAACACGTTGGGCGTCGCACCGACGTAGGCGACAGGGATCACGTCGCGCGTTGTGTCGAACGACAACTTGTCGTAGAGCGCAGCGTTGAACGCGAGCCCCATGTGATGGAGCATCAGCGTATGGCCATCAGGCGCCGCCTGCGCCAGCATCCCTGTGGCGATCGAGCCCCCCGCGCCACCCTTGTTGTCGACGACGAACGGCTGGCGAAGCTCGCCGGTCAGCTTCTGCCCGACGATGCGCGCAACGATGTCGACCGTGCCACCGGCAGCAAACGGCGCGAGCACGGTGACTGGTTTGGTTGGATAGTCGATCGCCGCTGCGGAGATGACCGGACCGGCATGAAGCAAGGCGGCGAAGGCACCCAGCAGCGAGATTCTTTTCAACATGGCAGCCCCTCAGGCGTCGAAGTGAAAGCTTTGAACCTTCGTCTCGTCGAGTTCGACCCCGAGTCCCGGTCCGCCGGGCAAGTCGAGTCGACCCGACGAAATGTCGAGCTTCGAAGTGACGATGTCGTCGGCGGTCTTCAGCGGGCCGACGCATTCGAGACCTTCCAGAACGTCGCTGCTCGTCGCTGCGAGCATGATCTCGGCGACCGTGTTGATGCCGAGGCCGAAGCCGTGGCCGATGACGACCTTCATTCCCGCTGCCGACGCGGTCTCCAGCATCCGGCGGCACTTCAGGAAACCGCCCTGCTTCATCACCTTGAGCTTGACGATGTCAGCGCAATCGGCGCGGATCACCGCGATCAGGCTCTCGTGGTCGGTGATCGACTCGTCAGCCATCACCGGGATGCCGATCGCCTGACGGACCTTCGCCATGCCGGCAAGGTCGTTCTCGGCGACGGGCTGCTCGAGCAGCTGAAGCTCGAACGGCTCGAGCAGACGGCCCAGCGCAATGCCGTCTTCGACGCTGTAGCCTGCATTGGCATCGGCACGCAGCGCCATCGTCGGCCCGACCGCCTCGCGCACCGCGCGAATGCGATCGCGGTCGGCTTCGATGCCCCCACCGACCTTGATCTTGGCCGAGCGAAAACCGCGGTCGAACCATTTCTTCGCCTCGGCCGCCGCCTCGTCGGGCGGCACGATGCCGACCCAGGCGTTGAAGCGCAAGCTGTCGACGACCGCGCCGCCGAGGTACTGGTGCACGGGGATGCAAAGCCTTCGCGCGAGCAGGTCGATGCACGCCATTTCGATCGCCGCCTTGGCGTCGAGGTAGCCGTCGAGCGCTTCGTCCATCATCCTCACGAGTCGGTGCGGATTGCCGGCGTCGAGCCCGTCGACCAGCGGCGCGAGGCGGGTGCGCAGCGCCGCAAGCGACTGCTCGATCGTCTCGGCCGAATAGCCCGGGGACGGGTCGATGTTGCCGAGACCGATGCTGCCGTCGTCAGCCGTCAGGCGCACGATCGCGCTTTTTTGCGCCTTCTTCGTGATGTAGGCATTGCGAAAGCCCGGGCCGACGAGCGGTATCGCGACGCCGAATACCTCGACGCGACGGATCGGAAGCTGCATTCCCTGCATCTCAGGCTCCGAACGCCGGCGAGATCGCCGGGCCCTTGATCTGCGTACGGTGCATGATGCGGCGCGCCTCCGGGTCGAACGAATCACGACGGTGCAACGTGCAGCGGTTGTCCCACAGGATCAGGTCGTGCTGGCGCCACACCTGCTTGAAGGTGAACTGCGGCTGGGTCGCGTGCTCCCACAGCTCATCGAGGAGCGCATCGCTCTCCGACAGTTCGAGCCCGAGGATGTAGCTGTTGCGGCGACGTCCGAGGAACAGCGCCGGCCGGCCGGTATCCGGATGCGCGATGACGAGCGGATGGCGCGATCCCGGCGCTTCGCGCGGGTCGGTCACTTCCTTCATGCCCTTGCGCATGATCCCGGCACTGTTGTAAGTCGCGTCGTGGACCGCCCTCAGACCGGCAATGCGCTCCTTCATCGCGGCAGGCAGCGTCTCGTACGCAAGGTACATGTTCGACCAGTGCGTGTCACCGCCGCTCGGCGGAATTTCGAGCGCATGCAGCAGTGCGGCGCGCGGCGGGTTGTCGACGTAGGTCATGTCGCAATGCCACACCGCCTCGCCGTCGCCCAGGTTGCCGATCGGCGCACCGCCGACCTTGACGTTCGAGATGACGTTGATCTCGGGGAAGTCTTCGAGAAAGGGCTTGCCGTATGGATTCGGCCCCGGAGGGTCGAGAGGTCCGAGCAGACGGCTGAACGCGAGCAACTGAGGATCGGAGAGCGCCTGGCCGCGAAAGCGCAGCACGAGGTGATCGGCCCACGCCTGGCGTATGTCGGTGATCGTTTCTGCGTCGATGGCCGCATGCAGATCGACGCCGGTGATGTCGGCGCCGAGCGCCGGTGCAAGGGGTGTGACGGTAATGCGAGCCATGGTGTTTCCTGCGCAGGGTGCCAACGAAGGACGCGAACATAGCAGTGCAGGGGGATGCTGTAAACGATATATTTGGAGCATCAAGCGATACGGAATTGATATCTCGGAGCAAAGAGCCGATGCCGTCCAGGTTGTTGCAGCGCCGTCACATCGAGGCTTTGGTCGCCGTTGGCGACACCGCGTCGGTGCACGGAGCTTCCCGTGCACTCGGCATGCCGCAACCCGCTCTGTCGCGGCTCCTTTCAGAAGCCGAAAGCCTGCTGGGAGCGCGCCTCTTCGAGCGGTCGAGCCAGGGCAGCAAGCCGACACTGCAAGGTGAGGCCGTGCTCGCCCAGGCGCGCTTCGTGTTGCGCGGCATCGAGCGGCTCGGCGCGGCGACAGCGGGTGCGCGCCCTGCAATTCAGCTCGGTTGCATTGCGCTGTGCATGCACACGCTGATGCCGCAACTGCTCGAGCGCGTTTATCCCCATGTCGCCGACGAAGGCCGGAATGCGCTGCGCTTCCGACTGGTCGAGGGAAGCTCGACGATGCTGATGGATGCCGTGGTCAGAGGCAGCCTCGACTTCGCACTGCTGCGCAGCGTCGGCGGCGCGCTTGGCGATCGCGATGTGACGATCGAGCATCTGTACGACGAAGGTACCGTCGTCGTCTGCGCGGCCGACAACGCGAGCGCGCCGGCGGGACTCGTCGACCTTGCGCAGTTGGCCGATCAGGACTGGGTGCTGCCCGAGCCCGAGACTGCCTCGCGAGCCGCATTCGATCGCTTCTGGAGCGCGGACGGGTCGCCGCCGATCCGTCCGCGGATCGAAGCGCGCTCGTTCGAGACCAATCTCGCACTGGTTGCGCGTTCCCGATTCCTGTCGATCGCCCCTGAATCGATTGCCAGGCGGCACGTCCTGTTCGGTGAGGTGCGCATCGTGCGCATCCGGCAGACGCTGCCCGTCAGTCCCATTGCGCTGGCGCTTCGTCCGATCGCCCGGGAGGACCCGTTGCTCGAGGCATTCCGAACGCTGATCCTCGAACTTGCGCAACGGGTGCGTGCGACCTCGAACCCGGACGCGGCTCAGGCATCGACGTCGAGGCCCGCGTTGCGCGCGCGCAAGGCAGGCAACGGCTGCGAATCCAGGCGCAGGTAGTCGGGATCTTTTCGACCGCCAGCTGCTCGATGTGCAGTCCGCCGGGCGCCTCGGGTGCGAGCTGAGGGCGCGCCGCCGCTGCGTGTCGGTCCACTGCCGTCACACCCCGAGAAGAGCCCCCAGTTCGCTGCTCCCCCGCAGCTCGCTCGACGGACCGCCGAGCACCACCAGTCCCTTCTGCAGCACCATTGCGCGGTCCGACTCGGCGAGCACCTTGCGGTAGTCGCGGTCGACGATCAGCGTGGCGATGCCACTCTTTCGGATGTCGGCGATCACCCGCCAGATCTCGGCGACGATCAGCGGCGCCAGGCCTTCGGTGGCCTCGTCGAGGATGATCAGGCGGGGATGCGTCATCAGCGCGCGGCCGATCGAGAGCATCTGCTGCTCGCCGCCGGAAAGCTGCGAGCCGAGGTTGCCGAGGCGCTCGGCCAGCCGCGGGAAGGTGGCGAGCACCCGGTCGAGCGTCCACTCCAGGCTGCCGTCGAGGCCCCGGCGCGCCGCCATCACCAGGTTCTCGCGCACGGTGAGGTTGGGGAACACGCCGCGGCCTTCCGGGACGTAGGCGACGCCGCGCCGTGCCACTTCGTGCGGACGGGCGTTCGAGAGGTCGCGCCCGCCGATGGCGATCCGGCCCTGGCGTTGCGTCACATGGCCGAGCAGGGTGCGGATCAACGTCGACTTGCCCATGCCGTTGCGTCCGAGCAGGCCGACGGTCTCGCCACGCGCGATCTGCAGGTCGATGCCGTGCAGCACGTGGCTGGATCCGTACCAGGCGTGCAGGCCACGGGCGTCGACCAACAGGTCGGTTGAGTTCATTCGTGGCCTCCGAGGTAGGCCGCCTGGACCTCTGCGTTGCTGCGAATCGTCGCCGGCGGGCCGCTGGCGATGACCGAACCGTTGACCATCACCGTGATTCGGTCGGCGACGCGGAACACCGCGTCCATGTCGTGCTCGACCAGCAGGATGGCATGCGCGCCGCGCAGCTCGCCGAGCAGCGCCAGCATGCGCTCGGTCTCCTCGGCGCCCATGCCGGCGAGCGGTTCGTCGAGCAGCAGCACCTGGGGCGTCGTCGCCAGGCACATCGCGATCTCGAGCTGCCGCTTCTGGCCGTGCGACAGCAGGCCGGCTTCGCGCTCGAGCAGTGCTTCGAGCCCGGCGCGGCGCGCGGCGTCTCGGGCGGCTGCGCCGGTTGCCGGGTCGCGCGACGCATCGACCCACCAGCGGGCCGGCTGCTGATGCCGCGCCTGCGCCGCCAGCCGGCAGTTCTCGAACACGCTGAAGTTCGGGTAGATGGTGGTGCGCTGGTAGCTGCGGCCGAGCCCGGCGCGGGCGCGGCGCGGCTGCGTCCAGCCGGTCACGTCGGCGCCGAGCAGCTCGACCGAGCCGCTCGACGGCGCTATTTCGCCCGACAGGATGTTGATCAGCGTCGACTTGCCGGCGCCGTTGGTGCCGATCACCGCATGCACCGTGCCGCGCTCGAGTTCGATCGACACCGCGTCGACGGCGACCAGTCCGCCCCAGCGGCGGGTGATGCTGCGGCCGCGCAGCAGGATCTCAGGCGCCGACATGCTGCCCCGCCCCCTCGCTGCCGGCCAGCCGGCGCCGGATCAGCGCCGACAGGCCGATCAGGCCGCGCGGCAGCAGCGCCACGCTGGCGATGATCGTCAACCCCAGGCCGAGATGCCAGTGCCTGGCGAAGCTGCCGAACACCGCCTCCGACTGGAACAGCTCCTGCAGCAGCGCGAAAGCGAATGCGCCGAGCACCGCGCCGCGCAGGTGGCCCAGGCCGCCGAGGATGATCATCATCAGCACCGCGCCCGACTGGTGCCAGGCAAGCAGTTCCGGGTTGACGAAACCGTCCTTGACCGCGAACAGGAAGCCGGCCAGCCCGGCGATCGCGCCGGAGACGACGAAGGCCGCCAGCTTGTACGGATAGGTCGAAAAGCCGGTCGCGCGCATCCGCTGCTCGCTCGCCTTGATGCCGGCCAGCGCCCGGCCGAACGGTGATCGCAGCAGCAGGGCGAGGAAGCCGAAGGCCAGCGTCAGGCAGGCGAGCACGAAGTAGTACATCGCCAGCGGCCTGCCGAGGTCGACCAGCACCCGGTCGCCGACCGACGCGACCGGCTTGGTGTTGAGGTAGATGCCGTCGGTACCGCCGCCGAGCGGGGTGTCGTGGACCACGTAATAGGCCATCTGTGCAAAGGCCAGCGTCACCATGATGAAGTAGACGCCCTTGGTGCGCAGCGACAGCGCCCCCATGAACAGGGCGTAGAGCGCCGCCGCGGCGACCGCCGCCGGCAGCAGCCACCAAAGCTGCGCCGCATCGCTGGCCGGCGCCAGCAGCACCGCCGCATAGCCGGCCATGCCGAAGAAGGCCGCCTGGCCGAAGCAGACCAGCCCGGTCGTGCCGACCAGCAGCTCGAGGCTCAGCGCGAAGATCGCCAGGATCATGATCTTCGCCACCAGGTCGACGCCGAACTTGCCGGCGACCAGTGGATACAGCGCGAGTGCGGCGCCGGCCAGCAGCACCGGAACGAGTTTTCCCGGGTTCATCATCCCGCCTTGAAGAGACCGTCGGGCTTCCACAGCAGGATGACCGCCATGAGCACGTAGACCAGCACGCCGGCCGCCTGCGGAAAAACGACCTTGCCGAAGGTGTCGACGAAGCCGATCAGCAGCGCCGCGACCAGCGCACCGCGGATCGAACCGATGCCGCCGATGACGACCACCACGAAGCAGACGATCAGCACCTGGTTGCCCATCCCCGGGTAGACCGACGACACCGGGGCGGCGACCATGCCGGCCAGCACCGCCAGCGCCATGCCCGCGGCGAAGACGATGCGGTAGAGAAACTTGATGTCGATGCCGAGCGACTGCACCATCTCGCGGTTGGTGCTGCCGGCGCGGATCATCATGCCGAGACGGGTGCGCGTGAAGACGACATACATGCCGATCGCCAGCACGATGCACACCGCCGAGATGAACAGCCGGTAGACCGGGTAGGTCATCATCTCGCCGAGCGAGAAGCTGCCGGCCAGCAGCGGCGGCATCTGAACGCCGTGCACGTCGTCGCCGACCAGGATGCTGCGCAGCTCCTCGAAGACGAGGATCAGGCCGTAGGTCATCAGCACCTGCTGCAGGTGCTCGCGCTCGTAGAGGTAGCTGTAGAAGACCCATTCGAGCAGGTAGCCGAGCAGCACCGCGAGCACCATGCCGACGACGAGCGTCGCGAAGAAGCCGCCGCCGAAGGTGCGCTCGACGACCGGCGCCAGCGCGAACGCCATGTAGGCGCCGATCATGTAGAAGCTGCCGTGCGCCAGGTTGATGACGCCCATGATGCCGAAGATCAGCGTCAGCCCCGAGGCGACGAGGAACAGCAGCAGCCCGTACTGCAGCGCCGTTGAGGCACTGGATCAGGAAGGTGGGTAGGTCCACGGGGTCAGTTGCTCGGGTTCATTGCAGCGTGCTGAGGTCGTGAAGATTTCGTCGCGAGCGGGTCGAGGTGGCGTCGAGGAGCGGAACCGTACTCGGGTACGGTGAGCACCGCAGATGCCAGATCGGCCCGCGCAGCAGAAAGATTCGCGGCCTCAGGCCTTGCAGCCGCGCGCCGGATCGGCGAGCGCCTTGACCGCGATGCCTGCGACCTTGTTCTCCTTGCCTTCGACCTTGCGCAGGTAGATGTCCTGCACCGGGTTGTGCGCCTTCGACAGGGTGAACGGTCCGCGCGGGCTGTCGATCTTGGCCTTCTCGACGGCGGCGGCGAACTCGGCCTTCTTGCCAGGGTCGCCCTTGGTCGCGGTCAGGCCGACGGCGAGGATCTGCCCGGCGTCGTAGCCCTGGACCGCGTAGACATCGGGCTGCATCTTGTAGGTCTTGGCGTAGGCCAGCCGGAAGGCGTTGTCGCGCGGCGTGTTCAGGCCGTCGGCATAGTGCAGCGTGGTGAACATGCCCTGGGCGGTGTCGCCCTGCGCCTCGAGCGTGCCATCGGTCAGGAAGCCGGGGCCATAGAGCGGAATCGACTTCGACAGACCCGCTGCCGCATAGTCCTTGACGAACTTGACCGCACCGCCGCCGGCATAGAAGGCAAACACCGCATCGGGCTTGGCCGACGCGATGTCGGTCAGCAGCGCCTGGAACTCGACGTTCGGGAACGGCAGCGACAGCTGCTTGACGACCTTGCCGCCTTCCTTCTCGAAGCCTTCCTTGAAGGCGGTGGTCATCTCGTCGCCGGCAGCGTACTTCCAGCTGATCGTTGCGGCGTTCTTCTTGCCCTGCCTGGCGGCGACGATGCCGGCGGCGTACGCAGACTGCCAGTTCGAAAACGAGCTGCGGAAAATGTTCGGTGCGCACATCGCGCCGGTGACCGCATCGGCGCCGGCATTCGGCACGATCAGCAGCGTGCCGCTTTCCCGCACCGCCCGTGCCATGGCCGTTGCCACGCCGGAGTGCACCGTGCCGACGATCACGTCGACGTTGTCGCGCTTGATCAGCTTGTTGACGTTGTCGGTCGCCTTGGCCGGGTCGGACTCGTCGTCGACCTTGAAGAACTCGATCTCGCGGCCGCCGATCTTGCCGCCCTGCTCGGCGAGGTAGAGGCGGAAGCCGTTCTCGATCGCGGTGCCCAGCGCGGCATAGGTGCCGCTGGCCGGCAGCATCAGCCCGACCTTGAGCTTGCCTTGCGCCTGTGCCTGGGCAGGCGGTGCGGCAAGCAGCGCGGCAGTGAGGCCGGCACCGAGCAGGGAAAGCAGGGGCTTGTTCATCGTGAGTCTCCGTGGTCCGAAATGAAACGAATTGTCTCGTCGATCAGGCGAGCCGGCTGATCGCGGTGGACGGCGTGCCCGCACCTGGGCAACTCGACCCGGCGGCACGCGGCGACGCGGCGGGAAATGCCGCGGATCTGCTCGAGCGTGCCGTACTCGTCGTCGAGGCCCTGTACCGCCAGCACCGGGCAGCCGATGCGCAGCAGGTCTGCCTCGATCGTCCAGGCAGCGAACGCCGGGTCGAGCCAGACCTGGTTCCAGCCCCAGAAGGCCGAATCGACATCGTCGTGATACGGCGCGAGCCGCTCGCGCAACCCGGTGTCGTAGAGGTCGCGCGCCTCGCGGATGCTGCGCAGGCCGAATTCCTCGACCCGGATATGCGGCGCGACGACAACCAGGCCGGCGGTGCGCTGGGCGCGGGTGGCGGCGTGGATCAGGGCGATCGAGCCGCCGTCGCTGTGGCCGAACAGCCAGGGCTTGTCGGCGCCAAGGACATCGAGTCCGAGTGCATCGAGCAGCGCCGGCAGCAGCTCCTGCGCCTGCGCGTGCATGTAGCCGACCGGCCAGCGCTCGCCCGACGGACGCGGCGTCGAGCGGCCGTAGCCCGGACGCGAATAGACCAGCCCGCGGAAGTTGCCCGCGTCGCAGAGCTGCTGCGGGAACGCCTTCCACATCGCCACCGAGCCGAGGCCCTCGTGCAGGAAGACGAGCAGCGGCCGGCCGCGCCGCTCGCGACCGATCCAGCGGTATTCGATCCGAACCTGGCTGCCGCCCTGGGCCATTCGGGCAAAGCCGACAGCCGCACCGGGGCAGGCGGCGGCGTCGGGGCGGCGCGGCGTGGCGGCGGGTGCGGAGTCGACAACGTGTGCGGCGCGCGCCTTCACGCGTTGCGCTCGCGCTCGCGCAGCCGGAAGCGCTGGATCTTGCCGGTCGCGGTCTTCGGCAGCTCGTCGATGAACTCGATCGAGCGCGGGTACTTGTACGCGGCGAGGCGCTCCTTGACGAAGCCCTTGAGCAGCGCCTCGTCGGCGTGAGCGCCCGACTTGAGCACCACATAGGCCTTGGTCTTGGTCAGGCCGTGACCGTCCTCCCGACCGATGACCGCGCACTCGAGCACCGCCGGGTGCTGCATCAGCGTCGCCTCGACTTCGAACGGCGAGACATACATGCCGCTGACCTTGAGCATGTCGTCCGAGCGGCCGGCATAGGTGTAGTAGCCGGCCGCGTCGCGGACGTACTTGTCGCCGCTGCGGGTCCACGGCCCCTGGAAGGTCTGCAGCGATTTGCCCCGGCTGCACCAGTACATCAGCGCCGCGCTCGGACCGCTGACATAGAGCTCGCCGATCTCGCCATCGCCGACGGGCTGGCCGTCGTCGCCACGCAGTTCGACGGCGTAGCCTTCGACCGGGCGACCGGTGGTGCCATAGCGCACGTCGCCGGGCCGGTTCGACAGGTAGATGTGCAGCATCTCGGTCGAGCCGATGCCGTCGATGATCGAGCAGCCGAAGTGCGCGGTGAAGCGTTCGCCGATCTCCCGCGGCAGCGCTTCGCCGGCCGATGAACACAGCCGCAGGGCGACCGCTGCGCGCGGCGGCAACGAGGGCGAGGCGAGCATGCCGGCAAATCCGGTCGGCGCACCGAAGTAGACGGTCGCCTGCCGCTCGACCATCCGCTTGAAGCAGGCATCGGGCGTCGGCCGCTCGGCCATCAGCACCACGGTGGCACCGACGCTGAGCGGAAAGCTGAGCGCGTTGCCGAGTCCGTAGGCGAAGAACAGCTTGGCCGCCGAGAAGACGATGTCGTCCTCGCGCAGCCCGAGCACCTCGCGCCCGTAGAGCTCCGCCGTCCAGTAGAGGCTCGCCTGCAGATGGACCGCGCCTTTGGGCTGGCCGGTCGAGCCCGACGAATAGAGCCAGAAGCCGATGTCGTCGGCCAGGGTGTCGGCGGGCGCCGCGGCTGGCGACTGCGCCGCCAGCCAGCTGCCGAAGTCATGCATGCCGCCAGCCTGGGCGCCGGCCGGATGCGAAACGACGATCGATTGCAGGTCGTGACCGCCGCGCCGCGCGGCCGCCTGCAAGGCCGGCATCAGGGCGCCCGACACCAGCGCAGCGCGCGCCCGGCTGTGTGTCAGCATGTAGGCGTAGTCGTCTTCGGTCAACAGGGTGTTGACCGCGACCGGCACCACGCCGGCGTAGAGCGCGCCGAGGAAGGCCACCGGCCAGTCGGTGCAGTCGTGCATCAGCAGCAGCACCCGCTCCTCGCGGCGCAGGCCGAGTGCCAGCAGCCCGGCGGCGCAGCGGCGCACAGCATCGGCGAGTTCGCCGTAGCTGAGCGTGCCGGCGTCGTCGACGTAGGCGGTGCGGGCGGAGCGTCCCGCGTTGCGCTCGATCAGGTGCTGGGCGAAGTTGAAGCGCTCGGGCGGCGCGGCGACCGGTGTGGGCATGGCGATTCCTGGACGGCTAGAGCGACAGCGGCTGCGCCGCGCGGGCATCGAGCACCTTCGGCTCGGCCTGGATCGCCGAGCGCCGGCGGTAGAAGGCGAGCCCGCCGAGCTGCTCGCCGCCCTCGGCCTGCCGAGGCCCGCCATGCAGCGAGTGCGGTATGACATTACCCCGTTCGCCGCCCAGGCAATTCCTCGGAAGTTCACCCATGCGGCGTCCCGGTTGCTGCAGACATGCATCAAAGTTACACTGCGTGCCGAGGGTCGTCAAGCACTATAGTGCATACAGAGGGTAAACACCGGTGGCGAGTCTGCAGCGTGGAGGAGAGCCCGATCCGCTCGAGGCGACTGCGTTGAACGTGGCCGAGGCCGCGCAGGGCGGCGACGCCCGCGATCCGTTCCTGGTCGCCCTCGGCGACCGGGTGCGCTCGCTGCGGGCCCGCCGCGGGCTGACCCGCCGGGCGCTGGCGCAGGCGTCCGAGGTCTCCGAGCGGCACTTGGCAAACCTGGAGCTCGGCGTCGGCAATGCCTCGATTCTGGTTCTGCGGCAGGTGGCCAGGGCACTCGGCTGCGCGATCGCCGAGTTGCTCGGTGACGAGACCACCGCATCGCCCGAATGGTTGTTGATCCGCGACTTGCTGCAGGGCCGCGACGACGACGAATTGCGCCGTGGCCGGGTCGCGTTGACCGGGCTCTACGGCCAGGCCGGCGCGCCCGATGCCCGGCTGCGGCGGTTTGCGCTGATCGGCCTGCGCGGCGCCGGCAAGTCGACGCTCGGGCAATTGCTGGCCGATGACCTCGGCGTGCCCTTCGTCGAACTCAACCGGGAGATCGAGCGCGTTGCCGGTTGCGGTATTTCCGAGATCCAGAACCTGCTCGGACCTGCTGCCTACCGCCGCTACGAGCGGCGCGCGCTCGAAGAGTCGATCCAGCTTTTCCCGGACGCGGTGATCGCCACGCCGGGCGGCATCGTCTCCGATCCGGCCAGCTTCAACCTTCTGCTGGCCCATTGCTTTGCGATCTGGCTCAAGGCCGCGCCCGAGGAGCACATGCAGCGTGTCATTGCCCAGGGCGACCTGCGGCCGATGGCCGGCAACCTCGAGGCGATGGACGACCTGCGGCGCATTCTTGCCGGCCGTGCGCCGTTCTACGGCCGAGCCGACCTGACGCTCGACACCGGCGGGAAAACGCTCGACGAGAGCTTTGCCGCGGCACGCTTGGCGGTGCGACAGGCGCTCGCGCTGCCCGTCTGATACCGGAAAACCCGGCGCAGGGCCGTTGGTGGCATGCCAACTGATTGACAGTCGCGAAGCATGCACTAAGATGCACGAACGCAACCGAAGATGCAATTTGATGCATGGCACCGGAGCCCGATGATGTCCGACCAACCCATTCCGTCCAGCCGGGTCGACTACCAGATCGACCCCACCCGCTACCGCCACTGGTCGCTGAAGGCCGAGGGCCCGGTCGCGACCCTCGGGCTGGCGATCGACGAGGACGGCGGGCTGCGCCCGGGCTACAAGCTCAAGCTGAACAGCTACGACCTGGGTGTCGACATCGAGCTGCACGACGCGCTGAACCGCATCCGCTTCGAGCACCCGGAAGTCCGCAGCGTGGTGCTGACGAGCCTGAAGGACCGGGTGTTCTGCTCCGGCGCCAACATCTTCATGCTCGGCGTTTCGAGCCACGCCTGGAAGGTGAATTTCTGCAAGTTCACCAACGAGACGCGCAACGGCATCGAGGATTCGTCGCGCCATTCGGGGCTGAAGTTCATCGCCGCCGTCAACGGCGCCTGCGCCGGAGGCGGCTACGAGGTGGCGCTGGCTTGCGACGAGATCGTCCTCGTCGACGACCGCTCGTCGTCGGTCTCGCTGCCCGAGGTGCCGCTGCTCGGCGTGCTGCCGGGGACCGGCGGGCTGACCCGGGTGACCGACAAGCGCAAGGTTCGCCACGACCTCGCCGATATCTTCTGCACCAGCGTCGAAGGCGTGCGCGGCCAGAAGGCCGTCGACTGGCGCCTGGTCGACCGCATCGCCAAGCCAGCGGTCTTCGCCAGGGTGGTGCAGGAGCGCGCGCTGGCGCTGGCCGGGCAGAGCGATCGCCCCGCCGACGCACAGGGCGTCATGCTGACGCCGCTCGAGCGGCGCATCGAAGCCGACGCGCTGCACTACCGAAATGTCTCGGTCGAGATCGACCGCAGGCGCCGGGTCGCCACGTTCACGGTCCGCGCGCCGCAGCAGCCGCAGCCCGAAACGGCCGCAGCGGTCGTCGCCGCCGGCAGCGCGTGGTGGCCGCTGCAGATGGCCCGCGAGCTCGACGACGCGATCCTCTCGATGCGCACCAACGAACTCGACATCGGCACCTGGCTGATCAAGACCGAAGGCGACGCCGCTGCGGTGCTGGCCAGCGACGCGGTGCTGATCGCCCATCGCGAACACTGGCTGGTGCGCGAGACGATCGGTCTGCTGCGCCGCACCTTCGCCCGGCTCGACGTCTCGTCGCGCAGTCTGTTCGCGCTGATCGAGCCGGGCTCCTGCTTCGCCGGCACGCTGCTCGAACTTGCGCTCGCCTGCGACCGGAGCTACCAGCTGGCGCTGCCCGACGACCCGGCGCGCGCGCCGTCGATCCAGGTCGGCGAGGTCAATTTCGGCTTGTTCCCGATGGTGACCGGCCAGTCGCGGCTCGGCCGCCGCTTCTACGACGAGGTGCCGGCGCTCGACGCGGTGCGGGCACAGGCCGGCAAGCCGCTCGACGCCGACGCGGCGCTGGCGGTCGGCCTGGTCACGGCGGCACCCGACGACATCGACTGGGACGACGAGATCCGCATCGCCATCGAGGAGCGCATTGCGATGTCGCCCGACGCGCTGACCGGCCTGGAGGCCAACCTGCGTTTCAACGGCACGGAGACGATGGCCACGCGCATCTTCGGCCGCCTCACGGCTTGGCAGAACTGGATCTTTCAGCGCCCCAACGCCGTCGGCGAGAAGGGCGCGCTGAAGGTCTACGGCAAGGGCGACAAGGTGCAGTTCGACCTGAACCGCGTCTAGCCGCGGCAGCCGCAAACGCCTTTCAAGCCGCTCGGGCCGACCCTGTAGAAGCCAGCCCGCGCCCCATGTCCCGTCCAGGCTGCACTTGTCGCAGCCCCGTACTTCAGGAGCACGCCCATGAGCACCATCAACTACGCCGAGAAAATCCCGAACAACGTCAACCTCGGCGAGGACCGCGCGCTGCAGCGCGCACTCGAGCAGTGGCAGCCCAACTTCGTCAACTGGTGGGACGAGACCGGCCCCGAGAACTCGACCGACTACGACGTCTACCTGCGCACCGCGGTCAGCGTCGACCCACAGGGCTGGGCGCAGTTCGGCCACGTCAAGATGCGCGACTACCGCTGGGGCATCTTCCTCAACCCGGGCGACCCGAACCGTCTGATCCAATTCGGTGACCAGAAGGGCGAGAAGGCCTGGGCCGAGGTCCCCGGCGAGCACCGCGCCAACCTGCGCCGCATCATCGTCACCCAGGGCGACACCGAGCCCGCCTCGGTCGAGCAGCAGCGCCACCTCGGCCTGACCGCGCCGAGCATGTACGACCTGCGCAACCTGTTCCAGATCAACGTCGAGGAGGGCCGCCACCTCTGGGCGATGGTCTACTTGCTGCAGCGCCATTTCGGCCGCGACGGCCGTGAGGAGGCCGAGGCCCTGCTCGAGCGCCGCTCGGGCGACGAGAACAATCCACGCATCCTCGAGGCCTTCAACGAGAAGACGCCCGACTGGCTGGCGTTCTTCATGTTCACCTACTTCACCGACCGCGACGGCAAGTTTCAGCTGGCGGCACTTTCCGAAAGCAGCTTCGACCCGCTGGCGCGGACGACGAAGTTCATGCTGACCGAGGAAGCGCACCACATGTTCGTCGGCGAAAGCGGCGTCTCGCGGGTGCTGCAGCGCACCTGCCAGGTGATGAACGAACTGAAGACCGACGACGCCGAGAAGGTGCGCGCGGCCGGCGCCATCGACCTGGGGACGGTCCAGCGCTATCTCAATTTCCACTACAGCGTGACGATCGACCTGTTCGGCGCCGACCAGTCGAGCAACGCCGCCACCTTCTACAGCTCGGGCCTGAAGGGCCGCTACGAGGAAGGCAAGCGCAGCGACGACCATGTTCTCAAGGGCCAGACCTACAAGGTTCTCGAGGTCCAGGGCGGCCAGCTGGTCGAGAAGGAAGTGCCGATGCTCAACGCACTCAACGAGGTGCTGCGCGACGACTTCATCAAGGACTCGGTCGCCGGGGTCGAGCGCTGGAACAAGGTGATTGCCAAGGCCGGCATCCCGATCCGGCTCGAGGTGCCGCACAAGGCCTTCCACCGCAACATCGGCGCGCTCGCCGGCATCAAGCTGTCCCCCGACGGCCGGGTGGTGGGCGAAAGCGAGTGGGACGCCCGCAAGGACCAGTGGCTGCCGACCGACGACGACCGCGCCTTCGTCGCCTCACTGATGGGACGGGTCGTCGAGCCCGGCAAGTTCGCCAACTGGATCGCGCCGCCGGTGATGGGCGTCAACCGTCAGCCGGTCGATTTCGAGTATGTGCGCTTCAACTGAAGGTGTGCATAAACCTACTGCGCGTCCCGATCTCGCATCTCCGGTGCTCGCCGGACCCCGTGTCCGGCTGTGCTCCTCAATGCGACCTCGGGCCGCTCGATACGGTTTCTTTCACACCTTCAAACTCTTGGACAGGCCGGTTGACGAGCATTGCTTTTTTGCCGGGCAGGAGAATCCGATATGGACATGGCCGTCAGTGCGAGCGTCGTCAGGCAGCACCTGATCGACCCCGAAATCTGCATTCGCTGCAACACCTGCGAGGCGACCTGCCCGGTCCAGGCGATCAGCCACGACGATCGCAACTACGTGGTCGACGTCGACATCTGCAACGGCTGCATGGCCTGCATCTCGCCGTGTCCGACCGGCTCGATCGACAACTGGCGAACCGTTCCGCGGACGACGGCCTACACCCTGGGCGAGCAGCTCGGCTGGGAAGAGCTGCCGCCCGAGCTGATGCCCGAGCAGCTCGCCGCCGAGGGGTTTGCACCCGAGGAAGGCGCCGCCCCGTCCGAGCCGGTGCTCGCGGTGGCGCCCGAGTCGGCCGCCGGCGAGGCGCCCTTCAACTCGGCCGCCTGCGGCTCGACGCTGCCGCCATGGTCGGCGGCGCGGCCGTTCGCCAACATCTACGGGCCGAAGAATGCGACCCGGGCGACAGTGGTCGGCAACTTCAACTGCACCGAGGCCGGGTTCGAGAACCAGACCCACCACATCGTGCTCGACTTCGGCAACATGCCGTTCCCGGTGCTCGAGGGCCAGTCGATCGGCATCGTCCCACCCGGGCTCGACGCCGCCGGCAAGCCGCACCATGCACGCCAGTACTCGGTCGCCAGCCCGCGCAATGGCGAACGTCCCGGCTACAACAACGTCGCGCTGACGGTCAAGCAGGTCACTGCCGACCACCACGGCCGGCCGGTGCAGGGCCTGTGTTCGAACTATCTCTGCAACCTCCAGGTCGGCGACAGCGTCGAGGTGATCGGCCCGTTCGGCATCTCGTTCCTGATGCCCAATCATCCGAAGTCGAACATCGTGATGATCTGCACCGGCACCGGCAGTGCGCCGATGCGGGCGATGACCGAATGGCGCCGGCGCCTGCGCAAGACCGGCAAATTCGAAGGCGGCCGGCTGATGCTCTTCTTCGGTGCCCGCACCCAGCAGGAGCTGCCGTACTTCGGCCCGTTGCAGCGCTTGCCGAAGGACTTCATCGACATCAACCTGGCCTTTTCGCGCGTTCCCGGACAGCCGAAGCAGTATGTGCAGCACCGGATCCACGAGCGCGCCGTCGACCTGCTGCCGCTGCTCCGGGACCCGAACACCTACATCTACGTCTGCGGCCTGAAGAGCATGGAGGAGGGCGTCGTGCTGGCCTTGCGCGATGTCGCAGAGGCCGGCGGGCTGTCTTGGGATACGCTCGGGCCGGCCCTCAAGCGTGAGGGCCGGTTGCACCTCGAGACCTACTGACCTGCCTTGTCGACCCGGGCGGAAAACGGCAATGAAGACGATCCACCGCGACAGGCCATGAAGTTCGCCGACTTCCATGTGGGACAGAAAATCGAAGCCGGTCCGGTCACGGTCCACGAGGCCGACATCCTCGGCTTTGCGGCCCAGCACGATCCGCAATGGTTCCACACCGACCCCGAAGCCGCCCGCCATGGCCGATTCGGCGGGCTGATTGCCAGCGGCTGGCACACCTGCGGCATTGCCATGCGGCTGGTGGTCGACACGGTGCTCGCCGGCTCCGAGTCGTTTGCCTCGCCCGGCATCGAGCGGCTGCACTGGCGCAATCCGGTGCGGCCGGGCGACTCGCTCTGGCTGCATGCCGAGATCCTGCAGACGCGCATCTCCGAACGGCGCTCCGACCTGGGCATCCTCGGCTGGCGCTGGCGCCTGCTGAACCAGCACGGCGACGAGGTGCTCGACTTGGTGGCCACCAGCCTCTTCGACCTTCAGGCGAGCTCGCGCTGAGCCCGCGCAACACCGATCGGGTGATGCCCATGGACACGACGCTCGTCTCGGCTGACCGCCTCGCCGTGCTGCTGCGCGAGCGGCCGCAGCAGCTTCTGGTCTGCGACTGCAGTTTCGATCTCGCCGATGAAAACGCGGGGGTTCGCGTATTCGATCAAGGCCATGTGCCGCGGGCCGTCTACGTGCACCTGTCGCGCCAGCTCAGCGGTCCCATGACGGGGCGCAACGGCCGCCATCCGCTGCCCGAGCGCGCCGCTGTTGCCCGGCTTTTCGGCGAGCTGGGTGCCGATAGCTCGACGCAAATCGTCGCCTACGACGCCGGCGACGGGCTTTATGCCGCCCGCCTGTGGTGGCTGGCGCGCTGGGCCGGGCACGAGGCGGTGGCGGTGCTCGACGGCGGCCTGCGCGCCTGGAAGGCCGCGGGCGAGCCGCTCGAAAGTGGCGCGGCGGCGGCGCGGCGGCCCGGCGCGTTCCCGTTGCGACCGGCGCTCGCCACGGCGGTCGACTTCGGCACGCTCCGCGCCAGCGTCGAATCGGGCGAACGGCGGGTCGTCGACGCCCGCTCGCCCGAGCGCTTCCGCGGCGAAAACGAGACGCTCGATCCCGTCGGCGGCCACATCCCCGGCGCGCGCAACCGGTTCTACCGGGACAACCTCACAGACGACGGCCGCTTCAAGCCGGCCGCCGAGCTGCGTGCGGATTTCGAGCGCCTGCTCGACGGCGATCCGCCCACTGCAGTGATCAGCCAATGCGGATCCGGTGTCACGGCCTGCCACAACCTGCTGGCGATGGAAGTCGCCGGGCTTTCCGGCGGCGCGCTATACGGCGGCTCGTGGAGCGAATGGTGCGCACAGCCCGGCGCGCCCGTTGCAACGGAAGTTGCCTGAACGGGACTGCCCCGGACGGGCCGGAACACGGTGCTGCTGGCTGCGCCGGTATTTCGCTTGGCGACCGATAGAAGATGCGCCACATGCAGCGCATGCAGCGCATGCAGCGCATGCTGCGCATCTTATCGCATCCCGATGGCCTGCACGCGCAGTCAATCCCGCAGCGCCGCGGGGTCGGGTAAAACGGCGGGCATTCTTTCATCACGGCCGCCCACCATGCACCGAATCGTTCCCCGCGTCTTGCTTGCTGCCCTGCTGTCGCTGCCTTTGCTCGTCGCGGCGCAGGAGGCGTACCCGACCAAGCCGGTCACGCTGCTCGTTCCGCAGGCCGCAGGCGGCGCCAACGATGCCATCGCCCGCATCATCGGACAGAAGGTCGGCGAGCTGCTCGGCCAGAGTTTCATCGTCGAAAACCGCACCGGCGCCGGTGGCAACGTGGGTACCGTTGCCGCCGCCAAGGCGCGCGCCGACGGCTACACGCTGCTGCTGACCGCCGACAGCGTGCAGGTGATCAACCCGTCGCTGTACCAGAAGCCCGGCTTCGATCCGGTTCGCGACTTCGAACCGGTGGCACCGCTCGCCACCGCCGGGTACGTGCTGGTCGCCAATCCGGCCTTCCCGGCGAACAACGTCGCCGAGCTGGTCACGCTCGCCAGGGCGCAGCCCGACAAGTTCGCGATCGCGTCGGCCGGCAACGGCACGCTGAACCACCTGATCGCCGAGATGCTGCAGAAGGCGGCCGACATCCGGCTGCAGCACATTCCCTACAAGGGCGCGGCAGCCGCGGCGACCGACGTGGTCGGCGGGCAGGTGCCGCTGTCGGTGCAGAGCATCCCGTCGTCGATCGCCTTCATCAAGGCCGGCAAGCTCAAGGTGCTCGGCGTCGTCAACGAGCGCCGGGTTGCGGCGCTGCCCGATGCACCGACGATCGGCGAGACCCTGAAAGGCTTCGGCGCGACCCCCTGGTACGGCCTGTTCGCGCCTGCCGGCACGCCGAAGGCGGTGATCGCCACGGTGCAGGCGGCCGTCGCCCGCGCACAGGACGATGCCGACGTGCGCAGCCGGCTGGCCGCACTCGGCTGCGAGCCGCTGAAGGGCGGCCCGGACCGGCTCGCCTCGATCGTCCGCAGCGACCTGGCGCGCTGGGCCAGGATCGTCAAGGAGTCGGGGGCGACGGTCGACTGATGCACCGGATGCCGGGCGCCCGGTGCCTCGCAGTTACTGCTTGGCGCCTTCGGCGAGCCGCCGGCTCAGCCCGACGACGTACGGCGCGGCCCGTCCGCTCAGCATCGGATCGGCGCCCGCCTCGACGCCCTTCGGCAGGATTGTCGGGATGAAGGTGATGGTGACGCAGGGGCCGCTCGAGTCCGGCGCCACCGAGCGGATGGTCAGCCGTCCCAGGTTGATCTTCTTGCGCCCCTCGGGCAGCGGGGTCACCGCACTGTCGATCTTGTCGCCGGGTTCCGCCAGCTGCAGGTTGAAGTCGAAGGCCACGCTGCCGGCCGCGACCCGCTTGCGCAGCTCGTCGAACAGGAAGTCGCCGCCCTTGGCCTTGGCTTCCTCGTCGCTCAGGCCCTGGACGCCGCCGACCGGCTCGAACACCCACTTGCCGAACCGCTTGCGGCCGCTCGAGTCGACGAAGCCGAAGCCGTGCACCCCCCAGTAGTTGAGGCTCGCATAGCTGGCGGGAACCGGTTGCGAGGCGATGTACTTGCCCTGCATCAGCACCTCGGGATTGGCGTCCACGAACGCCTTGACCTTGTCGGGATCGGGCTTCTTCGTCGCCGGGTCGATGGCCAGCGACTCGAGCCTGCCGAGCAGCTGTTCGGGAGTCGCGGCGCCGAAGACCGGTGCCGAGATATTGCCCATCTGCCAGCTCTCGCCGCCGGGCAGGTCGAACTGCAGCGACAGGTTGCGCTGGCCCCGGGCGTTGTCGACCGCCTTGGGGTTGAAACCGCCGACCGAGAAGCGGGCGATTACCGGCACCGGCTTGCCGCTGAAGGCCGAGGCCACCGACAGGGCGCGCGCTTCGGCGCTGCCGACGAATTCGGCGCTGGCGCAGACGCCTTTGGCCCCGGATCGTCTGAAGCCTTCGAACTTGCCGTTGGCACGCTCGAAGGCGTCGAGCATCCGGTTCGGGTCGACCTGCGAGAAAGCTGGCGTGCTGAGCGTCGCTGCGGCACAGGCCAGGGCGAGCAGGGCCGGTGCAGACAAGGGTTGGTTCATCGGTAAATCCGTCGAAGGGTGGAAGGGCAGCGCGCCAGCCTTCCGGGTTTGCGCGCCCGCGACTATGCACGAGGCTGCAGCTTCGCTGCGCACCGGCAGCCGGCCGCCACCCGTCAACTGAGGTGGGCGCCCTCGACCACCATCTGCAGCCGCACGCGCCCGTTGTAGCTGTCGAGGCACAGCCGGTAGGCCAGCAGCACCTGCGCTGGCAACGGCTCGCTGCGGCCGAACCAGATCGCGTCGCGCAGCATGCCGGCGTGGCGCACCGTCAGCTTCAGGTGCTTTTCGCCGACGAGGCGCTGCGCGACCACGTCGACCGTGTCGCTGAAGACCGGGGCCTCGAATGCCTGGCCCCAGACCTGCGCATCGAGCGCCTGCACCGTTTCGGCGTTGAAGTACTCACCCGCCAGCGGGCCGTCGCTCAGCAGCTGGCGCGCCAGCAGATGCGGCGCGAGCCCCTCGGTGACGACCGCGCGCAGCGCGGCTGCAAAGGTCTCGAGATCGTCGGCGGCCAGCGTGCAGCCGGCCGCCATCGCATGCCCGCCGAAGCGGCGCAGAACGGCCGGATGGCGCTTGGCGACCAGGTCGAGCGCGTCGCGCAGATGGAACCCGGCGATCGAGCGGCCCGAGCCCTTCAGCAGCCCGTCCTGGCCGCGGGCAAAGACGAAAGTCGGCCGGTGCAGCCGGTCCTTCAGCCGCGCCGCGACGATGCCGACGACACCCTCGTGAAAGCCTTCGTCGAACAGCACCACCGCCGGCGGCGTCGCGCCAGCTTTTGCAAGCCCGCCCGCCAGCGGCAACGCCACCGCGAGCATCGCTTCGGCCTGGTCGCGCATCCGCGTCTCGAGGCTGCGCCGCTCGCGGTTGATGCCGTCGAGCGTCGCGGCAAGCTCGGCAGCCCGCTGCGGATCGTCGCAGAGCAGGCATTCGATGCCGAGGGTCATGTCCGCCAGCCGCCCGGCGGCGTTGATGCGCGGCCCGAGCGCAAAGCCGAAGTCGAACGCCGAGGCCTGGCGCGCGTCGCGGCCGGCCGCGGCGAACAGCGCCGCCATGCCCGGCTGCAGCTTGCCGGCGCGGATCCGCCGCAGCCCCTGCGCCACCAGCCGGCGGTTGTTGGCGTCGAGCCGCACCACGTCGGCGACGGTGCCGAGCGCCACCAGGTCGAGCAGCGTGTCCAGGCGCGGCTGCTCGGCGGGGCTGAAGGCGCCGCGCGCGCGCAACTCGGCGCGCAGGGCGAGCAGCACGTAGAAGACGACACCGACGCCCGCCAGGTTCTTGCTGGCGAAGCCGCAGCCGGGCTGGTTGGGGTTGACGATCACCTCGGCGTCGGGCAGGCGCACTTCGCCCGCGAACAGCGCCGGCAGGTGGTGGTCGGTGACGACGACGCCGATGCCCGCCGCCCGGGCATGGGCGACGCCTTCCAGGCTGGCGATGCCGTTGTCGACGGTCAGCAGCAGCGCAGGCCGTTGCGCCCGCGCCAGGTCGACCACCGCCGGCGTCAGCCCGTAGCCGTGCAGCGCCCGGTCCGGCACGACATAGCCGAGGTCGCCGGCGCGAAAGCCCAGCAGCTGCAGGCCGCGCAGCGCGACCGCACAGGCGGTTGCGCCGTCGCAGTCGTAATCGGCGACGACGCAGAGGCGCTCGCGCCGCTCGATCGCGTCGGCCAGCCGGCGCGCCGCTGCCGCTGCGCCGAGCAGCTCGCCCGGTGGCAGCAGCCGGCTCAAGCCGTCGTCGAGCTCGTCGGCGCTGCGGATGCCGCGCCCGGCAAAAAGCCGCGCCAGCAGCGGTGGGACCCCGGCCTGTTCGAGCGCCCAGGCGGCGCGCGGCGGCGCGTCGCGCAGGGTGATCGCCGCTTCCATCACAAGCCTTCGAGCAGCGCGCGAAGCCCCGCCGGCTGGATGCCCCCGCGCAGCCGCTGCCACAGCGAGCGCGGGGCGGGGCGCGCGGTTCGTGCATGGCGCTCACCGCAGAGGGTGAGGGCGACCGGCTCGCCGCGCCGGCAGCGCTCGAGCAGCGCGGCGATCGCCCCGGCGTCGAGTGCCTGCCAGGCGGCGGCCCAGGCGGCCCAGTCCTCCTGCAGCGCCGGCGCGCGCAGCGACTCGTCGACCACCGGGCTCGTCGCACCTGGCGCCGGATCCGGCAGCCGGCCGCATCCGCTCAGCCAGAAGCTGTTGACGGTCAAGGCGCCGGCGGCCTCGCGCGCGTCGTTGAGCGCATGCGTGTAGAGCAGCATCTGCACCTCGTTCTGCAGCCGGCGGATCAAGCGCGCGCGAGCGTCGGCCTGCAGCCACAGGTCGACGTTGCGGCCGACGACCCGGTCGATCGATGCCGTCGGCAGGCCGTCGAAGCTCGGATGCGTCGCGTACCAGCGCAGCGGCGCGCCCCAGCTCAGCCGCAGCCCTTCGCTGTCGAACAACTCGCGTACCGCATCGAAGCAGGCCCGCGATTCGCGCTCGTCGAGCTGCAAGGCCTGCGGATCGGCCAGCGTGATCTGGTCGCGCCCGACCTGCCAATGCACCGGCGTGATCAGCCCCCAGGCATCGCTACCGACCTCGATACCGTCGTCGCGCGCCTGCCGTGCCGCCCAGGGCAGGCAGCCGTCGGCCGCCTGCAGGCCGAGCGCAGCGCCCAGCGCGCGCTCGTGCGGCGGGCTGAGGCTGTATTCATCGCCCGCATCGATGCCCACGCTGCCGAGCCGCTCGAGCAGGCGGCGCAGATTCGGCAGGTCGGTCGTGGCGAGGGTGTGCGCGCATGCCGGCGACAGCGCGCTGGCAAACGGGATCAGCAGGTGCATATACGGGATTATCCGGGGGTGTGGCGCATCGGCGCGCACGGTCGGCGCGCGGGTGGCGCCTGCGCACCCCTCGGGTACATTCGCCGCTCGATGAACTGGCCCTATGAACTGCAGATCGGCTGGCGCTACACGCGCACGGGCCGCGCCGGACGGCGCAACGCTTTCATCTCGTTCATTTCGGGCGTGTCGATGCTCGGCATCGCCCTCGGCGTGGCCGCGCTGATCATCGTGCTGTCGGTGATGAACGGCTTCCAGGAACAGGTGCGCGACCGCATGCTGTCGATCGTCGCCCACGTCGAGATCGAGGACGCCGGCCGCGGCGCGCTCGCCGACTGGCGGGCGACCGCCGCCAAGGCGCGCGAGAACCCGCAGGTGGTCGGCGCCGCGCCGTTCATTGCCACGCAGGCGCTGCTGGCCCGCGGCGAGGACATGCGCGGCGCGGTGGTGCGCGGCATTTCCCCGGCCGACGAAGCCAAGGTCACCGACCTGGCCGCAAGCCTGGAGCACACCGCCTTCAAGGGGCTGGTTGCCGGCGGCTGGGGCATCGTTCTCGGCAGCGAGCTGGCGCAGGCGATGGGCGTGCGCCCGGGCGACGACATCACCATCGTCGCCCCCGGCGGCCAGGTGACACCCGCGGGCGTGGTGCCGCGGTTGAAGCGGTTGACGGTGGTCGGCACTTTCAGCGCGGGCCACTTCGAATACGACAGCGGCCTGGCGCTGATGCACCTCGACGACGCAGCGCGGCTGTTCCGCCTTGCAGGGCCGAGCGGCGTGCAGCTGCGGCTCGCCGACCTGCACCAGGCGCGCGCAGTCGCCGCCGAGCTGCAGGCGAGCCTCGGCGGCGGGGTTCGGGTCAACGACTGGACCCGCACCAACCGCACCTGGTTCGACGCGGTGCAGGTCGAAAAGCGGCTGATGTTCATCATCCTGACGCTGATCGTCGCCGTCGCCGCCTTCAACCTGGTGTCGACGCTGGTGATGACCGTCACCGACAAGCAGGCCGACATCGCCATCCTGCGCACCCTCGGCGCCAGCCCGCGCTCGGTGATGGCGATCTTCATGGTGCAGGGTGCCCTGTCCGGGATCATCGGCACGCTCGGCGGCGTTGCCGGCGGGCTGCTGGTGGCGCTGAACATCGACGTCATCGTGCCGGCGATCGAGCGCCTGCTCGACGTCAGCTTCCTGCCGGGCAGCATCTACCTCATCACGAAGATGCCGAGCAATCCGCGCAGCGACGACATCGTGCCGATCGCGCTGATCTCGCTGCTGCTGGCGTTCGTCGCGACGCTCTATCCGAGCTGGCGCGCCAGCCGGGTGCAACCGGCCGAGGCGCTGCGCCATGAGTAGCCCCGCGCGAGCCGCCACGCCGGTGCTCGCCGCCGTGGGCCTGCACAAGCGCTTCACCGAAGGCAGCGGCGCGTCGCGGCTCGACGTCGCCGTGCTGCAGGGCGTCGACCTGGCGGTGCAGCCGGGCGAAACGGTCGCCATCGTCGGCGCCTCGGGCTCGGGCAAGAGCACGCTGCTGCATCTGCTCGGCGGCCTGGAAGCCCCGTCGCAGGGCAGCGTCCGGCTGCATGGCAGCGACTTCGCAGGCATGGGCTCGGCCGAGCAGGGCCAGTGGCGCAATCGGCACCTCGGCTTCGTCTACCAGTTCCACCACCTGCTGGCCGAATTCACCGCGCTCGACAACGTCGCCATGCCGCTGCGCATCCGGCGGCAGAACAAGCCCGATGCGCAGGCGCGTGCCGCCGAGGTGCTGGCGCAGGTGGGCTTGGGCGAGCGGCTGCAGCACCGCCCGGCGCAGCTTTCGGGCGGTGAGCGCCAGCGGGTGGCGATCGCCCGGGCGCTGGTCGGCGACGCCTCGTGCGTGCTCGCCGACGAGCCGACCGGCAATCTCGACCGCCGGACCGCCGACAACGTCTTCAATCTGCTGCTGCAGCTGGCACGCGCCCGGGCGACGGCTTTCGTCATCGCCACCCACGACGAGTCGCTGGCGGCGCGTTGCGACCGGGCCTTGCACATGCAATCGGGGCGACTGGTCACGTGACGCGCCGACGTGTGCGGACGGTGCAACACAGTGCACCCCATCGGGGCAGAATTCGGCTTTTCTGAGGAGCGTCTGACATGGGTTCGATCGCCGGCAAGGTCAGTCCCAGCATCACCAAGATGATTCGTGCGGATCATGCGAGCGTGCTGGCCACCTTTCACCAGTACGACGTGGATACCGGCTCGAACACCAAGAAGGCGCTCGTCGAGACCGCCTGCACCGCGCTGGAGGTGCACGCCCAGCTGGAGGAAGAAATCTTCTATCCGGCGCTGCGACAGGTTGCCGGCGAGAACTCGGTGCTCGAGAAAAGCGTCCCCGAGCACGACGACATGCGGCACCTGATCGCCCGCCTGCGCCGGATGTCGGCCGTCGACGCGACCTACGACCTGACGTTCATGGCGCTGATGCGCGAGGTGCTGCACCACGTGGCCGACGAGGAAACGGTGGTCCTGCCCGAGGCCGAGCGGCTGCTGCCGGACCGCCTCGGCGAGCTCGGCGCACGGATGACGCGCCGCCGGCTCGAATTGATCGGGCCGCGCCTCGGCAAGCTGGCGCTGTCGCGGGCCCGCATGGCGCCCGTCGCCACCGGCCTGACAGCGACGGCGATCGCCCTCGGCGCCGGATTCCTGATCTGGCGGACGGTGAACACGAAGCGCTTTTGAACGAGCCGACCGCAGCCGCGTTGCCTGCGGGCGCCGAGGGGGCAGGGGACCGATACGGCCCGATGCCCCGGCCTGCTGTCCTTCTTTACATCGGTGCACAGCCCGAGCGGCTCGACGACCTGCGGCGCGTCGACGGTTTCCACGTCCACCCGAGTTCGGCCGAGGCAGCGGCCAGCGATCTCGCCCGCCTGGCGTGCAATGCGGGTTTGATCGACGCGAACGCCACGGGCCTCGAGGTCGCCAGGCGGCTGCGTGTCCAGCAGGCTGCCTTGCCGCTGCTTTTCCTGGTTGCGGACGACAGCGAGAACTTCGACTTCGAAGCCGCGGCCGCGCTCGGCGGCGTCGACTTCATCGGCGTGCCGCTCATCCCGGCGCTGCTGCGCGTCAAGCTCGGCCAGCTTGCGCAGTCGCCCCCGGCCCGCGCCGAAGGCGTCGGGTTGCAGCCCGGCGGCGCTTTCTGGCAGGCGATGCTGGCGGCGATCGACGAGGCGGTGGTGGCTGCTGACACCGGTGGACGGATCGTTTTCATCAACGCAGAGGCCGAGCGACTGACGGGCTGGCCGCGTGCCGACGCGCTCGGCCGGCCGCTGGGCGAGGTGGTCCGCATCGAGGAGGCGCCGCCGCCGTCCGAGGCGGTGCAGCGGCTGACGGTGGCGCACGAGCTGCGCGCGCCCAAGCTGCTGATCGGCCGCGACGGAACGCGGCGACCGAGTTGCGAGGTGCTGTCTGCCATCACCACGCCGGCGGGCGAGGCCATCGGCAGCATCGTCACCTTCCGCGACCTGACGTGGCGCCAGCGCATCGCCGATTTGCTGGTCGAGGTGCATTCCGATCTCGAGCAACAGGTGATCCAGCGCACGGCCGAGCTGAACGGCGAAAGGTCCTTCCTGGCCGCGGTGCTCGACGCCATCGAAGACGGCGTCGTGGCCTGCGACGCCGACGGCATGCTCACCGTCTTCAACCGCGCGAGCCGCGAATTTCACGGCATCCCCGCGAGCCCGCTGCCCGCCGAGCAGTGGAGCGATCACTACCGCCTGTTTCGTGCCGATGGCGTGACGCCGTTGCCGAAGGAGGAGATTCCGCTCTTCCGCGCGCTGCTGGGCGAGCGGGTGCACGACGCCGAGATGGTCATCGAGAGCGAAGCCGGCCCCCGCACCATCAACTGCGCCGGCCAGCCGCTGCGCGAAGCCAGCGGCAAGCTGCTCGGCGCCGTGGTCTCGATGCACGATATCTCGCTGCGCGAACAGATGCGCGTCGCCCGCGACGGTGCGATCCGCGAGCAGGTTCGGCGCGAGGCAGCCGAGGCGGCGGCCGAGAGCCTCGCTGAAAGCCGCGAGCGCTTCGAGTTGCTGCTCGAGTCTTCGGGTGAAGGCATCTACGGCATGGCCGACGACGGGCGCTGCACCTTCCTCAACCAGGCCGGCGCCCGGATGCTCGGCCTGCAGCCTGAGGAGGTGCTGGGGCAGGACATGCACGCGCTGATCCACCATCACCACGCCGACAGCGCCGCCTATTCGGCGCAGGAATGCCGCATCCGCGACGCATCCCGTCAGGGCACGGTGCTGCGTGTCGACGACGAGGTCTTCTGGCATCGCGATGGCACGGCCATTCCGGTCAGCTACACGGTGCATCCGGCGCTGTACAAGGAGCGCCGCGTCGGGGCAGTGGTCAACTTCAGCGATATCACCGTGCGGCGCGCTGCCGAGGAGCGGCTGAAGGCCAGCGAGGAGCGCGTGCGCCTGGCGACCGACGCCGCCGACCTCGGCATCTGGCTCTGGGATGCCGCGGCCGACGAGGTGACATGGGAGAACGAGCGTCCGTATTCGATCTTCGGCGTGTCGCATGCGGAGGGTGCGATCAATGCCGCGCGCTTTTTCGCCGAGTTCGTGCATCCCGACGATGCAGCCCGGTTCGAGGAACGTCTCGGCCGGTCGGTGGCGACCGGCGAGCGGCTGCGTGTCGAGGCCCGCTTCTACCGCCGCGGCGATGGCGAACTCCGCTGGGCCGAATTCACCGGCATCGTGCGCAGCGGTGCCGACGGTGCGCCGACGCACCTGCTGGGCACGGTTGCCGACATCACCGAGCGCAAGCGCGCCGACGAGCAGTCGCGCATCCGCGAGGAGCGCTACCACACGCTTTTCTCCTCGATGGACGAAGGCTTCTGCATCATCGAATGCATCTTCGATGACGCCGGCGAGCCGATCGACTACCGCTTCCTGGAATACAACCCCGCCTTCGAGGTGCATACCGGCCTGACCGGCGTCCTCGGCCAGTCGATTTGTACGCTTTACCCGGATTTCGACAGGCACTGGGTGAACCTCTATGGCCGCGTGGCGCAGACCGGCCAGTCGATCCGTACCGAGAACGAGTCGGTGGCAATGGGACGCTGGTTCGACGTCTATGCGACGCGGCTCGGTGAACCCGGATCGAAGCAGGTGGCCTGCCTTTTCAACGACATCACGGTGCGCAAGCGCGCCGAGGTCGATCTGCGGCGGCTGGCCGACGACCTGGCCGAGCAGGACCGACGCAAGACCGAGTTCCTGGCGACGCTGGCGCACGAGCTGCGCAACCCGCTCGCGCCGCTGCGCAACGGGCTGCACCTCCTGGCACGCGCCGGTGGCGACGCCGAGCGATTCGCCCGCGCGCGCGACATGATGGAGCGCCAGCTGGTGCAGATGGTGCGGCTGGTCGACGACCTGCTCGATGTGGCCCGAATCACGCGCGGCAAGGTCGAGCTGAAACGGGAGCGGGTCGCCGTGCAGTCGGTGGTCGCGAATGCGGTCGAGACGGCCATGCCGTCGATGGAAGCGGCGCGCCATGCACTCAGCCTCGACCTGCCGGCGCAGCCTTTGATGCTCGACGCCGACCCGATCCGCCTGGCGCAAGTGGTCGGCAACCTGCTGAACAACGCGGCCAAGTACACGCCGCGCGGCGGCAGCATCCGCGTGACGGCCCGCCTCGAGGAGGGCGAGGCGGTGCTCTCGGTCAGCGACAACGGCATCGGCATCCCGTCCGAGTCGCTGTCCTCGGTGTTCGACATGTTCACGCAAGTCGGTCGCAACATGGAGCGCGCGCAAGGCGGGCTGGGCATCGGGCTGACGCTGGTGCGCCGGCTCGTCGAGCTGCACGGCGGCACCGCCAGCGTCTACAGCGCGGGCGTCGACCGGGGCAGCGAATTCACCTTGCGGCTGCCGCTCGCCGCGACCGACGAACCTGCCGCCGCTTCCCCAGCGGTGGTTGCCGCCAGCACGCCGCCAAGGAGCTTGCGCATCCTCGTGGCCGACGACAACGTCGATGCGGCCGAGAGCATGGCCGGCCTGTTGGAAATGAGCGGGCACACCACGCGTCTGGCGCACGACGGCTTTCAGGCGGTGCGCGCTGCGGTCGAGTTCCGCCCGCACGTGGCCTTTCTCGACATCGGAATGCCTGGCAAGAACGGCTACGAAGTGGCGCAGTCGCTGCGCCAGGAACCCGAGCTCGGCGCCGTGCTGCTGGTGGCGCTCACCGGCTGGGGCAGCGAAGACGACCGTGCGCTGTCGCGCCAGGCGGGTTTCGACCGGCACCTGACCAAGCCGGCGGAACTGGAGGCGATCGAGCGGATGCTGGACGAGGTGACCGCCGCCGCGGGCGACGCTGCGGAATCCGCAGGACCGCCCGGATAGCCGTTAGGCCGGCCAGGCGCGCCGCGTCGCAGTGCGCCCTCGGGTCAGTCCAGCGACACGTTGGCCTTCTTGATGACCTCGGCGAAGCGCGTCGATTCGCTGCGCACATAGCCGGCGAACTGCTCCGGCGTGGCCGGGTACACCTCGTAGCCGAAAGTCGCATAACGCTGTGCGATGTCGGGCTCGGCAAGCACCTTCTCGATATCGCGGCGGATCTTCTGCGCCACGGCCGCGGGGACACCCTTGGGCGCAGCAATCGCCGTCCAGCCGACCACCTCGAAGCCGGCCGGTCCGCCCGACTCGCCGACCGTCGGCACGTCGGGGAAGGCCGGCAGGCGCTTCGGACCCGCCACCGCCAGGTAGCGGATCCGGCCGGCGCGCTGCAGGGCGCCCGACGTGCCGCTGCTGCCGAGCGCGAACGCCAGTTCGCCGTTGGCCACGCCGAGGTAGAGCTGCGAGGTCTCCTTGTAGACGACGTGCTCCATCTGCGTGCCGGACATGGTCTCGAACAGCGACGAGCCCAGGTGCACCGGGTTGCCGACCGACCACGAGCCATAGTTGAGCTGGCCCGGCCTGGCCTTCGCGTCCTTGATCAGGTCGGCAACCGTCTTGTACGGGCTGTTGGTCGGCACCGTGAAGAAGAAGCTGGCCTTGAACAGCGGCGCGATCAGCTCGAAGTCCTTCTGCGGGTCGTATGGCAGCTTCTTGAACAGGTGCGGATAGGCCGAAAGATGCACGTTGTCGAGCTGGATCAGGTCGTAGCCGTCCTTGTCGCCGCGCTTGAACGAATCAATGGCGATGAAGCCGTTCGCGCCCGGTTTGTTCTCGACGATCACCGGCTTGCCCCACATCTTCGACAGCTTCTCGGCCACCAGGCGGGTCACCGTCTCGGGCCCCGCGCCGGCCGGGAACGGCGTGACGATGCGCACCGGCTTGGTTGGCCAGTCGGCGGCCTGCGCCGACACGTGGACCGGCGCGGCGAGAAGGGTCAACGCAGCGGCGGTCGCGGCGAGGAAGGGCAATGTCAGGTTCATGACGGTGTCTCCGTGGGTTTGCGTGCGTTCGACGCCGCCCGTGCGTGGCGGCGCGGCGTGCCAAGTATCCAGCGTCGACGCGTGTGTCGGCAGGGCAGGGCTGATCGCGGGCAACGCACCCGCGCCGCGGCCGGGTTCTACCTCGGCGGCATGCACCAGGGCATCGACTCGTGCCCGGCGGCGTAACGGTTGCCCACCATCGCCGGGTCGCGATTCAAGAGCGGACGCGCGTACAGCGGGTGCCTCATGCTGCGCACCTCGTGTTCCAGCGTCGTCAGCAGCTCGCCGCTGTCGGGATCGACGATCCGCTCGAAACGGTACTGGCTGGCGTTGCTTTCCTCGCTGACCAGGCCGCGGTCGACGAGGCGGCGATGCACGCCGGAAAAGTCGGCGACGGAAATCTGCAGGTGGTGGCCGTCGTACGCCGGCAGCTCGCGCCCGGTTTCGCGGAAGACGAGCGCGCTGTTCGGCCCCGCCTGGATGCGCGCGCACGAGCCCTGCGCATCCTGCACGGTGCATGCGAGTGCGCCGAGCACCTCGCCGTAGAACCGTGCGATGGCTGCCGACGTGCCAGGAACCACGTCGATCTCGACATACGGCATTCCAAGCATCAGCGGGCCGAACCGCGCCGCGTCCGGCGCATGCACGCGCAGCCGGTTGCCCCACGGGCAGCGGATATCGACCCCGTCGTCTCGGCGCTCGTAATCGAACCGTGTGCCGGCGAGCGACGCCCTCGCAGCCGCGAGCCGCTGCAGCAGCGCATCGAGGTCCGGCATCACCAACCCCGTCGTCCCACGCAACACCTGCGCAGTGCCGACCGGCAGATGGAACTGGCTCGTGCCGACGTTGATCCAGGCGTTGTCGAGCCCCGTCCGCAGGAAGGGATCGCGCGTCAGGCCGAGCGCCGCGACGTAGAACGCAATGGCGAGCTGCTGGTCGGGCACGCCGAAGTTCATGTGGCCGAACTCGACGATGTTGCCGACGTCTTCGGTTGCGCGATCGAAGGGCACATGCTTTCGCGCGCCTGCAGATTCGGGGTGACTGTTCATGGGGTGCGATTGACGAGGTCGGGGATCGAGCCCGGTGCGGCGAGGCACGTGGCGGCGAAGGGAAAGTCGAGCACTCTACGGGTTCGTGTGCGCCTTCGTCGACCACGGCGCTCGCGGCCGTTCAGCGAAACCGGGGCGGGAGTTACCCGATGCGGACCCGAGCCGAGGCGAGGAATACGTCGTTCAGGTCGAACTGGCGTTTCCCGGGCGGCGTCATCGTCGCATCGCGAGCCAGCGAAGGTTCGGGACTACCGCGCCCGCTTCCACGTGACTTCAAGCGTCATCCCAGCGGGGTTTCTGGGATTCGTGAAGGTGAGTTCCTCCATCGTGAGGTTCGAAACGATGCGCTTTTGCTCGCCGCCCATGAGATTCGTGTAGGTGCTACCGGCAAGCTGCAGGGCGATGGTTTTTTCATTCTCGTTGAACGCGTACGTGCCGTAGTACGCAATGGATCCACTGACGATCGATTTGTACTCTTCGGGTGTCGCCTGGTCTCGATTGTTGGCTGCAATTCGCGGTACGTCGGCGCGCATCTGTACAAGCGCAAAATGCCCGTCTGCCGTGAAAATCATGATGCCTTTCGGATTGGCGCCGAACAGCGGCGTTCTGCTCGAATCGGAACGGACGCTGTCCGCTGCTGCAAGCGTCCAGGTGCCGACCAGAAGCTCCTTCTGCGATTTGCTCTGGGCCACGGCGAGGTCGGGTGCAAGCAGGGTGAATCCGGCAGCGAAGCAGCACAGCGTGGCAGCTTTCACAAGGTGTTTCATCACACGTTCCCTCCTGAAAAACCGGCGAGCCGCGCCGGACGGATTTGAATGACGCCGAACGTTCGACAGGTTCGGCGGGCGAATGGGCGCGAAGCAGCCTTCGGAACAACGGTTTGACGGGGCGGTTGTGCGGTAAATGCATCAAGCGTTGACGAGTACGGCAAAGCCCCCGTAGACCAGGCGCTTGCCGTCGAATGGCATTCGACTGGGGTCATGCGTCATCCGGGGATCCTTCATGGACGCTGCCATGCCAGCGTCGCGGGTCTCCTTCGAGGGCCAGGTGATCCACGAGAACACAACCGCTTCTCCCGGCTCTCTCTTCACCGCCATGGGAAACGAGGTGACCTTTCCTTCCGGAACATCGTCCTCCCAGCACTCCACCACATTGATGGCGCCATGCGACTTGAAGACAGTCGCCGCCGTTTCCGCGAGCTCGCGATAGGCGTCCTTCTTTTCAGTTGGGACAGCGACAAGGAATCCGTCTACGTAATTCATGGAGCCTCCTGTTATTCCATACCTGTTACCTGAGTCACATCGACGTTATTTGTCGACGCTTCCAGCTGTTGTCCATTTCCTCCATTGAAGGAAAACCTGTAGATCCCCACCCAGTGCAGGCTTCTCAATGAGGTGAACCGTCTTTGCCAGATGAGGCGGAAGCTCGAAGTTCTCTTCATTGATGTGAGGGCCACGGGGCTCTCGGTTGACTCCTGGACGCACGCGGGATTCATAATCAAGTCGCCATCGACTTCCGGGCGCCGCATTTCCATCCGACGATCAAGCCAGAGTTGTCTTTCATCGTTCCCCAGTAGGGTTGCATCGTCTCGCCAGGAGAGATGCCCATGTTTTTTTCTGCGCATCGGATTGCATCCGGAATACTCAGATGAATGCCGTGTTTGCATTCTCTTTCTCTCGATTCTTGCGCACTGTTCATGAATCGCCTTTATGGGGTGATGTCCGACGAATACGACGCCAGTGGAGAGACCAAAGCTCGACATGAACGGCAGACGAAAGTAGGCGAAGCCTGCTTTTGGCAGTCAGTTCGATCGACGGAGGTGCGCTCAGCATGGGCGAGAAGGTATGGGGTGAAAGTCCCCTGTGGGCGTACTGGCCTGAACTCATCGGGCGCAAAGATAACCACGAACCGAGGGCAAGCGCAACCCCGCGAGGGACTGCCTCGAGGAAGCCGGAGCGCAAGAGGTGCGAGCGTGAGCCCTTACACGGCTGGTTCTTCGGACCAGGGTTACCAGGCGAGCGACGGGGCCTCAGGCCCACTGTGGCCTGCAAGGCACGGACATTGACCGCATAGTCGACACCGAAGATTGCGAGGCGAGATGGCACATGGCGGCAGAGCCCACCGGTACGGCCTAGCGTCAATGCGGCGCTCGGGCACCGACAGTTCGTGTTCTTACCCGGGGAGATGTGGACCGCGAGCAGCGCGTGTCGGTGGTGATAGTCCTGGCGTCAGACCACACCGGGCTACCTCGTGTCCAGGCACTGCAGCGAGATGCCCGCCGCATGCGATTCGGCCTCACTGGGCGCCCATCGCGGACTGTGGCAGACCAAAGACTCGGTCAAAAGCCCAGGTGAAGCCGATCGCATACACGAAGAAGAAAGCGAGCAGACCCACATTGGCGAGAAAGGCGGTCAGCATCGTCGTGTCCAGCCACAGAGCCATCACAGGAACGAGTATGAGCGTGAGACCCCCTTCGAATCCTGTTCCATGGGCCAAACGTCGAACGAAACCACGCCCCTTGACCGCTTGCTTGGACTCCCAGCGTTCGAAGAGCGCATTGAAGATGTAGTTCCAGCACAGCGCGATGGTTGAAAGCACGACGGCCAGCAAGAAGGTAGAGCTGGCCGGTGTATCGAATGCCAGTGCCAATACCGGGCCGACGAACGCGATGGCTCCAGCTTCATACAGCACAGCCTGAAGTACTCGACGTGTTCTTGGTGTCATGCGTCGGTGAACGATGCGCGCGCTTTGGAAGGTGGCTTGGCTTGTGAAGCTCAACGTTGGATTCAGCGGCCGCCGAAGGCGGTACGCTGGAATGATGGTCTCGGCCCCGTGCTCACAATCCAAATTTGACGAGCTCGGAGTTGAGCTTTGCAAAGCCTGCCTTACGCGTACCGGACCAACTGCACCAGCCGGCGACTGCGCCGTGCGTCGCCCAGCTGCGCTGCTCCCATTTCCTCCTCGGCCCAGCCCATCGCATGCCCTGTCATCAGATGTCAGAGCAGGCATCTTCTCAGCGTCCCGGTGCCTCGGAACAGAGATGTGGGTAATGGGATGGGGTTAAGCATGTGCGCGCAAACTATAACCCCCTGGAGTTTCCCGGCTCGAAGTGGTGCAGCGAGCCCGAGCCATCTGGTCGAAGACTGCGAAATGACTCTCCATCGCGGAAGACCCTGATTCCACAGACCTTGCGACCTTGGTTCATTTTCTTCCATTGACTGCAGTAGGCACTCCCCTCTATCGTGAGCTGACCCTCGTCTTCAAAAGTCGTTCGGCCATCGGCACTGGTTACCCGAAGTTTCCTCTTGCCTTCGGGAGTCATGAAGACTGCGAACGTTCCTCCACTCTCATTCCTGCCAACCTCGGTGTTTCCGGACGCTAGAGCAAAGTGCTCCTCAACCGAAATTGGCACAGGACTTGATCGAGCCGCCAAGGAAATCAGCAAGGCACAGCTGAGGGTAAATAGTCGGCCCTGCGAAATTCATTTTCTGCTCCACCGACGCATCCGGTTTCCACTGCGGCCGACGTGTCCATCACCGCTTCTGAATCGGTCTCCACCAAGCGCCTGGACACAGATTCAGGCAAACGTCAAACAGCCGCCACGGCCCGCTGACGCGGCTCGCTGCGGCCGTGCTTGGTACAGCGCCATCTGCAGCAGGCGCAAAAAAACCGGCCCGATGCCCAGACGGGCAATGGCGCGCAGTAGCCAGCGCAGGTTGTAGCCCGCTGCGCAGCTGATGGCGTGCAGCGCATCGCCCAAGGCTCCCTTCAGCCAGCAGCGATCGAGGCGGTGATCGGACTTCAGATGCCCGATCGCCGGCTCGATCGCCTGGCGCCTGCGCAGCCAGCCCTTTTGCTGCGGACTCAGGCTCTTGAACCTGCCGCGGTGAATGATCTGCACGCCCGGGTTGTCGGCGTCCACGCCGCGGAAACCCAGGTCGACCACGACCTGCTTGAACGCGACGCTCAGGTCCTGCGTGATGTTTCTCGCCTGCTCGAGCACGGCGCTGAGAATGTGCCCGTCGTACGGATTGCCTGGGAAGGTGCGTGCGCCGAGCATCAAGCCGTGCTGGTGCGAGACGACCACCGCGTTCTTGACCCCGAACTCGTAGGGCTTGCGTGCCTTGCCCTTGCCGATGCACTCGACCTCCGGAGCGTGCAGGGCGTACAGCTTGTTCTTGTGGTGGCGTTGCTGGGTCCGAACCCGCTCGGCGCGCTCCAGCCACATCATCAACTCGGCCAGCGCCTTCGGGCTTTGCGTCGCGAACTCCGGCGCCCCGATCCTGCGCTGAGCCTCGCGCATCACGATGCCGAGGATCGTGCGCTGGCGCTTGACGGTCCGCTTCAGCCGGCGGAACTGCTTGGCATGGGCGTAGCCGCCGGCCTTGCGGCGCAGCTCCTTGCCCTCCTTGGCAAAGGTCTGCTTCAGGCTGATGCCCGCGCGCTTGGCACTGCTTGCCACCTTATGCCGCGCGATCTCCAGCAGGCGGCTATCGACCGGGTGGGCGATGGCCTTCTCCTGCACGGTGGTGTCGACGATCACCCGCTCGAGGGCGGCAGGCTTGATGGCCTGCATCGCCACGGCGGCGTCGACGGTGGCCTTGAGCAACTGCTCCAGTCCTTCTTCGCCCACATCGCGGCGAAAGCGCCCGATCTGCGTCGGGTCGCACGGCAGGCGGTGCTCGTAGTAGTCCAGGCCGCTGAAGAACTGCCACAGCACGTTCTCGCTCCAGCGCGTGCACAGCTCTTCGTCGCTGAGGTTGAAGCTGTGCTTGAGGTACAGCAGGCTCACCATCAGCCGGATCGGCAGCTTGGGCCGGCCGGCGTTGCTGCGACCGGCGCCGACGATCACCTTGAAGGGGCCGGCCAAGTCGTGGCCTTCAATGCATTCGCCCACGCGGTCCTGGCGCTCGAACTTCACGGCCAGCGCCGCTTCGATCTGCCCCCACGGCATGCGTTGCGCCAACACCGCCAGAGGATCGCGCAGGTTGATCATGGCGTCGATTCGGGAGCGGAAAAAGTCTGGCGTCGGCATCAGCATTCCCTCAAGAATCCAACTCCATTAGATTGGAAATCAAGGGAAATCGCCATCGGTGTTGACCCGAAAACAGCAGCATTGACAACGGGTTACGACGGGAATCAGGGTTATGCAGGGCCGACTATCTATCGCGCACTGCTTTACCCACTCCTCGCGCTGAGAAGCATTCGCAGCAACTTCCTGCAGATAATTTCTTGGTATGCTACCTACTGCTATCAAATATCGAGCTTCGGCTACGAACTTCTTCTTGACCCAGAGTTTCTTCTGAAAGTCTTCGAGTTGCGCCAGGAAGTCAATCGCCTTTCCGGCAACACGCCTCACTACCTTGATCTTTGATAGGTACTGTTCAACGCGAGCGGCTGACTCGGTTTCGACATCATCAAGATGCATAACTTCATTCTTGATGTAGAAATCCAGCTCTCTTCGCAGGAAGCCTCGGAGGTCCTTGTGAATGAAGTAGTCAAAGGTGTTGCGCGCGGTATACCGGCGTAGGTGCGGTTCTATCCGCGTGTAATTGGCTCGTTCTCCGTTTGCCAAGACGTGAGGCTTGCCAAGTTCAGATTTCCAAGCGGCCAGTGACGTGTCGTCAACGGACAAGATGCGTCGAACGGCATGCTCGATGAGATCTTTCTGCGTAGGCGCCTTAGTCTTACCTTCCCGCAGATCGTCAGGCCAATCCGCGACAGTGGCTGGCCTGAACTCGAACCGGATGACAAGTTCCTTGCCAGATTCACCCTCGTTCCTCAGCGATGTAGTTTTCCCCGGCAGCGCCACCGGTTGGTAGAACGAAGACGCGGTCATTGCCTTCGCTGGCCTTGACGTTGCCGTGCTCACCCTCCGCCGCATCGATCAGTCGCAGATGCACTCGCATCGGCGCTGTATCGTGCTCCGGGCGCAAGCGAAACACGTAGTCCCGCAAGTACTCGCCGGTCTTGATGTAGTACTGATCGGCGTTGGCCCAGTGCAGCTTGACTTCCTCGCCTTCGTAAGGGATCGCGTAGACACCGGCCTTGTAGACGCGTCTCGATAGAAAGTCGCCCTCGGAGTAGTACCGTCGGAAGAAGCTGAGCAGGTGGTCATAGACCTCGCCTTCCAGCCCGCCCACGTCCACGGCTTCACTCTGCAACTTGGCTTGCAGTTCCTTGACCTTCGGCGATTGGGTGGGGTCCATTCCCGCGGCCTCAATGCCGGCAATGACTTTGGCCAGTTCCTTCTCGATCTCGGCCTTGTCCGCCGTCTTGTAGAGCGCGAATGCGGCTTGCACCTGCGGCAGCAGGTCCTTCTCCAGGAACTGGGTGATCTCGGCGCTCTTGGCATGCATGATCCGATAGAGGCCGAAGTCGAGGTCGGGCTGGTCGAGCTGGAACAGCTCTTTCAGCTTGCTGATCAGCTGGTGGCGCTTGTTGTCGTTGGGGGTGCTCATCGGCGGCGCTTTCAGGCGTAAGGCTGGAACTGGTTGTTGTCTCGGCTGAGCAGTTGCATCAGCTTGGGATGAATGAATAGCTTCTCTTTGCCGAACGGCATTTCTCGCAGCACGCCCAAGTCAGCCAGGTCATGCAGGTAGCGGGATGCCGCCTGGCGCTGGGCGATGCCCTTGTCCACCAGGTTGCCGATGCGGCAATACGGCTGCTCAAAGATCACGTCCACCAGTTCGCGCGTGTAGATCTTGGGCAGCCGCTCGCGCACGTGCTCGGTGGTGTGCTCGGCCAGCTTGCGGATGGCGGCGATCTTGCCGGTGGTCCACTTGGAGGTTTCGGCCACGGCCTGCAGCATGAACTGCAGCCAGGGTTCCCACGCCTGGTCTCGCGTCACGCCCAGCAGCAGGCCGTAGTAGTCGGCCTTGTGCGCAATGACGTGGCGGCTGAGGTACAGGATGGGCAGGTTCAGCAACTCTTCCTGAATCAGGTAGAGGATGTTGATGACGCGGCCGGTGCGCCCGTTGCCGTCGGTGAAGGGATGGATGGCCTCGAACTGGTAGTGGCCCACAGCCATGCGGATCAGCGGGTCCAGCTCGGTCTGGTTGTGCAGAAAGCGCTCCCAGTTGGCCAGCATGTCGCGCAGGCGCGCTTCGCCTTCTGGCGGGGTGTAGATCACCTCACCTGTGCGGTCATTGATGAGCTGCGTGCCCGGCGTGCGCCGGATGTCCATATCCACGCCTTTCAGGGTGCGGCAAACATCCACGGCGGTGGCGGTGCACAGTGGCCGGTCTTTCAACGACTGGTAGCCGCGGTGCAAGGCGGTGCGATAGCGCAGCGCTTCCTTGGTGGCAGGGTCGGCGTTGTCTTGGCCCTGCGCGGGACTTTGGGCATATTGGAAGAGCTGGTCGGTGGTGGTGACGATGTTCTCGATCTCCGAGCTGTCCTTGGCTTCCAGCAGCGGGATGGTGTTGATGAGCATCGCCTGGTTGGGGATCAGCTCAGCGGCTTGCTTCAGCTCGGCCAGGGCTGCACGGGCCTCGATGCAGGCCTTGAGCACGGCATGGCTTTCCAGCTCGCGCGCGCGGAGGCAATGCGGGCAGCTGGTTGTGCGGCAGCTCAGGGCGCCACTGGGAAGCGAGGTTCGTCATGATGCAAAAATGCTATTTCGGCGACACATTGGCAGCTTATGTCGCTGCGGGCAACACGTCAACCTGACATGTCCATGTTTTTTCAGTTCATCGACATGACACCGGCCACATGTTCCCTGCGACAACACGTGACGGCCCTCATGTCGCCAAAATGGCACTTCTAGAACACTAGACGACGCTCCAGCGAAGCACGAACAGGCTCTGGTTGCGGCTGGCCCGGTGGAGCCGCTTCTGAAGTGCAGCGATGAGCCCATCACGCCGGGCTTCGATCTCGTCTTCCACGGCGAAGATGTCTTGCCGCTGGCGGCGCTGCTCGGCCTCTGTCTTGCGGATGTCCTGCTGCAGGCGTTGGGCGTCTTCCATGCTCAGCGCCATGCGCGCCTGGCGCTTTAGGCCCTTGAGCTTGAGCTTGGTGTCCTTGAGGGCCTGTTCGGCCGATGCGATGCGGTCCTCGGCCCAGGCTTCGAGCTTGTCGCGCTCTTGCTGGAAGAACCGGTCATTCAGCTCCAGCGCACGGCTGAGCGTGGCCTCCAGCTGACGCTGCACGTTGCCTTGCAGCGCCATCGGCGGGCTGGCTTGCAGATCCGCCGTGGTGGCCGAGAGGTAGAACAGCTTCTCGCAGCTCTCCTGGTCGATCACTTCGCCTGCGTCGGTGATGCAGGTGAAGACGAGATGCTCTTCTTGCTGAAAGCTGTCCAGCTCCAGCAGGCTGAGTTGCATCCACCCGGCCTGCCCGACCAGGCGCTCGACCATGCTGATGCGGGGCTTGTGGCTGCCGTAGTGGAAGGTCAGGCTTTGCGTTGGCGCTTGCAGGTTCCGGCCTGTCTCCAACACGTACTGGCCCAGTGGGTGCGTCAGCCGGTAGATGCGGGCATGCTCTGGTGGGGTTTCGCCCTTGCGGATGAGCTGGTAGGCGCCCGTGGGCGCCTGCAACAGCGGCGGCACCTGCAGGTCGAAGGCCAGCTTGGCGGAATCGAAACGCGCCTGGCCAGCCAGCACATATCGCGTCAGCCACCAGAAGAACCGGGTGATGCGGTCCAGCTGGCTTTCTGCGCGTTCCTTATGGCTGCGCAGCAGGTCGTGAATGTCGGCGTCGAAGTGCTCGAGGAGCAGCTTCTCGGTCTCTTGCATGCGGGCCTGAATGTCGGTGTCCAGCTCGGTGCGCAACTGCGTGAAGGCGGCGTCGATGTCGGCCGGTGTGCGGCAACGGTCATAGATCTCGGCGATGCGCTTTTCAAAGTCGATCCCGCTTTCGATCTGCCCCAAGACTTGGTCAGAGGCACCGAACACGCCGTCGAACAGGTGGAACTTGTCGTGCAGCAGCTCCAGCACGCGCTGGTCGGCCGCGTTGCGCTGGTTCAGGAAGTTGATGACCACGACGTCGAAGCGCTGGCCGTAGCGGTGGCAGCGGCCGATGCGTTGCTCGACGCGCTGCGGGTTCCAGGGCAGGTCGTAGTTGACGACGAGCGAGCAGAACTGCAGGTTGACGCCCTCGGCCGCGGCCTCGGTGGCGATGAGGATCTCTGACTCGAGTGCGGAAGTGGTCGATCAACGCGGTGCGCCGGTCGATGGCTGGCGAGCCCGTGACGCGATCGGTGCCGGTGTTCTTGGCCAGCCAGCGTTGATAGATGCCGGTCGACGCCGGGCCCTGGTTGCCACCGCTGAACATGGTGACCTTGCCTGCGTAGCCGTGGGCTTCGAGGTAACGCGTCAGATAGTCTTGTGTGCGGCGGGACTCCGTGAAGATGACGGCCTTGCGGGCTGCGCCCATGGCGCCCATGCGCTCGAAGCCTTGGTGCAACGCCGACAGCAGCGCATGCGACTTCTGGTCTTCGCGGATGTTGCGTGCCAGGCGCAGGTACTCGTCCAGCTCGGCCAATTCCTCGCGCACCAGGGCGTAGTCCACTGGCGGTGTGCCGTCGGCGGCCGGAGTGGCGGGCTCAGCGTCCTCCAGCAGGTCTTCATCGAGGTCTTCGTCTTCGATAAGCTGCTGGATCCACTCTTCGTCGATGGTCTGCTTGTCGAGCAGGCGCTGCAGGCGGGTGCGGATGGCTTGCAGCGTGGCAACCACTGCCTCGGTGGACGACGCCAGCAGCTTGCGCAGGATGAGCCCGACGAGGTGCTTCTGCCGGCTGGGGAAGCCGTAGCTGAAGTCGCGCTGCAAGTAGGCCGAGATCAATTCATAGAACTGGACTTCCTCTTCGGCCGGGGAGAAGGGGGTGGTGAGCGCGTGGCGCTGGGTGTACGGCACGTACTCCAACACTTCGCGCCGCAGGGTGCGCTTGATGAAGGGTTGCAGCCGACGGCGCAGCGCCCGAATGTCGCCGTCGAGCGGTGCTGTACTGCGATCGGAAACTGCCGCTCATCGCCGAAGATCTCTTCGTCGATAAGGGAAGTCAGGCCGTACAGCTCCATCAGAGAGTTTTGCAAGGGCGTTGCCGTCAGCAGCAGCTTCTTGCGGCCGGCCAAGGCGCGCTTCAGAGCTTGCCCGGTTTCATGGCTCTTGCGGTGGGCGTTGCGCAGCTTGTGCGCTTCGTCGATGACCACCAGATCCCAGGGCACGGCGCCGAGCTGTGCCTCCATGCGGGCTGCGAAGTGGATGGACATGATGCTGATGACATCGCGGTCCAACGGTTCGTAGGTACCGCGTTCGCGCAGCAGATGCCAGGTGCGCTGCGTCCAGCACCTCGGCCGGGCAGATTGAACTTGTCGGCCAGCTCTTGCGCCCACTGTTTGCGCAAGGAGGCAGGGCAAATTACCAGCAGGCGGCGACGGCGCTCGGCCCAAAGCTGGCACAGCACGAGGCGCGGCTTCGATGGTCTTGCCCAGGCCCACTTCATCGGCGAGCACCACGCCCTTGCTGAGCGGGATTGTCAGGGCGAACAGCGCGGCATCGATCTGATGCGGGTTCAGGTCGACACTGGCATCGAACAGCGACTGCGCGAGGCGGTCTTCTTCTGATGCCGCCGCGACGGCGTGTCGAGCTCCCACGCAAAGTACTCGTTGCGTGGTGTGCCGTGCTTTGCCCGGCGGCTTGGAGATCGCACTTCAATGCATCTGACACACTCCCTCCCTCGTTCTTGTCGGCAGATTTTGACGCATCGCCAGTCTTGTGGGATGCTGGATGCTCTGCAATCGTTCGCAGGTTGCCCCGGGGCGGAATCGCCCCGCGGTGCGCCCCCAGGCTCAGCGAGTTGCTCAGTGATTTGTCGAGCCGGCCACTCGTCTTAGCGCCGATCGGTCTAGAACGGGCAACCGCTGCTTGTTGAGACACCATGAGTCCGATGGATCAGGCGCACTGGCGGCAATCCTTGCGCTGCCGGTCATTCGGCAACGTCAAATCCAGGAGTTGCGGACCCCTGCGGGGCACGATCGGGTTCCTGCTGTCCGACTCTCCAAGGCACAGCGTTTTTACCCCGGCGACTCAGCAGCTTCGATCACAGGGCAGAATGCCGATGCAGCCCGCCATGGACACCGCCCTCGTCAGCTTCCGCATCGATGCCGAGCTGCACCGCAAGGCTGCTGGGGTCTGCTCGAACCTCGGCCTGGAGCTCCATGATGTCCTCCGCGCACTCATCGCGCAGACCGCCCGCGACGGCGCTCTCCCCTTTTCGATCGGGTCCGCGCGCTCCACCCTCTCGTCCCAACCTGTTCGATTCCCATCATCGACCGATCCCGCCTCTGGTCTGATCTCCAGCCGCAAATTAGCGCCGAGACCGCCCTTACGCTGCTCATGCGCGTCATTGCCGAGCTTTCCAGCCGCTTGAGCGACGCGCTCGATGCAGCAGAGCGTGACGAGCCGCTGATCGCCGAGCTGACCACCAAACGCGACGAGGCGCTTGCGCTGCGGCGAAGCCTCGATGTCAACGACCCGTCTGCCGTTGGGGACGCGATTTCCGCCTGCCGTGCCTGGCTCGACAACCTTCGCTGACCATGGCCGACGCGTTATCGGAGCAGGATGCCAACCGCATTTATACGCGCGTAATTCGCGCTGACGCGCTTGCCGATCTCGCCCCTTCGAGCCGCCGCACCGCCGTGATCGTGGGCGGGCAGCCCGGTGCGGGCAAGGCTCAGGCAGCCTTCATGGTCCGCAGCCACTTAAGTCAAACCGCCGGTGCCGCGGTGTCGATATCCGGTGACGAGCTGCGCGAGTACCACCCGCACTGGCGTCAAGCGCCGCCCCACGATGCGCATGCGGACACAGACGTGCAGAACGATGTCGGCCGCTGGGTGGCTCGCCTGACGGCCGATGCCATCGCTGCCGGAGTCAACATCACGATCTCCAACACCATGCGCGACCCGCGCACTATTGCAGCACTGGCCACGAGCTTCAAGGCGGCAGGCTACGCTGTCGCCGCCGTTGTCCTCGCTACTGCGAGGGACCGCAGCCGGCAAGTGACTCTCGCTCGCTACGACGTCGCCCGCAGCGCTGGGCTTACTGCTCGGTTCGTCTCCTCTTCCCTGCACGACGCCGCTTACCTTCAGCTGCCGCAAACGCTTTCGCAGCTGGAAGCCAGCCGATTGATCGACCGCCTTCAGGTCATCGCTCCCGGCGGCAGGCAGCTGTACGCCAATGAGCTTGAGGGCGACCGCTGGAAGCAGCCAGCACGCGGCAGCGCCGTTCTGAAGGACTTCCGCGAACGCCGGCCGACTGCGCAGGAGCAGGCCGACTCGGCGCTGCGCTGGCAGGCGCTCGCACAACACCTCTCGAACGACGCGTCCGTTCCGCGCGAGGTCGCCAGCCAGGCGGTCGCCTGGTCAAACGAGGCGACCGAAGCTCTGAAGCGCGACCCGATGCCTTGCGCCTGTTCCGTTTGGGACACGAGGCGCAGGCGTTCCGAACGATGCCCCGGAGCGAGTTCGAGCGCGAGTTCCCGCAGAACGGGAAGGCGATCCAGCGTCTCGACGAGGCCGTGCGCTTCGCTGAGAAGAGCTTCGCCCTTGCGGTCGACCGGGAGCGCTTCGTCGCCAAGAGCCGAGAGAAGATCGCCGAGCGCATTGCCGAGGGCCGTTTGAGCGGCCCTGAACGCGAACCGAAGGATCACGGCGCAAGGACACGGTAAGTTCAGCGCTCGGGACCGACATCCCTGTCGTCGAGCGTCGGCGCGTCTCTTTGGCGAGCGGCGCGGATGCGGGCCAAAAGGGTGGCAGCGATCATCATCTTCTCCGTCCTGGCAGGTGCGAGGCCGTCGACGAATGCGCGAACCTCACGCGCGAGCGCCGCTTCGCCCTGCTTTTCCAAGGCCGCGGCGGTCGCCTGCCAGTCGGCAACAACTGCTTGACGCGTCGCCTGCAGCCGCTCGATGCCAGCCTCTGGAGTGAGTTGGCCTAGCTTAATTTCGTCGGCCACGGCCTGAACCTTTGCGCGCATGAAGGTGGAACCCACCGGAGGCGCCATTCGCGCCTTTGCGTGCGCAGGAAGTGCCTCGTACTGAGCCAGGCTGCGCAGCCGCTGATGGATAGGATCCTTCTTCGAGGTCCGCGGCCGCCCGCGGACCACGGCGGGTGTTGCATTGGCCACCACGCCTTCCCGGCGCAGGCAAGCGGCGAAGTCCTCGCGCCATTGCCGTAGTGTTTCCTTGCGGATCGTGAGCCGCCGCCCGGGCTCGTGTTCATGCTCGGCCTTGACAATCAGGTGAACGTGAGGATGAGCCTGGTCGGTGTGCAGCACCATGGCGTAGCGGTACTGCAGTGCGAAGTTCAGGCGGGCGAACTCGCGCGCCGCCGCGAGGACCGCCTCGGGCGGCGTGCGCCCCGGCATCGAGAGGACGATGTTGTGGACGACCTTGGGTCGTGGGTCGTGCTCGCCAGCGAGCCGGTTTCGGTCGGTACTGGCCGCGCGAGAGATCGAGGTTCCAGTCGGCGACCAGATCGGCACCGGCGCCTTTGCCTGTCACCTCCCTGCCTTCGTCCGTCTCGATGCCGAGCTTCCCGTGTCGACCGACGTAGTCGAAATGCGCCTTGGCGCCGCCGGCGTCGCGGGCGCCACCGGACACTTTGACCATCACCTCAGGCGTGCGTCGCACCGTGCGCGCAACCTGGGCGACTTGCTCGTGGGAAAGGCCCGCCGGCGAACTAGGGTCCGCGTCGGCCGTAGCTGACGATGTCGAGGGAAGGCTCCCTCAGCCCGTGAGCGCCAGAGGCGCGATCCCTTAGCCATCGCCCGCCTCCCAGCTGATCAGGTTCGCACGAACAAGGTCGCCAACCGCGCGATGCACGGCGTCGACACGCGTCAGCAACTCGCCGAGCGACGCGGTGATCGCACCGTCGGTCGACGACGAGCGACCGAGCGCGTGGTTCAGTTCGATCAGCGTTCGGTTCACTGCAGATAGCGCGTTGACAGTCGACCTTAAGCGTGTCGAGTTCCGCCGCAGGCAACGGTGGAGCCTCACGAACATGTGCCCGGACGAGCGATACAACATAGCGCGACAGGGACAGCGGCGCAACGCTGCACGGGCCTCGATGCGCTGGCGATCGCCAGCGCGAAGCCGCAGGGTGACGCGATCGCTCAATGAGCTCGGTTCCTGATCAAACGTGACTGGGTCCAGCGTCGTCAGCATTGTTGTCGCGCAGCACCGTCTCGATGAGGAGCGTCAGCAGCGCAGACTCGCTCAGGCCCTGCCGAGCAGCCAGCGCGGCGAACCGCGCCTTGGTGGTGGCCGTAGCGCGGGTCGCAATGAGCGAGTGACGCTCGGCTGGAACGGATGTCTCAAGAGCTCTGTTAAACAATGTCAGACACCTGTCTATCCTGCCCTCCTACCGATGCGCCACTTCAAGGCTTCGGCATGCCGAAGTTCAGTGGCGATTGCGATCAGATGAGACCCACCGGCCTTCGAGCCTTCGGCATGCCGAAGATCGGGGCCAGCTGCAGCGACAGCAGCGCCGGCGAGGGCCAGGTCGAAGACGACTTCGGCATGCCGAAGTCGGCGAGCCCTATCCCGCCTCGCCTTCCTAGCGATTCGCTCTTCAAGGCTTCGGCATGCCGAAGTTCAGTGGGACTCGCGAGCAGATCGACCGTCCGGCCTCGCGCCTTCGGCATGCCGAAGATCGACGGGCGCAGCGACAGCAGCGCCGGCAACGGCCAGGTCGAGCACGACTTCGGCATGCCGAAGTCGGTGTGCCCTATCCCGCTCTCCTACCGATTCGCCCTTCAAGGCTTCGGCATGCCGAAGTTCAGCGGGGCTCGCGAGCAGATTGACCGTCCACGCCGGGAGCCTTCGGCATGCCGAAGTCGGCGAGCCCTATCCCGCCCTCCAACCGTTTGGCCCCTCAAGGCTTCGGCGTGCCGAAGTTCGGCGGCGCTCGCGAGCAGATCCACCGTCCGACGGCGAGCCTTCGGCATGCCGAAGATCGCGGCCGCTACAGCCACAAGCGCTGGCGGCGGCCAAGTCGAGCACGACTTCGGCATGCCGAAGTCAGCGAGCTATCCCGCCCTCCGACCACTTTCCTCCTCAAGGCTTCGGCATGCCGAAGTTCGGCGGCGCTTGCGATCGGATGGACCACCAGCGGCGAGCCTTCGGCATGCCGAAGATCGCGGCCGGCAGCGACAGCAGCCTTGGCGACAGTCAGGTCGAGCACGACTTCGGCATGCCGAAGTTGGCGACGCCTATCCCGCCGTCCGACTGCATTTCCGCCAAAGCCGAAGCTTCGGCAAGCCGAAGTCTGCGACGCTCGCAAGCATACGGACCGCCAGATGTCAAGCCTTCGGCATGCCGAAGTTCAGCCACGCTTGCGAGCCGGGACCAGGGCGGACTTGCCGCCCCTCCTACTCCTACCGGCCGCCGGCCGCCTTAGCCGCTGCGGCAGCGGGCGCCGGCTTGCCGTCTGCAGACCCCCCGTTGCCCTCCACCCGCGCCCGGCGCGCCTCGGACTCGGCCTTGCTGTCGAGGTAGTCGATCTCCTCGCAGGTGAAGGCCAGCGCGTACACTCTCTCCGCTCGGCGTCCCGGTAGTTGTTGTTGCGCACCCGTCCGACGACGTTCACGTGGCTGCCCTTGCCCAGGTACTCGGCCGCGTTCTCGGCCTGCTTGCCCCACAGGGTCCACTGGATCGCGGTCGCCTCCTCTTCGCGCTCCTCGCCGCCGCCGCGCCGGCTGTTGGTGATGGCGGTCAGCGTCGCCTTGGCGACCTTGCCCTCGCGGCCGTTGACGAACTCCAGCCGGACGGGGCCGGCCAGATGCGCGTTGCGCTGCTCGACTCGTACGAAAGCCATGATCGAGCTCCTCTGCAACCGAAGGACCAGCCGGGAACCGCCTTCGGCTTCCCTGAAAACTGATCCTTCTGCTTGGACCTCCTCGCTCCGCCCAGGGGCGGCGGGGGTGGGCACGGCCCCTTCCCTCACGGGAAGGGGTTGGGGATGGGTGGGTCTTCCACGCAGCCGAAGCGGTGAGCCAGTCACCCGGCCCACCGCTCGAAGATCCCCCCACAAGTCCCCCTCGCCAAGGACGGGGGCGCAGCTGGGGGGAGCGCGGTGGGCTTCACTGGCGATGAAGGCTGCCATCCACAGAGGGCCCGAGCCATGCGGCCGGCGTGACAGGTCCCCTGGCGCACCGGCTGCGCGAGGAGCCCGCCAAGCTCAGAGGTCCGGCGTCTCCGCGGCCGACGTGCCACCAAGCGAAGCGACTGGCGCGTCGGTCGAGCCGGACCGATCACTTCAAGGCTGAGCATTCAGCGGCCCGGCATCGGGCGTGGCGGGTGTCCGGGGTGACGATCTGGCAGGCACGCAGCGAACGGAGCGCAGCGGAGTGAGCGAAGCGCCGGCCAGTTCGTCAAGCGGGCGTCGTTCACGCGCAGCGTGAAGGACATCAAGCCCGCGATCCCCGGGCACGGGAAGGGGCCGCCCGACAGACCGCCGGCGCAGTCGGCCTGATCAGTCGTTCAGCTCTTGGGCGGCCTGGCATCGGGCGTGGCGGGTGGTCGGGGTGACGATCTGCCGGTACTCCGGCAGTTCGTCAAGCGGACTCGTTCACGCGCAGCGTGAAGGAAGCAAGCCCGCGATCCCTGGGCACGGGAACGGGCCGCCTCCACTGACCGCCAGCGCAGCCGGCCTGATCGTGCTGCGCGAGGGATGGCAGCCCGTGAGGGGCGAGACGCGAAGCGGCTCGACGCGCAGCGCAACAGCCCGGCCCAGAGGGACGCGCCCCTGAGAGTTGACCAGGCGCTGCAGCGCATTGCCCGGCTCTACCGCATCGAGACCGACGGCTCTACCTCAGGGACGTTCTCACCCGGCTGCCGACCCAGGTGAACAGCCGCATCGACGAGCTGCTGCCGCACCCCTGGGAGCCCGCGGCACACTGAGCCCGCATCCACACCCGGCGGGCGGCGCTCACGCAGCCATTGCGCGGCCCGCCGCCATCCAGCGCTCAGCAGCGCCATCGTGCGGCGTATGCCCACGACGCCGGCGTTCAGCACGGTCGCGCAGAGCAAGGTCACCAGCTCGGCCATGGGCGCCAGCCTGACAACCCATCGGCGTCAGCTCAAGGTGCCCCGGCCAGACGCTTACGAAAGTGATAGCCCGAAAGCGTCCTGACGGTCGGCAGCCGCGCCGTGTGTAGCGCCGTCTTGATGCGCCGGCTCTCGCCGTCGTGTACTCCTCGCCGAGCAGCGACTCGATCGCCTCCAGCGCACTGACCCCGCCCTGCTCGATGCGCGACAACGTCATCTGCAGCGCCTCCAGCACACGCGGCATCTTCAAGCCGACCAGATGCCGGCGGATGCGATCCGTGGTGTTGCCACTCATTGCGCTGCTGCCGTTGCGGCACGCGACACCACACCGAGTCGCTCGGCCGCCGCCGCGCAGACTTCAAGCCCTCGGCGAGCCACGCTGTGACCGGGCGGCTGTACCGGCGTCGGCCTCTCGACCTCGGGCGCCGCATTCGAGCGCCGCGGCTGTCGATGCCCCGGCAGAAGCGAGCGCTGGCCGCCCGTGCAGCAGCGCGTGCACTGCCACCAGACGATGGGCCGTCGTGGATGCGAACGCATCGGAGGTCGTCTCCGCCTCCAGCACGCGCTTCACGGTGCAATCGGGCACGCTGTAAACGCTGCCGCCCACCGAGACCATGCCCTCGTGGCTGACGCGCCGCTCGGCGCGCAGCACGGCGTCGAAGCGCCCAGCCGGCAGCGCCGTCAGGCTGACACGCTCGGTCGCGAAGTGCTCGGCCAGAACGCGTCCGGTGCTGCCGTGCAGTCGAACGTTGGCGATGGTGTCGAGCCATGCGCGCAGCTGGCGGTTCAGGTGTTCCAGGTTCGCAAAGCTTCTGGCCAGGAAGAAGTTGGCCCGCACGTAGCGGAACGGCCGCTCAACCTGGCCCTACGTCGTGGCGCGGGAGGCCTTGCAGGCTCGTGGTTTGAAGCCGTAGTGCGCACCGAGTGCGTGAGCACCACCGGCAATGTGCGCAGCACGTGCACCGGCTGCATCTCGACCTCATCTGGAGTCGCCCCCGCTTCTCGCTGGAGTTGCTGCTCTCCTGCTGCCTAACATCCGCATCACGTCGGTGCGCGGTGGCGCACCGAACTGACGGCTGTACTCCCGGCTGAACTGCGAGGCACTTTCGTAGCCGACCTGGAAGGCAGCGGCCGCAGCGTCGATCTGCTCCGTCAGCATCAACCGCCGCGCCTCGTTGAGCCGCAAGTGCTTTTGGAACTGCAGCGGGCTCATGCTCGTCAGCTGTCGGAAGTGGTGATGGAACCTCGATGGGCTCATCTTCACCAGCTCCGCCAGATCATCGACGCGCAGCGCAGCAGCGTAGTGCGACTTGAGCCAGTCGATCGCGCGCGCCACCCGGTGTCCATGGCTGCCGACGGTGGCCAGTTGCCACAGGAGCCACCCGTTTTCTCCCGCAAGCAGTCGGTAGTAGATCTCCTTGTGAATGAGCGGCGCGAGCACGGGTGCGGCTAAGGGCTCGTCCAGCAATTGCACCAGCCGGTCGAAGGTCTCCAGCATTCGGAAGTCGGTCTCGCCGAGCACGATTCCCCGTGCAGCCGACAGGTCCCTCGCGGGCGGCTGCATCTTGCTTTGCATGACGAGCTCGGCGATCGCTCGTTCGTCGAGCTTCAGGACCAGGCTCAGGTACGGACTGCTCGCGCTGGCCTCCACCGCCTGCAGGACGACGGGCAGGTCGAGGGTCGTCAACAGGAACCTGTGCTTGTCGTATCGGTAGCGATCCTCGCCGAGCACCGCGTGCTTGACACCTTGAACCGTCAACGCGATCGCCGGCTCGACCATGCAGCTCATCGCCGCAGTCGGCGCCTCGTGACGGTAGAGCGTGAGATACGGATCGACCGTGGCGAATCGCTCGGTCTCGCAGGTCCAGCGGGTAATCCGGCTGGCGAGCCGTGAGCGAGCGGACTCGAAGCGGTCGGCAGCGGCTGTGTCGAAGGCGGGTTTGGTGGGCATGCGCGGATGCTAGTCCGACGCCCGGCAATCCTTGACAGTCAGCCACTGCCTTCAGGCGAATCAGGCAAGATATCGCGGCGATCGATCTACCTGTCTGGGCGGCATCCGCAGGAACATTCAGCCATGAATTCCGAGGATCCGCATGCCGCACAGAAGAACCTTCATCGCCGTAGCCACCGCTTCCATGAGGTGCTTCAGCGCATCTTCTCAGCAGCCAGCGACACCGTACGTGCGCTGGGCTGAACTCGAGGTGAGCCCGAGTGACGCTGCCGCGCTGCAAGCGGCCGGCCAAGCGAACATCGCTGCCAGCATCGCAGCCGAGCCGGGTGTCATTGCCATCCACGCGGCGGTAGAAAAGTCGAACCCTGCACGCATGCGTGTGCTCGAGGTCTACGCCAGTGCCGATGCCTACCAGGCTCACCTGCAGTCGGCGCACATCCAGAAGTTCGTCCGCGACACGCAGGGAATGCTGCGCGGCCGCTCGGTATTCGAGACGGTGCCGGTCCGGCTCGGTGCCAAGCCTCGGGTGGGCCCGGCGTCCAGCGCCACGCATGTGCGCGTGGCCGAACTCGAGATCGATCCTGCGCAGCTGGACGCCTACAAGGCTGCAGTGACCGAGGAGATCGACGACTCGATCCGTCTCGAGCCGGGGGTCCAGGCCATCTACTGCCTGGCCCTGAAGGACCGACCGTCGCACCTGAGGTTCTTCGAGGTGTATGCGGACGAGGGCGCGTATCGACAGCACATCGAGTCGGCGCACTTCAAGAAGTACGTGCAAACCACCAAGGCCATGATCGTCGACCGCAAGTTGTTCGAGATGGATTCTCCGGTCCTGGCCACCACAAACCGTTGAATGGAGAAGAACCCCGTGAACATCAAACGAGCCACCACCGCCGCAATCGTGTCGGCCACCCTGGCCTGCCTGGCCTCTACAGCCGTGCAGGCGCAGGCCCAGCCTGCAGCCGGCGCACGGGCACCCGCTTACTACATCTCCGAGTTCGAACTGACCGATCCCGAAGGCATACGTCCCTACAGCGCCGCCGTCGAGTCGACGTTCACGCCGTTCGGCGGCCGCTATGTCGTGCGCGGCGGCAAGGTCACCTCGCTGGAAGGATCGCCTGCCAAGCGCGTGATCATGATCGCCTTCCCGAGCCCTGAGCAGGCGCAAGCCTGGTACGACTCGCCGGCCTATCGAAGCATCCTGCCGGTTCGCCACGAGTCGGCGACCTCTCGCGTGTTCATCATGGAGGGTTTCGCACCATGAACTGCAGCAAGACGAGTCGCGGCGCCGGGGACCTTCGCTTCATGGCCGGCTGCAAGCTGACGCGGGCGGTCGCCTGCGCCGCCCTGCTGCTCGGCGGCGCCGCAGCGGCCCAGCCGACGGGCAGCGCCGGACAGGAGATCGTGCGCGCGGGCGCCCAGGCATCGGCTATAGGGCCTGCCGAGTACTTCACCGGGCGCGTGCGCGTCGACCCAGTGTGGCCGGCGAGCGAGACGATCAACACCGCGGGCGGCATCGTGACCTTTGAGCCCGGCGCCCGCTCGGCGTGGCATACCCATCCGGCAGGTCAGCGCCTGCTGGTCCTCTTGGGCGTGGGGCTCACGCAGGAGGCCGGCAAGCCGGCGCAGGTGATTCGCCCCGGCGACGTGGTGTGGTGCCCACCGAACGTCAAGCACTGGCATGGCGCCGGGCCGACCACGGCAATGTCGCACCTGGCGGTGACCGGCACCGTCGACGGGAAGAACGTGAACTGGATGGAAAAGGTCAGCGATGAACAGTACAGCGCTCGCTAAGAACCTATCCTTAAATTAAGTACAGTCCCATTCCGAGCCGCCCGGACCGCGGCGTCGGAGTGAGACTGTGCCCAAGCGAGTCGAATCGTGGGTAGTGACTGATGAGTCCTGGCGGCGCGTCGAGCCGCTGATACCTGCGCGCGTGCCGACGCAGGGCAAAGCCTATGTGCGCAAACCGGGTGCAGGCCGCCCGGCGAAGCCGGCGCGGCAAGTGTTCGAGGCGGTGGTCTATGTGCTGCGGACAGGTTGCCAATGGAAGGCATTGCCCAAGGAGCGCTTTGGCAGTGCGAGCGCTGTCCACAAGCGGTTTCTCGAATGGGAGCATGCAGGCTTCTTTCAAGCCCTGTGGAAGGCCGGGCTTGCCGAGTATGACGACATGCAGGGCATTGCGTGGCGATGGCAGAGCATCGATGGCGCGTTGATGAAGGCCCCACTTGCGCAAGAAGCCGTCGGCCCCAATCCGACGGATCGGGGAAAAAAAGGGGAGCAAGCGCCACCTGTTGGTGGACGGCCGTGGCGTCCCGTTGTCTCTCATCGTGACCGGGGCCAACGTGAATGACGGCAAGCGGCTCGACGAGGTGCTCAGCGCGATCGTCGTCAAACGAGAGCGGCCGCCGCGTCGGCGCAGCAAGCATCTGTGCGCCGACGCGGGCTACCGCAGTGCAGAGAACCTCCGCATCATCGACGAGCATGGCTACATCCCTCATGTCGTCAACCGGCGGCAAGAAGCCGACGCCAAGAGGCGCGATCCAAAGAAGAAAGCCAAGCGATGGGTCGTCGAGGTGTGCCACAGCTGGTTCAACCGCTTCCGCAAGCTGCTCGTACGCTACGAAAAGCTCGAGCGCAGCTTCCTTGCACTCAACCACCTCGCCGCCGCCATCATCGCGTTCCGAAAGGTGCCGATGAACGTCAACATAATTTACGGATAGGTTCTAACCCGAATATTTCACCAGCAGGAGGTCGGCAGCCTCGTGCCGAAGCGCGTTTTCATAGGTATCTGACGCCAATGAAAACCGAGGACTGCCGATGCCAAAGTGTACCGATGAGCGTGTGGAGTTTGGACGGGTCGGAAGGCGAGTCGTCGAGGCTGCATTCGATGGCGGCGACATCGTCAGTGACGGCGGTGTGCTGCTGCTCAAGCAGGTCGACGAACGACTCGGGCTGACCCATGCCGCGGCCCGGGCGTTTGGCGATGAGCGCCGCAGCGCGAGCGTCCATCACAGCGTGCACAGTCTGTTGGCGCAGCGCATCTACGGCCTGTGCCTGGGTTGGTCCGACGTCTGCGATCACAACGTGCTGCGCAATGATCTGGTGATGCAGACGGCCGTGGGCCGTGCCGAGGCATTGGGCTCGGCACCCACGCTGAGCCGACTCGAGACCGGTGCAACGCCCGAGCATGCTGCTGCACTGCACGAGGTGCTGATGCAGCAGTTCATCGCCAGCCACGCCAAGGCACCCCGAGAGTTGGTGCTCGACGTCGATGCCACTCACGTGCCGCTGCACGGCGAACAGGAGCGCGGGCACTTCAACGCCTACTACGACAACTACTGCTACTTGCCGCTGTACGTCTTCGCCGGCCAGGACATGCTGGCGTGCGTGCTGCGGCCCGAGCGACCGTGACCCGGCCAGCGTGGCGAGCGCGCTGATCAAGCGGCTGCTGGTGCCGCTGCGCCGCGCCTGGCCGAAAACGAAGATCATCGTGCGAGCCGACTCGGGCTTCTGCCGCCCCCGCGTACTGCGCCGCCTGGAGCGCTGGGGCGTCAGCTACATCATCGGGTTGCAGAAGAATTCGCGCTTGGCGCAAGAGGTGGAATTGGCCGAACTGGCGCTGGCCGATCAATACGCGGCCAAGCAGATCAAGCAACGCATGTTCGGCGAGTTCGACTACGCGGCGCGCACCTGGGACAGGACGCGGCGCGTCATCGCGCGGCTCGAGCACGGCGAGCAAGGCGCCAACCCGCGCTTCATCGTCACCGATCTGCCGGGCTCACCCAAGGCCTTGTACGAGCGGCGGTATTGCGCACGCGGCGAGGCCGAGAACCGCATCAAGGAGGCGCAGCTGGATCTGTTCGGCCGGCGTGCGAGTTGCCACCGCTTCCAGGCCAACCAGCTGCGTCTGCTGCTGGCCGCGCTGGCATATACCTTGATGATCAACCTGCGCCGCCTGGGCCTCAAAGGCACCGAGCTCGCACAGGCCTGCACGACCACGATCCGCACCAAGCTGCTGAAGATCGGCGCTGCCATCATCCGCAACACCCGCCGCGTGCGGGTGCTGCTGGCATCAGCTCACCCGATGAAGCATGTCTTCATCAGCGCCGCGCACGCGCTGGCCCCCTGATCCCCGTCGAGTGCTGTTCCCGGCACGCTGACAAACAACGGGGGTAAGGGGGTAGTACGTCCGAAATCAGCACGGACCACTTCCAGCAGTACAGGAACCCATCTCGATGGCCCGTTGCGCTCCAAAACGTTGCCTGCGGCGTCACTTCGGCGTCACTCGTGAAATATCCGGGCTAAGCCGATGCAGCGCGCCGTCCTGGCGGCCATGACCGCAAGTGCAATCGGGCTGCTCGGATGCGCCCAGGCGCAGACGAGCCAGATTCGGGACGCCGTGGCCAGGGAACAGTCGCTGTCACTAAAGCAGCAGTCGATCGCGCCTATCACCGCGGCGACAGCCACCGGTGACATGGCCCAGTTGAATGCGGCGCTCGACCTGGGCCTCGACGCCGGCCTGACGGTCAGCGACGCCAAGGAAATTCTGGTGCAGATGGTTGCGTACACCGGCTTTCCGCGCAGCCTGAACGCGCTCGGCGAGTTGATGAAGGTGCTGGACGAGCGCAAGCAGCGAGGCATTCAGGATGCGTCCGGCGCGCGATCCCGGTCGCGTTCCGACCGGCAAGGAGCTGCTCGCGGCCGGCACCGCCAACCAGACCCGCTTGTCGGGCGGCCCCGTCAGGGGCCGCTGTTCGAGTTTGCGCCGGCGATCGACGAATTCCTGAAGACACACCTATTCGGCGACATCTTCGCGCGCGACAACCTCGACTGGCAAAGCCGCGAGTTGGCGACCGTGGGCCGCTGGCAGCACTCTCAGGCGTCGAATCCCAGCTGCAGTCGCACATCCGCATCAGCATGAACGTGGGGCTGACAGCGGCGCAGCTGCGCCAGCTGGCGGATGTGCTGGCGCAACGGGATCAACCCGAGGCGGCAGCACGTGTGCGAGCCGCGCTTGCGAGCCATCTTGCAACGCTCGCGGGAAGTCGGTGATCCGTGGTGCTCGCACCCGCGCAACTGCAAAGAAGCTGTGTCCGTTCCTGGCCGAGTGCGAGTTCTGAAGTTTGCCCTCCGCGGACACCTATGCTCTCGAGCCATGGAGTCCCAAGCTGCGTAGATCCAGACCGCCGTACTCGTTGGAGTTTCGTCAGCAGATCGTCGAGCTTGCGCACGCCGGGCGAACGCCTTCGGAGTTGTCTCCCGAGTTCTCCTGTAGCGCACAGACAATCGCCAATTCGGCTGGCAGCCGATGTGCCGCGGCGTGAAGCCTGGCCGCACTGACCCGCTGAACAGCGTCGAGCGTGAAGAGCTCGTGCGGCTGCGCCGGCAGCAACGCCAGACACAAATGGAGCGTGACATCTTTGCAAAGGCTACGGCCCTGGTTTGCCTCCAGAGGCGATAATCTTACTGTGTCACAAACGTAGCCTTTGTTGCTTCTTCCGCAGCAGGGGCACTGCCCGAGTCGGGCTATCAGTTGATAGCTCAGTGTGAGTCGCAGTGTCGTGATCGAGTGGTCGACGTGGCGTTGCGCGCGCAGGACTGCCGCGGGGGATGTAATCCGTGGGAAGGGCAGGCACCTGGCGTCCGATGAAGTTTTTTTTGCCGTCGACTGGTTTGTCGGCGACGAGCCGTTCGGCCATCAGGAACCCATAGGCTGCGATGCTCAGGCTGGCATGGTGGTGGAATCCACGCCAGCCGCGGCCCTCGTAGTGCCCCAGTCCGAAGTCCTGCTTCAAGTCCTGGTAGTCGCGCTCGATGCGCCAGCGCTGATGGGCGGCACTGACCAGTTCGTTGAGCGGCGTGTCTTCGGGGAGCGTGGACAAGACGTAATTGCTCGGCTCGGCCTGGCCAGCGGGCCACTCGATCAGCAGCCACTGAAGCGGTCGCAACCGCGCCTTGCCAGCGTTGCCGCCGGCGTGCCGCACGCGTACGGCGGCGAAGCGCCCGCTGAGTGGCTCATTGGTGCCTTCGCGCCAACTGATCGTGTGGAACGCTTGCGGCGGCAAAGACAAGGCCAGCGCCTTGACGCTCATGGGCTGAAGCCGAGCGGTGCGCCGCGGCATCACCGGTGGGCGGCCTGTGCCGCTGTAGGGCTTGGGGGGCAGCGGCTCGATCCCTGGAGGCCAGACCACGACCGCCGAGGTTACCCCACGGCGTACGGCAGGCCCATGTCGCTCAGCGCCTGACGAAAAGCGTTGTCCACACCGTAACCGGCGTTGGCCAGCACGCAGTGGCGTGGCGCGCCTTCGTCGAGCAACGTGCGCAACTGCGCCAGCGCGATCTGCGGCTTCGTGGCAAAGCGCACCTCCTCGGGCACTCCCGCTCGGCGCCTGCGTGCCGGGTCGTCCGACCAGGTCTCAGGCAGATAAAGCTGCCACGCCATCGGGACGCTGCCTTGGTCGCATGCGAGGGACACGCTCACCGCAACCTGGCAGTTGTCCTGCTTGCCCAGCAACCCGCAATATTGGCGCCCCACTCCGACCGAGTGTTTGCCCTTCTTCGGAAACCCCGTGTCGTCGATGATCCACCAGCCACCTTGGCTGAAGTCCATCCGAGGCACCACCCACTGGCACACCCGGCGCAGCATTTCCGCGTCGGACCACTCGGCATTGGCGACGAAGTGATGCAGCGCCTGGTGCCGGGCGCTGGCGTGCAGCGGGTCAACCCGTGCAGCCATCGGCTCGACACTCTTGCGAGACAGCGGCAACATCAGCCCCGTGCAGTAGCCCTTCAGCGCCGCGTGACGATCCAAGTGCCCCAGCCCTTGCGAAAGATGCTCCATGTACCGATCAAACCGTTCGCTCGCACCCATCGCCATCACATGAAGAATAGAAGACGCTCGTATAGTGCCTTGTTTTTATTGACACAGTAAGAATAAGACGTCCACGCCTTCTTCGAGCTTGTGATGGCGAACCAGGCCGACTTCAACGTGCGCACGCTGTGCCGAGTGCTGGAGGTTTCGCCGAGCGGCTTCTGCGACTTGGCGAGGCCGCGCACCCGCGAAGAGAGCGCTCGACAATGAGGTGCTCACCAAGCGCATTCGCCTCGTGCACGAGCGGTCCGACTGCACCTACGGCATGCCGCGCAGCCGCGCTGGGCTTGCCGAGCAAGGCGGCTTTGTCCGGCAACGATCACGCCATACGTCGGCTGATGCGCACAAAGGGCATTCGCGACGTCAGCTGCAGACGAGCCTTTATCGTCATGACGCAGCGCGATAGCCGTGGAGCCGTTGCGCCTGACCGAACGGAGCTGTACGACCCGCATTCGTAGCGTACGTCGACAACAATGGCAAGGCTGGCATGTTCAGCGAAGGCTCGAGCAAAGGCAATCAGAGCCAGACCAACGTTCGGTATCCGGCTTAGACTCTGAGCCGGAGGTGCGACGTCGAACCGTACGCCGGTGCACCTGGCAGTCGCGATCGATGGGGGCACTTCCACTTGTCGCGATAGCAAGTGAACTCGTACAGACCGAGACCAGGCGGCAACCACGCGGCGTTCCGAACAGCGAAGGCCTCGGTTGCCGCGTAAAGCCCTTTACGTTCTCGCGTTTGGGTGTGTCCGGTGAATACACGTCCTCCATAAGGACATCCGTCTCCGTGTCGTTTCCGAAGACCGTGTCCGAGTTCA